>NZ_BOML01000051.1 GCF_016862175.1 Paractinoplanes durhamensis | reverse complement strand
GTGGACCTGCGCTCCCTGCGCTTTCCGGCGGATGGTGGCGCAAGCGCCAAACTCCTCCCTCGGCGACCGAGTGTCGCCTCAGCGACGGTGTCCGGGAACCGGGGGAAGCTCACCCCTGCGCTCTCTCTGTTCGCCCCTGCGCTGAGTTGGCTGCGGCCGGTCTCACCGGCACGTCCACCCCGCGCCCGCAGGTTTGAAGGGCAGGTTCGGCGCGGTTTCGAGCCGCTTTCCCGCGCCGGCCGTAATGGTTTCTTTGATTGGTCACGCAACCGATTTTCCGGCTATGCGGGATTCTTGAGGTTGGCATGATCCGCTATTGGCGAGTGCCGTGCGGAGTGCAGGAGAATAAGTCCCATGCGGTACCAGCAGCTTCAGTTATTCACCCGTCCCGCAACTGCCGCTATGCGGGATCGCACGAGAGCGCGAAACTATTCGCCGCTGAAAGAAGAATTCCGTCTTGACCATGCGCGTCGGCGGCGCTGGGGTCTCATTCGGCGTCATGCGCGGAAGTTGTGCCAGTCTCGGGGTTGCTCTCGCGAGTGCGCCGAGGTCGGCCTGCACGATGACTTCGAGGCTGTCCCGCCGTTGATCTGGCCGGCCGAGGCGACCTGCCTGCAGCGGCCGTCGCCCGCGCTGCCAAGCCGTGCCGACCCGCCCGAGCGCGACTTGCCGCGAGACAGCCAGCAGCCTGCCTTGTCCGGCCCGGCTGCCTTGTCCGGCCCGGCTGGCCCAGCTAGCCCGACCGGCACGGCCGTCCCCGCCGCAGGCTGGTCGACAGCCGCGGGCATACCGCAAATGGCAAACCAGACCGAGCTTGCTCCCCGGGCAGAAACCGCTGCTCAGGCCGAGGCTGCACGCTTGGCCGAGGCTGCACGCTTGGCCGAGGCTGCACGCTTGGCCGAGGCTGTGGGCTTGGCCGAGGCTGTGGGCTTGGCCGAGGCTGTGCGCTTGGCCGAGGCTGTGCGCTTGGCCGAGCCTGCACGGTTAGCCGAGTTTCCAGGCTTGTCGGAGTCGGAGTCGGAGTCGGAGTCGGAGTCGGAGCCGGAGCCGGAGCCCGAGCCCGAGCCCGAGGGCCGGATCGACGGTCCGGTTGAGGGCGCCGGCCGACATGGATCAGTGGGTGGGGACGGACAACTTCGACCGCGCGCTGCCGTCATGCAGTTCGGGTTCGGGTGGTGTCCTGCCGCTGCCTGTCCGGGGATATCGATCGCCGCATCCCTGTCGGTGGCGCCGTGGCGTCACCGAGACCCACTGACCCACGACAACAGCCCCGACACGGTCGGTGCCGGGCGGCAACACGCACGGCGAACACCTCGCCGGCAGCGCCGGAGATCGCCACGGAAATGGCGACGGTGTTCGCCGCTTAATCAGTCGGTGCCGCCGTCGGGAAATTGGCAATGCCGTCCGCTCGGAAATGGGGTGCTGCCCTTCGGCGTGGCCATGCGGCCGCTTGGCGAACATTTCGTTGCGGAAGTCGCAAATGCGCCGCCGTCATTCTCATCGCGGATCGGGTTCGCCCCGACGGCGCACCCCTTCTCCGCCTTTCCGGTGTGCCGGGCGTCGAGCCCGTGGGCGTGTCTTTCGTCGCGGTCGTCATCGGCAGTGCGCGCCCGCCACCCGTTGCTCGGCTGAGTCGTGCCGGTCTCGTTCGTCGGCGTCCGCCAATACCGCCCCGCGTCCGCCCGGCTGGTTGCCGACACCATCGCCGCCACGGTCACCGACAGCGCCGGCGCGGCCTCTCGCTTTGCCGGTCGGGCTTTGCCGGTCGGGCTTTGCCGGTCGGGCTATGCCGGCCGGGCGTGTCCGTCGCGCCTCAAGGCTTGCGGCCGACTGCGCAGTACACGTCGAGGGCCTCTGGTTCTGGTCCGGGCGGCGGGCGCCACCGTGACGTCGGCACCAGGCCGGGCTCGAGCAGTTCCAGGCCCTGGAAGTAGCCGGCGATCTCCTCGGGGGAGCGCAGGTTGTACGGGTGGCCGCCCTTGTTGGCGACCCGCTGGCTCTCCACGCTCTCCGCGCTGGTGCTCGTGCCGTCGCTCACCGCCAGGTAGCTGCCCGACGGCACGGCGCTGAGCAGACGGTCGACGATCGAGCGGGCCTCGGTGTAGTCGGCGACGTTGCCCAGGATGCCGATCATGGTCAGGGCCACCGGGCGGTTGAGGTCGAGTGTCCGGGCCGCCTCGCTCAGGATTCGTTCCGGGTCCTGCACGTTGGCGTCGACGTACGCGGTCGCGCCCTCGGGGGTGCTCGTCAGGAGCGCGCGGGCGTGCACCAGCACGAGCGGGTCGTTGTCGACGTAGACGATCCGCGACTCGGGGGCCGCTCGCTGCGCTACCTCGTGTGTGTTGTCGGCCGTCGGCAGGCCGGTGCCGATGTCCAGGAACTGCCGGATGCCCTCGCCGGCGAGGAGGGTGACCGCCTGCTTGAGGAACCTCCGTTGCGCCTGTGCGACCGCGACGATCCCCGGGTTCGCCGCGCGGAGCGCCTCGCCCAACTCCCGGTCGACGGGGAAGTTGTCCTTGCCGTCCAGTAGGTAGTTCCACACCCGGGCGCTGCTCGGCCGGGTGTCGTCGATGCTGGGGCCGGTCATCAGGAATCCCCTCCGTCGAGGCGGCAGATGGATAGTGATCCTAGGCAATGCCGGACGGCTTCCGGGATGACGCTGGTCGATGAACCTTCGTCAACCTGACATCGGGCCTGCGGTTGCGGCGCGATGACCGGCGCCGGGTGCTGCTGCCCTGGCCACGTCGAGAAGGTTCAATGATGTGCGGCGAGGCCGGACTTCTCCCGGCCGAGTGACGACCGGAAAAGGGCTGGACGGTTGGTGGCCGGGCTTGTAGCTTGCTCCTGACGTGACGCCGCTTGAGGAGGTGAGACCCATGAACGCTGCATCGAAGTGGGTGCTCCCTCCTGCCGTCACGGTCGGGCGATTGACGTAGGTGTCGCCGGGAGCGCCGCCAATCAGGCACTCCCGAAAGGCAACACCGATGGACATCTTCGACGTGGTCATTGTCGGCTGCGGGCCGACCGGCGCGATGCTGGCCGCCGAACTGCGACTGCACGATGTGCGGGTTCTCGTTCTGGAGAAGGACACCGAGCCCGTCTCGTTCGTACGCATCGTCGGGCTTCATATTCGCAGTCTTGAGCTTCTGGCCATGCGCGGGCTGCTCGACCGCATTCGCGAGCATGGCCGGCAGCGTCCGGCCGGTGCCTATTTCGCCGCCATCGACAAACCCGCACCCCAAAACCTTGATTCGCCGTACGCCTACCTGCTCGGCATTCCGCAACCGGTGATCGTGCGGCTGCTCGAAGAACACGCGATCGCGCTCGGCGCCCACGTCCGGCGCGGTGCTGCGGTGACCGGGCTCGAGCAGGACGACGACGGCGTGACCGTCGAACTGGCCGGCGGGGAACAGGTGCGTACCCGCTATCTCGTTGGTGGTGACGGCGCGCGCAGCGCGGTGCGCAAACTGCTCGGCGTCGGCTTTCCCGGCGAGCCCGCCCGCAACGAGACGCTGATGGGCGAGATGAAAGCGGATGCGCCGCCGGCCGAGATCGCCGCCAAGGTGACCCGGCGATTCTGGCTCCGGCCGGTGGGCGCGGGGGTTTACAGCGTGGTCGTCCCGGCCGCGGGAGTCAGCGACCGCGCGGAACCACCAACCCTGGACGATTTCCGGCAGCAGTTGCAGGCCTTTGCCGGAACCGATTTCGGCGTGCATTCCCCGCGCTGGTTGTCCCGTTTCGGTGACGCCACCCGGCTGGCCGAAAGCTATCGGGTCGGCCGGGTTCTGCTGGCCGGCGACGCCGCCCACATCCATCCACCCCTCGGCGGGCAGGGCCTCAACCTCGGCATCCAGGACGCCGTCAATCTGGGCTGGAAACTGGCTGCCCAGGTCCGCGGCTGGGCACCGGACACCCTGCTCGACACCTACCAGGCGGAACGTCATCCGGTCGCCGCGGAGGTGCTGGACAACACGCGCGCCCAGACCGAGTTGTCGTCCACCGGGCCGGGGCCCCAGGCCGTACGCAAGCTGCTTGTTGAATTGATGGAATTCGACGAGGTGAATCGCTTCCTGCTGGAGAAGGTCACCGCGATCGGCGTCCGCTACGACTTCGGTGCAGGCCCTGACCTGCTCGGCCGCCGCATGCCCGACATCGAACTCGAGCAGGGCCGGCTGTACGGCCGGCTGCACGGCGGACGCGGCCTGCTGCTGGACCGCACCGAACGCCTGGCCGCCGGCAGTTGGTCGACCCAGGTCGATTACCTCGGCGACCCGACCGCCTCACTGGATGTTCCGGCCGTCCTGCTGCGCCCGGACGGCCACGTCGCCTGGATCGGCGACGACCAGCAGGATCTGGACGACCATCTCGCCCGCTGGTTCGGCAAACCGATCGACTGACTTCGCCTTTCGCACCGGACATCCGCAATGCGTGCGTGGCCGAAATCGGCCACGCACGTCTCAGGCACCCGGTGAGCCGCGCAGGTAGGTGAGAACGGCCGAGACTCGGCGGTCCGAATGTGGGTCGAGCGGAAGCTTGGCGAAGATGTTGCCGATGTGCTTGCGTACCGCCGCCTCGCTCACGAACATTTTGCCGGCGATCGCGTGGTTGGTGTGGCCTTCGGCCATGAGGGCGAGGACCTCGCGCTCGCGTTCGGTGAGGCCCGCGAGTGGACCGTCGGCGTGCCGGAGGCCGACGAGTTGGCGGACCACCTCGCCGTCGACGACCGTGCCGCCCGCCGCGACGCGGTCGACGCTGTCGAGGAAGTCGCGTACGTGGCCGACCCGGTCCTTGAGCAGGTACCCGATGCCCCCTCCGGGGGCCGAGCCGAGCAGCTCGCCGACGTAGGCGTCGGCGACGTAGGCCGAGAGCAACATGATCGCGATGCCGGGATGGGTGGCCCGGATCGTCGCCGCCGCGCGTAGCCCCTCGTCGGTGTGGGTGGGTGGCATGCGGATGTCGGTGACGACGAGGTCGGGGCGGCAGTTGCCGGTGTACGTGAGCAGAGCCTGCGCGTCGGGGACGGCCGCGACGACCTCGTGGCCGGCGCGTTCGAGGATCCGCACCAGCCCTTCTCGGAGCAGGGCCGCGTCCTCGGCGACGATGATCCGCAGCGCCTTCGGCGGTGGCGTCAACGGATCGGGCACGTCATCCGCACCTGTGTCGGGCCGCCGGTGGGGCTGCTGATGTCCAGTTCGCCATCGAGGGCGTCGATCCGGGCGTGCAGTCCGGCGAGGCCGGTGCCCGCCTGCGGGTCGGCGCCGCCGATACCGTCGTCGACGACCGAGACGATCAGCGCGTGGTCCTCGATCCTCGCCTGCACCTGCGCCGAGCGGGCCTGCGCGTGGCGAACGACGTTGGTGAGGTTCTCGCTGACGAAGAAGTAGGCCGCGGCCTCGACCGCCGACGGAAGCCGGCCGTCGAGGGCGAGACGGAGGTGGACCGGGACCGGTGACCGGCCGGCGATCTCGTGCACGGCCGCGGCGAGGCCGTGGTCGGTCAGCACCTGGGGATGGATGCCCCGGATCGTGGTGCGTAGGTCGGCGAGGGCCTGCTCGGCCTGGTGGTGTGCTTCACGCACGAGGTCGAGGCCCGGGCCGTCGGCCAGGTCCAACTCGGCGCTGCCGAGCGTCATGGTCAGCGCGACGAGGCGCTGCTGGACACCGTCGTGGAGATCGCGCTCGATCCGGCGGCGTTCGGTTTCGAACGCGTCCACCAGCCCGCTGCGGGAGCGGCGCAGCTGCTGGACCGCCTCCGCCAGCCGGGCCTTGGACTCCTCCAGCAGATGCCGCACCAACGCGGCCTGGGCGCAGGCCAGCGCGGTGACCGCGTACGCCAGCAGGACCAGAGCGCCGAGGCCGGCGGCGGCCGCCGCCCACGCCTCACCGGTGTGGTCGACCCGCCAGCCGGCAACGTCGACCACGTCGTGCCGGACCAGCACGGGAGCGCACAGCAACACGATCGGAGCCGACAGCATCACCAGTGCGATCGCGTCCACGGGCCAGAACACCGTCGCCAGCAGGACCATGACGCCGATCTCCGGCCCGGATACGCGGCCCGGCCGGTTCGCCGGCCTTTCGGGGAACATCAGCCGGAGCCGGCGCCGCTCGCCCGACGCGGCGCGGCGGGCGAGCCTCGGAACGCCGGCGAGCACGAACAGTCCCGCGACCACCACGATGGTGGCTACGCCCACCCCGAGGACCACCAGCAGGAGGATCAGCCAGGCGACGCCGACGGGCACGGTGCTGCCCACATAGGCCAGAGAGCGCCACGGCCACGCGGACGCCAGGAACCGGGTGGGGCGTCCGCGCACGGCCGTCCAGGCGTCGCTCATGTGCCAACCCTACGGATCACGTCGGCCGCGCGGGGTAGCGCACGCGCTACCTCCGAAGTCGCGTCCAAGCCCATGTAGCAGACGGCGTGCGCGGGTGCACTGGGTGCATGAACGAGACAACCCCGATGGTCGGTCCCCGCTTGAACAGGCGGGGTCTGACGGCATTCCTGCTGATCTCCTTCGGTGTCGCCTGGGGCTGGGAAGCGGTGGCGCACCTGTTGTTCGGCTGGTCGCTGGTGAACCCGCTGGTGCAGGTGCCGGCCGGGTTCGCGCCGGCGGCCGCGGCCCTGGTGGTGCGGCGGTGGGTCACCCGCGAGGGTTTCGCGGACGCCGGCTCCCGCCTCCGACTGCGTCCGGCCTGGCGGTACTACCTGCTGGCCTGGCTGGGCCCGCTCGCCGTCGCCGTCGTGGTGGTCGGCGTCGCCGCGGCATCCGGGCTATGGGAGCCGTCCGTCCGTTCGATGGCAGACCTGGTTCCCGGTGTGCCCGTCTGGTCGGTGTCACTGCTGCTCTGCCTGGCAGTTCCGATCGTCACCCTCGCCTTCTGGGGTGAGGAATTCGGCTGGACGGGCTATCTGCTGCTGCGCATCTGTCCCGGCCGCCCCCGCCGCGCCGCACTGGCGGCGGGCCTGATCGCGGCGGTCTGGCACTATCCGCTCGCGCTGCTCGGCTACGCCGAGTTCTCGAATCTGGCCCTGGGCCTGGCCGGATGGACGGTGTGGATCATGTGTCAGGAGGTCATCCTGGCCTGGCTGCGGGCTCGTAGCAACAGCATCTGGCCGCCCTGCGTGGCGCACGCCGGCAACAACTTCGTGCTCACCCCGCTGACCACCGCGCTGCTGCTCGGCCACGGCAACTTCGGAGAGCAGGGCATTCAGCTGCTGGTGGTGCTGATCCTGGTCGCCGTCGCGGCCGGGTTGCTGCATCTGAAGTGACACCGCCGGCGGCCGAGTTGCCGGGGCCGGCGCGAGCAGTTCATGCGGGGCATCGACTGCTGGCTGTATCACCGCCGGCAGGAAAGTCCGGGTGGCACGTGGACCAACTGGGTGAACATGGAGGTGGTGATCATCGATGGCTGCGGGAGACTGTCCGGTGCTTGGCTGCGTGCCGGGTGACGGGCGCCGCTAGTAGCGGAACTTGTGCCGAACGCTGCGCCGGTTCACCCAGGCCGGCAACTCGTCCAGATTGTCGCGTTGGGACAGCTGCTCGCCCGGCTCACGGCCCCGGGGAAAATCCCGCAGGGTCACCACAAAACCCTGGACCAAGCGGTCCTCGCGCAGGTCGCGGTACCTGGCTTCGACCAGCACCTGGCTGTCGTCGGCCCGCAACAGCGAGCAGAACACCACACCGTCGCCCGAGCCGCGGAAGGCCTGGAGCAGCTGGCTGCGGTCGCCCGGACACACCAGATCACCGAGTGCGGCCAGCGGCGGAAGGTCGTCGACACCGAGCAGCTCGCGCAGCGAAGGACTGGCGTATCGGATGCGCTGGTCCTCGTCCAGCACCACGACGATGTCCGCGCTGTTCCGGATCACCGCGCGCAGATAGAGGTCACTGTCGCGGCGGCCGACCGCCTCCACCAGGGAGATGCGATCCAGCGCGAGCGCCGCCTGCCCCGCCAGCACCTCAACGGTGTCGCGAGCGGCGGTGAGGGCGTCCCGGCGACCCACCAGGATCAGTGCTCCGCCGCCCGGGCGGGCGACGGCGAGTGGTTCCAGCCAGAGCGGACAGACCAGTGTGGCGTAGTCCCGGTCGGCGTCCTCGATCCACCAGCTGCTCGACGGCGGGCCGGCCTCGATGCCCGGCGCCGCTTCGAGCGTGACCCACCGGTCGTCGATGGCGAAGACGGTGCTGCGGATGGCGCCCGGCGGCATGAGCTGGACAATCGCGGCTCGGACCGCCTCGTCCACGGCCGGGGTGTCCGCGGCGGCAACCAGTGCGGCGCTCGCCTGCCGCAAGCCGCGCTCACGGGTCAAGGCTTGGCCGTTCAGGGTCACCGAGTCGGTCAGCCGCGTGATGGCCAGGACAAGTGTGATCGCACCGGCCACGGCGATCACCACACCGTCGCCGACCGTGCCGTGCACCGCCTCGATCAGCAGCACGACCGGCGGGGTGGCTACGGAGATGCCCAGCAGCGCCGCCCATCGCCCACGCCACGAACTCGGACACGGCGCCGCGGGCACGGTGAGCCTGACCATCGACGGGTGCAATGCGGCGGCGCCCCAGGCCAGGTAGAGCACCACGAACCCGGACTCGCTCAGCCGTCCCGGCCACAGCGGCTGCAAGATGTCACTGACCAGGACACCGACCGCACCGAGGACCAGCAGTGCGGCCGAGAGGTTCCGGCCCACGACGACCAGCACACGGGCGACGACCGCGAGGAGCAGCAGGGCTCCGATGACGTAGGCCCCGGAGATGTTCCCGATCCGGCCCGCATCGCCGATCACGAACACCCAGACCACCAGCAGCGTCGAGCACGCGAACGCGAGCAGGTCGATGAGCCGTGCCCGGTCGACGAGAATCGCACCGACGCGGGTCAACTGCAGCAGACTGCAGGCGACCAGCACGATCATGGCGTAGAAACAGACATCGGCTGCGGCGGGCCGGTTCAACGCGGTCAACACGTCGCCGCAGGCGCTCGCCACGATGGCTCCGGCCAGCAACAGCCAAGGACTGATCCGCGCGGGCCGGTGACGACGGACGCCGTAAACGATGGCGGCCGCGCTACCGATTCCCAGCACGATCCATTCGACAGCCCTCAGCACGCCTTACTACTACCAGTGGCGTTGCTGTGTGTCCATTCCCCGATATACGTAGCGCTACCGGTGCCGTTCGGGTTGTCCGGGGGAGTGGTCGAGCGACGAGGACAGCTGCCGGTAGTCGTCGGCCGCCCATCGCCGCGGCGGCTCGTCCGACCTCGACGGCCAGCGACTCCATCCAACCTTCAAGACCAAACCTCGAGCTTGCGTACGCCGAGGTGCACTCGCCGCCCACGATGCCCGTGATCGAGCCTAGCCTGGACGGCGTGGACAACCGTGCCGAGGTGAAGGCGTTCCTCAGCTCCCGGCGTGCCCGGATCACCCCGGAGCAGGCCGGCCTGACGAGTTACAGCCGCAACCGGCGGGTTCCCGGCCTGCGCCGCAGCGAGGTGGCCGACCTGGCCGGCGTAAGCGTCGAGTATTACGCCCAGCTCGAACGCGGCAACCTCGCCGGCGCCTCCGACAGCGTCCTCGACGCCCTCGCCCGGGCCCTGCACCTCGACGAGGCCGAACACCAGCACCTGACCGACCTGGCCCGCGCCGCCGGCCCCGCCGCGCGTACCCGCCACCGGGCGGCGGCCCAGCAGATCCGCCCGAGTGTGGCCCGCCTGCTGGAGCTGATGACCGACGTGCCGGCGTTCGTCGGCAACGGCCGCGCGGACGTCCTCGCCGCCAACCCGCTGGCCCAGGCGCTCTACGCGCCGATGTTCGACGATCCGGCCCGGCCCGCCAACCACGCCCGGTTCGCGTTCCTCGACCCGAAGGCCCGCGACTTCTGGCGCGACTGGGACCGCATCGCCACCGACACCGTCGCCATGTTGCGCACCGAGGCCGGCCGCGACCCGTACGACCGGGCCCTGACCGACCTGGTCGGCGAGCTGTCCACCCGCAGCGAGGAGTTCCGGACCCGCTGGGCGGCCCACGACGTACGCCTGCATCGCACCGGCCGCAAACAGTTCCGCCACCCGGTCGTCGGCGACCTGGACCTACAGTTCGAGACCATGCAGCTGACCGCCGACCCCGGCCTGACCATGACCATGCTCAGCGCCCCGGCCGGCTCGGCCGGCGACGACGCCCTGCGCCTGCTCGCGAGCTGGGCCACCACCCGCCCGGCCGGACGTGCACGTGCCTGACCACGACGGGTTCGCCGAGGCCACCGAGCCATTGCGGCGTGAGCTGTTCGGGCACTGCTATCGGATGCTCGGGTCGGTCCAGGACGCGGAGGATGCGGTCCAGGAGACCTACCTGCGGGCCTGGAAATCATTTGGGACATTCGAAGGCCGATCTTCGGTACGCACCTGGCTGCACCAGATCGCCACGAACCGCTGCCTGACCGAGCTGGCCCGGCCGAGCCGGCGGTTGCTGCCGTCCGGCCTCGGCGGCCCGGAGGAGGATCCCGATGCGGCCCTGCAGGTGGCCGGGGCCGAGGTGCGCTGGCTGCAGCCGGCACCGGACGATCCCGCCGTGATCGTCGCCGAGCGGGAGTCGGTCCGGCTGGCGCTCGTGGCCGGCCTGCAGCACCTGCCGCCCAAGCAGCGGGCGGTGCTGCTCCTGCGGGACGTGCTGGCGTTTCCCGCCGACGACGTCGCGGTCATGCTCGGCACCAGCACGGCGTCGGTGAAGAGCGCGCTGCAGCGGGCCCGGGCGCGGCTGGCCGAACTCTCGCTGACCACCGGCCGGGTCACCGAGCCGGCCGCCCCACGCGCGCGGGAGATCCTCGACCGGTACATCGCGGCCTTCGAGAATGCCGACGCCGCCGCGCTGGAACGACTTCTGCTGGCCGACGCCACCCTGGAGGCGACACCGCTGCGCACCTGGTTCGCCGGCCGCGCGGTCTGCGTGCCGTTCCTGCGCCGTCACCTGCTGGGTTCGCCCGGGACCTGGCGCATGTTCGCCACCAGCGCCAACGGTCAGCCGGCTGCGGCGGCCTACCTTCGCGACGAACAAGGGACCTACCAGGCGTACGGAATCTGCGTGCTCACCGTGACGGAGGCAGGCATCGCCGGGATCACGTCCTTCGGTGATCCGGAATTGGTGGCCACTTTCGGGTTCGGGCCGATTCCTTTGCCGGCCCGGCCGGGTCTTCCTGGGAGCCGATAGCACCCAGCGAAGGAAAACCATCATGCGCGCGCTGCAGCAGACGTCCCTGAACGGTCCGCAGGACCTCCGACTGATCACCGACGCCCCGGTGCCGAGCCCGGGCCCTGGCGAGGTCCTGATCCGGGTGACCGCGGCCGGCGTCAACTTCGTCGACATCCAGCAGTCCACCGGGACCTTCCCCGGCGGCCCGCAGCCGCCGTACGTGGCGGGCGTCGAGGGCGCCGGCGAGATCGTGGCGGTCGGCGCGGGCGTGACCGGCCCGGCACCCGGCGACCACGTCATCGGCGCCGGGATGACCGGCGGCGCCTTCGCCGAGTTCATGGTGCTGCCCGCGGCCGCTGCGGTCCCCGTGCCGACGGGCTGGGCGGACGAGCAGGCGCTGGGCCTGGTCGTGAGCTGGCCGACCGCGCTGGCCGCACTCCGGCCGCTGGGCCGCATCGAGCCCGGCGAGACCGTCCTGATCCAGGCCGCGGCCGGCGGAACGGGCCAGGTCGCGCTCCGGCTGGCGAAGCACTACGGCGCGACGGTGATCGCCGCGGCCTCGCCGGGCAAGCACGACCTGCTCCGGAGCCTTGGCGCCGACCACGTCGTCGACTCCCGCAGCGCCGATCTCGCCGGCGAGGTCAAGCAATTGACCGGCGGCGCCGGCGCCGACCTCGTGCTGGAATCGGCGGGCGGCCCGGCCCTGGAGAGCAGCCTGGCCTCGGCGCGGCGGGTCACCGGCCGGGTCGTCGTCCACGGCCTGTCCGGCGGCGAGGCCACGATCACCAACTGGGACCTGGTCTACAAACACCAGATCCACCTCATCGGCCTGAACATCGGCACCGTGATCCAGGCCACCCCGGAGATCTTCGGCGAGGTGATGGGGGAGTTGTTCGGCCTGCTGGCGGCGGGTGTTCTCGCCCCGGCCGCGCCGACCGTCCACCCGCTCGCCGACGGCCCGAAAGCCCTGGCCGAGCTGGCGGCCCGGGCCACGGTCGGCAAGCTGGCCCTGATCCCCTGACCGACGTGACCGTCCGGCATCATCGGCGGGCATGACGACCTACCGGCTGTTGTGGCAGACGAAGCGTTCCTGCCGCTTCGCCAAGGTCAGCGTGGACGTGGAACCGGCCGGTCGGACCGAGGTCGAGGTCGCGGCGACCGCCACTACCTTCGGTGACTATCGGCGTGAGGCCGAGCTCGGCGCCCGCTGGGCCCTACGCGATGCTCCCCACCCGGTGAAGGTGATCGTCACCGACGTGGTCGGCACCGGCACCGACACCGGCGTCGGAGATGTCTACGAGGCAACCGCTCGCGCCGTGTGGCAGGCGCTGCACGTCGAGCACAGCAATCCGTACGTCGGCTTCGGGGATCCGGAGATGGTCGCCGCATGGCTGGCGCACGTGGCCGGCCGGCGCCTCGAAGCCGTGACCGAGGCGCGGTTCTGGCACCAGGGCCGCCGCGCCCCGGACGCGGAGAGCCTGCTGCACGCATGGCTGTTCTTCGAGTACCTGATGCCGGTCCGGCTGCACGGCCGCGGCGACCAGCTGTTGCTGGATCACCAGGACCCGCACTCGTCGTACGCGATGGACAACGACGGGGAGACGAAGGTCGGCCCGGCGCAGCCGCCGGACCTGCTGGCGAGCTTCGTCGGAGAGCGACTCATCGACGGCGCCGTGATCGAGAACCGCGACGGCCGGCCGGGCTGCGCCGGGCTGATCCTCCGTTTCGACCGAGGCGACCTCGTCATCGAGACGCTCGCCGACGAGTGGATCCTCGCCCTCGGTCCGAAACCCTAGGCTCAGGTGCGTTCGGCCAGCCTGGGCAGCGTTGCGCGGAGCGGCTCGGTTCCGTTGCGCGGATAGCCGCTCGGCGGCGTGCCGGTCGGTGACGTGCCGCCCGGCTCGAGGACGGGGAAGGTGTCGTCGTCGTAGCCGTGCCGTTCGTAGTAGATGCCGCTGACGGCCGCGCCGAACAGCTCGCCCGCCCCCGCGCAGCCGGCGGTGAGGTCCTCGACGTCGGCGAGGTTGTCGGGATCGGCCGCGATGCGCTCGAAGGTCTCGCGCCCCAGGGTGATGACCCACGACCGCCAGTCGGTGAACCCGTCATCACCGACGGACCCGCACACCATGTCGGCCGCCGCGGCGTGCCGCCAGGTGTAGAGGCGCCGGCTCGCGGCAACCAACTGCCGCTGAAACCCACGCAGTTCGTCGTCACCGGCGTCGGCGAAACGCTCTTCGAGAACCTCCGCCATCGCGTCCGGGTCGTCGGAAGCCTGCTCCCGAGCGTCCCCGACGATCTGCCAGAACGCGTCCTCGTCCACCGTCTCCAGCCCTCTCACCGCGGTCGACGGCGACGCCTGTGGGCGGACCGGCGTTGCCCCGCACCCGGCCACCACCAGGGCGAGCAGCGGCGCAAGTACGTACCCAGCCCTCGCCATGTCACCCAACGTAGATGATCACGAAAGATGGCGGAGGCGGACGGGAATCGAACCCGCCTGGCCCGGATGCCGGGCCACACCAGTTTTGAAGACTGGGAGGGGCACCAGCCACCTGAACGCCTCCGCCGCACACCCTAGACCGTGGCGTGGGAGAGTGGGCGGGTGACGGCTACTTCGGTTCAGCGGCTCACCCAGTATGCGCACGGCGGTGGCTGTGCCTGCAAGATTCCGCCCGGCGAGCTGGAAGCCGTGGTTGCGGGTCTGACCACCGATCTGCCCAAGGGGCCCGGTGAGCTGCTCGTCGGGCTTGACGACGGGGATGACGCCGCCGTGGTGCGGATTGCCAACGGGCAGGCCATCGTCGCCACCGCGGACTTCTTCACGCCGGTCGTCGATGACGCCTATGACTGGGGGCGGATCGCTGCCGCCAACGCCCTCTCCGATGTGTACGCCATGGGCGGCACCCCCGTCGTCGCGGTCAACCTGCTCTGCTGGCCTCGTGATCTGCTGCCGATGGAGCTCGCCGCCGAGGTGCTGCGCGGTGGGCTCGACATCGCCCGGGAAGCCGGCTGTCACGTCGCCGGTGGGCACAGCGTCGACGATCCGGAACCCAAGTACGGCATGGCGGTCACCGGGATCGCCGACCCGGAGCGGCTGATGCGCAACGACGCCGGGCGGGCCGGCACCCCGCTCACCCTGACCAAGCCGCTCGGCATCGGCGTCCTCAACAGCCGGCACAAGAACACCGGCGAAGTGTTCCCGCAGGCGGTCGCGGCGATGACCACGCTCAACCGGGACGCCGCCGAGGCCGCCAAGCAGCGCGGCGTCACCTGCGCCACCGACGTGACCGGCTTCGGGCTGCTCGGGCACCTGCACAAGCTTGCCCGGGCCAGCAAGGTCACCGCGCGGATCGACTCCCGCGCGGTTCCCTACCTGGACGGTGCCCGGGAGGCCTTGAAACAGGGCTTCGTCAGCGGTGGCACCCGGCGCAACCTCGACTGGGTGCGGCCGCACCTCGACGCGTCCATCTCCGAGGACGAGCTGCTGCTCCTCGCCGACGCGCAGACCTCCGGCGGCCTGCTCATCGCGGGCGAGATCCCCGGCTACCCGGTCATCGGGGAGCTGGTGCCGAGCACCGGCAAGACGGTGGAGTGCTCATAGACGCCGGGGCGGCCGGGGGAAGAAACCGCTGGTCCGGGCCACGTATTCGGCGTAGCCCGGCCTTGTCGCCGACAGGTGTTTCTCCATCAACGGCTTGCCGGTCTTGCCGGCCAGGAACCACGTCATCAGCATCGGTGACAGCACCGTGAGCCAGCCGGTCCAGTGCAGCGCGGCCAGCGCGAACAGGCCCCACCACACGCACGCGTCGCCGAAGTAGTTGGGATGCCGGGTGTAGTGCCACAGGCCGGTGTCGAGGACCTTTCCCTTCGACGCGGGGTCGGCCCGGAACCGGGCCAGCTGCGCATCGCCGACCGCCTCGAAGAACAGGCCGACCGCCCAGATCGCCACGCCGATCACAGCGAAGGCGTTGAGCGGGGCGTAGTGGGCGGCGACCTGGACCGGCAGCGACACGAACCACAGGATGATCCACTGGAGCAGGTAGACGCTGCGCAGCGCGTACCAGGTCCGGTTGCCCTTTCCCTTGCTCAGCAACTCGGCGTAGCGCGGGTCCTCGCCGGGGTGCCGGCCGGCCTGCCGCCCGATGTGGATCGACAGGCGCAGGCCCCAGACAACGGTCAGACCAGCGGCGAGCCAGGCCATCGGGCGGTCCGCGTTGAGGGCGGCGGTGGCGACCGCGACCGCGGCGAACCCCAGCCCCCAGGCGACGTCCACCCCCTTGTGCCGGCCCAGGGCCACCCCGGCCGCAAAGGCCACCAGCATCACGGCGAGGGAAGCCGCGGCGGTGGTGAGCAGCAGGGTCAGCATTCGCGTACGCCGTGGCCCAGCACCAGCTGGCACACGTCCAGGTAGCGGGAGGCGAAGCCGGCCTCGCAGTAGGCCAGGTAGAAGTTCCAGGTCCGGGCGAAGGTGGCGTCGAAACCGAGCGCGGCCACCTCGTCCGTGCGGCCGGTGAAGGCGGCCCGCCAGCGGCGCAGGGTCTCCGCGTAGTCGAGGCCGAAGTCGAGCCGGTCGTGCACGGTCAGCCCGGCCCGGCCGAGCACGCCGGTCATTGCCGGCACCGACGGGATCAGCCCGCCGGGGAAGACGTACTTGTGGATCCAGGTGTACGTGTCGCTGGTGGCGAGCATGCGGTCGTGCGCCATGGTGATCATCTGCAGGCCGACCCGGCCGTGCGGGGCGAGGTGCCGGGCCAGGACATCCGCATAGGCCGGCCAGTAGTCGAGACCGACCGCCTCGACCATCTCGACCGACACGATCGCGTCGAAGCCGCCCGGCACCGGGGTGATCTCCCGGTAGTCGCACAGCCGTACCTCGACCCGGTCCGCCACCCCGGCCGCGGCGGCCCGGCGCAGGGCCAGGTCCCGCTGCTCGGCGGAGAGCGTCACGCTGACCACCCGGGCGCCACGCTGAGCGGCCCGGATGGCCAGCTCGCCCCAGCCGGTGCCGATCTCCAGCAGGAGGGTGCCGGCGGTGGTGCCGGTCCGATCCAGCAGCCGGTCGATCTTGCGATGTTGGGCGGTGAGGAGGTCGTCGGAGGAGCCGGAGGCGAACAGGGCGCTCGAATAGCTCATCGACTCGTCCAGGAACAGCGCGAACAGGTCGTTGGACAGGTCGTAGTGCCGGGCGATGTTGCTCCGGGAGCCGTCCGGCGTGTTCCGCTCGGCCTGCGGCGACCGCGGCCCGTGGAAGCGCCGTATCCATTGCAGCGACGGCGGGATCAGCGTGCCCATCCGCCCGGCCAGCACGGTCAGCACGCCGACCAGGTCGCCTGAGTCCCAGTCGCCGGCCTGGTAGGCCTCGCCGAAGCCGATCAGCCCGGCCGCCCCGAGCCGGGCGTGCAGGGCGGCCGGCCGGTGCACGTCCAGGATCGGCCCGGACGTGCCGGTCATCCGGCCGCCGGGGTAGCGGACCCGGACGGCGGAGCCGGCCATCGCGTGCCGGAACACCACGCCGGCCACGGCGGCCCGGATCGGGGCGTTCGGCAGGGCCGCCACGTCCGGCCACCGGCTGGTCGCCTGGTTCAGGGTGATCGTCATCGCGGGCCTTCCGTTCGGGGCACGACCGGCAGGCCGCGCAGGTACAGCCGGATTCCTTGCAGCCGGATCCGCACCGCCACCGCGACGGTGACGAACGGATGCCGGACGGCCGCGCCGAGCAGCGCGAGCCCGGTGGCCGGGCGGCGGCGCCCGCGCAGCGAGGCGACGAACGGGCGGCCGCCGTCGCGGTCCAGCGCGACGGTCAGGGCGAGCCGGCCGCCGGGCTCGGGCAGGGTCAGCCGGTACTCGCCGGACACGTCGTTGAACGGCGACACGTAGAACGCCTTGGCGGTCTCGGCCCGGCCGCGCTCGTCGGTGTGCAGCAGGTAGCAGTGCCGGCCGCCGTAGGTGTTGTGCACCTCGGCGATCACCGCGGCGAGACTGCCGTCGGCGCGATGGCACCAGTAGACGCTGAGCGGGTTGAACACGTACCCGAACGAGCGGGCGTTGGTGAGCAGCCGGATCGGGCCGCCGGCCAGGTCGATGCCGTGCCTGGCCAGGTACGCCTCGACGTTCGCCCGGATGGTCCGGGCCGGGTCGCCGAAGTGGTCGGCGGCCCGGAACGAGGCGAGCAGCCGGTCGCGCGGCAGCTCGTCGAGGTCGACGAACCACTGGTAGGTGCGGTAGGTGAAGGCGTGCCGCAGCGGCGTGGTCCGGGTGTGCCGGACCGTGCAGTCGTAGAGCGCGGGGGCGGTCACCAGTCGGCCCCGAGCGACTTGGCGGCCAGCACCCCGCTGCGGCAGCCGTCCTCGTGGAAGCCCCACCCGTGGTAGGCGCCGGCGAACGCGGTCCGGCCGTCGTTGAGCGCGGGCAGCCCGGCCTGGGCGGCGACCGACGCCGGCGTGTAGATCGGATGCTCGTAGGTCATCCGGGCCAGCTCCCCGCCGGTCCGGCCGCCGGCGTTCAGCGTGACCAGGTAGTTCCGCGACGCGTTCAGCCCTTGGAGCCGGTTCATGTCGTAGGTGACGACCGGCGGTCCGGCGTCCGGCGTGCAGCCCGGCAGCCGGTAGTTCCAGCTCGCCCGCGCCCGCCCGGAACGGGGCAGGATCGAGTCGTCGGTGTGCAGCACGGTCTCGTTGCGCGAGTAGCCGAACGCCCCGAGCGTCCGCTGCTCGGCCTCGGTCGGGTCGGTGAGCAGCCGTAACGCCTGGTCGGCATGGGTCGCGACGACCACCGCGTCGTAGTGGGTGCGCTCGGTGGCCTGAACGTCGACGCCCGACGGCGTACGCGTAATCGCGGTGACCGGATCGCTCACCCGAACGCTGCGCAGGTTTTTGGCGAGCAGCTCGACGTAGGTGCGGGAGCCGCCGGTCACGGTCCGCCAGGCAGGCGAACCGGTCACCGAGAGCATGCCGTGGTGGGCCAGGAAGGTGAACAGGTAGCCGGCCGGGTAGTCGGCGACGACGTGCGGGCCGCAGGACCAGACCGCCGACACCAGCGGCACGACGAAGTGCCGGACGAAGTGATCGGTGTACCGGCCGCGGGCCAGGAACTCCCCGAGGGTCATCTCGTCGCCACTGGCCAGCAGGGCGCGGGCCCGCCGGTGGAAGACCGGGACCTGCGCCAGGGTGGCCAGGTAGCGCGGCCCGGGCGGCTGGGCGAACAGGCCGCGGGGGCCCTTCGCGCCGGCGTACTCGAGACCGCAGCCGTCGCATCGCACCGACATGCTCATCTCGGTGGCCCGGGTGGGCACGTCCAGCTCGGCGAAGAGCCGGCGGAGCAGGGGGTACGTCCGGTCGTTGTGCACGATGAAGCCGGAGTCGACCGCGACGGTCGAGCCGCGGTCGGGCAGGTCGTGGGTGTGTGCGTGCCCGCCCAGCCGGGTGTCGGCCTCGTACAACGTCACGTCCCACGTGTTACGCAGCACGTAGGCCGCGGTCAGCCCGGACACCCCGGCCCCGATGACGGCTACTGATCTCATCCTCGGTCACTCCCCGCCGGTCAGTGGATCTTCCGGTGGTTATTCGGAACCAACCGCCCGGCGGATAGGTGCATTCATTTTCCGTCACCGGGCGCGGAGAGGCCGGGTGATCGAGAGAAAAGGGCGCTACTCGTTCCGTTGGGCAAGGCGCTCACGCTGCGGGATCACCGTGTATTTCGGGTCCCGCGCGGACACCATGCCGCCCTCGAAGATGCCGAACCGGGTGATCGCCGACGCGGCCAGCAGCGACAGACCGGACAGGGCGGACACGACCCGGCTGCGGCGGCCCAGCAGGGCGCCGGCGATCCCCGCGGCGGTCAGCAAACGGCCCGCCCGCAGCAGCGTTCCGGCGTGGCCGGAGGTGAAGGGCTCGCTGAGGATGCCCTTCGTCGTCTCGATCCGGTGCGCGCCGTACAGCTCCAGGGCCGCGCCCAGCACCGCCATCCGCCGGACCGGTGGCGCCGGATCGGCGATCAACCCGACGCCGGCCCCGCTGGCCAGGGCGCTTCCGGCAAAGACGAAGGGCAGTTCCGGGTACGCCGCGTGCCAGCTCGGCGTCGCGGTGTCGGCGAGCAGCACGGCCGTGTAGGTCGCCAGCGCGGGCGCGACGACCGCGGCGCCCAGCCCGGCGGCCGCGCCCACCGGCGGCAGCACCCGGCGGAAGAAGCCGGGCGGCAGCAGCGGCGCCGCCTCGGTGATCGCGGCCGCGCCGGCCGCCGCGCTGAAGGCGGAGAAGATCCACGTGCCCATCGACATCGGCGACGTCGGCTTGGCCACCCGCAGCATGTGGTGGAAGCGGGCGGGCCGGCCCAGGTCGGCGACCAGGAAGTAGCCGCTGGCCGCGACCGCGCCGAGCGACGCGACCCGCCCGGCCCGGCGCAACCGGGGCCGGCGGGTCAGCTGCCCGCCGGCGGCCAGGAGCGCCGACCCGGCCGCGAGCCCGCCGGTGAACAGGTAGGAGGCGATGTCGTGGGTCCACGGCGCGGGCCGCACGATCGGCCGGCCGTAGTAGGACTTGAACTCGGCCCGGGGCACCATCGGCCGGTCGCCGCGCTTGCTCATCCGCGCCGCCCCAGGAACGAGACGGCCACCGACGCGGCCATGGCCAGGGCGGCGATGCCGGCCCGCTTCCACATGTCCGGCAGGTCCCGCGTGGTGACGATCGGGTCGGGCGGCAGGCCGTACACCTCAGGCTCGTCCAGGAGCAGGAAGAACGCGCCGTCCCCGCCGACGCCGTCGTCCTCGGAGTGGCCGTAGAGCCGGGCCGACTCGACGCCGGCCTCGTGCAGCGCGTCGACCCTCTCCGCGGCCCGGGTGCGCAGCTCGTCGAGCTCGCCGAACTGGATCGACTGGGTCGGGCACGCCTGGGCGCAGGCCGGGGTCAGCCCGTCGCCGATCCGGTCGTAGCAGAGCGTGCACTTCCAGGCCCGGCCGTCGTCCTCGCGCCGGTCGATCACGCCGTACGGGCAGGCGGCGATGCAGTAGCCGCAGCCGTTGCAGATGTCCTCCTGGACCACCACCGTGCCGAACTCGGTGCGGAACAGCGATCCGGTCGGGCAGACGTCGAGGCAGCCGGCGTGGGTGCAGTGCTTGCACACGTTCGACATCATCAGCCAGCGGAAATCGGTGCGCGGCGCCTCGGTGACCCGGCCGGGCAGGTCGCTGAGCGGCATCCCGAGGAACTGGGTGCCGGCGGCAGCCAGCGCATCCGTCAAGGAAGGGACCACGGGCTGCTCGATGAAGGCCACGTGCCGCCACGTGTTGGCGGACAGGCCGCCGGTGTTGTCGTAGGACTGCCCGAGCAGGTTGAAGCCATCGTCCGGGATGGCGTTCCACTCCTTGCAGGCCACCTCGCACGCCTTGCACCCGATGCACACCGAGGTGTCGGTGAAGAAGCCCATCCGCGGTGGCGCGTCGACGTAGCCGGCGTCCGGCGCCGGGTCGAGCGGCCCGTAGAGGCTATTGCTCCCCATCAGCGTCCTCCGCGGAATGAGTGGTCACGATCGGTGTGTGATGCCCCGGCACGAGCCCGGCCCGGCGTCGATAATCCTCCACGAAGCTGAGCAGGGCCGGCCCGACCGGCCGCCGCCCCGGCTGGATGTCGCACGTGCCGACCTTGCTCTCCTGGATCAGGACGTTCGGGTCGAGGGTGATGCCGATCAGGTCGTTCGCCGAGTCGCCGGTGACCAGGCCCTCCGAGCCCCAGTGGTAGGGCAGCCACAGCTGGTGCACGATCCGGCCCTCGATCCGCAGCGGCGTCAGCCGCTCGGTGACCAGGACTCTCGCCTCGATCGCGGCGCGCGCCGTGACGATGTGCGCCCACCCGAGATGGTCGAGACCGCGTTCCGCGGCCAGCGCGGGGGAGACCTCGACGAACATCTCCGGCTGCAGTTCCGAGAGGTACGCCAGCTGCCGGCTCATGCCCCCGGCCGTGTGGTGCTCGGTGAGGCGGCTGGTGCTGAAGACGTACGGGAAGACCTCGGTGTGTTGTTCGGGTGGGCTGGGGTTCGTCGGGTTGTCGGACCGGTCGTAGACCTTGCGGGTCGGGTTGGCCTGCTGACCGTAGAGCGGGTTGCGGACCATCGACTCGGCCGGCTCGTAGTGGGTCGGCATCGGCCCGTCGATCAGCCCGGCCGGCGCGAACAGCCAGCCCTTCCCGTCGCCCTGCATGATGAACGCGTCGTCGCCGGAGATCGCCTCGACGCCGGTCGCGCCCTCGGGCGGCCGGTAGGACGGCGGCTTCGTCTTCTCGAAGTCGGGCACGTCGTGTCCGGTCCACTCGCCCGCGGCAGGGTCCCACCAGACGTAGGCCTTCCGTGAAGACCACGGATTGCCGTCCGGGTCGGCGGAGGCACGGTTGTAGAGGGTGCGCCGGTTGGCCGGCCACGCCCAGCCCCACTCCGGCGCCACCCAGCTCTGCTCGCGGCCGGGCTTGCGGCGGGCCGCCTGGTTGACGCCGTCGGCGAACACTCCGGTGTAGATCCAGCAGCCGCCCGACGTGGTGCCGTCCGGCTTCATCTGGTTGAAGGTGCTCAGCAGGTCACCGGTGCTCAGGTCGTACCCGTTGATCTCCTGCAGGACCTTCTCGCTGCTGGGCTCGTCATCGCCGTACTCCCAGGTCAGGTTTTGAATGCCCTTGTCCCGCGGCAGCGTGGACGCGGCCAGCCGGGCCCGGATGCGCTTGCCGAGGTGGTAGAAGAACCAGAGTTCGCTGTGCGCGTCGCCCGGCGGCTCGACCGCCTGCTCGCGCCACTGCAGGATGCGCTGGGTCTGGGTGAACGTGCCCTCTTTTTCGGCGTGCGAGGCGGCCGGGAACAGGAACACCTCGGTGCGGCACGTCTCCGGGGTGATCTCGCCGGTCGCGACCTCGGGGCCGTTCTTCCAGAACGTCGCGCTCTCGATCATGTAGAGGTCGCGGACCACGAGCCAGTCGAGGTTGGCCATGCCGAGACGCTGGGCGCGGCCGTGCGCCGACCCGACCGCCGGGTTCTGGCCGAGCAGGAAATACCCCTTGATCTTGCCGTCGATCATGTCGAGCGCCTGCCGGTACGTACCGTGATCGCCGGTGAGGCGCGGCAGCCAGCCGTACCCCCAGTCGTTCTCCGCCGTTGCGGCATCGCCGAAATAGGCCTTGAGCAGCGACACCGCGTAGGCCTCGGCGTTCGCCCAGAAGCCCTTCTGGCCGGGGTGGCGGATCGCGTCGATCCACTGCTGGAACGTCTCGTGCTGCTCGTGGTGCGGCATCGGCAGATAGCCGGGGAGCAGGTTGAACAGGGTCGGGATGTCGGTGGAGCCCTGGATGCTGGCGTGCCCGCGCAGCGCGAGCACACCGCCGCCGGGCCGGCCCATGTTGCCGAGCAGCAGCTGGATGATCGCGCCGGTCCGGATGTACTGCACGCCGACGCTGTGCTGCGTCCAGCCGACCGAGTAGACCAGTGCGGTGGTGCGTTCCCGGCCCGAGTTCGCCGTCCAGGCCTCGCAAACTTCCAGAAACGCCGCTTGCGGTACGCCGCACAGCCGCTCGACGACCTCGGGCGTGTAGCGTCGGTAGTGCCGCCTGAGGATCTGGTAGACGCACCGCGGGTCCTGCAGCGTCGGGTCCCGTGGCACGTCACCGGGCAGCGGCGCGCCGTGCGACTCGTGCTGCTGGCCGGCCGCGGTCTCCCGCTGGACGTGCGACTCGCCGTGCTCCTGGCCGTGCTTCTCGTGCCCGGCATACATCCACGACGACTGGTCGTAGGTGTTCGTCGACGGGTCGAAGCCGGAGAACAGGCCGTCGAGATCCTCGGTGTCCTGGAAGTCCTCGCTCACGATCATGGACGCGTTCGTGTACGCCAGGACGTACTCCCGGAAGTCCTTCTCGTTCTCCAGGATGTAGTTGACGATCCCACCCAGGAACGCGATGTCCGCCCCCGCCCGCACCGGCACATGGGTGTGCGCGAGCGCGCTGGTCCGGCTGAACCGCGGGTCGACATGGATGACCTTGGCGCCGCGGTTCTTGGCCTCCACCACCCACTGGAAGCCGACAGGGTGCGCTTCCGCCATGTTGGAACCCTGGATGATGATGCAGTCGGCGTTGGCCAGATCCTGAAGGAAGCTGGTGGCCCCGCCACGGCCGAAAGAGGTTCCCAGACCGGGAACGGTGGCGGAGTGTCAAATGCGGGCCTGGTTTTCGATCTGGATCGCGCCGAGCGCCGTGAACAGCTTCTTGATCAGGTAGTTCTCTTCGTTGTCGAGGGTCGCGCCGCCCAGGCTGGAGATGCCCAGCGTGCGGTTGAGCGGCCGGCCCTCGGCGTCGTTGTCCTCCCAGGTCTCCTCGCGGGCCGTCAGCACCCGGTCGGCGATCATGTCCATCGCCGTCTCGAGGTCGAGCCTCTCCCAGTCGGTGCCGAACGGCTTGCGGTAGAGCACGTGCTGCTGGCGCCGCGGCGAGGTGACCAGGCTGAGGCTGGCCGAGCCCTTCGGGCAGAGCCGGCCGCGGGAGATCGGGCTGTCCGGGTCGCCCTCGATCTGGACGACCTTCTCGTCCTTCACGAAGATCCGCTGCCCGCAGCCGACCGCGCAGTAGGGGCACACCGACTTCGCGACCCGGTCGGCGGTCTCGGTGCGGGCGGTCAGCGCCTTGGAGCGCGGCGACTGCGCGGCGGCACCACGACCCAGCGGGTCGGTCCCGGTCAGCTGCCGATAGACCGGCCAGCCTTCGATCCAGGTCCGGACGCCCACGAGAATGACCTTAGTCCTGCCCGGCATAGATTGGTGGCGTGGATCCCCGGCGGCAGGTGCCGCGTACCGATGTCGTCCTCGCCGATCCCCGGCTCCAGGACGCCGTCGCCCGTCTCGGCCGGCCGGCCGTGAAAGCGGCCGTCGGTGCTGCTCAGGAGCTGGTTCGCGGCGGCCGGCTCAGCCCATCGGAGGTCGCGGACGCAGCGGTGGCGGCGCTGCCGTCCACGGCCGGCGGGCTGCGGCCGGTGCTCAACGCGACCGGCGTCGTCCTGCACACCAACCTCGGGCGGGCGCCTCTCTCCCGGGCCGCGCGCGACGCGATCGTCGCGGCCGCCGGGAACACCGACGTCGAGATGGACCTGACCACCGGGCAGCGGGCCAAGCGCGGCCGCACCGCCCTGGCCGCCCTGCAGAGCGCGGTCCCGGACGCGGGCGGCGTGCACGTGGTCAACAACGGTGCGGCCGCGCTCGTGCTGGCCGCCACCGCCCTCGCCGCCGGTAAGGAGATCATCGTCAGCCGCGGCGAGATGGTGGAGATCGGCGACGGCTTCCGCCTGCCCGACCTGCTCGAATCGACCGGGGCCCGGCTGCGCGAGGTCGGCACCACCAACCGCACGTCGCTCACCGACTATGAAAAGGCGATAAATCCGGCAACGGGGTTCATCCTCAAGGTGCACCCGTCGAACTTCGAGATCACCGGCTTCACCAGCGAGGCCACCACCCGCGAGCTGTCCGCCCTGGACATCCCGGTGGTCGCCGACATCGGCTCCGGCCTCCTCGCCCCGGACTCGCTTCTACCGGACGAACCGGACGCCGCCACCACCCTGCGGGACGGCGCCGACCTGGTCATCGCGAGCGGTGACAAGCTCCTCGGCGGTCCGCAGGCCGGCCTCCTGCTCGGCGACGCCACCCTCATCGAGCGCCTCCGCCGCCACCCCCTCGCCCGGGCGTTACGCGTCGACAAACTCACCCTCGCCGCGTTGCAGGCCACCCTCACCGGCCCGGAAACCCCGGTCTGGCAGGCATTGCGCGTTTCGGCGGAGGAGCTGCGGCGGCGCAGCCTGAGCGTGCTGGAACGCCTCGAAGAAAAGGGCATCCCGGTCACCCTGGTCGAATCGGTCGCGGTCGTCGGCGGCGGGGGAGCGCCGAACGTCCAGCTCCCGTCGTGGTCACTGTCGCTGCCGCAGAGGTACGCGGTCGCACTGCGGACAACCGCAACGCCGGTCGTGGGCCGCCTCGCCGGCGGAAGTCTGCTGCTCGACCTGCGCTGCGTACCCCCGGAAGCGGACGACGACCTGGTCGCGGCCGTCCTGTCGGTGGCCTGACGATGCACGTCGTGGCGACCGCCGGCCACGTCGACCACGGCAAGTCCACCCTGGTCCGCGCGCTGACCGGGATGGAACCGGACCGCTGGGCCGAGGAGCGCCGGCGCGGCATGACCATCGACCTCGGCTTCGCCTGGACGGCCCTGCCCGGCGGGGAGACGGTCGCGTTCGTCGACGTGCCCGGCCACGAGCGGTTCGTGCCGAACATGCTGGCCGGCATCGGTGGCGTCCCGGCCGCGATGATCGTGGTGGCCGCCGACGAGGGCTGGATGCCGCAGTCGGCCGAGCACCTGGCCGCCCTGGACGCGCTCGGCGTCCAGCACGGCCTGCTGGTCGTCACCCGTTCCGACCTGGCCGACCCGGCGCCGGCGTTGGCGCAGGCCCGGGAACTGATCGCGGCGACCTCGCTGGGCGGGGTGGAGGCGGTCGCGGTCTCCGGGACGACCGGGGCCGGCCTCGACGACCTGCTAAGCGCCCTGGACCGCCTTGTCGGCGGCCTGCCCGCGCCCGATGAGGACGGGCCGGTGCGGCTGTGGGTCGACCGCGTCTTCACGATCAAGGGCGCCGGCACGGTCGCGACCGGCACCCTCAGCGCCGGGCGGCTCGCCGTCGGCGACGAGTTGCTCCTCGGGCTCCTCGGCGACGAGCCGGTGCGGGTCCGTGGGCTCCAGACGCTCGGCGCCCCGGTGCCTGAGGTGGCCGCGACGGCGCGGGTGGCGGTGAACCTGCGCGGCGTACCCAAGGAACGCCTCTCCCGGGGTGATGCCTTGCTGACGCCCGGCCGCTTCCGGCATACCGACCTGATCGACGTGCGGCTGCACGGCGACCCGGTCGAGGACCTGCCGCCGACCGCGACCCTGCACATCGGTGCGGCGGCGATCCCGGCCCGGGTCCGGCCGCTCGGCCCCGACACGTGCCGGCTGCGGCTGTCCCGGCCGCTCCCGCTGCGCCTCGGCGACCGGGCCCTGCTCCGCGACCCGGGCCGCCACCACGTCGCCGGCGGCGTCACGATCCTGGACGTGAACCCGCCCGGCCTGACCCGCCGGGGCGCCGCCGCGGCCCGCGCGACCGTGCTGGCCACCATGGACGGCACCCCCGACCTGGCGAGCGAGCTGAGCCGTCGCCTGCTGATCCGTGGGTCGGATCTGGCCGCCATGGGCGTACCCGTCAATGGTGTTCCGGTGGCCGGCGACTGGTTCGCCGACCCGGCCCACTGGGCCGCCCTCGCCGAAACCCTGACCGCCGAGGCCACCGCCTACCGGGCCGCGCACCCCCTCGAACCGGGAGCCCCGCTCGAGGCCGTCCGGCACCGCCTCGGCCTGCCCGACCGGGCCCTGGTCGAGGCCCTGGTCAAGCCGCCGCTGCGGGTCCGCAACGGCCGGATCGAGACCGGCTCCACCGGCATCCCTGCTGACCTGATCGCCGCTGTCGAGAAGGCGTTCGCGGACAAGGGCCCTTTTGCCGCCCCCGAGGCCTATTCGCTCGCCGCGCTGGGACTGGGCGCCCGTCAGCAGGCCGCCGCGGTCCGGGCCGGGCTGCTGATCCAGCTGGCGCCCAATGTGGTGCTGCTGGCTTCCGCCGTGCCGCTCGCCGCCACTTTACTGCGACAAATCGCCCAACCCTTCACGCTCAGTGAAGCTCGCAAGGCGCTCGACACCACCCGGCGGGTCGCGGTGCCGTTGCTGGAGCTGCTCGATCGTCGCGGAGTGACCGAACGGCTACCGGACGACCGCCGCCAATTCGCCTGACCGAAGCCCGCTGTTCGACGTTCGGGGCCGAGACTGCTCGGCATGGATCGCATCAATCGCCGTGGATTCCTGGCTCTCGCCGGGGGCGCCACCGCCATGGCCGCCCTGTCGCCGAGCATCGCCCGCGCCGCGGCGATCCCGGCCGACCGCCGCACCGGCACGATCGCCGACATCGAGCACATCGTGGTCCTCATGCAGGAGAACCGCTCCTTCGACCACTACTTCGGGGCGCTGCGCGGTGTGCGCGGCTTCGGCGACCGCACCCCGGTGACGCTGCCGGACGGCACCTCGGTGTGGAACCAGTCCGGGGTGCTGCCGTTCCGGCCGGACGTCGACGACCTGGGCATGCAGTTCCTCCAGGACCTGCCGCACGGCTGGAACGACGGGCACGACGCGTTCCACGGCGGCCGCTACGACCGGTGGGTGCCGGCCAAATCGCCGACCACGATGGCCTACCTGACCCGCGACGACATCCCGTTCCACTACGCGCTCGCGGACAGCTTCACCATCTGCGACGCCTACCACTGCAGCCTGATGGGCCCGACCGACCCGAACCGCTACTACATGTGGACCGGCTACACCGGCAACGACGGCCGCGGCGGCGGGCCGGTGGTCACCAACGACGAGCTCGGCTACGGCTGGACCACCTACCCCGAACGGCTCGAAGCGGCCGGGGTGTCCTGGAAGATCTACCAGGATGTCGGCGATGGCCTCGACGCGGCCGGTTACTGGGGGTGGACGTCGGACCCGTACATCGGCAACTACGGCGACAACTCGCTGCTCTACTTCGACAACTACCGCAACGCCGCGCCCGGTACGCCGCTCTACGAGAAGGCCCGCACCGGCACCAACCTCAAGGCCGGCGACGACATGTTCGCCCCGCTGCGCGACGACGTGCTGGCCGGCAACCTGCCGCAGGTGTCCTGGATCGTCGCGCCCGAGGCGTACACCGAACACCCGAACTGGCCGGCCAACTACGGCGCCTGGTACATCGCGCAGGTCCTCGACGCGCTGACCGCCGACCCGAAGGTCTGGGCGCGGACCGCCCTGCTGATCACCTACGACGAGAACGACGGCTTCTTCGACCACGCCGTCCCCGCGTATCCCACCGCCGGGAACTCGACCGCCGACCTGCGCGACGAGTTCCTGCCCGCGTCGAACGGTCACGTGGCCGGCCCGTACGGCCTGGGCCAGCGGGTCCCGATGCTGGTGGTGTCGCCGTGGAGCACGGGTGGTTACGTCTGCTCCGAGGTCTTCGACCACACGTCGATCGTCCGCTTCATCGAGAAGCGCTTCGGCGTGCACGAGCCCAACATCTCCCCGTGGCGGCGCGCCGTCTGCGGCGACCTGACGGCGGCTTTCGACTTCGCCAAGACCCGCCCGGCCCCACCGCGCCTGCCGGACACGAGGGCGTACGCCCCCGCCGACCGCAACCGCCACCCCGACTACGTCCCGACCCCACCCGCCGACCCGAAGCTCCCCACCCCCGAACACGGGGTGCGCCCGGCCCGCCCACTGCGCTACGACCTGGCCGCCGACGCCCGCTACGCGGCCGGCGAGGTGCGCGTGACGTTCGCGAGCCGGGCCGGCGCAGGCGCGGTCTTCTACGTGACCGAGGCGGGCGGCACCCCACGGACATACACGGCCGCAGCCCGAACCCACCTGACCGGCACCTGGCCGGACACCACGGACCTGAGCGTCCACGGCCCGAACGGCTTCTTCCGCCGCTTCCGCACCCCAGGCGTGGAGGTGAGCATCCGCCAGTCCCGCCTGACCCTGTCCAACCCGTCCTCAAAGGCGACAAGGGTGGTCCTGACCGACGCCTACAGCGGCGAGCGCTGGCCGATCCGCCTGAACCCGGGCCAAAGCCAAACCCGCCACCTGCCACACCACCACGACTGGTACGACGTGACGGTAACCAGCGACATAACCCCGACGTACCTACGCCGCCTGGTAGGCCACATCGAGGGCACCGAGCCGGGAGTGAGCCAGCCCTGATCGACTGAGATGCGCCTATGCTACTGCTGCAGTAGCATAGGCGCATGCTTTACGAGATGCCCGCGCTGGACGCCGACGACCTTCGAGTCCTCGGCGAGCTGGATGCCATGCGGGCTGAGCTTGGTGTGCAGTTGCGGGCGAAACCGCACTGGGAGGGCCAGCTGCGACGCAGCCTGTTCGCTGCGGCCATCCAGGGCTCGAACACGATCGAGAACATCACGATCAGCAACTCCGACGCCCGGGCGCTCGTCGAACATGCGCCGATGTCCGCGAGCGCCGGAGAGGAAACGCAGCAGGCGGTCGCCGGTTATCGCGATGCGATGACCTATGTGCAGCAGACGCCGCTGATGGGCTTCTTCGAATACTCGGAAACCCTGCTGTCCGCCCTGCACTTCATGATCACCAAATATCAGCCGGGTAAGTGGCCGGGTCGCTATCGTGCCGGCGGCATCTACGTGACGAGCGCCGACCGGCTGGAGCCCGCCTACACCGGTCCCGACGCCGACTTGGTCTCCGGACTCATGGGCGAACTGATCGAGTGGCTGCGCGATGGGGATCCGGACGCACCGGCGTACGCGCGAGCGGCGATGGCCCACCTGAATCTGGTCGGCATTCACCCCTGGCGGGACGGCAACGGGCGTACCGCCCGCGCGGTCCACACCCTCGTGCTGGCGAGGACGGGCGAGCTTCTGTCCGAGTTCTCCTCGATCGAGGAATGGCTGGGCGAGCAGATCAACACGGTGCAGTACTACGCGGCGCTTCGGTCGGTCCAGCAAGGAACGTTCGAGCCCGGCCGGGACGCCCATTCCTGGCTGCGATTCGTCCTGACCGCCCATCACCGCCAGGCGCAGCGGGTGAAACGGCGCTCCGAGTGGACCGTGCGCGTGTGGAACGACCTGGCGACCCTGGCCGCCGACCGCGGCCTGCCCGAGCGGGTCGTCTCCGCCCTCTACGGTGCCGCGATCGGCGAGGTCCGGCGTACCACCTACCAGCAGGACGAGGGGCTGACCCGGGACCAGGCCATCCGCGACATCCAGGCCCTGACCCGCGCCGGACTCCTGGCGCCGCAGGGCAACGCGACCTCCCGGGTCTACCTGCTGGCCGGCCCCGCCGTCGAGGCGGAGGAGTCCGCGACCGCCGCGGTGCGCGGCCCGGGCCGCGACCCGTACTGATCGTTAACTCGGATGCCCGTGGCGTCTTGATCGGGTAAGCAAGGCGGGTGCCATTTCTCGCGCTGGCCGGCGCCATTCTGATGCTCGGCATTGCCGACTCGATGTGGGGCTCCTACGTGGTGCTCTTCGCCGCCGATGTGGGGCACTTCGGGCCTCTTCAGATCGGGGTGACGGCGTCGGCCACCGCGATCGGCGGCATCACGGTCGCCTGGCTGCTCGGGCGGCGGTTCGATCGGCGGCCGGCCCGCCGCTACACCGTCGCTGTCACGCTCGGCTGCGCGGTCGCGTTCGGGATACTCACCGTCACCACCGCGTTTCCGGTGTTCCTGCTTCTCTCCGTCACCCTGCTCGGCGGGGTCGGGGCGGCATTCCCGCAGCTGTTCGCGCTGGCCCGGGCGGTTCTCGGGGACGGGCCGGCGGGGCAGCGGTCGGCGCCGCTGCTGCGCTCGGTCTGGTCCCTCGCCTGGGCGGTCGGGCCGCTGCTCGGGGCGGTGGTGCTGGCCCGCGCCGGCTACGCCGTACTCCTCTGGTCGGCCGCCGGCGCCCTCGTGCTCACCGCCCTCGCCACCCTGCTCATCCCGAAGCCGCGGGCGGTGGCGGCGGCCGTCGCCGACTCCGGCGCGGACGCCGCCGGGCCGCCGGCCTGGTCGGTGGTTCTGCTGACCGCGAGCGTCACGCTCTTCTTCACCGCCATGTACGCCGGTTCGCTGGCGTTGCCGCTGTTCGTCACCCGCGCCCTCGACCGGCCGGAGTCCTCGGTCGGCATCCTCTACAGCGCGTGCGCCGCCGTCGAGGTCGCCGCCGCGCTCGGGCTCGCCGCGGTGCCGGCCCGGGTCAGCCAGCGCCTGGTCATCCTCGGCGGCATGCTCAGCTTCGTCGTCTACTTCAGCCTCACGGTCCTGGCCGGCGGCATGGCGTTGCTGCTGGTCGGCCAGGTCTTCCGGGGCATCGGGATCGCCGTGGTCGGCGCGGCCGGCATCCGCTACTTCCAGGATCTGCTGGCCCCGGCGACCGGCCGGGCCACCACGCTGTTCGCCAACGCCTCGACGGCCGGCCTGCTGGTGGCCGGCGTCCTGGCCGGCGCCTCGGTCGACGCGTTCGGCTACCTGCCGACCCTCGCGTTGTGCGGGGTGGCGGCCGCCGCGGCGGCGATCGCGTTCACCGCCGGGTCGGCCGGTTTCAAGAACCGGTTCAGTTGAGGGGTGTGCGCCGACACCGGCGAGGGAACCCATGGATGTATGTCGATTGAACGCGAAGACCTGATGATCTGTCCCGCCCGCGTCACCCTCGACGCGGCGCAAATGGCCTTCTTCGACGGGCTTCCCACCAAGGCGCCCAGCGTGCAGGCCGAGCTGGGCTGTGAGCTGGAGCAGGGCCACGAAGGCTCGCATGCCGCCCTCGGCCAGCAGGTGGACACCACCATGTGGTGGATCCAGTGGACGCTGAGCGCCTCCGAGATCAACCCGTACACCTGGTGCCCGGCGACCCATCTGCCCGACACCGAGCGCCGCGACGACAAGGATTGCGCGCTGTTCAACGGCCACCCGGGCAGCCACTCCTCGGCGAAGCGATCCTGGCAGGCTTCGGAAGCGGCCTGAACCGGTTCAGAAAAAGCCGGGTCGACAGCCCCGGCGACAAGGGGTCACGATGAGGCATGAGCTCCGGGAGAGTGCCGGCCGCGGCGTCGGCCGCGATCGCGCTGGTCATGATCGCCGTCTACCTCGGACTGATCGCCCACCAGGACGGCGAGCCGGCGGTGTGGTTCGTCGCCGGTCTCGCGGCGGCGGCGCTGCTGGCCGCCTACGGCGCGGCCCGCCCGGCAAGGTTGGCGCTGATCGCCGCGGGTGTGCTGATGCTGGCCTTCGGCCTGCTGGGCATCCTGTCGATCGGGCTGCCGATCATCGTGGCCGGGGTGCTGGCCCTGGTGGCGGCCGGTCGCCTCCGGGTGCCCGGCAGGTCGGCCGCCTGACCGATGGAGGACGGTGACTGGATCCCGGCCCTGCCGACCGTCGAGGAGGCGCTCCGGCGGGCGGCGGGCGGCCGCGACGAGCTCCATCTCTACCAGCAGGACCTGCCGGTCGTGCCGCCGCCGGTCCGCGAGTTCCGGCACCTGCGGACGATCTACCTCTACAACAGCTACGTCCGGGTGCTGCCGGACTGGCTGGCCGAGCTGCCCGAACTGACCCTGCTGGACGTGTCCCGCAACGAGCTGACCGAGGTGCCGTTCGCGCTGCTGTGCAAGCCGGGCCTGGAACTCCGGATGAGCGGCAACCCGCTCGATCTGGGCCGGATGTTCCGCACGCTGATCGCGAACTACAACGAGGCCCGCACCGAGGACGTGGCCGCCGCCTGCGACCCCGGCATCACCCTGCACCTGCCGCGGGTCCGCCCGGCCGACGGCACCGGCCGCGAGGCAGTGGCGAAGATGCTCAACGACGCCTACCCACGCTACGGCCGGATCGAGGTCGTCGACGCCGACCAGCACCGGGCGGTCCTGAAGCCGGCCCGCGCACCCCAGATCGAGATGCAGCTGACCTGGCGTTACGGCCGGCTGTCGAAGGGCGACGGCGGCCGCTGCCGGTGACGGTCGATCTCCGGCTGGTGCTGCACGGCCCAGTCGGCCAGCGCGGACAGCGGCCCGAGCAGGCTCTCGCCGAGCGGGGACAGCCGGTATTCCACGCTCGGCGGGACGGTCGCGAAGACCGTGCGGGAGATCAGCCCGTCGGTCTCCAGCGACCGCAGGGTGCGGGTGAGCATCCGCTGGCTGATCGCCGGCACCGACCGGTGCAGCTCGTTGTAGCGGTACGGCCGCCGCCCCAGCAAGGTCAGCACCAGCACCGACCATTTGTCGCCGACCCGGCGCAGCACGTCGGTCAGCGGGCAGACCTCATGCTCGGCCGCCGGGACCGGGGTGGGCAGCACGTGCGCGAGCATCGAGGGCACACCCATGTTCGTACCGGACATGAAACTGCCTTCTTTCCGCTGACCCGCGGCTACGGCATGGTCCGGGCCCAGATGCAGGCCGGGCGGCTCAACGACCTGCTCGGCGTCGCCCAGTCGGGTGGCCGGGCCCGCTACGTGCTCTACCACCCGGGCTTCACCCGCAGCGGCGACCTCTCGCCGATGCCGGCCCCGCTGCGGGCCGCCCTGAAGCTCGCCGCCCGGGTGGCGGCCCGGCCGGTCGAGGAGTCGATCCGGCCGATCGACGACTGGATCGACCACCCGCCGCCGGCGCCGCTGACCGCCGTCGACCGGGACCGGGAACTGCCGATGAGCTTCCCCACCCTCGACCCGGAAGCGGCCCGGCGCCTGGTGCGGGAGACGGAACGGCTGCTCTAGTGGCCTTCGCGCGACCCGCCGCGCGGGCTGGGCGGGGTCGATGGAAGGGCGGCGCCGGGCACGTAGTCCTCCAGCAGGGCCGGGGTCAGCCCGGCCCGGTGGATGGCCTTCAGGGCGCCGAGGAAGTCCTTCACGAACGCCGGCCGGAAGTGCATCAGGATGATGTCGCCCGGCTGGACGACCTTGCCCTCCTGGTAGCGGACCTTGCCCTTGTCGACCGTCTCCTTCCACATGAAGGCCGCGGTCATCCCGCACTCCTTCGCCACCCGCAGCGTGGTGTTGTCCTTGTCGCCGAACGGCGGCCGGAACAGGACCGGGCGGCGGCCGTACCACTGGGCGAGCCGGTCGGCGCCGTCGCAGATCTGATGCTTCTGGAAGACGTAGGAGCGGCCGGCCAGCTCGGGGTGCGAGATGGTGTGCGCCTCGATCACCGCGCCGTAGCCGCGCAGCTGGTCGAAGAAGGCCGGGTCGTCCTGGATGGCGTCGGTGGTGAGGAACAGCGTGACCGGGATGTGCGCGGCCGCGAACAGCTTGATCGCTTCCGGGTTCTTCAGATAGCCGTCGTCGATGGTCAGGAACGCCACCGGCTGGGTGACCGGCACCCGGGACAGAAACGGCACCTGGTCGCCGGGCGGCAGCACGATCGGCTCCGGCGGGGGCGGCGGCGAGAACTGCGGAACCTCGTCGAGGCTCCACCCGACCGGCGGCGGCAGCGTCCACGACGACGTGGGGGTCGGCATACCCGCGGGGATGGACGGGGCGGTGACGGACGGCTCGGGCAGGATCCCCGGCGAGAAGGTCGGGACAGCCGACCCGGACGCGCCGGCCGACGGGCGCAGGGCCTGGCCGGCGCTCCAGCCGCCGACGGCCGGCACCAGGATCATCGCGGCGAAGACGGCGCCCACGACGATGCGGCGCCGCGACACTGGGATCACCCGCGGCACCTTACTCGCCGCGGGCAAGCGCCCCGGCCACTCCGTGAAACCCTCTCAGCTGGCCAGGCGGAACGTCTCCGCGTGCTGCTGGCGGGCCGGCACCTTCAGCTCGCGCAGGCTGCGCAGCACCGCGTCGGTCATCGCGGACGGGCCGCAGATGAACACGTCCCGCTCGGCGATGTCCGGCACCAGCTGCGCCAGGCCGGCCGGGCTGAACGGCTGGTTGCCCTCGCCGGTGCGGCCGGTGAGCAGGTGGATCCGGGCGCCGCGGACCGACGCGATGTTGTTCATCTCGCCGAGCAGGACCGCCTCGCCGCGGTCGCGCACCCGGTAGAGCACGATGATGTCGCCGGTGAGGTGCTCGTCCTCCAGGAGCGCGCGGATCGGCGTGATCCCGACACCCCCGGCGATCAGGAGCGTCTTGTCGGTGACCCGCTGGCCGGCGGTGAACGCACCGTACGGTCCCTCGGCGAACACCCGCGTGCCGATCGGCAGCTGCCGCAACCCGGCGCTGGTCGTCCCGATCGCCTTCGCCGTCAGGCGCAGCGAGCGACCGTCCGGCGCCGCGGAGAGGGAGAACGGGTTGACCTGCCACCACTTGTTGTGACCGAGGAACCGCCACAGGAAGAACTGGCCGGCCCGGGCGTCGAGCCGGCCGAGCTCGTGCCCGGTCAGGTAGACCGACACGACGTCGTCGGCCTCGGGCACCACGGCGGCGACTTTCAGCTGGTGGCGGGCGTTGCGCACGAGCGGCACGAACAGCCGGCCGACGAGCAGCGCGCCGATCGCGAACGCCCAAAGGCCCCACCAGTACGCCTGGGTGAACGCGTTGGACTTGAACGCGCTGCCCTCGTAGACCTGGTGCACGATGCCGAGCGTGACGATCACGTAGACGAGCAGGTGCACGGCGTGCCACGTCTCGTAGGACAGCCGGCGGCGGGCCAGCCGCACCGACAGGCCGGCCACGACCATCACCAGCACGGCGGCGATCATGCCGAGGAGCACCGGCATCTGCTTGGCGAGGTTGGGGATCTCGGCGAAGAACGAGATCTTGTCGAGCTTCGAGTAGCCCAGCATCACGAACGTGGGATGCAGCAGGACCAGCCAGAACAGGGTGAAGCCGGTCCAGCGGTGCCAGGACGTGAGCTTGTCCATGCCGATCCGGCGGTCGAGGAACGGCAGCCGGGCGACGAGCAGCAGCTGCAGCGCCATCACGAACGCGAGATGCAGGCCCAGGAAGCGGCCGATCGAGGTCAGCGTGTTGTGCGCCGGCGTGGCCGGGGTGGCGAACATCAACTCGACGATCACCAGGTTGGCGATCAAAAAGATCCAAAGGGCCAGATGGCCACTTCGGGCTGAGGTCTTGGGTCGGGTGTGGGGCGGAGTGACGGCGATCATCCGAATCCCTCCGTGGCTGATGTTGCCGGCGTGTACCACAGGTAGCGGACGTAGGTTCAGCGGTCAATCGGACTGCTGACAAGAGGGCTGGCGCGGGCCGGGAATACTGGTCGGGCGCCCGGGGAGTCCGGGCCGGGTGAGGAGCGGGTGGATGACGCGGGCGGCCGGACCGGACGACGGGACCAAGCCGGAGACTTCGGGCGAAAACGCTGCCCCGAGGGCTTCCGGCTCGGCGCGGGTCACGCCGCCTGCTCCACGGCAGCCACAACCCCAAGGTCAACCCCCTTCCCAAGGCCGGGTGTACGGGGGTCAGGCCGCACCCACCAGCCCCGCGGGCCGCGCGTCGGTGCCGGTCCCGCAGCAGTTCCCGGTCCAGCCGCAACCGCAGCCCTCGGTCGCCACCACGATCAAGCCCAAGAAGCGGAAACGTCTTCTCCTCGCCGTACTCCTTCCGGTCGTACTTTTAATCGCTCTTTCGGGTGGCGGCGTAGCCGCGCAGTTGCACCGAGCCCTGCCCGCCGCGACCTTGACCACCGAGATCGCCGCGACCATGAAGATCCCCGGCAAGCTGCCGTCGATCCCGTGGCCGTCGAAGGGCTCGGCCGAGTTGTTGATCGAGGGGATGGGCCGGATCGGCGGCTCGGGCGACAACGACCCGGAGCCGATCGGCAGCGTCGCCAAGGTCATGACGGCCTACCTGATCCTCAAGAACCACCCGCTCAGCGGCGCCGAGGAGGGCCCGAGCATCACGGTGACCAGCGCGGACGTGGCCGACTACAACGCCCGCATCCCGCTCGGCCAGTCGCTGGTCCCGATCGCGGCCGGCGAGAAGATGACCGAGCGGGACGCCCTCGAGGCGCTGATGCTGCCGTCGGCCAACAACGTCGCGCACATGCTGGGCGTCTGGGACGCCGGCTCGCAGGACGAGTTCCTGACGAAGATGAACGACGCCGCCGCGGAACTCGGCATGACCGGCACGCACTACACCGACCCGTCCGGCTATCTGCCGACCACCATCAGCACCGCCGCCGACCAGGTCGCGCTGGCCCGCGCGGCACTGAAGGACGAGGTGTTCGCCGAGATCGTGGCGCTCCCGTCGGCCACCATCCCGGTCGCCGGCAAGATCAAGAACTACAACGATCTGCTGGGTGAGCTGGGCGTCTTCGGCATCAAGACCGGTTCGACCGGGGAGGCGGGCGGCAACCTGCTCTTCGCGGCCAAGCTGACCGTCGGCGGCAAATCCCTGACGGTGGTCGGCGCGGTCTTCAACCAGCCCGGCGCGCACACCCCCGAGCAGCTCGCGAACGTCAACACCGTGGTCCGCAAGCTGCTCAAATCGGTGCGCAGCTTCGTCAAGGAGTACACCCTGCTGGCCGACAAGGCGGTCGGCCAGGTGAAGACCGCCTGGGGTTCGACGGTCACGGTCAGCCCGGCCGCCGCGCTCAAGGTCGTCGGCTGGCCCGGCCTCGCGATCCCGGTCAAGACCACCACGACGAAGCCGGCCTCGGAGGTAACCGCCGGCCAGGTGGTGGGTGCGGTCCAGGCTTCAGATGTACGCGTCGATCTGTCCACAGACGCAGCCACGGCCGAACCGACCTTCTGGTGGAAGGTGAGTCGCCGCCCCTGATGCACAATTGCCGTATGACCAGGTCCGGGCTCACGCTGCACGAGCCCAACGCGTTTCTGCTGTCCTGGGCCGAGAGCGAGTTGCGCGGCGCGCTGGCCCGGTCCCCGCTGCCGGGCGCTTTCGAGATCTTCGCCCAGGGCTCGCGGGCCAACAACACATACCTCGCGACGGGCAGCGACATCGACCTGGTCCTGATGCGCAGGGCGCCGTTCGAGGGCGGCTGGACGGACTTCCGGGACGACGTTCTCGCCGCGCTGGGGGAGATCTGGCCGGTGCGGATGGGCCGCCGCTGCCTGAATGTGGACGACCCCGGCTCGCTCTTCGGCGAGATGGTCGACGTGCTGGTGGCGACGGAATACCTCTCTTCCTCCGGCGAGCAGGGCGTCTACTTCCTGGACCGGGAAGGGCGGCCGATCGTCAACTTCCCCAAGCAGCACCGGCGCAACGGCGACGAGAAGGACCTGCGCACCGGCGGCCGGTTCAAACAGGTCGTCCGCACCGCGAAACGCCACCGCCCGCCGGGCACACCGTCCTATCTGCTCGAATGCCTGCTCCACAACGTCCCCGACCACATCTACCGGGCGCCCTCCGCCTACCGTGACGCGCTCGCCTGGCTGCGGCGCTGCCACCGCGAGGATCCGGCCGCGTTCGCCGCCCTGCCCTGCCAGAACGGCATCAACCGTCTCTTCGGCCCGGGTCCGGATCAATGGGAGCCCGCCGAGGCTGCAAGAATCATCGACGTCCTTCACCAGATCTGACGTCCCGGGCGGTAGCCGCAGCATGACTTGGACGGCCGCGCAGACCACGGCGGTGCTGGCGCCGGTGATCGCCATCCTCGGCGCTGCGCTGGTCGCGCTGCTGACCTACGGCCTGAACCGGCGGGCCGCCCGCCGCGAGCGCCGCGCCCGGGCGTTCGGCGAGGCGCTCAGCGTGATCGAGGACTACGCGGAGATGCCGTACCGCATCCGCCGCCGATCCGGCACGCTCGACGGCCGCCAGGAGCTCACCGACGAGGTGAGCCGGATCTATTCGCGACTGGCCTTCCACCAGGCGCTGCTGGACATCGAGGCCCCCGCGGTCGCGGCCGCCTACCGGCAGCTGGCGAACGAGGCGAAGGCCGAGGTGGGCGCCCAGATGAAGACGGCCTGGCAGAGGCCGCTACGCACCACCGACGCCGAGATGAACCTCGAGAAGCACTACGACCGGGTACGCGTCGACGCGGCCCGAGATCACTGTGTGGCCACGATGCGCGCAGCCCTGGACCGCGAGCCCTTCCGGACGTAGCTCAACGCAGGTGCGCCGCGAACCAGGTGGCGGTCTCCTCCGACACGATGTCGAGCGCGCCCGGTTCCTCGAAGAAGTGGGTCGCGCCCGGGACGATCCGCAACTCGGCGGTGGCCGTCATGGTGGCGCGGGCCTGCTCGTTGAGCTCGGCCACCGGCATGTCGCGCTCGCCGACGATCAGCAGGGTCGGCGCCTGCACCTGCGCCAGTGCGGGCCCGGCCAGGTCGGGCCGGCCACCACGGGCGACGACCCCGTGCACATGCTCGGGCCGGGCCGCCGCGGCGACCAGCGCGGCCGCCGCCCCGGTGCTCGCGCCGAACAGCCCGGCGGGCAGGCTGCGGGTGTCCGGGCGTTCGCTCAGCCAGTCGACCAGGCCGATCAGCCGGTCGGCGAGCACCCCGATGTCGAACCACAGGTGATGGCTCCGCTCCGCGCTCGTCTCCTCGTCGCGGGTGAGAAGGTCGACCAGCAGCGTGCCGAGGCCGCGCCGGTTCAACTCGCCGGCGACGCGGCGGTTGCGCGGGCTGTGCCGCGAGCTCCCGCTGCCGTGCGCGAACACCACCACACCGTGCGCGCCGGCCGGCAGGCGAAGGTCACCCGCCAACTCGATGCCCGCGGTGGGGACGTGGGTCGTCGCGATCGTCGCCGTCATGAACCTCGCCTACCCCGAGCGGTCGGTCCTATACATCCGACATCACACGCTACGGGGTTACTTGTCGCCCGTCCCGGTTCTGGCTCGCCTCATGCGGCCCACCGGCCCCTTGTGCGAGCAGAGCGCGCAGGGCTCGCTCAGCCGTCGGGAACTCCACGTTGCGGCCGCTGAACAGCTCGCCGTACAGGACCGACTCCATGATCCGGACGTAGAGGAACGCCAGCGGGAACAGGTCGGCGGTGCCGGGAGCGGCGCCGGTCTCGACGAAGATGTCGCGCTGGGCCAGGATCGCCCGGCGGTGCACCTCGCCGGACGGCGTGAACAGGACCCGGGCGGCGGTCTGCGGCTCGGCGTCGACGAAGCGCCGCATCGGGCGGGACGCTCGCAGCCGGTCGTGGAAGCGGCGGGACACCTCGATCACCCCGTCGGTGCCGCGCTCGCGGCGGGCGGATCGGGCCCGGCTCAGCAGCCGGTCGCCGAGCGCCCAGAGCGCGTTGCCGAGCAGCGCGTCCCGGCTGCCGGCGACCCGATAAAGCGTCGCCCGGCTGATCGCCAACTGGATCGCCAATAGATCCATGTCCAGCGATCCTATTGATCGGAATTGGCGCACCGCACCGCGCAGCACATCACCCTGAGCAATAACCCGGCGTTTCCCGTTGGCGTCCGTTTTCCCTGCCCTCCACACCTCGCCCGGACTTGAGAGAACACCGCAGCGGCAGTTTCGGTTCAATGCGGATTTCGCACTTGCGACGGCCGTCTCAGGAAGCCCCGCGCATTCGACCGGACACCGAATACCGCCCGTATGAGCAGCCACCGGATCCGGATTTCCGACCATCGTGGGAGAGCGTCATGCGAGCACCGAGAAGGAAACTCCGCACCATCGCCGGCGCGGCCGCCGGCCTGGCCCTGGCCGCGGCCGCCGTCACCCTGATCCCGCGGGCCGACGCCGCGACCGCGTCCTTCCAACGAGGACCGGCCCCGTCGGCCGCGAGCATCCGCGCCACCGACGGCCCGTTCGCGATCACCCGCACCAATGTCGCCCGCGCCGCGGTGTCCGGCTTCGGCGGCGGCGACATCTACGCACCCGACGACACCAGCCAGGGCACGTTCGGCGCGGTGGCGATCGCCCCCGGCTTCACCGCCACCCGCAGCAGCATGGCCTGGCTGGCCCCGCGGATCGCGTCGCAGGGCTTCGTGGTCTTCAACATCGACACCCTGACCACGTCGGACCAGCCGGCCACCCGGGGCCGTGAGCTCCTGGCCGCACTCGACTTCCTGACCGCCCAGAGCACGGCTCGCGCCAAGATCGACAAGAACCGCCTGGCCGTGATGGGCCACTCGATGGGCGGCGGAGGCACCCTGGAGGCGGCGAAGAGCCGCCCGGCCTTGAAGGCAGCCGTCCCGCTGACCCCCTGGGACCTGACCAAGAACTTTGCCGGCGTGACCGTGCCGACCATGATCATCGGCGCGCAGTCGGACACGATCGCCCCGGTCCGTCAGCACTCGGAGCGCTTCTTCGCCAGTCTGCCGTCCGGAGCCGATACCGGCTACCTGGAGCTGGCCGGCGCTTCCCACTTCGCCCCGAACATCCCGAACACGACGATCGCCTCCACCAGCGTGGCGTGGCTGAAGCGCTTCGTCGACGAGGACACCCGCTTCGAACAGTTCCTGTGCCCGGGCCCGGCGACCGGAGCCACCGTAAGCGAGTACGAAACAAACTGCCCCCACCAAGGCTGACCTGCCAAAAGCGGGTGGCTCCGAACCTCGGAGCCACCCGCCCTGCCGCTTGCTCTGCTCACCAATACGCACCCGCCCGCCCCTCGTCATGCGGGCCTGGGCGCGCGGAGTCGTCCTGCTCTGCTCACCAATACGCACCCGGCCCTCGTCATGCGGACCTGGGCGCGCGGAGTCGTCTTGCTCTGCTCACTCATACGCGCTCGGCCGCTGCTCCCTGGGCGCGTCGAGGCCCCGGCCCGAGTCGGCGAGCTTCGGCCCGTCGACGCCGCCGGATGCCGCGCCCGGGCGCCTGTTTGCCGTCACCCTGTTTCAGATCTTGAAAAACTAGTGCACGAATCGCACGCCAGATCGACAAGGGAGCGGGAGCCAGGGGCCGCCGGGCCACCGATTTCGCGGAAGTTGGGTCCTCGCCCAGACAGCTAGAGGCCGAGATCCAGGAAAACGGGCTCTCGTCGCTCGACCTAGGCCCCGACATCAAGAAAGCGGACGGTTTCGCGATCTTCCGGCCGATGGCTGGTCGGGTCCGGAGTTCGGCGGGTGCGGGGCCCTGGCTTCGGTGTCTGAGTTTGGGTGGGGTTTGATGACGCTCAATTGACTGGGGCGTCGGTAGCAAGTACGGCATGACACGACACAGAGCAATTGCCGCGGGTCTGGGGGTGCTGGCCACCGTGGCCGGCCTTCTCGTCGGGTCGGCGCCGCCCGGGTGGGCCGCGACCGGGTCGGCCGGGGTGCGATGGAGCGACTGCCCGGCGTACTCGGACGGGGCGATCGCCTCGATGGGCGTACCCGAAGCGCTTTATCCGGAATTTCGGGCGCTTCTCGCCCGTACCCAATGTGGAACCGTGCTGGTGCCGCTCGATTACCGCAAGCCGGGCGGTTCGAAGATCGCGGTAGCGATTACCCGGCTTCGGGCGAGCGACCAGCAGCACAAGCTCGGCAGCCTCGCGATGAATCCGGGCGGGCCCGGTGGCAGCGGATATCTGATGCCGATCAATCTGCTTCTGCGCAGCCCGGTGGTGGCTGAGCTCGCCGAGCGTTACGACCTGATCGGATTCGACCCGCGGGGGGTCGGATACAGCACCAAGGTCGGCTGCTCGGGGCCGGAGGGCGACCCGATCGACATTCCCGCCGGGCCGATCACCGAGGCGTTCGCCCGGCAGATGTACGACCAGCAGGTACGCGTCTATCAGGCCTGCTGGCAGAGCAATCCGGCGTTCCTGTCCCAGCTGACCACCGCCAACGTCGCCCGGGATCTCGACCGGGTGCGGCAGGCGCTGAAGCTGTCCCGGATCAGCTACTTCGGGGTCTCCTGGGGGACCCTGCTCGGTGCGGTCTACCGCAGCCTTTACCCCTCGTCGGTGGCTCGCATGTGGCTGGACAGCGTGGTCGGGCCGAACGGGAACCGCTTCGACGTGCGCGTTCACGACACCCTCGTGGCGCAGGAGCAGCAAACCGCGCGGTGGGCGGCCTGGGTGGCGGAACGCACCGGGACGTACGGGCTGGGCAGCACCGCCGATGAGGTCCTTGCCCTGGTCGCGGCGTTGAAGGCGCGGCTGGACGCGGATCCGGTCGTCTTCAGTGACGTTCCCGGGCAGACCCTCGACGGCAACTTCATCTCGTTCCTGGCGACCGCGCCCGGGCCGGCCTGGGCCGACGCCGCCCAGGCGATGAAGGAGATGACGACGGCCCGGTCCGGTGAGCCGGCCCCACCCGCGGTGGCACCGATCATCACCCCGCCACCGGGTGAGTCGACGCCGCCGCCGGACGACGCCCCCGAGCAGATGAACGGGATCGCCAACACCGCGATCCTGTGCAACGACGACACCGGCCCGCACGACTTCGACACCTGGTGGAGCAGGTTCCAGCAGTGGCAGCGGGACTTCCCGGTGACCGGCGGCTTCGCGCGGCCCACCCCGCCGTGTGCCGGGTGGCCGGTGCCGGCGCAGCCGTTCCAGCTGTGGAAGGCGGCCGGGTCGCTGCAGATGTCCGGGCACCGGTACGAGAGCTCGACCCCGTACCCGTGGGTCGGGCAGATGCAGTCGGCGATCGGCGGCACGGTGTTCACGGTGGAGGACGACATCCACGGGTCGCTGGTGGCCGTCGCGGATTGCGTCGAGCGCCTGACCGCCTACTTCCGGACCGGCCGGCCGGACGGCGGCCATTGCGAGGGCGTTCCGGTGGCCGGGGACGAGGACGACGAGACGCAGGTGGCCGGCACCCGGTCGGCGGTGGCCCAACTGGCCGACGCGCAGCCCGCCGGCCTGACCGCGACCAAGTACGACGGCCGGACGGCCGACCACGGCCGGCTGACCTGGCCAGGCCGGTAGCCGGTGGTTGTTGCGCCCGCGGTGGAGGGTCCGCCGCGGGCGCTTCGGCGTCACTGGGTCAGCGCGACGCCGATGAAGAAGCCGTAGAAGATCATGAAGCCTGCGATGAGGGCCATGTCCATGCCCCGCCGATCCAGTAAGTCCCGCACAACCTGCTCAACGATCGATGCGCCGGGAAATCCCGATCTTTCGTCCGAACGGGGTCTCCGCATCGCCTTTTGGGGGTCGCCCGTGTGGCGTTTGGCACCGGGACGTAACGTGCCTGTCAAATTGCTCCACAAAGGACTGGGGATGTGGAGCTCGGGGACCGCTTGCGGCAGCCCTGGATACCTAGCCTCCTAGGATGCTTTTGAGCGTGTGTGCGCGCCGGGCAGTTCCGGGCGGCGATGTCGGTGGAGGGGGCTGCGCGTGACTGAGAGCGTGCGGGAACGGATGATCGACGGTGCGGTGCGGCTGCTTGCCCGGCAGGGCTTGCAGGGGACGTCGTTCGCCGAGGTGCTGCAGGCGACCGGGACGCCGCGCGGTTCGATCTATCACCACTTCCCGGGCGGCAAGGACCAGCTGGTGGCGGCGGCCGTCGACGCGGCGGGGGAGAACACGCTGCACGAGCTGGCCGGACTGACCGGGGCCCGGCCTGACGTGGTGACCGAGCACTTCCTGGGCCGGTGGCGGGAGCTTCTGGTGCAGAGCGACACCACGGCCGGCTGCGCCGTTCTCGCGGTCACGGTGGCCACCCGCTCCGACGAGATGCTCGCCCGGGCGGCGGACGTGTTCCGGTCGTGGCGCGGCCGGCTGGCCGAGCTGCTGGCCGAGGGCGGCCACCCGGCCCCGGAGGCGTTCGCCGCGACGCTGGTGGCCGCGGGCGAGGGCGCCGTGGTCCTGTCCCGCGCCGAGCGTTCCCTCGAGCCGTTCGAGGCGGTGGCGGCGTTCCTGCTGGCCGAGGCCCGGGACGCTACCGGCCCTCGCCGCTGACCAGGGCCGGGGTCGGCTGGTCGTCAGATGGTGGCGGCGGTCAGCACCAGGGCGCTGGCGGCGATTTCGATGAGGCCTACCTGTTTTGGGGTCAGCGGGCGGGCGGGCAGCAGCCACGCGCGGGCCAGCAGCAGGGCGAATACCGCGCTGGGGAACCATCCGATCGCGGCCGCCGCGGCCAGCGCCGCGGCGTGGTAGGCGATCGAGGCGCGGCGGTAGGGTGCGCTGCCGCGTTCGCGGATCATGGTCTTGACGTAGAGGACCGTGCCGGTGAAGTAGAGCAGGGTCACCGCGAACGGGATTACGGCCGTGTGTGGGGGCCGGTCGGCGACGGTGGCGACCACGAACACCATCAGGCAGCTCTGCAGGACCGAGGCCAGGTCGTTGAGGAGGGCGCGTTCCTGGCGGCGTGCCGCGTAGCGGACGTTGACCGCGAACAGGGCCGCGTATGCCGGGGCGTAGAGCAGCAACTGGGGGCGGGCCACCGCGACGATCAAGCCGAAGCCGGCGGTGAGTGGGGCGTACCAGGTCAGTGGGGCGCGGAAACGGTGCGGGCGGCGGGTCTTGACGGCCTGCAGCACGAAGTAGGACAGCAGGTAGCCGGTCAGCCAGGTGGCCAGCAGTGGCACGTCCGGCCAGCGGAAGCCGGCCGCTGTGACGCCGGCCAGGTAGGGCAGGAGCAGCATCGCCCATGCGCCGTGCTGGGGCGGCAGGTACTGCCGGACGGAACTGCGGCGGCGGGGCCGGGCGGTCACCTCGGTCACGGGAATGGACGTTAGGGGCGTGAAACCCGCGATGCCAGGGACTTACGGTCCGGGTGGGGACGACTCGGTCTACGAGGAGACCGCGCCGGTGTCGCGCGCGAAGTCGGCGTCGGACCCCATTCTCCCGAGCCCGGCCGGAATCTGCCGGGTGACGGGCTGACCGGCCCGGATCGAGCGCGGGCCGATCAGCCCGGGTTCACCCGGCGCTGAGACGAGATATACCCCTCGTGGGTGGGTCCCGCATTCGGTGGACAATTCGCGGCACACGGGTGAAGGCTGGCAACGGTGGGAGGCACCGCAGAGAGGGCGATGACGATGCAGTACCGGCAACTTGGTCGGACCGGCCTGAGGGTCTCGACGTTCACCCTGGGCACGATGGGTTTCGGTGGCACCGGCTGGGCCACCCCGGTCGGCAAGATCGGTGTCGACGGGGCGCGGGAGGAGATCGCGATCGCCCGGGAGCTGGGCGTCAATCTGATCGACACCGCGGATGTGTATTCGGCGGGGTTGTCCGAGGAGATCGTCGGGCAGGCGCTCGGTGACTCCCGGGAGGATTGGCTGATCGCGACGAAGGTGCGGATGCCGATGGGGGAGGGCCCGAACGATGCGGGCCTGTCGCGGCACCACATCATCCGCGGCGCGGAGGCGAGCCTGCGCCGGCTCGGCACCGACTACATCGACCTGTACCAGGTGCACGAGTGGGACGGGCACACCCCGCTGGAGGAGACGCTGTCCGCGCTGGACGATCTGGTCCGCAGCGGCAAGGTCAGGTATGTGGGCTGCTCGAACTATGCGGCCTGGCACATGATGAAGGCGCTCGGCGTGTCCGAGCGGGAGCATCTGGAGCGGTTCGCGAGCACCCAGGTCTACTACTCGCTGCAGAGCCGCGACGTGGAGACCGAGATCGTGCCGGCGTGCATCGATCAGGGCGTGGGCATCCTGGTGTGGAGCCCGATCGCGGGTGGGCTGCTGTCCGGCAAGTACCGGCGCGGGGTGCAGGCGCCGGCCGGGAGCCGGCACCTGAGCGAGTGGTCCGAGCCGCCGGTGCACGACGAGGACAAGCTGTACGACACGATCGAGCTGGCGGTGAAGATCGGCGAGTCGCACGGGGTGTCGGCGGCGCAGGTGGCACTGGCGTACATCGTGCAGAAGCCGGGCGTGACGTCGGTGGTGGTGGGGGCGCGCACCAACGAGCAGTTGCGCGACAACCTGGCCGCGGCCGATCTGACGCTGACCGAGGACGAGGTCAAGGCGCTCGACGACGTGAGCGGGGAGCCGCTGCGGTACCCGTTCTGGCATCACCGCAACACGAGCACCGATCGGCTGAGCGAGGCCGACCTGTCGCAGATCTCCCGGTTCCTGTAGCGAAAAAAGGGGGCCGCCTCGGCGGCCCCCTTTTTCCTGCTGGGTCAGGCGAGGACTGAGGAGACCTCGACCGAAGGGAGGCCCAGCGCTTCGCCGACCGACGCGTTCGTCAGCTGACCGGCGTGGATGTTGAGACCGAGGGCGAGCGCCGGGTCCTGCTGCAGCGCGGCCTGCCAGCCGAGGTCGGCCAGGCGCAGCGCGTACGGGAGGGTGGCGTTCGTGAGGGCGTACGTGGACGTGTTCGGGACCGCGCCGGGCATGTTCGCGACGCAGTAGAAGACCGCGTCGTGCACCTTGTAGACCGGCTCCTCGTGGGTGGTGGCGTGCGAGTCCTCGAAGCAGCCGCCCTGGTCGATGGCGATGTCGACGAGCACCGCGCCCGGCTTCATCCGCTTCACCAGGTCGTTGCTGACCAGGGTCGGGGCCTTGGCGCCGGGCACGAGGACCGCGCCGATGACCATGTCGGCCTCGAGGACCTGCTGCTCGATGGCGTAGGTGCTGGAGACCAGCGTCTTGACCCGGCCGCCGAACTGGGCGTCGATCTGCCGCAGCCGGGGGACGCTCAGGTCGAGGACGGTCACGTCGGCGCCCATGCCGAGGGCGATGGTGGCCGCGTTGACGCCGGAGACGCCGCCGCCGATGATCGTGACCTTCGCCGGGCTGACGCCCGGGACCCCGCCGGGGAGCACGCCACGGCCGCCGGAGCTGCGCATCAGGGAGTACGCGCCGACCTGCGGGGCGAGCCGGCCGGCCACCTCGGACATCGGGGCGAGCAGCGGCAGCGACCGGTCGGCGAGCTGCACGGTCTCGTAGGCGATGGCGGTGGTGCCGCTGTCCAGCAGCGCCTTGGTGCCGGCCGCGTCGGCGGCGAGGTGCAGGTAGGTGAAGAGAACCTGGCCCGCGCGCAGCCGGTGGTACTCGGACGCGATCGGCTCCTTGACCTTCAGCAGCAGGTCGGCCTGGGCCCAGACGCTGTCGGCGTCCGGCACGATCCGGGCTCCGGCGGTGGCGAAGTCGTCGTCGGTGATCGACGAGCCGGCGCCGGCGCCGGCCTGGATGAGCACCTGGTGCCCACGGCTGACGAACTCGGCCACGCCGGCCGGGGTGATGGCCACCCGGTACTCGTGGTTCTTGACCTCGGACGGCACGCCGATCTGCATGCTGGCTTTCCCTTCAAGGGTGTCGCGGTATGGGGCTAGAGTGGAACGATGTGCAGGATTCGCGCAATGGGGCCGCAGAAGATTCTGCTTAGCGCGATCAGACTGCATAAGATGCGATCGGAGGCCTGATCATGACGGACTCGCCGAAGGATCTTCGGGGCCTTGATCCCATCGATCTGGACCTGCTGGCCCTGTTGGAGGTCGACGGCCGGATGCCCAACAACGCGCTCGCCGAGCGCGTCGGCATCGCCCCGTCGACCTGCCTGACCCGGATCCGCCGGCTGCGTGAGCTCGGCGCGATCCGCGGTTTCCACGCCGACGTCGACCCGGCCTGGATCGGGCGTCCGATCCAGGCCATGATCGCGGTACGGATCCGGTCGGACGCGCGCGACGCGATCGGCAAGTTCGCCGAGTCGCTCGCCGGCATCCCGGCGGTCCGCGACGTCTACTTCGTCTCCGGCTCCTACGACTTCCTGCTGCACGTGGCCACCGCCGACGTCGCCGACCTGCGCACGATCATCACCGAGCGGCTCAGCGGCACCCACCTGGTGGCCGGCACCGAGACCCACCTGATCTTCGAGCACCGCCGGGGCAATTGAACTACCGGCGGCGGTCGATCAACTTCATGATGCGGGGTACGGCGGCGGTCAGGATCTCCAGGGTGCGGCCGGAGAAGCGCATCGGCTCCGGTGCCATCACCACCATGGACGCGACGACCAGGCCCTCGGGGGAGTGCATCGGCACCCCGGCGTAGGAGCGGACGTCGGACAGCGAGACCAGCGGCAGATCCCGGAAGATCGGGTCGCGGGTCAGGTCGTCGAAGAGCACCGGCCGGTCGTTGCCGGCCAGCACGCCGCACGGCGTCCACTCGATCGGCACCCCGCCCGCCTCGATGATCAGGTCGGGCAGGCCGACCGAGGCGACGACCTGCAGCGTGCTGTCCAGGACCAGGCCGACCGCGGCGCTCTGCGCACCGGTCGCCTCGGCGAGGTTGGCGATCTCCATGGCCAGGGCCAGCTCGTCGACCGGGTCGGGCTCGTCGAGCAGCCGGGCCACCGCGGCCAGCCGTTCCGGGTCGTTCAGCGGCCGGCCGGTGGTCAGCTTCCGCAGGCCGGTCGTCGCGAGCAGGTTGCGGGCCACGTCGGCGATCTGCCGGAACGGGATCGGCTTGTGCAGCACCTGGTCGAACACGTCGCGGGCGCCGTCCGGGGCGAACGCGGTCAGCATCATCATCGGCATGCCGGCGGTGGTGTCGTCGGCGCGCAGCCGGCGGGCGACGTCGAGACCGGACATACCGGGCATCCCGTGGTCCAGGATGACCAGGTCGGGATGGGTCTCGGCGACCATCTGCAGCGCCCGCGGGCCGGTTCCGGCCATGTGCACGACGTGCCCGGCCCGGCTCAGCGTGGTGGCGAGCAGGTCCGCGACGTCGGCGTCGTCCTCGGCGGCGACGATTACGGCCATGTCAACCCCATCCTCTAGTGTGTTTGTGCAGCTCAGACGGTAGGCGCCGGAGGGCGGTGGGCAGAGTGCCGCCCGGTTGCAAACGGGTTGTGCCATCCCGAACCACCCTGCACCCGCGGTAAGGCTCAGCCCCGGCGGCCGGTGGCCGAGTGGTCCTGTGATGGCCGGACCGGCCGGCAGCGGAGGTACCCGAAATGTCGGACATGTTGGTTTTGGATGCGGCGCTGGAACAGCAGCGGCTCGCTGCCCTGCACGACTACCAGGTTCTCTACAGCGAGCCCGAAACCGACTTCGACGACATCGCCGTGCTCGCCGCCCAACTGTGCCGTACCCCGGTCGCCGCGATCAGTCTGATCTCCGGCAAGCAGCAGTGGTTCAAGGCCAGCGTCGGCATCGACGACCCGTGCGAGGTGCCCCGCGAGCACTCGTTCTGCTCGCACGCCATGCACCACGGCGAGGTCATGCAGGTCCCCGACGCCCGGCTCGACCCGCGGTTCGCCGACAACCCGATGGTGACCGGCGACCCGTACGTGCGCTTCTACGCCGGCGCCCCGCTGGTCACCGCGGACGGAAAGCCGCTCGGCAGCCTCTGCGTGATCGACTTCGAGCCCCGGCTGCTCACCCCGGCCGAATGCGCCGGCCTGCGCACCCTCGCCCGGCACGTGATGGCCCAGCTCGAACTGCGCCAGTACGCCCGCGGCCTGGACGAGGCCAACGAGCGGCTGCGCGACGCCGACCGGATCAAGGACGAGTTCCTCTCCCGGGTCACCCACGAGCTGCGCACCCCGCTCACCTCGATCAACGGCTACCTGGAGGTGCTCGGCGACCCCGAGGTGCCGCCGGCCGAGAACCACCAGTTCCTCGACCGGATCCGGCGCAACTCCGACCGGCTGATGGCCCTGGTCGACGACATGCTGCTGGCCGCCCAGGCCGGGCACACCTCCCTCGTCCTCGACCGCAGCGTGATCGACCTGGCCGAGCTGGCCCGCAACGCGGTCACCCGCAACCGGGTGCTCGCCGACGGCCGCGGACTGGAGATCGCCGCCGAGACGACCGAACCCGTGATGGTCCGCGCCGACCTGCAGCGCATCGGCCAGGCCCTGGAACGCCTGGTGCTCAACGCGGTCAAGTTCACCCCGCGCGGCTGGATCACCGTGGCCGCCACCGTCGACGGCGACGAGGCGGTCCTCGAGGTCCGCGACACCGGCGTCGGGATCAGCCCCGCCGACCAGGAACGGGTGCTGGCCCCGTTCCGCCGCTCGGCCGACGCCGAACGCAACGAGGTGCAGGGCGCCGGCCTGGGCCTGAGCATCGTCAAGGCGATCGTCGACGCGCACGAGGGCACCGTCACCATCGACAGCGACACCGGACGGGGCGCGGCCATCTCGATCCGGCTGCCCCGGCACGACGTCTGCTGACCGATCACCGGCAGGTTACTGTCGGGTCGTGCCACTGCCGAAGCTCGGGCTGTTCGCCGCGGACGCCGCCTACCAGCAGCTCCGCGAGGCGATCCTGGACGGCGAGATCGGCCCCGGCCGGCGGCTCGTCGAGGAGGAGCTGGCCGCGTCGCTGCAGGTGAGCCGCACCCCGGTGCGGGAGGCGCTGCTGCGGCTCGCGCAGGAGGGCCTGGTCGCGCGCACCCGCGGCTGGCTGGTCCGCGACCACGAACCCGGCGAGGCGCTGCAGATCGTGCAGGCCCGTGCGGCGGTGGAGAGCTCCGCCGCCCGCCTGGCCGCACCGCGGATCACCGCCGACGAACTCGACCGGCTCACCGAGCTGGCCGACGCGATCGACCGGCCGGGCGCGACCCCGCGCGAACTCAACCGGCTCAACCGGCAGTTCCACGGCCTGATCACCGCCGCCTGCGGCAACCCGCTGCTGGTCCAGTTCGCCCAGCGCACCACCATCGGCCACGCCCCGGTGCTGAGCCCGGCCGAGTCGAGCGCGGTCAACGCCGAGCACCGGCAGATGGTCGACGCCCTGCGCCGGCGCGCCGGCGACGCCGCCGAAGCACTGGTCAAGGCCCACATCGGCCGCACCCTCCGGCTGCTCGGCCAGGCTTCCGTCCGGTGACGACGCATTTGCATATCTCGCATCGATGACTACCATCGCCTCCCTCTGAGGAATCACGTGGGGGGAAGCCTTGAAGAGAACAGTTCGCGTGCTCGCGCCGCTGCTCGCCATCGGTCTGATCGTGTCCGGAGGGACGGCGGCAAAGGCCGCGCCGACCGGCCTCGAGAAGATCCAGACGCGCCAGTCCTTGCTGGGCACGCACATCTGGTACCAGCAGACCTATCGGGGGATCCCGGTCTTCGGCGGCTATTACGCAACACACACCGACGCCGGCGTGCTGACCGTCGACGACGGACGCAGGACGATCACCGGCCTCACGGATGTGGTCGCCGGCCAGACCGCGCAGGGCACCCGGTCCAAGGTGGCCGGCCGGCTCGGTCGCCAGCCCGGCAACGCCCAGCTGGTCGTCGTGCCCGGCGCCCCGGCCAAGCTGGCCTGGATGACGATGACGCCGACCACCAAGGGCACCTACCGGACCCTGACCGACGCCGACTCCGGCGCCCTGCTCCAGGAGGAGAACACCGCCCAGCGGGCCGACGGCAAGGGCCGCGTCTTCGACCCCAACCCGGTGGTCCGCCTGCAGAACGAGGGGCTCACCGACGCCGACAACGCCGACGGCCCGCAGTTCACCCGCGCCTACCGCACGGTCCGACTGACCAAACTCGACAAAAACAAAGACACACTGCAGGGTGCGTACGCCAACAACGTCAGCGCCGGTCAGGTCACCGCCCGCAGCAGGGCCTATATGTTCAACCGCGCGCAGGACGGGTTCGAGCAGGTGATGGCCTACTACAGCATCACCGGCGCCCAGGAGTACATCCACCGGCTGGGGTTCCGCGACGTCAACAACGAGCCGCAGGACTTCAATACGGTCGGTTTCGAGGACGACAACTCGTTCTACGACCCCGAGGTGGACGGCATCACCTTCGGCACCGGCGGCGTCGACGACGCCGAGGACAACGAGGTGATCTGGCACGAGTACGGCCACGCCATCCAGGACGACCAGGTGCCCGGCTTCGGCGAGTCCGAGGAGGCCGGCTCGATCGGCGAGGGCTTCGGCGACTATTGGGCGGTAACGATGTCCCAGGCAACAAGCCCCGACACCGCGGTGACTCCATGGGCATGCGTGATGGACTGGGATTCAACGTCCTACACCGACGACACCCCGCACTGCCTGCGCCGCACCGACACGCCAAAGGTCTACCCGGCCGACCTGGAGGGCGAGGTCCACGCCGACGGCGAGATCTGGTCCCACGCCCTGTGGGACATCAACCGCGCCTTGGGCCGCACGACGGCAAACCGGGTGATCCTGGAGTCCCAGTTCTACTTCAACCCCACGATCACCATGCCCGAGGCGGCAAAGCGCACGGTAGCCACCGCCCGAGCCCTCTACGGCCCACACGCCGCCGCCAAGACCCGAGCCGCCTTCCACCAGCGCGGCATCCTCTAAGCCGGCTCGATGCGGGCTCGGCGGACGATCGCCGAGCCCGCACCCACACGGCCCGGTCGGTCGATGTGTTCATGGCGGTCCCCGGCTTAACCTCCGGGTGTCGCCATGGAGAGCAACGTGGATCGATCAGATCGCGCGGGCCGAGCGAGACCGATGCGCAGAATCGGTCTCGTGACGCTGCTCCGCGTCTGGTCGGTGGCAAGTCTTCACGGCACCGCTGGATTTACCCCGGCCGGAGTCCCCGCCGGCTCTCCGACCGGCCTCCTCTGCCATTTGCCCGCGCACCGAAACTGGCGGGTCCATCCGGCATCCCGGGATGGACCCCACCGCGGACTTTGCACCGTGACCGGCGCGCCCTTCAGCTACGTTGCTTGCCCCAAGGTTGGCTGCCAACATTTCCTGGCCAGCGTGGACTCTGTGAACTGGTGGTGCCGGGCCGGGCACTCGGCGTACGGCCGGCTCTGCCCGCACCGCGGCTGCGGCATCGGCCGGAACGTCGGCGGGGCTTGGCAGTGCGCGCAGGGACACCGCTACTAGGACCCGCGATAGCATCGACCGCGGTCAACTTCAGAGAACGCCGCGGGCTGAGCGGAGGCCGCTTGAGCACGGACATCATCGGGGCAGCCGCCGGAGCGGGCCGCGTCGGGCGCTACTTCTCGGTCGTCAGCGCCCTGCCCTCGACGGTGTTCCTCGCCTACGTCTACGTGCTGATCCGCACCGGCGCGTGGAATGGCCCGCTGAACTGGTCCGCGGTTGTCGACTTCGACCCTGCGCAGCTGTTGGTCGTCGGCCTCGCGGCGCTCGTGCTTTCACTGGCGCTCAACCCGTTGCAGGTCCAGCTTCTCCGTCTCTTCGAGGGGTATTGGGGTAGCGGCACCCTCGCGCAGCAACTGGCGACGATGCGGACGCTGCACCATCGACGATTGCGGGCCGACCATCGTATGGCGGCCTTCCGCGCGCGACAGCGGCTCGGCGGGAGCAGGCTGGAAGGCGCCGCTGCACCCCCGTGGATGGTCCGGGCGGCGGTGCGTGATGCCACCCATCGGCTGGCCGAGGGCCGCTACCCCGACCGGGACTCGGAGATCCTGCCGACCAGTCTGGGCAACGTTCTGCGGTCGTACGAGTCCCGCGTGGGTCGCCCCTACGGCATCGAGGCGATTCGCACCATTCCCCGGCTGGCGATGGTCGCGGGAGAGCGCGAGACGGCCTACATGGAGAACCAGCGGACGCAGCTCGAGCTGGCCGTGCGTACCTCGTTGCTGAGCCTGCTGGGGGCCGTCGTCACGGTGCTCTTCTTCTGGCGGCACGGATGGTGGTTGCTTCTCGCTCTGGTGCCTTACACCGTCGCCTACCTGACCTACCGTGGGGCGGTGGCGCTCGCCGAGGAGTATGGAATGAGCATGGCGGTGATGGTTGACGTCAGCCGCTTCCGGCTCTACGACACGCTTCGGCTGCCGTCTCCGCGGGGCCACGATGCGGAGGTCGCGCAGAACGCCGCACTGATGGACGTCTTCGGCTTCGGCGACATGGATCTCGGGGTGTACGCGGAGACTCGGACCGACATCGAGCCGGGGACTTCACCGCCGGCCGAGCCCGACCCGGATACCGCATGAGGCGCCCCGCGATATTGGCAATCTTCGAAGGCACCTGAAACCATTCGTGGCATGCGCCGCTGAGCCTTGGAGGACCGCCATCATGGCGACGCCCGGAGGACCATCACCGCAGGACCCGCCAGCTGAACTCGCGCCGGTCGAGTCCGGGCGCGCATATGACCTGACGCTGCCGCCGGCCCAGACGCCGCAGCCGGAACCGGAGCCGGAACCGGAGCCGGAGCCGGAACCGGAACCGGAACCGGCCGTGACCAGCCGGCGGCGGGACCGGTGGCTCTGGCTCTGGCCGATCGTCGCCGTTTTCGCGATGGCCTGGGCCGGTGCGGTCTTCGGGCCGTTCGGTGCGTTGCTTACCGGGGTGGCCACCATCGGGGCGCTCGTCTTTCTTCTCGGCGGTGCGTTCTTCAACGACCAGGTCAGGCTCGGTGTCGCCCTTGTGGTGGGGCTTGTGGTGCTGCTGACGGTCTACGGGCACGCCCAGGGATGGCCGGCGCTCACCAGCCATCCGGCCGAGTCGGCCGCCGATGTGACGGCGCCGACCGGCGCGCCACGGGCCAAACCGGCGCGGGCGCAGGACGTCCGGGCGGGCGCGCAGATCGCCGGGGCAAACCTTGATGCGCTGAATCTGCCGTATGCGGACCTGACGGGCCTCGGCGCCGAGGGCGCGTCGCTGCGCGGCGCGACGCTCGACGGCACGGATCTGGCGAACGCGACGCTGCGCGGCGCCGACCTGCAGCTTGCCACGCTGCGGCGGGCCGACCTGCGCGGCGCGGATCTGCGGGGTGCGGATCTGCGCGGCGCCGACCTGCGCGACACGTGTCTCCAGGGGGCCGACCTGTCGGGCGCGCTGCTCGCCGGCGCCGACGCGCTGGGCGCCGCGACCGCCGGGGTGATCGGCGCACCGCCCGCGGGCGTCCGGAACTGGCCGCGAACGCCGCAGCCCGCAGCCTGCGGTTGACGACCCGGCCCCCAACCTGCTGACGATCACCATTACCGAGGCAGCCAAGCGAATGGGTAGCCACCACCCTTGTCCTTTACGGTCCGCGGCCAAGACCCCCGCGCCGCGTTCCGCGCCCGGCATCGTCTGACCCCGGCGTCCATCAAGTGGCGAGCAGGTTGCACGGTCGGGGCCGGCCGTCGCAACCTGCTCGCCATAGGTGGGGGCGTGCCACCAGCGGGGCTGCAAGCTTCGAGCCGCTCGTGGTGCACGGCCTCCTGCAGACCGAGGATTACGCTCACGCGCTCGCGGAGACCCTCAACCCGAGCCTGTCCGACGCCGAGGTCGATCGCCAGGTACGGATCCGGATGGAACGTCAGGAACGCGTTTTTGCTGAGGACCCGCCCGAGGTGTGGGTCGTGCTCGACGAGGCCGTGCTCCGCCGTCAGATCGGCGGGCGTGCGGTGATGGCGAAGCAGCTCGACCACCTCCTGCGACTGCCCAAGCGAGTGCTGGTGCAGGTCGTGCCGTTCGCGGGCGGCGGCTATCCCGGCACGTTGGGCGCGCTGACGTTGTTCGAGTTCGCCGAGGAGGTGCACACCCCGGTCGGATATGTGGAGTCACAGGCCGGGAACCTTTACCTGGAACGGGAAGACGACCTGGCGAGGGCTAATCTTGCGATGAACCACATCGCCGCGGCGGCGCTCAGCAAGCAGGAGTCACGTGAGCTGATCGCCTCCGTTGCTCGCCAGCTTTCCGAGCAGTAGGAGCCCTCATGGACAAGTACGACGTCGACCTGGCCGGCGCGGAGTGGCGTACTTCCAGGAAGTCCCAGAACAACGGCGGCTGCGTCGAGTACGCGCAGGTCGGTGCGTTCGTCGCCATCCGCGACTCGCGGAACCCTGACCGCGAGCCGCTGATCTTTGACGCCAACGAGTGGGACTGCTTCCTGGATGGCGCAGCGAAGGGTGAGTTCCCGGCGCCCGCCGTCTGACAGCGGTTCTGCGTCGCCGAGTTCCTCCGGCAATACCGCTACCGGGCAGCACCGCGTCCGGCAACCGAACTGCACCCGGGCGGGGTCACGATCAGAACTCCCCGATCAAGGAGTTGCCCGTGCGTGTTCGCCGAATCGTTGCTGCTGCGGCCCTGGCCACCGCTGTTGTCGTGCCCTCCGCGGCCACCGTCGCGTTCGCCTCGTCCGGGTCCGGTGGTGGTGGGGTCAGTGCCGCGCATCGGCCCGGCGGGGCGTCGTCCAGCTCGGGTAACTCGAGCAAGAAGAGCAAGTTCTCGGCCACCGGGACGGTCACGGCGGTCAGTGCCTCCGACGGGACCGTGACGATCAAGGTCAAGGGTGGCAACAAGGACCTCCGCGGGACCACGGTGACCATCTCGGTCGCGTCGAACGCTCGGGTCCGGGTCAACGGGAAGAGTGGGACCGTGGCGGACCTGGCCGTCGGCTACGGGATCACGGTGGCCGGCACCAAGAGCGGCAGCTCTTATCTCGCCGCTCGGGTCGAAGCCCGTGGGAAGAAGGTCAAGCGCAGTCCGTCACCGAGCCCGTCGGTCAGTCCTTCGGTGAGCCCGTCGCCGAGCGCGTCGGCGTCGGACGACTCGGGGCACGACAGCGACGACGACTGAGGTCTCCGAGGTGGGGTGAGCGGTGCGGACCAGCCCGGTTGGTCCGCACCGCTCGGTCAACATCAGGCGCAGGTCGCGCCGTTGAGCTTCACCGCGGACGGTGTGCTTGCCGTGCCGTTCGCCGTGAAGCCGATCGTCACCGACGCGCCCGCGGCCAGCGACGCCGCGTAGGTCGGGGCGGCCGCGGTCACCGACGTTCCGCTCTGGGTCACCGTGGCGTTCCAGCCGCTGCCCAGGGTCACCCCGGACGGCCAGGTCCACGTCACCGACCAGGGGTTCGCGGCGGCGGTGCCGGTGTTCTTCACCGTCACCGAGCCCTGGAAGCCGCCCTGCCACGCGTTGTCCTGCTGGTAGACGACGGTGCAGGCACCGGTCGTCGTGGGCGTGCTCGGCGACGTGGACACCGACGCGGAAACGGTCGGCGACGTGGTCGACGTGGAGCCGCCGACCGGGGCGATCAGGTACGGCTGCAGGATCGACTGCTTGGCCTGGTTGATCGTGGTCCAGTCGTCGTTGGCGATGCCGCCGGTGTCACCCGAGTTCGGGTTCCACGACCAGTAGGTGAAGCTCATGCCGTTGACGCCGGTGCCGGTGTAGGCCATCAGGTTCTGCAGCCACACCTTGTCGATGTCGCTGGCCAGCGTGGTGCCGAACTCGCCCATCATGATCGGCGCGATGTTCTGCTTGTACAGGTAACCCCAGTAGTGGTCCCAGATCGCCGGCATGTTCGCGGGGTACGTCGGGTCGTCGAACCAGGCCTGGTGGTAGACCGACGTGGCGTACTCGTGCGGGGAGTAGACCACCCGGTTCGCCACGCTCAGCCGGACCGGGAACTCGCCCGCCTTGGACAGGTTGCCGCCCCACCAGCCGCAGTCCTCGTCGTTGCTGGTGTCGTTGTCCCAGACGTTCGACAGGCCGCCGCTCGGGCAGGACACCCCCTCCACGAAGATCAGCCAGTTCGGCTGGACCGAGAGGATCGCGTTGCCGGCCCGCTCGGCGGCCAGCCGCCAGTCGCGGGTCTCCACGCCGCAACCCCAGCAGGCGCCGGTCGCGGCCGGGTTGGTGCCCTCGGCGTGCGGCTCGTTGTGCAGGTCGGCGCCGATCACCGTGGTGTTGCCGGCGTAGCGCCGGGCCAGGGACTGCCAGTCGGCGATCCAGGTGCTCTCCGGGACGGCCGAGGTGTACCAGAGGGCGGTCTGGCCGGCCGCGGTGGGCCGGTGCCGGTCGAGGATCACCCGCATGCCCTTGCCACCGACGTACTCGATGACCTTGTCGAGAATTTGGAGTGGCGAGAGCCCGACGAGATCCGGGTTCACGTAGTCGTTGATGCCGGTGGCGGTGGCGCCGGTCTTCAGCGCGTCGTCGGAGAACGGGATGCGCAGGGTGTTGTAGCCGAGCGAGGCCATCGTGTCGAGCTGGCTGCGCCACGGGTTGCTGGCCCAGAGACCGTGGAACGTCTTGTTGTCGGTCTCCATCCCGAACCAGTTGATGCCGGTCAGCCGGACCGTCGCACCGGTACTGTCGATGATCTTGTTACCGCTGGTGTGCAGGTAGCCGGTGCCGGTTCCGCCGGTGGCGGCGGTGGCCGGCATGGCCACTGCGGTGATGAGACCGGCGATGAGGGCACCGGCTGCCGCGGCCGCGAGAGCGACGCGTCGGATCATGGGGACTCCATCTGGGGAAAGGGAACGGGGAGTTCACGTCACGGCGCACGGGGTGCCGTCACGTGCCTTGCATCCGCGGGCGTCCGGGACGGTGACCACCAGCGGAGATGAGGGGGCCGAGCGGTTGCCGGCCTTGTCGCGCGCCACGACGGTGAGCTCGTGCACGCCGGGGGAGAGCTTCGGGACCGCGAACGCGGCGGCGGTGGTGGTGCCGATCAGGCCGCCGTCGCGCAGCACGTCGTAGCCGTCGAGACCGCTGCCGCCGGTGTCGGTCGACCCCATCCAGCTCAACCGCAGAGCGGTCGCGGACGGAGTGCCGGGGGCGCTGGGCGGGGCGGTGTCGGCTTCGCGGTCGTCAAAGCTCAGCCCATAGCCGTACGCGTAAAGCCCTGGTCCGTCGTTGATCGGTTCCTGGGCCGAGGTCGCCGGCCAGGTCACCGGGAGCCGGCCGGTCGGTGCGTAGTCGCCGAAGAGCACGTCGGCGACCCCGGCGCCCTCGCTGCCGGGCAGCCAGGCGGCGACGAACGCATCCCAGCCGGCGACCAGCGAACCGACGTCCATCGGCCGGCCGGACACCAGCACCACGATCACCGGCACCCCGGCCGCGCGCAGCTTGGCCAGCACGGCCGTGTCCTGGTCGTCGAGGCCGAGACCGCCGGGGCGATCCCCCTCGTACTCGGCGTAGGGGGTTTCGCCGATCACCGCGATCGCCGCCCGGTAGGTGCCGTCGATCCCGTCGCCCGCCCGGTCGTAGGTGACCGTCGTGCCCGAGCCGGCGACGTCGCGGATGCCCTGCAGGATCGTGGTGCCGCCCGGGTAGGTGGCGCCGCTCGACCCCTGCCACGTGGTCGTCCAGCCGCCGGCCTGGTTGCCGAGGTCGTCGGCGCTCTTGCCGGCCACGAAGACCTTCCCGCCGTTCTTGGCCAGCGGCAGCACCCCGGAGTTGCGCAGCAGCACCTGCGACTCGCGGACCGCCTGCCGGGCCAGCTCCCGGTGCGCGGCACTGCCGACGGTGGGCGTGAACGAGCGATCGGCGTACGGCTTCTCGAAGAGACCGATCTTGAATTTCTGGGTGAGGATGCGGCGGTTCGCGTCGTCGATCCGGGACATCGGGATCTCGCCCGCCTCGACCGCGGCGCGCAGATAGCCGATGAAGGTCGGCCAGTTCTCCGGGACCATCAGCATGTCCAGGCCGGCGTTGACCGCGGTGACCACCTCGGCCCGGGTGAAGCCGCGTTCGCCGTCGATCTGGTCGATGCCGGCCCAGTCGGAGACGGTGAACCCGGTGAAGCCGAGCTCGTTCTTGAGCAGGTCGGTGATCAGGAATTTGTCGGCGTGCGCCTTGACCCCGTTCCAGCTGCTGAACGAGATCATCACCGAGCCGACGCCCCGGTCGACCGCGGCCTGGAACGGCGGCAGGTGGATGCGGCGCAGGTCGGCCTCGCTGAGCTCGGTGTCGCCCTGGTCGTCGCCGCCGGTGGTGCCGCCGTCGCCGAGGTAGTGCTTGGCGGTGGCCAGGACCGGCGCCGGACCGTCCTGCAGGCCGGTGATCACCGTGGTCATCGAGGTGGCGATGGCCGGGTCCTCGCCGAACGACTCGTAGGTGCGGCCCCACCGGTCGTCGCGGGCCACGCACAGGCAGGGCGCGAACGTCCAGTCCGGACCGGCGCCGGTGACCTCCTCCGCGGTGGCCTCGCCGATCCGCCGGACCAGGTCGGGGTCGCGGGTGGCGCCGAGGCCGATGTTGTGCGGGAAGAGCGTCGAGCCGGGGACATTGTTGTTGCCGTGCACCGCGTCGACCCCGTAGATCATCGGGATCTTCAGCGGGGTGGCGAGCGCGCCGCGCTGGTAGGCGTCGTACATGTCGGCCCACCCGGCCGGGGTGTCGTCGTCCGGCGCCGAGCCACCGCCGGAGAGCACCGAGCCGAGCCGGTATTGCGCGACCTGCGCCGGGGTGACCGCGGCCCGCTCGGCCTGGGTCATCTGGCCGATCTTGTCGTCGAGGGTCATGCGGGCGAGCAGCTCGTCGACGCTCCGGGCGACCGCCGCGGCTGGTCGGACCTCGCCGTCGTCGGCGCGCAGCACCACGACCGCGGTGACGACCAGTAGTGCGGCCAGCACCCCCGCGGTGTGTTGCTTTCCGGCTCGCATAACAAAAACTCCACTCGCGGTAATCAATGTGAAAGCATCGTGTCATGGGAGCGCTCCCAGGACAATGTTTGCTAGCGTCCCCCGGGTGAAGGCGCTCGTCGATCTCCGGCCGTTGCGGGAGAACCGCACATTCCGCCGGCTGTGGATCGGCAGCACTGCCTCCGGGTTCGGTGGCCAGTTCGGCGGTTTCGCGGCCGTCTACTACCTCTGGGACACCACCCACCGGGCCGTCGTCGTCGGCCTCCTCGGCCTGGCCGTCGCCGCCCCGCTCATCCTGCTCTCGCTGGCCGGCAGCGCGTTCATCGACCACGTCGACCGGCGCCGGCTCGCCATGCGCTGCGCCGGCGGGCAGATCCTCATCAGCTCGGCGATGACCGCGGTGGTGTTCACTGGCGTCGGCGGGGTGCCGGCCGTCCTCGTGGCGACCCTGCTCGCCATGCCGATCGCGCTGTTCCCGGTGCTCAACGCCGAGCTGTTCGGCGACCGCCCGGAGGTCCTCGGGCTGTTCACCACCGCGCTCGCCGTCGGTGGGGTGACCGCCTCGGTGCTGTCCGGGCTCGCCACCCGGCGGCCGCACCCCGGGCGACTGATGCTCGCCTGCGGCGCGGTGTGGGCGCTCGCGCTGGGCGGGCTCGGACTCGTCCACCCCGGGCCCGGGATGATCGGCGTCGTCCTGCTGCTCATCGCCGTCGCCGGTGCCGCCGACACCTGGGCCGTGGTGGCCCGCGGCACCGTCGTGCAGAGCACCACGCCGGACGCGTACCGGGGCCGGGTCTCCGCCCTGGAAGCGATGGTCGGCGAGGCCGGCCCGCAACTCGGAAATCTCCGCGCCGGCCTGGTGGCCACGGCCACCTCGGGCGGCGCGGCACTGGCCATCGGCGGCGCAAGTGCGCTCGCCGCCACCGCACTGATCGCCGTGAGCACGCCCGCACTGCGGCGCTTCACCGTGCCCGACGAGGGTGCCCTGACCGGGAGTGACCTACATGGCTAATAGGCTTTGCCCGCATCGATCATGTCCTGGGCTGCATATGCCAGGTACTTTGTGTCGGGCGCGACCAGGATTCGCGCGGAGGAGGTGCCACCGATGACGACGGACCGGAGCAGGGCTTCCGGACGCCCGACCCTGGAAGAGGTGGCGGTGCGGGCCGGCGTCGGCCGCGGCACGGTGTCCCGCGTCGTGAACGGGTCGGCCCAGGTCAGCCCGCGTGCCAAGGCGGCCGTCGAGGACGCCATCGAAGAGCTGGGATACGTGCCCAACCGGGCCGCCCGCACCCTGGTCACCCAGCGCACCGACTCGGTCGCCCTGGTGATCTTCGAGTCGGGGGAGCGGTTCTTCGCCGAGCCGTTCTTCGGCCGGATCGTGCAGTCCATCTCGTCCGTGCTGGTCGCCCGGAACCTGCAGATGGTGCTGATGATCGCCCAGGCACCGGAGGAGCGCCGCCGGCTGGAGGGCTATCTGACCCGTCAGCACGTCGACGGTGCACTGCTGCTGTCGCTGCACGGCGACGACCCGCTGCCGTCGCTGCTCGAGGACCGCGGGGTGGCCACCGTGCGGGTCGGCCGCCCGATGTATGCCGAGCCCGGCACGTTCGTCGACGCCGACAACCGGGCCGGTGCTCGCGAGGCCGTCTCCTACCTTCGCAGCCAGGGCCGCCGCTGCATCGCGGCGATCACCGGCCCGCTGGACATGGCCGCCGGAATAGCGCGTCTGGACGGTTACCGCGACGTGGTCGGCGACGGGCCGGTCGCGTTCGGCGACTTCAGCCAGGAGAGCGGCGAGGCCGCCATGCTGCGCCTGCTGGAGCAATACCCGGAGGTCGACGCGGTGTTCGCGGCGTCCGACACGATGGCGGCCGGCGCGCTGCGGGTGCTGCGGCACTACGGCCGCCGGGTCCCGGAGGACGTGGCGCTGATCGGCTTCGACGACTCGGTCGTCGCCCGGCACACCGAGCCGTCGCTGACCAGCGTCGACCAGCCGATCGCCGAGATGGGCCGGGAGATGGTCCGGCTGCTCCTGGCGAAGCTGGACGGCGACGACGACCCCGGCGACAGCGAGATCGTGCTGCCGACCCGCCTGGTGATCCGCGGGTCGGCCTAAGAGGTAAGCCGATCCACATCGGCCAGCCGGGCGCGCAGAATGCTCGCCCGGCCGGCCGGGATGCTTCCCTCGCCGACCCGGTCGTCGATCTTCAGGCGGACCTGTTCCAGCTGATCCTGGCCGTTCTTGGCGCCGGCCCGCTCCAGGTTGCGGATCAGGTTGCGCAGGTCGAGACCCACATCGGCGCGGATGTCACCGGCCGACACTCCGGCGTCGATCGCCGAGCGCAGCCGGGTCAGCGCGTCGGCGAAGGTCAACTTGGGTGTCGGCGACGTGGTCGTGGGGGCCGGCGACGGCGGGGTCGTGATGGGCGGCGCGACCTTCGCCTCGGGCGAGGAGTAGTAGAACGTCGCCGGGTGGGTCGGGTTCACCGGCGGGTTGGCGTCGGTCCGGCCCTTGGGCCGGTTGACCAGGGTGTAGGCGCCGATCGCGGCCAGCAGCAGGGCGAGCACGCCGAGGACCAGGCCGATCCGCCGCTTGGCCGGCTCCACCTGTTCCCTTTCGGACAACGGCAGGGTGGCGGGGGCGGCACGGCCGGCCGCGTAGGCGGGGCGCGGCCCGTCCCAGATCTGGGCCACCCGGGGGTGCAGGGCCGACTTGGGTGCGGGCGCCGCGCCGACCGGGACGGGCTCGCGAACGGGCTCCGGGACGGGCGCCGGCTCGTCGTCGGGCTGGTCGGCCAGCCACAGGGCGGTCAGCGTGAAGCGGATCTCGTCGGCGCCCGGGCGGTCGACCGGCGCCTCGTCCAGGCAGTGGTCGACCACCGCACGGAAGTCGGCCGGCAGCGTGGTGGGCAGCGTCGTCGGGCCCTTCTCCCGGGCCGCCTCCAGCTCCTCCCAGGTCTCCACCGGGTACGGCGGGTCGCCGGTGACCATCTCGAACAGCAGCACGCCCAGCCCGTAGACATCCGTGGCCGGCTCGGCCGGCATGCCGTCCAGGCGCTCCGGGGCCACATAGGCCGGAGTCCCGAAGGTGGCCCCGGTGTCGTCGTCGTCCTGCTCACCGGCGGTCGCGCTGATCCCGAAGTCGAGGATCTTCACCCCGGTCGGGGTGAGCATGACGTTGCCCGGCTTGATGTCGCGGTGCACCACGCCGCTGGCGTGCGCGGCGTCGAGTGCGTCGGCCACCGCCGCACCCACCCGGGCCGCCTCCTGCCAGGTGAACGTCTCCCGTTCCAGGCGGGCCGCGACCGTCTCGCCGGCGAGCAGCTCCATCACCACGAACGTCGCGACCGTGCCGTCGGCCCGGACCGCCTCACGGTAGTCGTGCACCGCCGCGATGTTCGGGTGGGACAGCTTCGCCGCCATCCGGGCCTCGCGCCACGCCACCTGTGGACCGGTCGGCAGCTTCACCGCGACCGGGCGGCCGAGCAGCTCGTCGTCGGCGTGCCAGATCTGCGCCATGCCGCCGGTCTCGAGGAGAGCGACAAGGCGGTAGCGCGTCGCCAGCAGGGTCCCCGCGCTTGGCCAGTCATCGCTCATTGTCGAACATTCGCTCGGTCCGTCCCCGAGTGTCAACCTTGCGGGGAAAGCCTGTCTCTGAACTATCGCAGCGTGGTGCGGGCGCTACCAGTCGTGTCCGGCGGCATCGATCTGCACCCAGTCCAGATCGCCGGCGAAGTAGTCGCATCCCACCTCGACCTGATCGCAGTTGGTCTTGCCGCCGATGGACAGCGGCCAGTTGTTGGCGATCGTACCGGTCGGGCCGGCTTTGCTCGCGGCGACGACCCCATCGATGGCCACCGCGACGCCGGTGCTGTACCGGGTGCAGGTGATCGTGTGCCAGCGACTGTCGTTGACCGGCCGCGGCGCGGTCACCAGCACCTGGCCGGCCGAGCCGCGGAACCAGCACTGCACCTTGCCGCCCGGGATCTGAATCTTGAAGCTGCCGCCGGCGACGGTGGCCTGTCCCTTCTGGATGACGTTGCCGAACTGGTAGGGCGTGCGCAGTCGCAGCGAGACCGAGAAGTCGCGGTCGCCCGGGTTGAGCGCCGCGTAGCCGGGCACCACCACCAGATGCTGGGGGTGCGTGGGCGGGGTGTCCGGGTCCAGCCGGCCGAAGCCGTAGCCGTAGCCGTCGCCCGAATCGCGGGCGGTGACCACCTCGCCGCCGATGCTGCCGTTCAGGCCGTAGCCGCTGCTGTCGTACATGACCTGGGCGCCGGACGGCTCGTTCATCGCCCAGTGCGCCACGGTGAATCCGCCGTCGGCTCGCGCGGGCACCCCGGCGGTGACGGCCACGATCGACGCGGCAAGCGTGACGATCCACAGACGTCGGTTTCTCATGGCTCGTCCCCCGTCACTATTGATCAGACATACAGATACTAAGCACGTGTATGCCTACAAAGTGCCCGAATCAGGTCAGGTAGCCGTCGCTCGGGGGTTGGAACCCGTTGGAACCGGACGCGCCGGGTGACATGATGGCTCGGTTCGGTCAGGGGGGAAGGGGGAACGGCAGTCGATGGCGGATTTTTCGGTGACCACCTCCGACGGACCCGGGCATGTCCGGGTGATCCTGACCGGCGACTGCGACCTGGCCGTCCGCGACCAGATCAGCGCGGCCCTGCTGGCCGCCGTGGGCCGCAGCGACACCGTCGTCGTCGACCTCGCCGCCGTGGAGTTCCTCGACTCCAGCGGCCTGCACGGCCTCGTCGCCGCGCACCGGGCCGCCGTCGACCGGGGCGGCCGGCTCTACGTGGAAAATCCGGCCGGCGCGGTTGCCGCCGTGCTCGACCTGACCGGAGTGGCCGGCCTGCTGAGCCGCAACGGGCCGAGCCCCGACCAGACGGGCGGCGAACACCAGTGACCACACCCGCCGATCCGCCGGCCGCGGCGACCCGCCCGGCCGGGAAGGCCTACCTCGAGCCGGGCGACCTGGCCGCCGTGCGTGACTTCGTCCGCACCCAGGCGACCGCCCTCGGCCTGCCGAGGCTGCGCGCCGACCTGCTCACCGTCGCGGTCAGCGAGCTGGCCACCAACACCCTGCAGCACACCGGCGGCGGCGGCCGGGTGCTCATCTGGGCCGAGCCGGGCCGGGTCTGCTGCGAGGTCATCGACCAGGGTCGCCCGCCCGGGTTCGGCCGGGCCATGCCCGCCGCCGACCAGCCGCGCGGCCGTGGCCTGGCGATCGTCGAGCGCATCTGCGACGACGTGGACGCCGTCACCAGCGCCGACGACACCGTGATCAGCCTGACGATGCTGCTGTGACCACCCGCACCGCCACCGTGCACGTGTCGTCGTCCGGGCTCGGCCGGTTGAGCCGGGCTGCCACCGCCGGCAGGGCCTGCTCCCCGGGGTCGGCCGACGCCTCGGCCAGGGCGCTCATCACCTCGGCGAGCCGGGTCGGCGTCTCCGGCCGGCGCCGCTCGACCAGCCCGTCGGTGTAGAGGAGCAGCAGATCGCCGGGGGCCAGGCACGGCGTCAGCACCTGATAGCGGGAGTCGTCGTCGGCGCCCAGCAGCAGCCCGGCCGGCTGCTCCAGCGGCATGGTGACGCCCGAGCGAGCCAGCAGCGGGGCCGCATGGCCGGCCCGGGCCCAGGTCAGCGCCCGGGTCGCCGGGTCGAAGACGGCGACCACCGCGGTGCCGGTCACCCGCAGCCGGGTGCACAGGCTGTTGAGGTGCCGCAGCAGCGTCGCCGGGTCGTCGATGCCGATCGCCAGCCAGGCGATCAGCGCGAACCGCAGGTGGGCCATGCTGTTCGCGGCCGCGATGCCGTGCCCGGCCACGTCGCCGACCGCCAGGAACGCCCGGCCGTCGTCCAGCTCCTGCGCGTGGTACCAGTCGCCGCCCACCCGGATCGCGTGCTCGGCCGGCAGATAACCGACCATCACCTGCAGGCCGGGCAGCGGGAACGGCGCCGACGGCACCGGCTGGATCATGTGCTGCAGCCGGGCGGCCAGCCGATGCTCGGCCAGCGCGGTCAGCTCCCGGCTGCGCAACTGGTCGCTGAGCCGCTCGATGGCCGTCCGGGACAGCTCGCGCGCCGTCACGTCCTGCACCACCGCGTGCACCTTCAGCGGGGTGCCGGTCGCGTCTCTCACGACGTCGGACAGGACGCGCAGGTGCTTGGTCGACGTGCCGATCCGGAACCGCACGGTCACCTCGGAGACGCCGCCCGCCTCCATCTGCTGCCAGGCCGCCTCGCCCAGCCCGATGTCCTCGGCCACGATCGCCGCCGCCTGCTCGGCCCGGCTGATCGGGCCCAGCTCCGGCTCCCGCTCGAAGATCCGGTAGACCCCGGGCGACCATCGGCTCTCCCCGGTGACCAGGTCGTATTCGGCCCAGCCCAGGTTGCCCAGCTGCTCGGTGCGGTCGGTCCGGCGGCGGTCCTCGTCGAGGCGCTGCCACCAGACGAGCAGGCCACCGAGCACCGGATGCACGGTGACGTCGAACTCCGAGCGCGGCACCACGCCCGCCTGCTTCTCCTCATAGCGGAAACCGGGCATCTCGGCGGGTATGCCGGTGCGCTGCACCTCGAGGTAGAGGTGCCAGAGCGGGCCGCCGACGATGCCCGGGTAGAGCACGCTGAGCCGGGCGTCGACCCGGCCGGTGCCGCGGCGGTAGATGTCGTGGCCGCTGCCGCTGGCCGCGGCCACCTCGAAGTCGACGACCGTGCCGTCGGCCCCGGTCACCGGGCGCAGCCAGGAACAGCCCGCCGGGATCACGGACAGCACCTCACGGACGGCGGAGGTCACGGCGTCGTCTGCCACCATCTCAGGGTAGTGGCGGACGGCCCTGGCGCCGCCCCGCCGGTCCGGCTACGACGGACGGGTGATGTCTCGCTGCCGGTTCGGACCCCGTGTCCTGGCTTTTTGGTAAAAGCGTTTGTCACGATCCGATCAGTCTCGCGAAACGCCTGCTCAAGTTGGTAGCATCCCCGCCGAATAAAGCCAGTGCCCGTGCGAGTGGCCCAGTCGAAATCGGCTCGTACGTACGGAGGTCTTCGTTGTCCGACAACCGCATGAAGGATCGAGTAAAAGTGCTTCTTAATGGGACGTCCGCGGAAGGTCAGACCTCGGAGCAGGCGGTTGTGGCGCCCCCGCAGGCCCACCCCAACCAGGCGCTGCAGGTGCTCACCCTGGCCCAGCGCACCGCCGAGGAGCACGTCGCGCGTGCTCACCACCAGGCCGACAAGATCCGGACCGACGCACTGGCCGCGGCCGAGCAGATCGCCCGGGACGCTCAGGCGCATGGGCACAACGTGCGCCGGGAGGCCGAGAAGATCCTCACCGACGCGCGTGCCGCCGCCGAGCAGATCGCCCGCGACTCGCACGCCCGCACCGAGGAGGCGCGCCGCAGCGCCGAGAAGATCGTCGCCGACGCGCGCGCCGCGGCCGGCACGATCGGCGAGGACGCCCAGGCCAACGCCGATCACCTCAACCTGCAGGCCCGCCAGCGCTACGACGATGTGGTCGGCAGCCTCGGCACCAAGCGGGAAGCGTTGCAGCAGCAGATCGAGGCGCTCGAGCACTTCGACCGCGAGTACCGGCAGCGTCTGACCACCTTCATGCAGGGCCAGCTGCGCGCCCTCTGGGTCGACCAGCCCCAGGTCAACGCCGAGCTTCCGGAGCAGGCCGAGGCGCCGGTGTCGGCCGCGCCCCGGCACGGAGCCGAGGACGCCGAGGAGTCGGTTCCGGCTCAGCGGCAGTCGGCCGAGGACGAGGTCGGCGAGGAGAACGAGGAGGAGCTCAGCGAGCGCTGAGCCAATTCTTCGCGGGCCGGTCCAGGAATGGGCCGGCCCTTTCTCATGCCGGCGTGGCCTCGGCGACGGCCCGGGCGACCGCGGTGCGCGGGCTGGTCAGCACCGGGATCGCCAGGTCGGTGAGCAGCTCGGCGGCCGGGGTGAGGCTGGCTTGCGCCAGCACGATCACATCAACCCCGGGGGCGATCTCGCGCGCCCGGTCCGCGACCTTTTCGGCGTACGCCCGCAGGTCGCCCTGAAGGAAGAGTGACCACGCACCCGGGCAGGGCGTCTCGATCAGGGTGACCCGCCGCCCGGCCCGCTCGGCCGCTGTCCGCAGCAGGGCGCAGGTCGGCGCCAGCGTCGAGTCGACCGTGGCCAGCACCGCGATCCGCTCGCCCGCCGCGACCGCCGCTTCGGCCATCGGCCGATCCACCCGCAGCACCGGGACGCCCAGGTCGGACGTGCGGCTCTCGGCGTACTCGGCCAGCGACGAACACGTGCAGACGATCAGGTCGGCGCCCCGGTCGGCCAGCTCGTGCAGCCGGGCGTCGACCCGGCCGGCCAGCTCGGCGGTGATCCCGTCCCGCTGCGCGTCGGCGAGCAGGGCGGGATCGACGACGTGCAGATCCGCCCAGCCGGGGGCGAGCTCGGCCCGCAGCTCATGGAAGACCGGCACGTGAACGTCGGCGGTGTGCAGGAACCCGATCGTGGTCACGGATCCATTGTCAGGCACTGCTGCACGGCGGTGAGAAGCTGGTTCTTCGAGAACGGCTTCTCGACCAGGGTGACCTCGGGGTCGAGCGTGCCCTGCGAGGCCAGCGCCGGGCGGGCATAACCGGACATGAACAGGACGCTCGCGCCCGGGCACAGCTGCCGGAAGCGCTCGGCCAGGTCCTTGCCGAGCATGTGCGGCATCACCACGTCGGTGAGCAGCACGTCGATCCGGCCGGGATGCGCGGAGGCCAGGGTGAGCGCGGCCGGGCCGTCCGCGGCGATCAGCACCTCGTGGCCGGCCCCGGCCAGGATGCGGTGCAGCACGTCGCGCAGGGCCGGCTCGTCCTCGACCGCCAGGACGGTGCCGCGGCGGTAGTCGGGGGGCAGCGGCTCGGCCGGCTCCTCGACCTCGGCCGGCTCCGCGTCGGTGGTCGGCATCAGGATGGTGAACGTGGTGCCGGTGCCGGGCACCGAGTAGATGCTCAGGTCGCCGCCGGCCGCGGTGATGATGCCGTAGACGGTGGCCAGGCCGAGCCCGGTGCCCTTGCCGGCCGGTTTGGTGGTGTAGAACGGCTCGAACGCCCGCTCGATCACCTCGGGCGGCATGCCGGTGCCGGTGTCGCTGACCCGCATCCGCACGTAGTGGCCGGTGCGCAGGGCCGGGCGGCCGGCCGCGTACTCCCGGTCGACGGTGAGGTCGCAGGTCTCGATGGTCAGGGTCCCGCCGCGCGGCATCGCGTCCCGGGCGTTCACCGCCAGGTTGACCAGCACCTGGTCGAGCTGGCCGGGGTCGGCGGTGATCGACGGGAGCCCCGGGGCGAGGCGTACGTCGAGGGTGATGTGCTCGCCGATCGAGCGCCGCAGCATCTGCTCGATGTCGGCGACCACGTCGTTGAGGTTCAGCGGCCGCGGCCGGACCACCTCCCGCCGGGCGAACGCGAGCAGCTGGTGGGTGAGGTCGGCGCCGCGCTGGGCGGCCTTGGTGATCTGGGCGGCGTCCCCGGCGAGCTCGTCGAGGCCGTGCTCGGCGGCGGCCTCGGCGATGAACACGGCGTAGTTGCTGATCACCGCGATGAGGTTGTTGAAGTCGTGGGCCACCCCGCCGGCCAGCTGGCCGAGGCCCTCGAGGCGCTGGGCCCGCTGCAGCTGCGCCTCGAGCTGGGCGCGTTCGGCCTCGGCCTGCAGTTGCCGCAGCCGCTCGTGGGCGCGGACCCGCTCGGTGATGTCCCGGATCACCGCACAGCGCAGCGGCCCGTCGTCGGTCGGCAGCACGCTCACCGACACCTCGATCGGCACCGTGCTGCCGTCGACGCGGTGGGCCCGGGCATCCCCGCCGTGCGCCTCGTCGTGCGCCGGCGCCAGCTCGCGGGGCAGCGGCGGCATCAGCAGCTTGTCGATCTCCTTGCCGATCAGGCCGTGCCGGGTGATCCCGAACAGCGTCTCGGCCTGGGTGTTGGCCAGCACGATCCGGCCGTCGTCGCCGACCCCGACGAACGCGTCCGGGGCCGCCTCGAGCAGCGCCTGGAAGCTGGATTCGTGGCGTTCGCGGGCGCTGACCGCCCGCGCGATCACGGTGTAGCCGATCAGATGGTCGCCGTCGCAGAGCGGCGACATGCTCAGGGTGACCTGCGACCAGTGCCCGTCGCGGTGCCGGCGGCGGCTGCGGAAGCGTTCCAGCCGGGCGCCCGCCTCCATCAGCAGGAGCATCTCGCGCTGGTCGGAGTGCTGGTCGGGCGGGACGAGCAGGTCGACGCTGCGCCCGACGATCTCGTCGGCCGGGTAGCCGAACAGCGCCTCGGCGGCCGGGTTCCAGCTCAGGACCGTGAAGTCGCGGCCGACCGCGAAGATCGCATCATGGGCGGTATGCACCATCGCCCGCAGCAGTATGTCCGGCCGCGGCACCGAAGAATCGTGCGTTTCCCCCATTACCGGACCTACATTATCGATTCGGCCCGGCTCCGGGATGCATTTTCCTACCCTCACAGGATGGGGGAGGCCTTGACGGAAGTGGACCCGCAGCGGCCCAGCGGGGCGCGGATCTATGACTACTACCTGGGTGGCACCCACCATTTCGCGGCCGACCGGCAGGCGGCCGAGGTCGCGCTGGCCGCCATGCCCGACCTGCCGGCCGTGCTGCGCATCGGCCGCGCCTTCCTGGGCCGGGCGGTCACCGCCGCCGCCACCGGCGGTCTCGACCAGTTCCTCGACCTCGGCGCCGGCATCCCGGCCCCGGGCGACGTGCCGTCGACGGCCCGGGCGGTCCGGCCCGGCGCCCGGATCGTCTCGGTCGACACCGACCCGGTCGCGGTCGTGCACACCCGCCGCGCGGCGGCCGGCGACCCGGACGCGGCGGTCCTGCTGGCCGACCTCACCGACCCCGACGCGGTGCTCGGCTCCGCGCCGGTGCGCGAGCTGCTCGACCTCGGGCGGCCGGTCGGCCTGCTGGCGGTGGCGGTCGCCCACTTCATCCCGGACACCGAACGGCTCGGCCGGGCCCTCGAGCGCTACCGGGAGGCGGTGGCGCCGGGCAGCTACCTGGTGCTCTCGCACGCCTGCGCCGACGGTAACCCGCCGCACGCCCAGCAGGTGCTGCGCCTCTACAACCACACCACCGCGCCGATGATGCTGCGTGAACGCGACGAGTTCCGGGCGTTCTTCGGGGATTGGACGCTGCTCGAACCGGGCATCGTGCAGGCCTTCGCCTGGCGTCCGGCGCCGGAGGACGGAGATCCGGGGGAGACCGCTCGCGGGTCCCTGATCGCCGGCGTGGCGGTGAAGTCATAACATCAAACCGGCACATGCCGCCGGTGTGGCGGCGCATGCTTGGCGCATGGCCGTAGTACTCGTCGCCGAGGACGATCAGGACATCGCGGTGATTCTGACCAGGCTGCTGACCCGGGCCGGGCACCTCGTGGTGCACCGGCCGGACGGTCTTGCGGCCTTCGAGCACGCCGTCGCCGCCCGGCCCGACGTGCTGCTGACCGACCTCGGCATGCCCCGGATGGACGGCCTCGAGCTGACCCGCGCGGTCCGCGCGCATCCCGACCTGGCCGACACCCCGATCGTCATGCTCAGCGGCCACCTCCACCCCGGCGACCAGCAACCGGTCGAGGCCGGCTGCTGCGCCGTGCTGCTCAAACCCTGCCCGAACGACAAGCTGCGCGAGGTGGTGCAGGAGCTCGCCGACCGCGGACCGCACGCGCACACCGGCGCGGCCTGCCCGGCCCACCACCCGGTCAGCGCCTGATCGTAGAGTCAGCGGGTGCTCTCCCCGACGCCCCGCACCCGGCACCGCCGGATGAAGGACAACGGCCGTGCCGACCGGGCCGATCTCACCGCGGTGCTGGCCGCCGGTCTGGTCGCCCACCTCGGCGTGCTGGTCGACGGCCACCCGATGGTGGTGCCCACCGTCTACGGGTTCGACGAGCAGCGGATCTTCCTGCACGGATCGGTCGCCAGCCGGAGTCTCACTGTTAAAAATGAGGTCTGCGTGACCGTCACCGTGCTGGACGGGCTGATCCTGGCCCGCTCGGTGTTCGAGCACGGCATCAACTACCGCAGCGCCATGATCTACGGCGTCCCGGTCCCGGTGACCGACCCCGATGACCTGCTCTACGGCCTGCGCCTGCTCACCGAGCACGTGGCCCCCGGGCAGTGGGACTACGCCCGGCCGCCCTCGACGAAGGAGCTGGCCGCCACCACGCTGCTGGCCGTCCCGCTCGACGAGGCCTCGGTGAAGATCAGCGACGGCCCGCCCGACGACGGCGACGGCCCGGACGCCGCACTCGGCCTCTGGGCCGGCCGGCTGCCGGTCGCCGCGACCTGGGGTACGCCGGTCGCCGACCCCCTCCTGCCGGCCGGGATCGAGCCGCCGCCGCACATCTCGAACCGAACCGGCCGTCCGATCACCGGATAACGCTCATCCCGCGGCGCCTGCCGTCCGAATATGCGGACGTAGGCCAGCGACGGCGGAAACGGTGGGAATCAGACGATGGTGAACGAGCAGGGGCAGCCGAGCGGGCGTCCGACCGTACTGCTGGTCGACGACGAGAACGACATCCTGGAAGCGCTCGCGCTCACGCTTCGCCGCGACCACCGGGTGATCGTGGCCGATAACGGTGACGACGCGCTGCGTCTGCTCGCCGAGACCGGACCGGTCGCCGCGGTGATCAGCGACCTGCGGATGCCGGGCATGGACGGCGTCGAACTGCTGCGCCGCGTCCAGCTCGAATACCCGGACACCACCCGGGTGCTGCACACCGCGCAGAGCGACCTGACCGCCGCGATCTCCGCGATCAACGACGGCGGCGTCTACCGCTACCTGTCCAAGCCGGTCAAGAGCGACGACCTGCGCGCCACCGTGCAGGACGCGGTCGCGCTGCACGGCCGCTCCACCGCCGAGCGGCACCTGCTCGAGACCACCCTCAAGTCCAGCATCCAGGCCGTCTTCGGCTGTCTGGAGCTGGCCAGCCCGATGGCGTTCGCCCGGGCCGGCCGGATCCGTACCCGGGTCGCCGAGCTGTGCCAGATGATGCAGCTGGAGGCGCTCTGGGAGATCGAGGTCGCCGCGATGGCCTCGCAGCTGGGCGCGGTCACCATCCCGCCGAGCGTGCTCGCCAAGCTGGACAAGGGCGAGCCCTGCAACGACGACGAGCAGCGCATGATCGACGCGATGCCGGGCGTCGCGATCCAGCTGCTCAAGGGCATCCCGATGATGGAGGACGTGCTCGAGATCGTCCGCGGCCTCGCACCGGGCTTCCAGCCGGACCCGGCCAAGGCGCAGTCGCCGCTCATCGAGGCGGCGATCGACGTCATCCGCACCGCCATGGACTTCGAGACCCTCGAGAGCCGCGGCATGGAGGTGGAGAGTGCCATCACGGTGCTCGAGTGCCGTGAGGACAGCGCGCTGTCCGTGCTCAGTGCGCTGCGTGCGGTCAACGGCCTGGACAAGGCCGAGAAGAAGCAGGTACGCGGCCTCAAGGTGGCCGAGCTCGAGGTGGGCATGCGGGTCGCCGAGGACATCGCCGCCACCAGCGGGCTCGTGCTCATCGGCCGCGGCATGGTCGTCACGTCGCTGCTGCTGGACCGCCTGGACAACTACGCCCGGATGATCGAGATCATCGAGCCGGTGCTGGCCATTCCCGGCGCCCTCAACCCGATCGAAGTGGCCGACCCCGACCTCAACTAGGTTCCAGATCCTTCGCGAACTCCTCGAGCAGGCCCAGCACCAGGGCCTGCTCGCAGGCTATCCGGCCCAGTGTCATGTCCGGGTCGAGCACGATCCCCTCCCGGGCCGAGTCCTCCACCTCGCGAAATATCCCGGCCAGCTGGTCGGCGCCGATGTTGGCGGCCGACCCCTTCAGGCTGTGCGCGTGATCGCGCACCGCCTTCGGATCGCCGCCGCGCAGCAGTTCGCCGAGCAGGTCCACGCCGGCCGGCGTCTTGCCGACGAACGACCGGATCAGCCGGGCCATCAGCGCCCGCTCCCCGTGGCCCGGCTGGGGCCCGCCGATGTCGGCGAGCCGCGCCCGGATCTCCGCTTCACGGGTGCTCACGTCCATCCGCCCATCCTCCGTCCGCGCCCGCCGGGCCGGGGCCAAAAGCGGCAGAGCGGCGTGACCTAAGTCCTACAGTGCCGCCCGGGGTGGCCGATCTCATTCGCATGACCGTCACCCGGCCTTCGCCCCGCCCGTACGTGCTGGCCACCGCGGGCATCGCCGGGTTGTCGATGCTCTGGTACCTGGTCTACCGGGTCTTCGGACTGGGACCGTCGGTACCGGCCTACTTCGCGGCGCCGCTCGCCTCGGCGACCGGCGCGGTGGCCGTGCTCGCGCTGCTGCGGTGGGTTCCGCTGGAACCGGCCGCCCGCACGTTCTGGCGGCTCATCCTGGTCCTCGAGACCACCGTCGCGATCGGCCGGGGCATCAATGCCGGCTACGCCGTCGTGGCCTACCCCGATCCGCCCCGCACACCGCCCGCCTTCGCGTTGTTCTCCGTGGTCGGGATGATCGCGGCGATCGTCGCGATCTGCCTGGTCCCGCTCGGCCGGATCTCCCGGGCCGACCGGCGCAAGCGGTTCCTCGACCGGTGCATCGCCTTCTACGGCTGCGCCACCCTGCTCTGGTTCGCCGCGCTCGGCCCGCTGCTGGACGCCGACGAGCCGTGGCCGCTGCGCGCGAAGCTGATGGTGGGGCTGGCGTTGCTGATGAGTGCGCTCGGGATCAGCCGGGTGGCGTACGTGCCGGGTGGTCCGGTGGACCGGGCCGCGGTGCGGCTGGTCGCCTGCAGCGGGCTCGCCACCGCGGCGTACGCGATGCTGGCCGCGCACGCCGGCCACCACGTCGGCGTCGTCGGCCAGTCGGTGCTGCTGCCGCTCGGCCCGGTGCTGATCGTGCTGGCGGTGGCCCGGCAGTGGCGCTACACCGGCGCCGTGCAGAAGCGCGAGGCGTGGCTGCCCTACCTGGCCGTGGTCGCGGTCGACGTGCCGCTGGTGCTGACCGTGTTCGGGCCGATGGGCTGGCCGGGCCGGATCGTGGTGCTGATGGCCGTCTTCGTCACCCTGCTCGCGTCGCTGCGGCAGCTGCTGGCCTACCGGGAGAACCAGCGCCTGATCGCCGCCCAGATCGCCGCCCAGGAGCAGCTGCGCTGGGACGCCACCCACGACGCGCTGACCGGGGTGGCCAACCGGAGCCTGTTCCGCGACCGGCTCGCCCTGGCCCTGGAGGCCGACCCGGCCACCGTGATCATGGTCGACCTGGACGACTTCAAGACGGTCAACGACTCGCTCGGCCACAACGTCGGCGACGACCTGCTGGTCGCGGTCGCGGCCGTGCTGACCGAGGCGGTCGGCCGGGACGGCATCGTGGCCCGGCTCGGCGGCGACGAGTTCGCGGTGCTGATCGACGACCCGGCGGTGGAGTCGGACGCGGTGCTCGGCCGGATCGGCGCCGTGCTCAGCAGCTCGCTCAGCGAGCACCGGCTGCTCATGCACGCCAGCGCCGGCGTCGCCACGGCACCGGCCGGCACCCCGCTGGACCACCTCCTGCGCGACGCCGACACCGCCCTCTACTCCGCCAAGCAGCGCGGCAAGGACAACTGGGTGCGGTTCGCCCCCGGCATGGAACGTCCGGTCGTGGCCGACGCCCAGCTCGGCGCCGACCTGCGCCGCGGCCTGGAAGCCGGCGAGTTCCGGGTGGTCTACCAGCCGCTGGTCGACCTGCACCTGAACCGGGTGATCGGGGTGGAGGCGCTGGTCCGCTGGCAGCACCCGACCCGCGGGGTGGTCTCGCCGGCCGACTTCATCCCGGCCGCCGAGCGCACCGGCCTGATCGTGCCGCTGGGCCGGTTCGTGCTGCGCGAGACCTGCCGGCAGGCCGCGCAGTGGCTGGCCGAGTTCGGCCCGGAGGTGCTGCAGAAGGCCGGCCCGAACGTGTCGGCGCGGCAGCTGCACGACCCGGACTTCGTCGACGACGTGCGCGCCGCCCTGGCCGACAGCGGCCTGCCCGGCGAGCTGCTCGTCCTGGAGTTGACCGAGTCGGCGGTGCTGCGCGGGCAGCAGGTGTCGCGGGCCCTGCACGAGCTGCACGACATGGGCGTCCGGCTGGCCCTGGACGACTTCGGCACCGGCGAGTCGTCGCTGAGCCTGCTGCGGGCGTTCCCGGCCTCGATCGTGAAACTGGACAAGTCGTTCGTCGACGGCATCGAATTGGACGACGACGGCACCCCGGAGGCGGCAGCCCGGCAGGCGGTGGCCCGGGCGGTCATCCAGATGGCCGGGGCCCTCGACCTGGACACGGTGGCCGAGGGCATCGAGAACGAGGAGCAGGCCGAACGGCTGCGCCGACTGGGTTACTCGCTGGGCCAGGGCTTCCACCTGGCCGAGCCGATGAGCCCGGCCGAGGTCGGGGCGATGCTGGCCGGCCAGCGCGTCGCCGACGCGGCGTAATGGTGAAAACCCCTACAGTAACGGCCGGGATCGCCGAACCAATCGAAGTGACCAGTGATTGCCGCGCCCCCAAGCTCCACCTGGTGGCCACGAGCGGCATCCTGCTGATCTGGACCGTCTGGTATCTCGCCTGGCTGGCCGGCGGCCCGGGCTCGGCCACCTTCGCCTATCTCGCGATGCCGCTCGGCGCGGCGGTGGCGGCGCACAGCATCTACCGGCTGTTCCGGTCGGTCGAGGACCCGGTCGCCCGCCGCTTCTGGCGCGGGCTGCTGATCGCGTTCACCCTGGTCGCGGCGGGCTACACCATCCTCGCGGTGGCCGCCTTCCAGCAGCAGCCGGTCCTCCCGGACATGCCGATCCCGGCCGCGGCCGTGGTCGGCGTGGCCTTCCTGGTGGCCATGTGGGCGGTGGGCCGGGTTCCGCTCGGCATCTCCAGCCCCGGCCAGCGCTGGAAGCAGTGGCTGGACCGGTCGATCGCGTTCTTCGGCTGCAGCACCCTGCTGTTCCATTTCGGGCTGGCCCCGATGATCGGCTCGTCCGCCGACTGGAGCGCCCAGATGCTGGTGCTGCTGGGCCTGTCGTTCATGCTCGCGGTCGGCGGCATCACCAAGGTCTCGTACATCGGCGGCGGCCCGGTCGACCGGGTCGCGATCCGGCTCATCGGCTCCGGCGGCATGGTCGGCGCCGGGATCGCGCTGCTGTCGGTGGCGGGCGGCGCCCAGAGCATCATCCCGTCCCAGGCCGTGGTCATGCCGTTCGCGCCGCTGCTGGCCACCATCGCGGTGCGCCGCCAGTGGACCTCGACCGGCGCCAAGCCGCGCCGGGCCAACACCTGGCTGCCCTACCTGGCCATCGCCGCCGTCGACATCCCGCTGCTGAGCCTGCTGTGGCAGCACGAGCTGGGCTGGGGCGGGCACTTCGTGATCACCGCGGCGGTGGTGGTCAACGGCCTGGTCGCGGTGCGGCAGATGGTGGCGATGCGGGACAACCAGCGGCTGCTGCGGGAGAAGCGCGCCTCCGAGGAGCGGCTGCGCCACGAGGTCACCCACGACGGCCTGACCGGCCTGGCCAACCGCGGCCTGTTCCGGGAGCGGCTCGCCGCCACCCTGGAGCGCGGCGGCGCCACCGTGCTGCTGGTCGACCTGGACGACTTCAAGACCGTCAACGACTCGCTCGGCCACGAGATCGGCGACCACCTGCTGATCGCGGTGGCCGAGGAGCTGCGCGTGGCGACCGGCCCGGACGGGCTGCCGGTCCGGCTCGGCGGCGACGAGTTCGCGGTGCTGCTGGAGCCGGACGTGATCGGCGAGGCGGTCGCCGAGCGGATCCTGGCCTGCTTCAGCGGCCCGATGAGCGCCCACCACCTGCTCGTGCACGCCAGCATCGGGATCGCCACGGCCAACACCGGCACCCCGCTCGACCACGTGCTGCGCGACGCCGACGTGGCCATGTACGCCGCCAAGCAGCGCGGCAAGGCCAACTACGTCCGCTACCACGGCGGCATGGAGCAGCCGATCTTCGCGCACGCCCAGCTCGGCGGCGAGCTGCGCCGGGCCCTGGACGCCGAGGAGTTCCGGCTCGTCTACCAGCCGATCATCGAGCTGGCCACCGGCCGGGTGATCGGGGTGGAATCGCTGGTCCGCTGGCAGCACCCGACCCGCGGCCTGGTCTCGCCGGCCGAGTTCATCCCGGCCGCCGAGGGCACCGGCTTGATCGTGCCGCTGGGCCGGTTCGTGCTGCGCGAGGCGTGCCGGCAGGCCGCCGCGTGGCTGGCCGAGTTCGGTCCGGACGTGCTGCAGAAGATCGCCCCGAACGTGTCGGTGCGGCAGCTGCACGACCCGGACTTCGTCGACGACGTCCGCCGGATCCTGGCCGAGGCCGGCCTGCCCAGCGACCGGATCGTCCTCGAGCTGACCGAGTCGGCGGTGCTGCGCGGCCCACAGGTGCTGCAGACCCTGCACCGGCTGCACGACATGGGGATCCGGCTGGCGCTGGACGACTTCGGCACCGGCGAGTCGTCGCTGAGCCTGCTGCGCGCGTTCCCGGCCTCGATCGTGAAGCTCGACAAGTCGTTCGTCGACGGCATCGAGCTCGACGAGGAGGGCACGCCGGAGGCGAACGCGCGGCAGGCGGTGGCCCGCGCGGTCATCCAGATGGCCGGCGCACTCGGCCTGGACACGGTGGCCGAGGGCATCGAGAACCAGGTCCAGGCGGACCGGCTGATCGGCCTCGGCTACACCCTCGGCCAGGGCTACCACCTGGCCCGGCCGATGCCGGCCGAGGACTTCACCCGCCTTCTGGCGGCCCAGCGGGAACGGGCCACGGCCGTCGCCATCTAGGGTGTACGGCGATGGACGACGGCACGAGTACGGCCCAGTCGCTCGAGCAGTGGCTCGCGGCTCTGCACTTCACCGACCTGCCCGAGGCGGCGGCCACCGCCCGGGTGGTCGACGCGGTCGTGGCGTGGGGTGAGTCGCAGGGCTGGCGGGTCTACCGCCGGGCCCCCAGCGTCTTCCCGCTGCCCGCCCCGCTCAAGGGCCACTCGGTGCTCGACGTGGCCTGCGCCCGGCCCGGCGGCCAGCCGATCGCCGTCGAGGTGGACCGCCTCGACCGGCAGCGCACGGTCGACAAGCTGCTGGCCGAGGCCGCGGCCGGCCGGCTCGCCATCTGGGTGCGCTGGGGGACCGGCCCGTTCCGGCCGCCGCCGCTGCCGGTGCACCTGGCCGGTCGGGAGGCGTCCCGCAGCCGCGGCCTCTGGCACACGGTGACCGACCGGCCGGCCCCGCAGCACTCGGCCGACCCCGGCACGGTCGAGGCCGCCGAGTTGCCGCTCGGCAACGTGACGGAGGTCAAACAGCAACCGTCCTAAACCGGAGCCCTTCGCGGACGATGAGGTACCCACATGCCGGGGCGGCCCCCCGGATCTTCAGGTGAGGAGCCGCGATCATGTATCCCGGATTGGCCATTGCCGCACAGGCATCCAGGAATCGTGGGCACTCCACGGAGTGGTGGGCGCAGTTCCAGGAGGTGTCCGACCGCTTCGACGCGGCCTCGGTGACCGAGGGGCTCGCCGACGCGATCATCCCGAAGATCCCGTCGCCGCTGCTGCGGCGCGAGGCCGAGATCGCCGCCGAGGTGGTGGTCCTGTACCTGAACAAGGCGGCCAGCGACGAGCTGGCCGGCCGGTCCCGCAAGGCGGTCGACCGGCTGGTGGCCACGGTGTCCCGGCTGACCGAGCGGTCCACCGCCGAGGAGGCCGGCACCGACGCGGCGTACGCGCTCTGCCATGCCCTGGAAGGGCGGTGGGCGGACGCGGCCGCCGAGGCCGAACCGCTGGTCGGCACCCAAGCGCTGCTGCGGGTGTTCGTGAAGGCGCTGCGCCTGGAGCGGTTCGACATGTCGCTGGCGGTGCGCCTGCTGCGGGCCGGGCAGCAGCCGGACATCGCCGTCCAGTCCGGACTGGTGGTCGGCAAGTACGCGTGGTGGCCGGCCTGGCTCATCAAGATCGTCACGGAGCGGGCGATGGCCGGCACCCTCGACGACGACACCATCATGGCGCTCGACCGGTGCGCGTACGCGGAGCTCAGCCCGGCGCAGGCCCGGATGGCCCGGCGGCTGCTCAACGGCGACGAGATGCTGATCGACGGGGCCGCGTTCCGGCTGGAGGCGATGGGCGAGCCGCGGGCGGCGGCAAAACTGCGCGAGGGCGACCTGACTGCGGTCGCCCTCGCGGCAAGACTGATCCCACTGTGAGTGCGAGGAGTGAGCCGGTTTTGCGAGCCCCGCAGTCGCGAACGAAAGGCGGCCCGGTAAGGCTTACGCGCCGCCCTCGGTGAGGGTCACGGTGGTCGGCGCGAAGGACGCGCCGTTGACGTCCACGCCGGCCGCCTTGGCCGCGGTGATCGCCTGGTTGATGTAGTCGTTGGTGTAGGCGAGACCCTCCGGGGCCTTCTTCAGCACGGTGTCACCGGTCTGGTTCTTGGTGGTCATCGAGATGTCCACGGTCTGCTTCCAGTCCGCGTCGCTGACCACGCCGATGCCGCCGGTGGCCGGCCAGATCAGCTTGTTGACCTCGTTCATCTGCCACAGCTGGTGGCTCTTGCCGAGCTTCGAGCCCTTGGCCACCACCATGTCGCGGCACTTCTCCGCGTTGTCCCGGCAGAACGCCCAGCCCTTGATCGTCGCGGTCAGGAACTTGACCGTCTGCTGCTGGTACGCCGGGTCGCTCAGCTTCGACTCGTTCGCCCACACCGCGTCCTGCAGCATGGCCGAGCCCTCCTTCTTCCAGTCGATGACGGAGAAGTCGTCGGCGGTGTAGAGCTTGCCGGTGGCCGGGTTCTTGGCCTCCAGCAGCTGGGCGTACTCGTTGTAGCTCATCGCCTGGGCGGCGTCGATCTCCTTCTTGAGCAGCGCCTGCATGTCGAACTGCTGCTGCACCAGGGTGACGTCCTTGCCCGGGTCGATCCCGGCCTTGGTCATGCCGGCGAACAGCTCGAACTCGTTGCCGAAGCCCCAGTTGCCGACCTTCTTGCCCTTGAGCTGGGCGGCCGATGTGATCCCGGAGTCCTTCCAGGCCACCTGGTAGGTGCCGGAACGGCCGAAGATCTGCCCGACGTCGGTGATCCCGGCGCCCTGCTCGCGGGAGGCGAGCGCCTTCGGCACCCAGGCCACCGCGTAGTCGGCCTTGCCGGTGGCCAGCACGGTCTGCGGCACGATGTCGGTGCCGCCCTCGAGCAGCTGCACGTCGAGGCCCTGCTCCTTGTAGAAGCCCTGGTCGACGGCGGCGATGTAGCCGGCGAACTGGGCCTGGAAGAACCACTGCAGCTGCAGCTTGATCGGGGTGAGGGCGCCGCCGCTGGCCGGCGTCGTGGTGGTCGAGCTGTCATCGGCCGTGCCGCATCCGCTGAGCATCAGAACCGAAGTGGCGGCGATAGCAGTAAATATCCTGACTTTGCGCATTAAGGAACCTCCGGGGTTGTTTTAAAAAAGAAGATCAAGCAATCAGCCGTGTACGCCACGGCATGGCGAGCCGCTCCAACAGGAGCGTGGTCAGGTAGAAGGCGAGTCCGAGCAGGCAGGCGCCGACCACGAAGGCCCAGGCACGGGGGTAGGCGGTGAACGACGCCGCGGAGGTGATCCGCGAGCCGAGCCCGTCCTGCAGGCCACCGAAATACTCGGCGACCACTGCGGCGATCACGGCCAGCGACGACGCCTGCCGCAGGCCGGTGAAGACGTAGGGGAGTGCACCGGGCAGCCGGACCTTGCGGGCGAAGGTCCAGCCGCTCGCCGCGTACGTGTGCATGAGCTCCTGGTGGATCGGGTTGACCTCACGGAGCCCGCGCAGCGTGTTCAGGAAGACCGGGAAGAACACGATGATCGCGGCGACGATGCGGCGGGGGATGCTGCTGGTCGCCTCGAACATGTTGTTGAGGATCGGGGCGAGCGCGATGATCGGCAGCGCGCTGATCACCGCCGCGAACGGGATGGAGATCTCGGCGAGCGGCCGGAACCGGCTCGCCGCCATCGCGAACAGCACCCCCATGATCGACCCGGCGGCCAGCCCGATCAGCGCGTTGGTGCCGCTGGCGAGGGCCGCCTCCCACACGTTCTGCTTCTGCTCGACGAGCTCGGCCCAGATCGCGCTCGGCGCCGGCAGGATGAACGGCGCGATCCGGCCGAGCTTCACGGTCAGCTCCCAGGCCACGATCGCGGCTAAGCCGACGAGCACCGGCGGAAGGACGTTGCGCACCCACTTCATGTCGCGCTCTTCGCGGGTACGCCACGAAGGGCTTGCCGTACGGCGGTGACGTGCTCGAAGTATTTCTCCGACTGCCGGGCCGCCTCGTCGCGGGCGGGCAGGTCGACGTCGATCGCCGCGGTGATCCGGCCGGGCCGAGCCGACATGACCACCACCTTGGTCGACAGGAAGACCGCCTCGGAGATCGAGTGGGTGACGAAGACGGTGCTGGTCCCGGTCTTGGCGCAGATGCCGAGCAGCTCGGTCTGCAAGCGTTCCCGGGTCATCTCGTCGAGCGCCCCGAACGGCTCGTCCATCAGCAGCAGCGGCGGCTGCACGGCGAGAGCGCGGGCGATCGCGACCCGCTGCTGCATGCCGCCGGACAGCTGGGCCGGGTAGTGCCCGGCGAAGTCGGCCAGCCCGACCAGCGCCAGCATCTCCTCGGCCTTGGCCTTGCGCTCGGACTTCTTCAGGCCGCGCAGTTCGAGGGGCAGCTCGACGTTGCGCAGCACGGTCCGCCACTCGAACAGCCCGGCCTGCTGGAACGCGATGCCGTAGTCCTGGTCGCGGCGGGCCCGGTCGGCGCTCTTGCCGGCCACCGTGACACTGCCGGTGGTGGGCTGGATCAGGTCGGCGATGAGCCGCAGCAGCGTGCTCTTGCCGCACCCGGACGGCCCGATCAGCGAAACGAACTCGCCGTCGCCCACGGTCAGCTCGACATCGGACAGGGCGGTAACTTCATCGCTCCGGCCTTGGTTGAAGACCTTGGTCACGTTGTCCACGACGACGGCGGTCATAGCGTTACCACCTCCACGTGGCGCCGGTGCCGCATGAGCGGCACTTCAAGCAGGCTGACGGCACCGGCGACGAACAGGCCCAGCAGGGCCGCGCCGAGCATCGCGGTGTAGACCTTCGCGGGGTCACTGGTGGCCTCGCGGGAGTACTCGATGATCAGGCGGCCGATGCCGCCGCGGGTGCCGGTGGAGATCTCGCCGACCACCGCGCCGACCACCGCCGCCGCCCCGGCCAGGCGCAACGCCGGGAAAAGATAGGGCAGCGAGGCCGGGAAGCGGAGCTTGACCAGCGTGCGCCACCAGCCGGCGGCGTAGCTGCGCATCAGCTCCACCCCGCTCGCCGTCGGCGACTGCAGACCGCGCAGCATGCCCACCGCGACCGGGAAGAACGCCAGGTAGGCGGCGATCACCGAGACGGTCGCCCAGGGCGGCATGATGGTGCCGCCCCACCCGGAGATCAGCGGGGCGAGCGCGACGAGCGGCACGGTCTGGCTGAGGATGACGTACGGCAACAGGCCGCGCTCGACGATCCGGAACTGCTGCATGAGCACCGCGAGGACCAGGCCGACCAGCGCACCGGCGACGAACCCGGCCGCGGTGATGCCGAACGTGAACGCGCAGGCGTGCAGGATCACGATCCACACCGGTTGCCCGCCGGTCAGCTCGGGCCTGCCGAGTCGTTGCAGGACCGTCCACAGGTGCGGCATGGACAGGTCGTCGGCCCGGGGCAGGAAGCGCACCCCGAACAGCACCGTGCCGTCCGGGCTTCCGACGAGCTTGTAGCCCTCCCACAGCGCCGCGAAGATCGCGACGCCGAGGAGGACGTACAGGACTCTTCTCATGCGACCGCCGGGATGATCTGCGAGCCGTACGCTTCGAGGGTGGCCAGCTTCGCGTCGTGCTGCAGATAGACGGCGAACTGGTCGACACCCAGGGCCTTGAGCTCTTCGAGCCGCTTGAGGTGGTTCTCCACCGGGCCGAGGATGCAGAACCGGTCGACGATCTCGTCGGGCACGAACGTGGTGTGGCTGTTGCCGGCCCGCCCGTGCTCGGCGTAGTCGTACCCCTGCCGGGCCTTGATGTAGTCGGTGAGCGCCTGCGGCACCGCACCGCCCTCGCCGTAGCGGGCGACGATGTCGGCGACGTGGTTGCCGACCATCCCGCCGAACCAGCGGCACTGCTCCCGCTGGTGTTCGAGGTCGTCGCCGACGTAGGCCGGCGCGGCCACACAGAACTTGATCGACTTCGGGTCCCGGCCGGCCTTCTCGGCCGCCGAGCGGACCGCGCCGATCATCCAGGCGGCGATGTCCGGGTCGGCGAGCTGCAGAATGTACCCGTCGCCCACCTCACCGGTCAGGGCCAGAGCCTTCGGACCGTACGCCGCGACCCAGACCTCCAGCCGCGAGTCGGGCGCCCAGGCGAACTGGAGTTCCTTGCCGCGCAGCGTGACCTTCTCGCCGCTGCCCAGGCCCTTGATCACCTGGACCGCCTCGCGAAGCTGCCCGAGGGTCTGCGGCTGCGCGCCGAGCACCCGCAGCGCCGAGTCGCCCCGGCCGATGCCGCAGACGGTCCGGTTGCCGTACAGCTCGTTGAGCGTGGCGAACGTCGACGCGATGACCGTCCAGTCCCGGGTGCCGGGGTTGGTGACCATCGGCCCGACGATGACGCGTTCGGTCTCGTCGAGGATCTTGGAGTAGATGACGAACGGCTCCTGCCACAGCACGTGCGAGTCGAACGTCCATACGTGGCTGAAGCCGGCCGCCTCGGCCTTCTTGGCCATCTCGACCACGCCCCGGGCGGGCGGGTCGTTCTGAAGTACTACGCCGATGTCCATGCGCTATACCAGGTAATCGCTGAGCGAACGGGGAACGTACTTGCCTCGGCCCTTGCGGCCTCGGTATTCGCCGCCGCTGACGAGGACCTCGCCGCGGGACAGGACGGTGTCGACCTTGCCGTCGATCTCCCAGCCTTCCCAGGCCGAGTAGTCCATGTTCATGTGGTGGGTCTCGACGCTGATCCGGGTGCGTCCGTTCGGGTCGTAGAGCACGATGTCGGCGTCCGAGCCGGGCGCGATGATGCCCTTCTTCGGGTACATGCCGAACATCCGGGCCGGTGTGGTCGCGATCGTCTCCACCCAGCGCGCGAGCGACAGCTTCTTGTCGACGACGCCTTGGTAGAGCAGGTCGACGCGGTGCTCGACGCTGCCGATGCCGTTCGGGATCTTGGAGAAGTCGCCGATCCCCATCTCCTTCTGGTCCTTCATGCAGAAGGGGCAGTGGTCGGTCGAGACCACGGAGAGGTCGTTGGTGCGCAGGCCCTGCCACAGGTCGGCGCGGTGGCTCTGTTTGCCGGAGCGCAGCGGGGTGGAGCAGACCCACTTCGCGCCGTCGAAGCCGGGTGCGCCGAGCTGGTCCTCCAGCGTCAGATACAGGTACTGCGGGCAGGTCTCGGCGAACACGTTGCGGCCCAGGTCGCGGGCGTTGCGCACCTGCTCCAGGGCCTTCGACGCGCTGAGGTGCACGATGTAGAGCGGGCAGTCGGCGGCGACGCTGGCCAGCCAGATCGCCCGGCTGGTGGCTTCCGCTTCGAGCTCCTGGGGGCGGGTGAGCCCGTGGTAGATGGGATCCGTTTCCCCACGTTCAAGAGCTTGCTTGACGAGTACGTCGATGGCCGGACCGTTCTCGGCGTGCATCATGATCATGGCGCCGTTCTCGCGCGCCTTCTGCATCGCCCGCAGGATCTGGCCGTCGTCGGAGTAGAAGACCCCCGGGTACGCCATGAACAGCTTGAAGCTGGTGATGCCCTCGCTCGCCACGAGCTGGTCCATGGCCTTGAGCGAGTCGTCGTCGACCCCACCGATGATCATGTGGAAGCCGTAGTCGATGTGGCACTGGTCGGCCGTCTTGGCGTGCCAGGCGGCCAGCCCGTCCTGCACGACCTCGCCGTACCGCTGGATGGCGAAGTCGATGATCGTGGTGGTGCCGCCGATGGCGGCGGCCCGGGTGCCGGTGTCGAACGTGTCGCTGGCCTCGGTGCCGCCGAACGGCATCTGCATGTGGGTGTGCGCGTCGATCGCGCCCGGGATGACGTACTTCCCGGTCGCGTCGATGATCTCCGGGCCTTCGGGCGCCTGGCCCGGGGCGAAGATCGCCGCGATGGTCTCGCCGTCGACGAGGACGTCACCGGCGTACGGGCCGCTCGGCCCGACCACCGTCCCGCCCTTGATCAGGATCGTCACAGCTCCACCGTCCGGGTGTAGGCCTCCGGGCGGCGGTCCCGGTAGAACTGCCAGCGCTCGCGCACGGTCTTGATCAGGCCCAGGTCGAGGTCGCGGATGATCAGCTCCGGGTTGTGCGTGTCGCCGACCTCGCCGACGAACTTGCCTTCCGGGTCGACGAAGTAGCTCTGCCCGTAGAAGTCGTCGTCGCCGAGCTCCTCGATGCCGACCCGGTTGATCGCGCCGATGAAGTACTCGTTCGCGACCGCGCTGGCCGGCTGCTCCAGCTGCCAGAGGTAGGAGGAGAGGCCGCGACTGGTGGCCGACGGGTTGAAGACGATCTGCGCGCCGCCCAGGCCCAGCTCACGCCAGCCCTCCGGGAAGTGCCGGTCGTAGCAGATGTAGACGCCGACCTTGCCGACGGCGGTGTCGAACACCGGGAAGCCGAGGTTGCCCGGGCGGAAGTAGAACTTCTCCCAGAAGCCGTTGACCTGCGGGATGTGGTGCTTGCGGTACTTGCCGAGGTACTTGCCGTCGGCGTCGACCACGGCCGCGGTGTTGTAGAGGACGCCTTCCTGCTCCTTCTCGTACATCGGCAGGACCATCACCATGCCGAGCTCGGCCGCGAGGGCCTGGAAGCGCTCGGTGGTCGGGCCGGGAATGGACTCGGCGTACTCGTAATATGCGGCGTCCTGCACCTGGCAGAAGTACGGGCCGTAGAAGAGCTCCTGGAAGCAGATCACCTTCGCCCCCTGGGCGGCGGCGTCACGGGCATAGTCCTCGTGCGCCTTGATCATCGATTCCTTGTCGCCCGTCCAGGTGGTCTGGACGAGAGCGGCGCGGACGATGTCGGTCATGACTGCCCTCCTTGATCTTGTGGCTGCTGCTCACAGAGCACGGTGGAAGCGCCTGTGATCAGTTGTCTACTCCCCGTTATACGGCCTTCGCTAGGTCTTGCTTGTGAGGTTCAGATGCCGTAGGACACTAACGACACACATCGAGCCGGACAATTGCTCGTAAGTTACAAAATGTTTCGGGAAGGCAAACTTGATCGAGCTGATTACCGGGGCGGTGGACGATCGCAGTGCTAGGGGGATTGCCGCGGCCGTCGGCCGTCTGGTCAGCGCCGGAAGCCTCCCGGTCGGCACCCGGCTGCCGACCGTGCGCGACGTGGCGCGGGAGCTCGGGGTCAGCCCGACCACGGTCAGCGAGGCCTGGCGCAGCCTGACCCGGGCCGGCGCCATCCAGACCCGCGGCCGCTCCGGCACGTTCGTGGCCACCCCCGGCGGCCCCCGGCAGGGCTGGCGGTACGCCCAGATGGGCGCGCACGCCGTGGTGTCCCGCGACCTGTCCACCGGCGTGCCCGACCACGACCTGCTGCCCGACCTCACCGACGCGCTCAAGCGGCTCGGCGACGGCCGGATGACGGCCGGCTACCTGGACGCCCCGGTGCTGCCCGCGCTCGAGGAGGTGCTGCGCGAGCGCTGGCCGTTCCCGCCCGAGCGGCTCACCGTGGTCGACGGCGCGCTCGACGCCCTCGACCGGGTGATCGCCGCGGTGGTCCGCTTCGGCGACCACGTGATCGTCGAGAACCCGGCCTTCCCGCCCCTGCTCGACCTGCTGCAGGCGGTCGGCGCCACCGTTCTCGGGGTGCCGATGGACGCCCACGGCATGCGGCCCGACCGGCTGCACGCCGTCCTCGACGGGCACCCGGCGGTCGCGGTGTTCCTGCAGCCCCGGGCGCACAACCCGACCGGCGTCAGCATGACCGCCGAGCGGGCCGCCGCGCTCGGCGCGGTCCTGCGCGAGTTCCCGGCCGTCACGGTGGTCGAGGACGACCACGTGGGTGACATCGCCACCGCGCCGCCGGTCAGCCTCGGCACGCACCTGCCGGAGCGGACCGTGCACGTCGCCAGCTACTCCAAGAGCCACGGGCCCGACCTGCGGCTGGCCGCGATCGGCGGACCGGCCGGCGTGGTCGCCGCGGTCGCCGACCGGCGTCATCTCGGGCCGGGCTGGTCGAGCCGGCTGCTCCAGGCGGTCCTGCTCGATCTGCTCACCGACCCGACCGCGATCGCGCAGGTCGCCGACGCCCGCGAGGCGTACGCGGCGCGGCGCGCGGCCCTGCTCTCCCGCCTGCACGACCGCGGGGTGACCGCCACCGCCGCCGACGGCATCAACCTCTGGATGGCCGTCGACGATCAGCAGATCGCCCTGGTGTCGCTGGCCGCGCACGGCATCGCGGTCGCGCCCGGCGGGCCGTTCTGTGTCACTCCGCTCGACAGCGACCACGTCCGTGTCACGGCCGGGCTGGTCGCCGACGGCTACGACGACCTCGCCGACGCGCTCGCGTCGGCCGCCATCCTGGACAGCCGCGGCAGCGGCCCCCGAACCCGCCAGCACCCCCGCGGCTGGCGCTGACCTCGGAGGTTTCCGAAATGACCGACGATCTGCTGGCCCGGCACCGCGCCGTGCTCCCCGACTGGATGCCGATCTACTACGGCGACGACGCGATCGAGATCGTCTCCGGCTCCGGCCGGCGCGTCGTCGACGGCGCCGGCCGCACCTACCTGGACTTCTTCGGCGGCGTGCTGACCAACATGATCGGGTACGACATCGCCGAGATCAACGAGGCGGTGCAGCGGCAGCTCGCCACCGGCGTCGTGCACACCTCGACGCTCTACCTGATCCGGCAGCAGGTCGAGCTGGCCGAGAAGATCGCCCGGGTGTCCGGCATCCCGGACGCCCGGGTGTTCCTCACCAACTCCGGCACCGAGGCCAACGAGACCGCGCTGCTGATGGCGACCAACGCCCGCCGGTCCAACCAGATCCTGGCGATCAAGAACAGCTACCACGGCCGCACCTTCGCCACCATGGCCATCACCGGCCACCGCTCCTGGTCGTCGAGCTCGCTGAGCCCGCTCAGCGTGTCCTGGCTGTCCTCGGCCGACCGGCTGCGCGGGCGGATGGCCGGGCTGGGCGACGGCGACCTGGCCGAGGCGGCGGTCGACGACCTGCGCGAGGTGCTCGCCACGGTCACCGCCGGGGACGTGGCCGCGCTGATCGCCGAGCCGATCCAGGGCGTGGGCGGGTTCGTCGCGGCACCGGACGGCGTGCTGGGGGCGTACCAAAAAGTCTTGAATGAATCTGGCATTTTGCTGATCGCGGACGAGGTGCAGACCGGGTGGGGGCGGACCGGCTCGCATTTCTGGGGCTATCAGGCGCACGGGGTCACGCCCGACCTGATCACCTTCGCGAAGGGGATCGGCAACGGGTTCGCGCTCGGCGGCGTGATCGGGCGCGCCTCGGTGATGAACGCGGTGCCGGCGATCAGCTTCTCCACGTTCGGCGGTAATCCGCTGTCGGCGGCGGCCGGTAATGCGGTCCTCGACTACGTGCTCTCGCATGATCTGCAGGCGAACGCGGCCGCCGTCGGCACCATCGTGCTGGACGGGCTGCGCGCGCTCGACCTGCCGATCGTGGCCGAGGTGCGCGGGCGCGGCCTGATGATCGGCGTCGAGTTCGTCCGGCCGGGCACCCGCGAACCGGACCCGGCCGCGACCGTGCGGGTCTTCGACGAGTGCAAGGCCGGCGGCCTGCTGGTCGGCAAGGGCGGCCTCTACGGCAACGTGATCCGGATCGGCCCGGCCCTGACGCTGACCGAGGCCGAGGCCCGCGAGGGTCTGGCGATCCTGGTCGACGCGATCACCCGCGTCGACGCCGAGTCGCGGATCAACTGAGGCCGGTGGCCCCGTCCCGATCCCCGGGAACACCTGGGGGCAGGCTCCCGCGTGCGGGACGGGGCCACCGGAGATCACTCTCCGTTATGGATCAACGGAGCCATGGAATTGACCGATCGAGAAGTCCGCGCGACTGCAATTCGTGCCGCAGCGGGATTTTCTCGTCGATGTATCCGTCCCAGTTCACGCCCCAATGATTAGCGGTGTGGGTTGCTTCGCCGAGCAATTGTTTCTGCACCGGCGTGCGATTGGCCCACCACTGACCGTCCTTGTCGACCGGCATGTCGTCGAGCGGCCGGATCCACCGGTAGGTGTAGCCGACGAACAGCATCTTGCGGGTCACCGCGCTGCTGTTGACCGACCGCGAGTGCCACAGCCGCCGGTCGAAGACGAACGCATCGCCCGGGTTCGCGGTGATCTCGACGGTGCCGCGCGGGTCGCCGCCCTCCGTCCGGTCCAGGGTGTTGCGGAGATGGCTTCCCGGGATGACCTTGGTGGCGCCGCGTCCGGTGCGCGACAAATCCGACAAGACGTAGGCCACCTTGAGCGAGAGCATCGGGCGCGGCTCGTCGGCCAGCGATTCCGGGTCGGAATTCTGCCGGTATCCGTCCTGGTGCCAGCCCCAGATCGGCGGCTCCTCGTGCGGCGACGGCGGTGTCACGTCGAGGTGGTTGTGGTGCGAGTAGATGTTCCAGCCGGCCAGGCCCCAGATGTACGGGAAGGTGGACGGCTGGGTCAGCAGCTCGCCGAACTCCTCGTCGCGGTCGAGGAACCCGAGCAGGTGCAGGGTGCCGTCGGGCTTGAGCCGGCCGCCCTCGCGCTCGGCGGCGTAGACCCGGTCGACGGCCGCCTCGAGACGGGCCCGGTGCTCCTCGGTGAGCGCGTTGCGGATCAGCAGAATCCCCTCCCGCTGGAACTCGTCGCGCTGCTCCGGCGTGATCGCCTCAAATCCGGTAAGGCCCATTTCCGGTCCCCTCAAGCATTCGTTGTTCACTTGTCCCCCGGGGGATCCGGTGCTTCACGATTTAAGACGCAGTGGGGCCACGAATGCGTTGCATTTTCCCGAGAATAAATCGCAAATCGGCACGTACGGTCACCGAGCGTGACGATCAAGTTTTGCTCGGACTTCGAGAACTTTCGCTGGATCTGAAGAAACTTGGGTTCACTGTGGACGAAACTTCTCGGTAATGTGCGGCGCATAGCCGTTCAAAGGAGAGCGTCAATGAATCGCCGCCAACTCCTCGGTGCCGCCGCAGCGGCCGGTGCCGCCACCACCCTCACCGTTCCCGCCGCCGCCGAGGCCGGCGGCCACGGCGCGCTCCATCGGGTGCCCCGCGACAAGATCAGCGTCCAGCTCTACACGCTGCGCAATCAGCTCCAGATCGACCTCGCCGCGAGCCTCGCCGAGCTCGTGTCGATCGGCTACACCCGGGTCGAGCACGCCGGGTTCGTCGGTCGCACCGCCGCCCAGTTCCGGGCCGCCCTCGACACCGCCGGCATCCGGGCCACCTCCGGTCACGTCGGCATCCCGCAGCCGTTCGACGCGAACCTCTGGGAGAAGGCCCTCGAGGACGCCAACGTCGTCGGCAACCACTTCATCGTCCACCCGTTCTTCGGCCAGGGCGCCAACGGGCCGATCCGGGACGCGGCCGTCTACCGGGCGTTCGCCGCCGACCTCAACCGGGCGGGCGCCCTCGCTCGCCGGGCCGGCCTCGACTTCGGCTACCACAACCACCACGCCGAGTTCTTCCGGCAGACCGGCACCAGCCAGACCGGGTTCGACATCATCACCAGCCAGACCGACCCGCGCAACGTGCACCTCGAGGTCGACCTCTACTGGGCGTTCCGGGGCGCGCACGACCCGGTCGACCTGATCGCCGAGCACCGCGGCCGGATCAAGCAGGTCCACGTCAAGGACCTGGACGTCAACGCGAGCTTCGCCGACCCCGGCGCCGGCCTGATCGACTTCGGCCGCATCTTCGCCCGGTCCCGCGAGGCCGGCCTGATCGAGTACATCGTCGAGCGGGACGACGCCGGGTCGCCGCCGCGCACTCCGGCCCAGGCGCTCGACACCGCCGAGGTCGGGTTCGACTACCTGGCCGGGCTGCGGTTCTGATGATCCGCCGCCTGGGACTTCTCGGTGCGGTCAGCGCGGCCCTGCTGGCCGTGCCGACCGCGGGTCTGGCCCATCCCGGCCACGAACTGCCGCCCGCCTCCGACTTCCAGAAGGTCACCCTCGACGACTTCCCCGGCGAGCCGATCGCGCTCGCCGTCCTGCCCGACCGGCGGGTGCTGCACACCGCCCGGACCGGGGAGGTGCGCATCCACGAGCCGTCGACCGGCCGCAACGTGCTCGCCGCCAAGATCCCGGTCTACCAGCACGACGAGGAGGGCGTGCAGGGCGTCGCGATCGACGCCGACTTCTCCGAGAATCATTGGGTCTACGTCTATTACTCGCCGCCGCTGAACACGCCGGCCGACGACCCGGCCACGCCGACCGTCAATGAAGGGGATGCGCCGTCCGCCGGCACCGCGGCCGACTTCGCCCGGTTCAAGGGCGTGATGCGGCTGTCCCGCTTCAAGCTGACCGGCAACACCCTGCAGCTGGGCTCGGAACAGAAGATCATCGAGGTCGGCACCGACCGGGGCATGTGCTGCCACGTCGGCGGCAAGATCGACTTCGACAGGGCCGGCAACCTTTATCTCTCCACCGGTGACGACAGCAACCCGTTCTTCTCCGACGGGTATGCGCCGATCGACGAGCGCGCCGAGCGCAACCCGGTCTTCGACGCGCAGCGCACCGCCGGCAACACCAACGACCTGCGCGGCAAGCTGCTGCGCATCAAGGTCGGCCGCAACGGCGGCTACTCGATCCCGCGTGGCAACCTGTTCCGGCCCGGCACCCCGCAGACCCGCCCGGAGATCTACGCGATGGGCCTGCGCAACCCGTTCCGGTTCGCCGTCGACCCGGAAACCGACGTCGTCTACCTGGCCGACTACTCGCCCGACGCGCGGGCCGCCAACCCGGCCCGCGGGCCGGCCGGGCAGGGCCGCTGGATGGCGATCGACAAGCCGGCGAACTACGGCTGGCCCTACTGCGTCGCGCCCGACCAGCCCTACATCGACTACGACTTCGCCACCGGGGTGTCCGGCGCGCCGTTCAACTGCGCCGCCCCGGTCAACGACTCGCCGAACAACACCGGCCGGCGCATCCTGCCCCCGGTGGAGCGGGCCGAGGTCATCTATTCGTACGGGGCCAGCGCCACCTGGCCGCAGCTGGGCACCGGTGGCATCGGGCCGATGGGCGGCCCGGCCTACTCCTTCGACCGCCGGCTCCGCTCGGCGGTCAAGTGGCCGGCCTCGTTCGACGGCCTGCCGCTGTTCGCCGAGTGGACCCGCGACTACGTCAAAGCCTTCCACCTCGACCGGCGCAACCAGGTCACCCAGGTCGACCCGGTCCTGCCGGAGATCGTCTTCGACAACCCGATGGATCTGGAGTTCGGCCCGGACGGCGCGCTCTACGTCCTGGAGTACGGCGACGGGTATTTCGCCGAGAACCCCGACGCCCAGCTCGCCCGGATCGACTACGCCCCGGTCAACAAGAGCCCGATCCCCAAGGTGACGGCCACGCCGACCGGCGGCCAGGCGCCCCTCATGGTCGCCTTCTCCAGCGCCGGCACCGTCGACCCCGACGGCGACGCCCTGTCGTACGCCTGGGACTTCAACGCCGACGGCCGGGTCGACTCCCGCGCCGCCGACGCCGGCTACACGTTCACCGCGAACGGCGACTACCGCCCGGTCCTCAAGGTCACCGACAGCACCGGCCGCTCGGCCAGTGCCGAGGTGATCCTCCCGGTCGGGACGCTCGCCCCGGTGGTGGAGTTCGTGACCCCGGCCGAGGATCAGCCGTTCAGCTTCGGCGACACGGTCACCTTCCAGGTCGCGGTCACCGATGACGCCCCGGTCGACTGCGCCCGGGTCACCGTCACCTACATCCTCGGCCACGACCAGCACGGCCACCCGCTGTCCACCTCGTCCGGCTGCACCGGGTCGATCACCACGTTCCTCGACCCCGGCCACGCCGGATCCGACAACCTGACGGCGGTGTTCGTCGCGTCGTACACCGACACCGGCACCCCGCCGCAGACCGGCACCGACACGGTCGTCCTGACCCCTACCCCCTAGAAGAAGATTTCTCCCGGTACATCGCCTGGTCGGCCTGGGCGGTGAGGGCATCGAGCGAGATGTCCGCACCGCCCGGCCGATAGGCCGCACCGATACTGACCCCGACCTTGGCAAGACCATCCCCGATCGGCACCGGCTGGGTGATCGCCGCCCGCAGCCGCCGGATCACCTCGGTGGCGTCGTCCGGCCCGGTCTGCGGGAGCAGCACCTGGAACTCGTCGCCACCGATCCGCCCGGCCAGGTCGCCGGCCCGCAGGGCGGCCCCGATCCGATGCCCGGTCACGCACAGCAACTCATCGCCGGCCGCGTGCCCCAGCTCGTCGTTGATCTTCTTGAAGCCGTTGAGGTCGAGCAGCAGCACGGTGAGCTCGCGGCCGTTCTCGCCGGCGGCGAACTGGGCCAGCCGGGTGCGGTTCGGCAGCCCGGTCAGCGGGTCGTGCCCGGCCTGGTGCTCCAGCGCCAGCCGGGCCTCGTCGAGCGCGTCGATCTGCCGGGCGAACGCGCCGGCCTGGGTGCCGCTGATGAACGCGATGATCAGGTTGATCAGCACCGCGAACGCCAGGTGACCGACCGGCTCCGGGTTGCCGATCCGCATCGCGAACGGGAGGAAGGCCGAGGTCACCGCCCAGGTGCCGAGGGCACCGGGCAGCCCGAAGCGCAGCGCCCCGCCGACGATCGGCACGAGCAGCCCGGTCCACGTGGTGATGTCGGAGTAGACCCGCAGGGCTGCCACGAACGCGCACATCACCGCGACGTCGGCGGCCACCTGCACCGCGCTGCGCCAGAGGTAGTGCGGGTCGTTCGGGTGGCGGAAGTTGAGCACCCCCAGGACACCGGTCAGGAGCAACACCGTGATCATGGCGGCGCACTCCAGCACGAGCGCGTGCGGCATCCCGTCCGGGAAGATCCGGAAGGCCCCGGCCACCAGCAGCGCGGTGAACAGGATGCCGGCGCCGCGCGCCAACAGCTGTCCGGCCTCGACGGTGCGGCGGTGCCGGGGCAGGGACAGGTCGGCGGTCATCGCCGATCACCCGACCAGCAGGCGTGCGCCGTGAGCAGCGCGATGACAAGCAGTGTCAGACCGCGAGCGCGGCCACCGGCCCATCTCATGATCCAAAACGCTCCCATCGATCAACCCTCTTGATCGGCGGGAGCGCCGTGGATCTGAGGCTCTAGTTAGCCGGCCTTCTCGACCTGGGCGGCGAGGGCGTCGACCTTCGCGGTCAGTATCGCCAGGTCCTCCAGGAGCTTGGCGAAGACGCCGTCCGGCGGCAGCGGGTCGCCGGCCCGGGTGGTGCCGACCATCGCGGCGAACCAGACGTCGCCGGTCAGGTCGGCAAGGTTCCGCTTGTACGTCGAGCCGGGGGTCGCGGTGCCGTCCATCCGGTAGTCGGTGGTGACCTGTTTGCCGATGGCGGCCAGCCGGGTGTCGATCGCCTTCTGCGTCTGGGCCACGATCGTGTTGGTGATCCAGGTCTTGTCGGCAGCGGTCAGCGCCACGGGAATGTCCTCCAGGTGCCAGGAAGCCGTCGAGGCCTCGTGGGTGGTGTCGTACGAGGCGGAGAAGTGCGCGTGCTCGGTGTGCGGCGATGCACCGGTGTAGGTCTTCTGCACCCACTCCGAGCTGGCACTCCAGATGCGCTTGTTCCAGATGATGTAGCGCAGGCGCTTCTCCGCGCCCGACCGGCAGCGGCCGAGCAGGAACTGAACGACCTTCTCCATGGTCAGGTCGCTCTCGTTCAGGTTGTTGTCGACGTCGATCGCGTGGACCTCGTTGACGTTGTCGGCGTCGTGGATCGGCACGGTGCCGGTCTCGTCCGGGTTGTGATCGGACGAGGTCTGCGAGTGCGCGGTGTCGCCGATGCTGCCGTCGCTGGCTTTGTCGCGAGCAGGTGCGATGCGGTCGAACTCTGCGAACAGCGACTTCAAGCAGGGAATCAGGACCCAGCTTGCCATCGAGGGACCTCCGGGATGCGGATCAAGGGGCGAGCGGAACTGTACTGCGATGTTCACCCACCCGCACTCAGCGCAAACGTCACCGCGGAGATCCACTATGGTGGTCCACATAGGCCGTTGGGCCTATCTACCAGGGCAAATGCAGTGAAACAAGTGCTTGTGTGCCAATTTCCGCGCGATCACCCTACTGACGCAGTGTCAGCCGCATCAGGTTCTCGTTGTCGGCGGCGTACAACGCGTACATGGTGAAGGTCGGGAAGCGCCACTGATCGAACGGCTGGCCGGGGTCGGGCCGGCCGAGGGCGGCGTGCAGACTGCCGCGTTTCGGGATCGTGCCGCCGCGCCCGGGGATCGTGCCCGGATAGGGCCGGAAGCCATTGTCGCCGTGGAAGTGCAGGGCGATCGCCACCACCGTGCCGAGCTCGTCGGCGCCGAGCGAGACCCCCAGCTCGGCCGACTGGCAGTGGCGGCCGCCGGGCAGGGCGACCATCGCATACTCCCGGCAGACCTCCTGGGTGAACTGGTCGGCGAGGTTACGGCCGAGCAGTTGGGTCACATCGGTGCGGACGGCCGGCGCGAGCGGCGGCGGTGGGATGGCCGGGATGCGCACCTCGACCGGATCCTGCCGCACCCCTTCGGAGCTGCGGGGCTGGGAGTGTCGCGAGTCGTAGACCGTAGCGAAGACCCGCTCCAGAAATCTCATCGCCAACTCCGCCCGTGAGCGCTCAGGGTCACACCGTAGCGGCGCGGCGAGATCACCCTCAAGCCATCGATAGATGCTTTTCCGCGTCGTTTCCTTGATCGCCATGTCGAGGTTGCCGTTCGGTCGATCGGGTCCAGTCGACTGCCACCAGGAGCCCCGGCGACGGACGCCGGGTGCGAAGTCCCGTGGAGGAACTCGTGGCAGACCGACGTCAGGTGCTGCGGATGGGTGCTGTTGCCGCCGCCGCGCCCGCGCTGGGTGCGGCCGTCGCCCCGGCCGAAGCGTTCGCGCACGGGTCGAGGACGACCGAGGTCTTCGGTCACCGCGGCGCGTCCGGCTACCGGCCCGAGCACACGCTCGCGTCCTACGAGCTCGCCGCCCGGCTGGGCGCCGACTACCTCGAGCCCGACCTGGTCTCGACGAAGGACCACGTGCTGGTGTGCCGGCACGAGCCGGAGATCGGCGGCACCACCGACGTGGCGTCGAAGCCCGAGTTCGCGAGCCGCCGCAAGACCGTGCTGCTCGACGGGGTCAGCGTGACCGGCTGGTTCACCGAGGATTTCACCCTGGCCGAGCTGAAGACGCTGCGCGCGGTCGAGCGGCTGCCCGCCGTCCGCCAGCGCAACACGATCTACAACGGCCTGTTCGAGGTGCCGACCTTCCAGGAGCTGCTCGACCTGCGGGCCAAGCTGTCCCGCGAGCTGGGCCGCGAGCTGGGCGTCATCCCGGAGACCAAGCACCCCACCTACTTCCGCCGGTTCGGCCTCGAGCTGGAGACGCCGCTGCTGCGCACGCTCGACCGCAACGGCCTCAACCATCGCGGCGCCCGGGTCTGGATCCAGTCGTTCGAGGCGGCCAACCTGCGCGACATCCGGGCCACGGCCAAGGTCAACCTGGTCTTCCTGACCAGCGCGTCCGGCAGCCCGTTCAACGACCCCAAGACCTACGCGCAGTACCTCACGCCGGCCGGCCTCAAGGAACTCTCCCAGTACGCCGACGGCATCGGCCCGGACAAGGCCCAGGTCATCCCGCGCAACGCCGACAACACCCTCGGCACCCCGACCAGCCTGGTCCGGGACGCGCACGCGGCCGGCCTCAAGGTCATCCCGTACACCTTCCGCGCGGAGAACCAGTTCCTCCCGCTGGACTACCGGAACGGCACCGACCCGAACGCCTACGGCCGCGCGTTCGACGAGCAGATCACCTACCTCAACACGGGCATCGACGGCCTCTTCACCGACCAGGCCGACATCGGCGTCCTGGCCAGAAAACTGCGCAAATAACCTTTATGGGTACGGGGCTCGACGTCCACCACCGCACCATGACCGTTCCCCGCTGCTCGGCACCACATGGCCGAGCAGCGGGGGAGGGATCAGTGCTTCGGAACGATCGTCGGGTAGATGTGCTCGAAGCTCAGCGCCTTGCCGAACCCGGTCGCCACGATGAACGTGATGCCGAGCAGCACGCCGAGGATCACCACGGCGAACAGGCCGTAGCCGAGGGTGCGTCCGGCCGGCCGGGCCACGCCGCCCGAGTCGGCCCAGGCCAGCGACCGGATGCCGAAGGCGAACAGCACCGGCAGCCCGGCCCCGAGGAGCAGCCCGGCGAGCAGGACCCGCCAGGCCCCGTCGAGCGCAAAACCGAGATTGTGCATGGGTCGTCGCTCCTCAGCTCGCGGCGGTGACGGTGGCGGGAGCGGGTGCCACCGGGGCTTCCGCCGCGGCAACGGCCGCGGCGTGCTCCGGCCCGGCGGCGACGTCCCAGTCGTCGTTGACGTTGTGGCTGCCGATCGGCGCCCGGCGCGACCGCAGCCACACCGCGACCGCGGCCGCCACCAGCAGGGCGAACACGACCAGCGCGCCGGCCAGCCCGCCGATCAGGTGCCCGATGCCCCACATCAGGGCGCCGACCACACCGGCGGCCGGCAGGGTGATCAGCCAGGCGGTGATCATGCGGCCGGCCACCCGCCAGCGCACCTGCGCGCCCGGCCGGCCGAGGCCGGAGCCGAGCACCGAGCCGGTGGCGACGTGCGTGGTGGACAGCGCGAAGCCGAGGTGGCTGGAGGCCAGGATGACCGCGGCCGAACTGGACTGCGCGGCCATGCCCTGGGCGGGGGCGATGTCGACCAGGCCCTTGCCGAGGGTGCGGATGATCCGCCAGCCGCCGAGGTAGGTGCCGAGGGCGATGGCCAGGGCGCAGGCGACCTTCACCCAGAACGGGATGTTCTTGGTGTCGGTCCAGTCGCCGCTCGCGATCAGCGCGAGGGTGATGACACCCATCGTCTTCTGCGCGTCGTTGGTGCCGTGCGCGAGCGAGACCAGCGAGGCGCTGCCGATCTGGCCCCACTTGAAGCCCTGATCGGTGTAGCGGGCGGCCAGGCCGGCGGTGATCCGGTGAATGATCCACGTGCCGACCAGCGCGACCACGCCGGCGATGACCGGCGACAGGACCGCGGGGAGCAGAACCTTGCCGACCACGCCGTCGAGCTTCGAGCCGTCCCCGTTCCAGTTGACCCCGGCCCAGCCGAGGCCGGCGATGGTGGCGCCGATCAGGCCGCCGAACAGCGCGTGCGACGAGCTGGACGGCAGGCCCAGCAGCCAGGTGAACAGGTTCCAGATGATCCCGCCGGCCAGCCCGGCCAGGATTATCAGGAGCAGGGCACTTCCGCCGTCCGAGACGAGCGACGCCTTCGGCGTACCGTTCGAATTCTGGATCTTGACGACGGCGTTGGTGACGGTGAGCGCCACCTGGACGGAGAGGAAGGCGCCGACCAGATTGAGCAGGCCCGACAGGGCAACCGCGGTCTTCGGTCTCAGTGCCTTGGTGGCGATGGTCGTGGCCATCGCGTTAGCGGTGTCGTGGAACCCGTTGGTGAAGTCGAAGGCCAGTGCCGTCACAACCACCAGGGCGAGGACCACCGAAGCTTGTGTCACACAGGCGATGTTGACCTGGGTTGCTGTGCGCTTTCTAGAGGATGAACGGCACCTTTTCGATGTTCGATCCTCGTTAACCGAATGTTTCCCAAATGTGAACGCTGGGTAGTGTTGATCTTACTAAGGGTGAACGGCCGGGTGTGATCCACCCGGCCGTTCATGTGAGGTTCATCATTCCGTCGGCGGATCCACCAGCGGCCAGCCGCCCGCGGCGAGGTGGGCGGACACCCGCGTGACGTCCGCGGGGGTCGCCTCCTGCAGCATCGACTGGCTGATCAGATCCTCGATGTCCTGACTGCTGATCGGGTCGTCGGACAGCACCGACTGAGCGGCGAGTTCCTTGGCGAGGCCGCGGATCTCGTCCTCGGTCAGCTTGCGGCGCAGCACGCCGAGCAGGGCAACGTAGTCCTGCCGGGGAACGCCCGTGGGATATCCGGCGCGCAGCCATTCCACGCTGCGCGACAAGAAGTTGGAACGAGACTCGGTCACCCGTCTGCTCCTATGGTTTCAGTGCTTGGGAACGATTGTCGGGTAGATGTGCTCGAAGCTAAGCGCCTTACCGAACCCGCTGGCAACGACGAATGTGATGCCGAGAGCGATCCCGAGCACGACGATCGCGAAGAGCACGAAGGCGAGGACCGTACCGATCGGCTGCGCCTTCGGGCCGGTGACGCCGCTCTCGTGCACCTCGGCCTCACCGCCGGCACCCCAGGCGAGCGACCGGATCCCCAGCGCGAACAGCAGCGGAAGGCCGGCGCCGAGGACCAGCCCGGCGAACAGCACCTTCCACGCCCCCTCGAGGGCGAACCCCAGGTTGTCGCTCACTTCGTTCCCCCCGCGGTGACCGGGACCTGCTCCTCGGCCGGAACGCCGTCCCACTCGTCGTTGACGTTGTGATGCCCGACCGGCTCCCGGCGGGAGCGCAGGTACATGTAGCCGGCCGCGGCCAGCAGCAGCAGGAAGATCACGATGGCGCCGCCGAGGCCGCCGATCAGATCGCCGATGTACCACATGACCGCGCCGACGATCGCCGCCGCGGGCAGCGTGATCAGCCAGGCCGAGACCATCCGGCCGGCCACCCGCCAGCGCACCTGGGCGCCCGGCTTGCCGACCCCGGAGCCCAGGATCGAGCCGGTCGCGACGTGCGTGGTGGACAGCGCGAAGCCGAGGTGGCTGGAGGCCAGGATGACCGCGGCCGACGCCGACTCGGCCGCCATGCCCTGCGGCGGCGCGATCTCGACCAGACCCTTGCCGAGCGTGCGGATGATCCGCCAGCCGCCCAGATAGGTGCCGAGGGCGATGGCCAGGGCGCAGGACACCTTCACCCAGAACGGGATGTTCTTGGTGTCGGTCCAGTCGCCGCTCGCGATCAGCGCGAGGGTGATGACACCCATCGTCTTCTGCGCGTCGTTGGTGCCGTGCGCGAGCGAGACCAGCGAGGCGCTGCCGATCTGACCCCAGCGGAACCCGTTGTCGGTGAACCGCTGCGCCACTCCCGTGACGACCTTGTAGATGAGCCAGGTGCCGGCCGCGGCGATCACGCCCGCGATCACCGGCGACATCAGGGCCGGCAGGATCACCTTCCCGACGACGCCGTCGAGCTTGGTGCCGTTGCCGTTCCAGTTGACCCCGGCCCAGCCGAGGCCGGCGATGCTGGCGCCGATCAGGCCGCCGAACAGCGCGTGCGACGAGCTGGACGGCAGGCCCAGCAGCCAGGTCAGCAGGTTCCAGATGATCCCGCCGACCAGACCGGCCAGCACGATGATCAGTAACGCCTCACCACCACCGGCGGTGAGCGTCTCCTTGGGCGTACCGTCCGAATTCTGGATCTTCACGACGGCGTTGGTGACGGTCAGCGCGACCTCGACGGAGAGGAACGCGCCTATGAGGTTGAGCAGACCGGAGAGGGCGACGGCCACCTTTGGCCGCAGCGCGTTCGTGGCGATGGACGTGGCCATCGCATTCGCGGTGTCGTGGAACCCGTTGGTGAAGTCAAAACCGAGAGCGGTGATGACCACCAGGGCCAGAATGACCGTTGACTCTGTCACCCGGCCAGACTGAACCCGGAAAGGTCAGACCTGAAAGGTCCCTGAGCAGGGCAGATGAGTGTTCGGCCGGTGTTGGGAAGGCGACCATTCAGCGTTCCCTCAAACGTCAGGCGGCTTCATGTTTGCGCGACGACTGGCCGTTGGGTGAGGAACCGGCGGGCAAACCGTACCCGAACGACAGTTCCGCGGGCGCGGCCGGGTCGGCAGAATGAGCGATGTGGACAGACGAGGTGCGGCGAGCGGAAGTGCCCTCTTCTTCGCCCTCGCGCCGGGGACGGTGGCCGGGCTGGTGCCCTGGTTGCTGACCGGTTGGCAGGTGGGCGCCGGGTTCGCGCACTGGTGGCCGCTTCGCGTCCTCGGCATCGCGGTCCTGATCGCGGGAGCGCTGTTCCTCGTCCAGGCCTTCGCCCGCTTCGTGCGGGAGGGCCTGGGCACGCCGGCTCCGGTCGCCCCGCCCGTCCACCTCGTGGTCGGCGGGATTTACCGCTACGTTCGCAACCCGATGTACGTCGCGGTCATCGCCACGATTCTCGGCCAGTCGCTGCTGCTGTGGCGCCCGGTGCTGCTCGGCTACGCGGTGATCGTGGCGGCCGCGATGGTGGCGTTCGTGATCGGCTATGAGCAGCCCGCCCTGACCAGCAGATTCGGCGCCGAATACCTGGCCTACCGCCGCGCCGTCCCGGGCTGGTGGCCGCGACTGACCCCGTGGCACCCGGATCGCTGATCTACGGTGTAGCGATGTCGCCGGTCAAGCAGTTCCAGGTCACCTTCGACTGCGCGGAGCCGGAGCGGCTCGCCCGATTCTGGTGCGCGGTGCTGGGCTACGCCGTGCCGCCGGTGCCGCCGGGCTTCGCGACCTGGGACGACTACGACCGGACCCGGCCGCCCGAGCGTCAGGGGTCGGCCTTCGCGTGCGTCGACCCGGCCGGGGTGGGTCCGCGGCTGTACTTCCAGCGCGTACCCGAAGGAAAGGTGGTCAAGAACCGCGTGCACCTCGACGTGCGCGTGGGCACCGGCCTGGTGAAGGAGGAGCGGCTGGCCGCCCTCGAAGCCGAGTGTGCCCGCCTGATCCCGCTCGGCGCGGTGCGGGTGCGGCTGCTGCTCTCCGACGACTACGAGGAGTCCTGCATCGTGATGCAGGACATCGAGGGCAACGAGTTCTGTCTCGACTGAGAGGCGCGCAGATGGTCCGGGATGAGCTGCTGCGGCTGCGCGCGGACGCGGAGGCCGAGGCGGCGACCATGGCCCGCGACCTGCAGGCGCTGTTCGAGGCCTCGCGCGACTCGAACGCCGACGACGAGCACGACCCCGAGGGCGCCACCATCGGCTTCGAACGCGCCCAGCTGACCGCCCTGCTGGCCGCCGCCCGCGAGCGGATCGCCGAGGTCGACGAGGCACTGCGCCGGCTCGACACGGCCACCTACGGCATCTGCGAACGCTGCGGCCGCCCGATCGCCCCGGAACGGCTGGCCGTGCGCCCGTTCGCCCGCTCCTGCGTCACGTGCGGCTGAACGCGTAGCCGGTCAGCTCGGCCAGCGGGACGTAACCGATCCGCCGGTAGAGGTCGTTGCTGGTGCGGTTGGCCGGGTTGGTGAACAGAACGACGTCGCCCGCGCCCGCGGCCAGCGCCGCCGCACTCACCGCCACCGTCACGGCCCCCGCATAGCCGCGCCCACGCAGGTGGGCCGGCGTGTAGACCGGATCCACCCGGACCATGCCGCCGATCAGCCGGGTCGACCCCGCCATCGACACCGGCTCGCCCGTCGGGGTCTCCCAGAACGTGAAGTGCTTGTCGGCGTAGCGCGAACTCGCCCAGGCGGCCGGGTCCAGGGAGTCGTCGACCGCGGTGGCGAAGTCGCCGCACCAGCGGATGACCTGGTCGAGGTCGGCCGGACCGGCGAGCCGGGCGGCACCCGCCGGCTCCGGCTCCGGCGGGGTCAGCGTGCCCAGCCGATGCAGGCGCCCCCACCAGTTCGGCGTCGCCTCGACGCCGGTGTGCCGCCGCCAGGCCTCGGCGAAGGCCGTGGCGGTGTCGTGGTCCGAGGTCACCCCGGTGAGCTGCTGCCCGGCGGCACCCAGATGGACGACAAGGGACTCGGCCTGCTCCGGCGAGAGGCGGGTCAGATGCACTCGATGCGAGCTGAGGCGATAGAGGAAGCCACGGACCGCACCCTCGGTCTCCAGCCACCCGAAGAGGGTGCCACGAGCACGTGGTTGCGCGGTCACCGTCAGCTGCATGGTGTGCAGGGCAGGCCGCGACCGCAGAAAGTCCACGACCCGGCCCGGAACGTCATCGGTCAGATGCCACCCGTCCGAACGCATGAATCCATGCTCCCCGATCCGCACCACCGGACCTACCATGCCTGCTTATGGCGACGGTGGTGTGGGGCGATGAGCCGGAGGAACGGGCTGTTGTGTCCGCTGAGGACGTGCGGGAGGTGCTGGTCGAGGTGGATCGGCTGGCGGCGGAGCATCCGCTGATCGTGGATGTGACCGTCGACAGTGGCGACACCCTGGGGGTGGCGCTCGGCGGGGATGTGTCGGTGCTGCTCTTCGGGGTGGCGTCCAAGAAGCCGCCCTACTTCGTCAGCCGGGGGCGGGCGCCGCGGCGCGGTGATGGTGTCGTCGGGTTCGGGTACTTCGGGTCGCGTACGGAGTTTCTGGAATCGCAGGTGATACCGCTGCGCGATGCGCTTGATGCCGCCTGTCTTTTCGTGGCCGACGGTGAGCGGCCCGGCAACGTGGGGTGGACCGAAGTCTGATGCCCCAGAAATCGTCAACCCTGGGTTGACGATCGGATGCCGTCAACCTAGGGTTGACGGCATGACGCAGATTAAGCCGCCGGTCCGGCTGGATGACCTCATCGCGGCGATCACCAAGAACAACTCCGACGCTCTCGATCAGCTCTCCGACGCGATGATGCTGGCCGATCACATCGGTGATGTCGCGGACCATCTCATCGGGCACTTCGTCGATCAGGCGCGCCGGTCCGGGGCGTCCTGGACCGACATCGGGCGCAGCATGGGGGTCACCAAGCAGGCGGCGCAGAAGCGGTTCGTCGGCAAGCCCGACCCGGATCCCTCGCAGGGATTCCAGAAGTTCTCCCAGGCGGCGCGGAGCGCGGTCGTCGGCAGCATGAACGAGGCCAAGCAGGCCGGCAACGCCGAGATCGTGCCGGCCCACCTCGTCCTCGGGCTGCTCGGCGGTGACGGTGTCGCGATCGACGCGTTGCGGGCGCAAGGCGTCGACCTCGGCGCGGCGCGGGCGGCCGTGGTCGCGACCCTGCCGGGCCGCAGCGATGCCGATCCGGTGCTGACCCCCTACGACGCCCGGGCCAAGAAGGCGCTCGAGCTGACGTTCCGGACGGCGCTGCGGCTCGGCGACGACGTGATCGGCACCGGGCACGTGCTCCTCGGGCTGCTGGAGGAGGAGGGCGGCGACGGGGTGCTGTCCGGGCTGGGGGTGGCGGCGGAGGCGGTCGAGCGGTTCGTCGTCGACGCCGACGACGAACCGCGGGCCGGACAGCCGCCGGTCAGCTGATGTCGCGGTCGCCCAGGCGGACGGCGACCACGCCGCCGATGATCAGGAGGCCGCCGGCCAACTGGGCCAGGCCGGGCAGTTGGTCGACGAAGAACCACGCGAAGAGCACGGCCGCGACGACCTCCCACAGCGCCACGAACGACGCCACCCGGGAGCCGAGCAGGCGGATCGCGGCGATGCCGGTCGCGTAGGGGACGGCGGCGGTCACCACGCCCAGCAGAACCAGCGGCGCCCACCAGGGCAGGTCGCCGAAGGCGTAGGCGGTGGCGGCGGTGTTCGCGTGCATCGGGAGCAGGCCGGTCACGGCCAGGGCGCCGAGGGTGACGGCGCCGACCACCAGGCCGGCGCCGGCCAGCGCGAGCGGCGGCAGGCCGCTGTCGGTGTCGGCCGAGATCAGGAAGTACGACGTGGCGCCGATCATCGCGGCGAACGCCCAGGCCACGCCCGACCAGGCCAGGTCGGCGCCGGAGAACAGGTCGAGCACCAGCACCAGGCCGGCGGCGGCCAGCGCCGCCCCGGCCACGGTCAGCCGGCCGGGGCGCTGGCCGCGGGTGATCCACAGCCAGGCGACCACCGCGGCCGGCGCGGTGTATTCGATGAGCAGCGCGGGGGCCACGTCCATCGTGGCCACGGCCGAGAAGTAGCAGAACTGGGCGCCGGCGACGGCCAGAACCCCGTACAGCAAGATCTGCAAAGCCTGGGTGCGCAGGAGCCGCCACTTGCCGCGCAGGGCGACCACCGTGAAGGGCGCCAGCACCAGTGCGGCGATGGCGATGCGGGTGAGCACGATCGCGCCCGGGCTCCAGCCGGTGTCGAGCAGGCCGGTCGCGAGTGGACCGGAGAGGCCGAACGTGGTGGCCGAGAGGGCGGCCAGGAGCAGTCCGCCGCTGACGCCGACGGGAACGGCGGCACGGGTGTCATTGGCTATCTGCGTCATGACACGTGACGCTATGGAGAGGGGCGTAAGATGTCAAGGTGCATTTAGCCCATGACACCGAGATGGCACTGCAGTCGGCGGTCGAGCTGGTGAACACCGGCGAGGACCCGGAGACGTTGCTGACGATCGAGGACGTCGACGCCTGGTATGCGAGCTACCGCTACACCGGCCGGCGCGACCGCGACCAGGCCGAGCTGGACGAGTTGCAGGGCGTCCGCCCGGTGCTGCGCGCACTGCTGCTGGCCGGCCGGGACGAGGCGGCCGAGATGGTCAACCGGATGCTGGCCGAGACCGGCGCGATCCCGCAGCTGGTCCGGCACGACGACCTCGACTGGCACGTGCACGCGGTCGACGCCGGCCAGCCCCTGGTCCGCCGGGTGATCGTGGAAACCGCGATGGCCGTCGCCGACCTGATCCGCGGCGACGAGATGACCCGCCTGACCACCTGCGCCGACGACACCTGCTGCGGCATCGTGCTCGACCTGACCAAGAACCGCTCCCGCCGCTTCTGCAGCACGACCTGCGCCAACCGGGTGGCGGTCGCCGCCTACCGGCTCAGACGAAAGCACTCTCCCCGGTGATCGCTCGGCCCACGATCAGGGTGTTGATCTCGCGGGTGCCCTCGTAGGAATACAGGGCCTCGGCGTCGGCTACGAAGCGGCCGATGTCGTAGTCGAGGACGATGCCGTTGCCGGCCAGCAGCTCTCGGGACCAGCCGGCCACCTCGCGCATTCTGGTGGTGCAGTAGGCCTTGGCCAGGGCGGAGTGTTCGTCGCGGTAGCGGCCGGCGTCCTGCAGCTGGGCCAGCCGCACGCACATGCCCAGCGACGCGGTCACGTTGCCGGCCATCCGGACGAGGAGGTCCTGGACCAGCTGGAAGGCGGCGATCGGCTTGCCGAACTGGGTGCGCTCCTTGGCGTAGGCCAGCGCGATCTCGTAGGCCGCCAGCATCACGCCGACCGCCTCCCAGGCGACGCCGCTGCGGGTCGCGCGCAGCACCTTCGCGGTGTCCTTGAACGAGTCGGCCCGTTGCAGCCGATCGGTTTCGGGCACGCGCACATCGTCGAGGGTGATGTCGGCGTTCTGGACCGTACGCAAGGCGATCTTGTTCTCGATCTTGGTGGCGGTGAAACCGGGCGCGTCACCGGGCACCACGAAGCCCTTCACCTGGTGGTCCTCCTCCGACTTCGCCCAGACCACGATCAGGTCGGCGAAGGTGGCGTTGCCGATCCAGCGCTTCCTGCCGTTGAGGATCCAGGTGTCGCCCTCGCGCCGGGCCGTCGTCCGCAGGCCGGCCGCGACGTCCGACCCGCCGGTCGGCTCGGTCAGCGCGAACGCACCGACCTGATCGAACGTAGCCATCGCGGGCAGCCAGCGCTCCTGTTGCTCGGTCGAGCCGCAGGCCCGGATGCTGCCCATCGCCAGGCCCGAGTGCACGCCGTAGAAGGTGGCCATCGAGGCGTCGGCGCGGGCCATCTCCAGCGCCAGCCAGCCGTTGAGCAGCGACGACCCGGGTTTCCCGGCGATGTCCAGCTCCGCGTAGCGCTTGATCAGGTGCATCGGGAAGGCGGCGCGGGACCACTGGTCGTTCGCGATCGGTACCACCTCGGTGGTCAGGAAGTCGCGAACACGCTGGACAATCGCGGCTTCGTCATCCGAAAGCAGGTCCTGAAAGGCGTAAAGATCTCCGGCGAGCATATTCGGTGTCTACCCGTTCGGCGCCTCTCCTAGACTTGCGACCCATGCTCACCATGCAGGATGCCCTGGCCCGGTTGACCGCGTACTGGACGGAACACGGTTGCCTGACCGTCCAGCCGATGAACACCGAGGTCGGCGCCGGAACCCTCAACCCGGCGACCTTCCTGCGGGTGCTGGGGCCGGAGCCGTGGCGGGTCGTCTACGTGGAACCGTCGGTGCGGCCGGACGACTCGCGCTACGGGGAAAACCCGAACCGGCTCCAGACCCATACGCAGATGCAGGTGATCCTCAAGCCCGACCCGGGCAACTCGCAGGAGCTCTACCTGGGCAGCCTGGCCGCGCTCGGCATCGACGTCGCCGCCCACGACGTGCGCTTCGTCGAGGACAACTGGGCGTCGCCGGCGCTCGGCGCGTGGGGCCTGGGCTGGGAGGTCTGGCTCGACGGCCTGGAGATCACCCAGTTCACCTACTTCCAGCAGGCCGGCGGCCTCAACCTCGATCCGGTCAGCGTGGAGATCACCTACGGCATCGAGCGCATCATCATGGCCCTGCAGGACAAGAGCCACTTCAAGGACATCGAGTACGGCCCGGGGATCTCGTACGGCGAGGTGTTCGGCCAGACCGAGTACGAGATGTCGCGGTACTACCTCGACGACGCCGACGTGGCCGCCAACCGGCAGCTGCTCGAGCTGTACGCGGGGGAGGCGCAGCGGCTGATCGATGCCGGACTCCCGGTGCCCGCCCACACGTACGTGCTGAAGTGTTCGCAGGCGTTCAACGTGCTCGACTCCCGCGGTGCGGTCTCCACCGCCGACCGGGCCGCCGAGTTCGGCCGGATGCGCCGGCTCGCCGGTGAGGTCGCCAAGCTGTGGGTGACCCGCCGTGCGGAGCTGGGCCTTCCGCTCGGCCGGGCGGCGGTGCCGGCCCTCGCCGCGCCGGTCGCGCTGCCCGCCGAGAAGGACGGTGCCCGGCTGCTGGTCTTCGAGATCGGCACCGAGGAGCTGCCGCCGGCCGAGTGCCGGGCCGCCCTCGGCTACCTGGAGCGGGAGATCCGGAGCGGTCTCGCCGCGACCCGCCTCACCCACGGCGAGGTGCGGGTCTTCGCAACCCCGCGGCGTCTGGTCGCGGTGGTCGGCGACGTCGCGGCCCGCGAGGCCGATCACGTACGCACGGTGCGCGGCCCCAAGCTCGCCCAGGCGTACGCCGCGGACGGCACGGCCACCCCGGCGCTGCAGGGCTTCCTGCGGGGACAGGGTGCCGCGGCCGGGGACGCCGCGGAGGGTGACTTCAACGGCGTACGCCATGTGGTGGTCAATAAGCACGAAGCCGGTGGCGCCGCCGCCGCCGTGCTCGGACCGGTGCTCGCGAAGGTCGTCGCCGGGCTGCGCGGCGCGAAGAACATGCGATGGAGCGACCCGCAGCTGTCCTACAGCCGGCCGATCCGCTGGCTCGTCGCGCTGTGGGGCGACGACGTCGTGCCGGTCGCGGTCGGCACGCTGACCGCCGGCCGGGAGACCCGGCTGCTGCGCACCTCGGCCACCCCGACCCTGGCGATCGCGTCGGCCGAGACCTTCATGGAGACCCTCGCCTTCAACGGCATCGTCGCCGACCCGGAGGACCGCCGCGAGCTGATCACCACCGGTGCGCAGGACCACGTCTACCCGGACGGCCGGGTCGACGTGCGCGGCGAAGAGGCGCTGATCGACCAGATCACCTACCTGGTGGAGGCGCCGACGCCGCTGCTCGGCACGTTCGACGAGGCCTACCTGTCGCTGCCGGACGCCGTGCTGACCACGGTGATGCGCAAGCACCAGCGCTATCTTCCGGTGCGCGACGCCGAGGGTGCGCTGCTGCCGATGTTCGTGACCGTGGCCAACGGCCCGGTCGACGTCGAGCTGGTCCGGCAGGGCAACGAGGCGGTGCTGCGGGCCCGCTACGAGGACGCGGCGTTCTTCTACCGCGCCGACCGGGAGCTCGCGCTGGAGTCGATGCGCGAGCGGCTGCAGCGGCTGACCTTCACCGACAAGCTCGGCTCGATGGCCGACCGGGCCGGCCGGATCGCCGCGCTCGCCGCCGCGCTGGCCGCGGATCTCGGCCTGTCCTCGCCGACCCTGGACCGGGCCGCTTTCCTGGTGAAGTTCGACCTCGGCTCGCAGCTGGTCACCGAGATGACCAGCCTGGCCGGCGTGATGGCCCGCGACTACGCCCTGCACGCCGGCGAGCACCGGGCGGTGGCCCAGGCCGTCTACGAGGCCGAGCTGCCCCGCAACACCGGCGACGACCTGCCCGCGTCGCTGCCCGGCGCGCTGCTGTCGCTGGCCGACCGGCTCGACCTGGTGGCCGGCCTGGCCGCGACGGTCGGGCTGCCGACCGGCAGCAGCGACCCGTTCGCGGTCCGGCGGGCCGTGCTCGGCCTGCTGGCCGTCCACCGGGCGCACCCCGCCCTGGCCCCGCTTTCGCTGCGATCGGCGCTGGCCACCGCCGCAGCCGGCCAGCCGGTTCCGGTCTCCGCCGAGATCCTGGACGCCTCCGCAGACTTCCTGGCCAAGCGCCTGGAGCAGGCCCTGGTCGAGGAGGGCTACCCGGTCGACCGGGTGCGGGCCGTGCTGCCGCACGCCGACCGCCCGTCGGTCGCTGTCAATCTGCTCAACCAGCTCGGCGAGGTGGCCGCCAACCCCGACTTCATGGCGGTCGCCGAGGCGATCCAGCGCAGCCGCCGGATCGTCCCCGCCGAGGTTCCCGCCGGTTACGACCCGACCGTGCTGAAAGAACCGGCCGAGCTGGCCCTGCACGACGCGGTCGCCGCGGTGCGAGCGCCGGCCGAGCCGGACCTTTTCGAGTTCACCGCGGTGGTTGCCCGGCTGGCCGGGCCGCTGGCCACCTTCTTCGACGAGGTCTTCGTGATGGCCGACGATCCGGCGCTGCGGGCCGCCCGGCTCGGCCTGCTGGCCACCGTCCGCGACCTGGGCGCCGGCTTGCTCGACTGGTCCGAGTTGCGCTAGGCCACGCGGGCGATCGCCCGCACGCCGCCGTAGAGGTAGCGTCCGCCCTCGATGAACATCGCCACCGAGTGGACGCCCTCCTCGGGCTCGACCGCGACGAAGCGGTCGCCGCCGACGGCGACGCTGCGGGCGGTCCGCGGCTTCTCGCCGAGCTCGGCGGCCAGCCCCTTCGGGATGGTGGTGATGTCGAGGCCACCGTCGGCCGCGGCCACGTCGTAGCGGGCGACCGGCCCCTCGTAGCTGCCCACGTAGGGGGCCGGGTCGAACGGCACCGGCTCGGCCGGTGGCCGCAGCCGGGCCGGCACCCGGATGCCGGCCGTCTCGGCGAGGACCGCGGTCAGCACGTCGTCGATGAGCGGGGTGGCGTCGCCGCCGTTCGCGTTGATCGCGATCACCACGTCCCGGCTCGGCACGATCCGCCAGCAGGTGGTCTGGCCGATGGTGCCGCCGTCGTGCCCGACCACCGGGACGCCGTCCCACTCGAACAGCTCGAAGCCCAGACCCCAGCGCAGCGGCCCGCGCTCGCTGAGCCTGGGCAGCGTGACCTGCGGTTCGAGCATGGCCGCGAAGGTGCCGGCCGGCAGCACCCGAGTGCCGTCGGCGGCCACGCCGTCGGCCAGGAACATCCGGCCGAGCTTGATCAGCTCACGCGGCGCCGCGGCCGGGACCGACCCGGCCGGGGCGTTGGAGCGGGGCAGGCCGATGCGGGCGACGCTGTTTTCCGGCGGCAGGTGCCCCACCGCCGCCCGGTAGAACAGGCCCTCGTCGAGGTGCAGCGCCATGTGGGTGACGCCGAGCGGCTCGACCAGCCGTTGGCGCATCACCGACTCCCAGGTGTCGCCGCGCAGCCTGGCGACGAGCGCGCCGAGAACGACGAAACCGGCATTGCTGTACGAGTGGATCGCGCCCGGCGGGTGCACCTGGGTGCCGGCGGTGCCCAGGAAGGTCAGCAGCTTGGCGACGGCGTCGTCGCCGCGCCCGGTGTCCTCGAACAGGTCGCCCTGGAAGCCACCGGTGTGGGTCAGCAGCTGGCGGACCGTCACCGTCTCGGTCGCCACCGGATCGACCACCCGGAACTCCGGCAGATAGGTGCGCACCGGCGCGTCGAGGTCGACCAGGCCCTCGTCGACCAGCTGCATGACCAGCGACGACGTCCAGATCTTGGTGACCGAGCCGATCTGGAACACGCTGTCCGGGGTCGCCTCGACGCCGGTGTCCCGATTGATGACGCCGGTGGCCGCCTCGAACAGCTCGCCGCCGGCCCCGACCGCGACGGCCGCCCCGGGCACGTGGTGACGTTTCGCCGCGTCGTCGAGCAAGCCCTGAAGGTCCATATCGACGACCGTACCGGTGGGCGGGGCGCGGCGTCGCCCGCAAAAGTCTGATGTATCGGGCATTAAGTGGCTGACTTTTTTGCCGAAGAGCTGGCTGTGACGAACCCCTCTACGAAATCCGCCCGGCGAGGCTTCGCCGACCTGCCCACCGGCGTGAAGATTCTCGGCGCGGTCGGGACGGCCGGCGTCGTCGCGCTGGCCATCGGCGTCAGCGGCATGATGTCGCTCTCGAAGGCCAGCGACTCCGTCGACAAGATTTACAGCAACAACGTACTGGCCGTCGGCGCCATCGGTGACGTGCGGGCGTCGGTCATCACGGCCCGCCTCGACACCGCCAACCTCGCCCTGGCCGAGGACACCGCGACCGCCCAGAAATTCGCGACGGCGTTCACCGCCGAAGCGAAGAAGTTCGGCGTCGCCCTCGAAACCTACGACGCGGCCAGCACGACCCCGGTCACCGTCGACGCCCTCCGCGCGCAATGGACCGAGTACACCACGCTCGTGCAGGACAAGCTGATCCCGTTCGGGCTCGCACACAACACGACCGCCTTCAACCAGGTCCGGAGCGACTCGGTCGTTCCGCTGATGGAGAAGATCGCCGCGAGCGTCGACGCCCTGCTGGCCGCGGAGAACGAGGAGGCCGCGGCGGATGCCGCCGCCGCCCGCAGCGCGTACGAGAGCAGCCGCACCCTCTCGATCGCGCTGCTCGCCGGCGGTCTTCTGATCGCCGCGCTGATCGGCTTCGTGGTCACCCGCGGCATCCGCCGCTCGCTCGCCCGGGTCGAGGACGTCTGTGAGGCGCTCGCCCAGGGCGACCTGACCCACTCGGCCGGCCTGACCAGCCAGGACGAGCTGGGCCGGATGGGCCGCGCGCTGGACTCCGCGGTCAGCCGGCTGCGCACCACCGTCTCCACCATCAACGGCTCCGCGGTCGCGCTGGCCGCCGCCACCGAGGAGATCTCGGCGACCGCCGAGCACATCGCCGACTCGGCCACCGAGACCTCCCGCCAGGCGGCGGCGGTGTCCACCGCGGCCGGCGAGGTGTCGCACAGCGTCACCACGGTCTCGGCCGGCGGCGAGGAGATGGCCGCGGCGATCCGGGAGATCTCGCAGAACGCCAGCGAGGCCGCCCGGGTGGCCGCCGAGGCGGTCACCGCGGCCACCGCCACCTCGACCACGATGAACCAGCTCAGCACGTCGTCGGTGGAGATCGGCAACGTGATCAAGGTGATCACCGCGATCGCCGAGCAGACCAACCTGCTCGCCCTGAATGCCACCATCGAGGCGGCCCGGGCCGGCGAGCTCGGCAAGGGCTTCGCGGTCGTCGCGTCCGAGGTCAAGGACCTGGCCCAGGAGACGTCGAAGGCCACCGAGGAGATCTCCCGCCGGGTCGAGGCGATCCAGTCCGACGCGGGCGGCGCGGTCTCCGCCATCGAGCTGATCACCGACGTGATCAGCCGGATCAGCGACTTCCAGACCACCATCGCGTCGGCCGTCGAGGAGCAGACCGCCACCACCGCCGAGATGAACCGCAGCGTCACCGAGGCGGCGGCCGGCACCGAGGAGATCTCGCAGACCATCACCGGCGTGGCCGATGCGGCCCACACCACCAGTGAGGGCGTCGCCGAGACCAAGCAGGCGACCGCCGAGCTGGCCCGGATGTCCGGCGAGCTGACCAACCTGGTGTCGGCCTTCAAGTACTGATCTTTTACCGGTGTGGGACCTGCCTATCGGCCGTCGACCTGACGATCGATGCGCAGGTCCCGCTCCAGTTCCGAGGTCACCATCAGGCGGGCTTGCGCCCGAGGAACAGGCGGCAGCGCGGGCTTCCGTCGCTGTTGCGGCCCAGCGGCGTCAACGGAACGGCCCGCACGGCGAAGCCGGCCGCCACCAGATCGTCGCGCACGGCAACGAGCGGCGTGGTCCGGTAGTACATGACGAACGGCGGCCGCCACACGGCGTTCCGGACCCGCATGGCCACATCGAACCCGAGCGTGACCCAGTGCCCGACCGACGTCGGCGGCGGCGGCGTCCCGATCGGAAACGCGAAGAGCCCACCCGGCCGCAGCGCGCGGAAGACCTCGGCGAAGAGCGCGGGCCGCTCGGCCGGCAGAAAGTGCCCGAGCGCCCCGAAGGTCACCGCAAGATCGAACGCTTCGCCGAACGGAAGGGCCCGGGCATCGCCGCGAACCCAGCTGGCGTCCGGGTGCGCGGCACGCGCCTGCCCGAGCATGCCGGCGCTGAAGTCGATCCCGGTGCTCCGCCCCGGGCACAGCGGCTGAAGAACCTCCATGCCCGCGCCGGTCCCGCAGCAGACATCAACCCCGGCACCGAACGGCCCGAGCTCGGCCAGCGCTTCGCGCGTGGCACCGAGGATGCTTTCCGGCGTACGGAACGGGGTGTGATCGAACTTCGGCGCGAGAAGGTCGTAGCCGCGTTCGACCGAGGACAGTGCCTGGACAGCCAGTTCACGCAGCGACGGACCTTGGGGCGAGAACATCGCCCGAGGCTACCTGCCGCGATCAGCGCAGACCGGCCGCCATCTCCATCAGGTGGCCCAGAACGGCGTCGCCGGACGTGCGCAGGCCGTCGTGCTCGTGCTCGTTGGTGACCCACGTTCGGACGTTGCCCACCGTCGCGGCCGTCTCCAGCGACAGGCCGGCGTCGACGTACATGTCGTCGGCGTAGACGGCGGCCAGCACCGGGACCTCGTTGCCGGCCAGGCGCTCGCGGTCGTAGAGCGTCGGCCAGTCGGTCGTTGCGGCCAGGATGTCGGCGGCGCCGGCGAACGGGCGCAGGGCGGCGATCTGCTCGAACATCCAGGGGTACATCATCTCGCCGGTGAACAGCAGCGGGTCGGCGTCGGGGGCGAAGCGCGGGTAGTCGGCCATCGCGCGGTCGGCGGCCCAGTTGGTGGCGCCGTTCGCCTGGCCGTAGCAGTACTCCTGCAGCGCGAACAGCGGCTGGCCGACGAAGCCGGTGTGGGCCATCACCTCGTACCGGAAGGTGTCGGACAGGCGCGTGCCGTGCCACGCCTCGTCGAGCAGCCAATGCACCTGGGCGTAGCCGTCGCTCATGCCGAAGGCGCTGCCGAGAAAGCGGAACCGCTCGACCGTGAGCCGATCCCCGTCGGGCAGCCGGACGTCCTCGGCGGCCAGATGGTCGGCGACCCGGCGGACCGCCGCGAGGTCGTCCGGGAAGGCGCGGTAATACTCGGCGTTCTTGGCGGCCACCCGCGGGTAGGTCCGGGCGTAGACCTCGTCGGCGGTCGCGGTGAGCCCGGGCAGCCCACCGGTGACGAAGCAGTTGCGCAGCCCCTGCGGCGCGACCGACAGGTAGGCCATGGTGACGAACCCGCCGTAGCTCTGCCCGAGCGTGTCCCACTTCGAGCCCTCGGCCAGACGCTCCCGCAGGATCTCGGCGTCGGCGACGATGCTGTCGGCCCGAAACAGCCGAAGATGATCGGCCAGCTCTTGAGGCGTGCGCCCATCGGCGGCCAGCGGCGTGCTCCGCCCGGTGCCACGCTGATCGAGCAGCAGCACCCGATGGGTGCGCACGGCCCGCCCGATCCAGCTCTCCGCCCGAACCGGCCGCGACGCCTTCCCGCCGGGCCCACCCTGCAGAAAGAGCAGCCACGGCAGATCCACCCCGACCTGATCGGCGGCCACCACCTCGCGGGCGAACACCTCGATCGTGTCGCCGTCGGGCCGCGAGTGGTCGAGCGGCACGGTGATCGTGTGGTCGGCGAAGCGCAAGCCGGGGTGAGCGATCATGAAGACCAGCCTACGATCTGGCGAGGAGCCGGCTGCGGCGGCGCCGCGTAACTCTATTTCCCGAAAAAACGGGCTTGGATGCGACATTCTGCCCAGGTGGTGCAGCGAGCAGGGCCCAGCCGGGCCGAGGTCACCCAGGGCGTGAATCAGCGCCTGGAAGCGACCCTGCACGCCGACCCCAGCCTGCGCCTCGAACCCGTCCCGGCCCAGTTCCTGCGCACCCCGGAGACCAGGTCCGGCATCCGGATCGTGCGCGGCGGGCGGCTTCCCGAGGCCGGGGACGAGGCCTTCGACCTGGTGGCGGAGCTCTGGCGGGAGGCCGGCGGGCGGGTCGAGGAAGCCTCGGGGCTGGACGGCCGCCTGCTGGTCGTGCACGATCCGGCCGGCTACATCATCTCGCTGACCCGGCATTCGGGGGAGGATCCGATCCTCACCGTGGCCTCGCCGGCCATCCCGGCGCCGTTCCTGGATCGCGGCCTGATGTCCGGCCTGCTCGCCGGCCTGGTCGTCGGCTGCCTCGGGCCGTGCGCCACGACCGTGATCCCGTCGGCGGCCTTCCCGGGGCTGGCCGGCACGCACCTGACCTACTGGGCGTGGATCCCGCTGTTCCTGGTGATCGTCGGGGGCAGCCTCTACCTGCCGGAGGCCCGGCGGTTCGGGGTCGGCCTGCTGGTCGGCGGCGTTCTGATCGGGCTGCCGATCGCGACGATGTTCAGCTGACCTCGGGGTGCGCCCGCCGGCTGCCGCCGCCGAGGGCCTTGGTGTCGCGCTTCGCGTCGTACATCGCGGCGTCGGCGCTGCGCATCAGGGCGTCGTACGCTCCGGCGTCCTCGGGGTAGAGGGCGATGCCGACGCTGCCGCCGATCTTCACCTCGACGTCGTCGATGGTGAACGGCTCGCGCATCCGTTCGACGATCCGGTCGGCCACCGCCGTCGCGACCGCCTCGTCGGGGTCGCGGGTCAGCAGGATCGCGAACTCGTCGCCGCCGAGCCGGGAGACCACGTCGTTCTCCCGGACCGCGCCCAGCAGGCGCTTGGCGACCTGCTGCAGGAGCCCGTCGCCGACGTGGTGACCGGCGGTGTCGTTGACCTCCTTGAAGCCGTTGAGGTCGAGCAGCATCATCGCCACCCGGCCGCCGGTGCTGGCCGCGTGCCCGACCGCCTGCTCGGCGCGTTCGAGCAGGTAGGAGCGGTTCGGCAGGCCGGTCAGTGAGTCGTGGAACGCCTGGTGGGACAGCTGTGCCACGTGCGCCTGGGCGGCCTGGCGCATACCGGCGCTGTCCACGATCAGGGCGCCCTCGACCGACAGCTGCTCGGCGAGGATGCGGTCCCGGCTGGTCCAGTCGCGGGTGTCGGCCTGACCGCACAGGATCATGCCGACGCAGCCCTGGGCGGACATCATCGGGATCGCGATGTACGACCTGAGGCCCATGGTGCGGACGAATCCGCAGGTCAGCACGGCGGCGTTGGTGGCGTCGGTGACCAGCACGGGCTTGCCCTCGCTGATCGCCCGCCAGACCGGGGAGTCGGTGGCGGCGGTGCCGATCAGGTGCCGGAACTGGGCGTCGCCGTCGGCCATCCCGACGCTGTGGATGTAGCGGACAATGCCTTCGCCGTCGACCAGGACGAGCGCGCCGAAGTCGGTGCGGAACGCCTCGGCGGAGCAGGTGACCAGGGTGCGGCCGGCCGCCTCGACGGTGGTGGCGACCATGCCCTGCTCGAACAGCTTGCGGATGGTCGCGGAGACGTGCGACAGGAACTGGCGCTGCTTCTCCGCGGCGATCCCCTGCAGGGTGGCCGCGAAGTGCAGGGCGATCGGCGACAGCGTCTCCGGGCGCAGCACGGCCAGGCCGGTGCCGGTCAGCAGCAGCACGCCGACGGTCTGCCCGCCGATGCGCAGCCGGATCGCCATCCGGCCGCCGTCGGCCAGCGGTGCGGCACCGGCCGCCATCCGGAACACCTTGCCCGCGGTGAGCAGGTCCCGGGCGCCGGGCGCGCCGACCCGGGCGGTCGGGTTGAGCAGGCCGGTCTCCGAGTCGAGCTCGTAGACGGTGGCGGCGGTCAGGCCGGCCGCCTCCCGCAGGAACGGCTCGGCCAGGTCGAGGATGTGCTGGACCGAGGGGGTGTCCTTGGTCATGAAGGCGATCAGCCCGGCGAGGAGGGCGTCCTGCGGATCGTCGACAGCGCCGGGCGCCCCCGACGAACCCAGGGCAGCCGCCACCGGCCGCACTCCACTGCTCACGCTCATGGCACTAAAGGTCGGCATCCGCGGCGGGCGGTTGAGTGGGCGACCCCACCGGTCCGGTCGCAGTTCGGTTGCAGGGTTGCCCCCTTGGACATAGATCGCCATGAAACCTTGACGTAACCTGAGCGTCGTTGTTCAACTGTGTTGGCTCATGGCGAAACACGAGCGCACTCTTCCGCTCCGAAGGGAATAACGCGCGTGACACAACATGTCCGGGGCCGGTGGCTGCTCGCCGCCGCGTCCGCGACCGCCCTGCTCCTCACCTTCTCCTCGGCCCCGGCGGAAAGTGCGCCCAGTTCGGTCGAGACTCCCGTCGCTCCCGCCCCACTGACCTCGGCGGTGGCCGCCGCCGACCCCGCCTGGCACGCCGGCATCCCGCCGCTGGCCACCCCCTGGACCGCCAAGGTCGGGCCGAACAACGCGCTGCCCGAATATCCCCGCCCGCAGCTCACCCGCGACAAATGGCAGAACCTCAACGGGGTCTGGGAGTTCGCCAAGGCCACCACCGGCGAGGCGGTTCCGGCCGGTCGGGGTCTGGCCGAGCGCGTCCTGGTCCCGTACCCCATCGAAAGTGCTCTTTCCGGCATTCAGCGGCACGAGGACCGGATGTGGTACCGCCGGACCTTCACCGTGCCGGCCGGGTGGAAGGTAGGCGCCGGCAACCGGCTGCAGCTGCACTTCGGCGCGGTCGACTACGACGCCAAGGTCTACGTGAACGGCACGGCGGTGGCCACCCATCGCGGCGGCTACGACGGCTTCGACGTGGACGTCACCGACGCACTCACCGCGAGCGGCCCGCAGGAGCTGATCGTCTGGGCCGAGGACCTCACCGACGCGACCGGCCAGCCGATCGGCAAGCAGCGCCGGGTCGGCGACCGCGGCATCTTCTACCAGGGCAGCTCCGGCATCTGGCGGACGGTCTGGATGGAGCCGGTGCCGGCCGCCTCGATCACGTCGCTGTCGCTGACCCCTTCGGTGTCCGCGGGCGTTCTGAAGATCAAGGTCAACACCTTTGCGGGTACGGGTCTGACGGTGCGCGCCGCGGTTCGGGGTGGTGGCTCGGTGACCGGTGCGGCCGACACGCTACTGACCCTGCCGATGCCGCGCGCTCGCCTCTGGTCCCCGGACCATCCGTACCTGTATGACCTGTCGGTTTCTTTGGTTGATCGCGGCAAAACGGTTGATGCGGTCGGGTCGTACTTCGGCATGCGGGAGATCGGGACCGCGCCGGGTGCCGACGGGAAGCTCCGGATCACGCTCAACGGGAAGATCCTGTTCAACCAGGCCAACCTCGACCAGGGCTTCTGGCCGGACGGCCTGAACACCGCCCCGACCGACGCGGCGCTGCGCTTCGACCTCGAGCAGGACAAGGCGATGGGCTTCAACGCCGTCCGCAAGCACATCAAGGTCGAGCCGGACCGCTGGTACTACTGGGCGGACAAACTCGGGCTGCTGGTCTGGCAGGACATGCCGGCCGCCAACACCGGGCCGATTGCCGCCGAGTGGCGCGGGCAGTTCGAGTCCGAGCTGCACGAGATGGTGCGCGAGCACGAGTCGTGGACGTCGATCGTCGCCTGGGTGCCGTTCAACGAGGGCTGGGGCGAGTGGAGCCGCGAGGACACCGGGCGGATCGCCACGGCGGTCAAGGCGCAGGACCCGTCCCGGCTGGTCAACGCGCACAGCGGGGTGAACTGCTGCAACTCGCACGGTGACTCCGGGGCCGGCGACGTGATCGACTTCCACCAGTACCTCGGGCCGGCCACCCCGGCGCCGTCCGGTTCGCGGGTGGCGATCGACGGCGAGCACGGCGGGTTCGGGCTCAAGACCTCGAACCACATGTGGTTCGGGGACGGCCAGGCGTACGAGATGGAGCCGTCGTCCTCGGTCTTGACCGCGAAATACGTGGCCAACCAGGAAGCGGTGATCACCTCGGCCAAGTACTGCGGAATCAGCGCGGCCATCTACACCCAGATCACCGACGTCGAGGGGGAGCTCAACGGCTTCTGGACGTACGACCGGCAGCTCGCCAAGATGGATCTGGCCGCCGTCCGGAAGATCAACAAGAAGATCATCGCGTCCGCGGACGGGTCCGGGGCCAATGTGCCGCAGCCGCCGGCCGGCACCCCTGGGTTGGAAGGTGTCGCATTCTGGTCGCTCGACGGCTCGTACGGGACGCTGACCCCGGTCGGCTCGCCCGGCTTCGTGTCGGGACATAACGGGCAAGGCGTTGATTTCAACGGCTCCACCCAATACCTCGACGCCGGGAAGCCGGTGCTGAACACCGCCTCCGACTACTCGGCGGCGGCCTGGGTGAAGCTCGACAAGGCGGACGGCGCCTTCCAGACGATCATCAGCCAGGACGGGGCCTCGAACAGCGACTTCTTCCTGCAGTACTCCGGCGCCGACCAGAAGTTCGCGATGAGCTTCGCCGGCGTCCGGGCCCTCGCCGGGTTCAAGCCGGCGGTCGGGCAGTGGTACCACCTGGTCGGGGTGCGCGACACGGTCAAGGGCGAGCTCCGGCTGTACGTCGACGGTGCGCTCGCCGGCACCGCCAGTGCCTGCATGCCGCAGGCGGCGCCGACCGGCAACACCGTGATCGGGCGCGGGAAGTACGGCGGTAACCCGGTCGACTACCTCGACGGGGTGGCCGACCAGGTGCACCTGTACGACCGGGCGCTGTCCGCCACCGAGATCCAGCAGCTCTATTCGTCCGGGAACTGATGTCGGTGGAGCGGGGTCGAGGCATCGACCCCGCTCCATGCTGAACGATCTAGGACAAAGGACGCTGTTTTCGCTGCTCAGCGGCCTACCTTGACGGCATGACGGAACTGCGCATCTCGACGTTCAACCTCGAGAACTTCGACGAGACAGCCGACGGGGTCGAGCCCTCGCTCGCCGACCGGATCGCCCTCATGCGGCCCCAGATCCAGCGCCTGCGCGCCGACATCGCCTGCTTCCAAGAGGTCAACGGCCAGGAGCGGCCCGGCCAGCCGCGCGCCCTGCACGCCCTGCGCGCGCTGCTGACCGACACGGTTCTAGAGGGTGCCGAGCTGGTCACCACCAAGCCCAAGGACGACGGCGCCTACAACGAGCGCAACATCGTGGTCGCCACCCACCTGCCGGTGCTGTCCCGCCAGCAGCTGCGCAACGAGCTGGTCGCCGCGCCCACCTACCGGCGGCTGACCGCCATCCCGCCCGACCAGTTCGCCATCGAGATCGGCGTCGAACGCCCCATCCTGCACGTCGAGCTCAACGTCGGCGGCCGCCCGCTGCACGTGATCAACGTGCACCTCAAGTCGAAGCTGCCCACCACCATCCCCGGCCAGATGGTCGACCAGTACACGTGGCGCAGCGCCGACTCGTGGGCCGAGGGCTCCTTCATCTCCTCGATGAAGCGGATGGGTCAGGCCCTGGAGGTGCGCCGCCTGGTCGACCAGATCCTCGACGGCGACCCGGACGCCCGCATCGTGGTGGCCGGCGACTTCAACGCCACCCCCGAGGAGGTCCCGGTGCTGGCCATCCGCGGCCAGGTGGAGGACACCGGAAACGGTGCGCTGGCCGCAAGAGTGCTCGTCCCGATCGAGCAGACGGTCCCGCAGTCGAGCCGCTACACCCTGTTCCACCAGGGCCAGGGCAACATGCTCGACCACATGCTGGTGACCCGGAACCTGCTGGCCCACTACCGGGGCTCCGAGATCCACAACGAGATCCTGCACGACGAGTCCCAGTCCTTCGCCACCGACCGGAAGTTCCCCGAGTCCGATCACGCCCCGGTGGTGGCCACTTTCGACCTGCCCTGAGGTTTCTAGGCGATCCGGGCGATCAGCATGCGGAGCAGTTCGTCGCCGGTCACGTGCCACTTCTCCGGGGTGAGCTGGCCGCTGTTCTCCATCGCGACGATGCCGTGCAGGCTGGTCATCAGGAGCGCGCCGAGCGGGCCGGCCCGGTCCGGGCCTTTGACGACCTCGGCGACGATGGCGAGGAACTGGTCGTGCGTGCGGGACACGGCGGCGATCGCGTCCGGGTGTTCCTCGGTGGGGGCGGCGAACATCAGCGCGTACGCGTGCGGGCGCCGCCGGCCGACCTCCATGAGCCCGGCCAGGGAGCGCTCCAGGCGGACGGCGGGGGGCAGGGCCCGGTCCGCGATCAGCTCGTCGAGCCGGTCGCCGACCTCCTGCCAGCTCTTGGCCGCGACCGCGGCGAGCAGGTGTTCCTTGTCCGGGAAGTGACCGTAGGGCGCGCCGCGGGACACGCCGGCGCGGGCCCCCACGGCGCGCAGGGTCACCGCGTCCGGGCCGCCCTCGTCGAGCAGGTCGGCGGCCGCGTCGACCAGCGCACGCCGGGTTGCCGCCGCGCTCTCCACTCTGCTGACCACGCCGCCAATCTACCTGACAACGTCAGCCCGTTCACTTGACAGCGTCACATGAGCTGCTACCTTGGTTCGTATGACAACGTCACATGAAGAGCTCGTTCTGATCAGCGGCGCATCCACCGGCATGGGCGCGGCCACCGCCCGTGAGTTGGCCCGCCGCGGCTACCACGTGCTCGCCGGCGTCCGGCGCGAGGCCGACGGCGAGGCGCTGCGCGGGCCCGGCCTGGAGCCCGTTCTGCTCGACGTCACCGACCCGGCGCAGATCGAGGCGGTCGCCCGGCGCGTCGCCGCCGACCCGGCGCGGCGGCCGCTGCGGGCGGTGATCAACAACGCCGGCATCGCCATCAACGCACCGGTGGAGCTGTTGTCGATGGACGAGTGGCGGCGGCAGTTCGAGGTGAACTTCTTCGGCCACGTCGCGGTCACCAAGGCGCTGCTGCCCGCGCTGCACGCCAGCTCCGGCCGGGTGGTCAACATCAGCTCGGTCGGCGGGAAGGTCGCGCTGCCGACCTACGGGGCGTATGCCGGGGCGAAGTTCGCCATGGAGGGGATGAGCGACGCCCTGCGGCGGGAACTCGCGCCGCACGGCGTGCAGGTGGTGGTGGTCGAGCCCGGCGGCGTACGCACCGAGATGACCGGCCGCGGCATCGAGCGGATGCGCGGCACGATCGACGCGATGTCGCCGGCCGAGCGTGGCCGCTACGGCGGGCTGCTGCAGGCGATCATCAGCCAGGCCACCGCGTTCACCCGGTCGGGGCTGTCCGCCGAGGCGGCGGCCCGGATCATCGCCGGCGCCGCGACGGTGCGCCGGCCGCGCGCCCGCTACACGGTCGGCCGGGACGCGGCCATCCTCACCCGGCTGTCCCGCATCCTCTCCGACCGCATCCTCGACCGCATCATGGCCGCCAACCTGCGCCCACACTTCCCCAAGGAGCAGCGCGCCTGAGCGGCCGCCGGGGCAACGCGACGACGCGGCGCCGGGCAACGCTTCGCTGGGGCAACGCGCCTGGGCTGCCGGTGGCCTGCGAGGCGGCTCACCTGATCTTTCCCGCTGGGGCGGCCTGCTGGATCATTGCGGTTGGGACGCCCGCGGTGGCGGGGATTCGGTGGTAGGGGAGTGGCGTGAGCGAGCGGGAAACGTTGACCTGGGACGACTTCGGGCGGGCGGGGCGTGCGCTGGCCCAGCAGGTCGCCGATGACGGGTATCGGCCCGATCTCATCCTGGCGATCGCCCGTGGCGGGCTGCTTCCGGCCGGGGCGATCAGTTATGCGCTCGACGTGAAGAACCTGCATCTGATCAACGTCGAGTTCTATACCGGCGTCGACGAGCGGCTGGATCTGCCGGTGATGCTGCCGCCGGTGCCGCAGACCGTCGACCTGTCCGGGGCGACCGTGCTGATCGTCGACGATGTCGCCGACACCGGCGCCACCCTGAAGCTGGTCCGCGACTACTGCGCCGGGCACGTCGCCGAGGCCCGCTGCGCGGTCATCTACGAGAAGCCGCACTCGGTAGTGAAGTGCGAATACGTGTGGTCCCGCACCGACAAATGGATCAACTTCGCCTGGTCGAGCCAGCCCTCGGTAACCCAGGCCTGACCCGGTGGCCGCAGCGGTCTCTCGGCGCGCTGTTTGGCCTCCCGCGCTCTCGCGCTGCCCGTTCACTGGGTGATTGGCTGGGCTGGTGACGTGCTCACCGTTTGGTTGATTGGGTTGGGCGGTGTGCTGACCGGGCGCGGGGCTGAGCCAGCCGGCCCGCTCACGGGGTGCGGGGATGGGCTGGGCGGCGCACTCACCGGGCGCGGGGCTGAGCCAGGCGGCGCACTCACCGGGTGC
>NZ_BOML01000050.1 GCF_016862175.1 Paractinoplanes durhamensis | reverse complement strand
GAGAAAGCCCGCCCGGGCAACTGGGCGGGCTTTTTCCATTCCCCGGACTAGGAAGCCGGCAGGCTTATGCGGATGGTGGTTCCGCCGCCGGCGGTGTCGCCGATGGTGATCGCGCCGTTGTGCCGGTCGATGATGCGGTGGCACGTCGACAGGCCGATGCCGTGGCCCTTCCGGGAGGCCGGGTCGACCATGGCGAACATCTCGAACACCCGCTCGCGCTGATCGGGCGGAATCCCGATGCCGTTGTCGGCGACCAGAATGGTCCAGCCGAACTCGTTGTCCTCGGCGGACAGGGTGATCCGGCAGGGCCGCTCCGGGGACCGGTATTTCATCGCGTTGTCGATCAGGTTCTGCAGCAGCTGGCGCAGCAGGGTGGCGTCGCCGCGCACGGTCGGCAGTTCGCTGTCGACGACGACCTCGGCGCCGCTCGCCGCGGTGATCGTGGTCAGGTCGGCGAGTACGGCGGTGACCACCTCGTCGAGCTTCACCGGGCTGGGTTCGAACTTGGCGTGTCCGGCCCGGGCGTACTCCAGAAGGGCCTCGACCAGCAGTTGCATGCGCTCGACCGCGCGGATCGCCCCGTCGAGCCACTTGGTGGCGCGTGGGTCGAGGTCGTCGGCGTAGTCGAGGGTCATCATCTCCAGGTAGCCGTGCGCCGCGGCCATCGGCCGGACCAGGTCGTGGCTGACCGCCCCGGCGAACTGCTCCAGCTCCTCGTTGGAGCGGCGCAGCTCGGTGACCGCGGCGGCGAGCTGCTCGCCGCGGTCGGCCAGCTCGCGGTGGGCGGCCTCGATGGCCCGGCGGTGTTCCCGGTCGACGGTGACGTTGTTCATCGCCACCACCGCGCCGACCACCCGGCCGTCCTCGCCGTGCAGCCGGCGGGCGGTGCAGCTGAGGTCGACGTGCGGCTGATCCGGCTTTTTGATCATCATTTCGGCGTCGTGGATCTCGCCCTCGTGCAGGGCGCGGATCAGTGGGATCTCCTCCGCGGTGAGCCGGCGCCGGCCGAGCGCGTCGTAGAGGCTGTAGTGCTCGGCCAGCCGGTCCGGCGTCAGGTCGGGGGTGTCGGCGACGCCGTGCCACTCACGGGCGGCCCGGTTGAAGACGGTCAGCCGGCCGTGCTGGTCGCAGGCGGCGATGCCGACGTCGATGGTCTCCAGGACGGTCGCGATGAACTTCTTACTGCGTTCCCGCTCGACCGCCAGCTCGGCCATGGCCCGGGCCTGCCGCCGCCGCTCGAACAGCGCGACCACGATGTCGGCCAGGTCGAGCAGCCGGCTGATCTGCTCCGGCTGCAACGACTTGACCCTGTCGTCGAAGACGCAGAGCGTGCCCAGGGCGTACCCGTCGGGGGTGATCAACGGTGCGGAGGCGTAGAAGCGCACGTCGGCCAGCCGGCCGGTGACCCACGGGTTGTCGCGGTAGAGCGGGTTGAGGGTGGCGTCGGGTACGTGCACGAAGCCACCGGCCCGGAACTCGACGTCGCACATCGACTCGCTCCGCGGTGAGTCGGCGCCGTCGAAGCCGACCGTGGTGAGCTGGCACTGCCGGTTCGAGTCGATCAGATTGAGGGTGGCGGTGGGCACGTCGGCGACCATGGCGGCTACCCGGACCACGGCCTCCAACTCGTCGTCGGCGGGGGCGTCGAGCAGGCCGTACTTGTGCAGCGCGCTGAGGCGGGCGCCCTCGTCGAGGTTGAGTTCGAGAACGCTGAGCACGGGCATGTCAGAAGTTCTCCATGATGTTGAGGATGGCCGGGCCGAGCACCACCACGAAGATCACCGGGAAGAGGCAGAACAGCACCGGGAACAGCAGCTTGATCGCGACCTTCTGAGCCTTTTCCTCGGCCCGCTGCCGGCGGCGGGTGCGCTGGTCGGCGGCGTGCTCGCGGAGGATGCCGGCCACCGAGATGCCCAGCTCGCCGGCCTGCACGAGCGCGGTGACCAGGCGTTTCAGGTCGCGGGAGGTGGTGCGGGCGGCCAGCGCGCGCAGCGCCTCGGTGCGGGCCACGCCGAGCTTCATCTCCTGCAGCAGGCGACGAACCTCGTCCGGCATCGGCCCGCTGAGCATCTGCCCGACCTGGGCCAGCGCCGCGTCCAGGCCGAGGCCGGCCTCCACCCCGATGACCAGGGCGTCCAGCACGTCGGGCAGCGATCGGGCGAGTTGCTGCTGGCGCTTCTCGCCCATGTTGCGGACCAGCACCTCGGGCAGCACCAGCCCGATGGCGATGCCGATGAGGGCCGCGAACGCGGGGTTGGCCGGGACGATCAGCCAGCCGACGAAACCGAAGAAGAGCACCGCGAACATCCGGGCCTGGACCACCCGGTCGACCGGCCAGTTCGGCGGGTTGCCGGCGTAGTCGAGTTGCCGGGCCAGCCGCGCCTTCATCGCCGGTGGGGTGATGATGTCGCCGGTGCGCTGGAAGAACCAGACGAGCGTCGGGCGGGCCCGGCCGTAGAGGCTCGGCTTGGCCGGGCGGGTGTCGGTGATCCGGTTCTCGCCGAAGTCGGCGAGGATGCGCAACATCCGTTCGCGCTGGGTGGCCGGCATCCCGACGGCGGTGACGCCGACGGCGACGGCCAGCGCGGCGCAGCCGGCGGCGATGGCGAGGAGCGTCGTCGCGTTCACCGGATCAGACCTCGATCTTGACGGCGGCGCGCAGCCAGATGATCCCGACCGTCATCAGGAACGCGGCGAGGAGCAGCATCAGCATCCCGAGCGGCTCGGTGTAGAGCGGGCGGATGTAGCCGGGCCGCATGACCGTCAGGGTGATGCCGGTGAAGACCGGCAGGGCCATCAGCACGTACGCCGACATGCGTCCCTCGGCGGAGAGGGTGCGCACCTGCCGGTGCAGGTAGGCCCGGTCCCGCATGGTGTCGGCGGTGGTCTGCATGACGTCGGCGAGGCTGCCGCCGACCTCGCGCTGCAGCCGCAGCGCCATCACCAGCCAGGCCATCTCGCCGCTGCCGGTGCGGTCGCCGACCCGCTGCAGGGCGTCCTCGAACTCGCCGCTGATCCGCGACTCGGACAGAGCCCGGCTGAACTCCTCGGCGACCGGGCCCTCGTCGTCGCGGACCGCGGCGTCGACCGACTGCTGCAGGGTGAAGCCGGCCCGCAGCGAGCTCAGCACCAGCCCCAGCATGTTCGGCAACTCGTCGGAGAAGCGCTGGCGGCGGCGCCGGACCAGGGCACGCAGCACCACCGGCGGCAGGAAGAAGCCGAGAAGGACGCCGACCGGGAAGGCGAACCAGAACGGCAGCACCAGGACCAGCACGAGGACGGTGCCGATCGCCGCCATGAACCGCAGCCACAGCCACTCGGCCGGTTTGGGTGCGCCGGTGTGCTGGTCGAGGATGGCCTCGCTGCGCAGCGCCATCTGGTTCAGCGAGGGTGATTCCTCGATCAGCTTGCCGCCCACGGCCAGGAACTGCCGCAGCGGCGGCGCGCCCTTCTTGCCTTCGTCGTGGGTGAAGACCTTCAGCGAGGCGATCAGGCGCTGTTCCGGGGTGCGGCCGAAGACGACTTCCAGGATCAGGTAGACGATCAGGAAGACGGCCACCCCGCCGGAGAGGGCGGCGGCCCAGCCGAGGCCGCTCACCACCGGCCGCCGGTGAAGAGGTTGGGGTTGAGGGTCACCCCGTACATGGCCAGGGTGTCGACGAAGCGGGGCCGGACGCCGGTGGGCCGCAGCGAGGCCATGTGCATCGGGCCGGCGTCGGCGCTGATGTCGAAGACGAACAGGTCCTGGAGGGTGATGATGTCGCCCTCCATCCCGACCACCTCGGTGATGTGGGTGACCTTGCGGCTGCCGTCCTTGAACCGGTTGACCTGGATGATCAGGTCGACGGCCGAGGCGACCTGGTCGCGGATGGCCCGGCTCGGCAGGTCCATGCCGGCCATCAGCACCATGGTCTCCAGGCGGGACAGGGCGTCGCGCGGCGTGTTGGCGTGCAGGGTGGTCAGCGAGCCGTCGTGTCCGGTGTTCATGGCCTGCAGCATGTCGAGCGCGGCCGAGTCGCGGACCTCGCCGACCACGATCCGGTCGGGGCGCATCCGCAGCGCGTTGCGCACCAGGTCCCGGGTGGTCACCGTGCCACGGCCCTCGGAGTTGGAGGGGCGCGATTCCAGGCGTACGACATGGTCCTGATTCAGTTGAAGTTCGGCGGCGTCCTCGATGGTGACGATGCGCTCGTCGTGCGGGACGAACCCGGACAGGACGTTGAGGATGGTCGTTTTGCCGGAGCCGGTGCCCCCGCTGACGATGACGTTGCGCCGGCCGCGCACGCAGGCCTCGAGGAACTCGGCGCCCTGCCGGCTGAGCGTGGCGTAGGAGATGAGGTCGCCGACGGTGAGCGGGGTGGCGGCGAACTTGCGGATGGTCAGCGACGCGCCGTCGAGGGCGATCGGCGGGACGATCGCGTTGACCCGGCTGCCGTCGGGCAGGCGGGCGTCGACCATCGGGCTGGCCTCGTCGACCCGGCGGCCGACCCGGGCGCAGATCCGGTCGATGATCCGGCGCAGGTGCCCTTCGTCGTCGAACTCGACCTCGACGCGTTCGAGCCGGCCGTACCGCTCGACGTAGATGCTCTTCGCGCCGTTCGCCATCACCTCGCTGATCGACGGGTCGCGCAGCAGCGGTTCGATCGGCCCGTGGCCGAGCACCTCGTCGATCACTTCTTTGGTGATCCGGGCCCGGTCGGCGCCGGAGAGCGGCGTCTCCTCGCGGGCGAGCAACTCGTTGAGGACCTCCCGGACCCGGGCGGTCAGGTCCTCGTCGGCCGCGCCGCGGTTGGTGTAGAGGGTCGGGCCGAGTTCGTCGGCGAGCCGGCGCTGGATCCGCAGCCGTACGTCGTAGACCGGGTCGCTGACCTGCCGGCCGGCGGCGCGGTAGCGGTGGGTCGCCGCCGAGCCGGCCGGTTCGACGGCGGTCTCGCCGCTGGGGTTCTGCAGCGGGTCGTAGCCGAGCCGCGCGGAGAGACTCATCGCCGGTCCTTCCCGGCCCGGGAGAACAGCCGCTTCTTCTGGACGGCCGCTCGCTGGACCCCGGTGCACAGGTCGGCAAGGCGGCCGATGGCCAGGCTGAACGGGTGGGTCGGGCTGGTCATGTAGAGCGGTTCGGCCCGGTTCACCGAGATCGTCACCTCCCGGCTGGAGGGCACGTGCACGGCGAACGGCATGCCGACCGCCTCCTCGATGTCGGCCGCGGTCAGGCCCACCTCGGTGTTGGACCGGTTGAAGACCAGCATCCGGCGGTCCTTGGGGTAGTCGAGCATGTCGAACATCTCGACGGTGAGCCGGACGCTCTTGAGCGTGGGCAGGTCGGGCGTGACGATCGGGACCAGCCAGTCGGAGATGTCCAGGGCGGCCAGCACCTGGTCGGTGACCAGCGCCGGGGTGTCGACCACGATGAAGTCGTAGTTGGGCCGGGCCAGGTCGAGGATCTCCACCACCAGTTCCCGGCGGACGTGCTCGCCCTGGGCCGGACTGGACGGGGCGAGCAGCACGTCGATGCCGTTCTTGTACGGCGTGATGATCGAGCGCAGGCCCGGTTCGTCGAGCCGGCCGGCCATCGCGATGCCGCCCGCGATGTTGCGGTCCGGTGGCAGCTTCAACATGATCGCGACGTCGCCGAACTGCAGGTCGAGGTCGACCAGCAGGACCCGGCGGCCACCGCCGGCGGCGAGCGCGGCGGCCAGGTTGACCGCGATCACCGAGCGGCCGCAGCCGCCCTTGCCGGCGAAGACGGTGATCACCCGGCCGTAGGGGGTCTGTTCGTTGCTGGTGTGCAGGGTGGTGCTGAGCGCCTTGGACAGATCGACCGAGCGGGAGCAGGCGTTGCGCAGCCCGTCCCAGTCCGACTCCTCGATCACCTCGCGGACCCCGGCCCGCAGGCAGCGCAGCACGTCGGCGGGATCCAAATTCTGGCGGACGAGCACCACGCCGATCAGCGGCCGTTGCAGCCGCTGGTAGGCGGTGAACATGAGCACCTCGTCGAGCGGCACGCTGGCGCCGACGATCACGAGCAGGGTCTCCGGGTAGCGCGGCAGGTGCGACTCCAGGTCGGCCATGCTGTGCACGATCGAGGTGCCGATCGACTGGAACTGGGGTCCGACCTGCGCGAGCCGGTCCCGGTCGGGTTCCAGGTAGACGTACTGGCTCACGATTCCGCGTCCGGGGTCGGCGAGACGCTCGGCACCGGCGTGCTGATCAGGGCGAGGTGCAACTCGCCGCTGTTGTAGCCGTTGACGATCTTCTCGGCGTCGGCCTGGTTGACCGCGAGGGTGACCACGTACCGCTCCAGCGACTGGGGTTCCGGCGACGCGGTCCCGGCAACCACGGTCGGGAGGACCGTCGCGCCGTTGCCGGCGGTGGGGGTGGGGGAGGCGCTGGTCGGCTCGGGCCGCTCGCCGACGGTGATCACGGTGGCCTTGGCGACGATCAGCTTGGTCGTCTGTTCCCGCTTGTAGAGGCCGGTCTGCTCGGTGAGGAAGACGGCGACCACCGAACCGGAGTCGACGTTGCCGGCGACCTGGCGGGCGATGGTGAGCTCGGCGCTGATCGCGATCTTGCCGGAGGGCAGCACGAACGTCGGTGACGGGCTCGCGGCGGCCGGCGGCGGGTGCTGGAAGTGCCCGCCCATCAGCATCTGGTCGGGTTCGAGCTCGGAATTCAGTGTCAGCTTGTCGTACGACGTGTCGAGCTTGGTGATCGCTCCGGACGGCACGCTGCGGGCCGGCATCAGGACCTGCCGGACGAGCTTGCGGCTGCGGATGTCGGCGCCCGTGGTGTTGGCCGGGATGGCGGTGGTGGCGAGCAGCACCCAGGTGCCCTCGCCGCCTTGGAGAGCCCGCTCGTCGGCGTTGCGGCCGTATGCGACGACCGCTACCGCGCTGAACCCGGCCAGCACGAACGCGACCAGCAGGAGCACGATCCGTCGGCGCATTCCGCCTCTCCTCTCGTGTACCTGTCAGCCGATCGGCCGAACGGGCGCAGTGCCCGCAAAACCGATTCTGGATGCCGACGGCCTCGAAGGGGGCGAATCCGACGATGTGCCTATCCCAGACATGCCATCACGCCGGTCGCGGAGAGGGTGATGTTGCTGGGATTCGACTGGAACAGCTTGATCACGCTGTAGAGCGGCGTGATGGGAGTGAACGTGCGGGCCACCTTGAGAGTCGAGTCGGTGGTCGCCGTCGACGCCGGGGTGCACGGGGTGGCCGTGGTGTAGGTGAGTCCGGTGGCGTCGCCGCTGAACGCGGCGACGACCTGAGTCTGCATGTCCGAGGCGGTGCCGTTCAGCGCGCCCACCCGAGCGCCTTCCCGCACCGCCTCGGTCAGCTGGATCTGCTGCTGCATCACCCGGCCGAAGTCGATCAGGCCGAAGATGAGCAGAAGGAGGACTGGAAGCACCAGCGCCAGCTCCACCGCCGCCGCGCCCTCATCGCCCCGGTGCGGCCGTCGGCCGGCAGCGGAGCGTGGGAAGCGTTGGCGCGTGCGCATCGGCACGGCTACCGCCCTTCCATCAGAACTTCTTGGTCAGGTTCGTGAAGACGTCGCTCAGGTGGGTGCCGAACGCCGAGACACCGACGATGATCACGATGGCGATGAACGTCACCAGCAGGCCGTACTCGACGGCGGTGGCGCCCTCCTCGTTGTTGAGGCGGCTGCGCAGGTAGGCGACGATCGTGTTGATGTTCGGCATTGGTGACTCCCCTGGTCGAAGCTTGGCTACCGCCTCTCGGTAACCGCCTTGCGCCAGTAGGTATCGGACTCTGGCGGCGCCTCTTGAGGGCCCGCCGGGCAAATGTGGTTGCTAACAACCATCAATCAGGGTGCCTGCGCGTTGCTGTGCCGGGCGAGCACGGAACGCAGCGTCCCGGCGAGCACATCGGTGGTGAACGGCTTGGCGATGAACGGCGATCCGGCCTTGATCAGACCTTTCTTGATCGCGATGTCCTGAGGGATGCCGGAGATGTAGACGATCTCCATCGTCGGCCGGATCGCGGCGGCCGAGCGGGCCAGCTCACCACCGGAGACGCCGGGCAGGCCGAGGTCGGTCAGCAGCACGTCGATGGTGCCGTCGAAGACCTTGAGCTGGGTGATGGCGCTGACCGCGTCCTGGGCGACCAGCGCGGTGAACCCGCGCATCTCCAGCATCTGCGTGGTCATCTCGCGCAGGTCCTCGTCGTCCTCGACGAGCAGGACCACCGGTCCCGTTCGCGCCGTCGACGTGTTCCACATGGCCCCTCCTCGCCGGGGGCCACGCCGCGCGAGCACGACCCCCTCCAGGGCCGCACGCGGGCGTGGCCTCGAAATTCCACGCTAACGGCGTGGCCCGGCTCCGGAGGGGAAATGCGGCGATAAAGGTAGGGCAGATGCGCCCTAGTTGTCTTCGGCCTTGCCGAGCCGCCAGTAGCCCATGAACGCGACCGAGCGGCGGTCGACGCCGCACTCGGCGACCAGGTGCCGGCGCAGGGTCTTGATCACCGCGGCCTCGCCGGCCAGCCAGGCGTAGAAGTTGCTGACGTCGGTGACCTCCTCCGGAACCTCCCAGAGCAGGTCGTGGTCGACGTCGACGTCCTCCAGCTCGACGACCGGGCCGGGAGCGCGGTCGCCGAGGATCCGGCGGACCGCGGCGCGCAGGGCCGGGACCAGCTTCTCGCCGTGCGCCGCGCCGTCCCGGGGCAGCCAGCTGACCCGCACCCCGGCCGGGGCGGTCAGCGCGATGACGTCGCCCGAGGCCGGCACCTCGAGCAGCGCCTCGCCGGACGCGTCGGCCGGCAGGCAGGCCAGGATGGAGGAGATCGCCGGGACCGCGGTCTCGTCGCCGCCGAGCAGGATGCTCTCGGCGTGCGCGGGCGGATGGAAGTCGATGCCGCCGTGCACGCGGTCGTGCTCCGCGTTCGGGCCCATGATGACCATGGCCGAGCCGGGGACGGCGTCGACCGCCCAGCGGGAGGCCGGGCCGTGCACGCCGTGCAGCACCATGTCGACGTCGACCTCGCGCAGCTCCGGGCGGACCGCGCGGACGGTGTAGGTGCGGATCGGGTTGCGGTGCTGGTCGGGCAGGTCGCGCCACTGCGTGTACCAGTCCTCGCCGGTGGGCAGGTGGTCGTGGCCGTGGCCGGGCAGCGGCGGGATCAGCTTGATCCGCTGGTCGAAGCCGTTGTCGGCGAACTTGTCGAGATCGTCGCCGGTGAAGGTCACCCGCAGGAAGCTGGGGCCGAGTTGGCGGACGGCGCGCACCTCGGTCGTGAAGAAGCGCCACGGCTGAACGGTCACGGTCTGGGTCACCCTCGTACCTCCCCTTTAGGTATGGCTAACCTAACCCACCGCTCGCTCGGCTCACCAGTCGCCCCGGACGGGCGATGCGGACTCACCGTTGCTCGTCCATTCTGGACATGTGCGCAGCCCACGGATCGTGCTCGTTCTGCTGCTGCTACTGACGGGATGCGGTTCCCCCGAGCCACCCCCGCCTCCGGTCTCGGTCGAGGGCATCGCGATCAACGGGAACCACTTCGTCAACAAAACCGGCGAAACGGTCGACCTACGCGGCTTCAACGTCGCCGGCGCCGAGTACTCGTGCATCGAGGGCGACGGCTTTTTCGACACCCCGGACGGCCAAGCCCCCGGCGACAGGACCGTCAAGGCGATGCGCGGGTGGGGGCGGGCCAACGCGGTCCGGGTGCCGCTCAACGAGCAGTGCTGGCTCGGCCTGCCGGCCGCGCCGCCGGCCTTCGCCGGGGAGAAGTATCGGGCCGCGGTGCGTGATTTCGTCCGGCGGCTCAACGCGTACGGCTTCGTCGCCGTTCTTGATCTGCACCGCAGTGCCCCGGCCGGGGGAGTCCCGCGCGAGCAGGAGCCGATGCCCGACCGCGATCACAGCCTCGACTTCTGGCGGTCGGTGGCGACCGGCTTCCGCACCGGCGACGTGATCTTCGACCTGTTCAACGAGCCGTTCCCGTTCGCCGAGACGAACACCGCCCGGGCCTGGGACTGCTGGCGGGACGGCTGCACCCTGACCTCGGTCAACACCGGTCAGCCGTACCCGGCGGCCGGGATGAACGAGCTGGTCGCGGCGGTGCGCGGCACCGGATCGAAGGTGGTGCTGCTGGCCGGCGGCATCCACTGGGCCGAGTCGATGACCGGCTGGCTCGACCACCGGCCCGTCGACCCGGCCGGGCAGCTGGCCGCGTCGTTCCACGCCTACTCGTTCAACGAATACTGCGCCGACACCGACTGCTACGACCGCGACCTCAAACCGATCCTCGCCACGGTGCCGGTGCTGACGGGCGAGGTCGGGCCGTCGCTGAAGGTGGACGCGGCGAAGGTCGACGACGACTGCCCGCAGCGGGCGGTGCGCAAGGGCGGCTGGGCCGGCGACACCCTCGACTGGCTCGACGAGCACGGCGTGAGCTGGACGGCGTGGAGCTGGAACCCGTGGGGCGACTGCTGGTCACTGGTGAAGGACTGGGGCGGCGAGCCGACACCCGCGTGGGGTAAGGAGCTGAGGCGCCGACTCGCCGCGTCTTAAGAGGCGTCTTCCCGGGGAGCGGGCACCGATGAGCCGTTCGTGCGGGTCTTCACCGGGCCCGACGGCGGGCTGATCACCGGCGGCGACGACGCCGACTGGTAGACGGTCGAGGGCGTGGCGGGGGAGGTCGGGACCATCGACTTCGGCACCGAGGCGGAGCCGACCACCGGGCTGCCGGAGCGGTCACTCGTGGCGTCGAGCAGCGCGAGACCGTGCTCCTCGACCGACGGGTCGGCGGCCGGCGCGACCGGGATGTGCGCGGCCACCGCGCCGCGCGGCCGGGGAACCAGGCCGCCCGCGCTCTTCGGCGCGTTGACCAGGACGCTGCTGACGTTGCCGTCGACCACCTCGGCCAGCTCGGCCAGCGCCCGGCCGACCCCGGCCCGGGTGCTGCGCCGGTAGTCGCCGACCAGCAGCACATGATCGGCGACCGCGGCCAGCCCGATCGCGTCCGAGACGCTGAGGATCGCCGGCGAGTCGATCACGATGACGTCGGCCAGCCGGCCGAGCACCGACAGCACCTGGCCGAGGCGCGGGCCCTCGAGCAGGTCGTGCGCCCGGTCGGCGCCCGGCCCGGCGGCCAGCAGCCGCAACCGGGCGACCGGTCCCTGCTGCAGCACGTCGGGCAGCCGGATGTCGTCGCCGGTCGCGGCGAGCAGGTCGGTGAGCCCGCGCTCCCCGCTCAGGTCGAACATCGTGTGCTGCTGCGGCTTCGGCAGGTCGGCGTCGACGAGGATGACCGTGCGGCCGGCCAGGGCGAGGGCGGCGGCCAGGTTCGCCGCGGTCGTGCTGCGGCCCTCGCCGTCGTAGGCGCTGGCCACCAGCACCGAGGTGGCACCGTCCTTGGCCATCACCGGTTGCAGCCGGGAACGCAGGTAGCGGTACGACTCGGCGGCCGGCGACTGCGGCGAGCGCAGCAGCACCGGCAGCGCCGCGCCCGGCCCGCGCGGCCGGGCGGTCCGCGGCACGGTGGCCAGCACCGGGACCCCGCTGAGCTTCTCGAAGTCGCGCAGGCTGCGGATCCGGTCGCTCATCCGGTCACGGATCAGCGCGGTGCCGATCCCGAGCAGCAGACCCAGCACCAGGCCGATGGCCAGGTCGATCCAGACCGGCCGGGCCTCCGGCACGCTCGGCAGGTAGGCCGACGAGACCAGGGTGGCGTGCGCGTTCGCGGTGGCCGCCGCGGTCGCGCTCTTCGACTGCTCACCGGCGTTGCGGAAGGTGACGTACGCCTCGGCCAGCGCCTGCGCCCGCCGCTGCGCGGTCACCGGGTTGCCGGACTCGTAGATGAAGGTCAGCACGTTCGCGTCCGGCGCCACCGAAACCGTGAAGCCGTCGGCGAGCTGCCCCTCCTCCAGCCCCATCGAGGCGGCGGCCGGCCGCACCACCAGGCCGGACTTGGCCAGCTCCTTCTCGGTGCCCATCTCCGGCGGCACCGGGGTGGTGTTGGCGCGGACCCGCGCCTCGACCACGACGATCGCCGCGGACCGGTACACCGTGGGCGCGAGCGTGCTCACCCCGTACCCCGCGGCCATCACCACCAGGGTGACCAGGGCGATCCACCACCCGTACGCGCGAATCAGCCGCGCCGGGCCCCCGAACGTGTTCATGCCGCCGTGCCTCCTACCGCAGTGACGTGCTTCCGGTGGCCGAGCCGCTCGACCACCGCGAGGTACGGGACCTGCTGGCGGTCCCACGAATGCCGCTGCCGGACCGCCCGCTCCCCGGCCGCGCCCAGCTCGGCCCGCCGTTCGGGGTTACGCACCAGGGCGTCGATCCGTTCAGCGAAGGCGACCACGTCACCGGTCGGGACCAGCTCGGATGCGCCCTCGCCGATGATCCGGGTCTCGGCGACGTCGAACGCGACGAACGGCAGCCCGAACGCCATGTACTCCATCGCCTTGACCGGGGTGACGAACTCCTCGAGGTTCGGTTCGAGCCCGACGTCGGCGGTGGAGAGCAGGTCGTACACCTCGTCGCGGGTCAGCCAGCCCGGGAACGACACCCAGGCGGCCAGGCCGTGCTCCTCGACGAAGCGCTCGGCCTCGGGCACGTAGTCGCCGATCCCGGCGAAGGTGAACGCGGTGTCGGTGCGGCCCATCTTGTTGACCAGGTGATCGATCGCGGCCAGGGCCAGGTCGATGCCGTCCTGCGGGCCCATCATGCCGACCAGCACGCACAGGTGCGGGTAGCCGCGGCGCAGCGCCGGCTGGGCCGCCCGGGTGCCGAGGTCGGCCAGCCACGGGCCGTTGCCGACCACGGTGACCCGGTCGCTGCCGATGCCGCCGCGGTCGATCGCCACCGACCGGACCGAGGCGTTGACCGCCATCACGTGGTCGGCGGTGCGCAGGCTGGCCCGCTCGAACCGGCGCAGCAGCCGGTACATCACTCCGTCGGCCGATCCGTACCGGGCCTGGTAGATCTCGGGGGAGAGGTCCTTGAAGTCGAAGATCACCCGGCGGCGGAACCACTTCAGCGGCGCGGCCAGCAGGAAGTAGATGTCCGGGGTGCTGGACACCTGCACCACGTCGACCCCGCCGGAGAACACCGCGCGCACGGTGAGGACCGCGGCGGCCGACAGGCTCCACGCGTACTCCCGGATGAAACCCAGCTTGCCCACCCCGTCGCCGGCCGGATAGTCGAGGACCCGCACGTCGGGGTTTTCCCGGTTTGCCGGGTCCTTGCGGCAGATGACGGTGACCTGCATGCCCGCCGCGACCAGCGCCGCGGCGTGTTTGCGCAGCCGGTGGTCCCGGCCGAGCGCGACATTCTCGACCATCAGGAGGACTCGGATTGGTTTCATGTCGTCAGCCGTCCCCGTTCCATGGGCTGGGTTGATGGGCCGGCGCGTTCCTCCACACCGAGGTTACGCAGGATGGCAAGCAGCACCAGCAGGCAATCGGCCGCGCCGCGATAGGTCAGGTGCGGGTCGAAGAGCATCAGCAGCGCGTTGGCCGCCACATAGGACGCGACCGCCAGACCCACCGCGGCGATCACTCCGGTCGCCCTGCGTGCCGCGGCGATGCCGCGCCGCATGCTCACGACGACCCAGGCGAGGTACGCGATGAGCAGCGGAATTCCGCCACCCCAGAGCAGCCAGACGTAGCCGCTCTCGATCCACACCCAGCCGAACTCCTCGTGCGAGGCCGGCACCCGCGCCGACGGGCGCACCCCGAGCAGCCAGTTGTGGTCGGCGGTCAGCTGGGGCAGGAAGTAGGTGTTCAGGTTGCGCAGCCGCACGATCCAGCTGTCCGGAAGGCCGGAGGCACTCTGGAAGCCGAGCAGCCGGGTCTCGATGACCGGCCACATGACGACGCCGCCGACCAGCAGCAGCGGCACCGCGTACCCGACGAGCTTGGTGGCCCGGGAGATCACCACCAGCACGCCGAGCGCCACGAGCAGGCCGATGATGGTGGAGAACTCGCCGGCCCCGAGCGCGCCGAACACGCAGATCGGCACGGCCGCCGCCAGCCACGGCTTGTATTTCTTGGTGTAGAGCAGCAGCCCGATCGCCAGCGCCAGGTTGAGGATGCACAGGTCGGCGACGGCGGCGGCGAGCGCGAGCGTCGAACTGCCCCGGCCGATCGACAACACCCGCTCGGCGCCGAACGGCGCATACAGAAGACCGAGGAGCTTGGGTACGCCGAACAGGCCGAGCGACTGCAGGATGCCGATGATGCTGACGACGCAGGCGGACGCGATCGACAGGTAGGCGGTCCGCAGCGCCTGCCGCCGGGTGGTCAGGCTGAACCGGATGATGAAGTAGACGGCGAGGTATTTCCACAGCACGATCGCGTATTGCAGGTCGTCGGGGATGATCTCGCGGCGGCGGGCGGCCATCATCGCGAGCGGGACGACCGAGCTGAACGCGGCCAGCCCGATCAGCGACCAGTCGATCGCGTTGAGCCGGGGCAGCCGGAACGTGCCGACCCGCAACGTGCCGAGCCAGCGGACCGCGAGCGCGACCCCGACCAGCGCGGCCAGGCCCTCGTTGGGCCGCAGCACCGGGATGAGCGTGCCGCGGTCGATGCCGGCGGTCAGCGGGGTGAGGAAGACCAGCAGGTAGGCGGCGGTGGCCGGCCACACGTAGACGCAGCCGCCGATGGCCAGCGCGACGACCAGGGCGGCCGCGTAGAGCGGGTTGAGCCCGGCGAGGGCGCCGACCGCCGCCGCGGCGGCGAGCAGCGCCACGTTGGTGAGGAAACCGGCGTTGCGGCGCGGCCGGCGGCGCGGGAGTTTGTGGCGGACCGACTGCAGAATCCACTCGATCTCGGGCGCGCCGAGTTTGGCCTGCACACCGACGTACGTTGCCACGCCCACCGTGGCGGCCACCACCACCGCAAGGATGCCGCCGCCCCCACCTCCGACCACTGTGGATATCAGCCGACCGGCCAGGTAGGCGGGGATCACCATGACCACGGCCGCTGCGCCGGTCTGGAGCACCGGCCGGACGAGAGGTTCGGCGCCCGGGCCCAGCTGCCGCAACAGCGACCGGACCAGGATGGCCGCGCCGACCAGGGTGCCGGCCGACATCGCCAGGCCGAGCACGAGCAGGACGGCCGGGCCTTCCATCGACGGCGCCACGCACGCACCGGCCACGCAGATGCCCAGCTGCACGAGCATCGCGTACATCGGGGTGCGGGTGTCCTCGCGGGCGTAACAGGCATAGGTGGCGACCAGGAACGCGGTCTCGCCGAGGACGCCGAGGGCGAGCGCACCCAGCGCGGTGGCGATCAGCGTCGTGCCGGCGTCGGTGCCGAACCCGCCGTACGCGATGGCCCGGGCGATCGGTTCCCGGACGGCCAGGTAGCCGGCCGCGGCCGGGACCGCCACGAACAGGGCGAACACCAGGCCGTTGACGAACGTGTCGCGGAACGCCGCGTGATTGCCGGCCGCGTGCAGCCGGGCCAGCCGGGGCGCCAGCGAGAGCGCGACCGGGGTGGCGCCGAGCGCGATCGGCAGGAAGTAGAAGTTCATCGCGAGCTGGAACGCGACCACGCCGCCGGCCACCCGGTTCGCGAAGATCAGCAGGATCAGCAGCTGCACCGCGGCCAGCGCGGCCTGGCCGAGCGACGGCAGCGCCCGCTGCAGGACCTTGCGGACCTCCGGGTCGCGCCACCCGCGCCGGGGCCGCAGCCGCATCCCGGCCCGCCGGGCGCCGTACCACTGGGCGGCCGCGTGCAGCGCGACCGCGCCGGTCGTGCCCAGGCCGAGCAGCAGCAACGCGCCGGTCGGCGCCCGTTCCAGGGTGCCGATGCCCGGGTAGAGGATCGCCACCGCGGCCAGCACCACGACCGTGCCGACGTTCTCCAGCGCCGGGGCGGCCGCGGCCAGCGCGAACCGGCCGTGCGAGTTCATCGCGGCGCCGGCCGTGGCGATCAGGCCGTAGAGCGGGATCTGCGGCAGCAGCATGACCACCAGGAGCATCCCGGTGCGGGCCTGGGCGCCGCCGCCCTCCGGCGACAAGCGCAGCGCGAACGGAGCGGCCAGCACCGCGATCGGGGTGAGCACGGCGGCCCCGACGGCGACGATGCCGAGGAAGCCGCCGGCGACCCGTTCCGCGCCGGCCCGGTCGGCGGTGTCGACGTGCCGGACCAGCGCCGGGATCAGCAGCGAGGACAGCATCGAGCCGCCCAGCAGGCCGTAGAAGACGAGGTTGGGCAGCGAGTTGGTGAACTGGTAGGTGTTCGCGAACATGGTGGCGCCGAGCACCGCGGCGATCACGACGCCGCGGATCACACCGGTGCCGCGGCTGATCGCCGTCCACACGGCCACGGTCATCGAGTCGCCGACCGCATCGGCCGGCGACTCGACTTTTGTAGCCTCCTGCGTCAGGGTCATGCGGCGCCGCGGCGCATCTGGGCCGGCAAGGTTTTCGCGATGATGGACAGATCCAACCAGAGGCTCCGGCGGCGGACGTATTCGACATCCAGGGCGAGCGCCTGGGTCATGGTAAGCATGTTGCGGCCGCTCACCTGCCACAGCCCGGTCAGGCCGGGCGGGGTGTCGAAGCGGGCCATCGTCTCCGGCTTGAACAGCGCCGCCTCCCAGGCGAGCACCGGCCGCGGTCCGACCAGCGACATCTCGCCCGCGACGATGTTGAACAGCTGGGGCAGCTCGTCGAGGCTGGTCTTGCGCAGCCAGGCGCCGAGCCGGGTGACCCGGGGGTCGCCGGCCAGCTTGTAGAGGCCGTTGACCGTCGCGGTCGCGGTGCCGTCCGAGGTGAGCATCTGCGAGACGTACTCGCGGTGGATGGCGTCGCTGTTCCCGGTCGTCATCGACCGGAACTTGTACATGGTGAACGGCTTCTGGCCGAGGCCGAGCCGCTCCTGTTTGAAGATCGCCGGGCCGGGCGAGGTCAGCCGGACGGCCAGCCAGATCACCACCAGCAGCGGCGAGATGATCAGCAGGCCCAGGCCGGCGCCGACGAGATCCAGCGCCCGTTTCACGACCGCTCCCGCAGCGCGGCCACCCGGTGCCCGATCTCCGGGAGATCGGCCACCTTGCGGTGGGCAACGGCCGGATTTCCGTACGCGACGAAGCCGGCCGGGACGTCCCGGGTGACCACCGCGCCCGACCCGATGATCGCGCCCGCGCCGATCCGGACGAACGGCAGGATCGTGACGTTGACCCCGATCTGCGCGCCGGCCTCGATGTGCGGGCCGGTCATCAGCTTGGCCGAGCGCTCGTCGCCCGGGTAGAGGTCGTTGGCGATGGTGACGCCGGGCGCGAGGAACACGTCGTCCTCGATCACGGTGTACTGCGCGATGTAGCAGTTCGCGTGGATCTTCACCCGGTCGCCGATCCGGCAGCCGTAGTCGATCACCGTGTTGCTCCACACGCTGACGTCCGCGCCGATCCGGTTGTCCTCGCGGATCACCACCCCGTGACCCGTCTGTAGTCCCGGCCCGATGTGACTCCCGTCGTAGAGCACGGTGCCGCTGCGCAGGCGCGCCCCCGAGCCGAGCTTGAGTGGACCGGATCCCGATCGGTCCACCGGATACCCGACGATGACGCCCTCGTCCTTCTCGGTCACCGGGACACACCCGCTTCGTCGAGAACCTCACAAACCCGGTCGACCTGCGCCCGGGACATGTGCGGGAAGAGCGGCAGCGAGAACTGCTCGGTGGCGGCCTGCTCGCAGACCGGCAGCGGGCCGGACGCGTATTGGCGCAGCGGCGGCTGCAGGTGACACGGGACCGGGTAGTGCACCCCGGTCTGGATCCCGTTCTCCTGCAGTTTCTGCTGGATGGCGGCCCGGTCGGCGACCCGCACCACCATCAGGTGGTAGACGTGCCGGGCCAGCGGGTCGACCTCGGTGAGCCGGATCGCGGAACCGGCCAGTTCCTTGCGGTAGCGGTCGGCGAGCGAGATCCGGGCCTCGGTCCAGTCCTCGTTGCGGGCCAGCTTGGCGTCGAGCGCGATGGCCTGCAACGCGTCGAGCCGGCTGTTGGTGCCGACGAACGAGTGCTCGTAGTGGTTGGCGCCGCCGTCCCGGCCGTGGTTGGCCAGGCTGCGGACCCGCTCGGCGATCTTCGGGTCGTTCGTCACCACCGCGCCGGCGTCGCCGAACGCGCCCAGGTTCTTCCCCGGGTAGAAGCTGAAGCACGCGGCCGCGCCGAACGATCCGGCCCGGCTGTCCCGCCACTCGGCGCCGTGCGCCTGCGCGGCGTCCTCGACCAGGGCGATGCCGGCCCGCTCGGCCACCGCGACCAGGCCGTCCATGTCGGGCATGTTGCCGTAGAGGTGGACCACGATGACCGCGCTGGTGCGCGGGGTGATCGCCGCGGCCAGGATCGCCGGGGTGATCAGCAGTGAGCCGGGGTCGACGTCGACGAAGGCCGGCACCGCGCCGGCCCGGACCACGGCCGCGGCGGTGGCGATGAACGTGTTGCTCGGCACGATCACCTCGTCGCCCGGGCCGAGGCCGAGGGCTTGGAGGGTGAGCTGCAGGGCGTCGGTCCCGTTGGCGACCCCGACCGCGTGGGTGGCTTCGCAGTAGCGGGCGAAGTTTTCCTCGAACCGGGCGACGGCGGGCCCGCCGACGTACCGGGCGGACAGCAGCGCCTCGATGTAGGTCTGCTCTATGTCGGGCCAGACCTCCCGCGCCATGGCGGACAGGTCGGTGAACGGCACTTCGATGGCAGGGTGCATCAGCATTCCTCACTGACGTGGCGGCGTACGAGAGGTGGTGCTATCGCGGGCTCTTCAGAGGACGGCGGTGGCCGCGCTGCGCTGCGCCGGCACCGGGACCAGGCCCGGCAGTCCGTCGACCTCGCTGATCAGCACCTTGCGTTCCTGCGCGAGAGACAGCTGCGCGGCCTCGATGACCTGGACGACGGCGAGACCGTTGGCCCCGTCGGTGCGCGGCTGCGCCCCGGTCGTCATGCAGTCGACGAAGTGCCGGGCCTGCACGGCGAGCGGCTCGTCGAAGCGCACCACCGGCGAGGTGACCCCGCCGACGTGGTATTCCATGCCCTTGCCGGCCGAGCGGGTGACCGCCTTGTCGTGGATCCGGATGCGTTCCTCGGCGTTGGTGTCGTCGTAGACGGCCATCTTCTTGGAGCCGACGGCGGTCACCAGCCGGACCTTGCGCGGGTCCAGCCAGCTGACGTGGATGTGCGCCTGGACGCCGATGTCGTCATACCCCAGCTCGAGGTGTGCGACATCCTCGAAGGCCGGGTCGACGTGCCGGCTGCCCCAGGCCCGCACCGAGGTCGGCGTCGCGCCGAGCACGTGGTTGGCGATGGAGATGTCGTGCGGCGCGAGGTCGAAGACGACGTTCACGTCGCTCTGGTAGAGCCCGAGGTTGAGCCGGGCGCTGTCCAGGTAGTAGAGATCGCCGAGCTCCCGCGACTGCACCAACTCGCGCAGCATCCAGACCGCGCCGTTGTATTCGAAGGTGTGCCCGACCATCAGCGTGACCCCGGCCTCCTTGGCGGCCTGGATCAGTTCCTGCGCCCCGGCGGCCGTGGTGGCCAGGGGCTTCTCGATGAGTACGTGTTTGCCCGCACGAATTGCCGCCAGCCCTAGCGGCACGTGCGAGGCGGGCGGGGTCGCGATGACCACCGCGTCGATGTGTGGCAGCGCCGCCTCCAGCGAGGTGTAGCCCTCGCCGGTGGCCAGCAGGTGTGCCATCCCGGACAGCAGCGGAAGGCGTGCGTCGATGGCCACGACCCGGGAGACCCCCGGCGTGGACCGCATCACCCGAAGCTGCTTGGAACCCCAGTAACCGACGCCCAGCACGCCGACCCGGATCTGTTGGGCGGGCGGTACCCCACCACCGCCCAGACGATCGTCGCTGCCGTCCGAACCGGACGCTCGCGATTCTGATCCCATACTTTCCGTCCCCTCGGAAATGCGCATCCACTGGCGGGTGGACACCCGGCTGAGTTTTCCAATGCTCCGCTGCGACGGAGAAGGGACCGTCCGACGGAGTGACACCGGCCCTTTCGGCTGATCTCAGAAAGGTCTGACCCATGTGGACCATGGAAAGAGGCACGTCAATAACGATTCTTTCGCCTCGACGATGCGCTGGTAGTCCGAAATGGTCACGAAATAGCCCTGAAACATAGATTCACGTATTGTCTGTCCACATTCGACCCTCTGTCAGATATCTGCTACTCGTAACTCCGTTGCCGGTCGGGCAACCTGACAGGGTTCGCTACGCACGTCACAGCCGAGGAGCCGTGACCATGAAAAAGGCACTATCTTCCCTGTTCGCAGCGGTACTGGCGGGTGCCGTCCTCCTGGCCTGGCCGGGCGCCGCCCGAGCCTCGCTCACTCACCCGCTCGCGGTGACCTTCTCGTTCGACGACGGTGTCGCCGATCAATTGACCGCGCAGACCTTGCTGGAACAGCACAATATGGTCGGCACCTTCTACATCAACTCTGCGCTGATAGGTATGCCGTCCTACATGACTCGTTCAGATCTGGAAAATCTTGCGGCGCACGGTCATGAAATCGGTGGCCACACCGCAACTCACCAAGATCTGCTCACCCTGTCGGCCGGCGAGCGGAACCGGCAGATCTGCCAAGATCGTGACACGCTGTTGTCGTGGGGATTTAACGTAACGTCCTTCGCCTATCCATTCGCCAATCTTGATCCGGGCATCGAAACGACCGTGGCCAATTGCGGTTACAACAGCGCCCGGGCCGTCGGCGACCTGTTCGACGCCACCGACTGCGACGATTGCCCGCCCGCCGAGACGGTGCCGCCGATCGACCCGTACGCGATCCGCACCCCCGACGACGTCGAGGTCACCACCACCCTGGCCGAGTTGCAGGACCTGGTCACCCGGGCCGAGGTGGACGGCGGCTGGCTGCCGTTCAACCTGCACCACGTCTGCGAGACCAGCTGCCCGGCCGAGTCGGTCACGCCCGCCGTCCTCAGCGACTTCCTGACGTGGCTCGAACCGCGCACCGTGGTCGGCACCACGGTCAAGACCGTCCACCAGGTGATCGGCGGCACCGTCGCCGCGGCGGTCGCGCCGACCGCGCCGGGCGAGCCCGGCGCACCGGGCGTCAACACCGTGCAGAACCCGTCGCTGGAGACGGTCAGCCCGTCCGATGCGAACCTGCCGGACTGCTGGCAGTCGGCCGGCTACGGCGACAACACCGCCGTGCAGACCCGGGTGACCGACGCGCACAGCGGCACCTACGCCTCGCAGATCCAGGTCACCGCGCTCAACGACGGTGACGCCAAACTGATCCCGCGGTTCGACCTGGGGGCCTGCTCGTCGCAGGTGGCGCAGGGCCGCACCTACCAGGTGAGCACCTGGTACAAATCCGATGTCCCGGTCTTCTTCACGCTTTATCAGCGCAATGCGCTCGGCCAGTGGAGCTACTGGACGCAGAGCCCGCGGATCGCGCCGTCGGCCGAGTGGCAGCACGCCACCTGGAACACCCCGGAGCCCCCGGCGACCGCGGTGGCGGCCAGCTTCGGCCTCACCATCGACAGCGTCGGCACGCTCGTCACCGACGACTACGGCTTCGCCGACACCCCGCCGGCACCCGCCCCCGACGGGGTCAACGCCCTGGTCAATCCGTCGCTGGAGACACCCGGCGCGGACGGCTACCCGGCCTGCTGGACCGGGGCCGGCTACGGCGAGAACACCCCGGTCTGGACCCGGGTCACCGACGCGGCCGACGGGACGTACGCCCAGAAGCTGGAGCTGACCGCCCGGACCGACGGCGACGCCAAGCTGATCCCCGGCTGGGACAGCGGCAACTGCGCGCCGCTCGTCACGCCCGGCAAGACGCTCACGTTGTCCGTTTCCTATCACGCCACCCAGCCGACGTTCTTCACCCTCTACCGGCAGGACATCGCCGGTAACTGGTCGTGGTGGACGCAGAGCCCGCAGTTCCCGGCCCTGACCAGCTACGGCACCGCCGGCTGGACCACCTCCGCGGTGCCGGCCGGCACCCGTGCGGTGAGCTTCGGCCTCACCCTGGACTCGGTCGGCGAGGTGACCACCGACAACTACAGCCTGATCAGCAACTGAGGTCTTCGGGGAGGCAGCCGCAGGCTGTCTCCCCACCCCCTCGAACCTTTTGAGTCTCCTGTGCGTGATCTGTGACGTGAACCGGAAACGGGTGGCCGGTCTTGACGGTCTGCGCGGGCTCTGCGCCCTCTACGTGATGCTGTTCCACTGCTGGGCGTACACGTTCCGCGGTTTTCCCCGCTATCGCGGGCCCGACTGGCTGAGCTGGCTCGGCTTCGGCCGGCTCTCGGTGGTGCTGTTCCTGGTCCTGTCCGGGTTCTCGCTGGCCCTGGCGGCCGCCCGCAACGACTGGCGGCTGGGCAGCCTGGCCCGGTATGCCCGGCGGCGGGCCTGGCGGATCCTCCCCGCCTACTGGGCGGCGCTGGCGTTCAGCCTGGTCATCGCGTGGACCGTGGTGCGCCAGCCGCACTCCGCGGAGCCGAGCGCCGGGTCGGTGGTGGTCTACACGCTGATGCTGCAGGACCTGTTCGCGGTGCCCACCCCGAACGGCGCGTTCTGGTCGATCGGCGTGGAGGCGCTGCTGTACGGCGTACTCCCGCTGCTCGTGCTCCTGTGCCGCCGGTTCGGCCCGGCCGCGATGCTGGCCGTCGTCACCCTGCCGGTGATCGTCATCGGATTCGTGGTCTTCGACGGCTCACCGCCGCAGGGCGACAACTGGCTCGCCCCGCATCTCGTGCCCGCCTTCGCGGCCGGCGTCGTGGCGGCGGGCGTGGCCGCCGCCGGCGACCGTCTGGGCCGGCTGCCGTGGGCCTGGCTGTCGGTGCTGGCCGCGATCCCGGCCGGAGCACTCATCCTGCATCGGGGCGCGCGCTGGATGGTCAACAACTACTACTGGGTCGATCTGGCGGTCGTCCCGGCGATGACCCTGTTCCTGCTGGCGGTCGTGAGCGGCCGGCCCGCCGGGCTGATCCGGCTGCTCGACTCGGCGCCGCTGCGCCGGCTGGGCGCGATCTCGTACAGTCTCTATCTGATCCACCTGCCGATCGTGGTCGCGATCAGCCAGAAACTGGTGATCCCGCGCCTGGGCCGCGACACCGTCTCGTTCACCGTCACGACCCTGCTCGCCGGCGGCCTTTCGCTGGTCGGGGCGTGGTTCTTCGCCAAGGTCTTCGAGGTGCCGTTCCGCTCCTGGGCGGACGTCCGGGACACGATCCGGCCACCCGCCCCGGTGGTTGCGCCGAACCGGCCGGTACCGACTCCTGCCGGGCGGCACTGAACGTTGCAGGATGGACCCATGGCGATCTTCTACGGCGGGGACTACAACCCCGAGCAGTGGCCGGCCGAGGTGTGGCGCGAGGACGTCGAGCTGATGCGGCGGGCCGGGGTCAACCTGGCGACCGTCGGCGTCTTCTCGTGGGCGCGGATCCAGCCCGACGAGGGTGTCTTCGACTTCGCGTGGCTGGACGAGGTGATCGACCTGCTGCACGCCGGGGGAGTGGCGGTCGACCTGGCCACTGCCACCGCCTCCACCCCGCCGTGGGCGACCGCTCGTTATCCGGCCATCCTGACCACCAACCGGGACGGCGCGACCCGCTGGCCCGGCAGCCGGCAGCACTACGCACCCACCTCACCGGACTACCGGCGGCTCGCGTCCGACCTGGTCCGGGCGATCGTCGAGCGGTACAAGGACCACCCGGCCGTGGTCATGTGGCACATCAACAACGAGCTGGGCTGCCACACCACCTACGACTACTCCGACCAGGCGGCCGGCGCGTTCCGGGACTGGCTGCGGGCCAAGTACGGCGACATCGACGGGCTCAACCGGGCGTGGGGCACGATGTTCTGGTCGCAGCGCTACACCGACTTCGAGCAGATCGTGCCGCCCCGGCTGGCGCCGGCCGCGGTCAACCCGACCGGCCAGCTCGACTTCCGCCGGTTCAGCTCGGACATGCTGCTCGAACTCCTGCGGATGGAGAAGCAGATCATCCGCGGGGCGGGCGCGACCCAGCCGATCACCACGAACATGATGGGCGCGTTCCCGAACGCCGACTACTGGTCCTGGGCCGACGAGCTGGACTTCATCGCCGACGACAGCTACCCCGACCCGCGCGATCCGCTGTCCTTCCGGCAGGCCGCCTTCGCGCGCGACCTGATGCGCTCGCTCAAGCCCGGCACCCCGTGGGTGCTCATGGAGCAGGCGCCCAACCAGGTCAACTGGCGGCCCAACAACGCGGTCAAGGCGCCCGGCCAGATGGCGGCGCTCAGCATGCAGGCGGTCGGCCGCGGCGCCGACGGGGTGCTGTTCTTCCAGTGGCGGCAGGCGGCCCGCGGCTCGGAGAAGTTCCACTCGGCGATGCTGCCGCACGCCGGCCCGGACACCCGGACCTATCGGGAGGTGGCCGAGCTCGGCGCCGCCCTGTCGACGCTGTCGCCGCCGCCGCCCGGGCGCGACGCGAAGGTCGCGATCATCCTCGACTGGAGCTGCCACTGGGCCCTGGACCAGCCCAACCACCCGGCCCGCGTCAACTACCTCAACCAGGTCCAGGGCTGGCACGCGGCCTTCCACGCCCAGAACATCCAGGTCGACATCGCCAGAACCGAAGGGCCATTCGACGGGTACGACCTGGTGGTGGCGCCCAGCCTTTACCTCATGCGCGACGCCACGCCGCTCGTGCGCTACGTCGAGGACGGCGGTTGTCTGCTGACCACGGCCTACACCGATGTGGCCGACGAGAACGACGGCTTCCTGCCCGGCGGCTTCACCCAGCGGCTCGGCGGGGCGCTCGGGCTCACCGTGACCGATTTTGCCGGTGCCCAGGGCGACGAGGCCCGCTACGACGACGGTGCCGGCGAACATCTCCGCGAGGAGCTCCGCCTCGACGGCGCGACGGTGCTGGCGACCTTCGCCGACGGCGCGCCCGCCCTGACCCGCAACGGTCATGGCCGGGGCTCGGCCTGGCACGTGGCCACCCTGCCCGGCGCCGACGCCCGGACCGCGCTGGTCACCCGCCTGGCCGGCGAACTGGGCATCGCCCCGGTGGTGGCCGACCTGCCGCCGAACGTCGAGGCGTGCGCCCGCGGCGGCCTGATCACGATCATCAACCACAATCCGTCCGCGGTGAAGATCGGCGGCGAGGAGCTGGGCCCGTACGCCTATAAGTTGATGTGATGCTCGCCGCCGATGTCACCCGCGCCGTTTCGCTCGCCCATGCCGCCCTGGGGTCCGTCGCCGAGCGGGATTGGCAGGTGCCGGCCGGCGATCTGACGTGGACCTGCTGGGAGACCGTCGAGCACATGAGCGACGATCTCTTCGCCTACACGGCGCAGCTCGCCCCGTCGGCGCCGCCGATCAGCACCCACGTCCCGTTCGGCTGGCAGGTGCGGCGCGACGGCGGCCCGGCCCTGACCGTCTTCGTGGAACCGGCCGACGGGAACGCCGCGCTGCTCCAGGTCTTCGAGGCCTGCGGGGCGATGCTGGCCGCGATCGTCGGCACCGTCCCGCCGGACCGGCTGTCGTTCCACAACTACGGCGCGTCCGACGCGTCCGGGTTCGCCGCCATGGGCGTGGTCGAGGTCCTGGTGCACACCAACGACGTCGCCGCGGCGCTGAAATTCCCCTGGTCACCACCCGACGACCTGTGCGCCGGCGCGCTGCACCGCCTCTTCCCGGACGTCGCCGTCGACGACCCGTGGCCGACCCTGCGGTGGGCCACCGGCCGCGCCACCCTGCCCGGCCGGCCCCGGCGGCGCACCTGGACGTGGGACGGAACGCCCCGGCGCTGACCACGGGTCCGCCGATCGGGCGCTTCGCTTCGGCGCCGGCCTCCAGTACGTTCCACAGTGAGTCACGGATGGGGGAGCCAACTGCTGCCGAGTGAGTGGTCTTTAGTGCCCACTGGCGCTCGTGAGTGTCCGGTCATGGGTCGGCTGGTCGGAAGTGTCGTACTCGCAGCCGATACTGATCATGAAACCGGTGAGGGGGTGATGGGCGTGAAGACGGTGCAGGCGTATCGGTTCGCGCTCGACCTCACCCCCGCCCAGCAGCGGCAGATGCTGGCGCACGCGGGTGCAGCCCGCAAGGCGCATAACTGGGCTCTCGCCCGGGTGAAAGCCGTGATGGATCAGCGAGCCGCGGAACGTTCGTACGGCCTGGCTGGCGACGTGCTGACGCCCGCACTGGGCTGGTCGTTGCCAGCGCTGCGTAAGGCGTGGAACGTCGAGAAGACCATGATTGCGCCGTGGTGGGCGGAGGTGTCGAAGGAGGCGTTCAACACCGGCCTCGACGCGCTGGCCCGTGGGTTGAAGAACTGGTCGGAGTCCCACTCAGGGAAGCGCAAGGGTCGGAAGGTCGGGTTCCCAAGGTTCAAATCCCGGCACCGCACCACGCCCTCGATCCGGTTCACGACCGGCACGATCAGGGTCGAGCCGGATCGTATGCACGTGACCTTGCCGCGTTTGGGCCGGTTGAAGTTGCATGAGTCGGCGCGGAAGTTGGCCCGCCGGTTGGAAGCCGGCACGGCACGGATCATGTCGGCGACCGTCCGGCGTGACGGCGGCCGGTGGCACGTCTCCTTCACCGTCGAAATCGAACGCGCGACTCCCGCAGCCCGGCCCGAGTCGGTGGTTGGCGTCGACGTCGGGATCAAGCACCTGGCCGTGCTGTCCACCGGTGAACTCGTCCCGAACCCGAAGCACCTCGACGCCGCCCAGCAGCGCCTCTGGGCTCTCGGCCGCGCGTTGTCGCGTAAGCAAGGCCCCGACCGGCGCGTTGGCCGGAAGCCGTCGAACCGGTGGAAGTGTGCGTCCGCGAGGCTCGGCCGGGCACACGCCCGGGTGGCGAACCTGCGCCGGGATGGCCTGCACAAACTCACCACCCGCCTCGCCGTCGAGCACGCGACGGTCGTGGTCGAAGACCTGAACGTCGCCGGCATGTTCCGCAACCGGCGGCTCGCGCGCCGGATCGCGGACGCCGGGTTCGGGGAGATCCGCCGGCAGTTGGCGTACAAAACCGAATGGAACGGCGGCCGGCTCATCGTGGCTGACCGCTGGTATCCGTCCAGCAAGACCTGCTCGGGCTGTGGTGCGGTGAAAACCAAACTCGCCCTGCGCGAGCGCACGTACGACTGCACCGAATGCGGCCTCAGCCTGGATCGAGACTTGAACGCCGCGCGCAACCTCGCCGCCCTCGCGGCCGAGGTTTCTACCGCCGGGAGTGGCCCGGTGGCAGGACGTGGAGCCATCCAGAAGACCCTGCTTGCAGGGCGGGAGGCTGTGAAGCGTCAACCCGGCGTCGCCTCGGCGAGTCAGACCGGGACCGCCCAACCGCAAGGTCGGGCAGCCGCATGAGCGCTAAAGAGCATTCAACGGAAACGGGAGATCGAGTGGTGGACGCACCGGCGCCGGCGGTGGAGTACCTCGAGACCGCCGACTTCGAGTGGACCGAGCGGGCATTCGCACTGCTGGAGCGGAACGCTATCGTGATCACACCGCACTTCGTGGACGGCATCATCTCGATCGTCATCTCGGGGAGCTGCCCACGGTGTTCTCATGAGACGGTCGAGCGCTTCGTCGATACCGTGATCACCGGCGTCGACGTCAAGCGCGGGCCGGCCGACGGCGGTGATCCCGGTGACGTGCTGGAGGTCGATGTGACCTGCCGGTGCGGAGTGCCGCACGACCATGCCCCGGAGAACGTCGCCGGCTGTGGCGTCAGCTTTCGTATTGCGCTCGAGGACTCGTGACGGGTCCCCGCCGCTTTCGGCCGGTGCTGCCCGCCCGGGCGCCGGCCGCGTCGGACCTCGCCGAGCGGGACAGATTCACGGAGCTGGCCCGCGAATCGGCCCGGGCCGTGCGGACCAGCGCGGAGGCGTGGCGCAACGGCCTGGCCGCCTTCATCACCCTGGTCACGACCGGCGTGGTCCTCCAGGGCCGTAACTCGGTCGCCACCCTGGCCGTCGGGTGGCGAGTGGCCGCCACCCTGCTCGTCGCGGCCGGCCTCACCGCCGCCGTGGCCGGGCTGTGGCAGGCACTCACCGTGCAGGCCGGCATTCCGGTCGCGATCGCGCTGCCCGAGGTCCGGCGCCGGTTCGGCTCCCTGCAGGCGCTGGAGATCGCCACCGCGGTGCGCGACGCCCGCCGGCTCCGGCTGGCCCGGCGATGGGTCGCGGCCGCGCTCGCCCTGCTGCTGGCCGGCGTCGTGGTGACCTGGTGGGCCCCGGCCGCCCCGGCCAAGCCGCCCGGCTACGTGCGGGTGGAGCACGGCTCGGAGACGACGTGCGGCACGCTCCGATCGGCCGACGGCGGGGTCGTGCGCGTCGCCGTCGCCGGCCGGCACGACCAGGTCGTGATCCCGCTCGCCGCGGTGGCCAACCTGACCGTCGTCGCGGCCTGCCCGCCCGATTGAGCGGGGCCGCGACGTGGAGCTGGACGACCTGACCGAGGCGCTCGCCGAGATCGCCGCGGAGTTCGTCCGCTCCGGCGATCCGGACGTGCTGCTGAGCGGTGACACGCTCGCGCTCGCGCAACGGTCGCTGGAGCTCATCGGCGCGCAGCAGGCGGAGTCCGGCGTGGTCGCGATCGAGCCGGTCTATGTGCTGGCCTGGCTGCACTGGCACCGCTCGCTGGCGGCCGGGGAGCAGGGCGCGGACGACTTCGATCAAGCCTTCGCGCTGTTCGCCGCGCTGTGGCCGGTCGTGCCGGACGCCGTGCCCGACGAGGTGAGGTCGCAGCTCGAGGCGGCGCAACGGCCGAGCGACCGGGCAGCCGATCTGGTCGAGGCCTACGAACGCACCGGGCGACTGGGCCTGCTGAACGAGGCCGTGGATGTCCTCTCCGGGCTCGCCACCGGGGAGCCGCCGCAGACCCTGGTGCTGCTGAACCTCGGGTACGCACTGCGCCTGCGATACGAGCGGACCCGCCGGGCGGACGACCTCCGGGACGCGATCGCGTTCGCCCGCCGCGCCGTGGACGCCCAGGCCGACGCCCCCGCCGAACCCGCGCTGGCGCTGTCGCAGCTGGCCACCGCGCTCAACATCCGATACGACCTGACCGGCGACATCGCGGATCTCGACGAGGCGATCCAGCTGCTCCGGGATGCGCTCGCCGCCTCCGCCGCGGACTCCGCCGATGTTTCGCTGTTCGCCACCAACCTCGGCCTGGCCCTCCTGGACCGGTTCCGGCGAACCGGCCGGCTCGACGACCTGAACGACGCGGTCCAGATCGCGGAGCTGGCCGTCGAGCGGTGCCCGCCGAACGATTCCCACCGCTCCCCGGCGCTGGCCAACCTGGGCGTCGCCCTGCACGCACGCTTCGAGACGACCGGTGACCGGCGGGACCTGACGGCGGCGATCGACGCCGCCGAGCAGGCGGTCGGCCTCCTCGGCGCCGAGGATCCGTACCTTCCGATGCGCCTGGCGAACCTGGCCGTCTGCCTGCATGCCGCATCGAAGTTCGGCGAGCAGGGGCCGATCCTGGACCAGGCGATCCGCCGGGCGCGCCGCGCGGTCGACATGATCTCGGCCGACCATCCGCAGCGACCGGGAATCATGGGATCCCTCGCGAGCATGCTGATGTCCCGATTCGTGGCCGGCCAGGATCGTGCCGACCTGGACGAGTCGGTCCGGCTGAACCGGGAGGCAGTTGACGAAGCCGCCGACGATCGGACCCGGGCCAGATACCTGTCGAACCTGGCCGGAGTGTTGCAGGAGCGCCACCGATGGACCGGCGACGGGCGTGATCTCGATGCGGCCGTCGCCGCCGCCCAGCAGTCGGTCGAGGTGACCAGCGGCGAGGCGGCGGACCGCCGCGGCCGGCTCGCGAGTCTCGGCATCGTGCTCATGCGGCGGTTCCAGCAGTTCGGTGACCGCTCCGATCTCGACGCGGCGATCGCCGCGACCGAACAGGCGGTCGAGGGAATGCCGCTCGCGGCCCCCGAATCCGCCCTGCACCGGACCAATCTTGGGTCCCTCTACATCGAACGCTTCGACCTGACCGCCGACCCGGCCGACCTTGCGCGTGGCGTGCGCAACCATCAGGAGTCGGTGGACCGGACGCCGCCGGGCCATGTCGCGCGGAGCCTCCGCCTGTCGATGTTCAGCCTCGCGCTCGCCCGCCGGGCCGAGTTGACCGGTGACGGCGGTGATTTCGATGCGAGCATCGAGATGGCGCGGACGGCGGTCGACACCGTCGAGCCGGGGATCACCGACGCCCTCGGCGCGCGCGCCAACTACGCGACCGTGTTGCGCCGGCGGTATGTGTGGACGGGACAACGCGCCGACCTCGACGCCGCGATCGCATCGCTGGGAAAGGCCATCGAGGAGTCGCCGTCCGGCCATCCCGAGCGCGCCGTTCTCCGGTCGATCCGGTCCACGTTGCACGGCGACCGGTTCGAGCTTTCCGGGAACCGGTCGGACCTCGACCAGGCGGTGGCCGACAGCCGGGAGAGCTTCACCGCGACTCCGCCCGGCCACTCGGCGTGGGCCGGTCGCGCGGGCAGCCTCGGGGTGATGCTCCGGCTGCGCTTCGCGGTCACCGGGGAACGGGCCGACATCGACGAGGCGGTCGAGTTCTCGCGGGCCGCCGACGCCGCCGCACCCGACGCGACCTGGGACCGGGCCCGCAGCCTGACGAACCTCGGCTCCGCCCTTCGGGCCCGGTACGAGGCCTTCGGCGACCTCGGTGACATCGACGCGGCGATCGAGGTCACCGAGCAGGCCGTCCCGATGTCGGCGGACGGCGCCGCCCGCGCCCGGGTGCTGAGCCACCTCGGGCGAGCGTTGCAGTCCCGACATCGGAAGACCGGGCAGGCCGACGACCTGCGCACGGCCGTCGAATGCCAGCGGAGCGCGGCCGGCATCGTGACGAGCCCCGTCCAGCACCGGATCATCGCGGCCCTGGCCTGGGGGCGGATGGCCTTCGAGGCGGGCGAGCAGGAGTCGGCGCTCGACGGGTTCGCGCTTGCGGTCGATCTCCTGCCGCAGGCGGCCTGGCACGGGCTCGACGAGGTGACCCGGCGGGAGCAACTCGCGGAACTGCAAGGTCTCGCCGCCATCGCCGCGTCCTGCGCGATCGCCGCGGGGCGGCCGGACCGGGCGGTGGAACTGCTGGAGCAGGGCCGTTCGATCATCTGGTCGCACGCGTTGCACCTGCGCAGCGAGCCCGCCCTGCTCGCCGATCGGGCTCCTGAGCTTGCCGAGCGCCTCCGGCGTCTCCGCCACGAACTCGGTGCGGCGCCCCTGGACGACCTGGAGCCGGCCGGTGCCTTCGCCGATCGCCGCCGCCGCGCGGCCCGTGAGCTCGACGATCTGCTGGGGGACATCCGGCGGCTCGACGGCTTCGAACACTTCTTCCGGACCACCCCGCTCGACCAGCTGCGGGTGGCCGCGGCCGAGGGGCCGGTGGTTCTGCTCAACACCAGCGAGCTCGGCTCGCATGCTCTCATCGTCGGGCGGGAGACGGTCGAGGTGGTGCCGCTGCCCGATGCGGCCCCGGCCGAGGCGCTGGCCCGGATCGACGCGTTCCTGACCGTGATCGGGCGCGACGGCGAGCGGCAGCGCGGATTCCTGGCACGGGAGCGCGACCGGCATGCCGTCTTCGATCTGCTCGACTGGCTCTGGACGGCGGTCGCCGAGCCGGTTTTCGGTGCGCTCGGCTGGACCGGCGGTCCGGTGAAGCGTCTGTGGTGGTGCCCGACCGGGCTGTGGACGGTCTTCCCGATCCACGCCGCCGGACGGCATCCGCGGAACCGGAACAGCGATCCGGACCCGGTGCGCACCGTCGCCGGGCGGGCGATCTCCTCCTACACCCCGACGCTGGCCGCCCTCGTTCGCGCTCGGGCCGAGGCCGTCCCGGATGCCATGGCCCGGATGCTGGCGGTCGGGGTGGCGGCGGCGCCCGGCATGCCGGACCTGCCCGCGGTCGATCAGGAACTGGCGGCGGTGCGGCGCTACTTCGCGGAGCCCGAGCATGGCCGGGAGCTCCGTGGGGACGCCGCGACCGGCGCCGCCGTCAAGCAACTCCTGCCGGACTCCCGATGGGTGCATTTCGCCTGCCACGGTCACCAGGACCCGGCCGATCCGTCGCGGAGCGCGCTCTGGCTCGCGGACGGTCCGCTCACCGTCGACGACCTGGTTCGGCTGCGGCACGACCGGGCCGAGTTCGCCTTTCTGTCGGCGTGCCAGACCGCCACCGGCGACATCCGGGTGCTGGACGAGGCGGTGCACCTCGCCGCGGCGTTCCGGCTGCTCGGCTTCCGGCACGTGATCGCCGGCCTGTGGCACATCCGTGACGCGCCCGCGCCGGAGATCGCCGACGCGGTGTACTCGAGACTGACCGTCACCGGCGCCGCCGATGCCGGTCCGGCGGCTCTCGCCCTGCACGAGGCCGTGGCTCAGCTGCGCTCGAAATATCCGGACCGGCCGCTGGTGTGGGCCCCGTACACCCATTCGGGTCCCTGACCGCGGTCAGCGGTTGTCGCCGCTGCCGCCCAGGACGCCGCGGCTCTGCCGGGCGGCCAGCTTGGCGAGGTTGCCGGTCGCGATGTCGTCCAGGGGCAGGTCGAGGTTCCATGGCGGAGAAGTATGGTCAGCCGGTCGGGTCCGGGACGAACGGGATGGCGTCCTCCGACGGGGGTGCGGCGGTCGGGGTCCGGGGGCAGAAGCGGCGGGCCAGGCGGCCCAAGGGCTCGGCGGGGGGCTCGAACTGGGCGCAGGTCACGCCGCCGACGCCGGCCGACGTCCAGGACGTGAAGGTGCCGGTGACCGCGGGGGTGCAGGCGATCGTGAAGGTGGCCGAGATGAGCTCGGCGCCGGTATAGAACAGCGATTCGGTGATGCTGGGGTCGTCCTGGCTGCCGGATATCAGAGAGTAACCGCCGTCGGCCGCCCGGGCCGGGCTGTCCTGGACCTTTTTGCCGGTCTTGGCGCTCAGGGACTTGGCCAGCTGCGGGATCCACTCCGGCGGTGCGGCCAGCTGGGTTACGGCGGGCGTGAACGGCTCGTGGAGGACCTCCTCGCCGCTGCCGAAGTCGTCTTTTGTCCGGAACAACGACACCGCGGTCAGCCGCGACTCGGTGGTGGGCTTCGACCACTGCACGTTGGCGTCGGTGGGGGAACAGCCGGCCGGCACGGTTGCGGGGGCGGATGGCGGCTGTTGCGCGGGGGTGGCTGGGTTGGCGCAGGCGGTGGTTGCCGTGGTGGCCAGGACGATGGCGGCCACTCGGGCAGGCCTGCTGTTGATCATGGCGCCATCATCGCTGACGAACCCGGGGTGGTTTTGACCCGGACCGACCGCCTCGCGCGAGAGGCGCGTTACGGCCGGGTGGCCGTCCCTGCTCGCGCTGGTAGGCGGGTTCGCGCTGGTGCGGTTGTGGGCTGGGCACGGCGTACTCGTATTGGGTTTATGAGTAGTTGTTCAGGAATTGCAGCAGGGGGCTCAGGTCGGCGGGGATCGCGGGGTCGGAGACCTTGACCTGCCATTGTTGGGTGCCGCGGTGGATGGTCAGGTTGTAGTGCATCAGGTCGGCGCCGTGTGTCGGGCCGGTGGAGCGCAGGGTGTGTGGGTCGATCGCGGTTACCAGGCGGGTCAGCTCGGCTGCCTCCGGTGGTGGCAGTTGGGTGGAATCGAGCGTTACGTGGACGGATCGGCCGATGAAGCCGCCGGATCTGAGCAGTTCGACCCGGATGTGTTCGGTCATGAGGGACTGCCTCTCGGGGTCGGAAAATGCGGTTGCCGGTGGCGATAGCTTGGGGGCACACCTTTTTCGGAGGATGGTATGCCCCATCTCAGCGTTCACGTGCTGGAGAGCGACCTGGCCGGGCGTGAGACCGCGCTGATGCAGACGCTGACCGACGCGGTTGTCGCCGTCTATGGCGAATGGGCCCGTGGTCTTGTGGTGGTGCATCTGATCGGTCTGCCGCCGCAGCGGTGGGGGATCGGTGGTGTGCCGGCGTCGGCGCCGTCACCGAGCGTGACGTTCGGCATCAAGGAGGGTGCGTTCCGGCGGCCCGATGCCTCCGAGGTGGTGGCCCGCCTTGTCGCCGGGGTCACCGATGCGATCGTCGACGTCTTCGGGGAACGCGTTCGCGCCGGAGTCTCGGTCGAGCTCGTGGCCACGGTGGCCGGGCGCACCGGCATCGGCGGAGTCGTCGTCACGCCATGAAGCGGCGCCGGCGCAAGAAGTTGCAGCAACTGCTGGTGGAGGCCGCGAGCGGGGAGTCCGCCTCGTGGGTGGCCGCCCTGTTGCGGGCCGGCGCCGATCCGAACCTGGCCAACCGGGACGGCACCACGCCGCTCTATCGGGCCAGTGTGCAGAACCGGGCGGACAACGTGCGGGTGCTGCTCGCGGCGGGGGCGGATCCGAACCTGGAGAGCGGCACCGGCGAGGAAGGGCTGCCGCTGTGCGCGGCCGCCTGCTGGGGGCATGCCGACACGGTGCGTGAGCTGCTGGCGGCCGGGGCGGACCCGGAACGCCGGGAGGATGACGGCCGCGGGCGTAATGCGCACGAATGGTCAGCGCACGCCCCACATGGCGGCGACGTGGCGGGCGTCGGTGCCGCAGCAACCGCCGATCAGTGACAGGGCGGGCAGGCTTTCGCGCAGCGTTTCCTGAACCTGCGCGAGGCCGGCCGGGTCGCCTTCGTCCAACTCCGTGGCGGCGTCCAGCTCCGCGTGGCTGCGGGCCGAGGCGTTCGCGCGGAGGCCCACTATCCGGGCCACCCAGTCGCCTTCGGTCACCCCGGGGGCGATGTGGGTCGGATGGGCGCAGTTGACCATGAAATAGTCCGGGCCCTCGGCGTCCACCGTGGTCACGGCCTCGTGCAGCGGCGTGCCGTCCGGGAGGCGGCCGTCGGTCTCCACCGTGAACGACACGGCCACCGGCAGGCCGGCCGCTCTTGCCGCGCGGACGATGCCGGCCGCCTCGGCCGCGCCGGTCAGGGTGAGCGCGGTGACCAGGTCGGCACCGGCCTCGGCGAACGCGGTGATCTGCGGCGCGTGGTAAGCGGCGGCCTCGTCCGGGTCTGTTTCCTCGCCTGCGACGTAACCGTCGCCGCGTGGGCCGATGCAACCGCTGACCAGCAGCGTTTCCAGGGCGGCGCGGTCGCGCAGGCGCTGCAGCAGGGTCACGCTGTCGCGGTTCACCCGGCGGAGGTCGGCGGCCGACCAGCCCAGCCTGTCACCCCAGTCGGCGCTCGCCCGCCAGGTCGGCGTCTCCAACTGCAGGGCGGCGCCGGCCCGCCGGGCGATGTCGACGTAGTCGCCGTAGTAGCGCAGCAGCAGTTCTCGGCCGCGGTCGTCGTCGACCAGCGGGAACGCGGCGAAATCCGGCAGGTCGACGCCGTGGTGATAGATGAGGTCGGTCTCCAGGCCGCCGTCGGTGACGACCGGGCGACCGTGCATCTGCGGTAGTGGTGTGGTCATACCGTCAGTTTGTAACAGACCGATTAGTCTGGTACAACCGCTTCATGCCCCGAGACGGCAACCCGACACGCGAACGGATCCTGCGCGCCGCCGAGCGCCTGATGACCGATCAGGGTTACAGCGCCACCTCGGTCGACCAGGTGATCGCCGCGGCCGCCAGCTCCAAGGGCGCTTTCTTCCACCACTTCAGTTCCAAGACGGACCTGGCGGTCCACTTGATGCGGCGGTACGTGGCGGGCGACCTAGCCCAGCTCGACGCGGGCCTGACCGCGACCGCGCACCTCACCGACCCGGCCGCCCGGGTCGTGGCGTTCCTGCGCTACTACGAGGACGGCGCCGACCACCTCATGACCGAGCAGTCCGGCTGCCTCTACGCCACCGTGCTCGCCGAGCGCGAGTTCACCGGCAGCGAGATGAACGACGAGATCGCCAGGACCGCCCGGACCTGGCGGGACGCGGTCGCCGGCCTGCTGCGGCCGGCCCTCGGCGGCCGCCGCGACATCGACGTCGAGGCCCTGGCCGACCACCTCTACACCACGTTCGAGGGCGGCTTCATCCTGTGCCGCACCTACGCCGACCCGTCGGCGATGCGCGCCCAGCTCCGGATCCATCGACAGCTCGTCGAGGCGTTGTTAGGATCTTGACCAGTTCCGCGCCCGCTGTGGGCGCGCAGTGAGTCACCGGGGTGAGGCCATGCGTTCGCAGAGCCTCCTTTCGCATGCCCTGATCTGACTTCGACTCACTGCCTTTAAGGACTCTCCCAAAGATGCATCTGCTCGTGCTGGGCGGCACCCGTTTCGTCGGGCGTGCCGTCGTGGACCAGGCGCTGGCCATCGGCGCCGAGGTAACTCTCTTCAACCGGGGGCAGACCGCTCCCGGGCTCTATCCGCAGCTGGAAACCGTGCACGGCGACCGGACCGCCGACCTGTCGGCCCTGGCCGGGCGGCATTTCGACATGGTCGTCGACTGCGCCGGCTACGACCCGGCCGTGGTCGGGTTGTCGGCCGACGCGCTGCGCGACACCGTCGACCGGTATGTCTTCGTGTCGTCCGTCTCGGTCTATGCCGACCAGACCGTTGCGCCCGTCGAGGGGGCCGCGGTGCTGGATGACAACTCCTACGGCGGCCGGAAAGCGGTCTGCGAGCAGGTCGTTCTTGATCGGTACGGCGACCGGGCCCTCGTCGGGCGGCCCGGGCTGATCGTCGGGCCGCACGATCAGACCGAGCGGTTCTCGTACTGGCCGCGGCGTTTCCGGCGGGCCGGTCCGATCCTGGTGCCCGGTGACCCGGGTGATCCGGTGCAGTTCATCGATGTACGGGATCTGGCCGGCTTTCTGGTCGGCGCGACGGCCTCGGGCGTGTTCAACGTGGTCTGCCCGCCGCTGACCATGGCCGCGTTCGTGTCCGCGTGCCAGGCGGCGACCGGCTCCGGCGCTTCCGGCCAGGAGACGGTCTGGGTCTCGACGGCCGAGCTGCTGGCGGCCGGGGTCGACCCGTGGATGGGCGTCCCGATGTGGATCGGCGATCCCGAGTGGACCGCCGCCAATCTGGTCGACAGCCGCCGCGCCCACGCGGCCGGCCTGACCACCCGCCCGGTCGCCGACACGGTCGCCGATGTCGCCGAGTGGGACGCCGGTCGCAGCGAGGTCTGCGAACCTCTCTCGCCCGAGGAGGAGCAGCGACTGCTCGCTGAGCTGAGCTGACCCCGGTGGCCGCCGCTCATTCAGAAGCGGCGGCCACCGGCTGCCGGAGGATCGTCCGGAGCTTCTCCGGTGCGACCTTCCGGGCGTCGCTCAGGTAGATCTCGTGGTGCTTGCCGGTCATCCGGAGCCCGTTGTCGGGGATGAAGCCGTCGTGCATCCGGGCCAGGACCTCGGCCTCGTCGTCGTAGGACCCGACGTGCAGCGTCTGCACACACCGCCCTTCGGAGAGGGTGGCGAGCCGCACCCCGGATCCTTCGACCATCTGCTGGTCGATCCAGTCCGGCACCATGATCATGAGAGTCCAGTCCCAGCGCGACTTGTCGCGGGCCGCGGTAAAGGTGTCCATGTCGTCGGCCCACCACAGGCCTTCCAGGGGCATGACCACGTAATCGCGTCCCAAGGTCCGCTTGCTGGCGAACTTCAGCTTGTAGGCCAGGGGGTAGAGCGCCGCGGTCGCCTCGGCGAAGGCGCCGCCGGTGTTGGGATCGCCGTGCCCGTCGATCATCAGGTACTGCATGTCGGGCACGTCGACGATCTCGAACCGGCCCGGCCGCGCGCGGTAGGCGCCGATCTCCCGCTTGAAGTCGACCTTGGCCGACGCTGACGTCATGGGCCAGCACTCTATCGGTGCATGGTCAGATGACCGGTGGTTCCGGGAGCTCGGCCAGCCAGTACGACGCGGCGGTGCGGAAGTCCTCCTCGACCGGGAGGGATGCGTCGCGGACCGCGCGCTGCCAGGCCAGGGCTCGGGCCACCCGGCTCACCCGGCACGCCAGGGTCACCGAGCGGCGCAGGGTGGCGGCGGGGGCCAGGTCGGTCCAGGGCTCCAGGTATGCGTCGCGCAGGCGGGTCAGCTCGGGGGCGCCGGGCTTCAGGTCGAGGACGTGGCCGGCGAAACCCAGGGCCACCAGCAGCGACGCGAACGGGTGGGCCACGCCGGCGTCGCCCCAGTCGAAGAAGCGGAAGCCGGAACCGGCGGTCGGGAAAACGTTGGCGTCGGTCAGGTCGTCGTGCTGCAGGGTGGCCGGGATGCCGTCGGCGGCCAGCTCGGCGCACCAGTCGGCGAAGGGGACGGCCTCGACGGCGGCCGACTGCCCGGCCGTCAGCGTGATGTCGTCCAGCAGCGACTTCAGGTGGTGGGGCAGCTGCGACGGGCGGACGTCGGGGACGCCCAAGGCCACCATCTCGTCGGCGTGCGGGACGGTGGCGCGCTGCAGCGACGCGTACGCCTGGAGCATGCGGGACCACGTCGGGAGCAGGGGCCAGCCGCCGGGGTCGGCACCGATCTTCTCGCGGAGGGTCTGGCCGGCGTCGGCGGTCAGCAGCCAGCCGCGCTGGTCGACGGCGATCGGGTGCAGGACGGCGTCCGGCTGCCAGTGGGACAGGGCCTCGGCCAGCGGAGCCTCGTAGGCGCAGGCCGGCGTGTTGGCCTTGAACCAGCGGTCGCCGGACTCGGTGGGCACGCGATGGGTCACCGACCACGGACGGACCCGGACCTCCTCGATCCAGCCGGTGGGCCGGGCGTCGAGGTGGGCCTCGATCCAGTCGTGGGCGGTCGCCACCCAATTCGGGTCATGCCAGTCGTTGGCCTTCATCGATCGCCACTTTAGGCTTCAAAGCGGACTTCTTCCTCCGAATTTTCACCACCTACCACAAGGACGACCACCAGATGCAGGCCGTCGTCGCCGGGGAGCACGAGGGTCTCGTACGCGATCTGCAACTCACCCGCCGCCGGATGCCGCCAGCGCAGCACGCCGCTGGCGGCCGGCGGGCCGGTCGGCGAGCGGCCGGCGAAAACCGGGCCCGCGGTGACGATCAACTCCTCGGCGATCTCCGGAGCGGCCGACCCGGCGGTGAGGTCGGCCACGACATCCCAATCGGGGAACGTCATGCGGGCCCGGCGGTCGGTGAAGATGTAGCGATTCAGGTTGGGCGGGGCACCGTCGAGCAGCCCGGTGGCTCCGGCCAGCCGCTGGAAGCCGCTCGTCCAGGCGAGCAGGTCGCCTGGACGGGAGATCAGCACCGCCGCGGCCGGTTCGAGGCGGGACAACACCTCCCGCACGGTCGGGCGTATCTCGAGTGGAGGCGCGGAGTCGTTCCGCCTGGTCAGCCTGTACAGGTGGAGGCGCTCGCTCGCGCTCAACCCCAGCACCGCGGCCAGGGCGCCGAGGACCGGTGCCGGCGGGTCCGGCTCGTCGCCGTCCTCGATACCGGCCAGCCGGGACGCGGTCACCCCGGCGCGGGCCGCCACCTCGGACCGGCTCAACCCGGGAGTGTTGCGGTGAGCGGCAATCGTTTCGCGTCGACTGCGGAGGAACAATCCGAGTTCGCTCTCGGCCACGCTCCGACGCTAACAACACGACGGGCGGTCAGGAACCGGCCAGGCGTTCGGCGAGGCCGGCCTCGAAGACGCGGATCTGAGCGTTGGTGGTGCCGGCGTCCTTGAGTTCGGCGTCGGTGGACATGACGACGCAGAGGACCATCAGGTTGCTGATCCGGAAGACGGTCAGCGGTCCCTGCCGGAAGGCCAGGTCGCCGAGGCCGGCCACCTCGGTCGCCTGGCCCTCGGTGGTCTTGCGCAGCGCGCTGGAGGCGTCGGCCGGGGTGGGCGCCAGCTTGAAGCTGATCCGCAGCACCGTGCGCTCGCCGTGCATCACCACGCAGGTGGTGGCGTCGGTCGTGGTGGTGAAGCCGGTGCCGAGCTGACCGAGCCCGGGCTCGACCGGGGCGCAGGCGGCCGGGGCGGCGTCGAATGTCGACTTCTCGTCGAAGGCGCCCGCGAACCAGGCGATCGCCCCGGCCGCGGCCAGCAGCACGAATGTGCCGACGATCGCCATCACGACGACGACGGTGCGGCGGCTGGGCGGGGCGGAGGGCTGCATCCCGTGGATCTTAGTGCGGCGGCGCCCGGACCCGTTCCCACCAGGGTCGGAAGAAGATCGTAATCGATGTTACCGGCCGATTTCCGGGAGACTGTGGACAGCCGATTGCCGGACATCTATCGTGAGCGATACCACCGATTATCGAAGCGCTTCGACGAATACTTCGAATACCGGCCTGCTCGGTCGCGCGACCTACGCTGAGCAGGTGATTCGCTGTTCCCCCGAACGAGGAGAATCACCCATGCGACGGCGTTTCCTGCCGCTGCTGGCCGCCGCATTACTGGTCGTACCGACCATTCCCGGCGCCGCCCATGCGGACCCGTCCTATCCGTTCCGTGATCCACATCTGACGCTTCAGGCGCGTGTCGACGATCTTGTCGGGCGGCTCACCCTGGACGAGAAGATCTCCCTGCTGCATCAATACCAGCCGGCCATCCCGCGCCTGGGCATCAACCTTTTCAAGGCCGGCACCGAGGCCCTGCACGGCGTCGCCTGGTCGAACGATCTGGACAACGGCGGCGCGGTCGTCCAGGCCGACGGCACCTCCTTCGCCCAGCCGGTCGGGCTGGCCAGCACCTGGGACACCGCGCTGATCGAGCGGGTCGGCTCGGCGGTCGGCGACGAGGCCCGCGGCTTCCACGCCCAGAACCCGCGGGTCTTCGGCCTCAACCTGTGGGCGCCGGTGGTCAACCTGCTGCGCGATCCCCGCTGGGGGCGCAACGAGGAGGGCTACTCGGAGGACCCGCTGCTCACCGGGGCGATCTCCACGGCGTACGGCGAGGGCCTGCAGGGCGGCGAACCCGACCACCTCAAGTCGGCGCCGACGCTGAAGCACTACCTGGCCTACAACAACGAGGCCGGCCGCGACGTCACCTCGTCGAACGTGCCGCCGCGGGTGCTCAACGAGTACGACCGTGCCGCCTTCAAGCCCGCCCTCGAAGCCAACGCCGCGACCGGCGTGATGGCCTCCTACAACCTGGTCAACGGCCGCCCGGCGACCGTCGACCCGGACCTGGCCACGCTCGAGCGGAGCTGGTCGGACTACCCCCTCTTCAACGTCTCGGACGCGTTGGCCCCGACCAACCTGACCGGTTCGCAGAGGTACTACGCCACCCAGGCGGAAGCGAATGCCGCCGTCATCAAGGCCGGCCTGAACAGTTTCACGGTGGACGATGCCAATGGCGCACCCACGGTCACCGCGATCAAGGCCGCCCTCGACCAGGGCCTGCTCACCGTCCACGACATCGACGTGGCGGCCGGTCAGGCCCTGAGCATCCGCTTCCGCCTGGGCGAATTCGATCCGGACGGCGGGCCGTACGCGAAGATCGGCCCGGAGGTCATCAACAGCGCCGCCAACAAGCAGCTCGCGCGGGAGACCGCCGACAAGGCCATGGTGCTGCTGAAGAACGACAACAACGCGCTGCCGCTCAAGCCGGGCGGGAAGGTCGCGGTGGTCGGCCCTCTCGCCGACACCCTTTACACCGATTGGTACGGCGGGAAGCTGCCGTACCAGGTGACGGCCGTCGACGGGATCAGGGAGAAGGCCGGTTCGGTCACGGCGAGCACCGGTTCTGACCGCATTGCGCTGCGGGACACCAAAACCGGCAAGTATCTGGCCGCCGACGATGCGAACCCCGTGACGGTGACCGCCGACAGCGTCGGTGTGAATGCGCAGTTCGACGCGGACGACTGGGGTCAGGGCGTGCTCACGCTCAAGAACGTCGCGAACGGCAAGTACCTCGGCTACAACTGGGGGCCGTTCGTCACCCGGGACGACCAGCCCAACGGCTGGTTCGTGCAGCAACAGTTCAAGCTGGAGCCGCAGGCCGACGGCACGGTCGCGATCCGCTACGCCGGCTACGAGACCCAGGAGGGCTGGTTCGGCCCGAACCGCTACCTGACGATCGGCGCCGACGGCACGGTCGGGCTCGGTTCGCCGGACGTGGCGGGTGCCGCGAAGTTCAGCAAAGAGGTGCTGCGCAGCGGCATCGACGAGGCGGTCGCCGCGGCCAAGGCGGCCGACACCGCCGTGCTGGTGGTGGGCAGCCAGCCGTTCATCAACGGCCGGGAGGCGCACGACCGCACCACGACCGCGCTCGGCGCCGGGCAGGAAGCCCTGGTCAAGGCGGTGCGCGCGGCCAACCCGCACACCATCGTGGTGTTGCAGACCAGCTACCCGGACACCATCGGCTGGGAACAGCAGCACGTGCCCGGGATCGTCTGGACCACGCACGCGGGCGCCGAGACCGGGCACGCGATCGCCGACGTCCTCTACGGCGCCTACAACCCGGCCGGCCGGCTCACCCAGACCTGGTACCGGTCCGACGACCAGCTGCCGGCCGATCTGCTCAACTACGACATCATCTCGTCCGACCAGACCTACCTCTACAGCCGGCAGAAGCCGCTCTACGAGTTCGGGTACGGCCTGTCGTACACGTCCTTCAGGTACGGCAAGCCCAGCGTCGGGCACGGCAAGGTCACGGTCCCGGTCACCAACACCGGCAAGCGTGACGGCGACGAGGTCGTGCAGCTCTACACGCACCAGCGGACCTCGCGCGACAAGACCGCCGTCAAGCAGTTGCGCGCCTTCCAGCGCGTACACCTCAAAGCCGGCCAGACGAAAACCGTGACCCTCCCGCTCAGCCCGGCCGACCTCGAACGCTGGGATCAGACCCGCAGCAGATGGGTGGTCGAATCGTCGGTCTACGACCTCCTGATCGGGGCGTCGTCGAGCGACATCCGGCAGCGCACCACGCTGAAGGTCACCGGCGAGACCATCCCGGCCCGGGACCTGTCGAAGAGCACAAGAGCGGAAACCTTTGACGGGTACGCCCCGGCGGTGCGGCTGCTCGACGAGAGCAAAGCGTCCGGGACCAGCGTCGGCCCGGCCGCGGCCGGTGACTGGATCGCGTTCAAGGATGTCGCCCTGGGTAATCCCGGCACCTTCACCGCACAGGTCGCCGCCTTGACCAACACCACGATTGAGGTACGCCTCGGGTCGCCCACCGGCAAGCTGCTCGGCACCGCCCCGGTGACCGCGACGGGTGACGTCTACCGGTACGCCACGGTCCGCACCCAGCTCGCCAAGGCGAGCGGGCACCAGGACGTCTACCTGGTGTTCGGCGACGCGCTGCGCCTGTCCACATTCTCCATTCGGTGAGAGGGGAACCCGCCCGCCGGCCTGGTCAGCCGGCGGGCGGGTCGCACCGGCCCAGAGGAGCCCGCATGAAGAAGATCCTGCTCGTCCTTGCCCTGGTGATCGCCGGGCTCGTCGTCCCGGCACCGGCCGCACCCGCCGCCCCGAAACACACGGTCACCTACGACAGGTACTCGCTGATGGTCGACGGCGAGCGGGTGTTACTCCAAGCGGCCGAGTTCCACTACTTCCGGCTACCGAGCCCGGATCTGTGGCGCGACATCCTGGAGAAGGAGAAGGCGGCCGGCTTCAACGCGGTCAGCGTCTACTTCTCCTGGGCGTTCCACTCACCGGCCCCCGGGAAGTACGACTTCACCGGCGTCCGTGACGTCGACCGGCTGCTGCGGATCGCCGAGGAGACCGGCCTCTACGTGATCGCGCGGCCCGGCCCGTACATCAATGCCGAGACCACCGGCGGTGGCTTCCCCGCCTGGCTCAAGACCGTGCCCGGCCGCGCGCGGAGCAGCGCGCCCGGCTACACCGCCGCGTACCACGACTGGCTCGCGCACCTCAATCCGATCCTGGCCCGGCACCAGGTCACCCGGGGCGGGTCGGTGCTGCTCTACAACGTCGAGAACGAGTACGCGGTGAACACCGACGCCGTCTACATGCAGGATCTGCAGGACACCGCGCGGGCGGCCGGCATCGACGTGCCGATCACCACCAACAACTGCTGCGACGCCGGCTCCTGGTCGTCGACCTGGGGGAGTGGGCCCGGGGCGGTGCAGATCCCGGGCGTCGACGACTACCCGCAATCCTTCGACTGCGGCAACGCGGCGACGGTGTGGGGGCCGTGGGGCGCCGGGGTGACCGAGAAGGTGCGTGATGACGCGCCGGTCTTCGCGGCCGAATACCAGGCGGGCGCGATCGACCTGAACAACGCCGGTTACGACGCTTGCCGGGACCTGACCGGGGTGCAGTACACGAAGTACTTCCAGAAGGGGAACGTGATCCTCTCCGGGGCGACCGCGTTCAACTACTACATGGGCTTCGGCGGCACCAACTGGGGCTGGCTCGCGCAACCCAACGACGTCTACACCTCCTACGACTACGGCGCGGCGATCGACGAGTCGCGGCAGCTCACCGACAAGTACTTCGAGTACAAGCGGCAGGGCTACTTCCTGCAGGCGGTCCCGCAGCTCACCAAGACCGACGTGTCGGCCGCGCCCGCGGTCGCCGGGCTGGAGACCGCGGCTCGCACCAACCCGGACACCGGGACGCAGTTCGTACTGGTCCGCAACGCCGGGACCACGCCGGTCTCGGCCACCGTCGACCTGGCCGGGCTGGCGCTGCCGGTGGGGCTGGAAGGGCACGGCGCCAAGATCCTGCTGACCGGTTTCGACTTCGGTGCGCAGCACCTCGTGGCGTCCACCTCGGAGCTGCTCACCCAGGCGACCGTCGGCGGCCGCGACGTCGGGATCCTCTACGGGACCGACGGCACCGCCGGTAGCACCGTGTTGAGCTACGCGAGGAAGCCGAGCGTGCGGGTCCTCGACGGGCAGGTCACGTCGAGTTACGACGGTGGGAAGCTGCGGCTCGACTACACGCACCGCGGCCTCGCCCGGGTGCTGATCAGCGGCGGGGGACACCGGCCGCTGCTGCTCCTGCTCGGCACCGACGACACCGCCGCTTCTTTCTGGCGTTACGACACTCCGGCCGGGCCGATTCTGGTGCGCGGCACCGACCTGCTGCGGTCGGCGACCGTCGCGCACGGGACCGTCGCGCTGCGGGCCGACACCGCGGCCGCGGGCGGCTTCGAGGTCCTCGCCGCAGCCAAGGATGTCCTGGTCAACGGCGTGCGCGTGCCGACCCGTACGACATCAAGCGGCACTCTCGAAGGCAGGCTGCCCGGCCCCCGCGGGGTTTCGCTGCCGTCGCTCGACGGCTGGCGGCAGCAGGGCGAGGCGCCCGAGGCGAAGCCGGCCTTCGACGACTCGCGGTGGACGGTCGCCGACAAGAGCACCAGCCTCAGCCCGTTCGTGCCGATGTCGCAGCCGGTGCTGTTCAGCGACGAGTACGGCTTCCACACCGGGAGCGTCTGGTACCGCGGGCACTTCACCGCTACCGGGGGTGAGGCGACCGTGGACCTCAACGCGATCACCGGCAAGCGCGGTGATTACCTGGTGTGGCTGAACGGCCGCTACCTGGGGGCCGCCGCCGGTGGTGTCGAGCTCGACACCGAGGCACCGGTCAACCCGTCGCCGGGCCATGGTGAATTCACCGTCCCGGCCGGGTTGCTCAGGGCCGGCGAGCGGGCCGTGCTGTCCGTTCTCGTCCAGAACATGGGCCACAACGACGACTGGACCGCCGACGACAACCGCTTCCGCCAGCCGCGCGGTCTGGTCGGCGCCCGGATCGGCACGGCCGCGATCGACTGGCGGATCCAGGGCACCGCGAAGATCGACCCGGCCCGCGGCGGCCTCAACAACGGTGGCCTCTACGGCGAGCGGACCGGCTGGTCGCTGCCGGGCTACGCCGACCGCATCTGGCCGAAGGCATCGAAGACCGTGCCCGCCGGAGTCACCTGGCTGCGCGACAACTTCCGGCTCGACCTCCCGGCCGGGCAGGACACCTCCCTGGCCCTGCGCTTCGACGGAGCGACACCGGCCGGTTACCGGGCGATTCTCTACCTGAACGGGTGGAACGTGGGTCAATACGGCACCGCGATCGGGCCGCAGACCGACTTCGTCCTGCCGACCGGCGTGCTGCACGCCAACGGCACGAACACCCTGGCCGTGGCGGTGATCGCCGAGCAGCCGTCGACCGTCGCGACCCCGCACCTCGTGGTCAAGGGGAGCCAGCGGGGCGGGGTGCCGGTGCGGGACGTTCCGGCATCGGATCGGCCCTGATCTTGCCGGTCGTTAGGATCGGCGAACAAGGACGCATCATGGAACGCGAACGGGACACCTGGGGAGGATCAGTGCCGACGATCAACGACGTCGCCCGGGCCGCCGGGGTGTCGCCGAGCACGGTGTCGTACGTGCTGAGCGGCCGTCGTCCGATCTCGGCGCAGACCCGGGCCCGGGTCCAGGCCGCCATCGCCGAGCTCGGGTTCCACCCGCACGCCGGCGCCCGGGCCCTGGCCAGCAGCAAGACCAACGTGCTGGCGCTGGTGGTGCCGCTGCGGGTGGACGTCAACGTGCCGGTCATCATGCAGTTCGCGACGGCGGTGGTCACCGCGGCCCGCACCCACAACCACGACGTGCTGCTGCTGACCAAGGACGAGGGCACCAGCGGACTGGAGCGGGTCGCGCACAGCACGATGGTCGATGCGCTGATCGTGATGGACGTGGAGAAGGACGACGTCCGGATCCCGGCGCTGCGCCGGCTCAAACAGCCGACGGTGCTGATCGGGCTGCCCGGCGACCCGGCCGGCATCGTCTGCGTCGACCTCGACTTCGCGGCCGCGGCGGCCGAGACCCTGCGGCATCTGGCCTGGCACGGGCATCGCAAGATCGCCCTGGTCGGGCCGTCGCCGTCGGTCTACCGCCGCGGCACCAGCTACGCCGAGCGGTTCCTGGCCGGCTTCACCGAGGCATCGGCCGAGCTCGGCCTGGAGACGATGACCCACCCGTGCGAGCCGGGGCAGGCCGGGGTGCGCGAGTGCCTGGCCGACATCGACGCCGAGTTGCCCGGTGTCACCGCCCTGGTGGTGCACAACGAGGAGGCCCTCCGGCCCTTGCTCGACCAGCTGCGGTCGGCCGGGCGCCGGATCCCGGAGGACATCTCGGTGGTGGCGGTCTGCCCGCGCGACGTCGCGCTCGGCATGCCGATCCCGCTGACCTCGGTCGACATCCCGTCGCACGACGTCGGCGGGCTGGCCGTGGAGACCGTGATGAAGCTGCTCGATGGGCGGCACACCGAGTCGGTCCGGCTGCTGCCGCCGACTCTGGTCGAGCGGGAGAGCTGCGCGTCGCCCGCTTCCTGACCGCCGTTGTGAAATCTCTTCGTCACACCGTTGACACGTGAGCGTGGCCACCCCTAACGTCACCGGAAAGTCCCGCGTCGAAGCGCTTCGACAATCGTTCGTCGAAGCGCTTCGACGACCCCCATCCGGAGGACGGCATGTTCAAATCACGAGCCGGCGTCGCTGCCGGTGCGATGTTGCTGGCCACGTCGCTGGCTTTGGCCGCATGCAGCGGTTCCGGCTCAGACAGCGATAAGGGGAGCGACGCCAAGACGCTCACCCTGTGGCACTACGAGGGCCCGACCAGCGCCATGGGCGTCGCCTGGAACAAGGCGATCGAGCTGTTCAAGGCGTCCCACCCGGGCGTCGAGGTGAAGTTCGAGGAGAAGTCCTTCGAGCAGATCCAGCAGAACGCTCAGATGATCCTCAACTCCGACAGCGCACCCGACATTCTCGAATACAACAAGGGCAACGCGACCGCCGGTCTGCTCTCCAAGCAGGGCCTGCTCACCGACCTCTCGGACGAGGCGTCGAAGCGGGGCTGGGACAAGAAGCTGAGCTCCAGCCTGGCCACCACCGCCAAGTACGACGACGACGGCATCATGGGCTCGGGCAAGACCTTCGGCATCCCGAACTACGGCGAGTTCGTCGAGGTCTACTACAACCAGGACATGTTCGCCAAGTACGGCCTGCAGGTGCCGACCACCCTCGACGAGTTCGTCAAGGTGCTCGACGCGTTCAAGGCCAAGGGCATCACCCCGCTCTCGGTCGGCGGTGCGGAATACCCCGCCCAGCAGATCTTCTACGAGCTGGCCCTCTCCAAGGCCGACCGCTCGTGGGTGGACGACTACCAGCTCTACAAGAACAAGGTGGACTTCCACGACGAGCAGCTGACCTACGGCGCGACCACGTTCGCCGACTGGGTGAGCAAGGGCTACATCGCCAAGAACTCGGCCGGCATCAAGGCCGAGGACATGGGCGTCGCCTGGGAGCAGGCCAAGTTCCCGATCCTGATCTCCGGCAGCTGGTGGTACGGCCGGTTCGCCTCCGAGGTGAAGAACTTCAAGTGGGGCACGTTCCTGTTCCCCGGCAACAAGCTGCACCCGGGTTCGAGCGGCAACCTCTGGGTCGTCCCGGAGAAGAGCAAGGCCAAGAGCCTGGCGTACGACTTCATCGACATCACCATGCAGCCCGAGGTGCAGAACCTGCTGGGCAACAGCGGCGGTCTCCCGATCGCGGCCGACCCGGCCGCCATCACCGACCCGAAGAACAAGGAACTGATCGAGACCTTCAACAAGATCTCCAGCGAGGACGGTCTCGCCTTCTACCCGGACTGGCCGGCCCCCGGCTACTACGACGTCCTGGTCTCCGGCGTGCAGGGCCTGATCAACGGCTCGAAGACCCCCACCGCGTTCCTCGACGAGATCGCCAAGCCGTACAACGAGAACCTCGCCGACATCGGTAAGTGACGTCCCTCCGCGGGTGGCGCCCGGTGCGCCGCCCGCGGATCTCCCCCCGCACGAAGGGACGTGACATGGCCGGCAAGAAAGGCTATGCGGTCTACCTGATTCCCGGCGTGATCCTGTCGGTGGCCATCATCGTGGTGCCGCTGATCATGACGGTCTACACCAGCTTCACGAAGTGGAACGGCGTCGGCGACCAGAAGTGGATCGGCTTCGACAACTACACCCGGCTCTTCGAGGACGAGCTGTTCTGGTCCTCGTTCGGGCACATTTTGCTGCTGATCGTGGCCATGGCGGTGGTGCCGACGCTGCTCGGCCTGGTGCTGGCGGCGGTGCTGTTCGACTACGTCGCGAAGAAGTTCAGCAACCGGTGGGCGTCGCTGTTCCGCAGCGGCTTCTACCTGCCGCAGGTCATCCCGGTCGCGGTGACCGGCATCGTCTGGGGCTGGATCCTGCACCCGGACTACGGCGCGCTCAACAAGATCCTCGACTCGATCGGCCTGTCCGGTCTCGCGAGGAACTGGCTGGGCGACCCGAAATACGCGCTCTACAGCGTCATGGCCATCATGATCTGGTTCCAGCTGGGCTACCCGATCGTCATGTTCATGTCCGGCCTGCAGCGCATCGACCCCTCCCTCTACGAGGCGGCCGATCTGGACGGCGCGTCCTTGTGGCAGCGCTTCCGCAAGATCACGGTCTACATGATCCGGCCGGAGTTCTACGTGGTCCTGGTGACCACCACGATCGCCGCGCTGAAGATCTTCGGGCAGATCTTCGTGCTGACCGGCGGCGGCCCGAGCAACGCGACGCTGGTGCCGTCGTACTTCGCGTACAAGAACTTCTTCGAAAAAGCCCAGGTCGGGTACGGGTCGGCGATCTCGACCGTGCTCACCGTGATCATCATCGTGCTGGCGTTCGTGTTCCTGCGCTTGCAGAACCGGGCCGAGAAGGCCGGAGCCTGACATGACCGTTACCGCTGTGAAGAATGCGGCGCCGGCCTCGGAAGAGCCGGTCAAGGCGGCCAAGCACCGCAACCCGCTGCGCTTCGGCGTCCTGATCGGCCTGCTCGTTCTCCTGCTGCTGGTGGTCGCGCCGCTGCTGGTGGTCGCGATCAACGCGGTCAAGAGCCCGAGTGACTACGCCAGCAACGGGCCGCTGTCGCTGCCCGGGCACCTCTACTGGGACGGCATCGTCAACTTCTGGAACCGGGTCAACTTCGGCCAGAAGCTCTGGAACAGCTTCTTCACCAGCCTGGTCGTGGCGGTCCTGGCCGTCGTGGTGAGCATCCTCAACGCGTACGCCCTGGGCATCGGCCGGGTGAAGGGCCGCATCTGGTTCCTGGTGTTCTTCCTGGTCGCCAACCTGCTGCCGCAGGAGGTGCTGGTCTACCCGCTGTACTACCTGTCCAAGCAGGTCGGCCTCTACGACAGCCTGTGGTCGATCATCATCATCTTCACGGTCATCCAGAGCGCTTTCGGTACGTACCTGCTGACCAGCGTGTACGCCGAATTCCCGACCGAGTTGCTGGACGCCGCGTCCGTCGATGGCGCCGGAAAGTGGCGAACCCTGTGGCGTGTCGTGGTCCCGGTCAGCCGGCCCACCCTCGGCGTGCTGTTCACCTTCTTCTTCATCTGGACCTGGAACGAGTTCTTCCTGCCGCTGGTGTTCCTGATCTCCAACGACAACCAGACCGTGCCGGTCGCCCTCGGCGTCCTGCAGGGCGACCGCCTGATGGACGCCACCACGACCAGTGCCTCGGCGCTGATCGGCATCCTCCCGGCGATGTTGTTCTTCGTGATCTTCCAGCGCACGCTCACCCGCGGCATCACTGCCGGCGCCATCAAGTAAAGGGACTCTTCATGAAGTTCACCGACGGCTTCTGGCTCAAGCGCGCCGGGCTGACCGTGCTGCACCCCGCTCAGCTGCACGACAGCTCGATCGAGGGCGACACCCTGACCGCGTTCGCGACCGCGAAGCGGGTGCAGACCCGCAGCGACACCCTGGACGCACCGATCATCACGATCAGGTGCGAGGCGCCGGCCCCGGACGTCATCCGGGTGACGATCGGCCATTTCCTGGGCGGAGTCGCCAAAGGGCCAAATTTCGCGCTAAACCGTGAAGAGCACGAGGTCAGCGTGTCCGACTCGGCGCTCACCTCCGGCGCGCTGACCGCACAGTTCCGGGGCGGTGAGGAATGGGGTCTCGATTTCCTCGCGGATGGCAAGCGGCTCACCGGTAGCGGCTGGAAGGGCATGGGCATCGTCGACACTCAGGACGGTGCTCAGTTCGTACACGAGCAACTTGATCTTGGGGTGGGCGAAGCCGTTTATGGGCTGGGGGAGAGGTTCGGGCCGTTCGTCAAGAACGGCCAGAGCATCGACATCTGGAACGAGGACGGCGGCACCAGCAGCGAGCAGGCCTACAAGAACGTGCCGTTCTACTTCACCAATCAGGGGTACGGCGTGCTCGTCGACCACCCGGGGAAGGTGTCGTTCGAGGTCGCCAGCGAAATGGTGTCGCGCACCCAGTTCAGCGTGGCCGGGCAGACCCTTTCCTATCTGGTGATCTACGGGCCGACGCCGGCCGATGTTCTCCGCAAGTACACCGCGCTGACCGGGCGTCCGGCGCTGCCGCCGGCCTGGTCGTTCGGGCTGTGGCTGACCACCTCGTTCACCACCCCCTACGACGAGGAGACGGTCAACCAGTTCGTCGACGGCATGGCGCAGCGGGACCTGCCGCTGAGCGTGTTCCACTTCGACACGTTCTGGATGCGCGAGTTCCACTGGTGCGACCTGGAATGGGACCCGCGGATCTTCCCGGACCCGCCGGGCATGCTCAAGCGGCTCTCCGACCGCGGGTTGCGCACCTGTCTCTGGATCAACCCGTACATCGCGCAGCGGTCCTCGATGTTCGCCGAGGGATTGGCGAACGACTATCTCGTGCGCAAGGCGAACGGTGACGTCTGGCAGTGGGACCGCTGGCAGGCCGGAATGGCGCTCGTCGATTTCACCAACCCGGCGGCGCGCGAATGGTACGCCGGGAAACTGCGGGCCCTGGTCGACATGGGCGTCGATGCCTTCAAGTCGGACTTCGGCGAACGCATCCCGACCGACGTCGTGTGGCACGACGGTTCCGACCCCGAACGCATGCACAACTACTACACGCAGATCTACAACCAGGTCGTGTTCGACGTGCTGCGGGACGCTCGCGGCGAAGGCGAGGCGGTGCTGTTCGCGCGCTCGGCCACCGTCGGCGGGCAGCAGTTCCCGGTGCACTGGGGCGGCGACAACTCGGCGACCTACGAGTCGATGGCCGAGTCGCTGCGCGGTGGGCTGTCGCTGATGTCGTCCGGGTTCGGCTTCTGGAGCCACGACATCGGTGGCTTCGAGGGCCGCCCCGACCCGGCCGTGTTCAAGCGGTGGATCGCGTTCGGGCTGCTCTCCTCGCACAGCCGGCTGCACGGCAACCACTCGTACCGGGTGCCGTGGCTGTTCGACGAGGAATCGGTCGAGGTGCTGCGCAAGTTCACCCACCTCAAGTACCGGCTCATGCCGTATCTCTTGGGCGCCGCCCGCGAGGCGCACCTGACCGGCCTGCCGGTGATGCGGCCGATGATCGTCGGGTTCCCGGCCGACCCGGCCGTCACCCACCTCGACCGGCAGTATCTGCTGGGCGGGGATCTGCTGGTCGCGCCGGTGCTGTCCGAGGCCGGCGAGGTCACCTACTACGTGCCGGCCGGTCGCTGGACCCGCTTCGCCAACGAGGAGATCGTCGAAGGGCCGGCCTGGGTCACCGAGACGCACGGCTTCGACAGCGCGCCGCTGCTGGTCCGGCCGGGTGCGGTGCTGGCCATCGGCAACCGCACCGACCGCCCGGACTACGACCACGCCGACGGGGTCACGCTGCGGCTCTACGAGCCGGCCGAGGGGAGTACGACGGTGTACGTCGGCACCAGCACGTTCACCGTGACCCGGGACGGCACGGCGATCCGGGTCGAGCGGGACGGGCCGGCGCTGCCCTGGCGGGTCGAGGTCGTCGGCGGGGCGTCGGGCGACCTGGCCGCCGGCGACGCGGTCTGGGTGACCGACTAAGAAGCCTCTGGGGAGAGGGATCGCGGAGACGCGGGGACGGGGTGACCGTCCTCGCGTCCCGCTCTACTGTGTAGTCGTGGACTTCGCCCAGGTCGATGCCGACGACCTGCGCGCGGCCTGCCTGGCCGCCCCCTCCGGGCTGCGGATCGCCGGGGCGACGATCACCGGGGCGCTCGATCTGCGGGCCTGCGAGGTGTCCGTGCCGCTGCGCTTCACCGACTGCCGGTTCACCGGTCCGGTCAACGTGCAGGGGGCGCGCCTGCACCAGCTGGTCATCGAGGGCGACGGGCACGCGCTGCCCGGCCTGATCGCCGCCGGTGCCCGGATCTCCCGGGACCTCGTCGTGTCCGGGATGGTGGTCACCGGTGACCTCCCGGCCCGGTCCGAGAACCGCACCACCGCCAGCATCTGGCTCACCGAGGCCGACGTCGGCGGCAGCGTCGTCATGGCCGGCACCCAGATCCGGCCGGCCACCGGGCGGGCGCTGCACGCCGACCGGATCCGGGTGGCCGGCAACATCCGGCTCCTGGACGGCTTCCGGGCCACCGGCGAGGTCCGGATGCCGGCCATCCACCTCGGCGGCAGCCTCGACCTGATCGGCGCCGAGTTCGCCCCGGCCGACGGGCGGGCGATCGACCTGTCGAAGGCCTCGATCGGCGGCAGCGTCTTCCTGCTGGACTCGCCGAACACCGGCCGGCGGTGCCACGTGCGCGGGCGGATCGAGATGAGTCACGCGACGATCCGCGGTGACCTGTTCATCCGGAACGCGAGTCTGACCGCGCCGGCGGCAGGCGGCGGCGCGCATTTCTACAACTCCGCCCCGCGGGCGGCCCGCACGTTTCTGCTGGCACCGCGGCTCACGGCGCACGGCGGGCTGGTGATCGAGGGGGAGACCGTCGTCCGGGGCGGGCTCGTGCTTCCCGGTGCTCAGTTCGACGGCGGCGTCAAGATCGCGGGAGCCGTCTGGAATCCCGGCGACACCGCGATCGACCTGGTGCAGGGCGTGCTGGGCGGGGGCTTCGAGGCGCCGGGTGTGTCGGTCGAGGGCCGGGTCGACCTCAACAACGCCAAGATCGAGGGGCCGATCAATCTGGAGGACGCGGTCCTCACGAAACCCGCCCTGCGTCGGTGCCTGGCTGTCGTCAACGCGCGCGTCGCCGGCGACGTGCGGCTCCGCCGGGTCACCGCCCTCGGCGGCAGCCTCAACTTTCGTGGCGCGACGATCACCGGGGTCGTCGACGCCACGGACGGCTTCGTGCACAACCCCGGTGACAAGACCATCGGCCTGAACATGGCGAACATCGCCGGCAACGTGCGGTTTTGCGGCCGCTTCCGGTCGGTGGGGGTGGTTGTCCTCAACCGTGCAGTGATCGGCGGCCGTTTCCGGGCCGACGGCGCCACCCTGGCCTGGCGCGCCGTCGCCGGGCTTGAGCCGCCGGGCGAGGCCAACGTGCGTAGTTGTGCCTTCGAGGCGATCTCGGCCGAGATCCGGGGCGGGTTCAGCCTCGGCTGGCAGGTGCTCGACGGCACCGTCGACCTCACCGGCACGACCACCCCCTTCCTCGCCGATCGCGCGCTCCAGGACTGGCCGGCCGGCTCCTACATCGGCGGGCTCGGCTACGAACGGTTCGAGCCGATCGAGGGGCGCGGCCACGCGGTCTGGGACGCGGCCACCCGGATCGCCTGGCTGGATCGGATGGAGCCGTTCGACCCGCGGGCCTGGGAGCGGCTGGCGGCGGTGCTGCGGGCGGCCGGGGACCGGGACGGCGCGGACACCGTGCTGGTGGCGCAGTATCGCCGCGCCCGCCGGACCCAGGCCCTGCCTCGCCGGGTCTTCGATGTGCTGCAGGACGTCACGGTCCGCTACGGCTTCCGGCCGCAGCGCGCGCTCTACCTGCTGCTGGCGCTGCTCGCCGCGGTCACGGTCGCGCTGAGCCTGCCGGTCGTGCAGGAGCAGATGCGGGCCACCGACCAGAACGCCCAGGTCTTCAGCCCGGCCGGGGCCGTGGGGTCGGTGCGGTCCGACCACCCTTGCGGTGACGGCAAGGTGCGCTGCCTCAACCCGTTCTTCTTCGCCGTCGACACCGTGGTCCCGCTGATCGATCTGCACCAGCGGTCGACCTGGTACCCGGTCTCCGAGCGACACGGGCCGCTGCTCGCCTGGCTGCTCAACCTCTGCACGATGCTCGGCTGGGTCGCGTCGACCGTCTTCGCGCTGTCCTTCACCAGGTTGGGCCGAACATAGCTCTGCAAGCAGGATCACTCTCCTGCGGTGCTGATCAGAGGATCCCCGAGCGGGGGTAGGAATTACGATCACCGGATGGACCTCTTCGTCCCGGGAGTCGTCTACCTCGACATCGTCTTCACCGGCCTGCGCGAAATGCCCCGGCCGGGCACCGAGGTGTGGGCCACCGGCATGGGCTCCTGCCCCGGCGGGGTGGCGAACCTCGCGGTCGCGGCGGCCCGGCTCGGCCTGCGGACCGGCCTCGGCACGGCGATCGCCACCGACGCGTACGGGGATTTCTGCGCCTCCATCCTCTGCACCCAGGAGAACGTGGATCTGACCTATTCGCGGCGGATCGAGGGGCACTCGCCGGTCACCGTCTCGCTCTCCTACGACCGCGACCGCAGCATGATCACCCACGACCACCCGCCGCCGCTCAACGCCGACGGCCTGGTCAACGGCCTGCCCGCGGCCCGGGCCGCGTCGGTGAGCCTCACCAAGGACCCGCTGCCGTGGGTGCGCGAGGCCCGCGCGGCCGGCACCCTGGTCTTCGCCGACGTCGGCTGGGACGCCAGCGCCGCATGGCCGGCCGAAGCCCTCGACATGCTCTCCGACTGCTACGCCTTCCTGCCGAACTCGGTCGAGGCGATGAGCTACACCCGCGCCTCGTCGCCGGAGGAGGCCGCCCGCCGGCTCGCCGGGCTCGTCCCGGTCGTGGTCGTGACCTGCGGCTCGGACGGCGCCATCGCGATCGACTCGGCCACCGGCGAGCTCGTGCGCGTGCCGGCCGTGCCGGTCGAGGCGCTCGACCCGACCGGGGCCGGCGACGTCTTCATGGCCGGCTTCATCCTCGGCACCCTCTCCGGGTGGCCGCTCGAGCAGCGACTCGCCTTCGCCAACCTGATCGCCTCGCTGTCGGTGCAGCACTTCGGCGGCTCCCTGTCGGCGCCCGGCTGGGGCGACATCGCCGACTGGTGGCGGACCGCACGGGCCTCGGCCGTCCTCGCCGCGCGCTATCAATTCCTCGACGACGTCATCCCCGATGGCGAGCGGCGTTCCGTTCGCCGCGCGGGGGCCACGATTGCCCGGCTATCGGATGCGCATGCCCACGACTGACCGGCTCAAGCTCACCATTCTCGGCGGCGGCGGATTCCGGGTGCCGCTCGTCTTCGGTGCCCTTCTCGGGCCGGATTCGCCGATCGGGACGGTGGTTCTGCACGACGTCGACCACGGGCGGCTGTCCGCCATTCGGCGCGTTCTCGCGGCGCAGGCCGCGGCTGTCTCCGCTGCCCCGGCCGTCGAAGCGACCACCGATCTCACCGAAGCGCTCACCGGCGCCGACTTCGTGTTCAGCGCCATTCGGGTCGAAGGGCTCGCCGGGCGGGTCATCGACGAACGGGTCGCGCTCGGCGAAGGGGTTCTCGGGCAGGAAACGGTCGGGGCCGGCGGGGTTGCTTTCGGGCTGCGCACCGTTCCGGTCGCCACCGCCATCGCCCGGCGGATCGCGCTCGTCGCGCCCTCGGCCTGGGTCATCAACTTCACCAATCCGGCCGGACTCGTCACCGAGGCGATGGCGGCCCATCTCGGCGACCGGGTCATCGGCATCTGCGATTCGCCGTCGGCCCTCGCCCGGCGCGTCGTGCGCGCCCTGGGCAATCCGGCGGCCCGGGTGGAATACGCCGGATTGAATCACCTCGGCTGGCTCACCGGCGTACACAACGGGTCGGAAAACCTGCTGCCGCAGCTGCTGAAGGATGACGATGGCCTGGCGTCCTTCGAAGAAGGGCGGCTTTTCGGGGCTTCGCGGCTGCGCGAGCTCGGGGCGGTGCCGAACGAATACCTGCACTACTACTACGACACCGCGGACATGGTGCGGGCCGAGTTGGACGCGACCGAGACCCGTGGCGAATTCCTGCTCCGGCAGCAGGAGGAGTGCTACCGGGAATTGGCGTCGGACGATCCGCTCGGCGCGTGGGAGGCGGCGCTGCGGCAGCGGGACGCGACCTATATGGCCCTCGAAGGCCTCGGCGAGCGCGATGACGCCGAGGGCGGGGGATATGAGCGGATCGCGCTGGCGCTGATGATGGCGATCGCGCGGAATCAGCCCACTTCGCTGATCGTGAATGTCCGCAATCGCGGCACCATCGCCGCCTTGGACGACGACGCGGTGGTCGAGGTGCCGTGCGAGGTCGACGCGGCGGGCGCGCACCCCTATCCGGGGGCATTTGTGCCGTCGCACGGCATCGCATTGGTCCGGCGGATCAAAACCACCGAACGAGCGGTGCTGGCGGCCGCTGCGGAAGAATCCCGCGCCATTGCGGTACGGGCCATGGCGTTGCACCCGCTCGTCGATTCGGTGCCGATCGCGCGCCGCTTGATCGACGCTTACATCGCCCGACTGCCCTCGCTGTCCTACCTGCGCTGAGCCAGCCCTGCTTGTCGGCCGGCTTGTGCTGGGCGGGTTGCTTCCGCGCTGCTTGTCGGCCGGCTTGTGCTGGGCGGGTTGCTTCCGCGCTATTTGTCGGCCGGCTTGCGCTGGGCCGGCTGCTTGCCGCGCTTTCGGAAGGCTGCGGCTCGGGCTCGGTTTTGGCAGGTCAGGCAGCAGAAGCGGCGGCGGCCGGCGGGGGAGTTGTCGACGTACACGTCGGCGCACTGATCGTCGGCGCAGACCCCGATGCGGCCCGGATGCTCGGCCAGGTGATGCCGTAGGGCCAGCGCGGCCGCTGCCCGGCCGGCGTGCGCGGGGTTGTCGACGGTCCATTCCTCGCTGAGCGTGCCGTCGGCGGCGGCGGTGAGCACCGGGCGAACCTTCGCCGCCTGGAGCAGTGCCGTGATCAGCCGGGCCCGCTGCGCGGCATCGGCCGCCGCGAAGATCGGGTGGAACTCGTCGGCCAGGGCGGTCAGCCCCGGGTCGTCGCCGCGCTCGCGTGGGTCGAGTGCGCGCGGAAGCGTGCCCCACTCGTTGACGAGCGCGACCAGCTCCGGCATCGCCATGACCGCGATCCTTGTCGCCACCCCTCGATCGTAACGCATTGGCTCGGTTCTTCGCGTTGCGCGCCGGAGTCGTCATGCGTAACGTGATGGATGGCTTCAATGCGTGACGAAGATCGGGGAGTGACCATGACCGCGACCAAGAGCTGGGTCGGACTCGCCGTCCTGGCCCTGCCCTGCCTGCTGGTATCCCTGGACGCCGAGGTGCTCTACCTGGCCACGCCGCAGCTCACCGCCGACCTCCGGCCGACCAGCGTCCAATTGCTCTGGATCATGGACAGCTACGTGTTCGTGGTGGCCGGCGCCCTCATCGCGATGGGCGTGCTCGGCGACCGAATCGGCCGCCGACGCCTGCTGCTGGCCGGAGCCGGCGCCTTCGGGGCGGCGTCGTTGCTGGCCGCCTTCGCCACCACCCCCGGTCAGCTGATCGCCGCCCGAGTCCTGATGGGCCTGGCCGGCGCGTCGTTGATGCCGTCGACCCTCGCGCTGATCCGGACGATGTTCCCCGACCCGCGCGCCCGCACCGTAGCGCTCGGCGTGTGGAGCGCCAGCTTCTCCCTGGGCGGAATAGCCGCCCCGCTGATCGGCGGCGTACTCCTCACGCATTTCTGGTGGGGTTCGGTTTTCGTGCTGGCCGTCCCCGCCGTGCTGCTGCTGCTCACGCTCGGCCCGTTCCTCCTGCCCGAGTCCCGGGACCGCAGCGCCACCGGCTTCGACATCGCCGGCGCGCTGCAGAGCCTCGCCGCGGTGCTTCTTTTTGTGTACGGCGTAAAGCAGCTCGCCGCCTCCGGCTGGCACTCAGTGCCGTTCCTGACCATCGCGGCGTCGGCGGCCCTGGCCGTGCTGTTCGTGCGCCGCCAGCGCCGCATCCCGCAGCCGCTGCTCGACCTGACGATCTTCCGCAACCGGCGAACCACGGTCGCCCTGATCGTCAACGCCCTGAGTTTCTTCGTCCACTACGGCAGCCAGATCGGGGTGGCCCAATACCTGCAGCTGGCCCTCGGCCTGTCCCCACTCCAGGCCGGCTTGTGGACCCTGCCGTCGGTGCTCGCCTACCTGGCCGCGTCGTTCCTCGGCCCGCTCCTGACCCGATGGATCCCGGCCGGCTACGTGATCGCCACCGGCTTGGCCGCCATCGCCACCGGCCTGGCGATCATGGCGATGGGTGGCCTGACCAATGTGATCACCGGCGCGATCGTCTTCTCGATCGGCCTGGCCCCCGCCTACATCTTGACCACCGACCTGGTGGTGTCGACCGCGCCCCCGGCCCGCGCCGGAATGGCCGCGGCCTTGGCCGAAACCGGCTGCGAATTGGGCGGCGCCCTCGGCATCGCGGTGCTGGGCTCGCTGATGGTCGCGGTCTACCGGCACGCCGCCGCCCCGGCGTTGACCGCTTTCGGCCTGCCCCCCGACGCAACCTTCGGCGAGGCGGTGGCAACCGCCCACACGTTGCCGTCCCGCGCAGGAGAGCTGCTCCTGGCCGAGGCTGTCCCGGCATATACGAGCGCTTTCACCACAATGGCGATAGCCGGAGCCATCCTCGCCACCGCAGTAGCCGCCGCAGCAGCCATCGCGCTCCGCCCAGCCCGCCGCTCGCCCGCCACGCCGACCCCGCGTTCAACTACGCTCGCCGAGCAGGCGGGGTCCGAAGTGCTTGCGGCCGTCGCGCCCGCCGAGTCCGCAGCCCGGCCCGCGATGCCTGCCTGACTTGCGGTGCCGGCGTTGCTCGTCCTGTCGGTCGCCCGCCGCGGCGCCGCCGCGGTCGTCGACGCGGTCGTCGACGCCCGCCGAGCATGCGGGTTCCGGAGAGCTTGCGGTCCTCGCGCTCGCCGAGTCCGCAGCCCGGCCCACAATGGCCGCCCGCCTGGCCTGCGGTGCTCGCGCTACTCGCCCTGCTGGAGGTGCCGTCCGAGCAACGTGTTGACTGGATCAACATTGCTGAACGCGTCATGTGTTGACGTGTTGATTTCGTGTTGACCGTCAACACGTTGGTGGGCTTCGGGTGGCCCGCGCTGCGCGGTGGTCCGTGTCGCCGGTCGGCTGCCGTGGCCGCCGTGGCCGCTGTGGCCGCTGTGGCCGCTGTGCTCCTTGCTGTCGCCTCGGCCATTGCCGCTGTTGTCGTGGCGGGAATCTGACCCCGCGTTCGTTCGTCACCCTCTGGTCATGCGTCGGTTCTCACATGTTGGTCTGGCCATGGTCTATTGGCCTGGCCTTGTCTCATTGTGCGGGAGCCGGAACGCGGGTGAGCCTGATGTGGTCACCGCTGTGGAGGTGAGACGTGCGTCTCTCCCAGTGAATTTGGCGTCGGGTGGCACTATCGAGCACTGTGGAGGTGTGGTGGGCATTGCGGGTGGAGTCTGTGCGCTACGCTCATCACTCCTATAGGTAAGATAGGTGTTAGGAGGGGCGCGATGACTACAGCCGTGCACCGGCATGTGCCGTCGGCCCGGCGGCCCGCGGACGACGAGGCGCTACGCCGCCAGTTCGACCGCGACGCCATCTGGAACCGCATGGTCAAACCCGGCCACCGGCTGCCGTCGCAGCCGCTGCTCGAGGCCGACCTCGGCCCGATCCACCTCGACCGCCTGCGGCTGACCGGCCCGATCGTGCTGGTCTTCTTCCGGTACGCATCGTCCGAGCCCTGCAACACCGCCCTCGCCGCCTACCAGCACCAGTTGGTCCCCGCGCTGGCCGGCACGGACGCGCACCTGGTCGCGGTGAGCCCGCAGATCCCGCAGCGGCTGGCCGAGATCAAACGCCGCCACGACCTGACCTACTTCGTCGCGGCCGACGTCCGCCACACCTTGATCGACGCGTTCAACCTGGGCTTCCACGAGCCCGGCGCCGACGCGATGCTGGGTGGCCGCCGCTCGGTCCTGCCGTTCCCGGCCGTGGTGATCGCCGACCGCGCCGGCACGGTCCGCTTCGCCGACGTCCGCGCCGACGGCGCCCCACACCCCGACCCGACCACCATCCTCACCGCGGTCCGCTCCCTGACCTGACCGCGGGTCGGCTGTGTTCCGCGCCGGGAGTTGGCGCTGGCGAGTGATCGTGCGCGGGCCGTGATGCTCCCCGTGGCCCCCGGTGGGCCAGCGCGCCGGAACGGCGTTCCGGATCTGGTCGGTCACGTGGACGTTCATCCAGTGCGGGTGAGGCATCGCGTTCGGCGCGCGCGGAGGGCAGAGGCCGGTCGTGGCTGCCCGCTGGGCATGTTGCCGACGCCTTGCCGAAGGGGATGACCGATGGGACGACGTGACTACGAGCCGTGGGACGCAATGGCCGACGCCGGGACGGCGGCGCGGACGACCGGGGGTCAGTTCCGGCAGCTGGTGCCCGTGTACAGCGACCGGGCCGGGTTTGCCTATCAGGTGATGCGCGGTCAGCGGGTTCGGCGGCGGGGGCTGCGGGCGGTCGCGGTGACCGCGGTGGTCGCCGCGGTCGGCGGCGCGCTGACGGCCCTCGCGGCGGTCAGTCCGAACGGCAAGACGGTAGCGGCGTCGGGGTCCGCGGTGGTCGGCCCGAACGGCAAGACGGCAGCGGCGTCGGGGTCCGCGGCGGTCGGCCCGACGGCCTGCAGGTAGCCGCGCAGGCTGGTCTCATCGAGCCGTGGCAAACGGCGACGGCGAGCCATGCGGCGGAATGCGGCGAGCCACCGAGGTGGCCGCCCCGGCCGGCGTGTGCCGGGGCAGCGCTGCCCTCGCCGGGCGCGGCACAATCGGCGGATGCTGATCAGAGACGCCAGGGCCGAAGATGTGGACGCGATCGTGGCGATCGGGCAGCAGACGTGGCCGGCGACCTATGCGTTCGCCGGTGACGAGTATGTGCGGGACGGGCTTGCCGCCTGGTGGTCGCCGGCGGCGATCGCGCGCAGCCTGGGGGACACCACGGTGCTGGTGGCCGAGGACGGCAGCGGCCTGGTCGGCGTCGGGAACATCGATCTGCGCGGCGCGGTGCCGATCATCTGGAAGCTCTACGTGCTGCCGGAGACGCAGGGGACCGGTGCCGGGTCGGCGCTGATGGCGGGGCTGATCGAGCGGGCGGGCGGCCTTGCGGTGCGCCTCGAGTACGTGGCGGGCAACTCGCGGGCGGCCGGGTTCTACGCGGGCCGGGGCTTCACCGAGCTGCGCCGGGAGGCGGGCGAGCGGCCCGGCTGGCCGGAGATCGTGTGGATGGAGCGTCACTCGGTGCCCCCGCAACAGGCCGGATAAGGATCAGGCCGGACGCCGCGCGATGGACGGAAGGGCGACACCGCCGCCCTCGCTGCTGCAGGCCGCGACACCGGCCAGGTCAGCGAATCAGCCACGCGTTCAGGACGTCGACGAAGTCGAGGGTGGCGTTGGCCGCCAGGATCAGGCAGGCGATCACCGCCGCGGCCGGCAGCGCCAACTGCCACCGAGCCTCGGACGGGGCCGGCCGATGCAGAGCCTTGACGCGGCGGACGATCACGCCGCCGTGCACGCCCAGAGCCGGCGCCGGGGTCTTGAAGTCGGCGGTGGCAAGCGCCGCCCGCGCCACCGCCCGGGCCACCAGGTCACGGTTGCCCAGCCCGGTGGCGGCTTCCTCATCGGCCCAGCGCTCCACCAGGTAGGTGACCGCGTCCCGGGCGGGCCGCAGCAGCGGATTGACCGAGGCCGCCGCGCTCGCGAGCAGGACCGCAACGTGGTGGCGATGGGTGAGGTGGGCACGCTCGTGGGCGAGAACGGCCCGGCGTTCATCGGCGTCGAGAACCTTGAGCATGCCGGTGGTCAGCAGGACTTGGCCGGGCCGGCCGGGAACGGCCACGGCCAGCGGCTCGGACCAGTCGGCGACGACCACGCCGCCCGCGGCCGGCCCGGCGTTGCGCAGCCGGCGCGCGGTGCTCCGGCGGTGATGCACGTCGTGCGCCAGGTTGATCAGGCACGCGGCCAGCACGACCGACGCGGTGATCGCCACCCAGTCCGGGACCGGCTCGGGCAGGTGCATGCCGGAGCGGATGTTCAGGGCTTTCATCGCCGGCAGGTCGTCGAAGAGGGTGAGCACCAGCAGGAGCAGCGACCAGACCGAGGTGGCGGCGGTCAGCACCGAGGCGGCCACCAGCCCGAGGACGGCGGCCCGCGGCCGGGCGCGGTCGGTCAGCCGGCGCGCGGCCAGCGCGACCAGAACCGGGAGCAGCAGCGGCAGGTAGACGGTGACGGTCATGACTCGCGCTCCGCCAGCAGGGCCCGGAGGGTTTCCACGTCGTCGTCCTGCAGACCGGCCGCGAACTGCTGCAGCACGGCCTGCCGGTCGGGCCGCTCGTCGAGCGCGGCCCGCATCCGGGTGGCGGTCAGCGTCGCCGCGTCCTGGGCCGGCCAGTAGGCGTGCCCGCGGCCGCGGTCGGCCGGCCCACGGCGGACCAGGTCCTTCTCCAGGAGGCGGATCAGGATGGTCTGCACCGTGTTGTAGGCGAGGCCGGCCCCCAGCGCGGCCTGCACCCCGGCCGGAGTCAGCGGCTCGCCGGCCGCCCAGAGAGCGGCCATCACCTCGGACTCGAGCTCGCCCCGGGCGCGCCGCCGCCCGGCCTCCTCGTCATTCATACGCTGAGGCTATCCGCTAGTATCGCCGCATGCCGCGCACCATCATCTCCCCGCCGGTCTCCTGAGCGAGCCGGGACCCGGTCTCCTGAGCGAGCCGGGACACAGCGCCGACGAGCGAATATCGCCTCGGCGCGCGATGACGCGCATCTGAACCCGGCCCGCTTCCGCGATCCCATGTCGATTTCGCAGAAGCAGGAGCACCAGCACGTGACCACACAGATCGATTCCGGCCAAAAAGCCAAGGCCGACGGCAAGGAAAACAACAAGACCAGCGGCCTCTGGCTCCTCGTCCTCGCCGGCAGCCTGTGGGGCGCCGGCGGCCTCACCGGCACCCTTCTCGCCCAGCACACCGGCCTGACCTCCCCGGCGATCGGCGCTTACCGCCTCGCCGTCGGCGGCCTCCTCCTCGTCCTCGTCGTCCTGCTCACCGGGCGGAGCATCCCGCGCACCCGGCCCCAGATCACCCGGGTCGTGCTCATCGGCCTGCTCGCCGCCGAGTTCCAGGCCTGCTACTTCGCCGCGGTGTCGACCATCTCGGTCAGCCTGGGCACGCTGATCACCATCGGTGCGTCCCCGGTGCTCGTGCTGGCGGCGGAGAGCGCCATGGGCCGACGGCGGGCCGACCGCCGGGCGCTGGCCACGGTCGGCCTCGCGATCGTCGGGCTGACGCTGCTCATCGGCGTACCGTCAAGCGGGCGAAACCTGACCACGATGCTTGCCGGAGCGGGGTTTGCGCTGCTCGCGGCAGCGGGGTTTGCCACCATGACGGTGATCGGGAGCCGGTCGGTGGCGGGTCTCGACGAGATGGCGTCCACCGGTTTCGGCTTCACCCTCGGCGCGCTCGTGCTCGCGCCGATCGCCGCGGCCGGCGGCGGCCTCACCTTCACCCCGACGACGGGCGCGCTCAGCCTGTTGCTCCTGCTGGGTGCCGGACCGACCGCTATGGCGTACGCCGCATACTTCCGAGGTCTCCGCGATGCGCAGGCCGGCACCGCCGCCCTGATGGCGCTGCTGGAACCGTTGGTCGGGACGGTTCTGTCGGTGCTCATCCTCGGTGACCGGCTCGGCCCGGCCGGCATCGTGGGCGCGGCCCTGCTGCTGACCGCCCTCGTCATCGAAGGGTCGAAGAAGGGCTAAGCGCGGGTCGTCTGGAACTGGTCGACGATCTCCTGCAGCTCGCGGGACATGACTTCGAGGCTCTCCGCGGTCTGCTGGGCCTCGACCACGCCCTCGGCGGTGATCTGCGCCGAGGTCGCCACCCCATGAATGCCTTCGGCGATCTCGCCGGAGCCGGTGGCGGCCTCGGTGATGTTGCGACCCATCTCGGCGGTCGTCGCGGTCTGCTCCTCCACGGCCGCGGCGATCGTCGTCGAGTGTTCGTTGACCTGGCCGATGATGCCGGTGATCCGGTCGATGGCGGTGATCGCCGCGGTGGTGTCGTGCTGGATGGCCTGCACCCGGGCGGCGATGTCCTCGGTCGCCTTGGCGGTCTCCTGGGCGAGATCCTTGACCTCACTCGCCACCACGGCGAAGCCTTTGCCCTGCTCACCGGCGCGGGCGGCCTCGATGGTGGCGTTGAGGGCGAGCAGGTTGGTCTGCTCGGCGATCGACGTGATCAGCTTGATGACCTCGCCGATCTCGGCGCTGGAGCGGCCGAGCTGGCTGATCGTCTCGCCGGCCTCGCGGGCACTGTCGACGCCGGTGGCGGCGACCCCGGCGGCGAGACCGGCGCTGTCCGCGATCTCCCGGATGGCGGCGTTCATCTGCTCGGTGCCGGCCGCGACGGTCTGCACGCTGCGGGACACCTCCTCGGCCGCCGAGGAGACTCGTTCCGACTGGCCGGAGGCGTTGCCGGCGGCCTCGGCGATGCGACCGGAGGCCATCGTGAGCTCGTGCGAGGCGCCGGCCAGCGTACGGCTGTGGTCGTTGATCCGGGTGAACGTGCCGAGCAGCACCTCGAGGGTGCTGTTGACGGCCCGGCCCATGGTGCCGAGTTCGTCGCGGCCGTCGGCCGGGGCCTGCACGGTGAGGTCCTTGGCGGCGACCGCGCGCAGCGTGGCGACGGCCAGTCCGAGCGGCCTGGTGATGCTGCGGGTGACCAGCACGGCGAGCGCCGCGGCCAGGCCGAGGCTGAGGGCGCCGGCGATCAGCATGAGGGTGCGCGAGGTGTTCGCGGCCGAGACGGCGTCGGCCTTGGCGGCGGTGGCCGCGGCGCTGGTCAGGTCGGAAAGCTTGTCGATGTTGTCGGCGATCGTGCTCATGTGCTCGTTCGAGATGCCGGTGACCATGGTGCCGGCCTTGGCCAGGCCGGCCGCCGTTCCGAGGCGGAAGGCGGCGATGATCTCGTCGTCGACGGTCTGGTACGCATCGAACGCGTCGGCCGCGGCGGTGAGTGCCGCCGTTTCCTCGGTGCTCAGGTCCTGGCCCTGCAACTCGGTGAGGTCGGCCGCGAACGCCGCGGTCGACGCCAGGAAGCTCTTGCGCGACCCGGTGGTGTCCGAGGCGGCGCCCTTGACGCCGCGCTGGATGTCGTAGGCGTACGCGTTCTGCCAGCCGTTGAAGTCGGCCGCCTGGAACTTGGCGTCGAGCGCGAGACGGCGCAGCTCGCCGGCCGCGACGAGCCGTTCGGTGGCGTCCGACGACTGGTGCTGCCCCCAGAAGGCGACGCCCAGCGCGACCACCATGCAGACGCAGACGCCGGTGAACGCACCGGCCAGCCGGGCGCCGATCTTGATGTTGCCGAACAGTCGCATCGGCTTACCCTCGAATCTAGACGCGGAAGCGGGCGACGACGGCGCGCAGCTCGTCGGCGACCTGGCTCAGCTCGGTCACCGACTGGTCGGCCTCGGTCAGGGCGCCGGTCTGCGCCTGCACCGCCTGGGCCACGCTGTTGATGTTCTCGGCGATGTTGGTGCTGCCGTGCGCGGCGTCGCCGATGCTGCGGCTCATCTCGTTGGTGGTGGCGGTCTGCTCCTCCACCGCGGACGCGATGGTCACCTGGTAGTCGTTGATCTCCGAGATGATCCGGGAGATCTCGGCGATCGCCTCGACCGCGTTGGTGGTGTCGGCCTGGATGGCCTCGACCCGGCGGGAGATGTCCTCGGTGGCCTTCGCGGTCTCCTGGGCGAGGTCCTTGACCTCGGTGGCGACCACCGCGAAGCCCTTGCCGGCCTCGCCCGCACGGGCGGCCTCGATGGTGGCGTTGAGGGCGAGCAGGTTGGTCTGCTCGGCGATCTGGGTGATCACCTTGACCACGTTGCCGATCTCCTCGGACGACGTGCCGAGCTTGGCGACGGTGTCGTTGGTGCTCTGCGCGACGCCGACGGCGCTCGACGCGACCTGGGCGGCGTTGTTGGCGTTCTCGGCGATCTCCCGGATCGACGCGCCCATCTCGTCGCTGCCCGCGGCCACCGACTGGACGCTGGAGGAGACGTCGCCGGCGCTGTTGGCCACCACCCCGGCCTGGTCGGCGGCCTCCCGCGCCTGGTCGGCGAGACGGTTGGTGATGCTGGTCAGCCGCTGGGTGCCGGAGCCGAGCGTGTCGGCGCCGTTGGTGAGGGCGAGCACCGAGGTGCGCAGGCCGTCGCGGGCCCGGTTGACGGCGCCGGCCATCGCGCCGAGCTCGTCGCGGGAGCGGACCTCGGCGGCGACGGTCAGGTCGCCCTCGGCCACCGCGTCGAGGGCGGCGGAGACGGTGGTGAGCTGGCCGCGGATGAGCCGGATGACGAGTACGCACACGGCCGCGGCGATCAGGAAGCCGATGAACAGGGCGACCAGGGTGATGGTCCGGGCCCGGTTGTAGGCCTCGGTGCCGCGGACGGCCATGGCGTCGGACTGGGCGTCCTCCTCGTCCTGCATCGACTTCACGGCCGCGCCCATGGCGGTCTCGGCCTTGTTGAACTCGACCAGGAACTGGTCGGCGGCCGGCATCGTGTAGCCGGCCGCCATCGGCTCGCCGAAGAGCACCGTGTTGCGCAGCGCCCGGTAGTAGTTGTCGGCCTCGACGAACGCGGTGAGATTGGCCTGCCGGGTGGCGGAACCCTTGGTGAGGGTGTCGTACTTGCCGAGGGCGGTGTCCATCGCCGTGTCGGCGGCGTCGACGAGGTCGTGGCCCTGCTTCTGCTGGGCGGCCTTCTCGGCGGCGGTGCCGGCCGCGACGTAGTAGATGAGCATGCCGCGGAACATCGCGCCCAGCTCACCGCGGACGTTCGCGACCTGCTGCAGGGTGTCGACGTGGTCCGTCTTCATCACCCGCAGGTCGTCGTTGAGCTGCGACATCCGGTTGATCGACAGGATTGCCACGCAGAGCGCGACCACCGCGACGCAGGCGGCGGCGATGACGGTCTTGATGGTCAGGCTGCGGTCGCCGAGGAGTGCCTCGAAGAAGTTCCGCTGCACGGTGATCGGTGAATCACCCTGAATCCGCCGCGGCATGGCGCCCCCCGATGGCCGTTCCGATCGGCGCACCGCCGAACGCGATCAACTTTAAGGTCAGATCAGCATTCGAGGGATAAATCAAAAAAATCAGGATTGCGTACGCGGCGGGGCGTATTGTTCGCGCGCGTCGCCGGCGAGCCCAGCTGCCGGACGCGCTGCACGGCACCGAGAAGGTCGCGACCGCCTGAGCGTACGGAGGGCTTGCGTCGTTCATCCGTCTCGAATGACGCAGGCCATCGGGGCCGGGCCGACGATGGGTCCATGACGAACGCCGAGCAGTTGCGACTCGCCGACGCGTTCCCCTGGCGGCGCTGGGGCCCCTACCTCAGCGAACGGCAATGGGGCTCGGTCCGCGAGGACTACAGCCCGGGCGGTGACGCCTGGGGTTACCTGAGCCACGATCAGGCCCGCAGCCGGGCCTACCGGTGGGGTGAGGACGGCATCGCCGGCTTCAGCGACGACCACCAGATGCTCTGCCTGGCGATGGCCATGTGGAACGGGCAGGACCCGATCCTCAAGGAGCGCTTCTTCGGGGTCACCAACGCCGAGGGCAACCACGGCGAGGACGTCAAGGAGTACTACTTCTACGTCGACGCCCTGCCGTCGCACGCGTACCAGCGCATGATCTACAAATACCCACAGCGCGCTTATCCGTACGAGGATCTGGTCTCGACCAACCGCAGCCGGGGCCGCGACCAGTACGAGTACGAGTTGCTCGACACCGGGGTGTTCGAGGGCGACCGGTATTTCGACGTCGAGGTCGAGTACGCCAAGGCGGCGCCCGAGGACATCCTGTGCCGGATCACTGTGCACAACCGCGGCCCCGAGCCGGCCACCCTGCACCTGCTGCCCACGCTGTGGTTCCGCAACACCTGGAACGGCTCGGGTGATGGCTGGCCCAGCCTGTTCCAGGTGCCGGGCGTGCGCGGCGCCGCGGTGATCGAGGCCCGGCACCCCGAGCTGGGCCGCCGCTGGCTGCTCTGCGAGGGCGAGCAGCCGCTGCTGTTCACCGACAACGAGGACGGTCAGAAGGACGGCATCGGCCGCTACGTCGTGCAGGGGGACAAGGACGCTGTGCACACGTCGTCGGCCGGGACCAAGGCCGCGTTCTGGACCCGGCTCGAGATCCCCGCCGGGGAGTCGGCGGTGGTGCGGGTGCGGCTGACCGACGAGCCGGTCCCGCCCGAGGCGGTCCGCGAGCGGCTCGCCGGCCCCGGCTTCGACGAGGTGATCGCCCACTGCCGCCGGGAGGCCGACGACTTCTACGACGAGCGGCTCGGCGACGACCTCAGCGCCGACGAACGGCAGATCCTCCGGCAGGCCCTGGCCGGCATGCTGTGGAGCAAACAATATTTCGGGTACGACGTGGAACGCTGGCTCACCCAGCACGGCCGGGACCCGCTCGACGCCGGCGACATTCGCAACGGCGACTGGGGGCACCTGTACGCCGACGACATCATCTCGATGCCGGACGCCTGGGAGTACCCGTGGTTCGCGGCCTGGGACCTGGCCTTCCACACCGTCGCGTTCAGCGTGGTCGACCTGGGCTTCGCCAAACACCAGCTGGACCTGCTGCTCAGCCGCCGCTACCTGCACCCCAACGGCCAGATCCCGGCGTACGAGTGGAACTTCGGCGACGTGAACCCGCCGGTGCACGCCTGGGCCACCTACCTGGTCTACGAGCTGGACAAGGCGCACCGCGGCCGGGGCGACCGGGTCTGGCTCGCCACCGCCTTCCACAAACTGGCCAAGAACTTCAGCTGGTGGGTCAACCGCAAGGACGTCGACGGCCGCAACGTGTTCCAGGGCGGCTTCCTCGGGCTGGACAACATCGGGGTGTTCGACCGCAGCGCGCCGCTGCCCACCGGCGGCCATCTCGACCAGGCCGACGGCACCGCCTGGATGGCCCTGTACTGCCAGAACATGCTGCAGATCGCGCTCGAGCTGGCCCTCGACGACCCGGCCTACCTCGAGCAGGCGCAGACCTACATCGAGCACTTCGCCTGGATCGCGGCCGCCGTCAACGCCCCGGCCCTGGCCTCGATGTGGGACGAGGAGGACGGCTTCTTCTACGACCTGCTGCGGCTGCCGGACGGCACCGCGGTGCGGCTCAAGGTCCGGTCCATGGTGGGGCTGCTGCCGCTGGCCGCCGCGACCGTCTTCGACCCGGTGATCAGCGCCCGCCACCCCCAGCTGATCGAGGAGGCGAACCGGTTCCTCGGCCGGCATCCCAGCGTCCGGGCCGCGTTCCCGCCGGGTCGCTTCGCCGGGCGGCCGGGCAGTCACCTGCTGGCCCTGTTCGACGAGGTCCGGCTGCGCCGGATCCTGGACCGGATGCTCGACGAGGACGAGTTCCTCAGCCCGTACGGCATCCGGTCGCTGTCCCGCTACCACGCCGAGCATCCCTTCGAGTTCGACGTGCACGGGGTGAGCTACCGGGTGGCCTACACGCCGGCCGAATCGGACAGCGGGATGTTCGGCGGGAACTCCAACTGGCGCGGCCCTGTCTGGTTCCCGGTCAACGCCCTGATGATCCGGGCACTGCTCAACCTGTACGTCGGCTACGGCGACGACTTCACCGTGGAGTGCCCGACCGGGTCCGGCGTGAAGATGACCCTGTTCGAGGTCGCCCGGGAGATCTCCGACCGGCTCACCCGGCTGTTCCGGCCCGGCGAGGACGGCCGCCGCCCCTGTTACGGTGGCCAGGACGTGTTCGCCGGCGAACACTGGCGCGACCTGATCCTGTTCTCCGAGTATTTCCACGGCGACAACGGCGCCGGCCTCGGCGCCACCCACCAGACCGGCTGGACCGGCCTGACCGCCGTGTTCCCGCTGCTGTTCGCCCGGGTCACCGGCCCCGAGCTGCTGGAGACCGGCATGGCCGGGTTGTTCCGGGCGATCGACGACGAGGAGCCGCAACCATGACCGGCCGGCCGTCCGCCACCGTCGTGTACGAGATCGACACCTGGCCGTGGATGACCGGGGTGCGCCGCGCGCTGGGTCGCGACGTGACCCTGGCCGACATCCCGGCCGAGGTGTGGGACGAGACCATCCCGCCCGGCATCGACGCGGTCTGGCTGATGGGCGTCTGGGAGCGCAGCCCGGCCGGCCTGGTCGTGGCCCGTGCCGACGAGGGCCTGCAACGCGACTTCCGCGCGGCCCTGCCCGACCTGCAGCCGGGCGACCTGGCCGGCTCGCCCTACTGCGTGCGGCGCTACCGGGTCGACGAACACCTCGGCGGCCCGGCAGCGCTCGCCGCCTGCCGGGCCGAACTGGCCCGCCGCGGGGTGCGCCTGATCCTCGACTACGTGCCCAACCACGTGGCGCCCGACCACCCGGCGATCGTCGAGCACCCGGAGTGGTTCATCACCGGCGACGAGGCCGACGCGGCCCGCGATCCGGCCGCCTGGTTCCCGGTCGCCGGCCGGATCGTCGCGCACGGCCGGGACCCGTACTTCCCGCCGTGGCCGGACGTCGCCCAGCTGAACGCGTTCGCGCCCGGCCTGCGGGCGGCGGCCGTCGCCGTGCTCGGGGAGATCGCCGAACAGTGCGACGGCATCCGGTGCGACATGGCCATGCTGCTCACCACCGAGGTGTTCGCCCGCACCTGGGGCGCGCACGCCGGGCCGGCGCCGGACGGCGAGTTCTGGCCCGAGGTGATCGGTGCGCTGCGCCGCGACCATCCGCAGGTGATGCTGATCGCCGAGGCGTACTGGGACATGGAGTGGACGCTGCAGCAGCAGGGCTTCGACTTCTGCTACGACAAACGGCTCTACGACCGGCTCGCGCACGACGACGCGGAGGCGGTGCGCAAGCACCTGACGGCCGGGCGCGACTACCAGGACCGGCTGATCCGGTTCATCGAGAACCACGACGAGCCGCGGGCCGCGTCCGCCCTGCCGGGCGGGCGGGACCGGACCGCCGCGGTGGCGATCGCCACGCTGCCCGGGGCGACGCTGTGGCACGACGGCGAGTTCGAGGGACGGCGTACGCGTCTGCCGGTCTTCCTCGGCCGGTTCCCGGACGAGCCGGTCGACGAGGACCTGCGCGCCTTCTACCGCCGGCTGCTGGCGGTGGCCGGCGGGATGCGCCGCGGCGACTGGTCCCTGCTGGACAGCCGCGGCTGGCCGGACAACCCGACCCACCACGACATCCTCGCCTGGGCGTGGCACGACGGCGTCCCGCACCACGTCACGGTGATCAACCTGGCCGGGCACCGGAGCCAGGGCCGGGTGGCGCTGCCCTGGCCGGAGCTGGCCGGCCGGTCGTGGCGGCTGATCGACCTGCTCGACGGCCGGGTCTTCGACCGCGACGGCGGCGAGCTGGCCCGCGACGGCCTCTACGTGGACCTGCCCCCGTGGGGCCAGCACCTGTTCGCGGTCACCACCGCGGCTCACTCCTGACGAACAGCCCGCTCATCCGTCAGGGGCGAGCCGCCGCCGGCTCGGCCCGGCTCGGCTCCGGCTCGGCCCGGCTCGGCTCCGGCTCGGCCCGGCTCGGCTCCGGCTCGGCCCGGCTCGGCTCGGCCCGGCTCGGCCCGGCTCGGCCCGGCCCGGCTCGGCCCGGCCCGGCTCGGCCCGGCCCGGCTCGGCCCGGCTCGGCCCGGCCCGGCTCGGCTCGGCCCGGCCCGGCCCGGCCCGGCCCGGCGCATGCTGCGTCTCATGGCACTCGGCCCGCTGGAACTCGTCGTTCTGTGCTTCCCCGCCTCCCGCCTCAATGACGGCGTCCTCGCCACGCTCGACCGGCTGGAGCGTGCACGCGGCGTCCGGGTGGTCGACGGCCCCTCCCGGTTGTTGCCGTAGATATTCGCGTCGGTGACCTCGCCGACCGGCCCGGAGATGCGCCGGGCGGAGTTGTCCGCGGTCAGCGTGCGCCGTGCACTCGGTGCGGTGGCGACGTTGGTCTGCGCCTGCGTGCAGGGGTTCTGGTCGACTTCTGGCGCACGAAACCGCCGGCCCCCGCCGTCGACATTCCGCCTTATCGGCCCCATCGGCAGCAACCGAGATCGGCTCAGCGGTCAGAGTTAGTGTTTCGAATGATCTTCGAGATCCGCCCCGGCGCCGCCGAGTCCCCGGTGATCCTGCACGTCCCGCACGCTGCCCGGGCGATGACCGAGGAGGCCGTCGACAGCCTGCTGATCACGGCCGGCGAGCTGACCGAGGAGCTGGACAACCTGACCGACGCGCACACCGACGTCATCGCCGCCCAGGCCGCGCAGGCGGCTCCGATCCGCCCATGGATCTTCGAAAACCGCTGGTCACGCCTGGTGGTCGACCCGGAACGCTTCCTCGGCGAGACCGAGGAGATGGAAACCGTCGGCATGGGCGCGGTGTACACGCACGGCTTCGCGAGGCGAAGGCTGCGAGACGATGCTTTCGTACGCGCGGAGGCCGCGCTCCGAACGCACTACTGGCCGTACGCGCATGCGCTGGCAACCCTGGTAGCCGACCGGATCAACACCACCGGCCGGGCGGTGATCCTCGACGTGCACTCGTACCCCACCACCGCGCTCCCGTACGAGCTGCACGGCACCGACCCGCGCCCACCGGTCTGCCTCGGCACCGACAGCTTCCACACCCCACCCGAGTTGATCGAGGCGGCGACCGAGGCCTTCGGCGACGTAGCCCTGAACACCCCGTTCGCCGGTTGCTACGTCCCGAGCGACCGCTGGCAGACCGACCCGCGCGTGACATCCCTGATGATCGAGATCCGCCGAGACGGCTACATGACCGAGCCCGGCGGCCCACCCCACGGGGGCCTGCCCCACTTGGCCGCCAGCCTGACCACCCTGATCACCGCCGCCACGCCCACGTCCTGAAGCCCGCCCGCCGGCGCCCGTCCCGCGGCGCCCGTCCCGCGGCGCCCGGCGAGGCGGAGTCGTGTTGACTGCATCAATGTGGACGTCAATCTGACGACGTTGACATGTTGATGTCATGTTGACGGTCAACACGACGCTCCTGTCTTGGCCGGTGGGGCTGGGGTCCGTCGGCGGCGGTGCAGAATGCCGTCACTGGGCCGACGCTCAGGATGCCGTCGTCCAGTGGGGTGCAGCGGATGCCGCCGTGGCCGCGCAGCGCCTTCCATGCGCCCGGGGCGACCGTGACGTCCATCCATGCGCACGGGTGGGCCTTGCGGTTCACCTGCAGGCGGATCGGGCCGTCGCCGGAGTCCAGGGTCAGGATCTGGCCGACCAGGTCGTCGACGGGGAGGCCGGTCACCAGGATGTTGCGGCGCACCGCCGCCAAACCGGTGCCGGCCGGCAGGGACTCCCGGGCGATCACCGTCACGCTCGCGTCGCGGTGGGCCGGCTTGCCGAAGTAGCGGTCGCCGACGATGCCCAGCCCGGCCCGGATCTGGATCGACGTGACCACCTCGCCCGGCGGGGCCGGAGCCGGGCCGTCGGACGGCCGTCCCTCGAAACGGTGAACCGGAGACGCGAGCAGTTCCACTATCGCCGGCATTCCGCGATCCTAGTGGGCCAAGACCAGGGCGCTATGACCGGTTCGGACGATAGGGGTGGTTCGTCCGGACGCACGTGAACGCCGCGCGGATCGCAGGTGAAGGGGCTCATACCGCGGGGTGGCGCGCGTCTGCGAAGATCGCAGGCCGGTCACCGATCCGATCTTCGCGGAACGGTGGGCATGGGGTTACCAGGACGCCTGCCGTACCCGGGGGGAGACGCGGAATGAGCCTGCTGCAGGACCGAGCGCCGGAGAACCTTAAAACCCGAGAAAAGGGGATACAGCGGGCGGAGGTCAAGCGGGCTCTCCGAGAGATCCTGCTGGTGGCGGTGCTGTTCATGGCGTACAAGGTCGGGCGGCTCGCGGCCGACGGTCACGTCGGTGAGGCGATTGCCAACGCCCAGCGGGTCTGGGATTTCGAGCGCCTGCTGCATCTGCCGAGCGAGTACGGCCTGCAGCATTCGCTGCTCAGCCACGAATGGCTGATAAAGGCATCAAATTGTTATTACGCGTACGTCCATTTCCCGGCCACCGCAGCCTGCCTGATCTTCCTCTACGTCTGGCGCCGTGACCGCTACAAGCCGACCCGGCGCCTGCTCGCCTGGCTGACCGCTTCCGCCCTGGTCGTGCACCTGCTGATGCCGCTGGCCCCGCCGCGCATGCTGACCGCGATCGGCATGGTCGACACCGGCCGCCTGCTCGGCCCGGCCGTCTACGGCGCGCCGAGCACCGACACGCTGACCAACCAGTACGCCGCGATGCCGTCCCTGCATGTCGGCTGGGCCCTGGCCATCACGATCGCGATGATGAGCCTGACCACGAGCGCCTGGCGCTGGCTGTGGCTGGCCCACCCGGCGATCACCCTGTTCGTGGTCGTGGTGACCGGCAACCACTACTGGCTGGACGCGATCGTAGCCATGGTCCTGCTGGGCCTGGTAGCGGTGATCCTGAATAACCGCGCAGCCGCACCGCTCCCGGCCATCCCGAAACCCCGCATCAGCGAAGCCAGCTAGTGCGGTGTCCATGAACGTTCGCCGGGTCCGAGCTCGAAGAGTTCTTGTCGGCGTGGCATCACGAAGGGGTTGTCGTACGCCTAGCTGTCCAGTAATACTGGTCTCATGCCTAGATATCGGGAAGCGGGAACAGGACCGGTGGTGCACCGCACCGCCCGGATCGGGTTACGCATCACCCGCGCCCAGCGGCAGCGTTGTTTCGGCCTGTTGCGCTCGGCCGGTGACGTGTGGGCGTGCGTGCTGGAGATCAACGCGTGGCGCCGTCGCCGCCGGGACAAGCCGGCGGCGGGCTATCAGGAGTTGTGTCGTCTACTGGCGCAGTCGGGTCCGGGCACGTTCGGTGAGCTGGACACCACCGGCGCCCGGTCGGTGCTGCGCCGCTACTCCGACGCCTGGTTCTCCGCGGCCGCCCGCCGCAAAGCCGGCCATGTCGAGGTGAGGTTCCCCCGCCGACGTCGCGGGTTGATGCCGGTCCGCTGGCATCATGGCACCTTCACCGTCACCGTCCGAGTCCTGCGGATACCGACCGCCCGCGGCTGCCCACCACTGACGGTCCGCCTGGACCGGCCGATCCCGTATCCGGCAGACACGGTCCGGTCGGTGACGTTGTTGTTCGCCGACGGCCGCCTATCGGTCGACATCACCGTAGAACTGCCGGTCACCGCCTATTCGGCCGGGCAGGAACCCGACCCGCGCCGCGTCGCCGGGGTCGACCTCGGCATCATCCACCCGTTCGCCGTCGCTACCGCCGGCGGCGGGCACAGTTTGCTGGTCTCGGGGCGGGCGATCCGGGCTGAACATCGGATGCACCTGGCCGACACCAAAGGCCGCCGCCGGGCCGCCGCTGCCCGCGCGCCCGGCAAGGGACAGCGCGGTTCCCGGCGGTGGCGCAAGACCCGGCGGCGGGCCCGGCTGGTCGAAGGCCGCCACCGGCGCCGGGTCCGGCAAGCCCTGCATGAAGCAGCGAAAACAGTGGTCAGCTGGGCCGTGCACCAGCGGATCGGAACGTTGACCGTCGGTGATCCCCGCGGAGTTCTCGACCTGCCGGCCGGGCGGCGGCACAACCTGCGCCTGCGGCAGTGGCAGATCGGCCGCACCCTGCAGATCCTGCAGGACAAAGCTGCCTTAGCCGGGATCCGGGTGCATCTGGTCGACGAACGCGGCACCTCCTCGACCTGCCCCGCCTGCCAGAAGAGGATCAGCCAACCCCGTGGCAGGAACATGACCTGCCCGCACTGCGCGTTCGCCGGGCATCGTGACCTTGCCGCGGCGTACACCATCGCCGGCCGAACCCCGGGCGGCGCCACCACGACCCCACCCGCAGCGTCGGGTGGGGTGGTCACGCACCGTCGAGCCGGACGACACCTCCCCGGTGTCGCCCGTGCACGGCGTGACCCCCGCCGCCGCCCACCTCGGACGGTGACGGCAGGGTCTGTTGGCCGGCGGAGGCCCGCCCCACCAACCTTGGTGGGGAGTCGCTCGCCTAAGGGCGAGGATCCACAACTAAGCCGGGGCACACCCGGTGAACGTTCGTGGACACCGCACTAGACACAGACTCCCAGGCCTTCGAGGACGCCCTTGCGGTACGAGGCGATCCGGTCGAACGCTGATGGGCCCGTGTTGTCCTCGGCGCGGCCGAAGGCCAGCAGGGCCGTCACCGCCTCGTCCAGGTCGCCGGGGGAGAGGCGGATGCCCTCGTTGTTCTGGTTGTCGCGGGTCAGCAGGTCGTTCGTCCACGCGCCGGCCAGGCAGTCGACCGTGAGCTGACCGGCCTTGCCGCTGGTGTCGGCGCCACGGCGCTCCTGGGCGGCCCGGGCGAACAGGTCGCCGAGCAGCATGCCGATCGCGAAGTCGCCGATCTGCTGGTAGAGCCGCGGCCCCAGGTCCGAGTTGTCGAACGCCACGAAGTTGCCGGACGGGCAGTAGAACGCGGCACCCTCGGCGGTCTCGTCGGGGTCGTTGCAGTCCGGCGGGGCGCCGTCGGTGAACGGCTCGACCCCCAGCTGCGGCCAGTCGCCGCCGCCGGGCAGCTCCCGGAACGTGCGGGTCCAGAATTCCTCGGCGTCCTTGGCGAGCGCGTTGACCGCCTGGGCGTACGGGAGCTCGCCGCCGGTGGCCGCCTCCTCCTCGGTGCTGAACGGCACCTCGGTGACCTGCAGATTGCCAGCGGAGTAGCCGGCGCACTTCTTGGCGCCCTGCTGCACGCCCTCCTGCAGCGCCCGCACCCGGTCGAACGCGTTGCCGTGCGCACCGTCGGCGAGGGCGGGGGTGCCGGGCTGGTCGCGCAGCATGAGGATGCCGGCCACGGTGTTGTCGACCTGGGTCGCGGACGGCTTCTTGAACGCCGTCGACCGGCCGGCCTGCACGTCGGCGAGCCAGGCCCCGGCGTAGCAGTCGGCCTGCTGTTCGAGCACCACGGTCGGCTGCTGGATGTCGCCGACGCGGGCCTGGATGGCATGCCCGTACTCGTGCGCCATCACCACCCCGACCAGCAACGGCCCGAAGCCCTCCTGCAGCTGCGGGATGAGCTGCTGGGCGTCCCAGGCGATGAAATCGCCGTCGGGGCAGTAGAACGCGTTCGGCTGGTACTCGAAGTCCTGCCCGCCGCAGTCGGGCGGCGGGGTCGTCTCGGTGTAGGGGAAGTAGCCGCCGCTGATCGGCTGGAAGGCCTTGCCGGCGGCGATGCCGGGGAAGTTGGCCTTCCAGAACCGTTCGACGTCCTTGAGCGACTTCGTCACCACATCGGACGAGCCCTGCTCAGGGCGGGCGCCATCATTCGAAGGGGTGGGGGCCAGCCCGCACCCGGCGATCAGCACCGCCGCCACCAACAGACCGATCCGATGCGCGCGCATGTCTCAGGAGTACCCAATCAACGCAACCGTGTCACCCCTTGACAGCTCCCGCCGTCATGCCGGCGACGATCTGCCGGTTGAAGAACAGGTACATGATCAGCGGCGGGATCGTGATCAGCAGGATGTTCATGAAGAGCAGGTTGTTCTGGGTCGAGTACTGGCTGGAGAAGTTGAACAGGGTCAGCTGGACGGTGGCGTTCTGGTCGCCGGGCAGGAAGTAGAGCGGGTTGGTGAAGTCGTTGAAGACCATCACCGACTGCACCACCACCGACGTCACGATGACCGGCTTGAGCAGCGGCAGGATCACCCGGAAGAACAGCCGGGCCGGGCCGGCGCCGTCGATCACCGCGGCCTCGTCGAGCTCGCGCGGGATGGTGCCGATGAACGCCCGGAACAGCAGGATGACGAAGGCCAGGCCGAACGCGATCTCGACCAGGATCAGGCCCGGCATGGTGCGGAACAACCCGATCTTCTGCAGGACCCAGATGGTCGGCACGACCGCGGGCGGGATGATCAGGCCGGCCAGCACGAACATGTTGATCAGGCCGTTCCAGCGGCTCCGCTTGCGCTGCAGCGTGAACGCCACCATCGCGCCGAACACCACCATCAGGGTCACGCTGGCGACGGTGAGGATGGTGCTGTTGATGAACGCGATGATCAGCATGTAGTCGCGGGCCTGGACCACGTCGATGAAGTTTTGTACGAAGCGGAACTGGGTGGGCCAGCTGAAGTTGAGCAGCGACGCCTCCTGCTGCGTCTTCATCGCGGTGAGCAGGATGAACGCGAACGGCACCAGGAAAACGACGACGGACACCAGGATCGCGATCGCGCTGAGCGCGTAGTTCTTCCGCGGCATCAGAGCTCGACCTCCTTGCGGTTGAGGAACCGCGACAGCGGCAGGATGATCGCCGTGACCACCAGGAACAGCACGACGTTCCCGGCGGTGGACAGGCCGTAGAAGCCGGCCTGGTACTGCTTGTAGATCACCGACGCGATGACGTCGGAGGTGAAGCCGGGGCCGCCGCGGGTCATCGCCCAGATCAGGTCGAACGACCGCAGGCCGCCGATCAGCGACAGGATGATCACGGTGACGGTGGCCGGCCGGGCCAGCGGCAGCACGATGTGCCGGAAGTTGTCCCAGGCGCCGGCGCCGTCGACGCGGGCCGCCTCGAAGTACTCCTGCGGGATCGACACGATGCCGGCGATGTAGATGAGGGTGGCCAGGCCGACGCCCTTCCAGATGTCGACCAGGGCGACCGAGATCAGCGCGAGCGACGGGTCGGTCAGCCAGCCCGGTCCGGTGATGCCGATCAGGTCCAGGGACTGGTTGATCAGGCCGCGCTCGGGGTTCATCAGTACGGTGAAGGTGAGGCCGACCCCGATCGTCGACACCAGCACCGGGAAGAACACCACCGAGCGCAGGTAGCCGCGGCCGACGATCTGCGAGGTCAGCAGGATGGCCAGGCCGAGACCGAGGACGACCTTCGCCCCGGACGTCAGCACCGCGTAGACCAGGGTGTGCCAGAGGCTGCTGATCAGGCCCGGCTCCTGGAAGAACGTCACGTAGTTGTCGAACCCGATGAACTTCGAGTCGAAGATGCTCCACCGGGTGAGGCTGAAGTAGAAGGCGATGACCGTCGGCACCAGGAACAGCACGCCGTAGATGACCGCGGCCGGAAGATAGAACCAACTGGTGTACGGGCTGTGGGCCCGTACCCGGCCCGCCGCGGACGCGCTGTTACGCGTCCGGGCGGACCGGTGCACGGTGGTGGTTGCCACGATCGATTCCTACCAGCCTTCGAGGCCGAGCTGCTGGGCCTGCTTCTTGACATCTTCGTCGTAGAGCTTGGCGGCGGCATCAGCCTTGCGGATGCCGGAGCCGACCTCGACGCAGATCTGCTCGAGCGCCGGGCCCTTGACCGGGGAGACGAACTCGAGCGCCAGGCTGGAGTTGCCGGAGTCGATGTAGCCCTGCATGTCCTTGACGGCCTGCGGCACGTCGCCGAGCGTGCAGCCCTTCACCGCGTACGGTCCGGTCGGGGTGGAGGCGGTGGTCTGCGAGGTGCAGCCGTCCGGGCTGGCGATGTAGGCCAGGAACTTCTTGGCCGCGTCGAGCTTGGCGCCGGTGGTGGTGGCCGGGATGTAGACGCCGTTCGGGCTCCACACGGTCAGGTTGTTCTTCGCGGCGTCGGTGCCCGGGATCGGGAACAGGCCGATCTTGTTCTCGCTGCCCGGGTTGTCGGCGATCAGCTGGCTGAGCAGGGCGGACAGGATCGGGTATTGAGCACCCTTGCCCTGGGCCAGGTAGCGCAGACCGTCGGCGAGCTTGGCCGAGGCGAAGTCCTTGTTCGTGTACCCGGCGTCGTGCACCTCCTGCAGGTGCTGGAAGCCGGCCTCGGCGGCCGGGGTGGTCGCGTACTTCGCCTGGTTCTTGGTGTACTTGTCGGCCCAGTCCGGGTCGGCGCTGGTCACGTTGGCGAAGTCGCCGAGGATGAACAGCTGCGAGGTCCAGGTCTCGCCGTACGTCTGGATGACCGGATCCACCCCGCCGGCCTTGATCTTCGCGTTGTTGGCCATGAAGTCGGCCCAGGTCTTGGGGACCTGGAGGCCGAGCTTGGCGTACACGTCCTTGTTGTAGAGGATCGCGCCGGCCATGTACGAACCCAGCGGAACCCCGTAGATCTTGCCGTTCGAGGTGACCGCGGTGGTGAAGTTCTTGTCGAGCTGGCCGATGTTCTCGGTGTCGCCGAGCGGGGCCAGGTTCTTCTCCGGGGCCATCGCCTGGAACAGCGAGCCCGAGTTGTACATGAACACGTCGCTCATGTCGCCGGTCGACAGCCGGGTCTTGATCAGGTTGTCGCCGTCCGTGCCCTGCGGCCGGGTGTCGAGCTTGATGGTGATGTTCGGGTTCTTCGCGGTGAAGTCCTTCACCATCTGCTCGGCGACCTTGAGCGTCTCCTGGCCGTTGTCGATCAGGTAGGTGAGCGTGACCTTACCGTCGCCGCCCTTGTCGTCGCTGCTGCCGAGGCTGCCCGCGCTGCACGCGGTCAGGGCCATCGACGTCGCGGCGAGCAGGGCGATCGCTATGTGGCGTGTTCTCATCGCAATCCTCCGGAGGGAGAGGGGATCATTCGGTTTCGTACAGGGCGCGCATGCGGTCCGCGCCCGGGATGAAGCCATCCGCGGTGGCGGCGTCGACGACGGTGGTCGCCGGCGCGTCGAGGAACCGGGTGAGGCGATCGGCGAGCGCGGCCTCGTCCGTCGCCACGCCCGCTTCGCGAGCGGCCGAAACCAGCCGGTCCCAGCTGGGTTCGTGGTCCATCAACTGCCGGATGGTCGGCTCGGCAGGTGCTTGCTCCTCTGGGGCGTACGCGTCGGGCACGGTCCATTCGTACCGCCCATGGCGTACCTCAACAGGCGTTTCCTGACCCGGCAGGGTGACCACCGCGGTCGCCCCGACCGGAACGGTGAGCTCGAGCCGCAGGTCGCCGCCGGAGCGTTCCCAGGCGACCGAGGCCTCGCCGTAGGGCGTGATGTGCCGGGCGGAAGCCCGGGCCAGCCGCCGGCTCGGCAGCGGGCGCACCTCGATGAGCTGGTAGCCGGGAGCGCCCGGGGCGAGGCCGGCCACCCGGCGGTGCAGCCAGTCGGCGACGGCACCGAGCGCGTAGTGGTTGAACGAGGTCATCTCGCCCGGGTTGATGCTGCCGTCCGGGAGCATGCTGTCCCAGCGCTCCCAGACCGTGGTGGCGCCCATCGTGACCGGGTAGAGCCAGGACGGGCAGCCGGTCTGCAGCAGCAGCCGATAGGCGAGGTCGGCGTGGCCGGTGTCGGCGAGCGCGTCGGTCATCAGCGGGGTGCCGACGAAGCCGGTGCTGATCCGGAAGCCGGCGCCGCGGACCAGGTCGGCGAGCCGGTCACCGGCGTTCTTCCGCTGCGCGGCGTCGGGCAGCAGCGCCCACTGCAGGGCGAGCGCGTAGGTGGTGGCGGCGTCGCTGAGGACCCGGCCGCCGGGGGTGACGTATTCGCGGGCGAACGCGTCGCGCACCTTGGTGGCCAGCTCGCCGTACTCGCGGGCGGTGTCGGCGTCGCCGATCACCTCGGCGGCCAGCGCGACCACCTCGGCCGAGCGGGCCAGGTGGGCGGTGGCGATGACGTCCGGGTCGGCCTTGGCCCGGAACGGGTCCTCGGGCGGGGCGGTCGGGTCGAGCCAGTCGCCGAACTGGAAACCACCCGACCAGAGCAGGTTGTCGCCGGCCAGCGCGGCCATCCTGTCGACCCAGCCGCGCATGCTCGGCAGCTGCCGTTCGAGCACGTCCCGGTCGCCGGTGCGCTGGTAGATCACCCACGGCACGATGGTGGCGGCGTCGCCCCAGGCGGCGGTGGCCGGGCCGGGGCGGCGGATCACGTCCGGAATGACGTACGGGACCGAGCCGTCCTTCTGCTGCTCGGCGGCGAGGTCGGCGAGCCAGCTGCCGAGGAACCCGGCGGTGTCGTACAGGAAGCTCGCGGTGGGGGAGAAGACCTGGATGTCGCCGGTCCAGCCGAGCCGTTCGTCGCGCTGCGGGCAGTCGGTGGGCACGTCGACGAAGTTGCCGCGCATGCCCCACACGACGTTGTCGTGGAACTGGTTGAGCAGCTCGTGGTCGCTGTCGAACCAGCCGGTCCGCTCCAGGTCGGAGTGGATGACCACGGCCTCGATGTCGGCGGCCAGCAGATCGTCGACCCCGGTGACCTCGGCGTACCGGAAGCCGTGGAAGGTCAGCTCCGGCTCCAGAACTGCGTCGCCGTCGACCACGTAGCTGTCGGTGGCCCGGGCGGTGCGCAGCGGCCGCACGCCGAGCTCGCCGTCCTCCAGAACCTCGGCGTGCCGGATGGTCACCTCCCCGGCAGCTCCGCTTACCGTGACGCGCACCCAGCCGACCAGGTTCTGGCCGAAGTCGACGAGGGTCTTGCCGCTGGGTGAGGTGGTGACACTCACCGCCGGGAGGACCTGGGTGATCCGCACCGGCGGCCCGTCCGGCGCCACCAGCAGGGACAGGTCGGCGTCGAGCACGTCGACCGGGGTGCGATCGCCCTCGGCGCGGGTCAGGTCGGTGCGCTGGCCGTCGTAGAGGTCGTCGCCGACGATCCGGCTCTCCCGGGCGGTCCAGCCGCCGTCGGTGTTCAGCACGTGCGTGCTGCCGTCGGCCAGGGTGACCTCCAGCTGGGCCAGGGCGGCCAGGCGGTCGCCGTAGATCGCGCGGCCGCCCTGGAAGCCGAGCCGGCCGCGGTACCAGCCGTTGCCGAGCAGGATCTCCACGTCGTTGCCGCCGGCGTGCAGCAGCGCGGTGACGTCGTGGGTCTGGTAGCGCAGCCGGTGCCGGTAGGCGGTCCAGCCCGGGGCGAGCTGCTCGTCGCCGACCCGCTCGCCGTTGATCCGGGCCACGTAGAGGCCGTGCGCGGTGGCGTAGAGGCGCGCCTTGACGACCTCGCCGGGCAGCTCCAGGGCGCTCGCCACGATCGGCGCCGGGGCGTCGAGGGCGGTATCGCGGGGGCTGACGAAGCGGGCGGTCCAGTCGGCGGGGGCGAGAAGACCCGCCTCCACCTCCGCCGGGGCGCTCCAGTCGCTCCAGGCGGCGGCGTCACCGACGCGGACGCGGACGCTCGCCGACTCGCGCGCCGCCAGCGGCGCACTCGGCCAGGCCACCAGGACCTGCTCGCCGGAGGCGGCCGGGTGCACCTCGGCCTGACCACCGCGGGTGATCTCGAGCTCGTAGCGCGCCTGGCTCCAGTCGTCCGGGGCGGCCGTGACCACCCAGGACAGGCGCGGCGTCGCGGTGCCGATGCCGAGGGCCGGGCGGCCGGCGGGGTGGTGTTCGAAGCGGAGGGCGGATGGTGCGGCAAGGTCGGGCATGACACTCCATCGAGGTGAAACGATTCAAGAACCGCTGCGCGAAATGCTGGTCACAATGTTTCGGCTTGATGGCGAAGACGTTTCGCTTGCACCCGATCCTGCGGTGTGGCGCAGGCCACTAAATAGCCCGAGATTCACCGGACCTAGCACGAAATTCACCTGGGCTCTACGGTGAGGCATGGATGTCTTCCCCGTCGAGCAGACCCGGACGCTGCTGCATTTCATCGACGGCTCGCTCGCCTTCGCAGGCCACTACCTGCACGAAGACACCCATCCGATCCACACCCACAGCTTCGTGGAGATCGCCGTGGTGATGGGTGGCGAGGGTGCGCAACGCAGTCTGGCCGGCCGGCAGCAATTACACGTCGGGGACGTGTTGCTCTTGCGGCCGGGCGTCTGGCACGGCTACGAGGACTGCACCCACCTCGACCTCTACAACTGCTGCTTCTCGACCGAGCTGCTGCGCCGCGAGCTCGCCTGGACCAGGGAGGATCCGCAACTCGGGCACCTGCTGTGGACCGGGCCGTACGCCGAGCAGCGCCGCGGCATTCTCACCGGGCACCTCGCCGGCGCGGATCTCGCCGCCTGCGTCGAGCATCTGGAGGCGCTGCACGACCTGCGCGAGGCGCCGCTCGCCACTTACCGGGGTGACCTGGTCGGCCGGCTGACGCTGTTCCTGTCGTCGCTGGCCCGGGCCCTGGTCGACGAGTCCGTCTCGCACGGCACCACCCACCCGGCCGTGCTCGACGCGATGCGAATGATGGAGGAAAGGCCGGAATATCACTGGACGCTCACCGAGCTGGCGGCCGCGCTGCACGTGGCGCCCGGCTACCTGGTGCGGCTCTTCAAGGGCGCGACCGGGCTGCCGCCGATGGCCTACCTCTCCCGGCACCGCGTCGAGCTGGCCGCGACCCGCCTCCTGCACACCGACCAGCCGATCAACCGGATCGGCGAGTCGGTGGGCTGGCCCGACCAGAACTACTTCGCCCGCCGCTTCAAGTCGCACTACGGGCTGAGCGCCTCGACCTATCGGGCGCGCTTCACCAAAGCCCTCAAGACTTGACGTACGCATCGGCGCCGGTCGATATTCGAGGTCTTCCCCCGGGAGGCCCGCATGGCCGAAGTCACCTACGCCACCATCGGCTACGCCGCGCCGGTGCTGCTCACCCTGCTGCGGGTGTGCCAGGGCATCGGGGTCGGCGGCGAGTGGGGCGGCTCGGTCCTGCTGTCGATGGAGTGGGGCTCGATCCGGCGGCGCGGACTGATGGCCGGCTGGCCGCAGCTCGGCGTGCCGCTCGGCCTGGTCACCTCCACCGGCGTGGTGCGACTGGACCGGTGACAGCTTCGAGGCGTGGGGTTGGCGGATCCCGTTCCTGCTCAGCGTCGTACTCATCGGGGTCGGAGTCTATGTTCGCCTGCGGGTGTGATGGAGAGCCCCGAGTTCGCGGCGGTGGCGTCGGCCGGCGAGGTGGCCGATCGTCGACGTGCTCCGCCCCGAGTGGCGGACCGTCCTCAGCTCGGCCTTCGTGCGGCTCGGCGAGCAGGCGCCGTTCTACCTGTTCACCAGCTTCGTGCTCACCTACGGCACGAAACAGCTGGGACTGACCCGCGACGGCCTGCTCGACGACATCCTGATCGCGGCGACCGTCGGGCTGATCAGCGTGCCGTTGTTCGGCCACCTCTCCGACCGCTTCGGCCGCCGCCCTGCTGCTGATGCCCCGGCGCCCGGAGCCGACAATCCAGGACCATGACCATCGAGTTCCCGGCCCCGACGACCCCCGCGGCCGGGCAGGCCGAGGTGTTCGTCCGTTACCTCGACTACTTCCGCGAGACCGTGCTGGCCCGGGTCGCCGCGCTGCCGCCCGCGGAGCTGCATCGCAGTCGCCTGCCGTCCGGCTGGACCCCGCTCGAGCTGATCAAGCACCTGCGCTACGTCGAGCTGCGCTGGATCGAGTGGGGTTTCGAGGGCCGTCCGGTGCCGGAGCCGTGGGGCGACCGGCAGGACGACCGCTGGCACGTGACCCCGGACGAGACCGCTGCGACCTTGACGGCCTCGTTGCGCAGCCAGGGTATCCGTACGACCGAAGTGGTCTTGGGCTCTTCGCTTGCCGCAACCGGCGCGCCGGGCCCGCGTTGGGAGGGTGCGGAACCGGCCACCCTGGAACGGGTCCTCTTCCACCTCCTGCAGGAGTACGCCCGGCACGCCGGTCATCTCGACGTGGTCGCCGAGCTGGCCGGCGGGCCGGTCGGCGAGTAGATCCCGGCCATCGCCCGGATCGTGTCGATCATGTGGCTGACCAGCGCCGGCGGGGCGAGCACCTGGACCTCGGCGGCCAGCCGGAGCAGGCCGCCGGTGGCGTGCGCGACGCTCTCCATCGGGATCGTGGCGCGCTGCCAGCCATCCGGGCCGGGCGGTTCGAGGGTGTTTTTCGCGGCGCGGGCGGCCCGCGGGCCCAGGACGTCGGGGAGTGCGGCGACGCCGGCCGGGCTGAGCCGCACCACGGCGACATCCTCCTGGTCGGCGCTCTCGTAGCGGTCGACGTGCTCCCGCCAGAACGCGGCCAGGTCGAAGGTTGCCGGGCGGGCGGCGCGTTCCGGCGTCGTCTCCAGCGCCACGATGGACGACACCCGATAGATGCGCGGCCGGTCCTCGCCGGCGGCTCTCTCGTGGGCGGCGATCAAATACCAGACCCCGGCTTTGAGTACGAGGCCGAGCGGGTGCAGCCGCCGGGTGACTTCGCCCGGCCGGGGCGACCATCGGCGATACCGCACCTCGATGATCCGGTCCTGCCACAGGGCCTCGGCGGCGGCCGGCAGATGCGGGACCGCGTCCGGCTCGCGGTACCAGCCCGGCGGGTCGAGGTGGAACCGCTGCCGGATCCGGGTCGACGCCTCCCGGTAGGACGTCGGCAGCGCCGCCATCAGCTTCAACTCGGCGGCGGCCAGGTGCGCGCCGAGGCCGAGCTCGGCGGCCGGCTCCGGCAGCCCGGTCAGGAACAGCGACTCGGCCTCCGGCTCGGTCAGCCCGGTCAGCCGGGTGCGGTAGCCGGCCATCAGCTCATACCCGCCGGTCGGCCCCGGCTCCGCGTAGATCGGCACGCCGGCCGCGGCCAGAGCCGTCACGTCCCGGTAGATCGTCCGGGCGGTCACGCCCAGCTCGGCGGCCAGCTCGGGGGCGCTGAGCCGCCCTCGGTTCTGCAGCAGCAACAGCAGGGAGAGAAGCCGGCTAGCGCGCATGCCCGAAGTCTGTCAGCGACCCCTGACAGAAGATGTCAGGGGTAAGCCCGCACGATCTTCGGCGTGAACGATTTCGATTTCCTCAACGGCTCCTGGACCGTCCGCAACCGCCGCCTGCGCACTCTCCTTGAGGGCAGCGACGACTGGGACACGTTCCCCGGCCACAGCACGTGCCGGCCCATCTTCAACGGCGCCGGCAACACCGACGAGATCGTCTTCCCGACCTTGGACAGCCGAGGCTTCACGCTGCGCCTGTTTGACCAGGACCGGAAGGAGTGGTCTCTTTACTGGGCGAGCAGCCGGACCGGCCTGCTGTACCCGCCCGTGGTAGGCACCTTCAGCGAGGGCCGGGGCGACTTCTACGGCGACGACACCCACGAGGGAAAGCCGATCCGGGCGCACTTCATCTGGTCCGACATCACGGCCACGTCGGCCCGATGGGAGCAGGAGTTCTCCGCCGACGGCGGCCAGACCTGGGAATCCAACTGGATCATGGAGTTCACCCGAGCATGACCGACCACTTTTCGGCCGTCGCCCCCGGCTACCACCACGTGCCCAAGCGGATCACGCCCGCCGAGCCGCTGGTGCTCCCCACCACATACCTCAAGTGGTACCGGTTGTGCCGCCCCGACCAGGTCATCGACCCGGCCGTGGAGGCAGAGGCACGCGCCTTCCTCACGGCCGAGACCGAGGCGGCCCGGCTACCGATCGCCGGCGACCTGGGCTTCGCGATCCACCACCTGAGCGGCGAACACACCCACCTGCTGCTGGTCTTCACGTGGCGCGAGAACAACGAGATGTGGGAGACGGTGTACGTCCGGGGCGCCACCGGCTTCGACCTGATACCGCAGACAACGCACCGCGCAGTGATGTGCGTGTGGGAGTTCGGCGCCGTCGCCCACGAGCACGAGGCCTGGACGAGGTACTTGCGCTCACCGAGAGACGCCCCCGCCAAGCAGGCTTACGTGACCACCCAGTTCTCCGGCACGATCTAGCCATGCTCCTGGTGGCGATAGTCGAGATGGTCCCCGGCCGATCCGAGGAAGGCCGGCACTACGAGAACGAGGTCCTCAAGCTGCTGGCCCGCCACGGCGCAACCGTGGAGCGCCGAACCCGAAGCACGGACGGCACGGCGGAGGTCCACTTGATCCGCTTCCAGGCCCGAGAAGGCTTCGAGTCATTCATGGCCGACCAGGACCGAGCCACCCTCCGAGAGAAGGCCGGCCCCGCTGCCCCGACCACCAGGGTGATCGAAGTCCTGGACGTCTAGCGACACATCGGGGTTGCGGTCCGGCCGCCGCAAGACCGTGCCCTCCGGGCAGGGAGGCTGCGACCCGCGCCGTCCGAAAGTCAGGGTCACGGGCCAATTTCCGGGATGTCGGGGCCTCGAAGCTGGGCCGAGGACCCGGTTTCAAGGAAGTGCTGGTCCGGTGCGGTGCGGTAGCGCCGCACTTCAGAAGGCTGCGTCGGCCACTCCGCTGAAGCCGCTCAATCCGTGCTTCCGGGCCAGGTCGAAGATGGTGTCCAGGCGGTCGAGCATGCCTACCGGTAAGGTGAGCAGGACGTACTTTGCGCCGTCTTCGGGTGTGTCGAGCAGGTCGTAGTCGGCCGGCTCCAGCACGTCGATCAGGTCTGGCCAGCGGGACAACAGCTCGCCGCGGAACCACGAGACGTCGGAATGCGGTTCGAGTGGCTCGGTCACCCCCTCGGCCAAGCCGTCGAAGATCTCGCCGGGGTCGCCCTCGCCGGCCTTCCAGAACGCGACGTCGCTACTCACGGCGGCCATGCTAATCGTCGACGTCAGTGAATCTCGGTGCCGCTGAATACGGGACGGCCGAGGAGTTCCGTCAGGACCGTCTGCTGTACGGGGGTCAAGGTGTTCACGAAGGCCACGGCGTCGATGTCGGCCGCTCGGCACGCCTCGGCTATCTCGCGGACCTTGCCCTCGGTCAGCAGCGTGCGGCGGGAGAACGGCTCGGACATCCGGGCCGCGCCGCCCGGGCGTTCCTTCCAGCGGTCCGAGGCACCTCGGCGCTGGACGTGCCGGCCCACCACCCGGCCGCCGCAGGCCTCGACCAACGCGGCGAGCCGGTCCAGCCGGAGCTCGAAATCCTTCTCCTTGGCCGAGAACAGGCCGACGATCACGACGTCGGCGCCGTCGAGCGGGTCATCGCGTTTCCGGTACCGCTTCACGCCGACATGATTGCCGACGGGCCGGGGGTCAGGGACGCGAGGATGATGTGGCGCGCCTCGTGGACCGTGGTGGGCAAGGCGGCGGGGTCGCGGCCGATGCGTTCGGCTCCGGCGCGCATGACGCCGGACAGCAACTCCACCGTGAGCCCCACGTCGCCCGGGTCGCGGAACTCCTTCCGGGCGATGCCGTCCCGGACGACCTTCTCCACCGCGACCACGATCTCGTGGAGCGGGCTGCCCGGGCCCTTCGGTTCCGCGGTGTCCGGTGGGGCCGAGCCCGGCCGGAACATCAGGTGCAGGGCCTGATCCGTGAACGCCTCCAGGACCGCCCCGACGATCTCCGCGATCCGATCGGCGGCCGGGTCCGCGGAGCGTGCCGCGATCGCGGTGACCCGCTCCACCGTGGGCCGGCCCGCCCGCTGGGTCAGCGCCAGGACCAGGGCGTGTTTATCGGTGGCGTAGTTGTACAGCGTGTTGCGGGCCAGGCCGGCCCGGGCCGCGAGGTGGCCCATGTTGATCGAGTCGTAGTCGCGTTCGAGCAGCAGCTGCCGCATCGCCTCGGCCAGGTCGGCCCACACCATCTCGTGGTGCTCCTCGATCGTGGCTCCCCGAATCCGCGGCATCGGATCATCCTCCCAGCAGGGCCTTCGGGTAGTGGCGGCGCAGGTTGGCGGCGCTGACCCGGTCGAGGGTGCGGTCGGGCAGCAGGCGGGCCAGCCGGGTCAGCAGGGCGGCGTCCCGGCCGATCGGGTAGCGGGTTCGTGGCCTGCGGGCGGTCACCGCCTTGGCGATCGTCCGGGCGGCGGCCTCGGCGGTCAGGCCGGAGGCGGTGCCGGTGGACATCAGCGTGTTGATCGCCTGGACCAGGTCGCCGTAGCGCTCGTCCTGTTCCGGGGTCATCCGGGCGGCCAGGTGATTCGCCGTGGCCACCCCGCGGGTGGCCATCTCGGTGCGGACGCCGCCGGGTTCGATCACGATCACGTGTACGCCCAGGGGTTCCACCTCGCGGCGAAGTGCGTCGCTGACCGCCTCCAGGGCGAACTTCGCACCGGCGTACGCACCGTAGGTCGGCATCGCCAGCTTGCCGCCGATCGAGCTGATGTTGAGCACCCGGCCCCGGCTGCGCAGCAGCGCGGGCAGCAGGACCTGGGTCACCGCGATGTGGCCGAACAGGTTGACCTCGAACACCCGCCGCCACTCGGCCATCGGCAGGGCCTCGACCGGGGCGTTCACCTGGATGCCGGCGTTGTTGATCAGCGCGTGCAGCGGCCGCGGGTCGGCGGCGACCCGCTCGGCCAGGGCCGCCACATGATCGGCGTCGGTGATGTCGAGGATGACCGGCTCGATGCCGGGGGACCGGGGAACGTCGCGGCGGACGCCGGCCAGGACGTGGAAGCCCTGGCTTGCCAGCTCATGGGCGGTGGCGGCGCCCATGCCGGTGGAGGCCCCGGTGACGACGACGAGCTTCTCGGTCATAACTCGGCTCCTTTATACGACAACCTGTCGGCAAGATTACGACAAGGTGTCGCGAAAAGCGAGCCGATGCGGACGGCGCTGGGCGCGGAGGTGCCGGCCGCGGCGACCCGGACGGCCGGTGCGAAGGTGGGACTACGACGGTGGCGATACGCGGCCCTAGGCGGACAGCGCTCCGTCGGCGCCCAGGGCCAGGATCACCATCTCGCCGTGGTGGTCGGTGGCGGTCAGGCGGTGGTCGTCGAGGCGGGTCAGGGCGGCGATGCCGTAGCCGAACTCGCCGATCAGGCGTGGGCCGTTCGGCATGTCGGTCCAGTCCAGGGTCCAGGTGAACAGGCGGAAGTCGTGCGAGGCCGCCACCACCACCGGAGTCTCGGGGGAGCCGAGTACCGCGACCGCCTTGACCGGCTCCGGTGCGTGCAGGGTGATGCCGCGTTCCACCGCCAGATCGTTCTCGGTCACCAGCATCACCCGCACGGCCCGGTGGGCGGCCGAGACGATCACCCGGTCGCCGACCGCGGCGATCGCGGTCACCCGGGTCTCGTGCTCCCACAGCGGGTGGCGTTCGCCGGGCGGGCCGGCCGTCACGATCCGGCCGGTCGCGGCGGCCGCGCCGCCGCGGAACGGGGCGCTCGGCTCCGGTGGTGCCTGGCTGGGGCCGGGGCCGAGGGGCTGGCCGGTCGACTGGACGAGCAGCTGGGGGCGGCCGCTGAAGGCGGCCGTCACGACCGTGCCGCCGGCCGCGGCCAGCGATCGCGGCCACAGGCGGACGTCCGTGTGCCGCCACTGCGGGCGGCCGGACGTGTCCAGCGCGACCAGCGCCGGGTCGTAGGTGCCGGCGATCAGGCTGCGGCCGTCGGTCGACCAGGTGACGCCGCGCAGCGGGGTGTCGCCGAGGCGGACCGAGCGGATCGGCCGCAGCGTGCTGTCGAGCAGTTCCAGCGAGCCGTCGTCGCCGGCCAGGGCCAGGGTGGTGCCGTCGGGGGACCAGGCGCAGTCCTCGACCGTCGCGGCCGGCAGGTAGGTGATGCGGCCGGGGTCGCGCCACAGGTCGCGGACGGCGACCAGGCGGTCGACGCCGACCGTGGCGACCAGGCCGTGCGGGGAGACCGCCAGGCGTACGCAATCGGCGAGCTCGCCCAGGTAGGTCTCGCCGAACGCGTTCCACACCGCGGCCCGGGACTCGCCGATCTGGCAGATCAGGTGCTGGCCGTCCGGCATCCAGGCCACCGACGTGACCGGGCCGGGGTGTCCGGACAGGACCTTCATCTGGGACGGCGGGCGGTCGTCGACCACTCGCCACACCGCCGCGGTGCCGTCGGCGGCGCCGGTCGCGAGGAGGTCGGCGGCGGCCGGGTTCCAGGCGACCGACAGCACCGCCGCACGGTGACCGAACTCGGTCACCATCGCCGGCCGCGCGGGGTCCGTGGTGTCCCAGACGATCACGCTGCGGTCGTGCGAGCCACTGGCCAGGCGCCCGCCATCGGCCCGGAGAGCTACGCAGCTGACCGGGGCGGCGTGCGCCGGCCCCCCTGTTCCGACCGTCACCCGGACAATGCTGGACATCAACTCTGCGTGAGTCAATACAGTCGACATCAAAGATCAATGAGTAAAGTGTCGGCAGTTCGACAAGAGGCCTCAGGACACCGGCAGCAGCTTCAAGAGGTCCGGTTTGTGGCCCGGTGCGCGGGCGGGCAGCGACGTGTCGGCGACGGCGTTCTCGATGGCGGCCCGCAGGCGAGTCTCCTCCTCGGCCCGGTCGCGGTACCAGGCGGTGCCCCACACCCGGTACAACCGCCAGCCGAGCCCGTCGAGGACCTCCCCGCGCAGCCGGTCGCGGTCCCGGGCGACCGGGCTCGAGTGGTACATGGCGCCGTCGCACTCGATGCCGATCGCGTACACCTCGCCCTCGTGCCCGGGGTGCAGCACGCCGAGGTCGATCCGGTAGCCGCCCGACCCGATCCGGGTGTGCACGGCGTAACCCCAGGACTCGACGGCCGCCCGCACCGACTCCTCCAGCGCGCCGCCGGTGACGGCCGCCGCCGACGAGGGGGCGCCGCCGCGTTCGGCGAAGTCGAGGTACGCGGCCAGGTGCCGGACGCTCTCGTTGGCGCTGTCCGGGATGTCCCGGGCGCGGATCGAGGAGACGATCTCCACCCGCTGCCGGGCCCGGGTGATCGCCACGTTGAGCCGCCGCCACCCGTTGGGCCGGCTGAGCGCGCCGAAGTTGGTGCTGATCCGCCCCTGTTCGTCGTGCCCGTAGCCGATCGAGAAGATCATCACGTCGCGCTCGTCGCCCTGCACCGATTCGAGGCTCTTCACGAAGAACCCGTTGAGCCGGTCGCCGTCGAGCAGCGCGGCCAGTGCGGGGTGCTCGGCGACCGCCGTCTCCAGCGCGGCCTCGATCGCGTCGGCCTGGGTCACCGAGAACGTGACGACGCCGAGCGACAGGTCGGGCCGGGCGGTCAGCGACGCGACCACCCGCTCGGCGACCACCGCGGCCTCGACCGGGTTGTCCCGGCCGGTGCCGCGCCGGTAGACGCCGGCCGCCGGGATCAGGTGCACACCGGCGTCGGGGCTGTGCTCGTCGGCGGCCGGGAAGGTGACCAGCCGCCCGCCGTAGAACGCCTGGTTGGCGAAGGCGATCAGCGCCTCGTGCCGGCTGCGGTAGTGCCAGGCCAGGCCGAGACTGGGGAACGCCCCGCACGCCTTGGCCAGCTCCAGGATGGACTGGAAGTCGCTGACGTCGGTGCCGCCGTCGCGGTCGGCGACGGTCTCGAAGAACGACGTGGGCGGCAGCTGCTTGTCGTCGCCCGCGGCGACCAGGGCGGCGCCGCGGTAGATCGAGTTGATCGCGTCGGCCGGGGTCACCTGGGACGCCTCGTCGAAGATCACCACGTCGAAGCCGATGTCCGGCGGAAGGTACTGACTCACCGCGAGCGGTGACATCAAAAAACAGGGCTTCATGGCGAGTACGGCGGTGCGGGCCCGCCCGATCAGATCCCGTACGGCGAGGTGGCGGGTCTCCTTCATGCCTTCCCGCCGGAGCAGGGCCGTCTCCTCGGCGGGCAGGTTCGACTCGCGCCGTTCGCGCAGCACCGTGGCGATCCGGGCCGGGGCGGACGCGACCAGGTCGCGGTCGTGCCGGCGGAACTCGTCGACGAGGTGGCTGCGCTCCTCGGCGCGCACCGGGTGCAGGCGGCGGTCGCGGTGCAGCACGTCGTCGGCCCAGGCGCGCAGCACGGCCCGTTCGAGCACCGGCCGCAGCCGCTCCGGCGGCACCTGTTCGCTCGCGCAGAACTCGACCGCCGCGTCCAGGCCGAACCCGGACAGCACCTCGCGCGCCGCCACGTGGCTGAACCATTCCTCCTGGCCGCTGGAGTCCTCACGCAGCTCCCGCAGCAGGGCGGGCCCGCGCTCGTAGTCTTCGAGCGACTCGACCAGCGCGGCCCGCCGGGCGGCCCCGAACGCGGCGGTCACCGCGTCACGGGCCTGCGTCCAGGCGGCGGCCTTGGCGGCAAGCCCGTCGGCGGGCCGGCTCGCCGCGAGGGCGGCGGCCTGCGCGGCGGTGAGCGGCTTCTCGGCGCTGCCGGTGGCGAGCTGCCGCGCCTTCTCCGCCCAGTCGATGGCAGCGGTCTCGGTGTTCTCGTCGTCGGCGCTCTCCGCGCCGAGAGAGCCGGCGGCATCGACGACGGCCTGCCGCAGGGCGGCAAAACGTTCGGCGCCGGCCAGATCAAGGGTGCGGCCGGTGGCCTCGTCGTACGCGCTGACCAGGCGGGCGGTGGCGGACAGCGGAGCCGCGTTGGCGCGCAGCCAGGCGATCGCGTCCCGGACGCCGGCCTGGGCCAGCTCGGGCCGGGCGGCCGGCTCCGGCGCCGGCCGCAGCGTGGACTGCCAGCGGGCGATCGCGGCCGACACCGCGGCGGCGGCCCGCAGCAGAGAGTCGTCCGGCACCGGCGCGCAGACGTGGTCGATGACCGCGGGCACGGCCTGCGGCGGGGCCCAGCGCAGCAGGTCGGCGGCGACCTGCAGAGCCTCGTTCAGGGCGGCGAAGTCGGTGGTGGCGCCGCGCCAGAACCGGCCGAGGACGGCGGCGTGCTCCTGTTCGAGGGCGGCCAGGTCGCGGCGGGCGGCCCGCCAGGCGACCGCGGTGCCGAGGTGCGCGACCGCGTCGGAGGAGGACATCGAGGGCAGCGCGAACGCGGCCACCGCCTCGTAGTCGCGGCGATAGGCCCCGAACAGCTTGCGGAACAGCCCGCGATGCACCCGGGTGAGCCGGTCCGCGAGTTGTTCGACGGGTTGGTCGAGGATCGCCTCGCGGAAGTAGAGCCGGGCCTGCCCCTCGGCCGCGGTCAGCGCTTCGACGCCCTGGCGCAGTGCGGCCACCGCGGTGTTGGCCTTGGCGAGCACCCCCGCCCCGAACCAGTACGGCTCTGGCCGGTTGGCCCGCCCGCCGAGCTCGCAGAGCGCAAGAACCCGGGCGACGTCGTTGAACGTGCCGGCCGCGGGCAGGGTCAGCGCGGCGGTGATCTTGCTGACGTCGCGGAGCCGCTCCTCGAGGAGGGTGGCGTCGTCGTCGAAGCGGCGGGTCAGCCCGGCGGCGGCCTCGGCGGTCAGCGGCCCCGGGTCGACCGCGGCCGGCCGGGTCTCGGCCCGCTTCACGGCGGGCACGTCCTCCGGCGCGGGAAGGTCGTCCCACCCGACCCCGGCGGCGGCCCGGACGGCGTCCCGGGCCTGCCGCACCCCGGCGAGCCGGCGCCCGCGCTCGGTGGCGGCCTTGCGCACCGGCCGCAGACTGGCCGCGGTCAGCCACGCGTCGTCGACCCCGGCCGGGCGGCCGGCAGCATGCGCGGCCAGGGCGGCGAGCGCGGCCGCACCGGCCGGCCGGGTCAGGCCGAACGCGGCGGCGAGCGCGGCGTTGCGCCCGGCCGCGCCGGACAGGTCGCGCAGCGCGTGCTCGGCCCGCTGCAGCCGGGCGTCGAGCGGGTCGTGCTCGGTGACCTCCCGCCAGGCGAAGTCGTCGCCGAGCGCGGCTGGCCGCCAGGACCGGGCCAGCCGGTCGGCGGCGTCGCGGACCTGCCGCAGGGTGTCCGGGGTGAGGGTGGCCGGTTCGGGCGCGGGTGCGGCGGGCACACCGGCGAGCTGCGCGCAGCGGCCGAGGATGTCGTGCAGGCTGGCACCGAGCGGTTCGCGTACCTCGTTCATCGCCTCGGCGTACGCGGAAAGCCCCTCGCGGGAAGCCAGCGCCGCACCGACCGTGCGCGCCGCCGGCGTCGATGGCGGAATCGGCGGCTCGTCGAGCGCCGCCGCCAAACCCCGTGCGACCTCCTTGCGGGTGGCCTTGTGGCTGTGCAGTTCGAGGAGGTAGCCGCCGAGACCGGCGTCGCCGAGCCGGTTGCGCACCACCTCGAGCGCGGCCGCCTTCTCCGAGACGAACAGAACCCGCTTCCCGGCGTGCAGCAGGCAACCGATCATGTTGGCGATGGTCTGCGACTTGCCGGTGCCGGGCGGGCCGTCGAGCACGAAGCTGTGCCCGGCGGTGGCCGCGGCGATGCCGGCCCGCTGGGACGCGTCGGCGTCGAGGACCAGCGGCATCTCCTCGGGCGGGGCGAGCCGGTCGACGTCGGCGGGTGCGATCGGCTCGAAGCCGGGGGAGCCGTCGACCAGGGCCAGGTTGCGGATCACCGGGTGGTCGAGGATGCGGTCCTCGTTGTCGTGCAGGTCCCGGTACATCGCCTCCTTGTGGAAGCTGAACGTGGACAGCAGCACCGTCTCGTCGACCCGCCAGCCGTCCCGCCCGGCCGTCGCCGCCCGCACCCGGGTCAGGAACTCGGCCAGATCCAGGGTGTCGAGCGAGTCCACGGTCGGCAGCTCGATGCCGAGCAGACGCATCCGCAGCACCAGAGCCGGGTTGACCACCGGGTCGTCGTCGCGGCCGCGCAGCCTGGGCAGGTCGGCCGGGCCGGCCGCGGTCAGCTCCACCGGCAGCAGCAGGAGCGGGCTGACATACGACGAGTCCTCCGCCCAGTGCAGCATGCCGATCGACAGGTGCAGCGCGTCCACGCCGCGGTCGAGGAAGTCCTGCCGGGCCTTACGCATCAGCCGCCGCAGCACCGTGCCGAGCTGGTTGGAATCCAGGCCGGTGCGGAAGAACTCGCCCTCGCCCGCGAAGCCGTGCTCACCGCCCGAGCGCAGCGCGCCGACGATCACCCCCGGCGGCGGCCCGGCGATCTCCACCATGCCCGTCTCGGACCGCCGGAAGTTGATCATCCGGTTGCCGGCGTCGAGGTTCACCAGGCCGTCGCGCCAGGCCCGCAGGGCGGCCCGTGTCGACTCGGTGGCGGTTTCGGGCGTCATATACCGATTCCAGCAAGCGCGGGGATGATTCCGCTGGCGATTCGCGGGAAAGGACGAAACTTATGAGTACGCGCTGGCTTGCCTACACCGCCTCGGCGGCGGCCGTGACCGCGACCGCCGTCGCCGGTTCGACCGCGGTGAACACCGGAACCCGCTGGTACCGCACCCTCGAAAAGCCGCCCTGGCAGCCGCCGTCGTGGGCGTTCGGCGCGGTCTGGACGCCGCTCTACGCGAGCATCGCCTGGGCCGGCGGGCACGCCGTGCTGCGCACCCGCGGCGCGGCCCGGCGCGAGGTGATCACCGCGTTCGGCGCGTCGATCGCCCGGCGTAATCAGAGGTAGACGTCCTCGTCGGCCTTGTCGTAAGGCCGGATCTCCGACTCGCGGCCGGTGGTGGCCAGCTTGGCCCAGTCCGGAGTGCCGAGCAGGACTCGGCCGAGCGCGATCAGGTCGGCGTCGTGTTTCTCGAGCTCCGGCAGGCGGTCCCGGTCGAGGCCGATCGAACCGACCGTGATCGCCGGCAGGCCGGTGAGGCGCTTCGCCCAGCCCGCCAGGTTGGCCGGGTCGCCGTCGAAGGCCGGCTCCCAGAAGCGGCGCTGCGACGCGTGCAGCACGTCCGCGCCCGCCTCGGCGAACGCACCGAGGATCACCGCCAGCTCGGCCGGGGTCTCGGCGATCCGGGCCGCGTAGTCGCGCTCCTTGAACTGGGAGAAGCGCACGATCAGCGGCATCTCGGCCGGGATGCTGTCGCGCACCGCGCGGATCACCTCGGCCGGGAACACCGCCCGGGCGGCCGCGGCGCCGCCGAACCGGTCGGTGCGGTGGTTGGTGTGCGGCCACAGGAACTCGTCGAGCAGGTAACCGTGCGCCCCATGGATCTCCACGGCGTCGAATCCGGCGCGGACGGCGGTGCGCGCGCTCTCGGCGTACGCAATAAGCAGTTGTTCGAAGTCCTTGACCTTCATCCGATCCGGGGTCCAGGCCGTTTCGGCGGGCCGGCGCTCGCTGCCGAGATGCCAGATCTGCGCGGCGATCCGGCCGCCGGCCTGGTGGACCTCGTCGGTGACCAGGCGCCAGCCGGCCTCGGCGGGACCGGGCGTCAGGCGCGGGACGTCGTCCTCGTGGCTCGCGCTCGGGTGGCCGATCAGCGCGCCCTCGGTGATGATCAGGCCGATGCCGCCCTCGGCGCGGCGGCGGTAGTAGGCGGCGTTCGCGGCCGTCGGCACGCCGCCCGGTGATCGCTTGCGGGTCATCGGCGCCATGGCGAAGCGGCTGCTGAGGGCCAGTTTGCCGAGGGTGGTGGGGGCCGCGTAGGTGTCCATGCCGGTACGGTAAAACTTCACATGGATGTGAGCTTCAAGAGTCTGTGGCGTGGGAGACATCGATGAAGATCGGCGACCTGTCGGCAGCGACCGGGGCGAGTGCCCGTTCGCTGCGCTACTACGAGGAGCAGGGGCTGCTCGCGTCCACCCGGACCGGCGGTGGCCAGCGGGTCTATCCGCCGGGCGCGGTCGAGCGGGTGTCGCTGATCCAGTCGCTGCTGGCGGCCGGGCTCAACAGCGTCACCATCGCCGACGTGCTGCCGTGCATCAGCGACTCGGCGATCCGCACGCCGTGGCTGGCCGGGCGGCTGGGCGCCGAGCTGGCCCGCGTCGAGTCGCAGATCGAGAGTCTCCACCGGACGCGGGACATCCTCGCCGGGCTGGTCGAGGAATACCGGGTCAGCCCCGCGGCGTCAGCCGGATGACCGGGATCTCCCGGTCGGTCTTGACCTGGTAATTCGCGAACTGCGGCGCGTCCTTGGTGATCTGCTGCCAGGCCGCTTCGTACTCCTCGCCGTGCAACTGCTCGGCGGTCACCGCGACCTTCGTGCGGTCGACCTCCACCGTGACCTTGTCGGGGTTGGCGCTCAGGTTGTAATACCAGGCCGGGTTGGCCGGGCCGCCGCCCGCGGAGGCGACGATGAGCCAGCCCTCGCCGGCCTTGAACCAGCGCAGCGGGCTCTGCCGTTCCTGGCCGCTCTTGCGCCCGACCGTGGTGAGAACGAGCAGCCGGCCACCCTTGCGGCGGACCCGGCCCATGGTCAGTTTGTTGGCCAGCTTGAGCAGCGCGCCGCGCGGCTGCCGGGCGCCGCGGGTCCCGTTACGGGAATCGAAGGTCATGCGGCCGACTCTGTCGCGATCCGGACCGTGCGGCAACCCCGTGGGGCGGAAACCTGGCGGAAACCCATCTCTACTACTTTGATAGACAAAGACAAGTGTCGATCTATGCGGAGGTCGATCATGGGGTGGTCTCGCATCGTGGCGGGCCTGTCCGGGTTTCTGCTGGTGGGGTTCGTCGCGGCGGCGGAGGATCCGTCCTGCGCCTGGGGCGGCGAGGTCAGCACCGACGCGGTCAACGCGCTCTTCCCGGAGAATCACGCCGCCTACTGGGCGTTCGTCTACACCATGCGGCCGGGGCTGCACGTCCGGCTGAGCGGGGAATTTCCGGACAGCCGGTTCATGTCGCTGTCGGTCTACAAGGGGGAGGGCGGCGCATTCTCGGTCAACGGGGTGGACTCCACCCTTACCGACTACGAGATCTTGCCGGATGCCGGAACTGCCAATCCTTGGCGTACGGCGGGGGCCGCGCCCGGCACCTTCACCGTGGACCTGGTCTCGTCGCCGGTCGCCGGGCAGGCCAACGTGCTGCCGCTGGCGCCGCTCGACACGCCGGACGGGGCGCTCGGCCGGCTCGTGCTGCGGGTCTATCTGCCGGCCGGCGGTGACTGGGGGACGGTGCCGCTGCCCTCGGTGACCATCGTGGATTCGTCGTCCGAACCGCTGCCGGATTGCTCCGGCGTTCGTCTCGCCGCCGATTCCCCCGCCGATATCGCCGCCGCGGATCCCGCGCCGGTGGGCCTCCTGGGCGACGGAGAGTTCGTCCGGCCACCGGCCGATCTCGGTCTGCTGCCGAACACCGACACCGGCTATCTCGCCGTGACGATGACGCCGCCGACCGGGGATCAGGTCCTCGTCATTCGCGGCCGGGGTCCCACCTCGGCCGACGGTGAACATCCCGCACCCTGGCCTCGACGCGGCGTCGACCTGCGCTACTGGTCACTCTGCAACAACCTGAACAACGCCCAGCGATCCCTGGTGGCCAACCCGCTCGCCGACGGCACGGTCGACTACGGCTGCCGCAACGACGACGAGACCACTCTCGACCGGAACGGCTTCTACACGTACGTCGTGGGCACCGAGACCCAGCGCCCACGGATCGAGGCGCTCCCGGACGTCACGTTCGTCCCCTGGTCGGCGGGGCGGCCGAACGCCCAGCACATCCTGTTCCTGCGGGACATGCTGGCGAACAGCCGCTTCGCCGAGGCCATCCAGAACGTCACCGCGATCAACGACGCCGACGGCGCCCGGGCGGTGATGCGCTCCTACTACCCGGAGACGGCGATCTGCGACCTGAGCGCCGTGCCGTGCGGCTGCTACCAGGAGATCGGGCCGTTGTCGTCGAAGTAGCCGCCGGTCGGGCCGTCGTCCGGCAGGGTGGCCAGGTGGACGGCGATCGCGGCACCCTGGGCGGGTGTCCGGATGCCGCGGAAGCCGTTGAGGTCGGTCGCCACGAAACCCGGGCAGCCGAGGTTGATCAGGATGTTCGTGTCGCCGAGCTCCTTCACGTACTGCAACGTCACCGCGTTCAAAAACGTCTTCGACGGGGCGTACGCGGCGGAGACCGGCCCGGTCGTGCCGTCGTTCGCGCCCTGCCGGGCCAGCGAGCCGACGCTGCTAGACATGTTCACGATCCGCGGCGACGACGAGCGCCGCAGCAGCGGCAGCATCGCGTTGGTGACCCGGATGACGCCGATCACGTTGGTCTCCACGACCGTGCGCACGATGTCGGCGGAGACCAGGGTCGGCTCCTGCGGGTGGCCACCGGTGATGGCGGCGTTGTTGACGAGTACGTCGAGACCGCCCCGCTCCGCGAGAAGCCGGGCCGCCGCGGCCACGCTGTCGTCGGCGGTGACGTCGAGCGGCACGCCGAACGCGTCCACCCCGGCCGCACGCAGCTTCTCCACCGCGGTCTCCCGGCGCTCGTCGTCGCGGGCGCCGACCCCGACCGCCCAGCCCAGGGCGCCGAGCCCCACCGCGATCTCGTAGCCGATGCCCTTGTTCGCGCCGGTGACCAGCGCGATCGTCTGTTCGCTCATGCTTCGATCCTGGCCGTGGCCGGGCGGCGGCTCCAACACCATCTGGGTGGGCAGCAATACCCCGCGGGTATCGGCGGTGGAGTAACTTGGCCGGAATGGAGACGCGGGAGCTTCGGTACTTCGTCGCCGTCGCCGAGGAGCTGCATTTCGGGCGGGCCGCGCGACGGCTCGGCATCGCCCAGCCACCCCTGTCCCGGGCGATCCAGCAGCTGGAGCGCCGGCTGGGGGCGGAGCTGCTGGAGCGTACGAGCCGCAGCGTCACGCTGACCGAGCCCGGCGCGGTGCTGCTGCGCGAGGCCCGGGCGGCGCTGGACGCGGTCGAGGCGGCGGAGCGCCGCACCCGGCGGGCCGCGATGCCGAACCAGGCCCTGGTGCTGGTCGCGAAGGCGGGCGCGGCCGGCGAGCTGCTGGCCAAGCTGCTCGACGCGTACGCGGCCGAGCCGGGCGCGGTCGAGGTCGACGTGCAGCTGTGCGGAATAGCCGAGCAGGAGCGGATGCTGCGCGACGGCCGCGCCGACGTGGCCCTGCTGCACCGCCCGTTCGACTCGACGGTCGGCCTGGACACCGAGGAGCTCTCGACCGAGGGCCAGATCGTGGTCCTGCCGGCCGGCCATCCGCTGACGGGTAGCCCCGGCGTGCGCCGCGCCGACATCGCGGCCCTGCCGGGCTTGCCGCTGCCCCGCTGGCCGACCGCCGACGGCACCTACCCGGACGGCCCCGGCCCCGAGGTCCGAGACCACGCCCAGCTGATGCAGCTGATCGCCCTGAGCCGCACGGTAGCGATAGTCCCCGAGTCAGCCCGAACCCAGCTGCGCGGCGACGTGGTAGCGGTCCCGCTGCTGGACGCTCCATTGGTAACCACGGTGATCGCGTGGCCCCCGCACAGCCGCTCCCGGGCCTTGGCCGGCCTGGTCCGAGCCGCCACCCGCCTGTAGGGCGTCTTGGCTCACCCGGTGTAGGTAGCGAGGAGAGAAGCCGCCGTGGGTGTCACCCGCCCGGGGCACTCGCCGTCTTGGCGCTGCTCGGCGTCTTTGTGGCCGTCGTCGAAGGCTTGCGGTCGCTCCGCCGCGGACGACCTTGACGGCCGGGTGCCAACCGATCGTCGCGACCAGGCGCGCGCCGCCGCCGGGCCGGCGCCATCCTGACCAACTGACCTATTACGTCAAGTGTGCCCGCCGTACGCCTGCACCTGGCGGGCACACTCGACGAGGGTCAGCAGCGTTTCCAGGCGACGTGGTAGACGGTGTCGAGGTTGCCGTCCGTGGAGTCCATGGTGATAAAGCTGATCTTGCGCTTGTCGGAACGGCCGGCGTTGACCCTCAGTTCGTTGTTGACGTTGAGATAACGCTTCTCGCCGCAGGGCAGGAACGACAGGGAGCTCACGCCGAAGGTGTCGGTGCGCTGCCAGTCGTCGTCGAAGGGGCCGGTGTAGTTGCGGTTGGTCTTGCTGGTGTGGCGCTCGCCCTGGAAGTAGTAGTACGACGAGTGGGTCGCCTTGGCTCCTCGTTCCAGGTGGGCGTACCCGCGGTGGTCGACGCTGGCGATGGCGTACGTGTAACCCTGCGGGACGTTGACGTTCAGGCCGAGCTGGCAGTTCTTTCGGAAGTCGGCTGCGCCGGAGTCGGCGCCGACCTTCGCGGTGAACTCGCTGTAGCTGATGGTGAACGCCTTGTTGTCCGGCGACACCGTCGCCGCGGCGGTGCCCAGCGGGCAGCCGGATCCGTTTGCCGAGACCACGTCGATGGTCATGCTTTCCTGCGGCAGTGGCGGCAGAGGTGCGGGTGGCGTAGTGGACGCGCTGGCCGTCATGGCCGTGGCTACCCCGGCGAGCGAAGTGAACAGTGCCACGGAGGCGAGGACGACTTTGCGGCTTTTACGCATGACAATGACCCTCTTTCGTCGTTGAAAGTACCGCCGTCTTGCGGCCCGGCAGGATTCCGGCCGGGCTCGCCGCAGAAACGTACGACTCGGTACCCAACGTATTCAATTCGCTTATCGCATTTTCTACTGCTTATGGGTGTTAAGCAGTGTTTTTAGGGACCTGATAGCGGAGTCGATGGTCGTTGGTTATCCGCGACTCCCGACCGAAAAGCCCACAACCAGCACCGTGGCGGATTTCGTCGACGCCCCCGGCCGGCGGCTGCTCATGACGAAGGCCACTGCCTGCCGGTCGGGTGCTCAGTCGGCCAGGAGGCGGACGAAGACCTCGGCCAGGGCGGTTGCCGTGCCGGCCGGGGTGTCGCGGGGGAGCATGATGTGGCTCACGGTCAGGCGGATCACCGCGTCGATCGCCAGGGCCAGGGTGTCGGGCGGGCGGTCCGGCAGGAACGCCGCCGCCCATTCGCGCAGGGCGCCGCCGGCCTCGGTCAGCACGATCTCCGAGCGGGTCGTCAAGTAGGGCAGCAGCTCGTCGGCGCCACCCCGGGTGCTCGTCAGGATGGCGCGGACCAAGGGGTTCCGGCCGGCCTCGTCGAGGGTCATCAGCGTTGCCGCGTAGGCGGCGGCCCGGATGTCGGCCTTGTGGGCGAACAACTCGGTGCGCACACGCTGGGCGAACTGCTGCACCTCGCTGGCCGCGAGGGCCTCGGCGAGGCCGGCCCGGCCGTCGAACTCGTTGTAGACGGTCTGGCGGCTCACCCCTACCGCCTTTGCCACGTCCACCATCCGCACGCTTTCCCAGCCGTGCTGGACGGTCAGGTCGCGTGCGGCCCTGATCAGCGCCGACCGGAGGCGGGCGCGATTGGACTCGCGGTAGGAGGACGTGGCTGCCATGGGCCTGAAAGGTTACACATCCCGTGCACAGAAAACGGCAGCACCAACCCCCAGGGTGACAAAAGCCCAGGTGGCGGCCACTACCAGGCCCGGTAGCGGCTGGATCGGGAGCGTTCCCATGTCCACCGTGGACAGGACCGTCAAACCGGCCGTGCCGGGCATCGCCCGGAAGATGTGGTGCTGGGTTTCCAGGTCGGAGAACATCCCGATGATCACCGGGGTCAGGTAGAGCAGGCCGAGCACGATGCTGGTGGCGCCGACCGCGCTGCGCAGGGCGGCTCCGGCGCCCAGGCCGAGCAGGGCGATCAGCAGCAGGTAGCCGACCGAACCGGCGGCGGCGCGCAGCGGGCCGTCGGTGAGCGGCGGGTAGTCGTCGATCAAGATCCGGCCGGCCAGCACCGATGCGGTCACCGACACGACCGCGGCGGCCAGGACGCCGGTCAGCAGCAGCACGGCCTTGGCGGTCAGGACGGTCAGGCGGCGGGGGAGTGCGATGAACGTGGTGCTGGCCAGGCCCGTGCCGAACTCGCCGGCCAGCAGCTGGATCGCCCATGCGGCCACCACCGCCTGGCCCAGCCGCACGCCGAGCAGGCTCGCCTCCACCCGGTCGACGGCGCCGAGAGCGGCCGCGGTCACCGACAACGCCACCGTCAGCACGACGGTGAGCAGCAGGAACACCGCCGCCTCCGGGATCGTGCGCAGCTTGGTCCACTCGGCGTGCAGGGCGGCCCTCATGCGTCGGCCCGCCGGGTGCGGGCCACGGCCAGGGCCAGCGCCGCGGACGCCCAGCCGGCCAGCACCAGCAGGCCCGCCCACGCGGGCAGCGGGTAGTAGCCGTCGCTCGGTGCGTAGGGCATGTTGACCTGCGGATAGCTGGGCAGGGCCTGCTGGACGGCGAACGCTGCGGCGGGAGTCAGCCGCAACAGCCAGCCGGCCGCGGCCGACGGCAGGATCGACGTGGTGGCCAGGATGTACGGGAGCACCACCAGCAGGACGGCTACCGCCACGGCGGCCACTCCCCGCCGCAGGAGGGCACCGACCGCATAGGCGAGGACGGCGGCCAGGGCCAGCAGGGCGGCGCTGCCCACCACGACCCGCACCCCGGTGGCCGTCGAGCTGGGGATCACGAAGTTGCCGCCGCTGCGCATCAGGTGGACCGCGAGGGGGACGGTGATCGCAGCCGCGATCAGGCCGCCGGTGAAGACCACGGCGCCGATCACCGCGGCCTTCGCGGCCAGCACGCGGCCTCGGTGGGGCATGGCGGTGAAGGTGGTACGGATCAGGTCGCGCCGGTACTCGGCGGTGATGAACAGGACCGCGACCACGAAGACCGCGATCAGGGCGACGATCATGCCGGTCAGCGTGTGCGCGATGGTCGCGCCCGCTTCGTTGCCGGCCGGGGCGACGTCGCCGCTGCCGCTGATCGTCAGGGTGCCGCCATGTTGGTCGAGGCCGGCGTTGTGGTGGAACTTCTCCCAGTCGGTCATCCCGCCGTCGTCGCCGAGCTTCTCGTACGTCCACGTGCCGGTGCGGTCGACGTGGTCGAAGACGGCCGTGGCCTGGGTGAAGCGGGCCTGGACGATGCTGCCGCCATGGGGGCCGGGCTTGGCGGTGACGTTGGCCGGCGAGGCGACGAGGAAACCGATCTGGACGGTTCTTGGCAGCCCGGGGAGGTCGACCGAGCGGATTTCGGCCCATCGGGTCGCGTCCGAGGAAGCGTACCCCTTGATGGTGTTTCCGGAGCGGGTGATGCGCAGCCAGCGTGCGTCCGTCGGGCCGGCCTTGTCCTCGGTGTAGTTGTGTTGCATGCGGACGCCGTGGCTGCCGGTGAGCATGACCGAGGCGTAGGCCGAGCCGGGTTTCGTGCCGTCCTTGATGATCAGGCCGGCCTTGGCCCACGGGACCAGGCCGGGGACGAGCTCGTCGTGGTTCGGTGGTGGGTAGGTGATGATGCCGGTGAAGTCGGCGATGTGCGCGGTGAGGGTGCCGTCGCCGTCCAGTTTCTGGTGGACGAACGCGAACCGGTCCTGGACCGCCTGGCCGCCGGGGCCGATCGGCGGTGCCGGGCAGGCCTCGCCCTCCTGCTGGCCGCAGGAGGTGTGTACGCCGAAGGCGGCGAGGACGCCGAGGCCGATGATCACCGCGAAGGCCGCGATCAGGCCGCCGAGCCAGCCTCGGACGGTGCGCAGCTTGTGCCATTCGGCGCGGATCATTTCAGGGCTCCTTCGCCGCGGGTGAGTTCGAGGTAGGCGGCTTCCAGGGAGCCGTAGCGGATGGTCAGCTCGTCCTTGGCCGCCTCCTTGATCGCCCGGCCGCGGCCGACGAAGACGACATGCCCGGCGATGTCCTGCAACTCGCTCATCAGGTGGCTGGAGACCAGCACCGCCCGGCCCTCGGCGGCCAGGGTGCGCAGCAGGTCGCGCATCCAGACGATGCCTTCGGGGTCGAGGCCGTTGAACGGCTCGTCGAGCATCAGCGCGGGCGGGTCGCCGAGCAGGGCCGCGGAGATGCCGAGGCGTTGCCGCATGCCGAGCGAGTAGCCGCCCGCGCGGCGCCGGGCGACCGTCCGCAGGCCGGTCATGTCGAGGACCTCGTCGACTCGTTTCGCGTCGATGCCCTGCGAATGGGCCAGCCACAGCAGGTGGTTGCGGCCGGAGCGGGCCGGGTGCAGGGCGTTGGCGTCGATGAGCGCGCCCAGATGGGTGAGCGGGTTCGGCAGGTCCCGGTAGCGGCGGCCGCCGACCGTCGCGGTGCCCCGGTCGGCCGCGTCGAGGCCGAGGAGGACCCGCATGGTGGTGGACTTGCCGGCGCCGTTCGGGCCGACGAAACCGGTGACCACGCCGGGGGCGGCGGTGAACGTCATGCCGTCGAGGGCCACCGACGACCCGTACCTCTTGTGCAATCCGCTGACTTCGATGCTTGCTGTCATGCCGGCAAGTTCTACGGACTCGGGCCTAACCCGGGCGCTACGACGGCCGTCATTCCGCTGTTAGGCGCGGCCGGGCATGCTGGGCGGATGGGTGTCCGGTTGCGCTTCACGATCCTGTACGGGGCGATGTTCCTGGTGTCCGGGCTCGGGCTGCTCGCCATCGTGGCGGCGTTCGGGACCAGCCGGACGACCCAGGCCGTGCCGACCGGTCAGCAGGTCGCCGATCTCCAGCGGCAGCTGGCCGACGCCGACTCCGCGCACACCCGGCAGCTGTTCACCGGGGTGGTCGTCGCGCTCGTCGTCATGCTGGTGTTCTCGGCGGTGCTGGGGCGGGCCGCGGCCGGGCGGGTGCTGCGGCCGTTGCGCGGGCTGACCTCGGCTACCCGGCGGATCTCGGCCGACAACCTGCATGAACGCCTGGCCGTTGCCGGGCCGGCCGACGAGGTCAAGGCGCTCGCCGACACCATCGACGAGTTGCTCGGGCGGTTGGAGGAGTCGTTCGCGGCGCAGCGGCGGTTCGTTGCCGATGCGTCGCACGAGCTGCGTACGCCGCTCGCCACTATTCGGGCTGCGGTCGATGTGGCAGTGGCCAAGCCGGGGCCGGTGCCGGAGTCGACTGTGCAGCTGGCGGATCGGGTGCGGTCGTCGCTCGACTCGGCCGACACCCTCCTGGAAGGGCTTCTGGTGCTGGCCCGGGCGCAGCATGGTGCGGTCGATGATCGCTCAGCAGTGTCACTGACCGCGCTGGCGTCCGAGGCACTGCCAAACACTCTCATCGTATATGCCGACCTATCGGACAATGTGGTGGTCAGGGGCAACGAGGTCCTTCTCGCCCGCCTGGTCGGCAACGTAATCTCCAATGCGGTCCAGCACAACGTGCCGGGCGGCTGGGTGCGGGTCACCGTCGCGGCGGCCGGTGACCATGCCCGGCTCACCGTCGAATCGAGTGGCCCGGTCCTCGACCCCGACCAGGTCGCGCGGCTGGGGCGGCCTTTCCAACGGCTCGGCGCCGACCGCACCGGCCCCGGCATCGGGCTCGGCCTGTCCATCGTCGCCGCGGTCGCCACTGCGCACGGCGGCTCCTTGGCGTTGACCGCCCGCGACGGCGGCGGCCTGCGCGTCGATGTGGAGCTGCCGGCATGAGGGTCCTGGTGGTGGAGGACGCCCGCGCCCTCGCCGAGGTGGTCGCCGAGGGCCTGCGCGACCAGGGCATGGCGGTCGACCTGGCCCACGACGGCCTCACCGCCGCGGCGAAGATCGACGTCAACGCGTACGACGTGGTGGTCCTCGACCGTGACCTGCCCGGCCTGCACGGCGACACCATCTGCCAGATGATCACCGATCGGGACGGTGACCGATCCATGGTCCTGATGCTGACCGCGGCCGGCTCGGCCGACGACCGGGTCCGCGGCCTGACCCTGGGCGCCGACGACTACCTGGCCAAGCCGTTCCACTTCCCGGAGCTGGTGCTGCGGATCCGGGCGCTGGCCCGGCGCCGCCCGGCCGCCCGCGGCCGCACCCTGCGCGCCGCCGGCCTCGAACTCGACCCGGTCACCCGCACCGCCACCCGCGCCGGGGTGGCGCTGCACCTGTCGGTCAAGGAGTTCGCCGTCCTGGAGGCCCTGATGCGGGCCGCGCCGGCGTTCCTGAGCAGCGAGGACCTGCTCGAACAGGTCTGGGACGAGAACGCCGACCCGTTCACCAACACGGTCACCGTCACCGTCGGCCGGCTGCGCCGCAAGCTCGGCGACCCGCCGGTCATCACCACCACGCCGGGCGTCGGCTACCGGATCGCGCCGGCCGGCTGACCGGCGGTCCGCACCCGGTTGCGGCCGGCCCGCTTCGCCTCGTACAGCTGGGCGTCGGCCCGGGCCAGCAGCGTCGGATGGGTGCTGTCCGCCAGCACCGAGGCCGCGCCGATGCTGATCGTCACCGGTACGTCGCCGGTCGCCTGCCGCCACGGATGAGCGGCGACCCGGCGGCGCAGCCGCTCCAGCACGGCCAGCGCCTCGGCGTGCCCGTACCCGCCGAAGACCAGCAGGAACTCCTCGCCGCCGAGACGGGCCGCCATCGCCGACTCCTCGCCGAGCCCGGCCGCCGTGTCGGCCAGCAACGCCGCCACCATCACCAGGACCTGGTCGCCGATCTCGTGCGAGCAGAGGTCGTTGACCTGCTTGAAGTGGTCGAGGTCGAGCACCGCCGCCCACATCGGGGTGCCGTTGGCCTGGGCCCGGCCGATCAGCGCGGGCAGCAGCTCGTCGACGTAGCGGCGGTTGCGCAGCCCGGTCAGCGGATCACGGCGGGCCTGCTCCCGGAACCGCTCCGCCTCCTCCCGCGCCTCATTGACTTCGAACAGAGCTTGACGGGTACGCGCCTGCGCCTCCCGCTGCTCGTCGAGCACCCGCTTCTCGGCCGCATGGAAGCGCTTGTACTCCTCGTACGCCCGCTGGTAGTCACCGGCCTGCGCATACCACTCGGCCTGCTCCTGCAGCACCCGCACCAGGATCTCGCCGTGCCCGTGCGCCGCGCACAGCGAACGACACTCGGCCAGGGTGTCGCGCGCGGCCTCCGCGGCGCCCTGCAGGCGCCGCGTCACCGCGAGGGTGAGGAGGAACTCCGGCAGGGCGTCCGCCTCCTGGTGACCTTCCGGGTACGCGGTGATCGCCTCGAGAATCGTCTGTTCCGCCTCGGCGTACCGGCCGAGCGCGATCTGCACGCTCGCCACGGTGTCCAGGTCGTTCGGGTCGAGCCGGTGGTCACGGGCGGCGGCGGCCGCGCGCATCCGCTCGATCAGCGCCCAGGCGCGCTCCGGTTCATCGGAGAGATATTCGGCGTACGCGTGGTTGTTGAGGACCAGGATCTCGTCGCGGACGTCGGTGCTGTACCGGGCCAGCTCGACGGCCTGCCGGTAGCGTTCCCGGGCAGCCTCGATCGAGCCGGTCTCGGTGAGCGCGTCCGCGTACTTCACGATGTAGGGCAGGCGGCGGCGCGGCGGCACCGAGGCGTCCAGGTGCTCGACGGCGGTGACCACGTGCTCGAGCAGCGCGGCCACGTCACCCATGTTGCGGTAGGTACGCCCGAGCAGCAGATGGCTGCGGGCGATCAGATAGCGGTGCCCGTACTGGTGGGCCCACTCGTTGACCTGCCACATGATCGCCACGGCCTGCTTGAGGTCGCCGCCCCGCTCGGCCACGTCGGCCTGGATCAGCCGGGCCCGCATCTCGGTCGCCGTGTCCCCGGCGCGGGCCGCGGCCAGCTCGACCTCGGCCGCCCGGGCGGCCCGGCCACGCGGGTCGAGGCCGGTCCAGTCCTCGAGGCGGTCCAGCTCCGCGGAGCCGGCCGCATCATCGGGGGGAGACACGCCTGACCATCGGCATGCCGCGGCGCCACCGGAGAGTTTCCGTCACCGTTCTCCCCTTCTCCCTACCCGTGGGTAATGGTGGCGCTCACACCCGGCCGGTGGCAATGCGTCGCTTCTTGCCGTTTGGCAACCACTGAACTGTCCGTCCGGCGGATGTGTGTCCGCTCCACGTTGGAAAAGCTCGTTTCAGCTTGTCGATTTTGGCCAGCGGGTACGTGGTCGGGTGTCGGTACGGCGGAGGGTGGAGGTGACCACGTGTCCGATCCCGGCGCCGGCCTCGCCGAGCTGATCGCCGTCGTGCGCGCAGAGGCTATCGCGCTCGGCCGCGATGATCTCGCCGGGCAGCTGCCCGGCCCGATCGGTGCCCGGGACACCATGCGGCGGACCAGGATCGTGGTCGCCGGCAAGCCCGGGGCCGGGAAGTCCAGCCTGATCAACAGCCTGCTCGGCCGGCCCGGGATCAGCCCGGCGTCGACCGGCTGCTGGATCGAGTTCCGCTACGGCGCGGCCGACTCGGCCACCGTCCTGCTGGCCGACCCCGGCGATCCCGGCACCCCGCACCGGCTGGCCGCCGACCTGCGGGAGCTACCGGCCTATGTGCCGCTCGGCGCGATCACCGCCCCGATCGTCGGCGCCGAGGTGCGGCTGGACGTGCCGGTCCTGCGCGAGATGGTGGTGGTCGACACGCCCGGCGCACCCACCCGGACCACCCTCGCCGCGCTGCGCCAGGCCGACGCGCTGCTGTTCGTCTGCGACGTCACCGAGCCGATCCCGTTCGCCGAGGTGGACTTCCTGGTCGAGGCCGCGCACCGGGTGCACACCGTGGCGATCGCGATGAACAAGTGCGAGACCCCGGCGCACGGTCCCGCCGCCGCCGAGACCCGCCGCCGGATCGGTGACCGGCCCGAGCTGGCCCGGATCGCCGTCCACGCCGTCTCGGCCCACCTGGCCGAACGCGCCGGCCGGCCCGGCACCCCGCACACGGCCGCGATCCGGCTCACCGAGTCGGCCGGCCTGCGCCCGCTCACCGACCGCCTGCTCTACGACGCGGGTGCCGGCGCCGCCCGGCGGCGCACCGCCAACCAGGCCCGGATCACCTCGGCCGTGGCCCGTGAGCTGCTCCTGCACGTCGACCAGGTGACCGGCCCGCCGGCCCGGATCGACGCCGAGATCGCCACCCTCACCACCCTGCTCGACGCCGGCGGCCTGCTCGGCGCCCGCTTCGAGGAGGCCCGGCGCGCCGCCGCGCTGCGCTACACCGCCTCGGCCGACGCGCTCCTCGCCGCCGACCTCACGCCGCCGCAGGTGATCGCCGCGCTGACCGCGGCCGGGGTGGACGCGCTCGACCACGCCCAGGACCGCATCCTCGACACGCTGCGCGACGGGCTGCGCGACGACGTCCTGCTGCCGCCGGGGGCCGAGACCGAGCTGCGGCTGAGCGCCGCCGACGCGTCCCGCCCGCGCGCCCTCGACCTGCTGCCCGCCGTCACCGGGCTGATCACCGGATCGGCGCTGGTCGTGTCGGTGCTGACCGGCGCGGGCGCGGTGTCGGCCGGCATCGCGGCGACCGCCTGCGCCGGCTGGTGGCTGATCGGCGACGACCGGAGCAGGTTCGCCACCTGGCTCGAAGCGGCGCTGGCCCAGGCGACCGCGAGCTTCGACGGCGAACTGCGCCGCCGGGTCGGCGCGGTCCGGCAGTACGTGGCCGACCACGTGCCGTTCCTCCTCGAGGCCCGCCGCGACCGCCTCACCCGGCTGCACGCCGAGTCGGTCTCGCCGCCGGATGCCCTCGCGTCCCGCGACACCCTGAATCAGATCCTCGGCGACCTGTCCCGGTATCACCGCAGTACCGCCTGATTGCCGTCGCGGGCAGCGTCGGCCGGGCCGGGCGACGATAATCGGCGGGCATGCGACGGATTTCGCGGCGACTCCTGTTCACCGGCGGTGCCGGCGTCCTCGGCATCACGGTCCTGACCGGTTGCTCCTCCTCGCCTTCCTCGTCTCCGCCGGCCTCTTCCGCGGAGGAGACACCTGTTCCCGCCGCCAGTGGTGCGGTGGCCGGTGACTGGCGACGGGTCAACATGTCGTACGTGTCGGCCTACCTGCTCGTGCGCGGCGGCGAGGTGGCCATCGTGGACCTGGGCACGCCCGGCTCCGGCAACGCCATCGAGGCCGGCCTGAAAGCGGCCGGGGCGGGCTGGTCCGCGGTCAAGCACGTGATCCTCACCCACCTGCACGACGACCACATCGGCGGCCTGACCGACGTCGCGCCGAAGGTGAACGCCGCGATCTACGCCGGCAGCGGCGACCTGTCGTCGATCATCTCGGAGAAGCCGCTGAAACCGCTGGTCGAGGGGGACGAGGTCTTCGGCCTGCGGATCGTCGAGACCCCCGGGCACACCCTCGGCCACATCTCGGTCTTCGAGCCGACGACCGGCATCCTGGTGGCCGGCGACGCGCTGCGCACGACCGGCGGCCTGCAGGGCTCCGACCCGCAGTACACGACCGACGAGAGCAAGGCGGCCGCCTCGGTCCGCAAGCTGGCCGGCCTCGACATCAAGGCGATCCTTCCCGGCCACGGCGAACCGCTGACCGCCGGCGCGGCCAAGGCCCTGAAGGACCTGGCCGCCACGATGCCATGATCCGCGGCGCGGTCTTCTTCGACGTCGACGGCACCCTCGTGCCGCGCACCAGCAGCAGCGCCCATCTGGCCGCCCTCCTCGGGCACGGGGATCTCAACCGGGAGATCGAGGACGCCTACGGCGCCGGCACCCTCAGCGGCAACGACGCCGCCACGATGGACGCCCGCGGCTGGGCGCGCCGGACCCCGGCCGAGGCGTACGGCTTCCTGGAGTCGCTGCCCCTGCTGGACGGCATTGCCGAGACGGTCCGGTGGTGCCGGTCGCGCGACCTGGTGCCGGTGCTGGCCACCCTGGCCTGGGACGTCGTCGGCACCGAACTGTGCCGCCGGTTCGCCTTCGACCGGGCGTCCGGCCCGCGCCTGGAGGTGATCGACGGCCGCTATACCGGCGCGGTCGCCGAACACTTCGACGAGCTGTCCAAACGTGACTTCGCGCTGGCGGCCGCCGCCGAGCTCGGCCTCGACCCGGCCCACTGCGCGGCGGTCGGCGACGGACGCTCGGACGTGCCGCTGTTCGGCGCGGTCGGCTATGCCATCGCGCTCAACGCCACTCCGGCCGCCCGCGCCGCCGCTCATACGACGGTCGACGCCACCGACCTGCGGGCCGTGCTGCCGCCGCTGTCGGTCTGGCTGGATACCATCCGATCTTGATGAATACCTCGGTAGTGATAGCCCAGGTCCCGGTCGTCTGGGACATCGACGCCAACCTCGCCACCGTCCGGTCGGTGCTCGGTTCGGCTCGCCCGGACGACGTGGTGGTGCTGCCCGAGGGCATGCTCTCCGGCTACGGCGAGGACCTGACCCCGCTGGCCACGCTCGACGCCGCCGGGATCCACGCGGCCGTCGAGCAGGTGGCGGACCTGGCCGTCCGGCACCGGGTGGACGTCTTCTGCGGATCGCTGCTGCCGGTCGGTGACGGCTGGGCCAACGCCGCGATCCACCTGACCCCGTCCGGCGAGCGGCAGGTCTACCGGAAGATCAACCTCGCGATGAACGAGCGCGGTGTGCTGGTCGCCGGCGACGAACTGCCGGTGTTCCGGGCCGGCGGCGCCACCGTCGGGGTCCAGCTGTGCCGGGAGATCCGCTTCCCGGAGCAATGGCAGCACCTGGCCGCGAACGGCGCGCAGCTCTTCGCCTACCTGACCAACGCGGCCAACACCCGCGAACCGGCCGGGGTGTGGCGCAGCCACCTGATCAGCCGGGCCGCCGAGAACCAGCGCTTCCTGGCCGCCGCCAACATCGCCCACCCCGGCCAGCACTGCCCGACGATGCTCGTCTCGCCGCGCGGCGAGGTGCTGGCCGAACTGCCACCCGGCCGCCCCGGCCTGCTGCGCCACACCATCGACCTGTCGACCACCGGCACCTGGTACCTCGACCAGCGCCGCCAGGACGTGATCGCCCTGGTCGCGCGCTGATGTGACGATCTCCGGAGAACGAACGGGACATGGCCGGCGCGCCTTCACCGACGCCGAGATCAGCGCGATGATCGGCGCGGGCGGCATCGTGGACGCGCCGTCGCCGGCCGCCCTGTCCCGCTACCGATGGAGGGCTGCGGACACGGTTGTGTGACGACTAGGGTGCTCGCTCATGACCGCGGACAAGATCACAGACAACGGCGCGGAATCCACGAACGACCCGGATTCCGCCCTTTCGGCGATCCCGTCCCCAGCCCCGATTTCCGAGCCTGCGCCCGCATCGCCGACGGCGGAACCCGAGTCGGCCGCGGCGGCCGACTCCGCTGAGACCGCGACCCCGCCGGTCGACCCCGCGACGGGCAGCGATCCCGAACCGCCGGCCGCCGAGGCCGAAAGGGCAATCGCGAAGCCCGAAGAGGAGCGCACGGAAACGGACGTTGCGGATGACGCCTCCGCGGAGGCCGCCGCCGATCCCGCCGCGGCCGCAGCGGCGGACGCCGCACCCGCAGGTGATGACGCCGAAGCGGATGCCGGCGAGGACGCGGAGGCCGCAGCGGTGCATCCCGCAGCCGCGGCCGCCGGCGCCGAAGCAGCCGCGGATGACGAGGATGGTCTCGGCTCTGCGGGAGCGGAGCCGGTGGCGGTTCTTGTCGAGGAGGAACGGCGGGCTCTGGTGCTGAGCGGGGCGGTCTTCGCGCACGCACCGACCACCGGCCGTGCGGACGGGCTCGCCGATTTTCCGGTCGATGCGGACTATCCCTATGCCGGTGCCTACCCGGATGTGCCGGAGGCCGGGGTCGACGACCTCGACGAGGACGATTTCGAGACCGAGCCGGTCATCGTCGGGTTCGATCGGCGGCCGGACTTCGGCTGGTGGCTGGGGACGCCGATCTTCACGCTGGTCCTCGCGCCGATGCTGGCCGGGGTGCTCACGTTCTTCGTCAGCGCGCTGTCCGCCGGCTACCCGCGGATCTGCCTCGGCGTCGAGGCCGAGAACGGGTGCGAGGAAGCGGTGCTGCGGATGGCGGGCGAGCACACCGTCGTCTTCCTGGCCCTGTGGCTGGGGCTGTGGGCGCTGCCCTGGTGGCGGGGTCTGCGCCGATACCGGATCGTGCTGGCGGCGGCGGCTTTCGCGGTCCTGTTGTTCGCACCCCTGCGGCTGCTCGGCACGTAGGACTCGCCGGTGGCAGGATCGGACACCATGACCACCGAAACGGACCGGCCGATCGGGTCGCTGAAGACCGTCGTGCTGGACGCGCCCGACCTCGACCGTCTCGCCACGTTCTACGAACGGCTCGCGGGCTGGCATCGCCCACCGGACGGGTCCGACGACGACTGGATAACCCTGCAAACGCCCGACGGCTGGCGGATCGGCCTGCAGCTGGCCACCGACTACATCGCACCACGCTGGCCGGACCAGGCATTTCCCCAGCAGGCCCACCTGGACCTGCGGGTCCCCGACATCGACGCGGCCGCCGACCGGGCTCAGCAGCTGGGCGCCACCCTGCTGCGCCGCAACGAACGCTGGCACACCCTGGCCGACCCGGCCGGCCACCCGTTCGACCTGTGCCTGAACGCGGACGACCCACGCACCACCTTGATGGGCGTCATGCTGGATTGCCCCGACGCCAAGACCTTGAGCCACTTCTACGCGGAGCTGCTGGGCAAGCCGGTGACCTACGAGGCCGAGGGCATGGCCATGCTCGGCGAGGACGGCGCCCAGCCGGTGTTGTTCCAGCAGGTAGCGGACTACACGGCTCCACGCTGGCCGGACCCGGCCTACCCTCAGCAGTTCCACTTCGACGTCAAGGTCACCGACATCGAGGAGGCCGAGCGAGCCGCGCTGGCGATAGGCGCCACCCGCCTGGCCGGCGAGGGCCCAACGTGGCGCGTCTACGCCGACCCGGCCGACAAGCCTTTCTGCCTGCTCTGGAACGAATAGAAGCCGCAGGCCGATGCCGTTGCTCCGCAACGAAGAGCATCCGCAGGCCGGCGTTTGTCTGCCCCGGGGCGAGCAGCGGACGCCGGCGAGCGTTTGGAACGAGTAGAAGCCGCAGGCCGGCGCCCGCTTGCGTCGCAACGACGAGCAGTCGCCGGCCGGCGTTGCCTGCTCCGGAACGAGCAGCAGTCGCCGGCCTGCGACGAGCCGGCCAACCGGCCGACAGTCCCCGGTGAGGGGCCGGCGCAGCCGCACATCCACCCCGATCCGTGCCCGAACACCGGCCGATCCCGTCATCGAGTCAGAAACCCACGGCAACCCCGAAGGGGTCGACGAACCACTCTGCTTTGCGCACATATACGCGCTGCTCTGCTCACCTACACGCGCGGCGGCTCGTTGCGGCAGGAGGGCGTTTTGTGGGCTTCGACCCCTGCCGCGTCCGCCGATCTCCTCGCAGATCTTGTAGATCTGCTGCGAGTTCGGCGCAGCAATTCGACTAGATCGAGACGCGGCTGGCTAACTCCGGCGGATATATCCGGCATGTCAGGCCGGTGGGTTGCGGAACCGGCTCGCCGCGTGGAAGCAGAGTCCGTGGCGCTCGTGATGTGGGACGGCAGGCCGGCACTGGCATCCGTAACTGGTCACATGGTTCCGGCCGAACGTCGCGCAGGTCAGACGGTTACTTAGGGATGGGTGGGGCGAGGGCAGGGTCGGGGCGAGGGCTGGGGTCGGGGCTACCGACTTCGCGGAAGTTGGGGTCTTGCCCTCGCTTGCATAGGCCGGGATCCAGGAAATCGGGGTCGCGTCGCACGCACGAGGCACTGATATCGAGGAGATCGAGGTTCTGACCCGCGCGCTGCGGAAGGGCGGCCGCTGATGCCGGCCGGGTGCGCTGGGCTGCGGCTAGAGCTAGAACAGCGCCAGCTGGCCCGGGGTGGGGTCGCGGCGGGCCGTCATGCCGCTGCGGAACACCCATGGGCGCAGCTCGGGCATCTCGTCCGGGGGTGGCTCGCCGGCTGCGGCCGGGGGTGGGGGAGCGCTGCCCACCAGCGCCCACAATGACGGGCCCAGGTTGATGCCTCGGGCTCGCAGTGCCTGGCGCATGGTCAGGTAGTCGAGTGGCAGCCGTGCGCCGGTCAAGGCGGGCAAGGTCAGGTCGTGGCGCATGGCCATCAGGCTGCGGTTGCGGTTGATGATCTCGCGGGCGGCGGGGGCGGTGAAGTTGGTGGTCGCCTGGTCGCCCACGGCGGCTCGCAGGTCCTCCGGGGAAGACTCCCAGGCCGCCTCCACCGTGCCGAAGGCGGTCAGCAGCTTCTTGGCGGTCGTTGCGCCGAAGCGGCGTACGCCGGGGAGGTTGTCCGAAGGATCGCCGCGCAGGGCGGCGAAATCCTGGTACTGCGACGGCAGCACGCCATACAGCGCCGGCAGGGCCGCTGCGTCGATCAGGACTGCCTCGTCGAAGCCGCCGTTGCGGACCCGCAGCACCGACGTGGTCTCGTCGATCAGGGCGAACGCGTCCCGGTCGCTGGTCATCAGGACCGACTCCCAGCCCGCCGCGCGGGCCAGGGCGGCGCCGCTGGCCAGGACGTCGTCGGCCTCGTAGGCCGGGGGCACCACTGTGCACACCCCTGCCTCGGTGAGCAGAGCGGGGGCGGCGGCCAGCTGAGCGGTCAGGTCGTCCGGCTTGTCGGGGCGGTGGGCCTTGTAGCCGGGGAACTGCGTTCGTCTTGCCGACGACACCGGGCAGTCGAAGCCGACCATCACCGCGTCGGGCTGCACGTGGGCGGCGGCTCGGGCCAGGTAACCGATCAGGCCGCGCAGGGCCCAGATCGGTGAGCCGTCGGGCGCGGTCATGCCCTCGAAGGCACCGGCGTGGTAGGCGCGATGCAACAGGCTGTTCCCGTCGAGGACCAGAAGCATCGGCACGCGAACGAGGGTACGCGCAAACCCGCCGGGACCATCACTCCCCTGATGGCCCCGGCGGGGGTCTGCGTGGTGCCGGACTCGCACGGCCCGGCGCCGGCCGCCGGCATGCCGCGGCGGCTGTTCCCGCCGGGCGTGGCGTCGGGTGCGCCGGCGACCGGACCGGCGGCCGAACGACGCCGCCTCCGCCGAGCCCAGCGCGCGCGAAAATCCCAGGGGGGAAGGATGTTCACGTTCACAAACAGCGAGGTTGCCCGGCGGTTACGACGTTGTTTCCGTGAATGTTAACGATCACAACGGCGCTGTCAAGACGGAGACGGCGCCAACTTTCCCATTCGACGATTCCGACCGAACGCATTGATCATGGTCAATGAAAAATACCCCCTGGCCGGGCCGCTTGCCCAGCCGTCCGCCCAGCCGTCCGCCGAGGCGGCGAACAGCTGCCACGAGAGGCCGGCGGCAAGCGGAGATCGCCCGCGCGCGGAGGGCGGTGCCGAGCGCCGAGCGGAGATCGTCCGCGCGCGGAGGGCGGTGCCGAGCGGAGATCGCCCGCGCGCGGAGGGCGGTGCCGAGCGCCGAGCGGAGATTGCCCGCGCGCGGAGGGCGGTGCCGAGCGCCGAGCGGAGGACGGCAACGAGCGGTGGGTGGTCCGGGGAGCAGACGGCGGCCGCGAGCGGCCCGGGGAGCGGAGAGCGGAAACGGGCGGTGCGTGGCGTGGAGGTGGCGACCGTAAGAGGGCGGCGGGTGGCGCGGAGGGCGGCAGCGAACAGCGGGTGCGCGGTGGGGGGCACGCAGCGGCGAGCCAGGGCGCCGCGCCCGGGGTGCGGCATCGGCTTTGGTGGGGCGGTCTCGCTTGGCTTGGGTTTCGCTCTTTTGGGGGTACGCGGTGGGACGTTTCGGGCGGGCGTTGGGCGGAGCCGGCTGCTCTGGGCGGTGTGCTGATTCTGGCTCGTAATAGCGCGGCCAGGTGGTGTCCAAGAAGCGGGAACGGCCGCTGCCGGGACGTTAGGTCCCACCGCGTACCTCTAAAAATGCGGAAGGAAATCGCTCTGCTTGACCCTCGGGGGGTGTCGCCCGTCAGGCCGGCCTTGCCACGCTGTCTCGCTCGATCAGGGTGGGGGCGATCGTGCGGCGAGTGCCGATCTCCGATGTGCCCGACTCGATCTGGGTGATCAGCAGCTCCAGGGTGGCGGCCGCCACCGCCGCGAAATCCGGGCGCACCGTGGTCAGCGGCGGGGTGAAGTAGGCCGCCTCCGGCACGTCGTCGAAGCCGATGATGCTGACGTCGCCGGGGACCTTGCGGCCGTGCTCGTTCAAGGCCCGCAGCAGGCCCAGCGCGATGTGGTCGTTGGCCGTGAAGACCGCGGTCACATCGGGCAGGCGGGCCAGCAGCTGGCCGTTGCGGTAGCCCGAGCCCGCGCTCCAGTCGCCGGTGAGCAGCGGCGGGATCTCCACCCCGGCCTCCTTCAACGCCGCCTCCCAGCCGCGGATCCGGCCGGCCGCGTCGAACCAGTCGCTCGGGCCGGAGATGTGCCAGACCGCCTGGTGGCCGGCGTCGAGCAGGTATTTCGTCGCGGCCTTGGCCCCGGCGACCTGGTCGACCGTGACCAGGGTGCTGGAGCGTTCGGGGTCGCCGTCGATCGTGACGAGCGGGACGTCCGCCGGCAGGTGGGCCAGCGCCGGGCCGGCCGACGCCACCGGCGCGATCACCACCAGGCCCGCCACCCGCTGATCGAGGTGGCGTTCCACCGCCTCGGTGATCGAGCGTTCGTCCAGGCTGCGCACGCTGCCCACGTTCACCGCGAAGCCGGTTGCCTGGGCGGCCTCCTCGAAGGCCGTCAGCATCGACGCGGGACCGTACAGCGACGAGTTCTGGGCGACCACCCCGATGACCTGGGATGTGCCGGTGACCAGGGCTCTTGCCGCCCGGTCGGGCCGGTAGCCCAGCTCGGCTATCGCCGCCCGCACCTTCAGCCGGGTCTGCTCGCTCACGTTCTTGTGCTCGTTGAGCACCCGCGAAACGGTCTGATGCGACACCCCCGCCAGCCGGGCGACGTCCATCATGCCCGGCGGCCGTCCGCGCTTCACACTCACCGACACCCCGCATCCGCCTTTTGCGGGCAGAATATCCCCTCACCGCAGTCCGCCCGCCAGCAGCTGATACGCGGCGTTCCACTTCAGCTCTTGGCGGATTGATCTCGGGGTGCTGTCTTCATCGATGAGCACCAATTCGGTGCGGGTCAGCTCGGCGAACTGGTCGACGGTGGCGGCATCCAGGGCGGTGCTCAGCACGGTGTGGTGCGGACCGCCTGCCATCAGCCAGCATTCGGCGGAAGTGGGCAGATCGGGCTGGGGTTCCCAGACCGCGCAGGCAACCGGCAGGGCGGTCAACTCGGCGTCCGGCGGGACCACCTCGATGATGTTGCCGACCAATCGGAAACGGTCGCCCATGTCACAAATTCCGACGACAACGCCCGGGCCCGGCGCGGCCGAGAACTTCAGCCGTACGGGGTCCTCGCGGCCGCCGATGCCCAGCGGGTGGATCTCCAGGGTCGGCTTCTGCGCGGCGATCGACGGGCAGACCTCGAGCATGTGGGCGCCGAGGATGCGCTGCGGGCCGGGGCCGAGGTGGTAGGTGTAGTCCTCCATGAAGCTGGTGCCGCCGGGCAGGCCGTGGCCGGCCGCCTTCAGCGTGGCGAGCAGCATCGAGGTCTTCCAGTCGCCCTCGCCGCCGAAGCCGTAGCCGTCGGCCATCAGGCGCTGGACCGCCAGGCCGGGCAGCTGCCGGAGGCCGCCGAGGTCCTCGAAGTTGGTGGTGAAGGCGCCGAATCCGCCGTCGGTGAGGAAGGTCCGCAGTCCGACTTCGATGCGCGCGCCGTAGCGGAGGCTTTCGCGCCGCTCGGTTTCCAAAACCGGCATAACATCATATGTGTCGAAATATTCTTCGACCAGGTCGTCGATCGCCTTGTCGGAGACCTCGTCCACGACTTTGACAAGATCATTCACGCCGTACGTGTTGACCGAAACCCCGAAGTGCCGCTCGGCCTCGACCTTGTCGCCCTCGGTGACCGCCACGTCCCGCATGTTGTCGCCGAAGCGGGCCAGCCGCAGGTTCCGCATGGTCGCGATGGCGATCGCCGCCCGCGCCCAGCTGCCGACCCGGGCGGCCGTGCGCGGCTCGGAGGCGTGCCCGGCCACCGTCGTGCGGGCCACCCCGAGCCGGGTCTGCACGTAGCCGAACTCCCGGTCGCCGTGCGCGGCCTGGTTGAGGTTCATGAAGTCCATGTCGATGGTCGCCCACGGCAGCTCCCGGTGCGCCTGCGTGTGCAGGTGCAGCAGCGGCTTGCGCAACTGCTCCAGACCGCTGATCCACATCTTGGCGGGGGAGAACGTGTGCATCCACGCGATCACCCCGATGCAGCGGTCGTCGGCGTTGGCGGCGATCATCACGGCGCGGATGCCGGCCGCGTCGGTCAGCACCGGCCGCCACGCGATCGGCACCGGGATGTCCGATGAGCCGTCGAGCTGCGCGACCACCTGCTGCGACTGGGCGGCCACCTGGGCGAGGGTGTCCTCGCCGTACAGGCCCTGGCTTCCGGTGAGGAACCAGATCTCGCGGCCGTCGAATGGGTTCATGCTCATCCTGCTTCCGGTGTACGCGGGTCGGGGACGTTGCCGTAGTAGGCGCCGGGTCCGTGCTTGCGGCTGTAGTGCCGGCGGATCAGGTGCTCGGGCGGCTCGGCGGCCGGGTTGAGCGCGAGGGTGTGGATCGCCATCCGGGCCACCTCCTCGCACACGATCGCCGTTTCGAGCGACTTCATCGCCGTCGGTCCCCAGGTGAACGGGCCGTGGCTGGCGGCGAGCACCGCGGGCACCGAGTCCGGGTCGCCGTCGAGGGTGTCGAGCATGGCCAGGCCGGTGTTGCGCTCGTAGTCGTGCTCGCACTCCTCGGCGGTCAGATCGCGGGTGACGGCGATCGGGCCGTTGAAGTTGTCGGCATGGGTGGTGCCGAGGACCGGGATGTCCCGGCGGGCCTGGGCGAACGCGACGGCGTGCGTGGAGTGCGTGTGGGTGATCCCGCCGATGCTCGGGAACGCCTGGTAGAGCAGCCGGTGGGTCTCGCTGTCCACCGAGGGCTTGAGCCTGCCCCCTATGGTGAGACCGGATTCGATCTCGACCGTGACCAGGTCGTCCTCGGTCAGCCGGTCGTACGGAACGCCGGACGGCTTGATCACGTAGACGCCGGCGCCGCGATCGACGCCGCTGACGTTGCCCCAGGTCAGGGTGGCGAGCCCCTCCTTGGCGATGCGGAGGTTCGCTTCGAGCACTTCCCGCAGGAGATCTCTCATCGGAGGGCCTCCCGGCGGATCTTGCGCAGGCGCCGCATCACGTCGTTGCCGTGCCGCCCGAAATAGTCGACCAGCGTCTGATATTCGGCATACAGCGCGTCGTAACGGTCGGCATTGGCCTCATCAGGGGTCCAGGCGCCCTGGACCCGGCGGCCCATCGCCGCGGCGGCCGCCCGGATGTCCGGGTAGGCGCCGGCCGCGACCGCGGCGTGCAGCGCCGAGCCGAGGGCCGGCCCCTGGTCGGAGTCGAGCAGGCTGATCGGCATCCGGGTGACGTCCGCGTAGATCTGCATGAGCAGCGCGTTCTTCTGCAGCCCGCCGGTCACGATCAGCTCGTTGACCTCGACGCCGGAGTTCCGGAACGTCTCGATGATCAGCCGGGTTCCGTAGGCGGTCGCCTCGATCAGCGCCCGGTACTGGTCTTCCGGACGGGTTGCCAGGGTCTGCCCGATGATCACGCCGGAGAGCTCGTGGTCCACCAAGGGGGAGCGGTTGCCGGAGTGCCAGTCGAGCGCGATCAGCCCGTGCGCCCCGACCGGCTGCCGCGCCGCCAGCTCGCTGAGTTCTTCGTGCCCGAGCGTGGAGTTCTCGACGAACCACCCGAAGATGTCGCCTACGCCGGACTGGCCGGCCTCATAACCCCAGAGCCCCGGGACGATGCCGCCGTCGACCACCCCGCACATGCCCGGGACCTCGCGCAGCACGTCGCCGCTCATCACGTGACAGGTCGAGGTGCCCATGATCGCGACGAGCTGGCCCGGTTCGACGGCCTGGGCGGCCGGGGCGGAGACGTGCGCGTCCACATTGCCCACCGCCACGACCACGCCGGTGTGCAGGCCCATCCAGGCGGCGGCTTCCTCGGTCAGCGTCCCGGCGGCCTGCCCGAGCTGCCCGATCGGCGCATCCAGCCGCGTCTCCGGAAAATCCGAAAAATCAGGATTGAGTTCCGCGAGGTACGCCGGGGACGGGTACTGCCCGTCCACGAACTGTCCCTTGTACCCGGCCGTGCAGGCGTTGCGCAGGTAGACCCCGGTCATCCGCCAGACGATCCAGTCGGCCGCCTCCACCCAGTAGCGGGTGGCCGCCCACACCTCCGGATCCTCCTCGAGGACCTGCAAAGCCTTGGCGAACTCCCACTCCGAGCTGATCAGACCGCCGTAGCGGCGCAGCCACGCCTCGCCGCGCTTCGCGGCGACCTCGGTGATCCGGTCGGCCTGCGGCTGCGCGGCGTGGTGCTTCCAGAGCTTGATGTAGGCGTGCGGCCGGTCCTTGAACGCGTCGAGCTCGCTCAGCGGCGTGCCGTCCTCGAGGGTCGGTAGCACGGTGCAGGCGGTGAAGTCGGTGGCGAGGCCGATCACGTCGGCCGGGTCGGCGCCGGCCGCCCGCAGCGCCTCCGGCACCGCGTGGCGCAGCACGTCGAGGTAGTCCTGCGGCACCTGCAACGCCCAGTCCGGCGGCAACGGCTTGTCCTCCTGGCCCGGCAGGTGCTTCTCGACAACACCATGGGCGTACGCGTGGACCGCCGACCCGAGTTCGGCGCCGTCACTGACCCGGACCACGACGGCCCGCCCGGACAGCGTCCCGAAGTCGACTCCGATGACCAGACTCATGTCTTGTTCCCTTCCAGAATTGCTACCGGAACCGGCGTGCCGACCGTGTCTCTGGGCACCAGCACCGGCTCGACCAGGGCCGATTCGGCCGACTTGACGCCGGTGGCGAGCTGGTCGAGCAGCAGCCGCAGCGCCTGCCGGCCGACGTCGCCGAACTCCTGGCGGATCGTGGTCAGCGCCGGGTGGAAGTAACCGGCCTCGGGCACGTCGTCGAAGCCGATGATGCTGACGTCGTCCGGGATGCGCCGCCCCTGCTCGGCCAGCGCGCGCATGATGCCGAGCGCCACGTGGTCGTTGGCCGCGAAGATCGCGGTGCAGTCCGGGATCCGGGCCAGCATCCGCCCGACCTGGTAGCCGGACGCCGCCGACCAGCCGGCCCGGGCCATCGGCGGCGCCATCGCGCCCACCTCGGCCAGGGCGGCCCGCCAGCCGTCCTCGCGGGCGCGGCTGCCGTGCCACTGCTCGGGCCCGGCCACGTGCCAGACCGTGCGGTGCCCGGCGGCGAGCAGGTGGCGGGTGGCCATCATGCCGCCGGTGTACTGGTCGACCGACACGTTCGCGACCTGCCATTCGGGCAGGCCGTCCACGGTCACGATCGGCACGCCGTCCGGGACCAGCCGCATCGCCTCGGCGGCCGCGTCGACCGGCGCTATGAAGACCAGGCCGGCCGCGCCCTGCTGGACCAGCCGCTCCACGATGCGGCGGGAGGCGGCGGTGGCGTCGTACCCGGCCACGTGCCCGACGGTGAGCGACAGGTCGGCGCCGAGGGCGGCCTCGCCGATCGCCTGCACCATGCTGGACGGTCCGTAGAGCGTGGTGTTCTGGGCGACCACGCCGATCACGTTGGACCGGCCGGTGGCGAGGACCCGGGCCGACAGGTTGCGCCGGTAGCCGAGCTCGGCGATGGCGGCCAGCACCCGGGTGCGGGTGGTCGCGGAGACGTGCGGGTGGCCGTTGAGAACCCGGGAGACGGTCTGATGGGAGACGCCGGCGCGCGCGGCGACGTCGGACATCACCGGCCCGCGGTGCGGGGGCGGCAGGGCGGTGCTCATGCCCCGGCCGTGCCGGTGCGCCCCGGCCCATCTCGTCGTGCGAGGCGTGCACGGGCGCTCATCGGCGGTCCCTTTCGGAATGGTGAGGCCGCGGTATGACCGCGTAGGTCTGGACCGGTGGCCAGAATGTGAACGCAAACATGGCTGTCTCCGCCGCGTGCTGTCAAGGCTTCGCTCCGTCCCCGTTATCTGTTCGTGACATTTTCCGAGTCGCGTTCTGAGGTGCGGAAACCGCTGGTTGAGCGCGTTTGTCAAGCTCGCCGCCGGTGTCGGGCGGATTTCCGCAGGGTTTCCTGCTGATGATCTTGACGGCGGATTCACGGTCAACTCTGTTAACGATCTCAAGAGGTTGACTGACGTCGATCTATCGAGTATCCAGTGCTGCGGCGCCGATCGGCCGGGAAGCCGGCGTTGCCCGTCCGTATCGGAACCGCGTCGGTTCGGGCGGCCTTCTGGTCGGTGCTTCCGGGGTGTGGTCGGGTGTTGCGCAGGCCGGCCGCGCTCGCGAACTGGCTGGTCCGGGCTGTGAGCGCGAACAGTTCATCGATGGAAGAGGCGGACGGATCGGACAGTGCCTGCTCGCAGCCATCGATGCAATCTTCCGGTAACAAAGAGCGATCACCTCTTGACTCGCCTGTTGAGAACGGTAACACTCCGGAAACGCAGTACCGGAGGCGTCATCGAAGCCCCGGGTAGGTCCCGGTGGTGAAGGACCGATCTTCACCACGGCAGTTCCCCCATTTGAAGCTGACGAGTGCGCGGGGCACCTCTCCCTGTTAACGTTCACAACCCCGCGCGATGGCTCTGGTTCGCCCCCTGAAGGAGGAAGTAGTGCTCAAGAGACTGTCTGTGGCGATGGTCGGAGTCGTGCTGCTCGGTTCGGCCCTGGCCGGCTGTGGCAGCAAGGACGACTCCACCGGCTCGGGGTCGGGCGACGGCAAGATCGTCCTCGGCTTCTCGCAGGTCGGTGCGGAAAGCGGATGGCGCACCGCCAACACCAAGTCCATCCAGGACTCGGCCAAGGCGGCGGGCATCGAGCTGAAGTTCGCCGACGCCCAGGGCAAGCAGGAGAACCAGATCACCGCGATCCGGTCCTTCATCACGCAGAAGGTCGACGTCATCGCCTTCTCGCCGGTGGTCACCTCCGGCTGGGACGCGGTGCTCAAGGAGGCCAAGGACGCCGGCATCCCGGTGATCCTGACCGACCGCGCCGTCGACTCGCAGGACACCTCGCTGTACGTGACCTTCCTCGGCTCGGACTTCATCGAGGAGGGCAAGAAGGCCGGCCAGTGGCTGGTCGACCAGTACAAGGGCAAGACCGGCCCGGTCAGCATCGTCGAGCTGCAGGGCACGACCGGTGCGGCCCCGGCCATCGACCGGCAGAAGGGCTTCGCGGACACCATCGCGGCGGACCCGAACCTGAAGATTGTGAAGTCCCAGACCGGTGACTTCACGCGGGCGCAGGGCAAGACTGTGATGGAGACCTTCCTGCAGTCGACGCCGAAGATCGACGTGCTGTACGCGCACAACGACGACATGGGCCTCGGTGCCATCGAGGCGATCGAGGCGGCCGGCAAGAAGCCCGGCACCGACATCAAGATCATCACGGTGGACGCGGTCAAGGACGGCATGACCGCCCTGTCCGAGGGCAAGATCAACTACATCGTGGAGTGCAGCCCGCTCCTCGGCCCACAGCTGATGGACGTGGTCAAGCAGGTCAAGTCCGGCGGCAGCCCGGAGAAGCGGATCCTCACCAAGGAGACGACCTTCACCCAGGAGCAGGCCAAGACCGAGCTCCCCAACCGTCAGTACTGATCGCTCATCGCAGGCCGGTCCCGGGTTCGCCCGGGGCCGGCCCGCGGGCACGAAACGGAGTACGAATGGGCGAGCCCTCCCCGGTTCTCGAGATGACCGGGATCCGTAAAGTCTTCCCCGGCGTCGTCGCCCTCGACGGCGTCGACTTCCGTCTGTTCCCGGGTGAGATCCACGCCCTCATGGGGGAGAACGGTGCCGGGAAGTCCACCTTGATCAAGGTGCTCACCGGCGTCTACGACATCGACGGCGGCGACATCACCCTGGGCGGCGCGGCGGTCCGGTTCACCGGCCCGCTCCAGTCGCAGAAGGCCGGGGTCAGCACCGTCTATCAAGAGGTCAACCTCTGCACCAACCTGTCGGTCGCGGAGAACATCTTCATCGGCCGCGAACCGCGGCGTCTCGGCCGCATCCAGTGGGGCCTGATGCGCAAGCGCGCCGCCGAGCTGCTCGCCCGGCTCGACCTCAACCTCGACGTCTCGGCGTCGCTGGACACGTACTCCCTGGCCATCCAGCAGATGGTGGCGATCGCCCGCGCGGTGGACGTCTCCGCCCGGGTCCTCATCCTCGACGAGCCGACCTCCAGCCTGGACGCCTCCGAGGTGGAGCAGCTGTTCAAGGTGATGCGCCGGCTCAAGGAGGAGGGCGTGGCGATCCTGTTCGTCTCGCACTTCCTCGACCAGGTCTACGAGGTCTCCGACCGGCTGACCGTGCTGCGCAACGGCAAGCTCATCGGTGAGTACAAGACCGCCGAGCTGCCGCAGGTGCAGCTGGTCGAGAAGATGATCGGCAAGGAACTGGCCGTCCTCGACGACCTGGAGAACAAGGCGCAGCGCACCCGGGCCAAGACCGCCGAGGCGGCGCCGATCCTGTCCGCGACCGGCCTCGGCCGGACCGGTGCGATCGCGCCGTTCGACCTGACCATCAACGCCGGCGAGGTCGTCGGGCTGGCCGGGTTGCTCGGCTCCGGGCGTACCGAATTGGCCCGTCTTCTCTTCGGTGCCGACCGGGCCGACAGCGGCACCCTGCAGATCGACGGCAAGGACGTGACCCTGCGCAGCCCGCAGGCCGCGATGAAGCACGGGATCGCGTTCTCCTCGGAGAACCGCCGCACCGAGGGCATCCTCGGCGAGCTCACCGTGCGGGAGAACATCATCCTCGCGCTGCAGGCCTCCCGCGGCTGGACCCGGCCGATCCCGCGCCGCAAGCAGGACGAGCTGGTCGACAAGTACATCAAGGCGCTGCAGATCCGGCCGGCCGACCCGGAGCGTGAGGTGCGGATGTTGTCCGGCGGCAACCAGCAGAAGGTGCTGCTGGCCCGCTGGCTGATCACCGAGCCGCGGCTGCTCATCATCGACGAGCCCACCCGGGGCATCGACGTCGGCGCCAAGGCCGAGATCCAGAAGCTGGTCGCCGAGCTGTCCGACGGCGGGGTGGCGGTGCTGTTCGTCAGCGCCGAGCTCGAGGAGGTCCTCCGGCTCAGCCACAAGATCGAGGTGCTGCGCGACCGGCGGCTCGTCGAGGAGCTGGAGAACACCGAAGGCGTCGACGCCGACCGCATCATGCAGACCATCGCCAGCGGAGCTACCTCATGACCATCCTCAAGAACCGGTTGTTCTGGCCCGCCGTCATCCTGGTGGCCCTGCTGGTCGTCAACATGTTCACCTCCAACCAGTTCATCACCGTCCGGGACGGGCACCTGTTCGGCACGCTGCCGGACATCCTGCGGGGGAGCGCGCCGCTGCTGCTGGTCGCGCTCGGCATGACGCTGGTCATCGCGACCGGCGGCATCGACCTGTCGGTCGGCTCGGTGATGGCGATCTCCGGGGCGGTGGCCTGCCTGCTGATCAGCGACCTCGGCAATCAGAACAGCGTCGGTTCGGTCCTGCTGATCATCGGGGTCGCGATCGTCGTGTCGCTGGTGCTGGGGTTGTGGAACGGCGCGCTGGTCGCGGCGGTCGGCATCCAGCCCATCATCGCGACGCTGATCCTGATGGTGGCCGGCCGCGGTGTCGCCCAGCTGATCACCGACGGCCAGATCATCAACGTGCAGTCCAGCCCGTACGCGACCATCGCCACCGGCTTCTTCCTGGCGATGCCGGTCGCGTTCCTGATCGCCGTCGGCGCCGTGGTGCTGACCGTGCTGCTGACCCGGCGGACCGCGCTGGGCCTGCTGCTCGAGTCGGTCGGCGGCAGCCCGACCGCGAGCCGGCTGGCCGGCATCCGGTCCCGGCGGATCACCGTGATGACCTACGTGGTCTCCGGCGGCCTGGCCGGGCTGGCCGGCCTGATCTACAGCGCCAACATCAAGAGCGCGGACAGCATCTCGGCCGGCAACCTGATCGAGCTGGACGCCATCCTGGCCGTGGTGATCGGCGGGACCGCGCTGATCGGTGGCCGGTTCTCCATCGCCGGCACGGTCATCGGCGCCCTGCTGATCCAGACGCTCGGCGTCACCGTGGTCGCCGTCGGCGTGCCGAGCAAGGCCACCCTGCTGTTCAAGGCCGTCATCGTCGTGGCGCTGTGCCTCTCGCAGTCCGCGACGTTCCGGCAGAAGGTATTCGGACGCATCAAGCCGCGTCCCGCGACCGCCGTTCGAGCCGAGGTGCCCGCATGACCACCGTCGACATGACCCCGGCGACGAACAAGAGCAACTCGCCGACCAACCCGCGCCGCCGGGTGTACCTGCCGAACACCAAGTACATCCCGATCCTGGCCACCCTCACCCTGCTGCTGATCATGTATTTCACCGGGGTGGCCAACTACCGCAACTTCGGCCAGCCCAGCGTCGTGGTCAACCTGTTCCGCGACAACGCGGTGCTGCTGGTCGTCGCGGTCGGGATGACCTTCGTGATCATCACCGGCGGCATCGACCTGTCGGTCGGCGCGGTCATCTCGATGACCACCACGCTGACCGCCACCCTGCTGGCCGGCGGCTGGCCGCCCCTGGTGGTGCTGCCGCTGGTGCTGCTGCTCGGTGCGCTGCTCGGCGCCGGGATGGGCGCGGTGATCCACTTCTTCAAGGTGGAACCCTTCATCGCCACCCTGGCCGGGCTGTTCCTGGCCCGCGGCATAGCGCTGTTCATCAACCAGAACTCGATCCCGATCCGGGACAAGCTCTGGAAGAGCCTCAGCGAATACCGCATCGTGCTCGCCGACGGCGTCGTCACCAAGGTCACCTCGGTCACCGCGGTGGTGGTCGTCCTGATCGCGGCGGCCGTACTGGCCTGGACCCGCTTCGGCCGCAACGTCTACGCGGTCGGCGGCAACGCCGACTCGGCGCTGCTGATGGGCCTGCCGGTGGGCCGCACCAAGATCGCCGTCTACACGCTCAGCGGTTTCTGCGCGGCGCTCGGCGGCGTGCTGTTCAGCATCAACTCGACCTCCGGCTGGGCGCTGCAGGGCCAGGGCCTGGAGCTGGACGCGATCGCCGCCTGCGTCATCGGCGGCGTGCTGCTCACCGGCGGATCCGGGTACGTCTTCGGGTCGCTGCTGGGCGTGATGGTCTACGGCCTGATCCAGACCATCATCACGTTCCAGGGCGACCTGAACGCCGCCTGGACCCGCATCATCATCGGGCTGCTGCTGTTCGGCTTCATCGTGCTGCAGCGGGTGGTCACCCGAAGAGCCAAATAACCGCCGGGCCGGCCGGGCCCCTGAATGCCCGGCCGGCCCGGTACTCTGGTGGAAACGCCGTTTCCATCGAGAGGTGGCCGGCTGCGCTACGTGTCCTGACCAGGTGGAAACAATGTCCGCGCAGACTGACGGCATGTTCGAGGTTCCGATCGTCGACATCAGCGCCTGGGTGACCGGTGGTCCCGCCGCGGAGAAGGCGCGGGCCGTGCGCGAGCTCGATCACGCCTGCCGCACCGTCGGCTTCATCCAGATCGTCGGGCACGGCGTGCCCGCCGAGATCACCGACGGCCTGGCCGGCGCCATCGACGACTTCTTCGGCCGCCCCCTGGCCGAGAAGAAGAGCTACGTCCGCCCGCCCGCGGAAAATCGGGGCTACAGCCCGCCCAAGAGCGAGTCGCTCAGCTACAGCCTCGGCGTCGACCCGGTAAGCCGCATGAACGACTTCTTCGAAGCCTTCAACGTGGGCCCGGCGGACGACGACACCCCGAACACCTGGCCGGCCGGCCTCGACAGTTTCCAGCCCGGCGTGGAGGCCCACTTCGCCGAGGCGCGGCGCGTCGCCCACACGCTGACCAGCATCTTCGCCGCCGCCTTGGGCGTCGACCCCGGCTATTTCGACCGGATCACCGACCACTCGATCGACGTCCTGCGGATGAACAACTACGCCCTCCCGCCCGGCGACATCGAGCTCGGCGCCGACCTGACCGGCATGGGCGAGCACACCGACTTCGGCATCGTCACCGTCCTCTGGGCCGACCAGGTCGACGGCCTGCAGGTGCTCGGCACCGACCAGGCCTGGCACGACGTGCGCCCCGCCGACGGCGCGCTGCTGGTCAACCTGGGCGACATCACCGCCCGCCTGACCAACGACGTCTGGATGTCCACCCTGCACCGGGTGAAGCCCCCGGTGATCGACGGGACGATCCGGCGCCGCCGCTCAGCCGCCTTCTTCCACGACGGCAACGCCGACGCACTCATCGAGACGCTGCCACGGTTCGTGCCGCCCGGCGAGCACCCTCTCTATTTCCCGATCACGGTCAAGGACCACATCATCGCCAAGCTGAGCGGTTCCCGGGCCGGCCGGAAAAACACCAGCGCGGTCCGGGAGGCAGCGCGGGTCAGAGCCGCACAAATATAGATACGCGGTCTCACCCCACCCCAACCGCACCAGGGCCGGCACCCGCCTCCCACGCCAAGCTCTCCGCAACACCGGGCCGTCACCGGCCGCCGGCATCTGCTTGCCGGGCCGAGCTTTCCGTAGCGCCGGGCCGTTGCCGGCCGCCGGCTTCTGTCTGCCGCGCCAAGCTCTCCGCAAAACCGGGCCGTCGGCGGCCGGCGACATCTGCCTCCCACGCCGAGCTCTCGGCAACTCCGGGCCGTCGCCGGCCGCCGGCAATCGGTAAGTTGTCGGGGTGACTGTCGGCGGCTTCTCGGAGAAACGACTTGTGCGGCTGCGCGACCGGCTCGAACGGCACGTCGACTCCGGGTTCGTCCCGGGCATGACGGTGGTCCTCGCGCGCCACGGCGAAGTTCACGTCGAGGCGACCGGCCATCTTGCGTTCGAGGGCGCCGGCTCGGCGACCCCGATGGCTACCGACACGATCTGCCGGATCGCCTCGATGACCAAGCCGCTGGCCGCCGCGTGTGCGATGACGCTGGTCGAGGACTGCACGCTGCGCCTCGACGACCCGGTCGACGACTTCCTGCCGGAGCTGGCCGGCATGCGGGTGCTGGCCGACCCGGCCGGCCCGCTGACCGACACCGTGCCGGCGAAGCGCCCGATCACCCTGCGCGACCTGCTGACCTTCACGCTCGGTACCGGCATGATCTTCGAGGGCCCGATCGCCGAAGCGCTGGACGGGGTCGGCGCACCGCCGCCCGACGAGTGGCTGGCCCGGATCGGCGCCATCCCGCTGGTCCACCAGCCCGGCGAGCGCTGGATGTATGAGACCGCCGCCGACGTGACCGGCGTACTGATCGCCCGCGCCACCGGCAAGTCCTTCGGCGAGGCGCTGCACGAACGGATCCTCGACCCGCTGGGGATGACGGACACCGCCTTCTGCGTGCGCACTCTTGACCGGTTCGCGACCGCCTATCACCACGATCGGAACGGGGTCGTCGAGGACGCTCCCGACGGCCGGTTCAGCCGGCCACCGGTGTTCGAGGCGGGCGGCGGTGGTCTGGTCTCGACCGCCGACGACGTCCTGGCGTTCGCCTCGGCCTTGAGCGCGGGCGGCATCCACCGAGGTGAGCGGATCCTGTCCCGGCCGTCGGTGACGCTGATGACCACCGATCACCTGACCGCGGCGCAGAAGGCGGTCTCCGGCTTCACGCCCGACTACTTTGACGCGATGGGCTGGGGTTTCGGCATGTCGGTCCGCACCCGCCGCACCCACCTGGGGCCGTCGGCCGGCACCTACGGATGGCCCGGCTTCTACGGCACCGCGTGGTACAACGACCCCGCCGAGGACCTGACCGCGATCGTCATGATGCAGAAGGCCCACGCCGGCGATCAGACCCTGCCGCTGTGGAACGACCTCTGGACCACCATCTACCAGGCCATCGACGACTGACGCCCCCGCGGGCCGAAATGCGGGTGATCCAGGCGCCGAGGTGGTCCACCATTACCGGGTGGAACCCGCCGAAGCCCGAGCCCGGGCCCGTGACCTGGCCGCCCTCTGGAGCGTCGAACAGGTCGACGCCGCCGACCTGGTGGCGGCGGCCTGCGACCTGCTGGTGACCGACCACGACGGGACCGCCCTGGCCATGCTCGCCGGCGTCTCCGCCCGCCACGCCGACCAGGAGGTTCCCGACCTGCTGGAGGCGGCCCTGGCCGACGTGGGCCTGCCCTACTACGAGCCTGGAAGCGCCGAGGGCGTGCAAGCCGCCCTGACGGTGCTGGCCGCCCGGGTGGTGGCCGGTGAGATGGAGCCCTCCGCCCTGACCGTGTGGGCTCACCGCGTCCTCGGCCACGACTGGTCGGGCCCGGGTGCGCGCCTGGTCGTGCTGGACGACGTCTACGACGCCGAGGAGTACGACGGCCCGCCCCCGGTGGAGATCGACGCCGAGGTCCTCGCCGAAGCGCGCCGGCTCGTGGATGGGTCGCGCTTCGTGTGGCGCCTGACGAAATACGATCCGGCCGACCGCGACGAACAGGGCCGTTACCTCGGCACCGCGGACATCGACAGCGATCGCGGCCCGGTCGAGGCCGCCTATCTGGCGTCGGTCGCGGCCTTCGCCGCCGAGACCGGGGTGGAGTCGCTGGCGATCCGGGAGCCGTCGGCCCCCATGGACGCCGACATCCATCATGACGGCGTCGAGGTGAGCGTGGACCGCGCGCTGGAGCTGGTCCGGTCGATGCTGCGCGGCGAGCGCGGGTTCTGCCGGCTGGAGGCGGGCGACGACTTCTTCGTCCATGTCGGCTGGGACCAGTACGTCTATGTCGGCAGCAGGATCGATTGCCCGCGGTCGGTCGTCTTCGCCGAGGACCATGGTCTGTTTGCCGAGCCGATCCCGGACTCGCCGTACGCGTTCGGCGAGCTGGACGACGAGGACACCCCCGTCCGGCCCGCCGACGAGATGTTCTGGGCCGAACTGCAGCGTTTGACGCAAGCGCGGGGCGGGGTGCTGCTGGAGGAGGGGTACATCGTCAACCGTTCGCGGTGGCATCGGCTGGCGCCGGAAACCGTGCGCGCCGTCCGTGGCCGCCTGGCACCCCGCGCGCGGCTGCTGGTCTGGCCCGACCTGACCGCCGACGTCGCGGCGGTGCTGCGCTCGCTGCGCGCGGACGATTCGGTGGAATTGGTCTGGCAGGACCGGAACGGCCGGATCCGCAGCCACCTGACCGGCGAGGACGACCGCATCACGCCGGCCGAGCGTCTGGCGAACGCCGGGGCCGCCACAGCGATATCGATCTTGACTGACGAGCGCCACCCGCTGATGACGGCGGTGCTGCCCGACCCCGACGGCGTCCTGCGCGCCCGCTGGCACCCATGACCGGTTCAGTTCGGCCGGGCGGACCTACGTCGCTTCTCGTCGGCGTCGGCGATGCCGTGGGCAACGGCCGTCCGGATCACCCGGTACAGCACGGCCAACCCCAGCAGCCAGACCATTACCCATCCGATGATGTTGCCCTCGCTCATGAACCGTGAGGCTAGATGATCATGAAGGCCGCCAACAAGCTGCGAATTCTGCACCTGTCGGACACCCACCTGACCCGGGCGCACGGGTTGGACAGCGACGGCGTCGACACCCGCGCGTCGCTGCGCCGGATCCTGGACGACTGCCGCGAGATTCCGGGCCTGGACGTGGTCGTGGTTACCGGCGATATCGCCGACGACGGTTCGCCGGAGGCGTACACCGAAACTCGGGATCTTGTGGTTGCCTTTGCGCGTGCGCGTCGCGTTCCGGTGCTCTTCAGCACCGGCAATCACGATGAGCGGACGGCGTTCACCGCGGTGCTGGGCAGCGGGCATGTCGACGCCGCGGGCCGTGACCGGCCGGTGGCGCAATTCGGCGGTGCGGATGGCGAGCGGGCGGCGGTGACCATGGTGTCCGGATATCGGATCATCACCCTCGACTCGCTCGTGCCGGGCAAGAGCTACGGGCGGATCAGTGAGGCGCAACTGGCCTGGCTGCGGGGCGTCCTGGCGCAACCGGCGCCGTACGCGACAATTCTGGCCTTTCATCATCCGCCGGTCGCGGTCCCCGGTGTGGCGGTGCAGGCCGCTCTCGGGCTGCGGAACGGATCGGAGCTGGCGGACGCGATCGCCGCGACCGACGTCCGGCTCATCCTCTGCGGCCACTTCCACCTGCAGCTGTTCGGCATGCTGGCCTCGGTGCCGGTCTGGGTCACGCCGGGCGTCGTCACTCGCATCGATCTGACCGCCACGCCGGGAACCGAACGGGCGGTCAAGGGCGCATCCGCATCCTTGGTCGATCTCGGCGGCCCGCACTCGCCGTTGTTTCACACGCTGCATGCCCGCGACCCGTACGCCGGTGAGACGGCGTACGAGGCCGATGCGACGGAAATGACCGCGATCATCGCCGGTCAGGACAGCGGGCAGGTGTTGCGGTAGTCGGAGACGCTCGAACCGGTCGGGCCGGCGCAGATGAACTGGTCGTAGCGGGTGTCGTCGTCCACGAAGCGCTTCAGCCCGGCCACCGGCATCCGGCCGGTCAGTGTTCGGTCGGGTCGCGGGGGAGCGCATCGGCGAAATCACCGGCTGTCGCCATCTCGGTGTAACCGGGGGGAAATCTTCGCCAGGCGAAAAGGGCCTTTTCGTAGGGTGTGCCGGGGGTGAGACTCGGGGGCATGGTTGATGCACGTGTAGTGCAAGAACCTGTCCTCTTCGGGCGGTCGGACGCCGTGGGCAGTGGGCTGTCCGTGCTGTCCCGTGGTGGTGGGCTGGTGTTTCTGGGTTCGCCGGGGGCGGGCCGCAGCGCGGTGTTGCGGGCCGTGGCGGGGCAGGCCGCGACCGTTCTGTCCGCGCCCGGCTTCTCCGACGAATCGGAAATGTCGTATTCGGGGTTGCAGCGCCTGCTCGGCCCCGTCCTCGACGACCTGCCGGTGGGACGACATGAGGGATTTATCCGGGCGATCGGCGGGCGGCCCGCGGGGGACTGCCGGCTTCAGATCGGGCTGTCGGTCGTGGCGCTGCTTCGCGCGGCGGCGGCCCGGCGCGGGCCGATCCTCTGTCTCGTCGACGACGCCGAGCTGCTCGACTTTCCGTCGTGGCAGCTGCTCAAGCTGGCCGTGCGGCGTCTCGCGGGCGCACCGGTCACCCTGCTCGCCACCACGGTGGACACGCCGGCCGGGCGGGAGGTGGCGTCCGGCCTGCCGGTCCGGCACGTCGGGGCGCTCGACTCACCGGCCGCGCACTCGCTGATCCGGCACCTCACGCCGGACATCGCCGACGAGGTGGCCGACGGGCTCGTCGAGCTGGCCGCCGGCAATCCGGGCGCACTGGTCGAGCTCGGCTCGCCGTTGACGGTGGAGCAGCGGCGGGGGTTCGCACCGCCACCGGCGAACCTGCCACCGTCGAGCGCCCTGGGGACTCGGCTCCGGGAGGTCGTGGCGGGCCTCCCGGAGCCGACCCGGGACCTGTTGCTGCTGGCCGCCGCGCCACCACACGCCAGCGCGTCCGACCTGGCCGCACTCACCACCGCGCTGGGCGACCTCGAGCTGGGCGATCTCGGGCCGGCGGAACGGGCCGGAGTGGTCGAGGTGGTCGGCGCGGAGGTGCGGTTTCGGCCGCCGGTGCTGCGGACGGTCATCTATCAGGACGCGCCTGTCGGCCGGCGGCGTGCCGCCCACCTCGCGCTCGCCCGGGTCCTGGAGGCCCGCGGCCGGCACCTCCCGGCCCTGCTGCATCGGGCCGCGACGGCGGTCGCGCCGGACGACGCGCTCGCCCGCGAGCTGATCGCGGCGTCGGCCGGTGCCGCACCCGCGGAGGCGGCGATCGCCCAGCGGTACGCGGCCGGGCTCACCGCCGACCCGGCCGCCGCCCTGCTCGGCGCGGCCCGGTCGGCCTGGGCGGCGGGCCGGCCGCAGGACGCCGTCCCGCTGCTCCGGCGCATCGCCCGATCGCCCGCCACCGTCGCCGTGCGCGCCCGGGCCCGGGCGCTGACCGCCGAGGTCAGCATGCGTGGCACCCCGCTCGCCGCCCGCGACTCGCTCCTGGACGTGGCCGCCGAGCTGCTGCCCACCGACTTCCCGGGCGCGATCGAGGCCCTGCTGCTGGCCGGCGAGGCCTGCGGCCGGGCCGGCGATCCCGGCCGCTTCACCGCCCTGGCCCGGCAGGTCGAAGCCGCGCACCGGGCAGCCGGAACCGATCTGGCCCGGCAGGTGGAAGCCGTGCACCTGGCAGCTGGACTCGATCTGGCGCTGGAGCAGATCGCCGGCCTGGCCGACCTGATGGCCGGCGCCGACGACCGAGCGTTCGGCCATTTCCGGACGGTCCTGCACCTGGCCGACCGGGTCGACGACCCGAAGCTGCTGATCCCGGCCGCGATGGCCGGCATCCTGATCGGACAGGACCGGCGCGGCGCGCAGATCGCCACCCGGGCCGCCGCCCTGGCCCGCGCGGCCGGCGCGCACGCCCTGGTCCCGGCGGCGCTGGAGGCCGCCGCGTACGCCGAACTGGCGGCCGGCCGCTACGACGCCGCCACCGACGCCGCCCTGGACGGCGCCGCCGCGGCCCGCCGCGCCGCCCGCCTCGACCTGGCCGACACCCACGTGGCCCTGCTCGCCGTCCTGGCCGCCCTGGTCGGCGACCGCCCGGCCGCCGAACGCCGCGCCGCCGAGGCCACCGCCCGGCACGACGACGCCCGCGACCTGACCGACTGGGCGTACGCGCTGCTCGACCTGGTCGAAGGTCGCCCGGCCGACGCCGCCACCCGGCTGGCCGCGATCGTCGCCGCCCCGCCCGGCCGGGCCTCGGCGGTCCTGCGGGTGGCGGTGATCCCGCACCTGATCGAGGCGGCCGGCACGGCGTCGCCGCCGCTGCCCGCGTTCGACAGCTGGGCGGCCCGCACCGGCGAGGCGTCGTGGCTGGCCCTGCGCGCCCGCTGCCGCGCCCTGCAGACCACCGACGGCGACGCCGCCGACGACCACTTCCGCGAGGCGCTGCGCCGCCACGACCAGGGATTTCCGCGGGCGCACACCGAACTGCTGTACGGCAGTCACCTGCGCCGCCGCCGTCGCCACCTGGAGGCCCGCGACCACCTGCGCCGGGCGGCCGAGACGTTCCACCGCCTGGACGCGGCGCCGTGGGCATCGCAGGCGGCCCGGGAGCTGCGGGCCGCCGGGGACAGGACGACCGCGGTGACGCCGTCGGCCGGCCCGGCGCTGACCGCCCAGCAGGAGCGCATCGCCGGCCTGGTCGCCGACGGCGCCACCAACCGGGAGGTGGCCCAGCAGCTGCACCTGAGCCCGCGCACCGTCGACCACCACCTGCGCAACGTGTTCGCCCGGCTGGGCGTCCGCTCCCGGACGGAACTGGCCCGCCTGCTGGCGGCCGGCTGACCCGGGCGGGGCGGCGTGACCGGCAGGACGGACCCTAGGGCGCATCTGACGGATCACCCAGGGCTGCGGCGTGGCCCAGAGCGCGCCTGACGGCGCCCGCGACGCGCCCACATACAACCCCGGTATGAGGGCGCGTCGCGGGCGACGCCAGCCACACTCTGGACCTCGCCTCGCACTTGGGCGATCCGTCAGATGCGCCCTAGGCTGCGGGTTCGACGAGGAAACGGGGGCGGCGTTGCGCAGCAAGGATCGAATCGAGTGGGCCGTCTTCAGTGGAGACACCAGCGGGCTGGCCGAGGTCGAGCGGGAGTTGGACGTGGCGGAGGCCGATACCGCGCTGGCCCGTGGGCGCCTGCTGCACGTGCGTTACCAGAACGATCGGGCCGGCGGCGAGGACCCGGCCGAGCTGCCGCTGTTCGAGCGGGCCCTGGAGCTGTACCGGGCGCTGGGCGACACACGCGGCGAGGCCGACGCGCTGTTCTGGATCGGCTGCCTGCATCAGTACATCCGCCGCGATGACAAGACTGCGGTGCCGTTCCTGGCGCAGGCCGCCCGTTCCGACGACCGGTCGATCCGGTCGCACGCGCTGCGCCACCTGGGGATCGCCGCCCACACGGCCGGCCGGCTGGACGAGGCGCGCGAGCACCTGGAGGAGTCGTCGCGGCTGCGCCGGGAGGACGGCGAGCTGCCGGGGGTGGCCGCCAACATGGTCGGCCTGGCCTACATCGCCGCCGCCCAGGACCGCCGCGCCGACGCGCTCGCGATCCTCGGCTCGGCGCACGGCATCGCCGAGTCGGAGGGCGCCGCTGTCATCGTGCGGCAGCTGGCCGAGGCCCGGTCCACGATCGAAGCCCAGCAGTGATCGCCCGCCCGCAGGTGCTCGTCATCGGGCTGGGCGGCACGATCGCGATGACCGGCACCGCGGCCGACGGCGTGGTGCCCAGCCTGTCGGCGCAGGAGTTGGCCGCGGGCCTGGACGTCGAAGCGCACAGCTTCCGCAACAAACCCGGCGCGTCGCTGACCATGGACGACCTGACCGAGCTGGCCGACCTGATCCAGGAGCGGTTCGAGGCGGGCATCGCCGGCGTGGTGGTGACCCAGGGAACCGACACCATCGAGGAGACCGCGTACGTCCTCGACCTGCTGCACCAGGGCGACCGCCCGATCGTCGTCACCGGCGCCATGCGCAACCCGACCCTCGCCGGAGCCGACGGCCCCGCGAATCTGCTCGCCGCTATCACTGTCGCCCTGGATCCGGCCGCCCGCGGCCTCGGCTGCCTGGTCGTGCTGGCCGACGAGATCCACGCGGCCGCCCGGGTCCGCAAGACCCACTCGATGCACGTGGCCGCGTTCGCCTCCGCGAACGGCGGCCCGCTCGGCTACGTGGTCGAAGGCGAGACCCGCATCGTCAACCACCCGCCAACCAGATACACGCTCCCGGCCAGGCCCACCACGGAAGCCAGGGTCGCCCTCTACCCGGCCACCCTCGGCGACGACGGCACACTGCTGCGCGCCGTCGCCGATCCGGTGGACGGCCTGGTCATCGCCGGTTTCGGCGTCGGGCACGTCCCGGAGTCATGGGTGCGCCCCCTGGCGGAGATCGCGACCCGGATCCCGGTCGTCCTCGCGTCACGGACCGGCGCCGGTTACGTCGGCCTCCGCACCTACGCCTTCCCGGGCTCCGAACGGGACATGCTGAGCCGCGGCCTGGTCCCGTCCGGAGCCCTGGATCCCTACAAGGCGCGCCTGCTGCTTCAACTGCTGCTGGGCGTGACCGACGATCGGACCAGGATCGCCGAGGAGATCCGAGCGGCCGGTCAGCGGGACTGCCGGACCACGTCCGGATAGGCGGCGGACGGCCCGTTCATCAGCGGGGCCGGCCGATGGCGCAGGGTGCGGTCGAGGAAGGCCGCCACGTACGCCCGGGTGATCTCCGCACAGCGGGCGCCCGGTCGCCGAGGATCGCGTAGTCGGTGAACGGGGATTCGCATCGTGGACATTCCTCCCCGTCGATTGCCGCCGAGCTTTCCGTCCGAAAGCCCGACGCACATCGGGGAGGACCCCCGAGTCAGCCCGGAGAGTCAGCGGCGCGGCACCACCAACGGCGTCCCGGTCCGCGGGTGGGGGAGCACCTCGACCTCATGCTGGTAGACCGAGGAGAGCAGTTCCGCGGTGAAGATCGACGCCGGCGGCCCTTCGCGGCGCACCTCGCCGCCGGCCAGCACATAGGCCCGATCGGCATAGGCCGCGGCCAGTCCCAGATCGTGCAGCACGACCACCACGGCAGCACCGGCCGCGGCCCGGTCCCGGGCCGCCGACAGCACCAACTCCTGGTGGCGCAGGTCGAGCGCGGCGGTGGGCTCGTCAAGGAGCAGCAGAGGCGTCCGCTGAGCGAGCACCCGGGCCAGGGCCACCCGCGCCTGCTCCCCACCGGAGAGAGCGGGAAAGGGCCGGGCCGCGAACCCGGTCGTCTCGGTCAGCCGCATCGCCTCGACCACGGCGTCCTCGTCATCGGCCGCTTCAGGCTGCCCGGCCCAGGGTGCCCGCCCCATCCGCACGACCTCCCCGACGGTGAACGGGAACGACAGCGCCGCCTTCTGCGGAAGGACGGCCCGCTGCCGGGCGAGCACCACCGGCCGGTAGGAGCGCAGCGGCTTGTCCCGAAGCGAGATCTCCCCGGCGAACGGCAGATCCCCGGCGAGAGCGGCCAGCAGGGTGGACTTGCCGGCACCGTTCGGCCCGACCAGCGCCACGATCTCGCCCGGGGAGGCGTGCAGGTCCACCGAGGAGACGACCGTCCGGCCGCCGAGCGACACCGACACTCCGGTGGCTTTCATCCCCAGCCTCCCGCCCGCGCCCGGGTCCGCCGCAGCAGCCAGAAGAACGCCGGCCCGCCGACCACCGCGGTGAGCACCCCGAGCGGCAACTCCTGGTATTCGATGGCGGTCCGGGCGATCAGGTCACCGGTGACGACGACCACGGCCCCGCCGAGCGCACTGGCCGGCACGAGCACGCGATGCCCGGGCCCGGCCACCATCCGGATCAGATGCGGCACGATCAGCCCGACGAAGCTGATGATCCCGGTGAAGGCGACCGCCGACGCGGTCAGCAGCGCGGTCGCGACGATCGCGGTGATCCGCAGCCGCTCGGTGTCGACGCCGAGGTGCTGCGCGGGCCGCTCACCGAGGGCGAGCAGATCCAGCTTGCGGGAGAGCGCGACGGCGACGAGCAGCCCCGCGATCGCGCACGGCCCGGCCACCGCGACGGCCGCCCAGGTCGCCTGGGCAAGGCTCCCCAACTGCCAGAACGCGATCGCCCGTACCCCGTCGTCGTCGGTCCGGAACATCAGCAGCCCGAGCAGCGCACCGGCGGTGGCGTTGACGGCCACGCCGGTCAGGACGAGCGTGACCACCTCGGTGCGCCCGGCGGCGCGCGACATCGCGTACACCACAAAGGTGGTCACGATGCCGCCGGCGAAGGCAGCGGCCGCGGTGGTCCAGGCCCCGAGGAAGGTGACGCCGCTGACGATGGCGGCGGCCGCGCCGACGGCGGCTCCGGAGGAGACGCCGACGACGCCGGGCTCGGCGAGCGGGTTGCCGAAAACGCCCTGCATGAGCGCACCCGCGCAGCCCAGCGACGCACCGACCACGACGGCGAGCACGACGCGCGGGAACCGCACCAGCCACAGCGCGTTCTCGCCCTGCACGGCCGACGGCAGCGGCCCGACATGCAGCCCGAGGCGGTGCAGCAGCGACCCGGCCACCTCGGCCGGCGAGATCGGCACCTGCCCCTTACCGGCCGCGACGAGACAGACAACCACCAGAGCAACAACCAGAAAGCCGATCAAACCCATTCTTTTGTACGCGGTCAGCACGGCCCGTAAACCGCCTTGGACAACGCCGCTACGGCCTCGCCGGTGCGCCCGCCGAAGTTGAGCAGGATGCCGTCGTCCATGTCGACCACGCGCCGGTTCGCCCCGGCCGGGGTCTGCGCGACGCCGGGCAGTTCGAGCAGCCCGTCGACCCCGCCGACCGAGTTGAGGCCCTCGGTCATCACCAGGATGACGTCCGGTGCCGCGTTGATCAGCCCTTCGCTGGTCAGCGGCCGGAACTTCGTGAGCCCGACGGCACTGCCGGCGTCGGTGGCGCCGATCGCCTCGATCATCGCGTCCGAGCCGGCGCCCTTGCCGCCGATCAGGAACACCCCGGCGGTGCCGCGTACGTAGAGGAATGCGATCCGCAGCTTCCGCCCGTCCGCCGGAGCGCCCTTGCGAGCCGTGTCGATCTCGGTCTGCACCCGGGTGACCAGGCGCTCGCCGGCCTCGGCCACGCCGAGCGCGGCCGCGACGGCGCGGATGTGCTTCGGCACCGAGTCGAGGGTCTGCGTGTCGTCCACGATGACCACCGGGATGCCGGCCTTGCGCACCTGGTCGAGCACGGTGGCCGGCCCGATGCTGTCGTCGGCGAGCAGCACGGTCGGATCGAGTTTGAGGACCGCCTCGGCCGACAGGTCGTGCCCCTGCGGCGTGACCAGCGGAAGCTTGGCCACCGACGGGAAGGTGGTGGACGTGTCCCGCCCGATCAACCGGTCGCCGAGGCCGAGGCTGAAGACGAGTTCGCCGAGCGAGCCGTAGAGGTTGACGGCGAGGATCCGGTCGGCGCTCGTGACGGTGACCCTACGGCCGTCGGCCGAGTCGACGGTGACCGGCAGCGCCGGGACCGGCCGCGGGTCGAGCGGTGTTACGTCCTCGGAGTCCAGCTTGGCGGTGGTGACACCGCACGCGCCGGCGGCGGCGGGAGTGTCGGCGACCCCCACGTCGCTGACCGAGGTACAGCCGGCGAGCAGCAGCGCCGACACCAGGAGCAGGCGGCGGATCACATCGACCCCCGGCGCGCGCGGCGGATCCGCCCGGTCACCACGGCGAGCAGCAGGCCGGTGAGGAACGCGCCGCCGATCGCCCACCAGTGCCCGAGCGGCGTAGCCGTACTCGTCCTGGTCAGCGTGGGTGCGAACGCCTGCAGCTCGGCCACCTCGGTGACGGCCGCGGCCGGCGGCGCCTCGGTGGCCAGCTTCCCGGACGGCGGCCCGATCGGTTTGCTCTGCTTGACGGCGGGCGCAGCCGCCGTCGACCCGGGCACGGGGGTGGCGGACACACCCGATCCGCTGCCGGTTGCGGCGGCAGCGAATCGGATCGGGACACGCACGTCCTGGGATCGATCATTGCTGCGGGTGTGATCGTTACGGGTCACGATCGCGCATCCGCGCACCGCGCAATCGATCGTCCCGATCATCTGACTGACGTGAATGGACACTCGGAACGACCCATTTTTTCCGTACGGCGTGGCAAGTCCTTCGCCATATGACGGCGGATGGGACGAAATCCACGCGGAGCCGCCGGAGCTGCCCGTCATGTCGGCGCCGCCACCGCACGGCGAGGGCAGCACCCCGGCCCCGTTGTCCAGGCAGAACGCGACATAGATGCCCTTGGTCACGTCGTAGCCGGAGCCGGTCACGGTAACCGTCTGCCCGGCCCGGGCCAGGCCTTTCGTCTTCGAGACCGAGAGCTTTCCGGCGGCCTGGGCGGGAGTGCCGGTCATCACGATCGTCAGCAGAGCGAGAGCTGTTACCGCAGCTCTCCAGCCGTTGCGCACCTGTCTTCCTCCACCGGATTCCCCGCCCGGGCGGAACTGGATCTTGAATTGTCCCGAGCGTTAGGTAAGGCTACCCTAACTGGACCCGCACGAGCGGGCCCCTCTCACCGGAAGGAAATCCAGAGCATGGGCACAACCCTCGGCCTGAATCGGGCCGCCCTGCGCGCGGGCCTGATCGGCCTGAGCACCGCGGCGTCCCTGATCGTGGCCGCGCCCGCCATGGCGGCCGCCACCGACGTCGCGGGAGGAAGCCTCGACTGGGGTTTCAAGGCATCGTTCCGCGGCTACGTGTCCGGTGGTAACGGCACCCCGCCGATCGCCACCAGCAACGGCGCCACCACCAATGCGGACGGGACGTTCGACTTCCCGGCCAGCGGCGGCACCTACGACGCGGCGGCCGGCACCGCGGCCGTGCAATACCGGGGAACCGTCGTGTTCTCCTACCCGCTGCACGGTTTCACGATCACCGTCGCCAACCCGAAGGTCGTCGTGGACGGATCCGGCGTCGGTCAGCTGCTGGCCGATGTGGACCTGGTCGCCACCGGTCAGGCGGGTGCGCACCTGGTCGGTGCCGAGCTCGCCACGCTGACCACCAAGGCTCCGGCCGTCACCGACGGCGCCGTGACCTTCTCCGGTCTCGCCGCCAAGCTGTCCGGTGCCGGCGCGGCCGCGTTCGCGGGCTTCTACGCGGCCGGCACGGACCTCGACCCGGTGACGGCGTCGGCGTCCGCCTCGGCTTCGACGGACCCGACCGATCCGACCGACCCGACTGATCCGACCGACCCTGAGCCCGGAAACGGCTCGGCGGCTCAGACGATCAAGGCGGCGGTGGCGGGTGGCGCGCTCACCCTCACGTCGGCCGGTTCCGACGTGAACCTGTCGGCGGCCACGCCGGGCCAGACCGCGACCGGCAGCCTCAACCCCGTGACGGTCAGCGACCTGCGCGGCACCAACGCCGGGTGGGACCTGGTGGGTCAGGTCACCGACTTCACGTCGGCGGCCGGCACCATCCCCGCGGCGAACCTCGGCTGGACCCCGACCGCGTCGGTCGTGGCCAGTGGACTGAAGGCGGCGAACGGCGTGCAGAACGCCGTGACGCCGGGCGGAACGGTCGCCCCGGGCACCGGCCTGGGCGCCAGCAAGACCCTGTGCAGTGCCGAAACGGGTAGCAGCCTCGGCAGCTCCACGTGCGGCGCGGCGCTGAATCTCGGTGTCCCCGAGTCCAGCGCCGCCGGTGAGTACAGCGCCGTCCTCACTTTGACCCTCGCCTGATCGGAGGCGAAGGAGACCGGCCGGGGAATACGCAACGTGAGGTTTATTCGCGACGGTGGAGACCTCGTGGCTCGCCTACAGCCACGCGGAGCTCAAGGTAGGTCGCGAATAAACCTCATCCCCGGCCGGCTCGCCCATCGTAAGGAGCAACATGATCGGCCGAGTAACGCTGGCCGCGGTTCTCACCGCGCTCGCCTTGGCGCCTGCCCCCGCGCAGGCCGCCCCCAGCGACTCGAGCGTGCGCTGGTCGGTCCAGCCGTCCAGCGCGAAGGGCCCGGACGGCCGGGACTACATCATGCGCAAGGCCGCGGCCGGCGAGCGGATCACCGACTACGTCGGCATCACCAACCTGACGCAGCGGCCGCTCACCTTCAACGTCTACGGCACCGACGCCTACAACACCGAGGACGGCTCGTTCGGCCTGCTCGCGGCCGCGCAGCAGCCCACCGACCTGGGCTCCTGGATCAAGCTCGGCGCCGCGAAATACACCGTGCCCGCCAACACCCGGCTCGACGTGCCGTTCGCCCTCACCGTGCCGGCCGGCGCCACCCCCGGCGACCACGCCGGCGGGGTGATCGCCTCGATCAGCGAGGAGGCCACCGACGCCACCGGGCGAACGGTCCTGGTCGACCGCCGGGTCGCCGCCCGGGTGTACGTCACGGTGGCCGGTTCGGTCGCGCCGACGCTGAGCATCGACAGGGTCCGCCTCGAGTACGCACCGTCCGCGAACCCGGCGAACGGCGGTGACATGACCGTCACCTACCTGGTGCACAACACCGGCAACCTGCGTCTGAGCGGCATCGGCCAGGTCAGGGTGACCGGCCCGTTCGGCTGGGAGCTGGCCCGCACCGGCGCCATGGCGATCCCGGAGCTGCTACCCGGTGGCTCGATCACGGTGACTGAGAAGATTGTCGGTGTGCAGCCGACTGTCCGCCTCAGCGCCGACGTCAGCGTCGTGCCCGCGAGTTTCGACCGGAAGCTGCCCGCAGTCTCCCGCGCCACCGGCGTCTGGGCCTGGCCCTGGGCCCTGGTCGCCGCGCTCGGCGCCGCCCTCCTCTACCTGATCTTCCGGTTGGTCCGTCGTGCCCGGCGGCCCAAGTCGTTACCCCACGCATAGAGGAAGGACCCCCATCATGTCGGGATTCGCCACCCGCCTGCGCAAGGCCACCATGGTCGAACACCGTGAGGCCGAGACCAGGTCGTTCATCTCCCGGCTGATGGCCGGTTCAGTGCCGCGCGCGGGTTTCGGCGCGCTGACCGCCCAGTACCTGATCGTCTACCGCGAGCTGGAGGCGGCGGCCGAGACGATGCGCGGCAACGCGATCGCCGCGCCGTTCGCCGACCCGGCGCTGTCCCGGGTGCCGGCGCTCGAGGCCGACCTGGCCTACCTCGGCGGCCCGCCGGAGCCGACGGCCGCCGCCCAGCGGTACGCCGACCACCTGCGCGCGTTCTGCCACACGTCACCCGAGCACTTCATCGCCCACCACTACGTGCGCTACCTGGGCGACCTGTCCGGCGGCCTGCTGGTCGGCCGGAAGGTCGCGGCCACCTACGGCCTGCACGACGGCGGCGTCTCGTTCTACGACTTCGATCACATCACCGACCCGAAGGCCTACAAGATCGCCTACCGTGAGCGTCTCGACGCGCTCCCGCTCGACGAGGAGCGGTTGTCGGTCCTGGTCGCCGAGGCCCAGCACGCGTTCGCCCTCAACGGCGCGGTCTTCACCGAGCTCGGCGCCGCCTACCCGGAGGCGATCTCCCCGGCGGCCTGATCTCTCCACCGAAACGGGCAAGATCGGGCATCCGCGGCCGGGTGATCGGGCATTGTTCGGGTAACGATTTGGGTCGGGCCCCCGGCGGGTCGGGCTCCCCGGCGGACGGTGCCAGGGAGCCCGGGTCCCTCAGGCCTTCTCGACCTCGACCGGGGTGAGCAGGACCCGGTCCCGTCCGGTCTCCCGGATCGCCCCGGTCAGCGTCACCGAGCCGCGGCAGGGCAGGTCCGTGGCCGACGAGCCGACCAGGATCTCCAGCTCGCCGGGCTCGACGATACGTCGCAGGTCGCGACCGGTGAAGGCGGTCCGGTCGGTGTGCACCCGGAACCGGACATCCTTGGCCTCACCCGGCGCCAGCGGCACCCGGGCGAACCCGGTCAGCTGCTTCACCGGCCGGGTGACCTGCGCGATCACGTCGCGCAGGTAGAGCTGCACGACCTCGTCACCGGCCCGCTCGCCGGTGTTGCGCACCCGCACGGTCACGCTGAACTCGCCGTCGGTCGGCACGCTGCCGTCGCTGATCCGCAGGTCGTCGACCTCGAACGTGGTGTACGAGCGGCCGTGCCCGAACGGGAACAGCGGCGTCGGGTCGAGGTTGCTGACCCCGCTGTTCTCCGCGCCGAGGACCGGCTGCAGATAGGTGCCGGGCTGGCCGCCCGGGGTCCTCGGGATCTGCACCGGGAGTTTCGCGCCCGGCTGGACCCGCCCGCTGAGCACCCCCGCGATGGCCGACGCACCTTCCTCACCAGGCATGAACGCCTGCACCAGCGCCGCGGCCGAGCCGGCCACGTCACCCAGCGCGTACGGCCGGCCGGAGACCACGACCACCACCACCGGCGTACCCGTCGCCAGCAACTCCTGCAGCAGCTCGCCCTGCAGGCCCGGCAGCCGCAGCTCGTCGGCGTCGCAGCCCTCGCCCGACGTGCCGTGCCCGAACAGCCCGGCCAGGTCGCCGACCAGGGCGATGCAGACGTCCGCGTCGCGGGCGGCGGCGACCGCGGCCGCGAAGCCGGACCGGTCGTCGCTGTTCACCTCGCAGCCGCGCTCGTAGGTCACCTCGGCGGCCAGCTCGTTCCGGAGCGCGTCGACCGCGGTCGGGACCTCGATGCCGAGCCCGGCGTCCGGGTAGCGCGGCAGCACGTGGTTGGGGAAGGCGTAACAACCCATGAACGTACGCGGATCGGCGGCGCAGGGGCCGACCACCGCGACCTTCCGCAGCTCCGGATCGAGCGGCAGCGTTGATCCGGCATCCAGCAGGATGATCGACTTCTCGGCCATCTCCCGGGCGAGCGCCCGGTTGGCGGGGGAGTCGAGGTCGACCTGGTCGGCGTCGGCCACCGAGCCCTCCGGCGTCCAGCCCGGGTCGAGCAGGCCGAGCTCGACCTTCTGGGTGAGCAGGCGGGCCGCGGCCCGGTCGATCAGCTCCTCCGGCACCCTGCCGATCAGGCCCGGCCCGAAGCCCAGCGTGTCGGGCAGCTCGACGTCGATGCCGGCCGTCAGGGCCTGCACGCCGGCGTCGTCCATGTCGGCGGCGACCCGGTGCATGCTGGCCAGGAACGGCACCGCCCAGTAGTCGCTGACCACCGTGCCGGTGAAGCCCCACTGCTCGCGCAGCACCTCGGTGAGCAGCCACGGGTCGGCGCCGGCCGGCACGCCGTCGACGTCGGAGTAGGAGTTCATCACCGACCCGACGCCGGCCTCGCGGACCGCGGTCTCGAACGTCGGCAGGATGACGTCGAGCAGTTCGCGCCGGCCCATCGACACCGGGCCGTGGTTGCGGGCGCCGCGCGAGGCCGAATAGCCCGCGAAGTGCTTGAGGGTGGCGATCACCCCGGCGCTCTGCAGGCCGCGCACGTAGCCGGCGCCGAGCAGGGCCACCAGGTACGGGTCCTCGCCGATGGTCTCCTCGACCCGGCCCCAGCGGTAGTCACGGACCACGTCCAGCACCGGGGACAGGCCCTGGTGGATGCCGAGGGCGGCCATGTCCCGGCCGATCGAGGCGGCCATCCGCTCGACCAGCTCCGGGTCGAAGGTGGCACCCCAGGCGATCGCGGCCGGGTAGACGGTGGCGCCGAACGACGTGAAGCCGGTGAGGCACTCCTCGTGGACGAGGGCCGGGATGCCGAGCCGCGAGTTGCCGAGCACGATCCGTTGCTGCCGGATGACCTCGGCGGCACCCTCGGTCGCGGTCAGCGGGACGCTGCCATAGACACGCGTCAAGTGCCCTAGACCGTTCCGGCTGGCCTCCGACAGCGGTACGGTGCCGGAAGCGGCAAAGACGTCCTGCATCGGGGCGACGTTCAGCGTCTCCTCCGGGTCGGTGCTGGGCGCGGCGTCGCCGGACTCCTGCATGTCGTTTCCGACCCATCGGCTGCCGAGTTGTGCGACCTTTTCCTCAACGGTCATCGCGGCGAGCAGGAGTGCGACCCGCTCCGGAACCGGTACCGCCGGATCCTTCCATGGCTGGGGGGCCTGTCCTTCGGTCACGGTGTCACTCCTCAAGTGTTCCTCATAAGTTCCGAAACTTTCAGTACTTTCACAGCATGCGTTATCGCTCGGTCATGTCGTGACGAAGGGGTGCAAGCTCCGGTCCACTCTCGCGCTGGGAGCGCGACCAGAGCAAGACCCTTGACATGATCAAGCTGAAACCCTACGTTAACGAAACCTCACGTTAACTTGCGGCCCTCGTTCGAAAGTTGCAGGCTTTGTGACGGCGGCTACCCCATCCCCACGACGATCCACTCGCCGCGGCAGGGCGCGGCACTCGAGTACGGAGATCAGCGTGTTCAATAGCAACTTTTCCCGTCGAAACTTCCTTGGTCTGACCGCAGGGGCCGCCGGTGCTGCGGCCCTGGCGGCATGTGGCAGCTCAGGCCCGAGCGACAAGGGCGGCAGCGGCAGCAGCAGCGGCAGCGCGTCCTACTGGTCGCTGAGCGGTGAGCCCGGCCAGCCGATCCGCCAGGCGGCGATCGACCGGTTCAACAAGGCGAACCCCGACACCAAGATCGCTCCGGAGTTCTTCCAGAACGATGCCTACAAGCAGAAGATCAAGACCGCGATCGGTGCCGGCCAGGCCCCGACGATGATCTGGGGCTGGGGCGGTGGCGGCCTCAAGTCGTACGTCGACGCCTCGGCGGTGGTCGACCTGACCGACTGGCTCGGCCAGAACGCCGCGGTCAAGGACAAGATCCTGACCTCGTCGTTCGGCGCCGGCACGGTCAACGGCAAGGTCTACGCCCTGCCGATCGAGACCGTCCAGCCGATCGTGCTCTTCTACAACAAGAAGGTCTTCGAGAAGGTCGGCGTGCAGCCGCCCCAGTCGTACGGCGACATTCTCGACCTGATCCCGAAGTTCAACGCCAAGGGCATCGCGCCGTTCTCGCTCGCCGGTCAGTCCCGGTGGACGAACATGATGTGGCTCGAGTTCATGCTCGACCGCCAGGCCGGCTCCGAGGTCTTCGACAACGTGTTCTCCGGCAAGGCCGGCTCGTGGTCCGACCCGCAGGTGCTGGAGATGCTCACCAAGGTCCAGGACCTGGTGAAGGGCAAGGCGTTCATCAACGGCTTCTCGTCGGTCACCGCCGACTCGAACGCCGACCAGGCCCTGCTCTACACCGGCAAGGCCGCGATGATGGTGCACGGCTCCTGGTCGTTCGGCATCCAGAAGGCCAACGGCGGCGACTTCGTCAAGAGCGGCGGCCTGGGCTGGATGAACTTCCCGCCGATCGACGGCGGCAAGGGCGACCCGACCAACACGGTCGGCAACCCGGGCCAGTACCTTTCGATCTCGTCGAAGGCCAGCGCCGCGGAGCAGGACATCGCCAAGAAGTTCTTCTCCACGACGCTCGTCGACGACGACGAGAAGGCCGGCTGGGTCAAGTCCGGCGGCGTGCCGGTCCTCAAGGACGCCGACAGCCTCTACACCGGTGACGACGCCCAGTTCCTCAAGGACATGGCCGCGATCGCGTCCGGCGCCAAGACCTTCGCGCAGTCCTGGGACCAGGCGCTGTCCCCGACGGCGGCGGAGACGCTGCTGGACAACATCGCCAAGCTGTTCCAGCTCCAGGTCACCCCCCAGCAGTGGGTCGACAACATGAACGCGGTAATCGGCAAATGACGACGCTCGCTCCGCCCGCCGTACGCGTGCAGGAGCCAACGACCGCCAAAGGCGGGCGGAGCGGCTCCGTCGTGTGGATGGCCATCCCGGCGCTCCTGATGTTCATCGCGTTCGGGGTCATCCCGCTGCTCGGTGTGCTCGGGCTCAGCTTCACCACCTGGGACGGCATCGGGGACATCCACCCGTCCGGCCTCGACAGCTGGACGGCAACGCTCAAGGATCCCGAGCTGCCGCATGCCATCTGGGTGACGTTCGAGATCATGGCGCTGTCATGGCTCGTACAAACCCCGATCTCGATCTTGATCGGTGTTTTCCTGGCAGCGTTCAAGAAGTACCGCGGGTTCCTGGCGGTGCTGTATTTCATCCCGCTGCTGCTGTCCTCGGCGGCCATCTCGATCACCTACAAGGCGCTGCTCGACCCGAACTTCGGGCTGGGCGCCGGCTTCGGGGTCGAGTGGCTCAAACAGGACTGGCTGGGCGACTCCAAGCTCGCCGTCGGGGTGCTCATCTTCGTGGTCTCGTGGCAGTACATCCCGTTCCACTCGCTGATCTACCAAGGTGCGGTCCGGCAGATCCCGACGTCGATGTACGAGGCGTCGATGATCGACGGGGCCGGCCGGCTGCGGCAGTTCTTCTCCATCACGCTGCCGCAGATCAAGTACACGATCATCACGTCGTCGACGCTGATGGTCGTGGGCTCGCTGACCTTCTTCGATCTGATCTATGTGCTCACCGGCGGCGGTCCGGGCAACGCGACACGGGCGCTGGCGCTGCAGATGTATCAGAAGGGCTTCATGGCCAACCTGATGGGACCCGCTTCGTGCATCGCGGTGATCCTGGTGCTGGCCGGTGTGCTCCTGGCTCAGCTGCTGCGCCGCCTCGGCGGGCGCGGCGACGAGAGCCAGATGGAAGGAGTCTGAGATGGCGACGGTAACTGTTTCGGGTTCCGGCAACGCCCAGCGGCGCCGCGGCGCCGGCTACAAACTGAGCAAGCTGAACATCTTCGGCGGTGTCTTCGGCTGGCTGTGGCTGTTCATCGTGATGATCCCGATCTACTGGATCGTCATCACGAGCTTCAAGACCCAGGCGAACTACTTCATCACCAACACCTTCGCCCCGCCGTCCGACCCGACGATGGACAACTACAAGACGGTCCTCGACAACGAGATCGTCCGGTATTTCCTGAACAGCGTCGTGGTCACCCTCGGTGCGGTCGTACCCGCCGTCCTGATCTCCTTCATGGCGGCCTACGCGATCATCCGGGGCATCGGCAACCGGTTCCTGCGCTTGACCAACTCGCTGTTCCTGCTGGGCCTGGCGATCCCGCTGCAAGCGGTGATCATCCCGGTCTACCTGATCATCATCCGGCTCAAGCTGTACGACACCCTGCTCGCCATCGTCCTGCCGTCGATCGCGTTCGCCATCCCGCTGTCCGTCCTGGTGCTGAGCAACTTCATCCGGGACGTGCCGCGGGAGCTGTTCGAATCGATGCGGATGGACGGTGCCACCGAGTGGGGCACCCTGTGGCGGCTGGCCTTCCCGCTCACCCGCCCCGCGCTGGTCACCGTGACCATCTACAACGCGCTGGGCATCTGGAACGGCTTCCTGCTGCCACTGGTGCTGACCCAGAGCGCCGACCAGCGCACCATCCCCTTGGCGCTGGTCAACTTCCAGGGTCAGTTCGGCGTGAACACACCGGCCATCGCCGCGTCGATCACGCTGACCACGCTCCCGATCATCATTCTCTACGCGATCGGGCGCCGGCAGCTACTGAGCGGTCTTACCGCCGGCTTCGGCAAATAGGGCAGTGCTCTCCCGGATCACCAGCTCGGTAGCGAGCTCGACCCGGGGAGTCTCGATGGGCTCGCCCCGCGACAACCGCAAAACGGTCCGCGCGGCGAGCCCACCCATGTCGGCGAGCGGCTGGCGCACCGTGGTCAGCGGGGGAGCCGACCAGCGGGCCTCGGGCAGGTCGTCGAAACCGACCACGCTCAGGTCGTCCGGGATTCGGATGCCGCGCAGCCGGGCCGCCTCGTAGAGCCCCAGCGCCATCTGGTCGCTGGACGCGAAGATCGCGGTCGGCGGGTCGTCCCGATCGAGCAGCCGCTGCCCGGCCTGGAAACCCGACTCGTGCTGGAAGTCGCCCGGCTCGATCAGCCGCCGGTCGAGGCGCAGACCGGCCTCCTCCAGAGCGGCACGGTAGCCGTCCAGCCGTGCACGTGAACACAGCAAGTTTTTCGGACCCTCGACCAGGCCGATCTTGGTGTGGCCCAGGGAGATCAGGTGCTCGGTGGCGCTACGCCCACCGGACCAGTTCGTCGCGCCGATCGTCGGCACGTCCGCGGCCACGCCGCCGGCCGGATCGATTATCACCATCGGCACGTTCAACCGGTGCAGCTCGGTGCTTATCGGGCCGGCACCGTCCGAGATCACCAGGATCACGCCGTCGGACTGCCGCGCCCGCAGGTTCTGCAGCCACGCGCGGGTCGATGCGGTCCGCCGGTGCACGGCCGAGACGACCGTGCCGACACCCGCCGCATGCGTCACTTCCTCCACGCCGCGGATCAGCTCCACCGCCCAGGGGCTGTCAAGATCCTGGAAGACCAGGTCGATCAAGCCGGCGCGTAGTGGTTGGCGAGAGTTACGAGGGCGGTAGTCGTGCTCCCTCAGGAGGTGCTCGATGCGGTCCCTTGTCTCGGGGGAGACGTCGGTGCGGCCGTTCAGGACTCTTGAGACCGTGGGAACGGAGACCCCGGCGGCTTCCGCGATGGTCGCGATCGTTACCCGTCGTCCGGCCGCGGCCATCCTGCTCTCCCTACCTGCCGCGGTGGGTCATCTTCGAAACTTTCGTCCGCGGTGTCGGAAGTATTGCACACGTTCTTACTCTTCTGGACTTATGTATTCCTGGTCTTTGTTGGTTTTGGTTGCGGTGGGACGGTTGAGGGCCGGGGGTGACCACGCTGGGCGGTAAAGCATCTATGCCCTGCGTGGTCACCCCCGGCCCTCAACCTTGCGTGGTCGTACCTTGCGGGCAGGACTTTGGTCGCCCGCTGCTGGGTGCACGATCAAGCCTGGTGGTCCCCTGACGGCGGGTGGTCTGGCTGCCGCGCTGTGGTGTGGCCAGGGGGTTCGGTCACCCGGGCGGGCCTTCGTGGTGGGTCATGCGAACATTCCGCGCCGCCCGCGGCCGTTGGTGGCTTCGGTACAGGTGGGGGTGGGGGCCGGGGCTTTCAGCTTGGGCCGTTCTCGATTCTGTGCGGCTCTACTCCTGGGGTCGTGGGTTGTTGTTGTGGGCACCTGATTGGTCGATGTGGTTGGTTGGGTGTGGTGGTTAACTTGCGTTGGATCACAGTGGATTGTGAGGGGAGCGCGGGTGGTCGCTTCGGTCGTTGACGATCCGAGCGCGCCTGTGTTCTTTGTTAGTTATGCGCGGCCTGGGCGGTCTCGGCCCGTCGCGGATTCGCGTGAGCCCAATCGGCATGTCATGCGGTTCTTCGATGAGCTCACGGAGAGTGTCAACGAGCTCATCGGGTCTCCGTTGGGGCAGGATCCTGGGTATCTGGATTTTGGCCAAGGTAGTGGTGAGCGCTGGGAAGATCGGGTTCTGCGCGCGATCGGTACCTCTCAGGTGCTTGTCTGCCTGCTCTCGCGGCCCTTCTTTCTCAGTTCCTGGTGCAGCCGGGAATGGGATGCCTTTGAGCGTCGTACGGTCGTGCCTCGCGCTGGGGTGACCCGGCCTGGCGACACGGCGATCGTGCCGGTGCTGTGGACGCCCTACCACGAGCCGCTTCCGCCCCGGATCGCCAAGGTCAATGTGTTTCGGCCGGTCGGGCTTCCGGATGAGTCCTATGCCGAGCGGTATCTCGCCGATGGGCTCTTCGGGCTGCTTCGCACCGGGCAGACCGAGGTCTATCAGGCGGTCGTCTGGAAGTTGGCGCTGCATATTCAGCGCATCCACAGCCTTTACTGGACCGAGCCCGGGGTTCCGTCCGGTGTTGCTGAGCTGCGGAGCAGCTTTGACGAGGCGGTGCCATGAGTCCGGCCTTCTTCCTCAGTTATGCGCACTCCGCGCCGCTGCCGGACAGCGATCGGCCCGACACCGACCGCTGGGTCCGGCAGTGTTTTGAGGATCTGTCCCGGGAGGTTGCCGTTCTGCTCGGTGAACCGGAGCAGGACGTGGGCTTTGCCGACTACCTGGCCGCGCCGGGGGCTGACGGCAAGGCGCTGCTGGCCGAGAACCTCGGCCTGGCTGACGTGTTTGTTCCGCTCTACTCGCCCGGCTACTTCAACAAGCCGTGGCCGATGCGTGAGCGGGCCATTTTCCTGCGGCGGCTTGAAACTGCCTTTCCCGGGCGGCCTGAGCAGGCCGGTGCTCATCTCGTGCCGGTGCTGTGGATTCCGCTACCCGGCTGGGATCGCCGTCCCGAGCTTGCGGCCGCGCTCTCGCTCGGTGATGGCGTGCCCGCCTATGCCCAGAACGGGCTGCGCGCGCTGTGCATGCTGACCAGTTTCCGGGACGAGTACCGCGAGATCATCGGGCGGCTGGCGCAACGGATCGTGGAGAACATCCGGCGGTCCGACCTGACGCCGGGGCGGGTCATGCCGATCGACGAGATGCCGGCGCCGGAGTCGTCGGCCACCGAGACCCGGCTCCTCGTTGGGCTGGTCGGCGTCGCGGAGCCCGATCCGGGCGTCGGCTGGCGTCCGTTCGGGTCGGCGCAGAGTCCGTCGATCGCCGACTACGTGGCCAACGTCGCCGAGCGGCTCGGCCTGCCGACCAGGATCATCGGGACCACCGACCTGGCGGCGGTCGACAACTCGCCGGCCGTGCTCGTCGTCGACCCGCGGTCGCTCGACGGCGACGACCCGCTTTCGCACCTGACCGGGCATCTGCACCCCTGGGTGATTCCCGTCCTGGTCACCGATCGGCACGCTGGGGCCGACGGGGAACTGTTGGCGCGGGTGGCCGAGGCGCTCACGGCCCTCGGGGTCGAGCGGGTGCACGAGGCACACGACGTCGGGCAGGTCGCACACCTCGTTCCGGCCGTGGTGAGTGAAGCGCGTCGTCAGTTTCTCCGGCACGCTCCTGTCTACGCGCCGAAAGGCCCTGGAGTCCGCGGCTCGCCGGCGGCGCCGCCCAAGCAGGTGAGACGGTCCGTGCCAGCGGATCCGCGGCACGGCAAGATCGTGACGTTCTACTCCTACAAGGGTGGGACGGGCCGCACCATGGCCCTGGCCAACGTCGCCTGGATCCTCGCCGCCAACGGCAAGCGTGTCCTCGTTGCCGACTGGGACCTGGAGTCGCCCGGGCTGCACCGCTTCTACGAGCCGTTCATGGACGCGGGCACGATCGAGGCCAGCAGCGGCGTCGTCGACATGATCAGAGCCTACGAGTGGCAGACGACGCGCGACGAAGACCGCAGTCCGGGCTGGCACAGGGACTTCGCCCGGGTCGGCCCGCACGCCTTCACGCTGAATTGGGAGCACTTCCCGGACGGCGGGCGGCTCGACTTCCTTTCCGCCGGCCGGCAGAACCGCGACTATGCCGCCCAACTGACCGGAATGAACTGGGACGACTTCTACGGCCGACTGGGCGGCGGAGCGTTCTTCGACGCGCTTCGCGAGGACATGCGCGCCAACTACGACTACACGCTGATCGACAGTCGGACCGGCCTGAGCGACGAGGCCGACATCTGCACGATCCATCTGCCGGACGTCGTGGTCGACTGCTTCACTTTCAGCGGCCAGGGCATCGAGGGGGCGGCCCGGGTCGCCGAGGCGATCGTGCAACACCGCGACATCCGGGTCCTGCCGGTGGCGATGCGGGTCGATCCAGCCGAGAAGGAGAAGGTGGATGCGGGCCGGGCGGTGGCGATTCAGCGCTTCGATGGCATGCCCACCGGGATGGATCCAGGTCAGCGTCGTGGCTACTGGAACGACGTCGAGGTGCCGTACCGGCCGTTCTACGCGTACGAAGAGACGCTCGCGACCTTCGGCGACCTGCCGGGACAGCTGACCTCGGTGCTGGCTGCCTACGAGCGGATCGCCGGTTACATCACCGACGGCGAAGTCACCGCATTTCCGGCGATGGACGAGAAACTGCGCGTCCGGACCGTCAGACGGTTCGTCCGGCGCATCATGTACACCCCGCCCGAGGTGAACCTCCATTACCTGCCGGAGGACCAGCACTGGGCCGAATGGGTCGGCGGACTTCTTACCGCGGCCGGTGTGCGGGTCAACGATCAGCACAACCCCTCGCTTACCGCCCGCCATCTGACCTTGGTCTCGCATGCCAGTGCGGCCGCAGGGGGCGATTCTGTCCGGCGGGACCGGTCCGATCCCAGGGCGCCGCTGGCGGTCTACGTGGACGACGTCGCGCCGCTCACCTCTTTTCCGAGCGGTTCGTCGGTGTTCATCGCAGGGCGGCCCTTCGAGGGCGCGGTCGAAGGGGTCCTGCGCCTGGTCGGTCTTTCCGATACCGCTGATGTCGACCTGTCGGCGATCGGTGTGCGCTATCCGGGGGAGCAACCGGCGGTGGTCAACTCGCCGGCCCGCAATGCCCGGTTCACCGGCCGTGAGGAGGACCTGCTCGAACTGCGCACCCAGCTGCGCATCGGTCAGCCGGTCGCCCTGCAGGGCATGGGTGGGATCGGCAAGACGCAGATCGCACTGGAGTACGTCCACCGGTTCCGCAACGCCTACGACGTCATCTGGTGGGTGGTTGCGGACCAGCCGATGTTCCTCGACACCCAGCTGTCCGACCTGGGCGAGAAGCTGGGCCTGGTCCTGCCGGAGTCCAATGTTCCCGAGGTGGCTCGCACCGTCGTCGCCACCCTCGAGCGCGGCGGCTCGACCAGCCGTTGGCTGCTCGTCATGGACAACGCCGAGGATGTCGAGGGAGTCCTGCGGTTCGTCCCGCGCGGACCGGGGCATGTGCTGATCACCTCCCGCAATCCGGCCTGGGGTGACCAGGCACAGATCTTGCAGGTCGATGTCTTCAGTCGGCAGGAGAGCATCACGCACCTCCGGCAGCGGCTGCCCGCGATCTGGCCGCAGGAGGCTGATCGCATCGCTGACCTGCTCGGCGACCTGCCGATCGCGATCGCCGCGGCCGGCGCTTGGCTCGCCGAGACCGGTGAACCGGTCGGCGAGTACGTCAGCCGCGTCGAGCAGCAGGGTCCCAGCCTCTCGACAGAGCAGGTATGGGACTACTCCCTGGAGCTGCTGCGCGAGCGGTCCCCGGCGGCCTACCGCCTGCTCCAGCTGTGCGCGTGCATGGCCCCGGACATCCCCCTCGACCTGGTCCGCGGCGACGAGATGGCGGACCTGCTCCGCGATCTCGACCCGGCGGTGACCGAGCGCGCCTACCGCGGTGTCCTCGTGCAGCACATCAACCGGCTGGCCCTGCTCAAGATGGATGTCAGCTACGGCCGGATCCAGGTGCACCGGCTGATCCAGCACGTGGTCCGGATGCGCATGACCCAAGAGGAACTGGCCACCACCCGCCACCAGGTGCACCTGATGCTGGCGGCGTCGCGGCCGCGCTACGAGGTCGACGACGCCCGTTCCTGGCCGCGCTTCCAGATGCTCTGGCCACACCTCGAGGTGTCGGACGCCGCCGAGTGCGACGACGAATCGGTCCGTCAGCTCCTGATCGACCGGGTGCGCTACAGCTTCGTGACCGGAGACCTCGCCGAGGGTCTCGCGCGCGGCCGCCGGATCGAGCAGTGGTGGAGCCGGATGCTCGGCGACGAGGAGCCCGCCGGGCCGGACCGCGGCCTGCGGCGGCAGCTCATGTACCTGCGCTTCAACATCGCGAACATCATCCGGCAGATGGGCGATATCGAGTCCGCTCGTGCCCTCGACGAGCAGAATCTTGCCGAGCAAAGCGAGTTGCTCGGACCCAGCCACCCGCACACGCTGATGAGCGCGGGCAGCCTCGGCGCCGACTTTCGCGCGCTCGGCCGGTACGAGGACGCCCTGGCCCGGGACGAGCGGGCCTACCAGACGTGGGTGGTGAACTTCGGGGAGGACTACGACCGCACTCTCTCGGCGCTGAACAACCTGTCCTCGACGTACCGGCTGGCCGGCGACTTCCGCAGCGCGCGGGTGCGGGACCAGGACGTGTACGACCGGCGCCGGGTCATGCTCGGGCAGACCCATCCGTCCACGCTCAGCGCCGGCAGCAACCTCGGCCGCGACCTGCGCGACGCCGGGCAGTACCGGGCGAGCGTGGACCTGCTGGAAGTCATCAGCCGGCAGCACGAGGAGGTCTTCGGTCCGCGCTCCTACCGGACGCTCAGCGTGCGGGCCAGCCTAGCGGTGTCGGTCGGCTGCGCCGGTGAGGTGAACCGGGCAGCCGTTCTTCTGGAAGAGACGTACGAGCAGCTCAACGACATCGCGGGTCCGGCTCGGCCGGACACGCTGGCCTGCCGGCTGAGCCGGGCGGTGATTCTGCTGGCCGTTGGGGAGGTGACCAGCAGCGTGTCCGAGCTGGAGGAGTTGCGGCGGGCATACGAGAGCAGCCTCGGCGCACGCCATCCGCACACCCTGGTCTGCCTGAACAACCTGGTCGTAGCGGGCCGGATCGCCGCCGAGCCGAGCGACGCCGTGCCGCGCGCCGGCGCGGTCTTGTCGTCGATGACCGACGTGCTCGGCAAGCACCATCCCTATACGCTCGCCGCCCAGCTGAACCTGGCCATCGTGCACGCCGACAACGGTGACCCGGAGAAGGGGCTTGAACTCATCGAGTCCGCTCTAGCCGGGCACCGCGACAACATCGGCCCGGATCACCCGGACACGTTGCGCTGCATGGTCGACCGTTTGCTGATGCGCATGGCGGCCGGCCGCGAGAGCCTGGCTGACGACGGTGACGCGGTGCAGCGGCTGACTGCGGTGCTCGGCGCGGACCATCCGGAGCTTGTCGCCCAGCGGGAAGGCCGGTACCTGGCCCGGATGCTGGACCCCCATCCGTACTGAGGTGCGGCTCAGCGCGGCACCGACAGGGCGGGGGAGCGTGCGGCCGTGGCCAGGCGGGCGGCCACCGCGGCGTGGTCGGTGGTGATCAGGCCGACCGTCAGGCGCAGGTGGGGTGGGCCGCCGGATGGGGTGAAAGCGGCGCCGGCTGCGGCCGCAATGCCGGCGCTGGCCAAAGTGATCAGGGCGGACTGCTCGTCGGCTACCGGGAGCCAGATGTTCAGGCCGTCGCCGGGTGGCAGGTTGATGCCGGCCTCGCGCAGGCCGTCGAGCACCAGGGCGCGGCGCCGGGCGTACTCGGCGCGGGCGTGCTGCACCGCGGCCACCGATGCCGGGTCGGTCAGCAATCGCAGCAGCAGGTGCTGCAGCAGGCGGCTGGTCCAGCCCTGGCCCAGCAGGCGGCGTTCCAGGATCGGGTCCAGGACCGCCGATGGGCCGCCCACCGCGGCCAGGCGCAGGTCGGGGCCGTGTGACTTGGAGAAGCTGCGGACGTGGATGGTCTGGGTGGGCAGGTGTGCGCCCAGGGACACCAGCGGGCGGGACGACACGTCTGCGGCTGAGTCGTCTTCCACCGCGTACGTCTGCGGACTCAGCGCAAGCACCTCGGCCAGGGACGCCGCCCGCGAGCCGGACCACGACGCGCCGGTGGGGTTCAGGGCTCTCGGCTGCAGGAAGATCGCGGCCGGGCGGGCGGCCAGCGCCGCCGGCAGCAGGGCCGGGATCATGCCCTCGTCGTCGGTGTCTACGCCGATCGGCTCGACGCCGAGGGCCTCCAGCAGGTCCAGCAGCGGCGGGAAGCAGGGGTTTTCCACGATCGCCCGGTCACCCAGGCGTAACAAACCCGAGGCAATCTGATCTATCGCGTCCATCGCGCCGTCGAAGATCGCCAGCCGTTCCGGTGGGAAGGGCCAGGTATCGCGCAGGACCTCGGCCAATGCGGGGAGGACCGGTTCGTCCAGGTAACTGGTGGGGGCGGGGGACAGACCGGCCAAGGCCGGCAGATCTGGCAACAGCAACGGATCCGGTACGCCGGTGGAAAGATCGAGGGTGAAGCCGGCGCGACCGCGCAGCGCCGCCCGGTAGCGGCCTGGACCGCCCATCCGGGATGCGGCGACCACCGTGCCGCGACGCCCGTCGGTCTGGATGGTGCCGGAGCGGCGGAGCAACTGCCAGGCGGCGCTGACCGTGGTGGGGGAGAGATGCAGCTCGGCGGCGACCGTCCGGACCGGGGGAAGCTTGGTGCCGGGGAGCAGCGATCCGTCGCCGATGGCGCGCCCTACCGCGGACGCCAGGCCCCGGGCGGTCAGATCGGTGAGGTTGGATCGTACGGCCTGAAGCATTTTGTGACAGTACGTTTTTAGCATTGTTCGGTCTATACCTGTTACGTAATCTCGGCCTCATGATTCGTATCGCGCACTGGATCGGCGGCGCCTCGCACGCCGGCACCTCGGGCCGGGTCGGCCCCGTCTTCAACCCCGCCACCGGCGAGCAGACCGGCGAGGTCGACCTCGCGTCGGCCGCCGAGGTCGCCGGCGCCGTCGCGGTCGCCAGGGAAGCCGCCGTCGCCTGGCGTTCGGCCTCGCTGTCGAAGCGGTCGGCGGTGCTGTTCAAGTTCCGTGAGCTTCTCGCCGAGCGGTCCGGCGAGCTGGCCGCCGTCATCACCAGCGAGCACGGCAAGGTGCTGTCCGACGCGGGCGGCGAGGTCGCCCGCGGCCTGGAGAACGCCGAGTTCGCCACCGGCATCCCGCACCTGATGAAGGGCTCCTACTCGGAGCAGGCCTCGACCGGCGTCGACGTCTACTCGATCCGCCAGCCGCTCGGCGTGGTCGCCGGCATCACCCCGTTCAACTTCCCGGCCATGGTGCCGCTGTGGATGTGCACCACGGCGATCGCGGCCGGCAACGCGTTCGTGCTCAAGCCGAGCGAGAAGGACCCGTCGGCGGCGCTGTTCCTGGCCCAGCTGTGGAAGGACGCCGGGCTGCCGGAGGGCGTGTTCACGGTGATCAACGGTGACGTCGAGGCGGTCAACGCGATCCTGACCCACCCGGACATCGCGGCGGTCAGCTTCGTCGGGTCGACCCCGGTCGCGAAGTACATCTACGAGACCGGCACCGCGCACGGCAAGCGCGTGCAGGCCCTCGGTGGCGCCAAGAACCACATGGTGGTGCTGCCGGACGCCGAGCTCGACGCGGCCGCCGACGCTGCCGTCAGTGCCGCCTACGGCTCGGCCGGCGAGCGCTGCATGGCCGTCTCCGTCGTCGTGGCCGTCGGTGAGATCGCCGATCCGCTGGTCGAGGCGATCGCGGCGCGGCTGCCGAAGCTGAAGATCGGCGCCGGCAACGACCCCAACTCCGAGATGGGCCCGCTGATCAGCGCCGCCCACAAGGAGAAGGTCGCGAGCTACATCTCGGCCGGCGAGGGCGCGGGCGCGACCGTGGTGACCGACGGCCGGACGTCGGAGGTGCCGTCCGACGGCTACTTCCTCGGCGTCACCCTGCTCGACAACGTCAAGCCGGACATGTCGGTCTACACCGACGAGATCTTCGGCCCGGTCCTCGGCGTCGTCCGCGTGGACACCTATGCCGAGGCCCTGAAGCTGATCAACGACAACGAGTACGGCAACGGCACCGCGATCTTCACCCGCGACGGTGGCGCGGCCCGCCAGTTCCAGTTCGACGTGAACGCGGGCATGGTCGGCGTCAACGTGCCGATCCCGGTGCCGGTCGCCTACTACTCGTTCGGCGGCTGGAAGGCCTCGCTGTTCGGCGACACCCACATGTACGGCCCGGACGGCATCCACTTCTTCACCCGCACCAAGGTCGTCACCTCACGCTGGCCCGACCCGGGCACGTCGTCCGTCGACCTCGGCTTCCCGCAAACCCGATAAAGACCGGATAAAAGCCATGACCGAAGCTTCTGTACGGGCTGACGACCGCGCCCACGTCTTCCACTCCTGGTCCGCCCAGGGCCTGATCAACCCGCTGCCGATCGCCGGCGCCGAAGGCAGTTACTTCTGGGACTACGACGGCAAGCCCTACCTCGACTTCTCGTCGCAGCTCGTCAACATCAACATCGGGCACCAGCACCCGCGGCTGGTCGCCGCGATCCAGGAGCAGGCGGCCAAGCTCTGCACCATCCAGCCGGCCTTCGCCAACGACAAGCGCGGCGAGGCGGCCCGGCTGATCGCCGAGCTGGCCCCGGGCAGCCTGAACAAGGTGTTCTTCACCAACGGCGGCGCCGAGGCCAACGAGAACGCCATCCGGCTCGCCCGTGGCCACACCGGCCGGCACAAGGTGCTCTCCACCTACCGCAGCTACCACGGCTCGACCGCGGCCGCGATCACCGCCACCGGCGACCCGCGGCGCTGGGCCAACGAGCCGACCGCGGTGGGGGTGGTGCACTTCTGGGGCCCGTACCCGTACCGGTCGCCGTTCTATTCCTCGTCTCCGGAGGAGGAGACGCAGCGTGCGCTGGCGCACCTGCGCGAGACCGTCGTCTTCGAAGGGGCCGGCACCATCGCCGCCGTGCTGATCGAGACCGTGGTCGGCACCAACGGCATCCTGGTGCCGCCGCCCGGCTACCTGGCCGGCGTGCGGGAGATCTGCGACGAGTTCGGCATCGTGTTCATCGCCGACGAGGTGATGGCCGGTTTCGGTCGCTGCGGCGAGTGGTTCGCGGTCGACCGCTGGGGCGTCACCCCGGACCTGATCACCTTCGCCAAGGGCGTCAACTCCGGTTACCTGCCGCTGGGCGGGGTGATCATCTCCGACGAGATCGCCGCCACCTTCGCCGAGCGGCCGTTCCCGGGTGGCTTGACCTACTCCGGGCATCCGCTCGCCTGCGCCTCGGCCGTCGCCTCCATCGAGATCTTCAAGGAGGAGGGGATCATCGAGCACGCCCGCGCCCTGGGCGACGACGTGATCGCCCCCGGCCTGGCCGAGCTGGCCGCGAAGCACCCGAGCGTCGGTGAGGTGCGTGGCCTGGGCGTCTTCTGGGCGATCGAACTCGTCCGGGACCGGGCGACCCGCGAGCCGTTGGTGCCGTTCAATGCCTCGGGAGCGGCCGCCGGGCCGATGACCGAGCTGGCCGCGGCCTGCAAGGAGCGGGGTCTCTGGCCGTTCACGCACTTCAACCGGGTGCATGTGGTGCCGCCCTGTACCGCCACCGTCGATGAGGTCCGTGAAGGCCTGTCGATCCTCGACGAGGCGCTCTCGGTGGCCGACAGGTATTACGCAGGCTGACGCCGGATTGCGTAGCTGTGACGGGGGCTCGACGCCTGATTCCGTTTCAGTTTTGGAAATTACTTCGGATTCCCTTGTCTAAGGTCACGCGCGTGTGACAAGGTCCCTGACGTCGATCTGTGGGGCCTGTCACAAGCGCCCAACCGGGAGGTCTACTACGTGAGCAACGCTGTGCCCGAGCTGCGGAACTTTGTCGGTGGCGCCTACACCGGCACCGAGGACGGGGCGACGTCGGAAGTCGTCGACCCGAGCACCGGCGAGGCGTACGCTCTCGCCCCGGTCTCCTCGGCCCGCGACGTGGACGCGGCGATGACCGCCGCCGACACGGGATTCGAGGCCTGGCGGGACGCGACCCCGGCCGACCGGCAGCGGGCGCTGCTGCGCATCGCCGACGCGGTGGAGGCCCGCGCCGACGAGCTGATCGAGGCCGAGTGCCGCAACACCGGCAAGCCGGTCGCGGCCACCCGGCAGGAAGAGATCGGCCCGATGGTCGACGAGCTGCGCTTCTTCGCCGGCGCGGCCCGGATCCTCGAAGGCAAGTCGGCCGGGGAGTACCTGCGCGACCACACGTCCTACGTCCGGCGCGAGCCGATCGGTGTGTGCGCGCAGATCACCCCGTGGAACTACCCGATGGTGATGGCCGTCTGGAAGTTCGCGCCGGCCATCGCGGCCGGCAACTCGGTGGTGCTCAAGCCCTCCGACACCACCCCGGTGAGCACCCTGCTGCTCGCCGAGATCGCCGCCGAGTTCCTCCCGGCCGGCGTTCTCAACGTTGTCTGCGGCGACCGCGACACCGGCCGTGCCGTTGTCGCTCACCCGGCGCCGCAGCTCGTCTCGATCACCGGCTCCACGCGAGCCGGGATGGAGGTCGCCGTGGCGGCGGCGGCCGACCTGAAAAAAGCCCACCTCGAGTTGGGCGGCAAGGCGCCGGTGATCGTCTTCGACGACGTCGACATTGCGGCGACCGCCGAAGCGATCGCCGGCGCCGGCTATTTCAACGCCGGGCAGGACTGCACCGCCGCGACCCGGGTGCTGGTGCACTCGCGGATCGCGGCCGACTTCACCGCGGCGCTCGCCGACGCCGCCGGGCGTCTCAAGGTCGGCGGTCCGGACGACACCGACGCGTTCTTCGGGCCGGTCAACAACGCCAACCAGCTGTCCCGGGTGCAGGGCTTCCTCGAACGCGCCCCCGAGTACGCGTCGATCGTGGCCGGTGGCAAGCGGATCGGTGACCGAGGTTATTTCCTCGAGCCGACGGTCGTAGCGGGCCTGAAACAGAACGACGAGATGATCCAGGACGAGGTGTTCGGCCCGGTCATCACGGTGCAGGAGTTCGGCGACGAGGCGGAGGCGGTGCGGTGGGCCAACGACGTCCGGTTCGGCCTCTCGGCCAGCGTCTGGACGCAGAATCACGGCGTGGCGATGCGGGTCTCGCGCCGCCTCGACTTCGGCGCCGTGTGGATCAACACACATCTGCCGTTCGTGTCGGAAATGCCGCACGGCGGTTACGGGCACTCCGGGTACGGCAAGGACCTTTCGATGTACGGGTTCGAGGAGTACACCCGGATCAAGCATGTGATGAGTTATCTGGGCTGACGCCCTGACCAGCGTCGGCCGTACGTTCGTCCCCCCGCGCGAAGAGGAACACTATGACCACCCCCCAGCACAGCGCCGTCGCCGGCCCACCCGGATCGGCTGCCACCGGGCAGTCGGCCATCCGGTTCGCCGGCGTCCACAAGAACTACCTGTCGCACGGCGACACGGTGCCCGCGGTCAAGCGCATGGACCTGGCGATCGCGCAGGGTGAGTTCTTCTCGCTTCTCGGGCCGTCCGGCTGCGGCAAGACCACCACCATGCGGATGATCGCCGGGTTCGAGGAGCCGTCCGGCGGCAAGGTCTACCTGGACGGCAAGGACGTCACCGGGGTCGCGCCCAACAAGCGCGACGTCAACATGGTGTTCCAGTCGTACGCCCTCTTCCCGCACCTGAACACGTACCAGAACGTGGCGTTCGGTCTCGAGCGCAAGAAGGTCTCCAAGGCCGAGATCAAGAAGCGCGTCGGCGAGATGCTCGAGATCGTCTCGCTGACCGGCATGGAGAAGCGCGCGCCCAAGGAGATGTCCGGCGGCCAGCAGCAGCGCGTCGCCCTCGCCCGGGCCCTGGTCAACCACCCGCGGGCGCTGCTGCTCGACGAGCCGCTCGGCGCCCTCGACCTCAAGCTGCGCCAGCAGATGCAGATCGAGCTCAAGCGCATCCAGCGCGAGGTCGGCATCACCTTCGTCTACGTCACGCACGACCAGGGCGAAGCGCTGACCATGTCCGACCGGATCGCGGTCATGAACGCCGGCGTGATCGAGCAGCTCGGCTCGCCGCGGGAGATCTACGAGCGGCCGGCGACCCGGTTCGTGGCCGGTTTCATCGGCACCTCGAACATCGTCGAGGGTCACGTGGAGCGCACCGAGAACGGGTTGGCCCTGGTCAGCTACACCGCGCAGGACCGGGTCGTGGTGCCGGTCGGCAGCGCGGTGCGGGTCGGCGACAAGGTCGAGGTCTCGATCCGGCCGGAGAAGATCGACATGCACCGGGGGGTGCCGCCGGTGACCTCGACGGGGGGGAGCGTGCTCTCCGGCGTTGTCAACGAGGTTGTTTATCACGGAACTTCCACCAACTACACCGTAGCCACCGCGGCGGGTGCGGACTTTACTGTCTTCGATCAAAATGCTTCGAACGCCGAGGATCTTGCTGATCGCGGCGATCGTGTCTACCTGACCTGGGCCCCCCAGCATTCATACATGATCGGAGTCTGACGAAATGTCTGCGAATATTTCTGACCCGTCCCTGTTGCGCGGCATGACCCAGCGCCGCTTCGGCCGGCGGGACGCACTCCGACTCTCCGGTCTCGCAGGTCTCGGTGCCGCCCTCGCCGCGTGCGGTGTGCAGGGCAAGGGCACCCCCGGCGCCAGCGCCGCCCCGGACGCCGTGGAGAAGTTCTGGGCCGGTAAGGCCAAGACCAACAAGATCGACTTCGCCAACTGGCCGCTCTACATGGACCCGAAGCACCCCGAGCTGAAGAAGTTCACCGCCGAGACCGGCATCGAGGTGAACTACCAGGAGGTGATCCAGGAGATGGGCCCCTGGTTCGCCAAGGTGCAGCCGCAGCTCGCCGCGGGCCAGTCCATCGGCTACGACCTGATGGTCATCACCAACAGCTTCCAGTTCAGCCAGTTCCGTGACTCCGGCTTCCTGGCTCCGCTCGACCACTCGAAGCTGCCGAACTACACGAAGAACGCCGACCCGGCGTACGCCAAGGAAGCCTTCGACCCGGGCAACGTCTACAGCGTGCCGTGGGCGTCCGGCATGACCGGCATCGCGTACGACCCGGACAAGGTCGGCCGCAAGCTCACCAAGCTCGCCGACCTGTGGGACCCGGCGTTCAAGGGCAAGGTCGGCATGTTCTCCGACACCCAGGAGCTGGGCAACTTCGGCCTGCTCGCGCTCGGCATCGACCCGGCCAAGTCGACCTCCGACGACTGGCAGAAGGCGGCCGACCACCTCAAGGAGCAGAAGAAGGCCGGCATCGTCCGGAAGTACTACGACCAGAGCTACGTCGACGCGCTCGGCAAGGGCGAGGTCTGGATCACCCAGGCCTGGTCCGGCGACATCTTCCAGAAGAACCTCTCGGAGAACCGCAACTTCGAGTTCTTCGTCCCGGAGGAGGGCGGCACGATCTGGACGGACAACATGACCATCCCGATCACCGCCAAGGCGCCGGTCGACGCGATCACGCTGATCGACTTCTTCTACCGCACCGACGTCGCCGCGACCCTGGCTGAGTACATCAACTACGTCGCCCCGGTGCCGTCGGCCAAGGAGCAGATCATCAAGGACGCCGCGAAGCTGAGCGGCGCGGACAAGACCGCGATGGAGGCCATCGCGAACTCGAAGCTGGTGTTCCCGTCGGCCGCCGAGTACGCGAAGCTGCACTACTACGTGTCCTTCGAGGCCGCGTCCGAGCAGCAGGCCTTCCAGAAGACCTTCGAACCGATCGTGCTGGGTTGATATGGATCGAGTAAAACGCCAGCTCGCGCCGTACTTCCTCGTCCTGCCGGGCGGGTTGTGGCTGCTGCTGTTCTTCGCCATCCCGATGATCGCCATGCTGTCGCTGTCGCTGCAGCAGGGCGACATCGTCAACGGCTACCAGTTCACGTTCCACTGGCAGAACTACACCGACGCGATCGACAGCTACCACACCCAGCTGATCCGGTCGCTGATCTACGGCGCCGTCGCCACGATCTTCCTGATCGTGCTGGCGTTCCCGGTCGCCTACTGGATCGCCTTCTACGGCGGCAAGCGCAAGTCCACGTACCTGTTCCTGCTGCTTCTGCCGTTCTTCGTGTCGTTCGTGCTGCGGACGATCTCGTGGCGGCAGATCCTGACGGACGACGGGCCGGTGCTGAAGCCGCTGAAGGAGATCGGGCTGCTGTCCGATTCGTACCATATCCTGGGTACGCCGGCGGCGGTCATCGGCGGGCTGGTCTACAACTTCCTGCCGTTCATGGTGCTGCCGATCTACGTTGCCCTGGAGCGGATCGACCCGCGGGTCGTGGAGGCCGCGCGTGACCTGTACGCGAACCCGGCCACCGCGTTCCGCAAGGTGATCCTGCCGCTCGCGCTGCCCGGCGTGTTCGCCGGCGTGCTGATGTCGTTCGTGCCGGTCAGCTCGGACTACGTCAACTCGGAGGTGCTGGGCAGCTCGTCCACCACCATGATCGGGCAGGTGATCCAGGCGCAATACCTGGTCAACTCCGACTATCCGACGGCGTCGGCGCTCTCGTTCATCCTGATGGCGGTGCTTCTCGTCGGCATCTTCGCCTACGCCCGGGCGCTGGGCACCGAGGACGTGATGAAGGTGGCGGCCCGATGAGCCAGACGACCCTCGAACGGCCGGCGCCGGCCGCGGAACCGGCCCACGCGGCCCGGCCCAAGCGCCGGCTCGGCGGCGGCACGCTGCTGTTCATCTACACGTGGCTGGTGATCCTCTGGCTGATCGTGCCGATCTTCGTGATGATCGCGTTCAGCTTCAACGACACCAAGGGCCGCTACAACCAGGAGTGGCAGGGCTTCACGTTCAAGTGGTACGGGAAGATCTTCGAGATCGAGGATCTGACCAAAGCCCTGTGGACGTCGCTGATCATCGCCGTCATCTCCAGTCTTCTGTCGGGGGCGCTGGGGACCGGGATCGGGTATGCCCTGGGGCGTTATCGGTTCCGCGGGTCCGGCACGCTCAACCTGATCATGTTCGCGACCATCTCGTCGCCTGAGCTGATCATGGGTGCTTCTCTGCTCAGTCTGTTCGTTTCGTTGGCCTTGGGTCTTGGGGCCGTGACGATCACGATCGCGCACGTCATGTTCTCGATCTCGTTCGTGGCTACGATCGTGCGGGCCCGGGTCGTGACCCTTGATCGGTCTATCGAGGAAGCGGCTGCTGATCTGGGGGCGTCGGCGTGGACGACGTTCTGGAAGGTGACGTTTCCGATCATCCTGCCGGCGGTGTTCTCGGGTGTGCTGCTGGCGTTTGCGCTCTCTATCGACGACTTCGTGGTCACCAACTTCACGGCGGGGTCTGTTACGACGTTCCCGTTGTGGATCTGGGGGTCCACTCGGGTTGGGTTGCCTCCTCAGGTCAATGTGATGGGCACTCTGATCTTTGCTGTGGGTGTTCTGATCGCTGTTATCACCAATATCCGGTCTCGCTCCGGGAAGCGCGGCTGACTTTCGCTGGGACGGCTGAGGGCCGGGGGTGACCACGCTGGGCGGTAAAGCATCTATGCCCTGCGTGGTCACCCCCGGCCCTCAGCCTTGCATGGGAGCACCTTGCGGCCAGGACTTCGGTCACCCGCTGCTGGATGCACGATCAAGCCCGGCGGTCCCCTGACGGCGGGCGGTCTGGCTGCCGCGCTGTGTTGTGGCCAGGGGGTCTTGTCACCCGGGCCGGCCTTGGTGGTGGGTCATGCGAACATTCCGCGCCGGTTGCGGCGACAGTCAAACCCGTGGGGGGTACGGGTGGGGCTTGGTCAAATTCTGTTTGTTGCTTGCGTGTTCGCGCCGTGGAGAAGTTGCTGGGCATTGGGGGGCATTGGGGTGGCCTGTTGCCCCGAAGTCGTTATAGGGCCCTGCGGTTCGTTTGCGGGTGGGTTGCGGTATGTCTTTTGGCATAGGTGGGTGCTGACCGGCGGTCGATGTGTGCGGGTGGGGTGTTTGTGAGGCTGGGATTTATGATCTCGCTTTGCGAACTGACCAAACGTTATGGGGACCGGACGGCGGTGGATCGGGTCACCGTGACCGTGCCGTCGGGGAAGGTCACTGCGCTTCTCGGGCCTAATGGTGCTGGGAAGTCCACTGTTATGCGCATGGTGCTCGGCCTTGACCGGGCCACCTCCGGGACCGCGCTGATCGACGGGTTACGGTATGCCGCGCTGCAGGAGCCGCTGCGGCTGGTCGGCGCTCACCTGGACGCGCGTGCCTTCCATCCGCGGCGTACCGGGCGCGCCGGGCTGCGCGCGCTGGCCCGCTACAACGGTTTTCCGCGTGCCCGGGTCGAGGCCGTGATCGATGCGGTGGGGATCGGCGCGGTTGCCGGCAAACGTGCCGGAACCTACTCGCTCGGGATGGCGCAGCGACTCGGGATAGCCGGCGCGATGCTCGGCGACCCGGGCACGATCATCCTCGACGAGCCGGTCAACGGCCTCGACGCCGACGGCGTGCGGTGGGTGCGAGGGCTGGTGCGGCGGTGGGCGGCCGACGGACGCACGGTCCTGGTCTCCAGCCATCTGATGAGTGAGGTGGCGCTGATCGCCGACCGCGTGGTGGTGCTCGGCCGAGGTAGGTTGCTCGCGGATACGACGGTCACCGAGTTCACCGCCGGGCAGCACGCTGCCGTCGAGGTGGCAGCGGCAGACGACAATTCCTTCCGGCTGCTGGCGGTGGCGCTGGGCGAACACGGGGAGCGGATCGGTGCGGACCGCCTCCGGGTCCACGGCCTGCCCGCGGGGACGGTCGGCCACCGGGCTCAGCAGGCCGGCGCGGTGCTGCGCGAGTTGCGCACCGACGCGCCGAGCCTGGAGGAGGCGTATGTCCGCCTGGTCGAGGACGAGGCCGAATACGTGGCGGTGGCGGTGTGAAGAACGCGATCACCGCCGAGTGGGGCAAGATCTGGTCGCTTCGCTCACCCTGGTTCTGCATCGTCGCGGCGGTGTTACTCACCGTCGGCATGGCTGCGACGCTGGCCAACGATTTCCTTTACGACATCACGCAGGGACGCCTGCCCGAATCCGAGACGCTGGCTGTGCTGGACCCGCTGACGCAGGCGATGCAGGTCGGCCAGTTCGCTCTCGTCGCACTGGCGATGCTGGTGGTCACCTCCGAGTACGGCACCGGAGTGATCCGCTCCACCTTCCTGGCCCGTCCGCGGCGACGTGACGTGCTGCTCGCCAAGACCGCGGTCGCCGCCGTTGCGGGTTTCGCGGCCGGTCTGGCATCGGCGGCGGCCGGCTGGGCGGCGGCCGCGCTGTTGCTGGGTGATCACGCGGGGCCCGGTGAACCGGTCGCGGCGTGCCTGCGGCTGTCCGTGGTGGCGATGCTGGCTTGCATGTTCACCGTCGCGGCCGGGTTCCTGCTGCGCAGCGCCGCCGGCACCCTGACGACGATGTTCGTGTTGCTCGTCGGCCTGCAACTGGTGGACCCGCGGATCGGTCAGTACCTGCCGGCCGGCGCGGCCGTCGCGTTCGTGGCCGGCGACGGCGTACGCAATCTGTGGGTCTTGGCGGCCTGGACCGCCGCCGCCCAGCTGGCCGCCGGGTTTCTGCTGGCCCGTCGAGATGCCTAGGCTGTCGGCATGCACGGGTGGGGCCAGTGGTACGTGCTCGCGGCGACAGCCGTGGTCGTCAGCTGCTTTCTGTGCGGGGGGCGTGGTCGCGTCTGGGCGGTGATCGCGCTGCTCAGTGCGGTGGAGGTGGCCGCTGCGGTCGCCGTCGCACGTACCCAGGACACCGTGTCCTGGCTCATCGACCAGGTCATGGTGGTGCTCGCCGTGTTCGCGGCGGTGGCCGGCGCGTACCGCCGGTTGCGTCGCGAGTTCGTCGAGCGGGGCTGGGCGCACGCCCGCGACGCGCGGCTGCACGAGCGAACCCGGATCGCCGCCGAACTGCACGACACGCTCGGGCATGACCTGGCGCTGCTCTCGCTGCAGGCGGCCGGAATCCAGGTGACGGCGCGGGATCCGGAGACCCGGGAGCAGGCCGCGGCGGTCCGCGCGGGTTCGGCGGCGGCGATCGAGACCGTCCGCCGGATCGTGGATCTGCTGGACGTTGACGCGGACGCCGACGTCGCGACAGTGCTCGACCGTGCCCGGGAGGCAGGGATGACCCTCGAGGTCAGGGGCACCGTGCCCCGGGAGCCGTTCGTGGCCCGGCTCGTCACCGAGGCACTGACCAATGCTGTCCGGCACGCGCCCGGCGCCCGGGTGACCGTCACCTTCGCCGGCCGGCGGGTGAGGATCGCCAACCCGGTGCCGGAACAGGCCGCCACGGGTCGGCCGGGCACCGGACTGGCGATGCTGTCGGCGCGTCTCGAACAGGCCGGCGGTTCGCTGACGGCGCACACCGCCGGAGGCATGTTCCACCTGGTCGCCGACGTGCCGGCCGACATGGACGAGGACAGCAGCCGGCTCGGCGCCGACTATCGGTCCCGTCGCCGCCGAATTCGGCGCATGCTGGCCGGCACGGTCCTGATTCCGTTCGCTGTGCTGCTCGTGGTCGCGACCGGCTTCTACACGTGGGCGGTCCGTGACGCGTCGATGGAGGACCGGGTGTTCGCCGGGCTGCGGGTCGGCATGCCGGCGATGGCTGCGATCCGGGTGCTACCAGGGCGGGAGGCACCGGTCCGGTGGGGTGGCCCGGGCAAGCCGGGATGCCGCTACTTCACGGACGGGAACTATCCGCTGGCATATGGGAACTATGTGGTCTGCTTCTCGGGGAACCGGGTGTCCCGGTTGGAAGATCTCACCGGGCGGAATTGATGATCAGAATTTTGCTTGCCGACGATCAGCCGCTGGTGCGCGCCGGGCTGAACACCGTGCTGGCCTCCGACCCCGACCTGCAGGTGGTAGCCGAGGCGGCAGACGGCCGGGCCGCGCTGGCCGCGGTCGAACGGTCGCGACCCGATGTGGCGCTGCTCGACATCCGGATGCCGGGCATGGACGGCCTGACCGCGGCCGAGTCGCTGCGCGCCAGCCATCCAGCCCTCCGCGTCATGATCATCACGACGTTCGACGAGGACCGGTACATCGCTCGCGCGCTCGACGCCGGGGTACACGGATTCCTGCTCAAGTCCGGTGACCCGTACGAGCTGATCGGCGGGATCAAAGCCGCGATGAACGGAGGTACGGTGCTCGCCCCCGCGGTCGCGCACCGGATCGTCCACGTGCTGCACGGGGGCGAGCTGCGGAACCGGCTGGCCGCCCGCAGCGGGGTACAGGCCCTCACCCCCAGGGAGCGAGACGTGCTTGCACTGGTCGGAGCGGGCCTGTCCAACGCCGAGATCGGCCGCCGTCTGCACCTGGCCGCGGGCACCGTGAAAATCCACGTGATTGCCGTGCTCGGCAAACTCGGCCTCACCAGTCGGGTACAAGCGGCCGTCTACGCCTACCGGGCAGGCCTCGCCGAGTAAGGGCCGTTGCCGGCCGCGCGTCCGCTACAGCTGTAGGCCGGTCAGGACCATGACCTTTGGGTCGGTGTAGTCGTCCATGGCGCTTGCGATGCCCTCTCGGCCCGCGCCGCTTCCCTTCACGCCGCCGTAGGGCATCTGGTCGGCCCGGAAGCTGGGCACATCGCCGATGATCACGCCGCCTACGTGCAGGCGGTGGTGGGCCTCGAAGGCCAGGTCCAGGCGCTTGGTGAAGATGCCCGCCTGTAGGCCGAAGGCCGAGTCGTCCACCGCTTTGAGGCCGGCGTCGTCGCTGTCCACCTCGGTCAGGACCAGCACCGGGCCGAAGACCTCGTCGGCGCACACCTTTGCGTCGGCCGGGACGTCGGTCAGCACCGTGGGGGCGATGGTGCGGCCGTCGCGGGTGCCGCCGGTCAGGATTCGGCCGCCCTTCGCGGTTGCCTCGGTGATCCACTCCTCGATTCGGGCTGCTGCCTTCTCGTCGATCACTGGGCCTACGTCGGTCGTCTCGTCGCGTGGGTCGCCGGTTTTCAGGGCCTCCACCGCGGCGATCAGCTTCGGGGTGAAGGCTGCCATGTGGTCCCGGTGCACGAAGACTCTCTGCACGGCTACGCAGCTCTGGCCGGCCTGGTAGTTGCCGAACGTGGCGATTCGCTGGGCCGCCTGGTCCAAGTCCGGCCAGTCCTGGCAGATCAGCGCGGCTGCGTTTCCGCCCAGTTCCAGCGTTACGTGCTTCTCGGGGACGGCGGCTCGGATCCGGGCGCCTACCGGGCCGGAACCGGTGAATGACACGACCGGCAGGCGTGGGTCGGCCACCAGGGCTGCCGCCCGGTCGTTCGGGATCGGCAGGACCGAGAACATGCCGGCCGGCAGGTCCAGGCGGGACATGATCTCGCCCAGCAGCAGGGCGGTCAGGGGCGTGGCGGGGGCCGGCTTCACGATGATGGGGGCGCCTACCGCCAGCGCGGGGGCCACCTTGTGGGCTACCAGGTTCAGCGGGAAGTTGAACGGGGCTATGCCCAGGACCGGGCCGCGCGGGGCCCGGCGGATCAGGGCGATCCGGCCGGCCGCGGACGGGTCGGTGTCCAGTCGCTGCAGGTCGCCGGAGAAGCGTTTTGCCTCCTCTGCTGCCCAGCGGAACGTGTTGACCGCGCGGGCCACCTCGGCGCGTGCCCATTTGAGCGGTTTGCCGTTTTCGGCGGTGATCAGCTGGGCGAACTCTTCGCTTCTGCGCTTGATTCTTGTGCTGATCTCGTCGAGGGCTGCGGCGCGGTCGGCCGCGGAGAGCGCTGCGGCGGGGGCCGCGGCGGTGGCGGCCGCGGCAACGGCCTCCGCTACCTGTTCCTCCGTTGCCAGGGAGGTCTCGCCTACCACCTGCGTGTCGTAGGGGTGACGGACCGTAAGGGTTTCGGTGCTGGTGGCTGGGCGGCCGGCTATGTAAAAGGGGATCACGGCGGGAGCGTAACCCGGTTGGCGGCGCGGAAATAGTTGTACTGGCTCTTGCAAACGACGGAATCGGTGAAATGATCGGGGCTCAAAGCTTGAAGGAGTTGAGAGATGCCTTCCTCCGACGACCTGGGTCGGCGCCGGAGCGCGGTTGTCGCGCGCGGGGTCAGCAGCATGATCCCGTCCTACGTGAGCAGCGCGGCGGGCGGCACGCTGACCGATGTGGACGGGCGCGAGTGGGTCGACTTCGCGGCCGGCATCGCCGTGACCAATGTTGGCAACAGCGCGCCCAAGGTCGTGGCGGCGATCAAGCAGCAGGTGGAGCTCTTCACGCACACGTGCTTCATGATCACGCCGTACGAGCAGTATGTTGCGGTCTGCGAGGAGCTGGCCGCGCTCACCCCGGGTGACTTCGAGAAGCGGTCGGCGCTGTTCAACTCCGGTGCCGAAGCGGTGGAGAACGCTGTCAAGATCGCTCGGCATGCGACCGGGCGGCAGGCCATTGTGGTGTTCGACCACGCTTACCACGGCCGCACCAACCTCACGATGGCGCTGACCGCCAAGGTCATGCCGTACAAGCAGGGCTTCGGGCCGTTCGCCCCGGAGATTTATCGGGTGCCCATGTCGTACCCGTTCCGCGATGGTGGTCGATCGGGTGCGGAGGCCGCGGCGTACGCCATCGGGCAGATCGAGAAGCATGTCGGCGCAAGCAATGTCGCCGCCGTTCTGATCGAGCCCGTTCAGGGCGAGGGTGGGTTCGTCGTGCCGGCGGCGGGGTTCCTGCCGGCGCTCGCCGCCTGGAGCAAGCAGGCCGGCGCCGTTTTTATCGCCGACGAGATCCAGACGGGTTTCTGCCGCACCGGGTCCTGGTTCGCCAGCGAGGACGAAGGTGTCGAGCCTGACCTGATCACCACGGCCAAGGGCATCGCCGGCGGGTTGCCGCTCGCCGCCGTCACCGGTCGGGCCGAGATCATGGATGCGGTGCACCCGGGTGGTCTCGGCGGCACGTACGGCGGTAACCCGATCGCCTGCGCGGCCGCGCTCGCCAGCATCGAGACGATGCGCGAGCTCGACCTGGCCGGCGCGGCCCGGCACATCGAGTCGGTGGCCCGGCCGCGGCTCGAGGCCCTCGCCGCCAAGCACCCGATCGTCGGGGAGATCCGCGGCCGGGGCGCGATGCTCGCCCTCGAGCTGGTCGTGCCGGGCGGCATCGAGCCCGACGCCGCGAGCACCGCCGCCGTGGCCAAGGCCGCGCACGAGTCGGGGCTGCTGCTGCTCACCTGCGGCACCTACGGCAACGTGATCCGGTTGCTGCCGCCGCTGGTCATCAGCGACGACGAGCTCGACCGCGGGCTGACCCTTCTCGAACAGGCTTTCTCCACTCTCTGAACCGCCGTCCGGCCCCCCGTTTGCTTGGAGCAGATCTTGACCGACCTTCAGTCACCTGACTACGCGAAGCTCGCCGGCGACGCCCGCGATCACCTGTGGATGCACTTCACCCGGCTGTCGTCGTACCAGAAGAACGACATCCCGATGATCGTGCGCGGCGACGGCTGCTACGTGTGGGACAGCACCGGCCGTAAGTTCCTCGACGGCCTGTCCGCGCTGTTCGTCGTGCAGACCGGCCACGGCCGGCAGGAGCTGGCCGAGGCGGCCGCCAAGCAGGCCGGCGAGCTGGCCTACTTCCCGATCTGGTCGTACGCGCACCCGAAGGCCGTCGAGCTGGCCGACCGGCTCGCCGATCTGACCCCGGGCGACCTCAACCGGGTCTTCTTCACCACCGGCGGGTCGGAGGCGGTCGAGTCGGCGTGGAAGCTGGCCCGCTCCTACTTCAAGCACACCGGCAAGCCGCTGAAGACCAAGGTGCTGTCCCGGTCGATCGCCTACCACGGCACCTCGATGGGCGCCCTGTCGATCACCGGCATCCCCGCGCTCAAGCAGGACTTCGAGCCGCTGGTGCCGTCCACGTTCCGGGTGCCGAACACCAACTACTACCGGCGCCCCGACGAGAACATGTCCCTGGAGGAGTTCGGCGTCTGGGCGGCCGACCGGATCGCCGAGGCCATCGAGTTCGAGGGTCCCGACACGGTCGCCGCGGTCTTCCTGGAGCCGGTGCAGAACGCCGGCGGCTGCTTCCCGCCGCCGCCCGGGTACTTCCAGCGGGTCCGCGAGATCTGCGACCGGTACGACGTACTCATGGTCTCGGATGACGTGATCAGCGGTTTCGGCCGGCTCGGCGAATACTTCGGCGGCCAGAAGTACGGCTACACGCCCGACATCATCACCATCGCGAAGGGCCTGACCAGCGGGTACGTTCCGCTCGGCGCGATGATCGCGTCGGAGCGCCTGGCCGAGCCGTTCCTGCAGGGCACCAACTGGTTCGCGCACGGCATCACCTACGGCGGCCACCCGGTCGGCTCGGCGGTGGCCCTGGCCAACCTCGACATCATGGAGCGGGAGAACCTCAACGGCCACGTCCGGGACAACAGCGGCCTGTTCCGCTCGTACCTGGAGCGGCTCTACGACCTGCCGATCGTCGGCGACGTCCGCGGCGACGGCTACTTCTTCGGCATCGAGCTGGTGAAGGACAAGGCCACCAAGGAGACCTTCAACGAGGAGGAGTCGGAGCGGCTGCTGCGCGGCTTCCTCTCCAGCGCCCTGTTCGAGGCCGGCCTGTACTGCCGCGCCGACGACCGTGGCGACCCGGTCATCCAGCTGGCGCCGCCGCTGATCGCCGGCGAGGCCCAGTTCATCGAGATCGAGCAGATCCTGCGCTCGGTCCTGACCGAGGCCTCCAACCGCCTCTGATCGGTCCTGCTCAACAGCCCCGGCGACCTCGCCGGGGCTGTTTTGTCGATGGGTCGCTGTAGGGTCCGCGCGTGGACGAACGGGCTCTTCAGACCCGGCGGAGCGACCTGCGCTGGGCGGGCCGGCGGATCGACGCGATGGCGCCGGGGCGCGCTGCCCGGCCTCGCGGCCCGGTTGGGCACCCTGCGGGCGATGCGCGACTCCGGCTTCGCCCCGACGGTGTTCGTCGCGCCGACCCTGCCGTACCTGAGCGACAGCGCGGAGCAGATCGACGGGCTCATCGGCGCCCTGGGCCACCATCGTCAGCGACTCGTAGTTGATCAGCAGCAGGCGGCCCTCGGCGGAGTGGATCGGGCCGGCCGTACGCCGGAAGCCGGAAGTCGGCGCCGAGTCGCCCACCTCGACCTGCCACCAGCCGCCGCCGGTGTGCCACAGCAGCATCGACCGGGCGGCCATGGCCGTCCGGAAGTGCGCCATCACCGAATCGAAGTCCCAGTCTTCGGCGACGAAGCCCGGGTAGGTGTCGGGGTCGATCAACGCGAGGAAGCCGGAGTCGTCCGGCACTTCGAAGAGCACCGGGGCAGGGTAGCGGCTCGATCAAAGGGTATCCGCGAACGTCGATATGCCGGTTGGTGCGGGCAGGGTGGAAACCTCACGGTTACCTGACAGTCACGCTCGGGTGATGATCGGGCGAGCTAGGTCAAGCCTGGGCCGGCCTGAAAGGCGGCCCTTCCCCACTGTGGAGGAACGGCGTGCGACCAAAACTCCGAACGACGGCGGCCGGTGCCCTTGCCGCCATGCTTCTTCCGCTTCCGGCGGTCACCACCCCACACGTTGCCTATCTCGATGCCCGGCAACCCGTCGGCAAGCGGGTCGAGGATCTGCTGCGGCGGATGACGCTCGACGACAAGATCGGGCAGATGACGCAGGCCGAGCGGGGGGCTATGGCGTCCGATCCCTCGCAGGTCGCCTCGCTTCGTCTCGGCTCCGTGCTCTCCGGCGGCGGGTCGGTGCCTACGCCGAACACCCCGGCCGCCTGGGTGGACATGGTCAACACCTTCCAGACGTACGCGTTGAGCACGCCCCTCAAAATTCCGATGCTGTACGGGATCGACGCCGTGCACGGGCACAGCAACGTGTACGGCGCGACCGTCTTCCCGCACAACGTCGGCCTCGGGGCCACCCGCGACCCGGATCTGGTGGAACGCGTCTACCGGGCCACCGCGGCCGAGGTGCGCGCCACCGGCATCCCGTGGGACTTCGCGCCGTGCGTGTGCGTCTCCCGCGATGAGCGCTGGGGGCGTGCGTACGAGAGCTTCGCCGAGGATCCGTCGCTGGTGATCACGATGGAGACCGCGATCGACGGCCTGCAGGACGGCGGGGTGCTCGCCACCGTCAAGCACTACGCCGGCGACGGCGACACGGAGTACGGCTCGGCGAGCGGCGACTACAAGATCGACCAGGGGGTCACCGTCACCGACCGGGCCGACTTCGCCCGGCTCGACCTCGCGCCCTACGCGGCCGCGATCCGCAAGCACGACGTCGGCAGCGTCATGCCGTCGTTCTCCAGCGTCGACTGGACCGAGGACGGCGTCGGCAACCCGGTCAAGATGCACGCCTCGGCCGAGCTGATCGGCGGCACGCTCAAGCGCGGCCTGGGCTTCGACGGCCTGGTCATCAGCGACTGGGAGGGCATCCACCAGATTCCCGACCCGTCCGCCCCGGCGGGGTCGCCGCTGCCGACGGCCGGTCAGGTCCGGACCGGGGTCAACGCCGGTACCGACATGTTCATGGAACCGAACACCGCGGCCCGCTTCGAGCAGGTGCTGAAGGCCGAGGTCGCGTCCGGCGGCGTCGCGACGAGCCGGATCGACGACGCCGTGCGGCGGATTCTGCGGACGAAGTTCGAGCTCGGGCTGTTCGAGCATCCGTACGCGACGGCGGACAACGCCGGCCAGGTCGGCAGTGCCGCGCACCGGGCGCTGGCCCGCGAAGCGGTGGCCGAGTCGCAGGTGCTGCTCAAGAACTCCGGTGGTCTGCTGCCGCTGCGCAAGTCCGCGAAGATCTACGTGGCCGGCCGCAATGCCGACGACATCGGCAACCAGGCCGGCGGCTGGACCATCGACTGGCAGGGCCGGTCCGGCGCGGCCATCCCGGGCACCACGATTCTGCAGGCCATCCGCCAGGTCGCCCCGAACGTCACGTACAGCCTCGACGGCACCGCCCCGGCGGCGGGCGCCGACGTGGGTGTGGTCGTGGTGGGCGAAACGCCGTACGCGGAAGGCTTCGGTGATGTCGGTGGCCCGCAGTGCGGTTGGTGCACCCCGGCCCAGAACGAACCCAAGTCGCTGACCCTGCAGCCCGGCGACAAGGCCGTCGTCGACCGGGTCTGCACGGTCGTCGCCAAGTGCGTCGTGCTGGTCGTCTCCGGCCGCCCGCAGGTCGTCACCGATCAACTCGGCGAGATCGACGCCCTGGTCGCCTCCTGGCTGCCGGGCAGCGAAGGGGCCGGCGTCGCGGATGTCCTCTTCGGCCGGCGCCCGTTCACCGGCCGCCTGCCGGTCAGCTGGCCGGCCACCGTCGGTCAGGTCCCGATCAACGTCGGCGACCGCAACTACCAACCCCTTTTCCCGTACGGCTGGGGTCTGCGCACCGGCGACCACGGCACCCCGCGCTCGGCCGATGCGGTGCTCGACGCGCTGTTCGACACCGCGCAGGCCCGGGTGGCGGCCGGCCGCGGCGGCGCCGGCTGGGCGGCCGATCTGGCCGAGGCCGACCGGGCCCGGACCGCGGGTTCGGATGCCCGGGCGTACACCCTGGTGCGGAAGGTGATCGCCGGCTGAACCACCGATGAGCCGTCGCGGTGCCCCGGCGCCGCGACGGCTCGCTCGCCCGGCTGCCGGCCGTCGATATAGCCTGCATCCGCACCAGGGCGACGGTGCGAGAAGCCTTGCTGCGTGCCAACCGCGACTCGAATGCGGCCAGGGGAGCTGTGCCCCAATTTCTGTGCTAGTTTGGCCGCGTTGCAGTTTTGATTTCCTAAGACGTTCTCAACGCCTGATGGGCATCTCGGCCCACCAGGCTTTTTTGGTTTCGTCGGTCTACCGGGTCATCAACAACGGCGACGCGAGGTCTCGCACGGTGCGGGGCCTCACGGTCAGTCAAGGAGTAGATAAATGGCCACCGGTACCGTCAAGTGGTTCAACGCGGACAAGGGCTTCGGCTTCATCACCCAGGATGGCGGCGGCGGCGACGTCTTCGCGCACTTCTCAGCTATCGCGACTTCGGGCTTCCGCAGCCTGGAGGAGAACCAGCGCGTCGAGTTCGACGTGGCCCAGGGTGCGAAGGGTCTGCAGGCGGAGAACATCCGTCCGCTCTGATGTAACTACTCGGCAGCCCTGAACTAGGTTTGCCGGGTATGGTGACGGCCGGTCACCCATGGTCGAGATCCGCCACATCCGCGTGATCTCCCGGGGAGATCGGCCGTCTCCGTATTTTCCGCCCCTCAGACTCGGCTCAGACCCGCCCAGATGCGGTCGCGCAGCTCGTTCGCGCGGTCGCCCGGCAGGGTCGCGTGCGGGTCGCGCAGCAGGACGCGGAGCAGCACGTTCACCTCGTCGTCGCGGATCCGCAGCCGCTCGCGGGACGCCGCCGGCAGGTCGGCGGCCGCGGTGACCGAGCGGATCGCCACCTCCTCCACCAGGTGGGCGTCGGCGCCGAGCAGGTCGCGCACCCGGTCCCCGAGATCCTCGGCGGTCACGCCGGGCGGCATCGCCACCGAGAGGTCGCGGCGGGCGGCCGGCTGCGAGGGCACCGGACGGTACGGGGTCAGGTCGGTCATCTGGCCGGCCACCCGTGGGTCCGCCGACCGCAGCAGCCGGATGTCGCCGATCCCCTTGCGCAGCATCACCAGGCGATCCAGGCCCAGCCCGAGCGCGAGCCCGCACCGGCCGGCCGGCAGCACCTGCGCGGCGGCCACGCCGCATTCGCCGATCTCCACCCACGCCTCGCCCGACCACGCCTCGATCTCCAGGCCGCCGGTCGTGTAGGGATGCTCGGCCGGGCGGGTCCGCCACGGCGTGCCGGGCAGCGCCGCACTCACCGCGGTCGCGACCAGGTCGATCAGGTCCGGCGGCCGGTCGGCGGCGGTGACCCGCCAGAGGTCGAGCTGATGCGGGGTGCCGGTGTGCAACCGGTCGATGGCGTCCCGGCGGTAGACGATGCCGGGACAGGCGATCAGCGCATCGGCCGCGGTCAGCGTCCGCAGCGCGCCCGGGATCAGGGCGGATGTCTGCGAGCGCAGCATCCGGCCGGGCGCGACGTACCGCGTGTAGCGGGCGTCGCGGGCGGCGGCGCCGGGGGAGTGGCCGAGCAGGTCGTAGTTGTCGGCGACGTCCACTATCCGGGCACCGCAGTGGACCAACAGGGAAACACTGGGTGAACGGTCGGTGGCGGCCCGCAGCACCGCATCGACGATCAGCTGGATGGCGTGCGGTCCCGCGGCCGGGTCGGTCAGGTCACGGACGGACAGGTCGGCGGCGAGCGCGCTGGGAGTCAGGTAGGTCATCGGATCCTCCGGGGAGTGCGGTGGGTGCGGGAGCCCACGCGGGAGGCCGGAGACGAAAATGGCCGCCCGGTGGGCGGCCAGAAGACGTACGCGAAAAAGTCAGCCGGTCACCGAAAGGGGCCGGGTAAAGGAAAGCGACGTCATGGCTTCAGCATGCCACCGCCGGGGGAGTCGGGTCACGCGGTTTTCCGGCCGACCGCGGCACAGCCGCTGACGTCGCGCGTGGTGTCCGCGCCGGGGGCGGGTTTCCAGCGGTGGCACTGCTCGACGCCCGGCTCGACCAGGTCGAGGCCGTCGAAGAAGCGGGTGGTCTCGGCCCGGGAGCGGCGGGTCTGCTTGGTGGCGACCTGGCTGTGGTAGCGCATAGTCCACCTAGGACACTCGCGGGCGCTCCAGCGCGTCGCGCAGGGTCGTCGCGTGCAGGGCGGCGTTGATGCCGATCCAGCGGATCGGTTCCGGCTCCCAGCGGCGGGAGCGGTGGCCGACCCACGGCAGGGTGGTCAGGTCGCTGTCGGTGCCGGCGATGAGGTCGGCGAGCGTACGCCCGGCGAGGTTGGCCGCCGCGACCCCGTCGCCGACGTAGCCGCCCGCCCACGCGATGCCGTCGGCCAGGCCGACCGAGGGCATCCAGTCGCGGGGGATGCCGAGCGGGCCGCCCCAGCGGTGGGCGATCTCCGGGCGGATCCCGAACATCTCGGTGAGCGTGTCGCGCAGGCTGTCGAAGACGCCGGGCACCCGGTCGTACGACGGCTCGATGCGTGACCCGAAGTGGTAGGGCGCGCCCCGCCCGCCGAACGCGAGCCGGTCGTCCGCGGTCCGCTGGCCGTAGATGACCATGTGGCGCTCGTCGGAGAAGGTCTCCCGGCGGCGCAGGCCGATCCGCTCCCAGTTCGACTCGGGCAGCGGCTCGGTCGCGATCATCAGCGAGTAGACCGGGGCGAGTGCCCGGCGGTGGCCGGCGAGCCGGGCGGTGTAGCCCTCCAGCGCGCGGACCACGGTGCCGGCCTTGATCAGGCCGTGGGTGGTGTCGACGGCGCCGCGGGCGATGCTGCGGACCCGGGTGCCCTCGAAGATCCGGACGCCGCGGGCCTCGACCACCGCGGCGAGCCCGCGCACCAGCTTGGCCGGGTGCAGGGCCGCGCAGTCGGGGCTGTAGACGCCGCCGAGCACGCCCTCGGCGCCGCAGATCTCGGATGCCGCTTCGGCGTCCAGGAAGCCGGCCGAGCCACGCTGCCGGCGCAGCTGCGCGGGCGTACGGGCCAGGGTGATCGTGCCGCCCTTGGCGTAGTCGCAGTCGATGCCCTCGGCCGCCGCGGCCCGGCCCACCTCGTCGACCGCACCCGCCAATGCCGCATGCATCGCCGCCGCGCGGGAAGCGCCGTAGCGGCGCGTGAGCTTGGCCTCCGACACCGGGAACAGGCCGGACGCCCACCCGCCGTTGCGCCCGGAGGCGCCGAAACCGCAGTACTCCGCCTCGACGATCGCGATCGACAGCTGCGGGGCCGCCTGCGACAGGTAATACGCCGTCCAGAGCCCGGTGTAGCCACCCCCGACGATCGCCACGTCCACCTCGAGGTCGCCGCCGAGCGGCGGCCGCGGCGTGACCGGGCCGAGGGAGTGCAACCAGTAGGACGGTGCGGTCATCGCGTACCCCATGCGTAGGTCTGTTTCGCCAGCTTCAGATACATGAACGTCTCGCACGAGGTGACGCCCTTGATCGGGCGGACCTTCTCGTTGAGCAGGTCGAGCAGGTGCTCGTCGTCGGTGCAGACCAGCTCGACCAGCAGGTCGAAGCCGCCGGCGCAGATCACCACGTAGTCGACCTCGGGGATGGCGGCGATCTCGTCGGCGATGGCCCGCAGGTCGCCGTTCACCTTGAGGCCGACCATCGCCTGCCGGGCGAAGCCGAGCGTGAGGGGGTCGGTCACCGCCACGATCTGCATCAGCCCGCCGTCGAGCAGCCGCTGCACCCGCTGGCGGACCGCCGCCTCGGAGAGGCCGATCTCCTTGGCCAGCGTCGCGTACGACATGCGGCCGTCGCGTTGCAGGTGCTCGATGATCTGCTTGTTGATCTGATCCAGTGCCAGGTCCGCGCTCACGCCGCGATTCTTCCCCGGGTGCGGAGCGACGGCAATGGAATCGCTCGTCCGGTTTGCCGTGATCAATGGAATCCGTACCGATCAAGCACTGGACATCCCTTCCGAACCGACGTGGCAACTGCGTTTATCGCAGAGTTGATCGCTATTGACAAGGGTTTCGGTCGTGAGCAGGCTGCTGGGGCACGGTTTCAGTAGATCTGGAGACCGCTATAACACGAAAGGTGTGTTTCTCATGCGCGTCCTGGGTGTCGGCGCGGGCGGTGTCGGTTCCGCAGCGGCCGGCATCGCCTGCCGCCGCGATTTCTTCAGCCACTACGTGGTCGCCGACTACGACCTGTCCCGCGCCACCCGCGTCGTCGAGACCGTGGCCGACGACCGCTTCGTGGCCGCGCGGATCGACGCCTCCGACGCCACCGCGGTAACAAAGCTGTGCCGAGAGCACGCCATCACGCACGTACTCAATGCGGTGGATCCGAGATTCGTCATGCCGGTCTTCGAAGGCGCCTACGCCGCCGGCGCCGACTACCTCGACATGGCCATGTCGCTGTCCCACCCACACCCCGACGACCCGTTCCACAAGACCGGGGTGAAGCTGGGCGACGAGCAGTTCGCCGCCGCGTCCGCCTGGGCGGCAAAGGGAAGGCTGGCCCTGGTCGGCATCGGCGTAGAGCCCGGCCTCTCGGACATCTTCGCGAAGTTCGCCGCCGACCACCTGTTCTCCCGCATCGACGAGGTGGGCGTCCGCGACGGCGGCAACCTGGTGGTGGAGGGCTACGAGTTCGCCCCGTCGTTCTCGGTATGGACCACCATCGAGGAGTGCCTGAACCCACCGGTCATCTACGAGAGGGGCCGCGGCTGGTTCACCACGGTCCCGCTGAGCGAGCCCGAGATCTTCGACTTCCCCGGCGGCATCGGCCCGGTCGAGTGCGTACACGTGGAACACGAGGAGGTCCTGCTGATCCCGCGCTGGGTGGACGCGGGCCGGGTCACCTTCAAGTACGGCCTGGGCCGAGAGTTCATCGAGGTCCTGCAAACCTTGCACAAACTGGGCCTGGACCGAACCGACCCGGTCAAGGTAGGCAACGCGAGCGTCTCCCCCCGAGACGTGGTGGCAGCCGTCCTGCCCGACCCGGCAACCTTGGGCGACAAGATGACCGGCAAAACCTGCGCCGGCACCGTGGTCCGAGGCCTGAGCAAGGACTTCGAGCCCCGAGAGGTCTACCTCTACCACGTGGTAGACAACGAGTGGTCAATGCGCGAATACGGAGCCCAGGCCGTGGTCTGGCAAACAGCGGTAAACCCAATAATCGCCCTGGAACTGCTGGCCGAGGGAAGCTGGCACGGCTCCGGCGTGCTGGGCCCGGAGGCGTTCGACCCGCTGCCGTTCCTCGACAAGCTCCGAGAATACGGCTCCCCATGGGAGATGCGGGAACAGTAGGAATTAGGGAAGCCCGGGCCGCCTCGACCCGGGCTTCCCCTCAAGTATCCGCCCACCCCAAGCTGACCAGGGTCAACAGAACGGATGAAACCCGCCCCGCAGTCGCGCGTGGTCATCCCCGCCCCCGACCGTCAACCGCGGGAAAACCGGAAGCCCGGCCCCCCTCGGGCCGGGCTTCCAAGAAAGGGGATCAGTCGAGCGAGTGCATCACGTGCTTGATGCGGGTGTAGTCCTCCAGGCCGTACACGGAAAGGTCTTTGCCGTGGCCGGAGTGCTTGAAGCCGCCGTGCGGCATCTCGGCGACCAGCGGGATGTGGCAGTTGACCCACACGCAGCCGAAGTCCAGGCGCTGCGTCATCCGCATCGCGCGGCCGTGGTCCTTGGTCCAGACGCTCGACGCCAGGCCGTACTCCACGCCGTTGGCCCAGCGGACCGCCTCGTCCTCGTCGGAGAACTGCTGCACGGTGATGACCGGGCCGAAGATTTCGTCCTGGACGACCTCGTCGTTCTGCCGGAGGCCGGAGATGACGGTGGGGGAGTAGAAGAAGCCGCGGTCACCGACCCGGGCGCCGCCCGCGTCGAGGGAGGCGTGGTCCGGCAGACGATCGACGAAACCCTTCACCCGGTCCAGCTGCCGAGAGTTGTTCAGCGGCCCGTAGAGCACGTCCTCGTCGTCGGCGGCGCCGGTCTTGGTGCCCTTGGCCTGCTCGGCGAGGGCGGCCACGAAGTCGGTGTAGGCGCCCGGCGAGACCAGGACGCGGGTGGCGGCGGTGCAGTCCTGGCCCGCGTTGAAGTAGCCGCCGATCGCGATCGCCTCGGCCGCGGCCGCGATGTCGGCGTCGTCGAAGACCACGACCGGGGCCTTGCCGCCGAGCTCGAGGTGGGTGCGCTTGAGGTCGGCGGAGGCGGCCTGGGCGACCTCCATGCCGGCCCGCACGCTGCCGGTGATCGACACCATCTGCGGGGTGGGGTGGCTGACCAGCTGCCGGCCGGTGTCCCGGTCGCCGATGATCACGTTGAAGACGCCGGCCGGGAAGAACTCGCTGGCTATCTCGGCGAGCAGGACGCTGGTGACCGGGGTGGTGTCGGACGGCTTGAGGACGACCGTGTTGCCGGCCGCGAGCGCCGGCGCGATCTTCCAGACCGCCATCATCAGCGGGTAGTTCCACGGCGTGACCTGCGCACACACGCCGATCGGCTCGCGCCGGACGTAGGACTCGAAGCCGTTCATGTACTGCCCGGCGGAGCGGCCCTCCAGAAGGCGGGCGGCGCCGGCGAAGAAGCGGATCTGGTCGATCGCGGGCGGCAGCTCCTCGCTCTTGGTGAGCCCGAGCGGCTTGCCGGTGTTGCGCGACTCGGCCTCGACGAGCTCGTCGGTGCGGGCCTCGATGGCGTCGGCGAACTTGAGCAGCGCCTGCTGGCGCTGGCTGGGCGTGGTGTTGCGCCAGGTCTCGAACGCGCCCGACGCGGCCTGCATGGCCCGGTCGACGTCCGGCTTGCCGGAGACCGGCGCGGACGCGAACACCTCGCCGGTGGCCGGGTCGATCAGGTCTTCGTATCGGCCCTCGGCCGGTGCCGCCGGGGCGCCACCGATGAAGTTGTGCAGCACGGACTTGGCGGTCACGACATCTCCAGACACAGGATCGGACACTTTCCGGCCCATCTTTCCACTGATTCCGCAGCTGACAAGAGGTTGAAGCGACGACTTCCGTAAACCGGCTCAGCCTCTGACGTTTCTGTCCGAACTTGGAAAGAGTGGGGTCGCAAGCGAGCACGACGGGGGCGGACGGGCGGCTGAGCGATGCGGCGCGGCTGCGCCGGATGCGCGACAGCGGTCTGCTCGAGGGTGACGCCAGTCCGTCACTGGATCGTCTCGCCCGGGCCGCCGCCCATCAGCTTCGCACCTCCCGGGCCCAGGTGTCGCTGGTCGCCGCCGATCGGCGGGTGGTGGCCGGGTCGGCCGGACCGGCCGTCTCCCACACGTTCTGCCGGCTGGTCGTCGACACCGATGCTCCGCTGCTGGTCACCGACGCGCGCACCGACGACCGGGTGGCCGGGCATCCGGCGATCGAGGACGGCGTGATCGCGTACGCCGGGTTCCCGATGCGCAGCCTCGACGGGCAACCACTCGGGTCGTTCTGCGTGCTGCACGACGAGCCGCGCGACTGGGAGCCGCGGGAAATGCTGCTGGTCGAGGATCTGGCGGCGGCCGCGGAGGCCGAGATCGCGATGCGGGCCGAGGTGCGGACGCACGCGACGACCGCCCGGCGGCTGCAGACGGTGCTGGACGCCTGCCAGGACGCGTACGTCTCGATCGACGCCGCCGGGACGGTGCTGGCCTGGAACGCCGCCGCCGAGGAGCTGTTCGGCTACTCCGCCGCGGAGGCGCTCGGCGGGCAGGTCGCCAACCTGATCATCCCGGCCCGGTTCCGGTCCGCGCACGCCGCCGGCCTGGCCCGGATCGGCGCCGGCGGGAAGTCCCGGCTGGCCGGGCACCGGATCGAGCTGACCGCCCGGGACAACTCGGGCCGGGAGTTCCCGATCGAGATGACGCTGCAGGTCGGTGCGTCGGTGTTCCACGCGTTCCTGCACGACATCAGCGACCGGGCCGCCGACCGCCGCCAACTGGAGTACGAGCGGACGTTCCTGCAGACCCTGCTGGACAGCCTGGACGTGGGGGTCGGCGCGTGCGACGCGGACGGCCGGCTGACCCTGTTCAACCACGCGATGCGGGAGATCCACGGCGGTGACGCCAAGCCGGTGCCGGCCGGCGACTGGCCGGTGGCCTACGACCTGTACGGCCCGGACGGGGACCCGCTCGAGGAGAAGGAGCTGCCGCTGGTCCGGGCGTTCCACGGCGAGACCGTCGACCGGCAGCACATCGTCGTCGCCCCGCACGGCCGGCCACCGCATCATTTCCACGCGAACGCCCGCACCATCGAGTCCACCGACGGTCACCGGCTCGGCGCGGTGGTGGCCCTGCACGACATCACCGACCAGCGCCTCGCCGAACGGTCCCGGGACGTCCGGTACGCGGTGGCCCGCGCCCTCGCCGACGCGGCCAGCGCCGAGGAGGCGGCCGAGCGCACCCTCGCGGCGGTGGCCCGGGCGCTGGGCTGGGTGTACGGCGAGTTCTGGCAGACCGACGAGGACGCCGGGGTGATCAATCGGGTCGGGCACTGGGTGGAGCCCGGCTACGACGTGAGCCCGCTGGCCGAGGACCGGCCGCTGAGCATGGACCGCGGGGTGGGCCTGGCCGGGCACATCTGGTCGACCGAGGCGGAGCTGTTCTCGACCGAGGTCGCCGACGATCCGCGGCTGCTCATCCGGGCCGATCAGATCCGGGCGACCGGGCTGCACAGCGCGCTCGGCGTGCCGGTCCGCTCCGGCGACCGGATCCTCGGGGTGCTGCTGCTGTTCAGCGCGGCCGCCGAGGACCGCGACGCGGACGTGATCGACCTGCTGGAGTTGATCGGCGCTCAGCTCGGCCGGTATGTGGAGCGGCGCCGGACGGAGGACCTGGCGCTGGCCCTGGCGGCGGCGCGGCGCGACTTCGACCGGGTGATCGAGCAGGTCAACGACTACGTGTGGACGGTCGAGATCCGGGCCGACCGGACGATCGGCTCGATCTACGCGAGCCCGGACGGCAGCGGCGTGTTCGGCGAGCGGCTGGCCATCCAGTGGGACATGGCGGCCGCGATGAACGGCCGGGTCCACGCGGACGACCTGGTGGAGTACGACGCGTTCGTGGCGAAGGTCCTGGCCGGCCGCCCGGCCGAGAACGAGGTCCGGCTGATCGGCCCGGACGGGGTGAACCGGTGGGTGTGGACCCGGGCGATGCCGCGGCGGGAGAACGGCCGGCTGCTGATCGACGGGATCAGCACCAACGTGACCGACCGGCACGTGCTGGCCGAGCAGCGCGAGAAGTTGCTGGTCGACCAGCGGGCGCAGAACGAGAAGCTGCGCCGGGTCGACCGGCTCAAGGACGAACTGGTCGCGCTGGTCAGCCACGAGCTGCGCAATCCGCTCGGCGCGATCCGCAGCTACTCGGAGACGCTGCTGGAGGACACCGAGCTCTCCGACGACCAGCGGCATCTGGCCGAGGTGATCGACCGGCGCAGCGCGCACATGCAGGCGCTGGTCGACGACCTGCTCGACATGGCCCGGCTGGAGGCCGGGCAGCTGCACCTGGAGCCGCGGCCGATGTCGGTGACCCGGCTGATCCGCGACGTCGTGCAGGCGCTGCAGCCGGCCGCGGACGCGAAGCAGCTGACCGTCACGGTGGCGGCGCCGCGGGAGCAACTGGTGCAGGCCGACCCGGTGCGGCTGCGGCAGGTGCTGGACAACCTGCTGTCGAACGCGGTGAAGTACACGCCGGCCGGTGGCCGGGTGACCGCGACGGTCCGGCACGAGCCGCCGACGAACTCCGATGTCGGCGACGGCGTCGTGGTGATCGAGGTGACCGACACCGGCATCGGCATCCCGGCCGACCAGTACCCGCACCTGTTCGACCGCTTCTTCCGGGCCAGCAACGCGGTGCAGCAGGGGATCAAGGGCACCGGCCTGGGCCTGGCCATCACCAAGGCGATCGTGGACGCGCACGGCGGCACGCTGACCGCCGGGCCGGCGCCGGACAGGGGCTGCACGTTCACGGTCTCCCTGCCGGCGCTCTGAACGGCCCTAGCCGAACTGCGGCAGCACCTCGGCGGCCAAGCGGTGCAGCGGCTCGTGGTCGTAGGCCACCCGCGGGATGTAGAAGATGACGTAGTCGGCGCCGGCCTCGACGACCGACTCGACCTTGGCGATCGCCTGCGCGTTCGACCAGGTCAGGTCGACCTCCACGGTGGTCGACTTGGCGATCGCGTCGTAGTCGCGGCCGAGCCGGTCGCAGTGCTCGCGCAGGACGGCCAGCTTCTGCCGGATCACCTCGGGGTTGCCGTTGCCGACGTTGCTGCCCTGGGCGTACTGCGCGACCAGCTTCAGGGTGACCTTCTCGCCACCACCGCCGAGCCAGAGCTTCGGGGCGCCCTTCGGCTCGTTGATCGGGCCGTCGATCCGGTAGTGCTTGCCCTGGAAGACCGGCCGCTCCTCGGTCCACATCCGGTGCACGATCTCGACGGCCTCGCGGAAGGCGGCCATCCGCTGCGGCACCTCGGCCCACTCGTAGCCGTACGCCTTCCATTCGTGCTCGTACCATCCGGCGCCGAGCCCGGCGTAGAGCCGGCCGTGACTGGCGATGTCGACCGTCGACGCGATCTTGGCGTAGAGGGACGGCTGGCGGTAACCGTTGCAGCCGACCATCTGGCCGATGTTGACCCGGCTGGTGTCCCGGGCGAGGGTCGCGGTCGCCGTCCAGACCTCGAAGACCGAGTTGATGGTGGGCTCGGGAACGGTGTGGAAATGGTCGTAGAGCCAGATCGAATCCCACGGGCCGGCGTCGGCGGCCTTGGCCACCGCGGTCATCGCCTCGTACTGCTCGACCGGGTCGGCGATCTCGACGAGGTCCATCTTCCAGCCCTGCGGGACGAAAACTCCGAAGCGCACACTCATACCCGCAACTTAATCCACGTGATCATGTCGAGGGGGGCGGCTCAGCTTCGTTCCCGGGGTAGAGGATCCGATCGAGGAGGAATCACATGCCGCGCTACCTGCTGATTGTCGACTACCGCCCGGGCGACGACGCCACCCCGATGGACGAGTGGAAACCGGCCGAGATCACCGCCCACATGGACTACTACGGCGCTCTCAACAAGGCGCTCGCCGAGAGCGGCGAGCTGGTCGGGATGGAAGCGCTGACCCCGCCGGTGCACGGCAAACAGGTCATCGGCGACGGTGCGTCGGCGCCGATCGTGTCCGACGGGCCGTTCGCCGAGGCGAAGGAGATCCTGGCCGGCTTCCAGATCGTCGAGGTGGAGTCGGAGGCACGGGCGATCGAGATCGCCGCGCTGGTCTCCGCGGTGCCGGGGCCGGGCGGAGTACCGCTGCGGCAGCCGATCACGATCCGCCGGGTGATGGACAGCGCCGACTTCGAGGCCATGGGCGCGTGATCGACGCGTTGCTGCGCGAGCACGCCCCGCCGGTGCTGGGCGTGCTCGCGCGGCGGTGCGGGTCGTTCGCCGACGCCGAGGACGCGGTGCAGGAGGCGCTGATCGCGGCCCACCTGCACTGGCCTTCGCGCGGCATCCCGGACAACCCGCGGGGGTGGCTGCTGCGGACGGCGTCCCGCAAGCTCATCGACCACGTGCGCGGCGAGGAAGCGCGGCGGCGGCGCGAAGAGCTGGCGTCGCGGTTGGAGCAGCCGGCCGACGCCTACCCGGCCGACGACACGCTGACCGTGCTGATGATGTGCTGCCATCCCGATCTCACCCCGCAGTCGCAGGTCGCGCTGACCCTGCGGGCCGCGGGCGGGCTGACCACGGCGGAGATCGCGGCGGCATTCCTGGTGCCGGAGGCGACGATGGCGCAGCGGATCAGCCGGGCCAAACAGAAGCTGCGCGGCCGGCCCTTCGGGCCTTCGGCCGACCTTTCCGCCCTCCGCCGGGTGCTTTACCTGATCTTCAATGAGGGGTACGCGGTGAGCAGCGGCCCGGCGCTGCATCGGGTCGAGCTGTCGGCCGAGGCGATCCGGCTGGCCCGCCAGATCTGTCACGTGGACGCCGAGAGTGCGGCGCTGCTCGCGTTGATGCTGCTCACCGACGCGCGCCGGCCGGCCCGGGTGTCACCCACCGGCGATCTGGTGCCGCTGGAGGAGCAGGACCGTACGCAATGGGACCGGTCCTTGATCTTCGAAGGGACCGCGATCCTGGACGCGGCGGTCACGCAGGGCACGATCGGCGAATATCAGCTGCAGGCGGCGATCGCGGCCCTGCACTGCCGGGCGCTGTCGTTCGCGACGACCGACTGGCCGCAGATCGCCGCCCTCTACGGCCTGCTCGAACGGGTCGGCGGCAATCCGGTCGTCGCGCTCAACCGGGCGGTGGCGGTGGCCATGGTCGACGGGCCGGCCGCCGGGCTGGCGATGCTGGACGAACTCGGCGACCGGCTCGCCGGCCATCACCGCCTCGACGCGGTCCGCGCGCACCTGCACGAACAGGCGGGGGACCCATCGACGGCCGCGCGGTTGTACGCTGCCGCGGCGGCCCGAACCAGCAGCCTGCCCGAGCGGCGGTACCTGACGATGCGGGCCGCACGGTTGCGGTGACACACGGGGAAACGGGGCCGGATGTACTTCGTGAGCTGGGGTGCCGTGCGGCGCCGCACCACCCAGGCGGCCCTGCTCACCCTCCTGGCCGCGCTCGCCGCGGCCGCCGCCACCGCCGGCACCGTCTACGGCCTGACCGTCGCCTCCCGCGCCGCCGGCGCCGAGGTGACCTCCCGGCCCGCCGCCGAGCAGGTCATCACCGTGCACCAGGACGGCGCCGCGGTGAGCGACCCGCGGGCGGCCCTCGACGCGCTCGCCGCCACCACCCGCGACCTGCTCCCGCTGCCCGGCGTCACGCCGATCCTCGGGGCCGCGCAGGACACCTTCTACACCGACGTGCCGCACGGGTCGGCCCGGACCGGCATGGCGGTCGCCTACCGCGACGACTTCTGCGCCCACGTGCGCCTGACCGGCGCGTGCCCGTCCACTCCCGACAGTGTGGCGATCAGCGCCGACGTGTCCCGGCGGATCGGGCTCAAGACCGGGGACACCTTCGAGGTACGCCCGGACGGCGCGGTCGGGCCGCTGCAGCTGCGGGTGGCCGGGGTGTACGTGGTGACCGACGCGGCCGGGCCGTACTGGACCGACCCGCTGTTCCGCGCCCAGGGCGACCTCGATCCGGTCTTCACCACGCTGTCCGCGTTCAGCTCGCCGCAGCTGGGCCGGCCCACCCTGTCGGTCGCGACGCCGGTGCCGCTCGCCCTGCTGCGCGGCGACAACAACTACGACCTCAACGGGGTGCTCAACGCGGCCGGCCCGCGGTTCGCCGCCGCCCAGCTCGACCTGGACAACCCGACCGGCGAGTTGTTCGACGCGGTCCTCGCCGACCGGCGCACGGTCATCGTCGGGGTGCTGGTCGCGCTGGCCCAGGTGCTGGTGCTGGCCTGGTTCGCGCTCGGGCTGGCCGGCCGGCTGACCGGGCGCGACCGGCGGGCCGACGCCGGGCTGCTCAAGCTGCGCGGCACCACCGGCGGCGGACTGCTGCGGCTGGCCGCCGGGCAGCACGTGGTGCCGCTGGCGATCGGCGCGGCCGCCGGGCTGCCGGCCGGGATCGCCGCCGCCCGGCTGATCGCCGGGGAGCTGCCGGTCCGGGCCGAATGGTGGCTGGCGCTGCTGGTGTCGGTGGCGGCGATCCTGGTCGTCGAGCTGATCGGGCTGCTCGTGCTCACCGGGGTGGACGGGATCGCCCAGCGGGCGCCGGTCGTGGTCCTGCTGCAGCGGGTGTCCGGGGCCCGCCGGGACTGGCGGTCCCGGTTCGTCGACGTGTTCTTCGTGGCCCTGGCGGCCGGCGCGGTCTACCAGGCGCGCACCGGCGGCCCGGACAGCGGCCTCGGCGTCGCCGCGCCCGGGCTCGTCGCCCTCGCCGTCGGGCTGCTGCTGGCCCGTTTCCTGCGTTGGGTCGCCGACCGGATCGGCGGGGCGGCCCTGCGGGCCGGGCGGCTGCGGCTCGGGCTGACCGCCGTGCAGATCTCCCGCCAGCCCGGCACCGACCGGGTGTTCGCGCTGCTCGTGGTGGCGGTCGCGCTGCTCGCGCTGACCACCGGCGGGCTCGCCGCCGGGCGTTCGGAACGCGCTGACCGCGCCGACGTCGAACTCGGCGCCGCCCGGGTGCTCACCGTGGCCGCCGCATCCCGGACCGCCCTCGAGTACGCCGTCCGCCGCGCCGACCCCGACGGCACACAGGCGATGGCCGTGGTCGTCGACACCACCGCCGAGCCGCCGGTCCTCGCGGTGGACAGCTCCCGGCTCGCCGCCATCGCCCGGTGGCGGCCGGAATACGGGCCGGTGACCGCCCTGCCGGACGCCGTCGCGGCCGTCCACCTGCCACCCGCGGCGCCGCTGATCACCGGGACGACCCTCGCCGTCGCGCTGACCCGCAACGCGGGCGGGCCGGCCCTGCTCGGCGCGATCCTGCAGCACGAGGGCACCGGCGACGGGTTCCGGGTGGAGTTCCGAGGCCTGCGCCCCGGGCCGCAGACGGCGACCGTTGCGGTGCCGAGCTGTGCCGTCGCCCCCGGCTGCCGGCTGGTCGGGTGGCAGCTGTTCCCGGGCGCGGGCGGGCTGACGATCCGATCGGTGGGCCAGCAGTCGCCGATGGCGGTGGTGCTCGACAGCGCCCGGATGGCCGAGGTGAGCCGCTGGCGGGCCGGCTTCACCGGCGTCGTCGCCCGGATGTCCGGCACACCGGCCGGCCTCGCGCTCCGGGCCGACGGCACCAACGGCACCGAGGTGTACGCCGTGGACGCGCCCCTGCCGGTGCCGGTCGTGGTGGCCGGCACCCGGCCCGACCAGTGGCGCTTCGACGACGCCATGTCCGGGCGCTTCGGCGGCACCACCACCCCGGTGCGGGTCGCGGCCGCCACCGCCGTCCTGCCGGTCCTCGGCCGGGAGGGCCTGCTGACCGACCTGGACGCCGCCCGCCGGGTGGCCGGCGACGCCGACCTCGGCGGCACCTTCCAGGTCTGGCTCGCCCCCGGCGCCGGACCGGCACTGATCGACGCGCTGCGCGACAACGGCCTGACCGTCCTCGCCGATCGCACCGCCGCCGCCCGCAGCACCGCCCTCGCCGCCCAGGGCCGGGTCATCACCTCGTCGTTCGGCCTGCTCGCCGCGGGCCTGGCCCTGGTCGTCGCGGCCGCGATGATCGGCGTGGTCGCCGCGGCCGAACGCGAACCGCAACTGGCCATGCTCCGCGCCCTGCGCACCCAGGGCCTCGACACCGGCCGGGCGCTGACCGCCGGCTATGCGGGCACCGCCGCGCTGATCGTCTTCGGCGTCGCCGGCGGCCTGCTTGCCACGGCCGTCGCCCGGCCCCTGGCCGCGGTCACCGCGCCGCCGTTCCCGGACGGCTGGCGGGTGATCCCGCCACCGGGCGTGCTCAGCGCCCCGGTCCTCGCGGCCGCGGCCGGCATCGGCCTGGCCGTCTTCGCCCTGGCCGGCCGGCTGTCCGTGCGCGGCCTGCGCGGGGGTGCCCGATGATCGCCCTCGTCCTGGCCATGGTGTGGACCCGCCGCGGCCAGGCCGTCACCCTCGCTCTGCTCACCATGTTCGGGGTGGCCGCCGCGGTGGCCGCCCCCGCCTACCTGCGCGCCGCCGACCGGGCCGTCGCCGCCGGTCAGGTCGCCACCGCCGACGCCGCCTCCCGCAGCCTCACCCTGATCGCCCGCCAGCACGACCCGCGCCCCGGCAAGTCCAACCCCGACGCGGTCAAGGCCGACGTCAAGCTGACCGAGACCGGCTCGTCGCTGGCCGCCATCCCCGGCTTCGACTACGTGTACGCCGCCGAGTACGCCACCCTCGGCGTCGAACCGACCGACAAGATCCGCACCCGGTTCGTCTACCGCCAGGACGCCTGCGCGCACCTCACCATGACCGCCGGGCGCTGCATCATCGGCGAGTCCGACGTGGTCATCGGCGAGCAGACCGCGCAGCGCCGGCACCTCGCCCCCGGCGACGAGATCACCCTGCAGTACGCCTTCTACAACTCCGACCCGCGGGTCGCCGCGTTCGTCGCGGACGGCACCCCCAAACGGTTCCTGATCACCGGCGTCTACCACGCCACCGACGCCGGCGACGCCTACTGGGGGCGGCACAACTACTTCGGCGCCGACACCGGCGGCCGGGCCGGCGAGCCCGCGTTCGTCACCAACGCCTCGCTGACCGGCATGGACCACGGCGCCGTCGAGCTCAGCCTGGACGGCAGCACCGGCCCCGGCGCGCTGACCGTCGACCGGCTCCCCGCCGTCCGCGACGGGCTGGCCCGGGTGCAGGCCCGGGCCACCGCTCTCGGCACCGGCCTGGAGGTGGACACCGGCATCCCCGACCTGCTCACCCGGATCGACGCCGGCCGTTCCGCCGCCCACCGCATCGTCCCGGTCCTGGCCGTCAGCCTGGTCCTGCTCGCCTGCCTCACCATCTACCTGGCGGTCGGCTACGGCACCGAGGGCCGCCGCCCCGAGTTGGCCGTGGTCGCGCTGCGCGGCGCCCGCTGGGGCCAGCGCTGGTGGCTGGCCACCGGCGAGAACCTGGTCGCGATCCTGGCCGGCACCATCCTCGGCTGCGTCGCGGGCCAGCTCATCGTGGACGCGTTCGCCGCCTGGCGGTTCCCCGGCCTCGGCGCCGACCCCGGCCTGGCCGCCCTGCGCTGGGCGCCGGTCGCCGCGCTGGCCGCCGTGGTCACCGCGCTGCTGGCCGAACGCCGCCAGCTCGGCCGCCCGGTCGCCGAACTGCTGCGCCGGGTGCCACCGCAGGCCCGGGTCGCCTCCGCGATCGCGGCCGAAGCCGTGGTGGTGCTGCTGGCCGTGGTGGCCGTCCTCCAGCTGATCGTCAGCGACGGCGGCCTGGACGGGGTCGGCACCTTCGCCACCGGCCTCGTCCTGGTCGCCGCCGCCCTCGTCGCCGCCCGGCTGCTGCTGCCGTGGGCCACCGTCTTCGCCCGCCGGCAGCTCCGCGACGGCCGCCTCGCCGCCGCGGTCGCCGCCTTCCAGCTCTCCCGCCGGCCCGGCGGGGCCCGGCTGTTCGCGCTGCTCACCGCGGCCGTCGCGGTCGTCGGCTACGCGGCCTGCGCGGTCGACGTCGGTGCCCGCGGCCGGGAGGTGCAGGCCGGGGTCGGCACCGGCGCGGCCCGGGTGGTCGCGGTCGGGCCGGTCAGCCGGCAGGGCCTGCTGTCCGCCGTGCACGCGGTCGACGCGACCGGAGCGTTCGCGATGGCCGTGGTCCGGCTGCCTGCGTCGAAGGACCAGCCGCCGGTCCTGGCGGTCGACGTCCGCGGCCTCAAGGCGGTCGCGAACTGGGGTGGCGCCGTTCCTGACCTGCGCGATCTGCAACCGGCGGCCGGGGCGCCGGTCGTTCTGCGCGGTGCCCGGCTCAGCCTCGACATGACCGCGGCCGGGCTGACCGCCGGCAAACCGCTGCTGGCCACCGTGACGCTGGCGCCGGTCGGCGGCCCGGCCGACCTGAAGGTCGAGCTCGGGGAGTTCCAGGGCGGCCGGCACGCGTACGCCTTCGACGCCCCCGCCTGCGCCGACGGCTGCCGGCTCAAGGCGCTGCAGATCGCCGGCCGGCAGGGTTCGCTCGACCTGACCGGCCGCTTCACCGTGCACGCGCTGACCGGTCGTTGGCGTCTCAGCGCCGGCGGCGAACTGACCGATGCCGCCGACGGCGTGCAGGCCGAGATCACCTCCCTGAACGGGCTCCCCGACGGCATGTTCCTGCAGCCCGCCGACGTGCCGGACCCGCTGCCGGTGGCCATCGCCGGCGACGCGGTCCGGCCCACCGTGCTGGGCCTCGACGGCCGTGCCCAGCCGATCGCCGAGAAGGCCCGGATCGCCGCCGTGCCCGGCCTCGGCGCACCGGCCGTGCTGACCGACCTCGACTACGCCGACCGGGCCTCGACCGACGCCGACCCGAGCACGACCGCCCAGGTCTGGCTCGCTCCGGCGGCTCCGGCCGACGTCCTGACCCGGCTACGCGACCAGGGCCTGGTGGTCACCTCCGACATCCGGGCCGACCAGGTCCGATCCCAGCTGGACAAGCAGGGCCCGGCCCTCGCCCTGTGGTTCTACGTCATCGTCGCCGGCCTGGCCGTGGCCCTCGCGGCCGGCGCCTTGATCCTGGCGGCGGCGGTGGACCGGGCCCGCCGGATCGAGGACCTGACCGCGCTGCGGGGTCAGGGCCTGGCCCGTTCGGCGGTCCGCCGGGCGACGCTGTGGACCTACCCGGTGCTGGTCGGCGCGGCCGTGCTGGCCGGCACCGCGATCGCCCTGCTGGGCTGGCGCCTGACCGGTTGGGCCCTGCCGCTGGCCGGCCTGACCCCACCGGCCCTGCCCCTGCCGTCCGCACCGCGCCCGACCACGATGCTCGGCGCCGCCGCGGCGGCCTTCCTGATCCTCGCCGGCGTGGCCGTCCTGGCCGGCCGCCGAACCCTGCGAGCCATCCGCTGAGGCGCTAGAGGGCCTTGCCGGGGTTGAGGATTCCGTTCGGGTCGAAGAGGGCCTTCAGTTTCTGCTGCAACGCGTGGTTGTCCGGGCCTACCTCGCGTTCCAGCCATGCTCGCTTCAGGACGCCGATGCCGTGCTCGCCGGTGACCGTGCCGCCCAGGCGCAGTGCCAGGCCGAAGATCTCGTCGCCGGCGCGGGTTGCCGCCGCGGAGATCGGGGCGCCGTGCGGGCCGGCCACGATCAGCGGGTGCAGGTTGCCGTCGCCGGCGTGGGCGACGGTGCAGATCGGCACGTCGTAGCGGCGGGCGATCGCGGCGATCTCGCGGACCGCCTCGGCCAGGCGGGAGCGGGGGACCGCGATGTCCTCGATCAGTGGGCGCCCGAGCCGTTCGATCGATGGCAGGGCCTGGCGGCGGGCGGCCAGCAGCGCGGCGGTCTCGGCCGGGTCGGTGGTGCTGCGCAGGCTGCTGGCGCCCTGGCCGAGCACCGCGATCGCCCGCTCGGCCTCGTCGGGGCTGCCGTCGGTCTGGACGATCAGCAGGGCCGCGCCGGCCGCCCGCAGGCTGGTGCCCTGGGCCGCGTCGATCGCGGTCAGGGTCGCCTCGTCGAGCAGCTCGGCGAGGACCGGCTGGATGCGGGCGTCGGCCAGGGCCACCGACGCGGCCGCCGCGTCGGCGATGTCCGGATAGGAAGCGGCGATCGTCGCGGTCGGGACCGGCAGCGACCGGAGGCGCAGGGTGGCCGCCACGATCACCCCGAGGGTGCCTTCGGAGCCGACGAACAGGCTGGTCAGGTCGTATCCGGCGACGCCCTTGAGGGTGCTGCGGCCGGTGCCGATCCGGGTGCCGTCGGCGAGCACCACGTCGAGGCCGAGTACCGAGTCGCGGGTCACGCCGTACTTCGCGCAGCGCAGCCCGCCCGCGTTGGTGGCGATGTTGCCGCCGATGGTGGACAGCTCCAGGCTGGCCGGGTCGGGGGCGTAGCGCAGCCCGTGTTCGGCCGCCGCCCGGTCCAGGTCGGCGGTGACGACGCCCGGCTCGGCGACGGCGATGCCGTCGGCCGGCCGGATGGCCAGGATGCGGTTCATCCGGCCGAGGTCGAGGACGATCTCGCCGGCTCCGGCGGCGCTTGCGCCGGTCAGCGCGGTTCCGGCGCCGCGGGCGACGATGGGCGTACGGGTGGCATGCGCGCCCCGCAGCACCGCCTGGACCTGCTCGGCGGTGCGCGGGAAGACCACCGCCCGGGGTTCGCCGTCCGGTTCCCAGCCGGAGCGGTCGAGGCGCCGGGAGGCGATGACGGCCGGGTCGACGGTCCAGTCGGCGCCGGTCGTGGCCAGCCAGTCGAGGCCGGTGCCGGCCGGCCGGACGGCGGTCACGGCTGGTCGCCGGTGGCCGCCGGGCGCTCGGGATCGGCGGACCAGGCCGACCAGGAGCCGGGGTAGAGGGCGGCGTCGATGCCGGCCACGGCGAGCGCGGCGATCTCGTGGGCCGCGGTGACCCCGGACCCGCAGTACACGCCGACCGGCCCGGTCACCCCGGCGAACCGTTCGCGCAGCTGCTCGGCGGTCTTGAACAGCGGCACGCCATCTTGGAGGTTCCCGCCGGTGGGCGCGCTGACCGCGCCGGGGATGTGCCCGGCCCGCGGGTCGATCGGCTCGACGTCGCCGCGGTAACGCTCGGCCGCCCGGGCATCGAGGAGGGTGCCGGCCGCGGGCAGCGCGGCGGCTTCGTCGGCGGTGAGGGTGGGCAGGTGCCCGCCGTCGAGGACGATGTCGCTGGCCGGCTGCGGGCGGGCTTCCCCGGTGCCTTCGGCATACCCGGCCGCGCGCCAGGCGGCCAGCCCGCCGTCGAGGATGCGCACGCCCGGCACGCCGGCCCAGCGCAGCAGCCACCAGGCCCGGGCCGCGGCGAGACCGCCGGTGTTGTCGTAGACCACCACGCCGCGCTCGGCGGTGATGCCCCAGCGGCGGGCCGCCTCCTGCAGTTGACCGACGGACGGCAGCGGATGCCGGCCGGCGCCGGGGGAGTGCGGGCCGGACAGCTCGGTGTCCAGGTCGACGTAGACGGCGCCGGGCAGGTGGCCGGCCCGGTAGTGCTCGGCGCCGTGCGGGTCGCCGAGCGCCCAGCGCACGTCGAGCAGCACCGGCGGCTCCGGTTCGGCCACCCGGCGGTAGACCTCGGCCGCCCCGATCAGCACCGGCTCCCGGACCGCGACGGTGGCGGCCAGGTCGGCGTCGTCCAGCGACCAGGGGCGGGTGCCCTCGGCGACCGCCCGGTGCAGCCGGGCCTGGACCGCGGCGTTGGCCGGCGTGTCCACCCCGTGCAGGCGGCCCAGCAGGACGATCTCGCCGTTCAGGAATTCGATCTCGGAGTCGCCGGAGCGGGCGAGGCTCTGCCAGGTCGAGTTCCCGCCGCGGGGCCGGCCGGGGATCTCGGCGAGCCGGAAGTCGCCCGGGTTCGAGGTGGCGGGCACGATGCCGGCGGCCGCGTAGACGGCGCGCGCCTCGTCGCGCAGCGTGGCCACGGCGGCATCGCGCAGCTCGCTCGGCGGGTACAGCGCGTCCAGGCCGTTGACCAGGTTGCCGATCAGCTTGGTGGCCTTGTGCGCGGTGATGTCGTCGATGGTGTGCGTGGTGAAGCCGGCCGTGCGCAGGTCGCCGGCGATCCGGTCGGCGACCGCGGACGGGCCGCCCGGGTAGCGGCCGAGCCACAGCACGGCCGGGACCGGGGCGCCGTGGTTGATCACCTCGCCGGGCACCACGAAGGTCGCCGGGATCCACACCACACCGCCGACGACCTGGGCGAACGAGCGCAGCGCGATCCGTTCGCTGTCGAGGCCGTTCTGCAGGGTCACCACCGGCAGATCGGTGGCGGCGGTGCCGGTGGTGCCGTCGGACCGCTTCACCGGGCGCCACGCCCATCGGCGTACGGCAGCTTCGGTGTCCTGGGTCTTGGTGGCCAGGATCAGCACGTCGTCGTCGGCGAGGTCCACCTCGTCCGGCCCGGCCGCGACCGGCAGGCGTAGCCGGTGCTCGCCGTCCGGGCGTACGTAAAGCAGGCCGTTCTCCCGCAGGGCGGTGAGTTGCCCGCCCCGCGCGACCAGCAGCGTGTCGATTCCGGCCCGGTGCAACTCGGCGGCGATCGAGGCACCGACCGCGCCGGCTCCGACGACGACATACCGGCTCATATAACCTGCCTAACCTATGGTTCCGATAGGAATTACCGTGCCCAGCATATCCGCGGCGGCCCGCCCGGCGTCCAACGCGGATATCCGATCGGAATCGAACACAACTTCTTATCAATCTGTTGCTAGCGTCCGGCGCATGGGTCACGTCCTGGACATCTTCGCGCTCCGCAGCCTGGTTGCGGTGGCCGACTGCGGTGGATTCCACCGGGCGGCGGCGGTGCTCGGGGTCAGCCAGTCGGCGGTCAGCCAGCACGTTCGCCGGTTGGAGAAGGTGATCGGCCGGCCGATCGTCGAGCGGCAGGGCCGGACCGCGGTGTTCACCCCGGACGGCCAGGCCCTGCTCGGCGAGGCCCGGCAGATCCTCGCCGTGCACGACAACGCGCTGCGCCGGTTGGTCGGGACCGAGCGGCCGACGGTCACGGTCGGCACCACCGAGCACGCCGCCCACCTGATCCTGCCCGCGGTCACCGCGGCGCTGCCCGGCCATCAGGTCCGGTTCCGGATCGACCGCACCCGCCGGCTCGACGCGGCGATCGACCGGGGTGCGCTCGACCTCGCCGCGCACATGGCCGAGGCGTCGTCGGCGGAGGGTGTTCCGGTCGGTTCGCTGCCGCTGACCTGGTATGCGGCGGCCGGCTGGCAGCCGCCGGCCGGGCGCGGACTGCCGGTGGTGGCCATCGAGGAGCCGTGCGTGCTGCGCCGCCGGGCCCTGGCCGCGCTGTCCTCCAGCGATCTCGACCCGTACGTGGTCTGCGACTCGGGCTACGTCGCCGGGGTGCTCGACGCGGTCCGGGCGGGGCTCGGGGTGGCCCTGATGGCGACCGCACCGTCGGTTCCGGACGGTCTCGCCGAATTGCCGGAGTTGCCGCCGGTGTCGCCGGCGCCGATCAGCATGCGTGCTCGTTCCGGTGCCGACCCGCAGGTGACCGAGGCCGTGGCGGCCGGGCTGCGGGCGGCGCTGGATCGATAAGCATTCGCGATCGGGCCGATCGCGGATCATCGTTGGACAGCTTTTCCAAAGACCTATTAGGTTGGTAGGCGTTGTAGGGATTGACGCCCGCCACCGAAAGGCACCTCATGACACCCGCTCGCGAGGACGCGGTCATCACCTGGACCGAACCCGATCCGGTGCCGCTGCGCGGAACCCTGGTCGTGCTGCCCGGCCGGGGCGAGTCCGCCCCGATCTACGAGCGCTTCGGCCGCCGGCTCGCGGCCGACGCCTACCGGGTGCACGTGCTCGGCACCGCCCCCAGCGATTCGCCGGAGCGGGCCCACGAGCAGCTGGCGGAGATCATCGAGACGGCCGACGTCGGCACCCCGCGCATCGTGGTCGGGTCGGACGCCGGGGCCGCGTACGCCGCTCATCTCGCCGCCCAGGGCAAGCTGACCGGGGTCGCCGCCCTCGTCCTGGCCGGTCTGCCGGTGGCGGCCGCCGCCGCGCCGGCCCGGGACTGGGACGACGAGTTGGACGCCCGCACGTTCTGCAGCACCCACCGCGGCCGGATCAGCGCGGCCGGGGTCCGCCCGGCCGAGCTGTTCACCGACCTGCCGGCCGCGTGGTTCGACCCGGCGGTGCCGGCCGGCGTCGACCTGCCGGTGCTCGGCCTGCACGGCCGCGACGACGACATCAGCCCGGTGGCCGAGGCCCGCGCCTGGTACGCGGCGACACCCCGGGCCGAGCTCGTCACCATCGCCGGCGGCCGGCACGACGTCCTCAACGACCAGACGCACCGCACCGTCGCCGCCACCGTCGTGCTGTTCCTGGAGCGGCTGCGGGGCAGCTCGGCGCTGACCCCGATCGCGGTCACCGAAGCGCTGGGTGATCCCCGATGACCGTCGAGTTCATCAGCGCGGTCAACGTCAACCCCGGCAACGAGCTCAACCGCCTCGGGCGTACGGATATCGACCTGCCGTTCTTCAAGCGCTATGTGAACGCCCTCGAGGATGCCGGGTTCGACTACACGCTCTGTGCGTACGCGTCGTCCTTCCAGGACCAGTTCGCCATCGCCAACCAGATCGTGGCCCGCAGCGAGCGGGTCGCCCCGATCGTCGCGCTGCGCCCGAACACCATCTACCCGACCGTCGCCGCCAAGGCCCTGGCCACCCTCGACCAGTTCGGGGCGGGCCGGGCGGTGGTGCACTTCATCTCCGGCGGCAACGACGCCGAGTAGGCCCGCGAGGGCGACTACCTGCCCAAGGACCGCCGCTACGCCCGCACCGCCGAATACATCGACATCGTCCGGAAGGTCTGGGCGAACACCGAGCCGTTCGACCACGAGGGCGAGTTCTACAAATTCGAGAACTTCCGCAGCGTCGTACGCCCCACCAACGGCACGATCCCGGTCTCGGTGGGCGGCTCGTCGGCCGAGGCGTACCAGGTCGGCGGCTCGCGCGGGGACATCTTCGGGCTCTGGGGCGAGCCGCTCGCCGACACCCGCAAGCAGATCGACGCCGTCCACGCCGAGGCCGCCAAGGCCGGCCGGGTGGATCGCCCGCGGATCTGGGTGACCTTCCGGCCGATCATCGCCGCCACCGAGGAACTCGCCTGGGAGAAGGCGCACCGCATCCTCGCCGTCCTCAAGGAGGGCCCGGCCGCCGCGTGGTGGCGCAACAACCTCGGCGGCCCGTCGCCGCAGAACGTCGGCTCGCAGCGGCTCCTCGAGATCGCCGCCCGCAAGGACGTGCACGACCGGGCGCTGTGGACCCCGACCGCGTCGGCGACCGGCGCGGCCGGTGCCTCGACCGCGCTGGTCGGCACGCCGGAGACGGTGGCCGCCGCGCTCCTCGACTACGTCGACCTCGGCGCCGACCTGATCTCGATCCGCGGCTACGACAACCTCAACGACCTCATCGACTACGGCCGTTTCATCCTGCCTCTGGTCCGCCAGGAGCTCGCCCATCGGCAGGCCGCGACAGCTAAGGAGCCGGCAGCGTGACCACCTTCGACACCAGCATCCCGCCGACCGCGTCGCCGGAGGCGGAGTTCATCAGCCTCTCGCACCTCAACCCGTCGACCGAGCTCGAGCCGATCCCGTCACGCGGCATCGACCTCACGTACTTCCGCCGCTACGTGCGCTCCCTCGAGGAGGGCGGCTACGACTACACCCTGCTGCCGTACGGGTCCGGCACCGCCGACTCGTTCGTCACGGCCAGTGCGGTCGGGCAGCTCACCGAGCGGATCAAGCCGATCGTCGCGCTCCGCCCGAACACCACGTTCCCGACCGTCGGCGCGCAGAAGCTGGCCACCCTCGACCAGCTCACCGAGGGCCGGGCGGTGGTCCACATCATCTCCGGCGGCAACGACGCCGAGCAGGCCCGGCAGGGCGACTACCTGCCCAAGGCGAAGCGCTACGCCCGCACCTCCGAGTACGTCGACCTGCTGCGCCGCTCGTGGACCGAGCCGGCGCCGTTCAGCCACGACGGCGAGTTCTACAAGTTCGACGAGTTCGGGCCGGGCTTCGCACCGTACGCCGGCTCCATCCCGATCTCGATCGGCGGGCAGTCCGACGAGGCGTTCGCGGTCGGCGGCGCCAAGGCCGACATCTTCAGCTTCTGGGGCGAGCCCCTCGCCGACCTGCGCAGCGAGATCGACCGGGTGCACCAGCTGGCTCGCGACGCCGGCCGCACCACGCTGCCGCGGATCTGGGTGACGTTCCGCCCGATCATCGCCCAGACCGACGAGCTGGCCTGGCGCAAGGCGCACGAGTACGTGAAGCTCGTCGAGGCCAACTTCTCGCGGTACACCGGGAAGCCGCAGAACGTCGGCTCCCAGCGTGCCCTCGACTTCGCCAACCGCTCCGACCTGTACGACCGGGCCCTGTGGACCCGGACCGCCGCGGTCACCAACGCCGCCGGCGCGTCGACCGCCCTGGTCGGCTCGCCCGAGACGGTCGCCGCCGCCATCCTCGACTACATCGACCAGGGCGCGTCGCTGGTCTCGATCCGCGGCTACGACACCCTCGCCGACGCGGTCGACTACGGCCGCTACGTGCTGCCGCTGGTCCGCCAGGAGCTGGCGCACCGCAAGACCACCGGCCAGCGTGGCCGGCTTCAGGCCGAGCACCTGGGCAACTACGCCCCAGAGTACGGCGAGTTCGCCACCGCGGTCCGATCGTGACCGCCACGCTGCCCACCCCGGACCTGTCGGTCGAAGCCCTCGCCGAGGTCACCGCCGAGATCGCGGCCACCGCGGCCGACTACGACCGCACCGGCGACCTGCCCTGGAAGGGTGTCGAGGCCGCGCACCGGGCCGGCCTGCTCACCGCGACCGTCGGCAGGCAGTTCGGCGGGCCGGGCCTCGGGCCGCGCGACACCGCCCGGATCCTCACCGCGATCGGCGAGGGCGACGCGTCGGTCGGCCTGCTCGCCTCCAACCTGCTGATCTCGCACGCCGGTCAGGCCGCCCGGCCGCACTGGCCGGCCGCCTACTACGACGACCTGCTGCTGCGGTCGCAGAGCGGGCCGGCCCTGGTCAACGCGGTCCGGGCCGAGCCGGAACTGGGCGCGCCCGCCCGCGGCGGCCTGCCCAAGACCACCGCCACCCGCACCGGCGACGGCTGGGTGCTCAACGGCCGCAAGGCGTACGCCACCGGCGGTACCGGTCTCGCTTATCACGTGGTGTGGGCGGTCGCCGACGAACCGGACGGCGACCCGGACCGCCCGCGCGTCGGGCACCTGATCGTGCCGGGCGACCTGCCCGGCATCACCTGGGTCGACACCTGGGACCACCTGGGCCTGCGCGCTTCCAACACGCACGACGTCATCTACGACGGCGTCCGGCTGCCGGCCGACGCGTTCGTCGAGATCCCGCGCGGCCCGGACGGCATCTACCGGGACCCGGCCGCCGCGGCCGGCCCCGGCAGCTTCGGCCACCCGGCGCTCTACATCGGTGTCGCGCGGGCCGCCCGCACCGCCTTCGCCGAGTTCGCCCGCAACCGGGTTCCCTCGGCACTCGGGAAACCGATCGCCGGGACCGAGCGGATCCAGGCGGTGGCCGGCGAGATCGACCTGCAAGTCGTGCAGGCCGAAACCCTGCTGCACGGCGCACTGCTGCGCCTGGAGGCCGGTGACCCGATCGCCGCCGAACTGTCCAACCTCAAGGTCGCGATCGCCCGCTCGGTGATCGCCGCGACCCAGACCGCCGTGGCGGCGCTCGGCAACCCGGGCCTCTCCCGGCACAACCCGCTCGAACGGCACCTGCGCGACGCCCTCTGCATCCGGGTGCACCCGCCCCAGGAGGACGCCGTGCTGATCGCCGGTGGCCGCCGGATTCTTCAAAAATAGGGAAGAGATATGCGATATCTGAGACCGATCATTGCCGCCGCGGCGGTGCTGGCCCTTGCCGCCTGCGGTGGCAACGCCGCCAGTTCCGGCGGCAACGGCAGCCCCAAGGCGGGCGGGACCCTCAAGGTCTCGTTCTGGCCGGACAACCCGACCTTCTCCTGCATCGACCCGTTCCAGGTCTACTGGATCGAGAGCCGGACGATCATCCGTAACTACGCCGACTCGCTCACCGACCAGGACCCGAAGACCGGCAAGATCGTGCCGTGGCTGGCCACCAAGTGGGAGATCAGCCCGGACGGCCTGACCTACACGTTCCACCTGCGCGACGGCGTCACCTTCGCCAACGGCAAGAAACTCGACGCCCAAGCGGTAGCCGACAACGCCACCGGCTGGATCGCCACGGTCAAGGCCACCAACGGCGCCGCGTACGGCTCCTCGTACATCCAGGGCCTGACCGGTGCGACGGTGACCGACCCGGCCACCGTGGTGTTCCACCTGAGCAAGCCGAACTCGTCGTTCCTGCAGGCCACCTCCACCACCAACCTGGCCATCACCGACCCGGCCGAGTTCGCCGAGACCCCGGCCGACCGGTGCACCGGCAAGGGCGTGGTCGGCTCCGGCCAGTTCGTCCTCGACCACTACACGGCCAAGGTGGAGACGGTCCTCACCAAGCGGGCCGGCTACGCGTGGGGCTCGTCCACCTCGACAAACACCGGTGAGGCCCGCCTCGAAAAGGTGATCTTCAACTACGTGGCCGAGGACAGCGTCCGCACCGGCAACCTGATCAGCGGCGCCACCGACATCGCCTGGCCGCGTAACCCGTTCAGCCCGCAGGACGAGCAGCTGATCAGCAAGTCGGGGGACACGGTGGAGGCCCGGTCGCTGCCCGGCGTCTCGCTGACGCTCTTCGGCAACACGTCGGCCGGGCACCCCCTCGCGGATCCGGTGCTGCGCAAGGCGTTCTCCAAGGCGATCGACGTCAAGACGTACGCCACCACGCTGTTCGGGGCGAACTATCCGATCGTGCAGGGGCCGTTCAACTCGACCACGCCGTACTTCAAGTCGGAGGCGGCCAAGCTCGCCTACGACCCGGACGGCGCCGGCAAGGAGCTGGAAGCGGGCGGCTGGGTCCTCGGGGCCGACGGCTACCGGGCCAAGAACGGTGTCCAGCTGGCCATCGACTACCCGCTGACCACCTTCAACTCCGGGGCCGAGCTGCTCCAGGCGCAGCTGAAGAAGGTCGGCATCAACCTGAAGCTGCGCACCCTCACCACCGCGCAGATCGCGACCTACCTGAAAGAGGGCAGCTACGACCTGACCTCGACCTACTTCACCCGCGCCGACCCCGGTGCGCTGCAGTTCATCATCAACCCGGCCGTCGCCAACTCCAAGGCACTCGCCACCCAGGCGGCCGCCCCCGAGCAGACCGCCCAGATCCAGGCCCTGTTCGCCAAGGCGATCGAGACCACCGACGAAAAGCAGACCGAGCAGGCGTACGGCGAGCTTCAGGACTACCTGATCGACCAGGGCATCACGTTCCCGCTGAACGAGCGGGTGCAGAAGGCCGGCGTCAGCGACAAGGTGCACGGATTCGCCTTCACGTCGGAGAGCTTCCTCAAGCTCAACGACGTCTGGAAGGACTGATCGACGGTGTGCCCCGCCCGGGTCCGGGCGGGGCACACCCCTATCGGGAGGGCCCCTCATGACCCGGTACATCGTGGGTCGCATCATCCAGGCGGTCGTCGTCCTCTGGGCGGCGTTCACGCTGACCTTCGCCATCCTCTACCTGCTGCCGAGCGACCCGATGGAGCTGCAGCTCGCCGCGGCCGGCATCCAGGAGGACAGCCTGGCCCCGGATCAGCTCGCCGCGATGAAGCAGCGCTTCGGTCTCGACCAGTCCATCTGGGCGCAGTACTGGCACCACCTGACCGGCGTGCTGCACGGCGACTTCGGTACCTCGCTGAGCCAGCAGATACCGGTGAGTGACCTGATCGGGCAGCGGATCGGCCAGACCCTGCTGCTCAGCGCGGCCGCCGCGACGGTGTCGCTGGTGGCCGGGTCGCTGCTGGCCTACCTGGCCACGTTCGCCCGCTGGAACCCGCTGCGGGTGTTCCTCACCCGGCTGCCCGCCCTGGGCGCCTCGTTCCCGCAGTTCTTCGTGGCCCTCTTCCTGATCCAGTTCTTCTCGTTCCAGCTCGGCTGGTTCCCGGCGCTGGGCACCGAAGGGATCCAGTCGCTGGTGATGCCGGTCGTCACGATCAGCGTGCTCACCTCGTCGGTGCTCGCCCAGGTGCTGATCAAGAGCTTCGACGAGACGCTGCGCCAGCCGTACATCGTCACCGCCCGGGCCAAAGGCCTGTCCCGTTCGGCGGTACACCTCAAGCACGCGTTCCGCAACGCGGCGCTGCCCGCCATGACCATCCTCGGCGTCCTGGTCGGACTCACCGTGACCAGCTCGATCGTGGTCGAGACGGTCTTCACCCGGGAGGGCGTCGGCAAGCTCGCCCAGGAGGCGGTGCTGGCCCAGGACGTGCCGGTGGTGCTGGCCGTGGTGACCATCGCGGCCACCATGTTCGTGCTGGTCAACCTGGTCGTCGACCTGCTCTACCCGCTGCTCGACCCGCGGATCTCGCACACCCGCGGCCGTGTCCGCCCCGCCACCCCGGAAGTGGTGACCACATGACCGTCACGATCGCCGACGTCGTCACCGAGGACGCCCCGCGCCCGGCCGAGGAGGCCGGCGGCCGCCGCGCCAACCTGGTCGCCAACCTCGTCCAGCTGGCCCGCAAGCCGGTGTTCCTGCTGGCCACCCTGTACGTGCTGTTCGTGATCGTGTCGGCGTTCCGCCCGAAACTGTTCACGTCGTTCGGCCCGTACGACACCTATCCCGAGTCGGCCGCCCAGGCACCGAGCGCGCAGCACCTGTTCGGCACCGACATCTACGGCCGGGACCTGTGGACCCGGGTGCTCTACGGCTCGCCGCTGACCATCAAGGCGACCCTGATCGCGGTCGGCATCGCCCTGGTCGTCGGCCTCGGCCTCGGCATCCTGGCCGGCTTCTTCGGCGGCCTGATCGACGCGGTCCTGATGCGGATCATCGACGTGCTGCTCGCCATCCCCGGCCTGCTGCTGGCCCTGTCGATCGTCACCGCCCTCGGCTACGGCACCATCCCGGTCGCGGTGGCCGTCGGCGTCGCCATCATCCCCGGCTTCGCCCGCACCACCCGGGCCGAGGTGTTACGGGTCAAGACGCTGCCCTACGTGGAGGCGGCCCGGGCCGGCGGCGCCTCCTGGGGCCGGGTGCTGCTGCGGCACATCCTGCCCAACTCGTGGGGCCCGGTCGCCGTCCTCGCCGTCCTCGACGCCGGCGTGGCGATCATCGCGATCGCGTCGCTGAGCTTCCTCGGCTTCGGGGCCGCACCGCCGGCCGCCGAGTGGGGAACCCTGATCGCCGACGGCCGCAACTACCTGGTTACCGCGTGGTGGCTCAGCCTGCTGCCGGGCGTGTTCGTGGCGCTGCTCGTGCTCGGCCTCAACCACATCTCCAAGACCCTGCAGGAGCTGACCCGATGACGCTCGTCGACATCAAGGGCCTCGACGTCGGGTACGTCCGGCACCGCCGGGTGACACCCGCCGTGCTCGGGCTCGACCTGACCGTGGCGGCGGGCGAGGTGGTCGCGATCGTCGGCGAGTCCGGCTCGGGCAAGACCACCACCGCCAACGCGCTGATCGGCCTGCTGCCGGCCAACGGCCGGATCACCGCCGGCTCGGCCGTGGTGGACGGCATCCAGACCGCCGGGGCGAGCGAGCGTACGCTCCGGCGTCTTCGGGGTTCGGTGGTCGGGCTCATCCCGCAGGACCCGATGGTCGGTCTCAACCCGACCCAGCGGGTCGGTCACCAGATCGCCGAGGCGGTCAAGCTGCGCGGCCTGGCCGGCGCGGCGGTGCAGGCCGAGGTCCTCGAACATCTCGCCCAGGCCGGCGTGCCCGATCCCGAGCTGCGCGCCCGGCAATACCCGCACGAGCTCTCCGGCGGCCTGCGCCAGCGGGCCCTGATCGCGATCGCGCTGGCCGGCCGGCCGAAGCTGATCATCGCGGACGAACCGACCAGCGCCCTCGACGTCACCGTCCAGAAGCGGATCCTCGACCACCTCGGCGGTCTCGTCCACGAGCAGGGCATCTCGCTGCTGATCATCACGCACGACCTGGCGGTCGCCGCCGACCGGGCCGACCGGGTGGTGGTCATGCAGCACGGCCGCAAGGTCGAGGAGGGCGACCCGGCCACCATCCTGCGCACCCCGCGGGAGCACTACACCCGGCAATTGATCGCGGCCGCCCGGCCGGTGGTTCCGCATTTCGACGTCCGCGACCAGGTCGCCCCCGAGCCGATCCTGCAGCTCACCGACGTCAGCAAGACGTTCCCGGTGAACGATCTGCGGCGCGGCGCCCGCGGTTTCAACGCGCTCGACAAGGTCAGCGTCACCGTCCCGCGCGGGCAGACGCACGCGCTGGTCGGCGAATCCGGCTGCGGCAAGACCACCACCCTGCGGATCGCGCTCGGCCTGGAGACCGCGACCGGCGGCTCGGTCGTGCTCGACGGCGACGAGATCAGCGGCCTGTCCTGGAACAGGTTGCGCCCGCTGCGCCGCAAGGCCCAGCTCGTGCACCAGGACCCGTTCGCCACCCTCGACCCGAAGTTCACCGTCGCCCAGTCGGTCACCGAGCCGCTCGTCTCGTTCCGGATCGGCGACCGCAGGAGCCGCCTGCAGCGCGCCCGCGAGCTGCTCGACCAGGTCGCGCTGCCCCACTCCTACCTCGACCGGCTGCCCAGCGAGCTCTCCGGCGGGCAGCGGCAGCGGGTCGCGATCGCCCGCGCCCTCGCCCTGCGCCCCGACCTGATCATGCTGGACGAGCCGGTGTCCGCCCTCGACGTCCTGGTCCAGGAGCAGATCCTGCAACTGCTCGCCGACCTGCAGGCCGCCCTCGGCCTGTCCTACCTGTTCGTCTCGCACGACCTGTCGGTGGTCGCCGAGATCGCGCACACCGTGTCGGTGATGAGCCACGGCAGGGTCGTCGAGCAGGGCCCGGTCGCCGAGGTCTTCACCAACCCGAAGAGCGCCCACACCCGCGAGCTGATCGACGCCATCCCTGGCCGGCGCGTGGTCGATGCGGCCTGAGACCCACCGCCGCTCGGCCATGGCGGCACAGTTCGCGGGCGCCCGCGCCCACCCCGGCCCGGCCCTGGTCGCCACGGTCACCGGCCTGATCAACGGCGCGACGATGGTGGTCGGGGCGGCCGCGATCGGCTGGTCCACCGACCACCTCGTGGTCCCGGCCCTCTCCGGTTCGCCGGTCCCGGCGAGTGCCTGGTGGATCAGCGCGGCGCTGGTCCTGGGCATCTCGGCGATCCGGTGGACCACCATCTTCATCCGCGGGATCGCCACCGGCCGGGTCCAGTACCGTGCCCAGGCCGAGACCCGCCGCGCGGTGGTGCGCCGCTACCTGGAGCTCGACCTGGGCTGGCACCGGCGCCGATCGCCCGGCCAGCTGCTCGCCCACGCGGTGTCCGACGTGGACGCACTCTGGTCACCCATGCAGTTCGCGTACTTCGCGGTCGGCATGGTCTTCATGCTCGTCCTCGCCCTGATCGAGCTGTTCCGCCGCGACCTCGTCCTCGGCCTGGTCGGCCTGGCCCTGGTGGCCGGCGTCCTCGCGCTCAACGTCCGCTACCAGCGGCTGCTGGCACCGCGGGCCCGGGCCGCCCAGGCCGCCCGCGGCACCCTCGGCGGCGTCGCGCACGAGTCGATCGAGGGTGGCCGGGTGGTGCGCAGCCTCGGCCTCACCGACGCCGAGGACGCCCGGTTCGCGCCGGCCGTCGAGCGGCTGCGCACGGCCGACATGCGGATGGCCACGGTCAGCTCGGTCTTCGACCCGCTGCTGGAACTGCTGCCGACCGTGGCCGTGCTGGTCGTACTGGCGGTCGGCGCACCCCGGGTGGGCAGCGGCGAACTCAGCGTCGGTGACCTGGTCGGCGTCGTCTACCTGCTGATCACCGTGTCCATCCCGCTCAACGTGATCAGCCGCTTCCTGTCCATGCTGCCGATGTCCGGAGCCGGCCGGGAACGGGTGCACGCCGTGCTCGACCACCCGGACGTGGTGCGCTTCGGCGAGCGGCGGCTGCGCGCGGTGCGCCCGCTGCGGGTCGAGGTCCGCGACGCCGGCGTCACCCGGCAGGACCGGCGCATCCTCGACGCCGCCGGCCTGGTGCTCGACCCCGGCACCATCACCGTCGTGGTCGGCGCCGTCGGCGCGGGCAAGACCACCCTGCTCGACCTGGCCGCCGGGCAGAGCCACCCGACCGACGGCACCGTGCTGTTCGACGGCGAGGACGTGCGCGACCTGGCCCGCGGCGCGGTGCCGGAGAACGTCGCGGTGGTGTCGCAGAGCCCGTTCCTGTTCGCCGAGTCGGTGCGCGACAACCTGACCCTGGCCGGGCACCCCCGGCAGAAACGCCGCTACACCGACCGGGAACTGTGGCGGGCGCTGCACGTCGCGGCGGCCGACGACGTGGTCCGCGGCCTGCCCGGCGGCCTCGACACGATCGTCGGGGAGCGCGGCGCCACCCTCTCCGGCGGCCAGCGCCAGCGGCTCTGCATCGCCCGCGCGGTGCTGCGCGAACCCCGGCTGCTGGTCCTCGACGACGCCACCTCCGCCCTCGACCCGCGGGTCGAACGGCAGGTGCTCGACGGCCTGGCCCGGCTGGTCGCCGACGGCGGCCCGACCGTGCTGGTCACCACCAACCGGCCGGGCGCCGTCGCCCTCGCCGACCAGGTGGTCCTCGTCCGGGCCGGCCGGATCGCCGCCACCGGCACCCCGGCCGAGCTGGCCGCGGTCGCCGAGTACCGCCGGATCGTGACCGCCTACCAGCACCCCGAGGAGGCCGGCGATGACCGCTCCCGCGCATCCTGAACTGCTCGCCGACCTCAGCGCGGCCGGGCCGCGCACGCTGATCCGCACCGCCGTGCGGGTCTCTCCGTCGCTGCGGCAGGGCCTGGCCGTCACCGCCGGCCTGGCACTGCTGGCCGGCGCGGGCCGGATCATCGCGCCGCTCACCATCCAGCACGCGATCGACGCCGGCCTCGCACCGCCCACCGTGGTGCGGTCGGTGGCGTTCGGCGCCGCGGCGGTCGTGGTGGCCGGCGCGTCGTCGATGGTGCTCAACCGGCGGCTGCAGGAGCGCATCGAGCACGCCCTCGCCGGGGTGCGCCGGGCCGGCCTGCGCCGGGTGCACGACATGGCCGCGCACACCGCCGACCGGGTGCCCAGCGCCGACCTGGTGTCCCGGCTGACCAGCGACGTCGACCAGGTCACCACGTTCCTGCAGGGCGGCGGCATCCAGTTCGTCACCAACGCCGCCCAGCTGCTCATCGCCCTGGTGATCATGAGTGTGTTCAGCTGGCAGCTCGCGCTGCCGGTGGTGGTGATCGCCGGGCTGCTGCTGGTGGTCATGATGCTCATGCAGCGGCTGATCGCCCGCCGCTACGACCGGGCCCGGCGCGACCTGGCCCGGCTGCAGACCGCGGTGTCCGAGTCGGTGCTCGGCGCGCCGGTGATCCGCTCCACCGGCACCGGCGAGCGCGCCCGGGGGAAGCTCGACGAGGCCGTCGACCGGGCCCGGGACAGCCTGCTGCGGACCCTGCCGCCGCTGCACGCCAACACCTCGTTCGGCGAGCTGGCCATCTCCACGATGACCGTGTCGGTGCTGCTCGGCGGCGTCTGGTGGGCCCTCACCGGCGACCCGGCCCAGCCCCGGCTCACCGCCGGGCAGGTGGTCGCGATGGTCTTCCTGGTGACGTTCTTCGTCCGCCCGCTGCAGTTCCTGGTGCAGAGCCTGGGCGAGGCGCAGAACGCGCTCACCGGCTGGCGGCGGGCCCTCGAGCTGGTCACCACCCCCAGCGCGGTCGTGCACGACGGCGCGCCGCTGCCGGCCGGGCCGGTCGGCGTCGACGTCCGGGGCGTCTCGGCCCGCTACGGCGACGGGCCGCTCGTCCTGCACGAGGTGACCGTCCGGATCGAACCCGGCGAGCATCTCGCCGTCGTCGGCCGTACCGGCTCCGGCAAGTCCACCTTCGCGAAGCTGCTCACGCGGCGGATCGAACCGGCGACCGGCACGATCGCGCTCGGCGGCGTCGCCCTCGACGAGCTCGACGACACCTCCCTGGCCGGGCGGGTGGTGATCGTCCCGCAGGACCCGTTCCTGTTCGACGGCACGCTCGCCGCCAACATCCGGCTCGGCCGGCCCGGGGCCACCGACGCCGACCTGCTCGCCATCCTCGCCGCGCTCGGGCTGCGGGAATGGTTCGCCACCCTGCCCGACGGCCTGGCCACCGCGGTCGGGCTGCGCGGCGAGCGGCTCTCGGTCGGCGAACGGCAGCTCGTCGCCCTCGCCCGGACCTCGCTCGCCGACCCCGACCTGGTCGTCTTCGACGAGGCGACCTCCGGCATCGACCCGGCCACCGACGTCGCCGTGCAGCACGCCCTGGCCAGCCTCACCCGCGGCCGCACCACCGTCTCGATCGCGCACCGGATGATCACCGCGGAGACCGCCGGCCGGGTGCTGGTCTTCGCCGGCGGCCGGATCGTGCAGGCCGGCCCGCACCACACACTCGCCGGCGTCCCGGGCCCGTACGCGGACCTGGTCGCCGCCTGGAACCGGCACACCGGAGGGCAATCATGAACCGACTCGGCTTCAACACCCGGGTGTCCTTCCCGACCGGGGAGGCGGCCCGCGGCCTGCGCGAGGGCATCGAGCTGTTCCGCGCGGCCGAACAGCTCGGCTACCAGTCCGGCTGGGCCTACCAGCGGCACTTCGACAACTACCTGTCGTCCCCGCTGCCATTCTTCGCCGCGGCCGGCCAGCACACCAGCCGGATCACTCTCGGCAGCGCGGTCATCCCGGCCCGCTACCAGGATCCGGTGCTGCTCGCCGAGGCGGCCGGCACCGCCGACCTGCTGATCGGCGGCCGGCTGCACCTCGCCTTCTCCAGCGGGACCGACGCCTGGGACGACGTCTTCGGGCCGGTCGCCACCGACGCCCGCACCGAGGGGCAGCGCCGGCTGGCCCGCTTCCTGGCCGGGGTGGCGGGGGAGACCCTGCACACCGTCACCGAACGTAGGGGCATCGGCGGCCCGCCGCCCGGCACCGAGCTGAAGGTGACCCCGCACAGCCCCGGCCTGCGCGACCGGATCTGGTACGGCTCCGGCAGCATCGCCTCCGCGGTGACCGCCGCCGGCCAGGGCCTGCGCCTGATCACCGGCACGATCCTGCACGACGTACCCGCGGGCGTGTCCTTCCCGGCCCACCAGGCGAACCTGATCGCCGCCTACCGCGACGCCTGGATCGCCGCCCACGACACGACGCCCCCGCCGGTCGCGGTCGCCGCGTCGATCCTGCCCGGCACCACCCCGGTGCTGCGGCGGGCCTACGCGGAGTACGACCTGGACCGCCGGACGAACGGCCCGGCTGCGTCCCGCCCGCGCGGCGCGCTCGAACCGACCCTCTCCGCCGACCTGCCGACCGGGATGCTGATGAGCCCGGTCCACCACGGCGAACCGGCCGCGGTGGCCGACGCGGTCCTGGCCGACCCCGGCCTGACGGCGGCCGACGAGGTGGTGCTCTTCCTGCCGCCCGCCTTCGGCCTGGCCGCCAACATCCGCCTGCTCACCGACCTGGCCGAGACCGTCGCCCCCAAGCTCGGTTGGGTTCCCGACACATTTCATTGAGCGTTGACTTCAACGGCTGATGAATTTACCGTACGAGGTGAACTCATCAACCGTTGAAATCGTGCTCACCCGGGAAGGCGTCGTCATGAGCTCGTCGGTCATTCACGTGGAAGGTCTGGTCAAGTCGTTCGGATCGTTCCGGGCCCTGGACGGTCTGGATCTCACCGTCGCCCAGGGCGAGGTGCACGGGTTCCTGGGGCCCAACGGGGCCGGGAAGTCCACCACCATCCGGGTGCTCCTGGGGCTGCTGCGCGCCAACGCCGGGCAGGTGCGGGTGCTCGGCGGCGACCCGTGGAAGGACGTGGTGAGCCTGCACCGGCGGCTCGCCTACGTGCCCGGCGACGTCACCCTGTGGCCGGGCATGACCGGCGGCGAGGCGATCGACCTGCTCGGCAAGCTGCGCGGCGGCCTCGACGAGCCGCGGCGCAAAGAGCTGATCGAGCGGTTCGACCTCGACCCGACCAAGCGCGGCCGGCAGTATTCGAAGGGCAACCGGCAGAAGGTCGCGCTGATCGCCGCGCTCGCCTCCGACGTGGACCTGCTGATCCTCGACGAGCCGACCTCCGGGCTCGACCCGCTGATGGAGGCGATCTTCCAGGAGGAGATCGCCAAGGAGAAGGCCCGCGGCCGCAGCGTCCTGCTGTCCAGCCACATCCTGAGCGAGGCCGAGGCGCTCGCCGACCGGATCAGCATCATCCGGGCCGGCCAGGTCGTCGAGACCGGCACCCTCGACCAGCTGCGGCACCGCACCCGCACCACCATCCACGCCGTCTTCGCCGAGCCGCCCGCCGACCTGGCCGACCTGCGCTTCATCCACGACGCGCGGCTGGCCGACGGCCGGTTCACCGGCGCCGTCGACCACGACCAGCTCAGCGCCGCGATGGCCGAGCTGAGCCGGCACCCGCTCACCTCGCTGACCGTGGCACCGCCGTCGCTCGAGGAGCTCTTCCTGCGGCAGTACGGGGATGCGGCATGAACCAGACCCTGACCGGCGCGCCCCCGCTGCTGCGCGCCGCCCTCAAACAGGACGTCCGCAACATCGGCCCGTGGATCGTCCTGATCAGCGCCCTGTCCGCGACCTCGGTCCTGGCCTACGCCTGGGTCTTCCCCGACCTGGCCGACCGGCAGGAACTCGCCGCCACCCTCGGCTCCAACCCGGCCCTGAGCCTCATCTTCGGCGTGCCCCGCGACCTGCTCACCGCGGACGGCTTCAACGCCTGGCGGGCCGGTGCGCTCGGCACCTTCTTCGCCGCCCTGATGACCACCTTCATCGTGATCCGCAACAGCCGCGCCGACGAGGACTCCGGCCAGGCCGAGCTGCTCGCCTCCGGGGTGATGGGCCGGCAGACCCGGCTCGCCGTCGCGCTGATCATGGCGGTGCAGGCGTCGATCGGGCTCGGCATCGTGTCCTGGCTGCTCACCATCGCCTGCGGCGGCGGCCTGCTGAATTCGCTCGCGCTGTCCGCGACGTACACCGCCTCGGGCATCATGTTCGCCGGTGTGGCCGCGGTGGCCGCGCAGATCGGCTCGGACGCCCGCACCGCGAACAGCATCGCGGTCGCCACCATCGGCATCGCCTACATCGTCCGCGGCTACATCGACGCCAGTCAGACCGGCGAGTGGGCGACCTGGCTGACCCCGTTCGGCTGGCTCGAGGAGGTGCGCCCGGCCAGCGGCAACAACGCCTGGCCGCTGCTGCTCGCGGTCGCCTTCGCGATCGTGCTCGCCCGGGTCGCGCTGATCCTGCACGGGCGCCGCGACTTCGGCCTCGGCATGATCGCCCCGCGGCCCGGCCCGGCCCGCGCCGGCGCGGTCGCCTCGGTGTGGGGGCTGGCGCTGCGGATCAACCGCGGCCCGCTGATCTCCTGGCTGATCGCCTTCGCCGGCCTCGGCACCGTGTTCGGCTTCCTGGCCACCAGCGTCGGCGACGTCCTCGGGAACAGCCCGCTGGTCCAGTCGAACGCCACCACCGAGGCCGGGCTGATCTTCGCGTTCATCGTGACGATCCTGCAGCTGGCCGGCATCATCGCGTCGGTCTTCGGTGTGCAGATCGTCATGCGGATCTACGCCGAGGAGGTCGCCTACCGGGTCGAGCCGGTCCTCGCCGGTTCGCTGAGCCGGGCGAAATACCTGGCCAGCAACGCGATCATCGCCTTCCTGGCGCCGGCCGCCGCGCTGCTGATCGCGGGCACGGTGATCGGCCTGATCGCCGCGGCCGCCGAACCGGGCCTCGCCGCCGGCGACGTCGTCCGGCAGGCCCTCGCCACCGTCCCGGCGGTGTGGACGATCGTCGCGGTGTCGCTCGCGACCGTCGGCGCGCGGCCGCAGGTGCGGCTGGCCGGGTGGCTCGCGGTCGTGGTCACCTTCGCGCTGACCCTGCTCGGGCCACTCTTCAAGCTGTGGGACTGGATCCTCGGCATCAGCCCGCTGTGGCACGTCCCGAACGTCACGGTCGCCGCCCCCGGCTGGGCCGGCCTCGCCGGGGTCGGGCTGGTCGCCGTCCTGCTGACCGTCGTCGCGTTCGCCGGGTTCCGCCGCCGCGACGTCATCTGACATGGCCGGCCGCACCGGGCGCCGACCAGGCGACACGTCCACGCGCGACCAGATCCTGGCCGCCGCCCGGGAAGCCTTCGCGGAGAAGGGCTACGACGGCGCCTCGATCCGCGGCATCGCGGCCGGCGCCGGGGTCGACCCGGCGCTGGTGCACCACTACTTCGGCACCAAGGACAAGCTGTTCCTGGCCGGCATGAACGTCCCGATCGACCTGGACGCGCTGGTGAAGCAGGTCCTCGGCGCACCTCGCGACGAGGTCGGTGTCCGGCTCGTGCGGGCCATGGTCGGCGTCTGGGACTCGCCGGCCGGCGCCTCCGCGGTGGCCGTGCTGCGGTCGGCGATGAGCAACGTGGAGATCGCCCGGATGATGCGCGAGTTCATCGTCTCCCAGCTGCTCAGCCGGGTGATCGCCGGGCTCGGCATCGACCGGGCGGAGGCGCCGCTGCGGACCGCCCTGGTCCTGTCCCAGGTGGTGGGGGTGGCGGTGACCCGGCACGTCCTGCACCTGGATCCGATCGCGTCCATCGACGCCGAGCAGCTGGTGGCCGCGATCGGCCCGACCGTGCAGCGCTATCTGACCGGCGACGTGCTACCGCCAAGGTGACGTTACTGCAGCTCATTGGCAGTTACCCTGTTGTCGCATGCCTAGTCCGGGGCCTATCGTGGGGCCATGGCTGAGCATCGGCACCACCACGGCCTCCGGCCGCACTCGCACGACAGCGCGGACAAGGTCGATTCGGCGCTCGAAGCGTCCCGCGACGGCATGCGGGCGCTGTGGATCTCGCTCGCCGGGCTCGGTCTGACCGCGGCCCTGCAGGCGCTGATCGTGGTGTTCTCCGGCTCGGTGGCGCTGCTCGGCGACACCCTGCACAACGTGGCCGACGCGCTGACCGCCGTGCCGCTCGGGATCGCGTTCTGGCTCGGGCGGCGGGCCGCCACCCGGGCGTACACCTACGGTTTCGGCCGGGCCGAAGACCTCGCCGGCGTCATCATCGTGCTGGTCATCGCCGGGTCGTCGGTCGCCGCCGCCTGGTTCGCGGTCGACCGGCTGGTCGACCCGCGGGAGATGACGCACCTGCCGTGGGTCCTCGTGGCCGGGGTCATCGGGTTTTTCGGCAACGAGATCGTCGCCCGCTACCGGATCGCGGTCGGGCGGCGGATCGGCTCGGCCGCGCTGGTCGCCGATGGGCTGCACGCCCGCACCGACGGGTTCACCTCGCTCGCCGTCGTGCTCGCCGCGGGCGGGGCCTGGCTCGGGTGGCGCTGGGCCGACCCGGTCGCCGGGCTGCTGATCACGGTGGCGATCGCGTTCGTTCTCAAGGATGCGGCCCGCGAGGTCTACCGCCGCCTGATGGACCGGGTCGATCCTTCGCTTGTCGACCGGGCGGAGCAGGCGCTACGGGCCGTTCCCGGCGTGCATGGGGTCTCCGGGCTCCGACTGCGCTGGATCGGGCATCGGCTGCACGCCGAGGCCGCGGTCGTCGTCGACGCCGACCTCAGCCTGCTCGCCGCGCACGAGATCGCCGCCGACGCCGAGCATCAACTCACCCATCAGGTGGCCCGGCTGACCAGCGTCACCGTCCACGTCGACCCGGCCAGCCACCCCGGTCCCGAGCATCACGGCGACCTCTCCCACGAGCGTCGCCACCGGCTCGCGGCTATCTGAGACACCTCCTCGGCCGGGCGCCGGGCGGCGGCGGCCGCGATCAGGGCCACGGCGATCAGGACGGCGCCGAGTTGGCCGCAGCCGAAGCCGTACGTCAACGACAGGGTCCAGAAGGGTTTGCCGGGTGGGCCGTCGGAGTGCATCTGGTAGCCGAGGATCAGGAAGCCCAGCAGGGCCTGCGGCAGTAGCAGGACCAGGGCGAATACCGCTGACACGGCGGCTGTTGCGCGGGCGGGGGTGTGGCCGGACTCGGTGCGGCGGCTCGCCCAGCCGGTCAGCAGCCAGCCGATCAACGCGCCGGTCAGCAGGCCCAGCGCGCCGGCCGCGGTGACGTAGCCGGGGGTCAGGCGGTCCAGGGTGGCGGTCACGTAGAACGAACCCCGCGGGGTGTCCACCACGTCCGTCGTGGGCTCGATCGTCAGGGCCAGGCCGTCGCGGGTCGCGGTGAAACGGCGGCCGGTGTCGTCCACCTCGCCGGTGGCGATCGTCGTCGCGCCGGTCACCTCGGCCGGGCCGACCTGCCAGCCCGCCTTCACCAAGCGGCCCTCGGTCGTGGCCGTCCAGGTGCGGAAGTCGCCGGGCAGGAAATATGGCTCGGGGGCGATCGTCACCGTGGCGAACTCGAAGTCCTCGTCGTGGCCCTGCAGCAGCACTTCGGCGGTATTTCGCTCGCCCACGTCGAAGAACAGGCCGGTGCCGTTGGGCTCCGCTGTGGTGGGGTGGCTGGGGAAGACGGTGTCGGAGATCTCCGCCAAGGCTGTGCCGGTGGGGTAGCCGGGGACCAGCTCCCAGGCTGCTCTTGTTGCGGCGGCCGCGCCGATGAAGCCGGCGGTCAGGGCGATCAAGGTGGCCAGCACCACGACGGCTCGGCCGCCGGGGCGGCCCAGCCGGGCGCGCATGCCGTGCCGCAGCAGGTTCGCGGTCTCTCTCGCCGTGGGGTGGTTCCGGGTTGCCGGTGCGGCGTCCAGGAGGGTGTCGAGCAGCTCCGTCCGGCGGTGGCCGGGCGGGTAGGCCCTGAGCAGCAGGCGGTACTGCTTTGCCAGGCGGGTCATGCGGTCGCCGGGCCCGGGTTTCGGCGGCGGCCCTCAAGCTGCCGGCCGGCGGTGCGGGCGTTTGCGGCCAGACGGGCGGCCTCCGTGTTCAGGGCGGCGGCGCCGTGGTCGGTCAGGCGGTAGTAGCGGCGGTCTCGGCCGTCCACCTTCTCGTCCCGGTCGACCTCCAGCAGGCCCTCGGCGTGCAGGCGGTCCAGTGCTGCGTACAGCGTTCCGGCCTGCAGCGTTACCTGGCCCTCGGACAGGGCGGTGACCTCCTGGATGATCCCGTAGCCGTGCCGCGGGGAACGGGCCAGGGCGGTCAGGATCCAGAACGTGGGTTCGCGCATGGGCTTCGCCATGGTTCGCAATATAAAGATGATCTGACTATCGGTCAATCGGGGTGGTGCGCGAGGATGGGGCTGTTGCGGTCCGGTGGAGGGAGTTGCGGTGGCTGAGGTTCGCGCCAACGGGGTCGACATCTGGTACGAGACTGTCGGCGATCCTGGGGATCCTGCTCTGCTGCTTGTCATGGGGCTCGGGGCGCAGCTGATCGACTGGCCGGCGGGGTTTGTCGAGCAGTTGGCGGGGCGGGGGTTCTACGTCGTTCTCTTTGACAACCGGGATTCGGGGTTGTCCACCGGGTTTGATGAATTGGGCGTTCCTGATGTGCCGGGGATTCTGGCGGGGGATCGGTCTTCCGTGGGCTATCTCATCTCTGATCTTGCGGGGGATGCGGCGGGGTTGCTCAAAGAGCTCGGGATCTCCCGGGCCCATGTGGTGGGGGCTTCGATGGGCGGGATGATCGCTCAGCAGCTTCTGCTCGATCATCCTGAGCTGGTGGTCAGTCTCGCGTCGATCATGTCTACTACCGGGGCCCGTGGGGTTGGGCGGCCCAAGCCGGAAGCTGCTGCTGTCTTGATGCGGCCGCCGTCTGCTGATCGGGCTGAGGCTGTTGCTGGAGCTGTGGGGGCTGCTCGCGTTGTCGGGTCGCCCGGGTATCCGGCGCCTCAGGCTGAGCTTGAGCGGCGGGCGGGGGCCAAGTATGACCGCGGGTATCGGCCTGCTGGGACTCTGCGGCAGTATGCGGCTATTGTCGCCTCGCCTGATCGGACGCCGGGGCTGCGTGAGGTTTCCGCGCCGGTTGTCGTCATTCATGGGGCGGATGATCCGCTGATTCCGCTTGACGGCGGGGAAGCTACTGCTTCTGCCGTTCCTGGGGCGTCTTTGCTGGTCATTCCTGGCATGGGGCATGATCTGCCGGTTCAGTTGTGGGGGCAGATTGTTGACGCCATTGTTTCTAATGCCGGGCGGGCTTAGGGTTTGTTACAGGCCGAGGGTTTTGCTTTAAGACCGTGGGGCTTGTCTTAAGACCGTGGGGCTCTGCCCCACACCCCGGCCACGCGCTGCGGAGATCACTCTGGCGGGCGTCTTCGGGGTTTGTTTTTGGTTGGGCTTTGGTCGGGGCGGGGCTTGGGTGATCTCCTTGCGGCGGCACTTTAGGCGATCACAGCGGCGGGCGACGCGCAAGCACACCCCGCTTGCGCGCCACCCACCACTGCGATTTGGCGTCTGTGCCGCCGCAAGGAGATCACCCAAGCCAAAACCGGGGCTGTTGTTGGCCTGGCGGGGGCTGCCTTGAGCTTGTGGCCGGGCGTCTGTGCCGCCGCAAGGAGATCACCCAAGCCAAAACCGGGTGGTGGTCAGCCGCGCAGCGGCTTCAAGGTTTGGGCTACCTTTTGCAATTCGTTCAGCATTGTGGTGGCGGCCGCCTCTGTTGTTTCTGAGGGGTCGAATTTGCCGTCCACGATCTGGTTCATGACGAACGGGATGTTTACCGCCTGGGGGATCATATAGATGCTCAAGGCGTATGTTGCGGGGAGCATTGCCACCGTTGAGCGGGTTCCCGCCGAGACGCCGCCGTAGCTGACCACGCTTGCGGCCTTGTAGCGCCACTCGTTGTGCAAGTAGTCGATGGCGTTCTTCAGTGGGGCGCCGATGCTGTAGTTGTACTCGGGGATCACGAAGACGAAAGCGTCTGCGGCGGCCACCTTTTCGGCCCAGCGCTTGGTGTGGTCGTGCTGGTAGTTCGACAGGCGCGGGTGGTGGGGTTCGTCCAGCAGCGGGAGGTTCTCCTCGGCCAAGTCTGCCACCGTCACCTGGAAGCCGCCGTGGGCCTTTGCGGCGTCCACGAACCACTGCGACACCGGCAGGCCGTTGCGGCCTGGGCGGGTGCTTGCGACTACTACCAGCAGATTCAGATCGCTCACCGGGTGGATCCGTTCCTCGAGGAAAGTTGCTTAGGCAAGCAATAATACTCTGCCCGGCACGGGGAGCTGCGCAGCGGGTCTGGGTAATTAGGCAGTGGCTTATATAAGCAGTGTTTGATAGCGTGCCCCTGTGCACGCGTTCGATGTCCTGGGGGATCCGGTTCGCCGGCGCATTCTGGAGCTGCTCGTCGATGGCGAGCTCTCCTCCGGTGAGGTCACCGAGGTCATCCGGGGGGAGTTCGGCATCTCGCAACCTGCCGTCTCTCAACACCTCAAAGTGTTGCGGGACAACGGGTTTGCCACCGTGCGGCCCGTTGGTGCCCGGCGGCTCTATGCGGTTGACGACACCGCCCTGCTGGAAGCTGACGCCTGGTTGAGCCGGTTTCGCCGGTTCTGGACGCCGCACCTCGCCGCCATGGCCACCGAGGTGGCCCGCGGCAAACGACAACGACGCCTCGCCGACGAGGGGAACTGACTCATGGCCATGCCCGACGTCCGACAGCAGATCAGCAGCGTGCGGCGCACGCTCGGCAGCCGAAGCCTGGAAGCGGGGGACGCCCGCGTCTCCACGATCAGCCAGGTCTACGACACCGACATCGACGACCTCTGGACCGTCGTCACCACCGCCGAGCGGATCGAGCGCTGGTTCATGCCGGTCAGCGGTGAGCTCAAGGAGGGCGGCCACTACCAGCTCGAAGGCAATGCCGGCGGCACCGTCACCTCCTGCGACAAGCCGCGTGGCTTCGAGGCCACCTGGGAGTACGGCGGGGAGGTCAGCTGGATCACCGTGCGGCTGTCCGAGGCCGAGGGTGGGACACGGTTCGAGCTGGAGCATGTGGCGCACGTCAAGGACGAGTTCTGGGAGCAGTTCGGGCCCGGCGCCACCGGGATCGGGTGGGACTCGGGGCTGCTCGGGCTGGCCATGCATCTCGCCGATCCGGCGGCCGTGCGGCCGGGGCCGGAAGAACTGATGGCCTGGGTGGCCGAGGGGCCGGGCGCGCTGTTCATGCGGCTCAGCGCGGACGCGTGGGCCGAGGCATCCGTTGCCGACGGGGAGGACCCGGCGGTGGCCAAGGCGCGCGCCGACCGCGGCTACGCGGCCTACACCGGCGGCTGAGGCAGGAAGACCAGCCCGCTTCCGGCCGCGATCTCGTGGCTTGCGGGTTCCAGTGCGGACCGGGCGCGGTCCAGCGTGGCCTGATCGTCCAGCCGGATCGCGGCGTGGGCGGTCAGGCCCCACAGCATCTCGGTGAGCAGGTCCGGGGGAGGAGCCGGGGTCTGCCGGAGGGCGGCTCGCGCCTCATCGGCCGGTAGCAGGTGCGGGCGCGCCCATGGCTCGTACGGTCCGAAGTCGCCGTTGACGGCCGGCAGGCCGCGCCGGATCCGCAGGGTGAGGCCGGCCAGCGCGGGAAGCCCGTCCGCCAGGCCGGGCATTCCCGCGGTGTCCAGGAGTTTCGCGGCGTCCCGGTAGGCGGGCTCGGCCGCGTCCGGGTCGTCGATCGCCAGCCGCAGCGCCCGGTACCAGGTCGTGAACACCGTGACCAGGGGCAGCTCGTGCCGTTCGGCCAGCGTGTCGGCCCGGCGGGCGTGCTCGTCGGCGGCGCTCAGGTCGGCCAGCGCGCTCGCCGCCTGCATGCGGATCAGGTGGCCGAGCACCTCCGCGGTGACCAGGCCGTGCCGGGCGGCGACGCCGGCCAGCTCGGCGCCGATGGCGTCCCGTTCGGCGGCCAGGCCGGGGCGGTGCACGGTCTGCATGAACAGGCCGTTGAGGGCGAAAGTCAGCAAGGCCGGATCGTCGTGGTCGCGGGCGATGGCCACGGCCTCGGCGGCGGCGGAACGGCTGTCGTCGGTGGCCGCCTCGCCGCGGGACTCGACGGCGACGGTGGCGAGCAGCCGCGCCCGGGTCTCCGGGGCGGACGGCGTGCGCAGTGCCCGGCGGGCCGCGGCCACCACCGTTGCGGCCTGGGCGGGGTCGTCGGAGCGGGTCCAGATCGCGGGGACGTCGTAGGCGCCGATCACCCGGGCGGTCAGGGCGGGATCGTTCAGCTCCTCGGCGGCGGCGATCGCGGCGGTGCGGTGCCGGCGAGCCGCGACCAGGCCTCCGCCGCCGGTCACCGCGAGGCTGCGCAGCAGGGTGACCGTGGAGTCCAGGCGGGCCCGGGCGCCGGCGGCGACGAGCCGGTCGTAGTCGGCGGCCGCCTCGGCCCAGATCCTGCCCGTGTTTGCCGGAGTCAGGTGGGGTGCCTGGTGCAGGATGTCGGCTTCGAGCCTTCTCAGCTCCGGGGTGGGGTCGAGGCCGAGCTGGTCGGACAGCAGGGTGCGGGCGCGGCGCAGGACGGCGAGGGCGTCGGGCCGGCGGCCGGTTCGGTAGAGGGCGAGCGCGAGGAGACGCCAGGCCTGTTCGCGCCACGGGTGTTCGCCGGCGTGCGCGTCCAGGTCGGGGATCGCTCCGGCCGGGTCTCCTGCCGCCAGGCGGGCCTCGGCGAGCTGTTCGACCGCTCGCAGGCGCAGCTCGGCCAGGCGGGAACGCTCGGCGCCGGTCCACGGCTCGTCGGCGAAGTCGGCGTAGGCCGGGCCGCGCCACCAGGACAGGGCCTCGGTCAGGTGGGCCACCGCGGCGGGCGGGGTTGCGCGGACGGCGTCCTCGAAACGCCAGGCGTCGACCGCGGCGGGGGCGGCTCGCAGGGCGTAGCCGGGGCCCTCGGTGACCAGCAGGCGGGGCGGGTCCCGCGGCGTACGGTCCGGTTCAAGCGCCCGGCGCAGGGCCGCGACGAACGTGCGTACGGCCGACGTTGCTCCTGCCGGAGGCGCCACCCACAGGTCGGTGACCAGGTCGCCGACCGGGACCACCCGCCCGCGCGCGGCGATCAGCCGGGCCAGCACCGCGCGGTGGCGCGGCCCCTTCAGCGGGATCGGCGCGCCCTGGTCGTCCCAGGCCGTGACCGGGCCCAGTACGCCGAACGACACCCCCACCCGATCACCGTACCCAAGCGCTGCCCCGGAGCGCCCGACTCGCCGATGCGTATTAAACGGGTGAAAAACGGGTAAATGCCGGATATGCCGCTAGCGTGGCGGTGCTGATCTTCGGGGTGCGGGAGGTGGTCGGTGATGAAGTCCTTCTGGGGTCGCTGCGGGGTGGCGGCGCTCGTCGGAGTCGCGGTTCCCGGAGTGTTCGCGGTGCCTGTCCACGGGCAGGAGCGCGGGCTCCTCGATCTCGGCTATCAGCTGGTCAACGCCAACAGCGGCAAGTGCCTCACGGTCACCGCGGGCGGGCTCGCCGACAACGCGATCCTGATCCAGAAGCGGTGTACGCGGGACTCGTCCTACCGGTGGCGTTTCGAGAGGGCCGGCGCCGACTACCGCATCGTCAACGTCAGGAGCGGCAAGTGCCTGACCATCGCCGGGGACAGTGCCGAGGACAACGGGTTCGCGATCCAGCACGTGTGCGGCGGCGGCCCGGCCGGGCAGTGGCAGGTCAGCGGCCGCAGCCTGCTGACGTTCAAGGATGTCCAGCTGGAGAACGCGCACAGTCACAAGTGCCTGACCATCGCGGGCGGCAGCGCTGGCGAGAACGGGGTGGCCGTGCAGTACAACTGCGACGCCGAGAGCTCCCGCCGCTGGACCGCCAAGCTGACCGTCGGGCCCGCTCTGGATTAGGCCATCCGAGGGGTGCCGATCCAGTGTGGTGAGTCGGTAAGGTGCGCTCCCATGACCGATCGGATGCTCGTTGTCGGCGCGAGCGGGCACCTGGGCCGGAAAGTGGCCTCGCGGGCGATGGCGGCCGGGTGGATGGTCGTCGGCACCCGGTTCAGTTCGGCCGGTGAGCTGGGCGAGGTGCCGCTCGACATCCGCGACGCGGACGCCGTCCGCGACCTGGTCCGGCGGGTCTTCCCGAGCGTCGTGGTGCACACCGCGGCCGGCCGGGAGGACTGGCGGGTGATCGCCGACGGCGCCGCGCACGTGGCGATGGCCGCCTACGCGGTCGGCGCGCGGCTCATCCACCTGTCCAGCGAGGCGGTCTTCTCCGGCCGGGACGTGCACTACGACGAGACCGCTCAGCCCGACCCGGCCTACCTCTACGGCGCCGCGAAGGCCGCCGCCGAGACCGCGGTGCGGGCCATCGACCCGTCGGCGGTGGTGGTGCGCTCGTCGCTGATCCTCGGCGACGGCGGCGGTGCGCACGAGACCCTCACCCATGATCTGATCGCGGGCCGCCGCACCGGCGTGCTGTTCACCGACCAGATCCGCAAGCCGGTGCACGTCGACGACATCTCCGACGCGCTGATCGAGCTGGCCGACAACGACTACCACGGCGTGCTCAACGTGGCCGGCGCCGACCCGATCAGCCGCTACGACCTGGGCGTTCTCGTCGCCCGGCGGGACGGTCTCGATCCGGCGCTGATCCCGTCGGCCAGCACCACCGACATGGGCATCCCGCTGCCCGGCGACATCCGGCTCAACACCGAGCGGGCGGAGGCGCTGCTGCGCACCCGCCTGCGCGGCGTCACCGAGTTCCTGGCCTCGGTCAGCGTCTAGTCAGACCTTCTCGCGCAGTTCGCGGTAGGCCTTCCACGGGATCGACGGGCGCTGCCAGCCGCGCTTGGCCAGGTATTTCTTCGTCGTGGCGCGGCAGTCGCGGACGGTGCGGATCGGGTCGGTCAGGCTTGGCCTGCTGCCGCCGGCCGGCTCGATCAGGCGCTCCGGCAGCAGCAGCCAGCCGCTGCCGTCGGACTTCAGGCTGCCGGCGACGACCGCGCTGTGCAGATTCGCCAGCTGGTCGTCGTGCCGGTGCACGAGCAGGCTCCCGCGGCCTTCGGCCACCGCAACATCGTCCGGCACGGCCACCCGGTAACCGCCGGCCTCCGCGGCCGCCGTCGTGCGGAGCAGGATCGGGGCGCCGCCGGCATCCTTCGCGGCAAGAACCATTGATGTGTACGCGGTGAGGACCTCCCCGCCGATCAGGGCACCTCCCGCCTCCCGCGCGGAAAGCACGGGTGCCGGCGTCGGCCGGGCTCGCGAGGTGATCTCGTGCCGTCGGAGCGGGAGATCCCCGAGGTCGGCCAGGCCAGCGGGGTGCCGTCCTTTGCCAGGGTGACCAGTTCACACGTGCGGTAGGCATTGATCGTCGCGTCCAGCGCGGACCCGCGCACGAGTGGCCCCAGCGATTTCGGCATCCCGGCATCCTATTGATCCACATGCCACCCGTGTTACGAACAACCATCGACGGCTGGTTAGATCCATCCACCCCGCCGACAAGGACACACGATGCCCGACAGCCCCGACGTTCCCTCGATCCCCGGCCAGCGCGAACCGCACCACGACACGGTGCCGGAAGTCGTCGCGGCCGCGGTGGCCGGTGGCCCGGCTCCCGTTGCTCCCGCGCCGGCCCCGGCGGCCGGGACCGGGTCCGCTCCGGCGGCGGTTGCGGCCGAACTGTCTGCGGCGGAACTCGCGGTGCGGGCGGGTCATAGGTGGGGCGTACGTTTCGTATTGGCCGTTGTCGCTGTTCTTGCCTTGTTCCTGGTCGGTTTGGTGGTTCTCAAGCCGGAATCGGCGCCGGAAGGCGCGGCCGCGGCGGCGGCCAGCGCGGCGCCGGCGCCCTCCTCCGCCGGCCCGGCCACGCCCTACGACCAGGCGGTCGCGGTGCTCAAGGCGCAGGCCGACGCGCTGATCAGCGGGGATGAAGCGGGCTGGATGGGGGCGGTCGACGCGTCCAAGGCCGCGCTGGTGACGAAGTACCGGATGATCTTCCGGAATCTGCGCGGGCTCGGGATCAGTCGTTTCAGCTATCAGCCGGGGCTCGGGAAACCGGTCAAGGGCGACGCGGCCGCGATGGCGATCCGGGTCGACGCGGTCTACTGCTTCGGCGACGACATGTGCCCGGCCAGCGCGGCGACCGAATGGGCCAAACCGCCGCACATCTCGCAGTCGCTGACGCTGCGGGCGGTCGGCGGGCGGTACGTGATCAGTGCGCTGGGGGAGTCGGCCGATGCGGATTTCCATCAGCCGACGCCGTGGGAGAGCACCGATCTCGTCTTCGCGCGCGGTAAGCGGGTGGTTCTCGCGGTCGCCAAGGGGCAGGAGAAGTACCTGGCCAGGGTGCTGCCGGTGGCCGAGCAAGCGGCCGTCGTCGCCGACCGGTACGGCATCCTCAACGGCACCCCGCAGCGTGATTACCGGATCTTCCTGGCCGGGGAGAAGCAGTGGAAGAGCTGGTACGGCGGGGAGAACGACGAGTGGGCGATCGGGCTGGCCCTGCCGCTCAACCGGCGTGGCATCGACGTCATCGTCCGGATGGCCGAGATGGACACCCCGGTCACCCTGCGGACCACCGTGCAGCACGAGCTCGGCCATGTCGTCACGCTGACCGGGGCCTACCAGATGGACGCGGCCGAGGACACCTGGCTCAGCGAGGGCATCGCCGAATACATCGGGTGGCAGCCCAAGGGGGCGGCGCAGAGTTTCCGCAAGTACAGCGTGCGCTGGCAGTTCGACCGGGCCGCGCCGAAGTCGATCGTGCCGGTCCGGCCGGGGCCCAAGGCCCCGGCGCGGGCGGGTGACGCGTTCTACGGGCTGAGCCACTGGGCGGCCGACTGCATGGCGAAGAAGTACGGCGAGCCGAAGCTGTTCACCTTCGTGCGGCTGGTGCTGACCGAGGACAACAGCTACGACCAGGCCTCCCGGGACGCGTACGGGGTTCCGTTCGCGACCGTGGACAAGACCTGCGTGTCCTGGATCAGGCAGCAGGCGTCCTGAGCACCGTCGCCAGCCGGCCCATCCCGGCGGCGATCTCGGCCGGGGTGTGCGTGGTGAACGACAGCCGCATGGTCGCGGTGTCCGGCCGGCCGGCGTAGAACGGCGCACCCGGCACGAACGCCACGTCGGCGGCGAGCGCGGCCGGCAGCAGGGTCGCCGTGTCGATGCCGCCGGGCAGCCGCAGCCAGGCGAACATGCCGCCGTCCGGGTCGGTCCAGGTGCTGCCGGCCGGCGCGGTGGCCGGGATGGCCGCCATCATCGCGTCCCGCCGGGCCCGGTAGGCGTCGCGCAGGCCGGCCAGGTGGGTGTCCAGGTCGGTGGCGGCCAGCCACTCGGCCGCGGCGGCCTGATCGATGGTGGACGTGTGCAGGTCGGCGGCCTGCTTGGCGACGGTCAGCGCGGACCGCAGCGACGCCGGGGTGCGGACCCAGCCCAGCCGCAGCCCGGGCGCGGCGATCTTGGAGAAGCTGCCCAGGTGCAGCACGTGCTCCTCGGCGCCGGGCTGCGCGGCGAGGGCGGGGACCGGCGCACCGCGGTAGCGCAGCTCGCCGTACGGGTCGTCCTCCACCACCCACATGCCGTGCCGGGCGGCCAGGGCCGCGACGGTCGCGCGGCGGTCGAGGCCGAGGGTGCGGCCGGTCGGGTTCGCGAACGTGGGCACCAGGTAGAGCAGCTTCGGCCGCTCGGTGGCGATGACCGCTTCGAGGGCGTCCGGGTCGACGCCGTCCTGGTCGGACGGGACCGTGACGATCCGGCAGCCGGCGAGCTGGAAGCACTGCAGGGCGGCCAGGTAGGTGGGCTCCTCGACGGCGACGACGTCACCGGGGTCGAGCAGGGCGGCCGCGATCAGGGTCAGGGCCTGCTGGGAGCCGGTCGTGACGAGGAGGTCGGCGGCGGTGGTGGGCAGGCCGCGGGCGGTCATCCGGGCCGCCACCAGGGTGCGCAGGGCGAGGTTGCCCTCGGTCGGCGCGTACTGCAGGTTGCGGCGGGCGGCGGGGCCGGACAGTGCCCGGTCGAAGGCGGCCCGGACCCCGTCGAGGTCGAACAGCTCGGGGGCGGGCAGGCCGCCGGCGAACGAGATGACCTCGGGCCGGTCGATCAGGGCGAGCAGGTCGCGGACGGGGGAGCTGGCGACACCGGCGAGGCGCTGGGCGGGCAGCGCGGGGCGGACGGCGGGCTGGGTCATTTTTCGAAACTCCTGGTCAGGCTTGGGATTACTCGCGCATTTGCGGGCGGCCTGGCGGTTGTGCCGGCGGCGCGGGCGCGGACGGGGGCTGCCTGATCGAGGAGCCGCTGCTCACCTTAGCGCTTGTTAAGTGCTGAACGAAGGTTAAGGCCCGCTTGGTGGGCGCCGTCACGTGTGCCATCATCTCGCGCCGTGTGTGACACAAACCGGCCCCCGTGCGCTGAGAGGTTTGGGGGTGGTCATGACGTCTGAGGACGACGAGCTCGCGGCGGTGCTTCCGGCGGCCCGCGCGGGCGACGAAACGGCGTTCCGCATGGTCTACCGGGCCCAGCATCCGGCGCTGCTGCGTTACCTGTCGGTGCTGGTCGGCGCGGATGCGGAGGACGTCGCGTCCGAGGCGTGGCTGCAGATCGCCCGGGACCTGCACTCGTTCCGCGGCGACTGGGACGGCTTCCGCGGCTGGTCGGCGACGATCGCCCGGCACCGCGCCATGGACCACCTGCGCCGCACCCGCCGGCGACCGGTCTCCGCCGTCCCGATCGAGCTGGTCGCGGTCGACCTGATCGCCGCGCAGGACACCGCCGAGCAGGTCCTGGAGATCCTCGGCACCGACGACGCGGTCGCGCTGATCGCGTCGCTGCCGCGCGACCAGGCCGAGGCGGTGATGCTGCGGGCCGTGCTCGGCCTGGACGCGGCGTCGGCCGGCAAGGTCCTCGGCAAGCGGGCCGGTGCCGTGCGCACCGCGGCGTACCGGGGGTTGCGCACGCTCGCCCAGCGATTTCCCGGCCCTGTGACACCCGAACCGGCGACGGCGCTGAGGGGAGTGAGATGAGCATCCACGAGGACCACCGCCCGCTCGACCGGGACACCGCGGAGCTGTTGCTGCGCGGCGACCCGGCAGCTCACCGCACCCATCCCCACCTGGGTGCGGTGCTGACCGCCGCGTCCTCGCCGTCGCCCGGCCGCCACCTGGCCGGCGAGGACGCGGCGGTCGCGGCCTTCGCGGCTGCCCATCTGACATCCCCACGTTCCCGGAGGATCCAGATGCTCAAGACCACCCTGGCGAAGCTCCTCACCGTGAAGGTGCTGGCCGCCGTAGCCGCCCTCAGCGCCGGCGGCGTCGCGGTCGCGGCCGGCACCGGCACGCTCCCCGGCCCGCTGCACAAACCCCACCACCCGCGCCCGCCGGCGTCGGCGTCCGCGTCGCACTCGCCGAAGCCGCACCCGTCCGGCAGTTGGTCGGCCCGGCCCAGCCACTCTGCCTTCCCGGCCGGCGATCTCGCCAAGCTCTGTGCGAAGTGGACGGCCCGCCCCGGCGAACAGCGCGGGCAGGCCCTCGAGGAGCCCGAGTTCGGCAACCTGGTGCAGGAGGCCGGCCGCAAGGACCGCGACCGCGTCGACAACTTCTGCGCCACCCTGCCGAAGCCGTCCGTGAGCGCCGGCAACGGCACCAGCGGCAAGCCCGAACCACGCCCGTCCGGATCCGTTCGCCCCAGCGGATCCGGTAACCCCGGCCCCCGTCCGGCGGACCACCCCAGCGGTACGCCGAACTCCACACGGCCGGGCCGGTGAAAAAGCGTCCGTCCCGGAGCGCCCCCGCTCCGGGACGGACGCCATCACCGTTGCCGCTTTTATTGCAGCTCGCCGGCGAGCAGGTCCATCAGCAGGCCGTCGTGCCAGGTGCCGTCCGGGCCTCGTTCGTAATGGCGCATGACGCCGACCGGGCGGAAGCCGGCCTTCGCGTAGCAGCGGATCGCCGCGTGGTTGTCGGCGGCCGGGTCGATCACCAGGCGGTGGTGGCCGAGGTCGTCGATGAGGTGCCGGGCCAGCGTTCGGACCGTGTCGGTGCCCAGGCCGCGGCCGTGCACCGCCGGGTCGAGGTAGATGTCGATGCCGGCGTGCCGGTAGTCGGGATCCTCTTCCGCGCTCCACTGCACGGCCCCGACCACCCGCTCCTCGAACACGATGGCCAGCACCTGCTTCCCCGGGTCGGCGAGGTCGTCGGTCACCTCGGCGGCCAGATCGTCGCGGCCGCCCCAGCGCCGGTAAACTTCCGGGGCCGCGCGGATCGCGGCCAGCGCCGCAACGTCATCCGGAGCCGCCGCGCGCAGGCGCACGAGAGCGCCCGCCAGATGTGGGTCGGACATGACCGTGAGACTAGGGCCTCGCCGCGATGTTGACTGAATCAATGTTGACGTCAATCACGACGTGTTGATGTGTTGATGTCGTGTTGAGCGTCAACACGTCGGGCAACACGTCGCTGGGGTCGGCTCGGCGTGCTATCACTCTCTGATGCTTGTTGATTTTGCGGCCGGAGTGGCAGCGTCGCCGTTTCAGGTGGAAGAAGCGGCCGTGCAGGCCGAGCGGGACGGCTACGACGGGTTCGGGGCGGCCGAGACGCGGCATGACGTGTTCACCTCGCTCGCGCTGGCGGCTCGTGCCACGGAGACCGTCACGCTGCAGTCGGGGATCGCGGTGGCGTTCGCTCGTAACCCGATGAGCCTTGCCATTCAGGCCAACGATCTGCAGCTCGTCTCCGGTGGGCGGTTTCAGCTCGGGATCGGGTCGCAGGTGCAGCCGCACATCGAGCGGCGGTTCTCGATGCCGTGGAGCAGGCCGGCCGCGCGGATGGCCGAATACGTTGCGGCGGTGCGGGCCATCTGGGAGTGCTGGCGGACCGGGGAACGCCTTGTCTTCCGCGGGGAGTTCTATCGGCACACGCTGATGACCGACTTCTTCAACCCGGGGCCCAATCCGCACGGGAATCCGCCGGTCCTGCTCGCCGCGGTGGGGGAGCGGATGACCGCGGCCGCCGGGCAGGTCGCCGACGGCATGCTGGTGCATCCGCTGACCAGCCCGGACTATCTGCGTGAGCGGACCCTGCCGATCCTGCGGGAGGCCCGCGGCGGGTCGCTCGACGGCTTCCAGCTGGGGCTGAGCGCGTTCGTGGTGCTGGGTGCGGACGAGAAGGCCCGGTCCGAGGCGGAGCGGGCGGTCAAGGGGCAGATCGCGTTCTACGCGTCCACCCCGGCGTACCGGCCGGTGCTCGAGCTGCACGGCTGGGGTGAGCTCGCCGACCAGCTCAACGGGCTGTCCCGGCGGCAGGCCTGGGCCGAGATGAGCGCGCTGATCACCGACGACGTGCTCGACACGTTCGCGGTCGCCGGGGACGTGCCGCGAGGGCTGCGCGACCGGTTCGGTGAGACCATCGACCGGATCTCGTTCTACACGCCCTACCCGGTCGCGCCGGAGCTGCTGAACGGCGTACGCGACGCATTGCGCGCCTGACCCACCGTTACCAAGCTGTGAGCACCTTGTCGGCCGATTTAGTGTTAATTCGGGCATTTGGGTTGCTTTGATGTCGGGATGCGTAGGGATTCGCTCGCCGAGGTCCGTGGTCGTACCTGCAAACCGCTCGATGCGTGGTGGACCGTTCTGCTGGTCGACCCGTACGCGGTGCGCCTGGTCCGGTTGGTCTCGCCCTGGCGGTGGGTGACCCCGAACCGGCTCACCGCGTTGTCCGCCGTCCTCGGCCTGGGCGCCGCGATCTGTTTCGTGGCGCCCGGCCGGTGGTGGCCGGCGGCCGGCGCGCTGCTGTTCCACCTGGCCTTCGTGGCCGACTGCATGGACGGCAAGCTGGCCCGGCTGCGCGGCGACGGCTCGCTGTTCGGCGCGTGGTGCGACTTCATGCTCGATCGGGTGCGCGCCATCGTCTGCGCGGCCGCCCTGATGGGCGGGCAGTACCTGCGCACCGGCGAGGTCCGCTACCTGTGGCTGGTCGCGCTGGTGATCGCCGTCGACCTGATGCGCTATCTCAACGGCGGTCAGGTGGCGCAGGTGCGCGAGGCCGCGCTGCAGGGACGGACGGCGTACGCCATAGGGGCTGAATCTCGCCGTGGCCGGCTGAAGACCGCCCTGGCGGCCCGGCGCATTCGCGTGCATCTGTTCAGCGGCATCGAGTTCGAGATGACGGTGTTCGTGATCGGCCCGCTCATCGGCCTGGTCGGCGGGGCGGCTCTCATCGGCGGTGCCGCCCTCGCCGCGGCGGCACTGCTGGTGATTTTCGAACTACGCCTGGTGCACCACTTGTGGCTGGTCACGCGCTTGTCGCCGGTTCATAGCGTCCCGACAGCGTCCGGATCTGTGAGGCACAGCATGTCGCCCGAAGCTTCACTCATCAGGCAGCCGGCCGGCGGCTGAGTGGTCCGCCCCCACCAGGGCCAAGGGTACGAATCCGAGAAGCGGCATACGAGCAAAAGGTGTGCGCCATGCCTACAGATCGCCCGGTTTTTGTCGTCGGCTGTCCCCGGTCGGGGACCACGATGCTGCAACTGATGCTGCACGCGCATCCGCGGATCGCGCTCCCACCGGAGAACCGGTTCGTGCTGTCGGCCTACCAGCGGCGGCACGAGTTCGGCGACCTGCGCGACCCGGAACGCCGCCGCGACCTGGCCGAGTGGATCGTCAAGACCGCCCAGTTCGGCGACCTCGGTCTGGACCCGCAGCAGGTGATCGACGCGATCGTCGGCGCACCCCCCACCCTCGGCTCGGCCATCGGAACCGTGTTCCGCCTCTACGCCCAGCGCTTCGGCAAGCCGCGCTGGGGCGACAAGCGGCCGGCCTACCTGCGCAACCTGCCGATGCTGCTGCGGATGTTCCCGGACGCGCAGATCGTCAACATCATCCGCGACGGCCGGGACTGCGTGGCCTCCCTCAAGGAGGCGCCGTGGAGCTCGGCCGACATCGGTGACCACATCACGTCCTGGGCGCGCTCGGCCGACGCGTCGCTGCGGGCCGCCCGCCGCTACGCCCCGGACACCTACTACACGGTCCGCTACGAGGACCTGGTCGCCGACCCCGAGAGCCACCTGCGGAAACTGTGCCGGTTCCTGGGCGAGGACTACGACCCGGCGATGGCCCGCCCCGACTCGGTGGCCTGCCTGGCGGTCCCCGAGTACAAGACCTGGCACACCCGCACGCACCAGAGCGTCACCACCGAACGGGTACGCAGCTGGCAGCAGCGGCTGACCACCACCGAGATCGAACGCTGCGAAGCGGTGTTCGGGACCCGGCTCAGCCGCTTCGGATACGAGCAGTCGACGTTCGCCACGCCCACCACCGCCGACCGGGTGGACCGGGTCCGGATCGCCACGTGCGACCGGCTCGCCCCCGTGCGGGGCATGGCCGACGACGTACGGGCGGTGGTGCGCAACGGGCGCCGCGAACCCGTCATCGCTGCCCGGCTGACCAGCGGCCAGCGCCTTCGCTGAGCCGTCCTACCCCCCTCGTGCCGCGGCGCGATGCCGCGGCCGGTCGATGAGGAGTACCTGTGTCCGTAACCGCCGTTCTGACCCGTAACCGGCGCCTGGCGGCCGGCCTGCTCACCGCGATGACGGTGGCGACCCTGGCCGCCTGTGGTTCCAGCGACGACTCCAGCGGCGACACCAGCAACACCGGCACCAGCAACAACGGCGGTGGCGGCAACAACAGCGGGTTCGCCGCCTACATCCAGTGCCTCTCGACGAACGGTGTCACGATCACGATGCCGTCCGGCGGTCCGGGTGGCGGCAACGGCGGCACCCGGCCGTCGGGCGCACCGGACGGTGGCAACGGCGGCACCCCGCCGTCGGGCGCACCGGGTGGCGGTAACGGTGGCACCCCGCCGAGCGGTGGCGCCATGCCGTCCGGTGGCCCGGGCGGCGGCGGTGGCCGCGAGATCAGCAAGCCGGACGGCGTGGACGACGCGACCTGGACGAAGGCCACCGAGGCCTGCGCCAGCCAGAAGCCGTCCACGAACTGACGCACGAGCGGGCGCGGCCCTTGGCCCCCGGGGGCCGCGCCCTCCCACTTCTTCCGCCGAACCGTCCCCGCGCGGCCTTCCTGACCGGGAAAATCCGGATTCGTGAGGAAAAGGTGGATTGCCCTGGGCCTGGCGGTCGTCGCGGCCGGGGCCGGCGTCACGTCGGCGGTGCTCAGCAAGGACGACGGCGGCGACCCGAAGGCGGCGCTGTCCACCGTCGCGGTGGACACCGGTGCGGTCGCGGTCAGCGTGGCCGCCACCGGGACGGTGCAGGCCAGCCTGACCCGGACCCTGTCGTTCACCGTCGACGGGACGGTCGCGGCGGTCAACGTCCGGGCCGGCAGCAAGGTCAAGGCCGGGGCCGAGCTCGCCACGGTCGACAAGGACGACGCCACCGACGCGGTGAGCGACGCCAAGGAGAGCCTCGCCGACGCCGAGGATCAGTTGGCGACGGCAAAAGCGTCGCCTTCGCCGTCCGCCTCGGTCGGGGTGCGCGCGGGGCAGGGTGGCAACACGTCGGTCAGCGGCACCGACGCGATCTACACCGCGCAACAGCGGGTCAACGCGGCCGAGTCCGCTCTCGCCGAGGCCAAGGAGGCCCTCGCGGGCGCGGCGATCACCGCGCCGATCGCCGGCACGATCATGTCGGTGAGCGGTCAGGTCGGCAGTCAGGTCAACTCCGGCTCCACCTTCATCACCCTTGCCGACACGTACGCCATGCAGGTCTCCGCCTCGTTCCCGGAGGCGGACGCCGGCGCGGTCGCCACCGGCCAGGCCGCCGCCGTCACCCTGGCCGACCGGGTGGGCGAGGAGTTCGCGGCGAAGGTCGCCCAGGTCGACCCGGTCGGCACCGATGACGGCACCCTGGTCACCTACGGGGTGCTGCTCTCCTTCACCAAGCAGCCGGCCGACCTGCTGGTCGGGCAGAGCGCGTCGGTCGAGGTCACCACCGGCTCGGTGGCGTCGACGCTGCGGGTGCCGTCGACCGCCGTGCACGACGTAGGCACGGTTCTCGTGTCCAACGATGGCAGGACCACCAAGCGCGACGTGCAGGTCGGGCTGCGCGGCGGCCAGTACACCCAGATCCTCTCCGGGCTGACCGAGAACGAGCTGGTCGTACGCTCCTGGTAGCCGAGGTTTTCTCCGGTTTCGCCGCGATGGACCGCTATGGCCGGTAAACATGAGGCGTGCGCCGGGTTCCCAGCCTTCTGGTCAATCTCGCCCTCGCCGTGCTCGCGCTCGGCGCGGTCGGCTGGTCGATCCTGCTCGTCCGGGACACCGGCACCACCACGACGAAGGCGTCGTCCGGTTCGCGGACGGTGACCGTCGCGCAGGGCACGGTCACCGCGACCGTCGCCGCCACCGGCACCCTGGCCACGGCCAGTACGGCGAGCGCCAGCTTCGAGACGTCCGGCACGGTCACCGCGGTCTACACGAAGGTCGGCCAGTCGGTGAAGTCGGGCCAGTTGCTCGCCAAGGTCGGGTCGGCCGCCGCCCAGCGTGCTCTGGCCCTGGCCGAGGCCAACCTGGACGCCGCGCAGGATGCCCTCGCCCGGGCCAGGACGGCCGGCTCGGACACCACCACCGCCGCGAACAACGTCACCACCGCGAAGCTGGCGGTCGAGGACGCGCAGGCGGATGTGGCCGGCACGAAACTGACCGCCCCGATGGCCGGCACGGTGATCGCGGTGAACGGGACGGTCGGGTCGTCGACGTCCGGTTCGTCGTCGTCCGGCGGCGCGGGCGGGTCGACCAGCAGCTCCAGCGGCAGCTCCGGCTTCGTGGAGATCGCCGACCTGGACGAGTTGCAGGTCAGCGCGTCCTTCGGCGAGGCGGATGCGACCAAGCTGAAGGCCGGGCAGGCGGCCACGATCACCTGGGACGCGCTCAGCGGCGCCACCGCCACCGGCAAGGTGCTCGGCATCGACCCGTCCGCGACCACCAGCAACAGCGTCGTCACCTACGGCGTCACGGCCAGCATCGGGACGCTGCCGGACGGCGCGAAACCCGGTCAGTCGGTCACGGTCACCGTCACCACCGGCACGGCGGCCGATGCGGTGTACGTCAACTCGGCGGCCGTCACCGTTTCCGGCACCCGGTACACGGTGACCGTGGTCGGCACCGACGGCACCACCGAGACCCGGACGGTCAAGGTCGGCGTGCAGGGCGACGACGCCTACCAGATCACCGACGGCCTCACCGTGGGGGAGAAGGTCGTCGTCCCCGAGACGTCGAGCTCCACTTCCACCTCCAGCAGCCAGGACGGCCCGGGCAGCGGCTTCGGCACCGGCAGTGGCGGCGGCGCCCCCGGCGGGGGCGGGGGACCGCCCTGATGCATCCGGTCCTCGACGTCCGGTCGGTCACCAAGGTGTACGGCGAGGGCGACACCACCGTGCACGCACTGCGCGGGGTGTCGGTCACCGTCGCGCGCGGCGAGTACGTGGCGATCATGGGCTCGTCCGGGTCCGGCAAGTCGACGCTGATGAACATCCTCGGCTGCCTCGACATCCCCAGCGCCGGCCGCTACCTGCTGGACAGCGTGGACGTCTCCCGGCTCACCGACCGGCAGCTCGCGCTCGTCCGGAACCGGCTGATCGGGTTCGTCTTCCAGTCGTTCAACCTGATCCCGCGGACGTCGGCGCTGGCCAATGTGGAGCTCCCGCTCGCCTACGCCGGGGTGCATGCGAAGGAACGGCGCCGGCGGGCGATGCGGGCCCTGGAGACGGTCGGGCTCGCCGACCGGCACGACCACGAACCCAACCAGCTCTCCGGCGGCCAGCAGCAGCGGGTCGCGGTGGCCCGGGCCCTGGTCACCGAGCCGGCCCTGCTGCTCGCCGACGAACCCACCGGAAATCTGGACAGTCACTCCACCGACGACGTACTGACCGTCTTCGACGAGTTGCGGGCCGCCGGTCGTACCATCGTCCTGATCACCCACGAGCCCGAGGTCGGAGCCCGGGCCGACCGGCTGATCAAGCTCTTCGATGGTCAGATCGAGTCCGACGTCCGCCAGGAGGCCGTCGGCCGGCACGCGGTGGGAGCCCGGTGAACACTTTCGAGATCATCCGATTCGCGCTACGCGGCATCGCCGTGAACAAGCTGCGGTCATCCCTGACCATGCTCGGCATCCTGATCGGTGTCGCCGCGGTGATCCTGCTGGTGGCGGTCGGCAACGGTTCGGCCAAGCAGATCAGCGACCGGATCTCGGCGCTGGGCACCAACACGCTCACCGTGATGAGCACCAGCCGCAACGCCACCGGCAGCAGCGGCCTCACCCTGAAGATCGCCGACGCACTCGACGACCCGGTGCTCGCGCCGGACGTGAAGTCGGTGTCGCCGGTGGTCAGCACGTCGACGACGATCGCCTACGGCAGCACCTCGCACGACGTGAGCTCGTTCGTCGGCACCACGCCCAGCTACTTCACCGCGTCGAACACGCCGGTGCAGACCGGGTCGGCGTTCAGCGCCGACGACAACAGCCAGGGCCGGCGGGTGGTGGTGATCGGGCAGACCGTCGCCGAGGATCTGTTCGCCGGCGAGGACCCGGTCGGCCAGCAGGTCACCGTGGGCGGCGCGCTGTTCACCGTGGTCGGGGTGCTCGCCGAGAAGAGCGAGTCGACCGGCCAGTCGGACGCCAACGACGTGGCGATCGCGCCGATCATCGCGGTCCGGCAGGTCCTCACCGGCTACGGCGCGCTCAGCTCGATCCTGGTCGAGGCGGCCAACTCCGGCATGGTCGCCACCGTGCAGTCCGAGGTCGCCACGATCCTGGACCAGCGGATGACCGCCGCCACGTCGTCGACGAGCTCGACCAGCACGCCGTACCGGATCCGCAGCGCCTCGCAGCTCCTGGAGACGCAGACCGAGACGGCCGACACGTTCACCACACTGCTCGGTGCGGTCGCCGCGATCAGCCTGCTGGTCGGCGGGATCGGCATCACCAACATCATGCTGGTCACGGTCACCGAGCGGACCCGGGAGATCGGCATCCGCAAGGCGCTCGGCGCGCCGCGGCGGGTGATCCTCACCCAGTTCATGATCGAGGCGACCCTGCTCAGCTTCCTCGGCGGCGCGCTCGGCGTGGCTGCCGCGCTGATCGGCGCCCATTTCACCATCGCCGGGGTGAAACCCCTGGTGGTGCCCAGCTCGGTGGCGCTCGCCCTCGGGGTCTCCGTGGTGATCGGCATGTTCTTCGGCGGCCTGCCCGCCGCCCGGGCCGCCCGGCTGCGGCCCATCGACGCGCTCCGGTACGAGTAAGAGGGGTCCTTCATGAGCAGCGACAGCGACACCGAGGTGCTGGAGGGGGTCACCGAGGAACCCCCGGACAACACCGACCTGCCCCGGGAGCTGTCGTCGGCGGCGCCCCGCCGGTGGTCGAACAAGGCCACGCCGGCGCTGCTCGGCGTGTTTCTGCTGGCTGGTGGCTTCCTCGGCGGCGTCGTGGTGCAGAAGCACTGGGGGAAGACGGCGACGGCAGGTTCGACCGCGTCGTCCGCCACTCGCTCTGGCGGGCAGATGCCGGGCGGGATGGGCGCGTCCGGCGGGCCCGGCGGGGGTTTCAATCCTGGTGGAGGAGGAAACGCCACCACCGGCACGCTCAAGTCGATCACGGCTGGTGCGCTGACCATGCAGACCGCGGCCGGCAAGACGGTCACCGTGACCATCGGCGAGTCCACCAAGATCCAGCAGACGACGACCCTGGCCACGCTGAAGGCCGGTCAGTCCCTGTCGGTGCAGGGCGCCACGGCCACCGACGGCTCGATCACGGCGACGTCGGTGACCGCGTCCTGAGACTGCGTTACTGCTGGACCTCGATCGAGTCGACCCGGCCGGTCCAGAACGCGACGTGGCCGGCGATCTCGGCCACCGCCTCGTGCGGCTTCGAGTATTCCCACACAGCGTCGACGGCCTGGTCGCCGCCGGCCGGGATCGACCAGTAGCTGGCGTCGCCCTTGAACGGGCAGTAGCTCTCGGTGGCCGTACGCTCCAGAAGGTTTTGATCGACATCGGCCAGCGGCACGTACTGCACCGGCGGGTAGGTCGACTCCTGCAGGGTGAGGGCGTTGCGGCTGTCGGCGACGACCTTGCCGCCGGCGGTCACCACGACCCGGCCGGCGGTGGGGGTGATGGTGATCGGGTGGTTCGGCCCGGGCTGAAGAACCGGCTTGTCAGACATACGTGAAACCTACTCCGGTCGGACCGGTGGCTATCGTTGATCACATGCCCGGACCAGCCGAACAGGCCGCCATCACGCTCGGAGTCGCCCACCGTGTGCTGCATCACGGGCCGGTGTCGAGCGTCGCCGAGGCCGCCGCCGCGCAGGGCGTGGAGATCCAGGACCTGGTCAAGACGATCGTGGTGCGGCGGGCCGAGGGCGAGTACGTTTTCGTGCTCGTCCCGGGCGACCGGCAGATCTCCTGGCCCAAGCTGCGTGCCCTGCTCGGCGTCAACCGGCTGTCGCTGCCGGACGCGGCCACCGCCAAGGAGGCCACCGGCTACGAGCGCGGCACGATCACCCCGTTCGGCTCGGCGAAGCCGTGGCCGGTGATCGCCGACACCCGCACCGAGGGCCGGACGATCAACCTGGGGGCGGGGGAGCGCGGCGTCGGACTGCAGGTGGCGGCGGACGAAGCGGTGGCCGCCCTGGCCGGTACGTTCGCGGATGTCACCGACGAAAGCGTGCGGTAGGTTTCCCCCGTGACGAGCGACGACCCGATTCAGCCCGACGTCCCACCGTCCGGCACCGGCTGCGTGGAGTGCCTCGACGGCAGCGGCTGGTGGTTCCACCTGCGCCGCTGCGCGCAGTGCGGCCACATCGGCTGCTGTGACACCTCCCCGTCGCAGCACGCCACCGCGCACTGGAAGGAGACCGGTCACCCGGTCATCCAGTCCTTCGAGCCGGGCGAGGACTGGTTCTGGGACTACGCGACCGAGGAGGCCGGCAGCGGCCCGCAGCTGGCCCCGGCCGACAGCCGCCCGGCGGATCAGCCGGTTCCCGGCCCGGCCGGCGCGGTCCCGCACGACTGGCGCCACCACCTGCACTCCTGAGAAGTTCTCCCGGTTTCCGTCCGGCGCCCCGCCCGGCTGTCCTAGAGTCGGTCGGGGAGCCTGACACGGGGGTGCATGGTGTCCGATCCGATGCTCGATACGCTGATGAGCCGTTCCGACTGGAGCGAGCCGGACAGTGTCCTGGGGACGTACGTGGCCCAGATGGACCGTCTGATCAAACCGCAGGAGCCGGGGGTGCCGCTCACCCTGACCGTGCACGGCCTGCTGGTCAGCGGTGACCTGATCCCGCAGTGGCAGTGGTTCGCCGAGGTCAGCGAGATGGACGACTACGAGGACGCCTTCTACACCGGCATGGCCGAGCACATGAAGGAACAGTCCGACCTCGCCCACGACGCGATCCGGCAGCGGGACATCGGCGGTGAGGTGACCCACCGCCAGATGAGCGCGCTGCTGGCCCCGACGAAATACATCCACCTGCGCAATACCCGGATCTACTCGCCGGACAACACTCCCGGTGAGGGACGCCTGTGGCGCGGGAGGCTCTGCGACGTGTCCGGCTGGACCCCCGGCGTACTCGTAGCTTCCGGATCTTGATCTTCTTCTTCAATCGGCGGCAGAACAGCCTTGTGTTTCGTCGGTGACCAGGCGAAGGCCAGGGCACTGCCGACCACGCCGAGCACGATGCCGAAGATGAAGCCGCCCAGGTTCGACGTGATCCAGGACGAGATCGCCAGGATCGCGGCGACCAGCGCGTAGAACACGTGTTGCTGCGGGTTGAAGATCATCAGGCCGCCGAGCACGGCGAGCAGGATCGGCAGCAGGTAGCCGATGAAGCCCTGCATGCCGACGTGAATGATGATCGGCAACGGGGCCATCACGGTCAGGAAGATCTCGAGTCCGGCCACGAAGACGAGCAGCCCGCCCCAGAAGGGACGGGCGTGCCGCCAGCGCCAGAAGGCGGAGCGTTCCGGCATTTCTCAGCAGCCGTCCGAGGAGAACGACATCCGCAGGTGCGGCAGGGTGAACTTGGCGGCCGTGGTCGCGTAGTTGTTCTGCCACAGATTCTTGATCACGACCGAGTCGGCCTGCTGACCGAACACGTAGTCCGGGCCGACGACCTGCTGGCCGGTATTCGGGTTCCTCACCTTGTTGAACTCGCCGGCGTCGCCACCGACCTCGATATTGGTGAAGTCGGCGTTGCCGTTGATCTGGTCGGAGTCGACGACCAGCGCCTTGGCCGACACCGGGGTGCCGGCGTCACCGGCGGTGATCTTCAGGTAGGCGCCGCCGAGCGAGACGCTCTGGCAGAGCTTGGTCAGCGTCGCGCTGTTGATCGCCGACACGATGAGGACCTTCTGCCCGCCCTCGTCGGCCAGGTTCGGGTTGCCTTCACGCGTGGTGTCCAGCGTCGCGAACTGCTCGAAGCCCTGCCCGTTCAGCTCGTCGGCGGCGACCACGAACGGCATGCCGGAGATCGAGAAGTTCGCGGCGAGCACGCCCTGGGCGGTCAGGGCCATCAGGCCCCCGGTGGCCACCGCGGTCAGGCCGAACATCACGCCGAAGCGCCGCCAGCGGACACCGCCGGCGGAAGCGTCGTCCGGTGCAGTCATCAGAAACTCCCTTGTGTGCCATAAACAAATAGGCGTATCGAAATTGTGGCTCACGAACAACGACATTATGTAAAGGCCGCTGTCTATGTATCTGGCCGAAGTTACCGCTCGGTATCGCGCAGGTCAAGTCGCTTGACTTGTCGCATTCGGGCGGTCTATACATCGACGGCGCTAAGTATCGATATTTGTACACAATGCTTCCGGATATCGAAGCTCGGCGCGCGTTTCACATCCGGACCCGGTCTCCCGCATCCCCCCGCAGGTGGCCGCCCGGGTGCCTTGTCCCCGAGGTAGGGAGGAACACCCATGCGTGCATCCAGAAGCTTGCCGATCGCCACCGTCGTGGCGCTCTCGGTAGCCCTGGTAGCGGGCCCGGCCCGCGCCGCGGAAGCAGACGCGGTGGCCGTGCTGACCACCGGCAGCGCCGCGGGCGCCAACGTGGCGGTCGGCGATGTGCTGAACGCCGCGGTCGCGTCCGGCACGACCGCCGACTTCACCACCGCGTCCGGTGGCACGACCGGCATCAAGTGCGCCGCGTCGGCGTTCACCGCGGCGGTCGTCGACAACCCGGTCGCGCCCGGCGTGGCGACCGAGTCGGCCACCGGCCACACGTTCGCCTCGTGCACCGCCAACATCCTGGGCGTCACGAAGGTGAACAGCGTGACGGTCAACAACCTGCCGTTCGCGACCACGATCGACAGTGCGACCGGTGCGGTCACGGTCAGCGGTGCCGCCGGCGCCCCGATCCAGACCACCATCGTTCTCGGCACCCTGCTCGGCTCGGTGACCTGCGTCTTCCAGGCGAACGGCGGCTCGATCACCGGCGTCTCGGCGAACACCGACAACTCGATCAGCTTCGCGAACCAGGCGTTCACGAAGTCGTCGGGGCCGATCACCTGCCCGAGCGCGGGCTTCTTCACGGCCAATTACGCGCCCGTCCTGGACACCACGGTCGCCGGCTCGCCGGCGGTCTTCACCAACTGATCCAACGCATCACCCCATGGCCGGAGTCCTCTGAGGCGGGGACTCCGGCCATGACCGTGCTGTTTCCGGGGCGTTGACAGCGCGTCACGGCACCGATTCAATCCTTTCCATGTCTCTATGGGAGCGCTCCCGAACGGTTGCCGTCCTCACCGTCCTCCTGGTTGGCGGGGCCGCCGCCCCGGCCCTCGCCGATGAGGTCGAGCAGGTCCGCAACGGCGGATTCGACGGCACCACCGATCCCTTCTGGTCCACCGCGGGTATGCCGATGACCCTCACCGACGGTCAGGCCTGCGTGGACGTGCCCGGCGGCACCACCAACCGCTGGGACGTGGCGATCGGGCAGAACGATCTGCCCCTGGTCGCCGGCGAGAGCTACCGGTTCAGCTTCGACGCGTCCGGTGACGCCGGGCACGTCGTGCGGGCCATCGTGGGTCTCGCGGTCTCGCCGTACGACACCTACGTCGAGCAGTCGCCGGTCCTCGGCGGCCTCACGCACTACTCGTCCACGTTCACCGCCGCGGCCGACACGACGCAGGGGCAGGTGGCGTTCCAGCTCGGCGGCAGCGCTGATCCGTGGCACTTCTGCGTCGACAACGTCTCGCTGGTCGGCGGGGTGCCGCCGGAGGTGTATGTGCCGGACACCGGGCCGCGGGTGCGGGTCAACCAGGTGGCCTATCTGCCTTCGGGGCCCAAGGTGGCGACGGTCGTGACCGACTCGACCACGCCGCTGCCGTGGCAGTTGCTCGACTCCGCCGGTCGCGCCGTCGCCCGTGGCACCTCGACGCCGCGCGGGGTGGACGTGTCCTCGGGGCAGAACGTGCAGACCATCGACTTTGGTCGGTATTCCCGGGCAGGCTCGGGCTATACGGTTGTGGCGGACGGGGAGACGAGCCGGCCCTTCGACATCGGGGCGGCTGCTTACGACAAGCTGCGGGCCGACGCGCTGAAGTTCTACTACACCCAGCGCAGCGGCATAACCATCGACGACACCCTGCGGCCGGGCTACGGCCGCGCGGCCGGGCACGTCGACGTCGCGCCCAACCAGGGTGACGGCAAGGTGCCCTGCCAGGCGGGCGTGTGCGACTACACGCTCGACGTGCGCGGCGGGTGGTACGACGCGGGCGACCACGGCAAGTACGTGGTCAACGGTGGCATCACCACGTGGGAGATTCTGAGCGAGTACGAACGGTCGCACGCCGTGCGGAAGGTGTCGCTGGCGATCCCGGAGAGCGGCAACCGCACCCCGGACATCCTCGACGAGGCCCGCTGGGAGCTGAACTTCCTGCTCAGCATGCAGGTCCCGGCCGGGAAGCCGCTCGCCGGCATGGTCCACCACAAGATCCACGACCAGGCGTGGACCGGGTTGCCGCTGCTGCCCGACCAGGACCCGCAGCCGCGCGAGCTGCACCCGGTCTCGACCGCCGCGACGCTCAACCTCGCCGCGGTGGCCGCGCAGGCCGCCCGGGTCTACCGGCCCTACGACCCGGCGTTCGCGAAGCGTGCCCTCGCGGGGGCCCGGACCGCCTACACGGCGGCCAAGGCCAACCCGGCGCTGCTCGCGCCGGAGTCGGACGGGGTCGGCGGCGGGGCCTACAACGACAGCAAGGTCAGCGACGAGTTCTACTGGGCGGCCGCCGAGCTGTTCCTGACCACCGGGGAGCGCGCCTACCAGAGCGACGTGCTGGCCTCGCCCGAGCACACCGCCGACGTGTTCGGCAGCGGTGCGTTCGACTGGGCGTCGACCGCCGCGGCCGGCCGGCTCGACCTGGCCACCGTGCCGAACCGGCTGCCCGGCCTCCCGGCCGTCCAGAAGTCGGTGGTCAAGGGGGCGGAGAAGTACCTGGCCGTCGCCGAGGCCCAGGCGTACGGCGTGCCCTACGCCCCGAACAACAACTCGTGGGACTGGGGCTCGAACAGCGCGGTGCTGAACAACATCGTCGTGCTGGCCACGGGTTACCGGCTGACCGGGCGACCGGCGTTCAAGGACGCCGCGCTGACCGGCCTCGACTACGTGTTCGGGCGCAACGCGCTCAACCAGTCCTACGTGACCGGGTACGGCGAGGTGAGCTCGCAGAACGAGCACAGCCGGTGGTATGCCCACCAGCTCGACCCGGCGCTGCCCCACCCGCCCGCGGGCACGCTCGCCGGTGGCGCGAACTCGTCCATCCAGGACCCGTACGCGCAGAGCAAGCTGACCGGCTGCGTCGGGCAGTTCTGCTACATCGACGACATCCAGTCGTGGTCGACGAACGAGGAAGCGATCAACTGGAACGCCGCGCTGGCCTGGGTCTCGGGTTTCGTGGCCGATCTCTGATTCGCAACCGACCGCCGGGGGCCCCACCGGGCCTCCGGCGGGAAATCCGGATGCGCGGAAAAGCAGACCTGCCTACGGTGAGCGGATGTCCGCCGAAGCCGCGCGTGCGTCCGAATTCCTCTCCCAGCTCGCCGTCCCCGCCCGGCTGGCGGCCTTCGCCGAGCTGGCCCGCCGCGGCCAGGAGGGCGCGACCCTGGCCGAGCTGGCCTACACGCTGGACGTGCCGATCCAGGAGGCCGGCGAGCTGCTGGCCCGGCTGGTCGGTGCGGGGCTGGCCACCGGCACCGGCAACGGTGTCTACCGGACGAACGCCGCGATCCTGCGCGACGCGGCGACCGCGCTCGACCGGGCCCAGCCGATCGCCCGATACCTGGCCGACTATCCGCAGCTGCGGGGCAACTTCGCGCACGGCCGGCTGAGCACGCTGCCGCCGACGATGAGCGAGCGTTACCTGCAGGTCGGCGAGCTGTTCGCCCGCTTCCTGGCGCTCGACGGGCTCTACTCCGAGGCCGAGATCAACACCCGGCTGTCGGCGGTCACCGACGACGTCGCCGGGGTTCGCCGGATGCTGGTGGAGACCGGCTGGCTGGAGCGCGACCGGGCCGGCACCACCTACGGGCCGGCGCGGCCGGTCACCGCGCCGAGCTGATCAGCTCGGCGGCCACCCACCGGGCGACCCCGGCCGGGTAGGGCGCCGGAACGCTGAGCACGATGTGCCCGAAGCCGGCCTCGACCGCCTCGGCGATCGCGTCCCGGGTGGTGGCCGGCCGGTCGTAGGAGACGCCGATGTTCAGCGAGCGGGTGATCTCGGCCGGGTCGCGGCCGATCTCGGTGCAGTAGCGGTCGAGCAGCGCGCTGCGGGCCTTGAGGTCGGCGATGCCGTCGCCGCCCGGGATGTTCCAGATGTCGGCGTGCTCGGCGGCCAGCCGCAGCACCGCGGCGGAGCGCCCGGCGATCAGGAACGGCGGCTTCCGCACCGGCTTCGGGTTGCAGAACGCCCCGGTCAGTTCGACGTACTCGCCGTGGAAGTCGAACGGCTTGTCCGAGCTCCACAGCCGCCGGATGACCGCGCACGCCTCGCCGAAGCTGCCGACGGCGTGCGCGGTGTCGTGGAACGGCAGGCCGTGCGCGGCGTACTCGCGGGCGGCGAGCGGATGCCCGGGGCGGGACCCGACGCCGATGCCGAAGATCAGGCGCCCGGCCGAGACGACGTCGACGGTCGCGGCGATCTTGGCGAGCATCGCGGGCGGCCGGAACCGGTTGCTGGTCACCAGCAGGCCGAGGTCGATCCGGGCGGTCTGCCCGGCGAGCGCGGACAGCAGCGTCCAGCCCTCGAAGGCGGGCCCGTCGGGGTCGCCGCCGATCGGCATCAGGTGGTCGAACAGCCAGGCGTTGTCGAGCTCGGGCACGGTGTCGGCCTCGAGCCAGACGCGACGGATGTCGTCGTAGCCGACCTGCATCGGCGCGGTCATGATCCCGAAACTGGTGGTCGGCATGGTTGCTCCGTATCCTGGGGCGGCAAAGCGGATCGTTGTTCCGCTACCACCATACGGAACCGTGTTCCGTTTTACCAAGGGATTCCATGGCTGAGCGGAAGCGGGCCGACGCCCGGCGCAACGAGCAGTCGCTGCTGGACGCGGCGGCCGACGCGTTCGTGTCGTCCGGCGTGCACGTGCCGGTGCGCGAGGTAGCGGCCAAGGCGGGCGTCGGGGTCGGCACCATCTACCGGCACTTCCCGACCCGGGCCGACCTGATCGTCGCCGTCTACAAACACCAGGTCGAGGCGTGCGCGGCGGCCGGGCCGACGCTGCTCGCGCAGTTCTCGTCGCCGCACGCGGCGCTGGCCCGCTGGATCGACCTGTTCGTCGACTTCCTGGTCACCAAGCACGGCCTGGCCGAGGCGCTGCAGTCGGACGCCGGCGCGTTCCAGACGTTGCACGCCTACTTCCTTCAGCGGCTGGTCCCGGTCTGCGCCGAGCTGCTGACCGAGGCGGTCGAGGCCGACGAGATCGCCCCGGGCCTGGACGCGTTCACGCTGATGCGCGGCGTCGGCAACCTGTGCGTCGGTGCCGAGTTGCCGGGTTACGACGCCCGGCGGATGGTCGGTCTAGTCGTGGCGGGTCTCAAGGCCGTCCCATGACCAGCGCGGGATGGAGGCGCCGGCCGGGAGGTGGCCGGTCATCGTCGTCGTGGTCGCCCACGCGAAGTAGTCGTGCAGCACCTGCCGCAGCGGGCCGGTGGTGAAGCCGGCGTCGGTCAGGGCCGCGTCGAAGCAGGCGATCGCCCGGCGGTCCATCTCCTCGTGCGGGCCGTTGCCGCTGTGCATGCCGACGACCTCGGCCTCGGTGCCGTACTCGCTGCTGTAGGCGGGTGGGCCGCCCAGCGCCTCGGCCCAGTAGGCGGCCAGCCGCCCGGTGTGCTCCGGGTGGTAGCCGTGGCTGAACGCGTGGCTCACCACCTCGTCGGCCAGCACCCGGGCGTGCCAGGCCGCGGCCAGCCGCACCAGGCCCTCGGTGCTGCCTGCCGCCTCGTACACACTCGGCATCCGGACCTCCTCGTCGCCCTCAACAGCCTAGCGACCCGGCCGAACCGGGTGCGGAAGAGCGGTGATCCCCCGCACCGTCCTCACCGGTAGGCGAACAGGAAGACCGCGCCCGGCTCCGGGCCCGCGGTCATCACCGCCTCGACGGTGAAGCCGGCCGCCTCCAGCCAGGCGACCACCGGGGCCGCGCGGCGGCGGTGCACGTAGACGTTCATCGGATGACCGCCGTACCCCTCGGTCTTGTGCTTGATCTCGTCGCCGGCGTGGAATCCCAGCATGAGCGCGCCGCCGGGCGCGAGAACCCGGTGGAACTCGGCGAAGACCGTGGGCACCTCGTCGTCCGGGATGTGGATCAGCGAGAACCAGGACAGCAGCCCGGTCAGCGACGCGTCGTCCAGGTCCAGCTTGGTCATCGTGCCGACCTCGAACCGCAGGCCGGGATGGTCACGCCGGGCGACGTCGGTCATCGCGGGGGAGAGGTCGACGCCGAACGCGTCGAACCCGAGCCGGTGCAGATGCCCGGTGAGCCGGCCGGGCCCGCACCCGACGTCGGCGACCGGCCCGACGCCCGCACCCCGGACCATCTCGGCGAACAGCGCGAGAAGCCCGAGCTGGAACGGCTCGCGGGCGAGCGAGTCGCGCAGCAGGTCGGCGTAGCTGACGGCAACGGTGTCATAGGAATCGCGGGTGTCGTCGAGCCAATCCATGCGGCGCACCCTACTCAATCGAGGAGCTCCAGGCGGGGCGGGCGTCCACAACGGACTTCGAGCCTTTCGTCCAGCTCGTTCGCCCGGAATTTGTCACCCGAATGGGCAGTGCGTCTCTCGTTAAACTGCGGCGGTGGGCAGCTGGTCAATGGCTATCGACTACGGCAGCAGTTTCACCTGCGCCGCCATATCCGCCGACGGCCGCGTGTCGGAGATCCTGGAAATAGACAACAGTCGGTATTTGCCGTCGGTCGTCTGCCTCGACGAGGACGGCCACCTCGTTACCGGGCGCGACGCCGCCCAGGAAGCGGCGATCCATCCCGGCCGCGCCGAGCGGCAGCCCAAACGCGCCCTGGTGGCCGAGGCCGAGATCCGGCTCGGTGACCGTGACATCAGCACCGTGGAGATCACCGCCGCGACCCTGCGCCGGGTCGCCGAGGAGGCCACCCGGCGGTTCGGCCGGCCCGCCGAGCGGGTCTCGTTGACCCACCCGGCCGGCTGGACGGTCGCCGAGACCGGCCGGCTCGCGGCCGCGGCGGCCCTGGCCGGGCTGCCCGAGCCGGTATTCGTCCCGGAGCCGGTCGCCGCCGCCATCCACTACACGACCGGCGGCGCGCAGGTCCCGGTCGGGGCGCACATCGCCGTCTACGACCTCGGCGGCGGCACGTTCGACACCGCGGTGCTGCGGCGCACCGCCGGCGGTTTCGAGATCTGCGGGCCGCCCGGCGGCGATCCCGGCTTCGGCGGCGCCGACGTCAGCGAGGCCCTGCGCGAGGTGGTCGGCGCGCAGTTGCGGGACGAGGCGGCCGCGGAGTGGGACAGGCTGTGGTCGGACACGTCGGTGCGCGGCCGGCAACGCCGGGTGAGTCAGCTCGACTACCTGACCCAGGCGAAGGAGTCGCTGTCCGCCCGCACCACGGTGACGGTGCCGGTGCACGCCGCCGACGCCCAGGTGCGGATCACCCGGGCCGAGCTGGAGACGGCCATCGAGGAGCGGCTGCGGCCCACGGTGGACGAGTTGATCCGCACGATCGAGGCGGCCGGGCGCACCGTCGAGGACATCGCCGCGATCTACCTGACCGGCGGGTCGAGCCGGATCCCGCTGGTGTCCTCGCTGATCGCCGAACGCACCGGGAAGCTGCCGGTGGCCGAGGGCGACCCGAAGGCGGTGGTCTGCCTGGGTGCGCTCGCCTCGATCATGGCCGCCCCGTCACCGGCGCGCCTGACCCGCATCCCGGTCGAGCTGATGGAGGAGTCGCCGCCCATCGAGCAGGCGCCTCCTGTCGAGCCGCTGCCGCGGCCGGGATGGCAGAGCCGCCCACGCGTCGTGATCGTGGCGGCCGCGGTCGTGGCCCTGGTCGTCGCTGCGACTGCGACCGCCTACGCCGCGATCGCCGGCTCGGACGACAACGGCTCCACCACGGCGACCATCACGACACCGCCGGTGATCACCACGACCAGATCCCCGGAGCCCGGCCCGTCGTCCCGGCCGGGCCGGCTCATCGTGATCCCGACCAGCAGCCCGCCAACGACCAGACCGACTACGCCGAGCGCGCGCGACGTGTTGAGCCCGGCCCAGCAGGACCTCTACGACAAGCTGGATCTCAGCGATCTGCGCGGGTCCACCTGCGAGGAGTACGTCTCCAGGGCCGCCGGTGCGGAGGCGTCCGTCCAGTGCAGCGGAAAGCCGGCAATGGGTCGCAAGATCGCGGTGATCCAGTTCTCGAGCACGTCGGCGATGACGGCCTATTTCGACGGGCTCGGCACCCAGGTCGACGGCGACGGTCAGGGCGACTGCCTGGAAGGCGGCGAATACCTCGGCTACTGGAACCACAACGGCGAGCGGGCCGGCCCGATGGTGTGCTGGACCGGGCTGCTCGAGGGCGAGAACTATTTCAAGATCGCCTGGGGCTTCGACGACAAGTTGATCGCCGCCCTGCTCCTCGACGAATCGGCGAGCGTCGCCGCCGACTGGTGGCGGCAACACAGCACCGTGGTGGATCCCTGACCGTCTATTAACGATCTTAACAACGGCGTAACTTCGCTGTCATGAATGCGAATCTGTCGCTGGCTGTTGCGGTCGTGGTCAGTGCCGGGCTGGCGCTCAGCCCGTCGGCCGCCGAGGCCCACGGCGGGCGGCAGCCGCTGCTGGGTTCGCGTGGGGTGCCGATCATCAAGGCCGGCCACCTCAAATTCCGGGACCTGGACCGCAACGGCCGGCTCACGCCCTACGAGGACTGGCGCCTGCCGGCCGGTCGCCGTGCCGCCGACCTGCTCTCCCGGATGAGCCTCGCGCAGAAGGCCGGGCTCATGGTGCACGGCACGCTGCCGGTGTCCGGCACCGGCTACGACCCGGCCGGCGTCACCCAGCTGGCCGCCGACCGGAGCATCACGACGTTCATCACCCGGCTCGCCGCCGCCCCCGACCGGGTCGCCGCGGCGAACAACGCGGTGCAGGAGATCGCCGAACGGCAACCGCTCGGCATCCCGGTCGTGGTCTCCACCGATCCGCGCAACGGCTTCTCGGTCACCGCCGGGCAGACCGTGTCCCGGGTCGGCACCACCGCCATGCCGGACGCGATCGGGATCGGCGCCGCCGGCGACCCGCGGCTGACTCGCCGGCTGGGCGACATCATCCGCCAGGAATACCGCGCGGTCGGCATCACCGAAGGACTCTCGCCGCAGGCCGACATCGCCACCGAGCCGCGCTGGACCAGGATCAACGGCACCTTCGGCGCCGATCCGCGGGCGGCTCGCGGGCAGGTCGAGGCGTACGTCGAGGGTCTGCAAAAGGGAGACGACGGCCTGAACCCCGGCAGTGTGGCCACCGTGACCAAGCACTGGGTCGGCTACGGCGCCCAGGCCAACGGCTACGACAGCCACTACTTCTACGGGCGGTACGCGATCTTCCCGGGAGGGCGGTTCGCGCAGCACATCGTGCCGTTCACCGGCGCGTTCGCGGCGGACACGGCCGGGATCATGCCGACCTACTCGATCCTCAAGGACCTGGCGATGCCGCAGGTGGGGGCGGGCTTCAACCCGTACCTCCTGAAAGATCTTCTGCGTGGCCGGTACGGCTTCGACGGGGTGATCGTCTCCGACTGGGGCATCACCGGCGACTGCCCGCAGCAGTGCCGCGACACCCGGCCGCCCGCGTCGTTCATCGGTCCGTGGGGCGTCGGCATGCCGTGGGGCGTGGAGGATCTGACCGTTCTGCAGCGTTTCGCCCTGTCGATCACCGCCGGGGTGGACCAGATCGGTGGCTCCAACGAGCCGTCCTACGTGGTGCGAGCGGTCGAGGCCGGGCTGATCGCGCGAAGCCGGGTCGACCAGGCGGCCCGCCGGATCCTAGAGCAGAAGTTCCGGCTCGGCCTGTTCGAGAACCCCTACGCCGACCCGCAGCGCGCCGCCCGGATCGCCGGCAACGCCCACTTCCAGGCGGTCGGCGATCAGGCGCAGGCACAGTCGCTGACGCTCCTGACCAACAAGGGCAACCTCCTTCCGGTACGCGGTCGCCAGGGCACCAGGGTGTACGCGTACGGCATCGCCCCGGAAGCGCTGCAAGCGCGCGGCCTGACCGCCGTGCCCGACCCGGCCACCGCGGACCTGGCGATCGTGCGCTTGTCCGACCCGCGCGGCGGCACCGACCTGACCGACCTGAACTTCACCGGCACCGAGCCCGACTACCGGGCCATGCAGGCGGCGGTGGCGGCCGGCGTCCCGACGGTGGCCGTGCCGAAGCTGGACCGCCCGCTGATCCTGACCAACGTCGCCGACCGGGCCCGGGCGGTGCTCGCCAACTACGGCGTCTCCGACGAGGTGCTGCTGGCAACGGTGTTCGGCGATCGCCGGCCCGGTGGCCGGTTGCCGTTCGAGCTGCCGTCGTCGCCGCAGGCGGTGTCCGCCCAGAAGGCCGACGTGCCGGACGACTCGGCAAACCCGCTGTTCGAGCGAGGCGCGGGTTTGTCCTACTGACGGCTATCGGACAGTCCACCTTCGGTGGTGGTTGGTGCATGACCGCGCGGGCACTGTGGATCTGTGACGGTGTTCATTTCGCACTCGACCGCCGACGACCCGTTCGTCGCCGAGCTGCGCGCGCGGCTGGAGGACTTCCGGATCCCGGTCTGGGTGGACTCCCGCGACATGAGCGGCGGCGACCTGCTGGCCCCGTCGGTCGAGGCGGGCATCACCGCGTCCTCGCAGGTGATCGCGGTGCTGAGCCCGAACACGGTGAACTCGCCGTGGGTGCCGAAGGAGATCGCCAAGGCCCTTTCGTTGGGCCGCCGGGTCGTTCCGGTACTGCTGCCCGGGATCACGCCGCAGGCGCTGGCGACCTGGTTCCCGGAGCCGCCCCTGGCCGTCCCGGTCGAGGTCGGGCCGGGCGGGTTGAGCGCGGCCATGCCGGCGCTGCTCGCCGCGCTCGGCCAGCGGCTGCCTACCGACCCCGAGCCGTTCTCGGAACCCGATGCGAAGCCGGTCGCGGAGCTCGTCCTGAAGCTGACCGACCCCCGGCTGGCGACCGCCGACGGCAAACGCCGAGCTCAGGCCACCGCAACGCTGATCTACGAACCGGCCCGGGCCGGCGCCCGCAACATCGAGAGCCGTCGGTTCGAGTTCACCGCGCCGCTGGGCCCGATCGAGGCGGCTGACCTCAAGTGGTACCTGGAGAGCTACTACCTGTGGCCGGTCGGCGTCTTCCACCAGCGAGCCTCGGCCATCCAGGACCGCCTGCCGGGGTGGGGTCACGACCTCTACGAGGCCGCGCTGAGCGATCCGGTGGCGCGGGAGGCCCTCAACGCCTGGCAGAACGCGGCGGGCGGGGCCGAGCGCCGCTTCTCCGTGATGGTCGACGGCGACCTGCCCAGCGGCGCACTGGCCAAAGCCCAGGCCGAGGCGAGCGAGGCGGCGACCGGGTTGCTGACCCTGCCGTGGGAGCTGCTGCACGACGGGCGGGGGTGGCTCTTCCAGGGCCGCGACCCGGTCCGGGTCCGGCGGCGCCTGCCCAACCGGCAACCCCAGACCGAACACCCGACCGCCCTTCCGGTACGAATCCTGCTGGTCTCACCGCGCCCCGAGGAGGACCGCCGAGTCGGCTACATCGACCACCGGGTGAGCGCCCTGCCGCTGGTGGAGGCGGTCGAGGAGCTGGGTGACCTGGCCCGGCTGACGGTGCTGCAGCCGCCCACGTATGCGGCGCTGGAGAAGGCGCTGCGCGACGGCGACCAGGGGCAGCCGTTCGACGTGGTGCACTTCGACGGCCACGGCGTCTACGACCGGCGGCTCGGTCTGGGTGGTTTGTGCTTCGAGGACCCGGCCGACCAGGACCGCCTGGAGAAGCGCCGGATGGACTTCGTGGACGCCGGCCGGTTGGCCAATCTGGTGCGTCAGCACCGCATTCCGCTGGTGTTCCTGGAGGCGTGCCAGAGCGCGACAACCGACGTGGACCCGACCGCGTCGGTCGCGGCCCGGCTGCTCGACGAGGGTGTGACGTCGGTGGTGGCGATGAGCCACAGCGTGCTGGTGGAGACCGCCCGTCGGTTCGTGCACCGCTTCTATGCCGAGCTGGCCCGGGGTGCGCGAGTGGGCGCCGCGATGCTGGCCGGGCAGCAGGAGCTGCACGCCGACCCGGTGCGGGGCAAGATCCTGGGTGCCGGTGAGCTGAGGCTGCAGGACTGGTTCGTTCCGGTGCTCTACCAGGAGGAACAGGACCCACAGCTGATCACCCGGATTCCCGCGGCGGCGGTTCGCCGGCAGGAGGCACGGCGCCGGCAGCTCAGTCTCGGTGATCTTCCGCAGCCGCCGGAGCATCAGTTCCAGGGGCGCAGCCGGGAACTTCTCGCCTTGGAGCGGCTGCTGCACCGGCGGTCGTGGGCGGTCGTGCGCGGCACCGGCGGGCAGGGCAAGACCACCCTGACCGCCGAGCTGGCCCGATGGCTGGTGCGAACCGGACGGTTCGCCCGGGCCGCGTTCGTCAGCCTCGAACACCACCAGGACGCCCGCGCCGTGCTCGACACCCTCGGCCACCAGATCGTCGGCCCGAACTACACGGTGGCGACTTACCGCGAACTCGACGAGGCGTTCCGACCTCTGGAGCGGGCCTTAGCGGACCAGCCGACCATCGTGGTGATCGACAACTGTGAGAGTGTGCTGCCGGATCGGGCCGCGGAGGCGCCGGATCCGGCGGACGCGTCCGCGGCGATCTTTGCGGTTTGTCGGACGCTGCTCGACGCGGACGAGCGCACTCGGCTGGTCTTCACCACCCGCGAGTCGCTTCCCGCGCCGTTCGGCGAGCCGGGACGCGAGCGGGAACTGGGCGCTCTCGATCGGGCCGATGCGGTCGAGCTGGTCGGCGAGGTGATGAAGCGGAACGACTGGACCCCGCCCGAACGCGATGAGGGGGAGACTCCGCAGCAAATCACCGATCTGGTGGAGGCGGTCAACCGGCATGCGCGCGCTCTGGTGCTGCTGGCTCGTGAGGTCGCCCATCGCGGGGTGCTCACGACCACCGCGGATCTGCGGTCGCTGATGAACCACCTCCAGCTGCAGCATCCCGGTGATCGGGAGAACTCCCTCTACGCCAGCGTCGAGCTCTCGCTGCGCCGCCTCGGGCCGGCTTCGCGGCAACATGTGCGGGTGCTGGGCGTCTGCCACGGCGGCGTGCACCTCGGCGTTTTCTCCGAGCTGACCGGACTGGGCATCGAGCCGGTCACGGAGCTCGCCCAGGAGCTGATCGCCGTCGGTCTCGGGGAATACCTGGGCGAGGGCCATCTGCGCCTGGACCCGGGTCTGGCGCCGTACTTGCTCGGCGAGCTGACCGCCGAGGAGGCCGAGGATTTCGGCCGCCGCTGGATCGACCTGATGTACTCCCTCACGAAGAGCCTGTATCGGGAGTCGTTCAGAGATGCGCAGCATGCACGCCGGTTGACCGCCCTCGAGCTGCCTAACCTCATGGTAATGCTGGACCGACTGCCGCCACTCCAGTCTGCCGAGGAATTGGTGAGTGTCGCCCACAACCTGGAGACGCTGCTGCAACCGCTGGGACGGCCGAAGGCCCTTGCCAGGGCCGTAGCCGTGCGTGAACAGGCGGCCCAGAAGCTCAATGACTGGACACACTCCGGCTACCTTGCTGCCACCGCGCAGATTGACCGGCATGTGGACAAGGGAAATCTGCCCGCTGCATACGCGACTGCCCAACAGCTCACCACCCAGAGTCTCGCAGCGGGCGGGGATGCCTACCCGCACGCGGCCTACGACATCGCCATGGCGCACGCCCGCCTCGGCCGGGTAATGAAGCTCAGCCGTGCGGCCGAGATGGCGATCACTCCGCTGAAGGCTGCATTACATGGTCTTCAGCAGCTGGCCGACGCCGGTGACGAGACGGCCAATCGGATGATCGGCCCTATCCTTACCGAACTCGGCGATTGCATGGCCCTGCTGGGCCGTCTGGAAAAGGCTGCGGAGATCTATGAAGAGGCGCACCCGAGATTCCTGACATTCGGCGACATGCGAGGTGCGGCGGTGAACAAAGGCCAGCTCGCTACGGTGCGGATGAACCAGGAAAGGTATGACGAAGCCCTGACGGCCTATGCGGAGGTGCGCGACGCATTCCAGCAGATGGGCGAGCGGATGCATGTGGCTGTCGCGTGGCAAAAGATCGGCGATGTGCACCGATATGTACGAAATTTCGAGGCTTCCGAGGCAGCGTTTCGCGAGGCTTTGGCGATCAGAGTTAAGGAGGACAACCTCAGCGGCCAGGCATCCACTCTGGTTGAGCTCGGCTATCTCTACTCGGAAATGGGAAGGGAGGAGGAAGCGGCGGCCTTCGAACGGCAAGCTGCAGAGATCTTCGAGCGACTGGGAAACCTCGCCTCCGAGGGCACCGTACGCAACAACTTGGGCAGCAGCCTGTTCACACTGGGCCGCTACGAGGAGGCGCGGGGCGAGCTGCACCGAGCGATCAAGTGCAGCGAGCCGTACGGCCATGCCGGCCAGGTTTGGATGCCGTGGTCGATGTTGGCGATGGTCGAGGATGAGACCGGTCATCCCGAACAAGCTCAGGTAGCCCGGCAGCGTGCGCTCGACAGCTACCTCGCCTACCGGCACGCCGGCGGTGAGGACCGCACCGGACTAGCCGATCTTTTCGCAGTAACGTCCAGCGCAATCCGCGACAACCGCCAGGCTGAGGCGCATCAACAGCTGGACGCATTGCTCGCCACTGACCTTCCCGAGTGGGTGCCGGATGTCCTGCGGTGCCTTCAGATGATCCTGGCGGGTGATCGTGACCCAGCCGTCGCCGACGCTGCCCAACTGCACTACATGGCCGCGGCCGAGCTGCACTATCTGCTTGAGACGCTCGACCAGGGCGAGCCGGCGGGTCTCTAGGGAGGATCACCTGGTGGACCGATAGCGGTAATCGCCGTCCGCCAGGTCGCCTGCGTCGCCCATTCGAGCGATTCGCGGATGCCAACTCCTCAATATCGTGATCTTCACCGTTCGTCCGGTGTAGGGGGTAGACGTTGGGGCGCAGGCTCTGGTGGCCGGTTCTTGGGGTGCTTGCGGTGGCCCTGGCCGGGGTGGCGATCTGGAAGGTGCATCCCCGGCCCGGGGCGACGGCCACGTCGCCGGATGCGCTGCGCGGGTCGGGGCCGGCCGCTGATCAAGGGCCGGCGGTGGCGGCTGCTCTTCAACGCCTCAGCACTGATCCAGGCTCGCTGGTTTCCAGCGCGGCGGCCGCGCGGGTCGGCGCTGACGCCGGTAAGGCGGTGCCGGTCGGGGCCGTGGTCTCGCCGGATCCGGGGTCGTGGGCGCCGGACGGGATCGGGGGCGGGACGATGCTCGTCACCATCACGCCGCCGGCCGGGGCGCGCACGACGTACGCCGCGGTGATGGTGTCCGAAGAGGGTCAGTGGAAGGTCCTCACCACGTTTCCGCTCGGCCGATGAGCGGTAACGGACGGGTTCGCCGACATCGCCTGATTTTCCGCTGTGCTCTTCGCTACTACCGGCCGTAATGTTTCCGGCTGTACGTGTGACGGACGCTTGTCCGCAACTCAGCACTTTCATGATCCACCCAGCGCGCACCGGTTGCGGTCGCGCAGAAGGAGGAGCTCAGTGCGCACGCCAATCGGCCGCCCCCTGGCCGTCTTTATTGCCGCCACCACGGCCGTCGCCATCGCGGCCTGTTCGCCCCCGGAGAAGCAGGACGACTCCAAGTCCGCCGTCGGGGGCGCGGCGACCGCCACCAGCGCCGCCGACCTCGGTGGCCTCGACGCCCTGATCGCCGCGGCCAAGAAGGAAGGCGAGCTGAATGTCATCGCGCTGCCGCCGAACTGGGCGAACTACGGCGAGATCATCAAGGCGTTCGGCACCAAGTACGGCATCAAGGTCAACTCGGCCCAGCCGGACGGCTCCAGCCAGGACGAGATCAACGCCGCGAACCAGCTCAAGGGCCAGGACAAGGCGCCCGACGTGTTCGACCTCGGCGGCTCGGTGGCCGGCGCCAACGTGGCGATGTTCGCGCCGTACAAGGTGGCCACCTTCGCCGACATCCCGGACTCGCTCAAGGAGGCCGCCGGGACCTGGGTGAACGACTACGGCGGCTACATGTCGATCGGCTACGACAGCGCCAAGGTTCCGGCCCCGACCAGCGTCGCCGACCTGCTCAAGCCGGAGTACAAGGGCAAGGTCGCGCTCAACGGTGACCCGACCCAGGCCGGTGCCGCGTTCGGTGGCGTGCAGATGGCCTCGCTGGCCAACGGCGGCACCGTCGAGGACATCACCAAGGGCGTCGAGTTCTTCGGCAGCCTGAAGAAGGCCGGCAACTTCCTGCCGGTCGACCCGACCGCGGCGACCATCGAGTCCGGCCAGACCCCGGTCGTCTTCGACTGGGACTACCTGAACGTGGCCGAGGCCGCCAAGCTGAAGACCTGGAAGACCTTCGTGCCGTCCGGTGCGGTGCTCGGGTCGTACTACGTGCAGGCGATCAGCAAGGACGCCCCGCACCCCGCCGCCGCCCGGCTGTGGGAGGAGTTCCTCTACTCCGACGACGGCCAGAACCTGTGGCTGAACGGCGGCGCCCGCCCGGTCCGCGCCGACGCCATGCAGAAGGCCGGCACCATCGACGCGGCCGCGTTCGCCGCACTGCCCAAGGTGGAGGGCACCCCGGTGGTCCCGACCGAGGCGCAGAACGCCAAGGCGAAGGAGTACCTGACCGCGAACTGGGCCAAGACCATTGGCTGACCAGGCCGTAGCGGCCCCGCGGCGCAAGCCGCGGGGCACCGCGCTGTTGGGCACGGTTCCGTTCTTCGCGTACGTCGTGATCTTCCTGATCATCCCGACGCTGGTGGTCGTGATCGGCGCATTCGCCGGTGACGACGGCGGGGTCAGCTTCGCCAACGTCAAGGCGCTGACCAACGGTTACATCCTGGACGCGTTCGGCCGCAGCATCACGCTCTCCGCGGTCAGCGCCGTCATCGGTGCCATTCTGGGCGCGCTCCTCGCGTACGCCCTGGTCACCTCGAAAGCCGGCGGCACGCTGCGGCGCGTCGTCACCTCCGCGGCCGGGGTGCTCGCGCAGTTCGGCGGCGTCACCCTCGCGTTCGCGTTCCTGGCGACCATCGGCCTGAGCGGTTTCGTCACGGTCTGGCTTCAAGATCATCTGAGCATTGATCTGTACGCCAACGGCGTGTGGCTCTTCGAGCTTCCGGGATTGATCCTGGTCTACACGTATTTCCAGATCCCGCTGATGCTGATCGTGTTCCTGCCCGCCCTCGACGGCATCCGGCCGCAGTGGCGGGAAGCCGCGGAAAGCCTCGGCGGCACCACGTGGCAGTATTGGACCCGGGTCGCCGGGCCGCTGCTCGCCCCCGCGTTCCTCGGTTCCACCCTGCTGCTTTTCGCCAATGCCTTTTCGGCGTACGCGACGGCAGCGGCCCTGGTCAGCCAGGGCAGCCCGATCATTCCCCTGCAGATTCGCGGCGCGCTGACCAGCGAGGTCGTCCTCGGCCAGCAGAACCTCGGTAAGGCGATGGCGCTCGGCATGGTCATCGTGGTCGCCGTGGTGATGGCCCTCTACGCACTGCTGGAGCGGAGGACCGCGAAATGGCTGGGGTGATCGCCCGCCGGCACCGCAAACAGCGGATCTTCCGCTGGGCGGTGCTGGTCGTGCTCGGCATCTTCTTCCTGCTGCCGCTGGCCGCCATGGTGGAATTCAGCACGCGCAACGCGGAGACGTGGCCGCTGCTGGTCAACTGGCCGAAGCTCAGCGACACCTATCCGGATCTCGCCGAGGGCATCGTCTCCTCGTTGGAGCAGGCCGCGCTCACCGCCGTACTCATGCTGGTTCTTCTTGTTCCGACAGCTATCTGGGTACGCCTACGTCTGCCGAAACTCCGCCGGCTCGTCGAATTCCTGTGCCTGCTGCCGCTGACCATTCCGGCGATCGTGCTGGTCGTCGGGCTCGCGCCGGTCTACGCCTGGGTCACGTACTTCCTGGGCGGGTCGTCGCTGACCCTGGTCTTCGCGTACACCATCCTGGTTTTGCCTTATGCCTATCGCGCCATCGACGCCGGTCTTTCCGGGATCGACGTGAAAACCCTGGCCGAGGCGGCCCGGAGTCTCGGCGCGAGCTGGACCACGGTGATCCTGCGAGTGGTGCTGCCGAACATCCGGTCGGCGGTGCTGTCGGCCGCGTTCCTCACCGTCGCCCTGGTGCTCGGCGAATTCACCATCGCGTCCCTGCTCAACCGCACCAACCTGCAGGTCTCCATCGAATTGCTCGGCAAGAGCAGCGCCACCATGTCGGTCGCGGTGTCGCTCGCGGCGCTGCTGCTGGCGTTCGTGCTGCTCCTGCTGCTGTCCCTGGCCGGCGACCGGCGCCGTTCCACCAAGGAGAACTCATGAACGAGCGCAGCGAGCGAATCGGCAAGCTCAGTGCGGAATTTGCTCTTGGCAGCTCGAAGCGCAGCGAGGAGCCGGCATGAGCGGCGTCGCCGTGCACCTGGAGGGGCTGCGCCGCACGTTCGGCACGGTGCACGCCCTCGACAGCCTCGACCTGGAGATCGCGGCCGGTGAGCTGATCGCGCTGCTCGGGCCGTCCGGCTGCGGCAAGACGACCGCGCTGCGGGTGCTCGCCGGCCTGGAGGACGCCGACGGCGGGCGGGTGCTGGTCGGCGGCAAGGACGTCACCCGGCTGCCCGCCAACCGTCGCGACATGGGCATGGTGTTCCAGGCGTACAGCCTGTTCCCGCACCTCACCGCCCTGGAGAACGTCGAGTTCGGGCTCCGGCTGCGCGGCCGGCGCAGGGTGCCGGGCCGGGCGGCGGCGATGCTCGACCTCGTCGGGCTGTCGACGTTCGGCGACCGCTATCCGCATCAGATGTCCGGTGGGCAGCAGCAGCGGGTCGCCCTCGCCCGGGCCCTCGCCATCGAACCGGCCGTGCTCCTTCTCGACGAGCCGTTGTCGGCGCTCGACGCCAAGGTGCGGGTGCAGCTGCGCGAGGAGATCCGGCGGATCCAGACCGAGGTCGGCACGACCACGCTGTTCGTCACCCACGACCAGGAGGAGGCCCTCGCGGTCGCCGACCGGGTCGGGGTGATGCGGGCCGGGCGGCTCGAGCAGCTGGCCCCGCCGGCCGAGGTCTATCAACAACCGGCGAGTGCGTTCGTCGCCGACTTCGTGGGGTTGAGCAACCGGCTGCCCGGGGTCGTCGCCGACTCGTCCATCACCGTTCTCGGGACCTCGCTGCCGCTGGTCACGCCGGCGCCGGCCGGGCCCGCGACGGCGCTGGTGCGGCCCGAGGCGGTGGACGTGGCGCCCGCCGCGGACGGTGAGGGGAGCGTGCTGACCAGCAGTTTCCTCGGTGCGACCAGCCGGGTGACGGTCACCGTGGGGGAGACGCTCGTCGTTGCCCAGGTCGCCAGCGGCCTGCTGCCGTCATTGACGCCCGGCACTGCGGTGCGGGTGACGCTCCAGCCCGTACCCGTAGCTCTCGATGTTTCGGTGAACTGAGAAAGTCGTATCATTTTCGCGTTTCGCCTGCGATGGGGCAAAGCTGTTCGTACGGTCGGTAACCGTGCTGAAAAGACTGCTCGCCGCACTGTTGGTCCTGGTCGTCCCGGCAGCCGTCCTGCCGGGGCGCCCGGCTCAGGCCGCCGTCGTGCGGGCCGGCTCGGTGTGGCATGTCGTCGCGCCCGGCGAGACCATGCGGAGCATCGCGCGGGCGGCCGGGCTGCGGATGGCGGACATCGGGCGCTGGAACCAGATCGTGCCGCCGTATCCCGTGCACATCGACGAGACGTTGCGGCTGGCCCCGCCTGCGGTGCAGCTGCGCGACTGGCGCACGCACGTCGAATGGGTCACCCCTGCCATGGTCAACTGGGATCCGGCCGACCGCTGCCCGGTCCCGCCGGCCGCGCTGCGCAAGGTGTGGGTCTCCTACATCGACCTGCAGGGCGCCTACCACGACGGCAGCATCGTCGTGCACCGCGACGTGGTCACCAGGGTCCAGAAGATCTTCTTCACGCTGTTCCGCTGGCGCTACCGGATCATGGCGATGGCCCCGATGTCGGTGAACATGCCCGGCGAGACCGACATGGGCATCGTGACGGCGGGCTACAACTGCCGCCCGGTCGGCGGCACGGACGTGTGGTCGGAGCATGCGTACGGCACGGCCATCGACATCAACCCGCTGCAGAACCCGATGATCCGGGGTGGGTCGGTGTCACCGGGCGGAGGCCGCGCTTACCTGAACCGCAACAGCTACAAGATCGGCATGATCCACGCCGAGGGAGCGGGCAGGGCGTTCACCGCGAACGGCTATTTCTGGGGCGGCCAGTGGCGAAGCTTGAAGGACTACATGCACTTCAGCGTCTCCAACCGCTGACGCGAAGCCACCCCAGACCGCGAAGCAGCGACCACGGCCAGATCGTCGCCGTCGAGATCGACCTGTTCCCGCTGGGCATCTCGTTCCGGCCCGGCGAACAGCTCCGCTTGGTGGTCAGCGGCCGGCACCTGCTCGGCCCGATGATGCCGGCGCTCCGCGAGTACACCCCGGCCAACAAGGGCCTGCATGTCATCCACACCGGCGGCGAGCACGCCTCGTACCTGCAACTGCCCGTCCAGGCGGGCTAGCCGGCGACGGCGGCCAGGTCGCGGATCGGCCCGGACAGGCCGGTCAGGTCCGGTTCCTGGGTGCGGATCTTCCCGACCGGGTTGTCGGCGGCGAACGGCGTGCGCCCGGTGGACGCGTACGCCACGAGGACGCCCCACGCGAAGATGTCGGCGGCCGTGCAGAACGGCGGCACCTGGCGGGCCCGGTTGACCTCGCTGCGGAACCGGGCCCGGAACTCCGGGTCGGCCGCCGGCCCGGACCGGATCAGCTTGACCGCCACCCGCCGCCCGTCGAGATCCTGGGCCAGGTGGACGGCCGGCCCCTCCGACGGCATTGCTCCGAAACGGCAGGTTACCTGCGGAAACGCGTGATCAAGCGCTACTGGCCGATCCGGCCGTCGATGCGTTCGCGGAGCAGGTCGGCGTGGCCGTTGTGCCGGGCGTACTCCTCAATCATGTGGACGACCGTCTCGCGCAAAGAGATCCGGCCGACCCCGGGTATGCCGTCGTAGACAGTGCCGAGGTCGGCGGAGGAGATGAAACGGTCGGTGAAGGCACACTCTTCACGCCACGCCGCCCATGCCTCGGCCGGGTCGGTGGTCGCGCTGTCGAAGTCGAAATCGCCGTCCGGGTCGGCCGCTGTCTGGTAGCGCAGCGCCACGTCCTCACCGGACAGGCGCTGGCGGAACCACTGACGCTCCACGTCGGCCATGTGCCGGACCAGGCCCAGCAGCGACATCGTGGACGGCTCGACCGACCGGGCGGCGAGCTCCTCCGGGCCCAGCCCGCGGCACTTGACCTCCAGGGTCAGGCGCTGGTCGCGCAGGAACAGGACCAGGGTGGCCCGCTCGTCGCCCTGCCGCAGCGGCTCGATGCGCGGGTCGGGTGCGCCGTCGGTCGGGAACAGGTTCGCGCGCTTCCTGCGGTCGGCCATGCCCCGATGATGCCAGCCGGGCTCACCAGGGGATGACCCCGTCGTCGTTCTGGAACGAGCCGGTCGGGCCGCCGTCGGGCAGGGTGGCCAGCCGGATCGGGGTGGCCGCGGCCTCCCGGGGCGGCCGGCCCTGGAAGCCGGTGAAGTCGGTGGCGACCAGGCCGGGGCAGGCGGCGTTGATCAGGATGTTGGTGCCGGCGAACTGCCGGGCGTAGTGCACGGTGACCGCGTTGAGATACGACTTCGTCGGGGAGTAGGCCGCCATGATCGGGCCGACGTCGACGGCCGGGTCGGCCTGCCAGGTCACCGAGCCGACGCTGCTGGAGACGTTGACGATCCGCGGTTGCGGCGACCGGCGCAGCAGCGGCAGCATCGCGTTGGTCACCCGGATCACCCCGTAGACGTTGGTCTCCACCACCTCGCGGACCATCCCGAGGTCGAGCGTGGTCGGGTCCTGCGCCCAGCCCGGCCCGGTCTCGCCGGAGATGCCGGCGTTGTTGACGAGCACGTCGAGCCGGTCGAGCATTCCGGCGGCCTCGGCGACACTCCGGTCGTCGGTGACGTCGAGCGGCACCACGAACGCGCCGGGCAGGGTCTTCGCCGCCGCCTCCCCGCGGGCCCGGTCGCGGGCGCCGATCGCCACCCGGTAGCCCAGTGCGGCCAGCCCGGCCGCGATCTCGTACCCGAGTCCCTTGTTCGCGCCGGTGACCAGCGCGGTCTTCATCTCACTCATGACGTCGATGCTGCGTCGCCGGCCGGCGATGTCCTGACACCGATCCGGTCCGTCGGTGATACTCGGCCGGTATCACCGACGTACGCTGGCCCGATGGACGTGCTGGAGACCCGGGAACTCAGGTACTTCGTCGCGGTGGCCGAGGACCTGCACTTCGGCCGGGCGGCGGACCGGCTCGGGATGGCGCAGCCGCCGCTGTCCCGGGCGATCCAGCAGCTCGAACGGCGGCTCGGCGTCACCCTCCTCGAACGCAACCGCCGCGGCGTCGCCCTCACCGGCGCCGGCCGGGTGCTGCTGGACGAGGCCCGCACCCTGCTCGACGCCGCGGCCGCCGCGGCCCGCCGCACCCAGCGCGCCGCCACCGACGGCGGCAACCGCCTGGTCCTGGCGACCAAGGCCGGCGCGAACCACGAGCTGCTGCGTACCCTGCTCGACGCGTACGCCGCCGAGGTCGAGGTTTTGCTGTGCGGCATGGGCGACCAGGCCCGGATGCTGCGCGACGGCCGGGCCGACGTGGCGCTCATGCAGCGGCCGTTCGACGAGCTGACCGGCTTCGACACCGAGGAGCTGCTGACCGAGCAGCAGGTGGCGATCCTGCCGGCCGAACACCCGCTGGCCACGCGTACGGCGTTGACCATGGCCGAGATCGGCGCGGTCGCCGGCCTGCCGGTCGCGCGCTGGCCGCGGCCGGACGGCACCTACGAGCCGGGCCCGGGCCCGGAGATCCACGACCTGTCGCAGCTGGCCCAGCTGATCGCCCTCGGCCAGACCACGGCTGTCCTCTGCGCCTCGTCCCGATGGTGGCTGTGGAGCGCCCACACCGCCGTCCCGCTGACCGACGCGCCGCACGTCACCACGGTCCTGGCCTGGCCGGCACACAGCCGGTCGCGGGCGGTAGCCGGCCTGGTCGGAGCGGCTACCGGACTCCGGTGAGGGCGGCGGTCGCCCGCCACAGCCCGGCCGCCACCGCGGGATCCGATCCGGCGCGGCTCGGCTTACCCGGCGCAGGCCGCCCCTTGAGGCCACCGAAACCGTCCGGCCCCACATACGCGTTACCCGGAACGTCCTGCGTGGCGGCGTACAAAATCGGCAGTGCTCCTTGCTCTGGATCGTTGGTCAGAAACCGGAGCCGGTTGATGATGTTGGAACGCGAATGCGCGGCGAGGGCGGTGCGGGCGATGCCCGGGTGGGCGAGGACCGACCGGACCGGGCTGTGCGCGGCGTCGAGGCGGCGCTGCAGCTCCAGCGAGAAGAGCACGACGGCGAGCTTGGAGGCCTCGTAGGCGCCCATCCGGCTGTAGCGGCGCGCCCGCCAGTCAAGATCACCGAGGTCGAGCCTGCCGGTGCGATGCAGCTGACTGGTGACCGTGACGACCCGATCGGCGAGATGCGGCAGCAGCAGGTTGGTGAGCACGAACGGCCCGAAATAGTTCGTCGCGGTCTGCACGTCGAGACCTTGCGCGGTCCGAGCCGCCGGGATGTCCATGACCCCGGCGTTGTTGATCAGAACGTCGAGCTCACCGTCCCAAGCCCCGGCAAACCCGCGCACCGAGTCAAGATCAGCAACATCGAGCTCCCGAACCTCAAATTCCCCGGCCATGCCGGCAACAGCGTCAAGAGCAACCCCGGTTTCCCGTACGCCGAGGATCACGCGCGCCCCCGCCCGCCCGAGCTCACGCGCGACGATCAGCCCGAGCCCCCGCCCACCCCCGGTGATCAGCACGGTCTTCCCGCTCAGGTTCGGCAGCTGACTTGCGGTCCATCCGGTCATCGAAATCTCCTCGGCACGACGTGAGCTGACAACACCCAGTGCACGGCATCCGCCGATCCGGATGAAGGCACAGCCCAACCAGGGATCGCCAGACCGTGGCTGTCGCCGGATGGCGTCGTCGCCGTTCCCCGGCGGCGCGACGTGCCTTGCCGGCGGCAGACCCGGATGCGTCGCCGCGACCGCTGGCTGCCGCCGCACCCGGTACGTTGGTTTGCACCTAGATCAACACAGTTTCCAGGATGTCGGGGCCATCCAGACTCATTGAGACGCCGACATCCTGGAAATTGGAACGCGTCCGCTCGTCGGCAGAAGTGCGCACCATGTCTCCTGGGCTTCTTGATCGCCTACGCGGAGGGTGAACGGGCGCCGGAGTTGCCGCCGACATGTCCGCCGGCGCGAGGCATTCGCGGCCTACGGGTATCTTTCGGCGCATGTCGCAGCGTGACGAGCCGTACGAAAGCTTGGGCTTGGGCTTGCGGGAGTGGGGAGATCGGCGGGGCGCTGAGGTTCTCGGGCCGCTGGATACCGCCGGGATGGATCCGACCTGGATTCTTCGGCTGCGTGGGCGGGTGATCGAGGCCGAGGTGGCGCTGTTCTACGGGCCGCGGGCCGAAGTCGCGGCGTATCAGCTGGAGCGGCCGGAGGACGGGATGTTCGTCGCGTGGGAGAGCGGCGTCTCCGCCTCTCGGCTGGTCGAGCTGCTCGACGGGCTCGGGCAGTGGGAGGGCGGCGGTGAGCGGCCCGGCTGGCTGCGGGTCTCGTCCTTCTAGCAGCCCCGCACGGCGGTGGACGACACCCGGGCCAGCTCGGGGCGGGCCGGGAGCAGCAGCGTCGTGATGCCCAGGGTCTCGTTCATCGCGGCCAGCTGGTATTCGTGCGGCAGGTCGGCCGGGCCTCGGACGCCGCGGATGATCACGTCGTACCCGTGTGCACGGCAGAAGGCGGCGGTCAGGCCGGACCATGCGGTGACCGTGACGTTGGTCCAGGCCGCCGGCAGTGAGTCGCGCAGGGCCGTCAGCCGCTCGGTCTGCGTCGTGGTCGGCTGTTTGTCCGCGTTGACCGCGACCAGCACGGTGACCGCGTCGAACAACCGCCGCGCCCGGTCGACGATGTCGCGGTGGCCGGGGGTGAACGGGTCGAAGGTGCCCGGGTAGACCGCGCGGGCGGGCATCAGTTCGCCGGGAGTGGGAGGCGGATCTCGGCCGGTGCGGTGCCGGGGGCGGTGAAGTGCAGGGTGAGGTGGCGGGCGGTGGGCGGCGGGGCCGGCTGGAAGTTCCAGCGGACCTGCCACTCGGTGCCGGGGCCGCCGGCCTGGCCGGACGTGAGCTGGTAGGACGTGCCGGCGTCGTCGGCGACCGTCACGGTGATCTGGGCCAGCTCCTCGGCCGGTGACGAGCCGGATGGCGCACCCTCGTCGAAGCGCTGCGCGCCGGGCGTCGCATCCAGGGTGACCTCGACGTGGTTGGCGACGGTCACCTCGACCAGGTCGGCGGGGACGCCGGCGATCTCGCCGACGGTGAAGGGGCGGTCGAACTCCAGCCGTACGCGCGGGATGCACTGGACGGTGAGCAGGTAGACGTGGTCCTCGTCGTGCTGGTCGACGTGGTAGACGCCGTCGGACAGGCGCTCGATGTCGCGGGTCGGCGGTGGGGTGACGGAACGGCGGAACAGCAGCGTGCTCGCGAAATCGTCCAGGATGGTCACGCCGGACACGCTACGAAGTCGCGACCTCCTTGGGAACCGCGGATACCCCGAATGAGGACTCGAACCTGGTCAGCGCGCTGATCCGGTCGCCGCGCAGGGTGAGTACATAAAGGCCGACCCGCGAACCGCTGCGGCTGAGCGGCAGCCGATCCATCGGCGAGAACCTGAACGCCGTGACGTACGAGAAATGACGACGCCGCGCCGGCCATCCGTGGCCGGCGCGGCGGCGCCTCGGGGGGATGAGTTCAGTACTTGAAGGCGCTCACCAGGCCGCGCAGGTCCTCGGCGGTGCGGGCGACCTCGGCCGACGCCTGGCGGGTCTGCTCGACGCCCTCCTTGGAGGTGGCGCTGGCGGTGGCCACGTCGCTGATGTTGGTGGCGATCCGGGCCGAGCCGTTGGAGACCTCGCCGATGCTGCGGCTCATCTCGCCGGTGGTGGCGGTCTGCTCCTCGACTGCGGACGCGATCGTGGTCTGGAAGTCGTTGATCTGCGCGATGACCTCGGAGATGCGGGTGATGACCTCGACCGCGCCGCCGGTGTCCTGCTGGATGGCCGCGACCCGGGCACCGATGTCCTCGGTGGCCTTGGCCGTCTCCTGGGCGAGGTCCTTGACCTCGGAGGCGACCACCGCGAAGCCCTTGCCC
>NZ_BOML01000049.1 GCF_016862175.1 Paractinoplanes durhamensis | reverse complement strand
CCGCGAAGCCCTTGCCCATCTCGCCGGCCCGGGCCGCCTCGATGGTGGCGTTCAGGGCGAGCAGGTTGGTCTGCTCGGCGATCGAGGTGATGAGCTTGATGACGTTGCCGATCTCGGCCGAGGACTCGCCGAGCTGACGGATGACCTCGCCGGCCCGGGCGGCCTCGTTCACCGCGATCGCGGCGATCTGGGCGGACTCGCTGGTGTTGCGGGAGATCTCCCGGATGGCCAGGCCCATCTCCTCGGAGCCGGCCGCGACCGACTGGACGTTGCGGGAGATCTCGTCGGCCTCGGCGGCGGCCGACGCGGTCTGGGCGTTGGTGTTGCCGGCCGCCTCGGCGATGGTGCCGGCCACCGCGGACAGCTCGGAGGAGGCGCTGGCGAGCATGTCGGCGTCGGCGGCGATGGTGGTCATCGAGCCGCGCAGCTTGTCGAGGGTGCGGTCCAGGTTGGCGGCCATCGAGCCGAGCTCGTCGCCGCTGGTGATCTCGCTGCGGACGGTCAGGTCGCCGGCGGCGAGGGCGTCGATGACGACGCCGAGCCGGCGGACCGGCTTGAGGATCGAACGGACCAGCGGGATCGCCAGGCCGATCATCAGGAGCAGGCCGAGACCGGCCACGACCAGGGCGAGCGTACGGGTGAACGCGACCGCCGAGTCCATGTCCTTCTGCTCCTGCTCGGCGGCCGCGGTGGTGGCGTCGGTCAGGGCACCCAGCTCGTCGTCGGTGACGTGGTTGCGCTCGGCGATCTGCGCGATGTTCTTGACCGCGGTGGCACGGTTCGACTTGGCGGCGTTGGTGAAGTCGGTGATGAAGGCGCTGAAATCGACGAAGTCGGGGCGGATCTTGGTGAAGTTGGCCTGCAGGTCGGCGGAGAGGCCGGAGGCGGCGACCGCGTCGGCGGCCTCGACCGAGGACTGCACGTCGTCGACCACGTCCTGGGTGACGTCCTGGCCGAGCAGCGACCGGTAGGCGTCGACCTTGAGCTCACTCTGCCGGGTGTCCAGGTGGTGCAGGGCGGCGAGGCCCGCCTGCAGCCCGGTGATGGTCCGGCTCTGCGTGGCGATCTTGCTCTGGCCGTAGAGGTTGATGCCGGCCAGCGCGGCCAGGAGTACTGCCCCGATGCCCACGATCAGGCCCAGGCGCTTGGCGACACCGATGTCGTGCAGTCTCCGCATGTGACTCTGCCTCTGCTCAGGCCGCTGCTTCGCGGTCGTCGAATGCCACCACGATCGGTGGTGAGGCCCATCACCTGAGGGCGGCAACCGCAAAGCAACAAAACATGATCAGCGGCGGGACATCGCCTTGTCCTCGTCCATCGCGACGTCGGCGATCCTGGTGAGTTCGTCGAGTCTGCGGGAGCATCGGCTCCCGCCCGGCCCATCTGAGCGATTACCAGCTGCCGAGGACCTCGTCGACGGTGCTTTCGGTCACCGGCGCCGGGGTCGGCGGCGGGGTGCGGCCGAACCGGGGCGCCGGGGCCGGCTGGACGATCCCGCCGACCTCGACGAACGCGTTCCGGGCCCGGTTGTGCGGGTGGTCCGGCGCCTCGGCGGGGGAGAGGACCGGCGCCACGCAGGCGTCGCTGCCGGCGAACACCGCGGCCCAGTCGTCGCGGGTCCGCGAGCCGATCACCTCGGCGAAGCGTTGGCGCAGCACCGGCCAGCCGTCCCGGTCGTGCTGGGACGGGAGGTCCTCGGTGTCGAGGCCGAGGCCGGTGAGCAGGGCGGCGTAGAACGGCGGTTCGAGGGCGCCGACGGCCAGGAAACCCCCGTCGGACGTCCGGTAGGTGTCGTAGAACGGGGAACCGCCGTCGAGCATGTTCTCGCCGCGCGGGAACGGCCACAGCCCGGCCGCGTTCATGCCGTGGATGAACGTCATGAGCAGCGCCGACCCGTCGACCATGGCGGCGTCGACGACCTGGCCACGGCCGGAGCGTTCCCGTTCGAGCAGGGCGGCGAGGATGCCGACGGTCATCAGCATGCCACCGCCGGCGAAGTCGCCGATCAGGTTGAGCGGGGCGTGCGGCGGCGCACCGGCGCGCCCGATCGGTTCGAGGGCGCCGGCGATCGCGATGTAGTCGATGTCGTGGCCGGCGCGCGCGGCGAGTGGCCCGTCCTGGCCCCAGCCCGTCATCCGGGCGTACACCAGCCTGGGGTTGATCTTCTCGGTGTCCTGCGGGCCGAAACCGAGGCGTTCGGCGACGCCGGGGCGGTAGCCCTCGACCAGGACATCGGCGCGCTCGATCAGGCGTCGCAGATCAGTGACGCCGGCTTCGGTCTTCAGGTCGAGGACCAGGGAGCGGCGGCCGCGCTGCAACGGGCCCGGCGGCGGGGCGATGCCCTGGCCACCGGGACGGTCGATGAGGATCACGTCGGCGCCGAGGTCGGCGAGGATCATGCAGCCGAAGGGGGCGGGGGCGAGCCCGGCGAGCTCGACGACCCGGATCCCGGCCAGCGGGCCGCTCATGCGGGCACGAACCGGTCGCCGTAGCGCTTGGCCAGCTCCAGAGCGCGTCCGCGGAAGTCGGCGTGCTGAGCCGCGAACCGCAGCACCCCGCCGGTCCAGGCCGGGTAGCCGATGCCGAGGATCGAGCCGACGTTGCCGTCCTCCTCGGTGCGCAGCACGCCTTCGGCGAGACAGCGCCGCGCGTCCAGGGCCTCGGCGAACAGGAACCGGTCGCGAAGATCATCGAACGGAACGGCGCGGCCTTCGTCGGTGGCGAGCTGGGCGAGGCCGTCCCAGAGGCCGTCGCGCTTGCCTTCTTGGGTGTACGCGTAGAAGCCGCGACCGCCCGCACGCCCGGGGCGGTCATGCTCGTCGACCAGCCGATCGACCAGGTCGTGCGAGGGCAGCCGTTCGAAGCCATCGCCGGCCGCCGCCTCGAACTGCCGCCGGATCCGCTGGACGAGCAGGAGGCTGACCTCGTCGGCGAGGGCGAGCGGCCCGGTCGGATAGCCGGCCTGCAGCGCGGCCTGCTCGATCGACGGGGCCGGCACCCCCTCGGCGACCATGCCGATCGCCTCGTCGATGAACCGGCCGATGACCCGGCTGGTGAAGAAGCCCCGGCCGTCGTTGACCACGATCGGCGTCTTGCCGATCCGCCGGCCGAGGTCGAAGGCGCGGGCCACCGCCTCGTCCCGGGTCTTCTCGCCGACCACGATCTCCAGCAGCGGCATCTTGCCGACCGGGGAGAAGAAGTGCATGCCGATGAAGTCGGCGGGCCGGCCGACGGTGCCGGCCAGGCCGGTGATCGGCAGGGTGGAGGTGTTGGAGGCGAGCAGCGCGCCGGGCGCGAGGACCGGTTCGACCTCGGCGAACACCTGTGCCTTCAGCGCCGGGTCCTCGAAGACGGCCTCGATCACGACGTCGCAGCCGCGCAGGTCGTCGACGTCGGCGGTGGTGACGATGCCGGGGCCGGCCGCGCGGGCGGCGAGCTCGGGCGTCACGTCCTTGACGACCACCGGCAGGCCGGCCCGGGCGCACGCCTGGGCGATGCCGGCGCCCATCATGCCGGCGCCGAGCACCGCCACCTTGGTGGCCGGCAGGACCTCGACCCGCGGGCGGGCCAGGCCGCCGTTGACGGCGCGCAGGTCGAAGAAGAGCGCGCCCATCATGTTCTTGGCGATCTGCCCGGTGAGCAGCTTGACCAGGCCGCGGGTCTCGATCAGCTGGGCGGTCTCGAAGTCGACCTGGGCGCCCTCCACCGCGGTCGCCAGGATCGCCTCCGGGGCCGGCATCCGGTTGCCCTTGAGCTGCTTGCGCAGGGTGGCCGGGAAGGCGGGCAGCTGCGCGGCGAGTTTCGGGCTGGACGGGGTGCCGCCGGGCATCCGGTAGCCGGGGCGGTCCCACGGCTGGGCGGCGTCCGGGTGCGTGATGATCCACTCCCGGGCCAGGGTGATCAGTTCGGCCTCGGTGGCGGCGACCTGGTCGACCAGGCCGTTCTCCTGCGCGTCGGCCGGCTTCCAGCGCCGGCCGGTGAGCAGCCAGGTCATCAGGGCCGGGGCGATGCCGAGCATCCGGACCGTACGGGTGACGCCGCCCGCGCCGGGCAGCAGGCCGAGGGTGACCTCGGGGAAGCCGAGCCGGGTGCCCTTGGCGTCGAGGGCGATCCGGTGGTGGCAGGCGAGCGCGACCTCCAGGCCGCCGCCGAGCGCCGCGCCGTTGATCGCGGCCACCACCGGCCGGCCGTAGGTTTCGAGGCGCCGGAAGTCCCGCTTGATCGTGCCGAGCAGCTCGAACAGCGCCGGCACGTCCGCCTCGGTCACCCGGCTCATCATCGGCAGGTCGCCGCCGGCGAAGAACGTCGTCTTCGCGCTGGTCACGATCACGCCGGTGACATCCTCGCGCTCGGCCTCGAGGCGGTCCACCGCGGCGGTCATCGCGGCCGCGTAGGCGAGGTTCATCGTGTTCGCGGACTGGTCCGGGTCGTCGATGGTGAGGGTGACGATCCCGTCCGTCGCGCGCTCGTAGCGGATCATGAGAGCCTCTCGATCACGGTGGCGACGCCCATGCCGCCGCCGATGCACAGGGTGACCACGGCGCGGCGCTGGTCGCGGCGTTCCAGCTCGTCGAGGGCGGTGCCGAGCAGCATCGCGCCGGTCGCGCCGAGCGGGTGGCCGAGGGCGATCGCGCCGCCGTTGACGTTGACCTTCTCCGGGTCGAGGCCGAGGTCGCGCTGGTATTTGAGGACGACGGCGGCGAAGGCCTCGTTGATCTCGAAGAGGTCGATGTCTTTGGTGGTGAGGCCGGCGATCGCCAGTGCCTTCTCGGTCGCCGGGATCGGGCCGGTCAGCATGATCGTCGGGTCGGCGCCGGTCACCGCCGTTGCGACAATTCGGGCACGCGGGGTCATTTTCTCGCCCAGCCTCTCGCTGCCGATCGCGACCAACGCCGCACCGTCCACGATTCCGGACGAATTGCCGGCGTGGTGGACGTGGTTGATCCTCTCGACCCAGTGGTATTTTTGCAGCGCCACCGCGTCGAAGCCGGCCGCCGCGCCGATCGCGCCGAAGGCCGGCTTGAGCCGGGCCAGACCCTCGCGGGTGGTATCCGGCCGGGGGTGCTCGTCGGCGGCCAGGATCGTCCGGCCGTTCGGGTCGCGGACGGGCACGATCGAGCGGCCGAACAGACCCCCGGCGATGGCCTTGGCCGCCCGCTCCTGCGACTGCAGCGCGTAGCCGTCGACGTCGTCGCGGCTGAAGCCCTCGATGGTGGCGATCAGGTCGGCGCTGATGCCCTGCGGCACGAAGCCGGTCGCCAGGGCGGTCTCCGGGTCGAGGAACCAGGCGCCGCCGTCCGAGCCCATCGGGTTGCGCGACATCGACTCGACGCCGCCGGCCAGGATCAGGTGCTCCCAGCCGGAGCGGATGCGGGCGGCGGCCTGGTTGACCGCCTCCAGGCCGGAGCCGCAGAAGCGGTTGAGCTGCACGCCGGCGGTGGTCTCCGGGAGGCCGGCCAGCAGTGCGGCGGCGCGGGGGAGGTCACCGCCCTGCTCGCCGACCGGGGTCACGATGCCGAGAACCAGGTCGTCGATCGCTGCCGGATCGAGGCCGGGATTCCGGTCGCGCAGGGCGTCGATCAGGCCCGCGACCAGGGTGATCGGCTTGGTGCCGTGGAGCGCGCCGGTGTCCTTGCCCCGGCCGCGCGGGGTGCGGACCGTGTCGTACACAAAAGCGTCGTTGCTAGAGGACACGCGCGATCAGCTCCTTCATGATCTCGTTGGTGCCGCCGTAGATCTTCTGGACGCGCGCGTCGGCGTACATCTTCGCGATCGGGTATTCGGTGGTGTAGCCGTACCCGCCGAAGATCTGCAGGCACTTGTCGACCACCTCGCACTGGCCCTCGGTGAGCCACAGCTTGGCCATCGCCGCGGTCGGCACGTCCAGCTCACCGCGGGCGTGCCGGGTGATGCAGTCGTCCAGGAAGATCCGCGAGGCGCGGGTGCGGGTGGCGCAGTCGGCGAGGACCATCCGGGTGTTCTGGTGGGCGAACACGGTCTTGCCGAAGGCGGTGCGCTCCTTCGCGTACGCCACCGCGAGCTCGACCGCCCGCTGCATCGCGGAGACCGCGCCCACCCCGATGACCAGGCGCTCCTGCGGCAGCTGCTGCATCATCTGGAAGAAGCCGCCGCCCTCGCTGCCGAGCAGGTTGGCCGCCGGCACCCGGAAGTCGTCGAAGAACAGCTCGGCGGTGTCGTTGGCGTGCAGCCCGATCTTGTCGAGGAGCCGCCCCCGGCGGAACCCCTCTTTTTCCGCGGAAACCTCGGCCACGACGAGGCTGATGCCGGCGGCGCCCTGGCTGGTGTCGGTCTTGACGGCCAGGATGACCAGGTCGGCGAGGCCGCCGTTGGTGATGAACGTCTTCGACCCGGTGACGATGTAGTCGTCGCCGTCGCGGACCGCCTTCGTGCGGATGGCCTGCAGGTCGGAGCCGCCGCCGGGCTCGGTCATCGCGATCGCGCCGACCAGCTCGCCGCTGCACAGGCCGGGCAGCCAGCGCCGCTTCTGCTCGTCGGTGCCGTAGTGCACCAGGTAGCCGGTGACGATGCCGGAGTGCACGGCCAGGCCGAGGCTGCCCTCGCCGACCTGCTGCTGCTCGTGCAGCATCACCGCCTCGTGGGTGAAGTCGCCGCCACCGCCGCCGAACTCCTCCGGGACCGACAGGCCGAGCAGGCCGAGCTCACCGGCCTTGAGGTAGTGCTCGCGATCGGGGTGACCCTGCCGCTCCAGGCGTTCGGCGTGCGGCAGCACCTCCTTCGCGAAGAAGTTCCGCGCGAGCTCGGCGAGGTCGTCGTGCTCCGGCTTGTGCCACGACGGGATATAGCCGTCCAGTCCGGGAGTTGGCATGCCTCACTCTTACGGCTTGTTGGCAGTGTGTCAACAAGCCGCGTGCCGTAAGGTCCACTTCGTGAGTGTCGACGTGGGCCAGCGCCGCCGGCTGGAGCCGGACGCCCGGCGCGAGCAGATCCTGCTGGTCGCGGTCCGCCTGTTCGGCGAACGCGGCTACGCCGACGTCTCGACCGGCGACGTGGCGCGCGGTGCGGGCGTCGCCCGCGGCTTGGTCAACCACTATTTCGGTACGAAGAAAGAGCTGTACCTGGACGTCATCCGGGTGATGCTGACCGTGCCCGACTCGGCCCTCACGCTGCTGCCGCCGGCCGACCTGACCACCCGCGCCGACGCCATCGCCACCTGGTTCCTCGACGTGGTGTCCCGGCACTCGACGTCCTGGCTCGGCGCGATCACCGCGGGCGGGATGGCCGGCGACGACGACGTGGACCGGGTCATCAGCGAGGCCGTCGACATCGCCGCCGACCGGGTGCTCACCGCCGTCGGCCTGCCGGTGCGCAGCCGCGCCCTGCACGCGATGGCCCGCTCCTATGTCGGTCTTGCGACATCGACCGCCCGGGAATGGCTGCAGCGCGGCGACCTCACCCGCGCCCAGGTGCACAAACTCCTCACCGCCACGCTGCTGACCATGGTGGACCAGGTGTTCCCCGACGCGTGACCGTCCGGGTGACGGTGCTCGCCCGCAAGGCTCGACACGATGGGTATCTGCGCACCCCCATCAGGCCACCTCAGAGGTGGCCGAGTAGACGCCACGCCTGGAGCCGGGCGACATGCGCAACTGGAGCGAAGACACGTTCACGCTCGACACCGACGACGACAAAGAGGTCGAGCGCCTCAACGACATCCGGCAGGCCAACCAGCTCGACCGGCCGCTCGGCGCCCCGGTCCGCACGGCCGGATCGCGCCTGATCGTCCCGGTGACCGCGCCCGGCGTCGACGCCCAGTAGGTCCTCGACGTGCGCTGGTGGCGGCGGGCTTGTTCGCCGAGGCCGACCGGGACCTGGCCGCATCCGTGGCCATCGCCGCGTCGTTGGGCCAGGAGCACACCCGGGCCGAAGCACTACCGGGAAGAGCGGAGGCGGCCCTGCTCGCGGGCCGTCCCCCGGCGGCGGGAGAGTGGCAGCCGCCGCGCGGGGGGTCTTCACGCGCCGCGGAAACCGGCGTCGGGCCGCCCTGGCCGACCTACTGGCGGTACGGGCAGCGCTCGACATCCGGCCGCCCGCAAACCCCCAACCCTCAACCTCGACTCCACCCTCAAGCTGGCCTCTGACCAGCGCAGATGCACCGGATTCGGCGATCGCTGCAGCGACGCGGGGGTCCCCACCCTCAACCTCGACCTCACCTTTAGACCCAGCCTTAACGGCGGCGACCCGGCCACACGTCGATGCCCTAAAGGTTAGTGACCCTAACGTTCGCCCGCCGAACGTTAATGGCCCGAACGTTGGGGCGACGAGCGTTGGGCGGCCCGAACGTTGGTGGGCCGAACGTTAGGGCTACGAGCGTTGGCGGGCCGAACGTTGGGGCGACGAACGTTGCCTCGCGGGAGCTCGCGGCCGGGATGGCGGCGCTGCACCGGTACCGCGGGCGGTTCGGATGCCTCGATCTGCAGACCGGGGCGTCGGCCCTCGGGCGTGACCTCGCCCGGGCCGGGCTGGCCGGGGCGGTGGCCGACGGCCGGCCTGGGGTGGTCTTCCGATGGTCGGAGCGGGTGCGGATGTGCTGGCCCGGTCGGGGTCGTGGGCGCGGGGGCCGTCCCAGCATCTTGGATGTTGGGGCCTCGGCAGCGGGTGGAGGCCCCGATTTCCAGGAAGTTCGGCCGGGCGGTCTGCCTTGCGGGCCGGGCGGTCTGCCTTGCGGGCCGAGCGGTCCGCCTTGCGGGCGCGGGTGGGTGCCTTGCGGGCTGGGTGCCTTGCGGGCTGGGCTGGCTGGGCCGCGATCGCGGGAGCTCTCTAGGCGTTTTCGAAGGCTCGGCTGATGTGCGTCTCGATCTGGCGGCGGGCGTCGGCGCCGACGTCCGTCAGCTCCAGGCCCAGCTCGATCTCCTCGCCCAGCTCGCGGCGGCGGGCCACCCGGCCGGTCATGCTGACCGCGACGCCGTTCAGCTCGGTCTGCACCTGGACCGTGTCGCCCACCGACAGCGGCGTGCGGGCCGGGACCGCGCAACCCAGGCCGCCCGAGCTCAGGTCGGTCAGGCGGCCGGCGACCGGCTCCGGCCGGGACGGCACCCGCAACCGCACGCCGCCCGAGGCGGTCAGGCGGTCGGCGCTGCGGCGTTCCAGGCGTTCGGCCACCTCGGACAGGTCCTGGATCTGGATCATGGTGGCGTCGACCGTCGTGTTCAGGCGTTCGACGATCTGGTGCTGGTCGTCGGCGATGCCGTCGAGCAGGCCCATCGCCTGTTCGATCTCGTCCACGTCCTGGACGATCGCGGTCAGCGTGCCGCCCATCTGGAGGACGTCGGCCTCCAGGGTGGCGATCGTCGCGGCGATCTTGTCGGTGGAGTCGGCGGTCGTGTTGGCCAGGTTCTTCACCTCGGCGGCTACCACCGCGAAGCCCTTGCCGGCGGTGCCGGCCCGGGCCGCCTCGATGGTGGCGTTCAGGGCGAGCATCCGGGTCTGCGACGCGATCTCGCTGATCACGCTGGCGATGCCGGCGACCTGGTGGAGGCTGTCGTTGAGGGCGGTGGCCGCTTCGTCGGCGCTGCGCGCCCGGCGCACCATGGTGGCGGCGGCCGCGCTGGTCACCGACACCCGCTCGTGGGTGGCGTTGGCCGCCTGGCGGGCCGCGCCGACCTGCTCGACGACGTCGCGGAGGCGTTCGCCGATGACGTAGCCGGTGTCGTCGATGGCTTCCTTGGCGCGGCGGCGCAGCCGGCCGTTGACCTGGCGCTGCTCCTGCTCGGCCTCGCGGATCTGGTCCTCGCGGTCGGCGCGCATCTGCTCCACCTCGGCCTGCCGCTCGTGCAGCATGGCGCCGAGGTCGCTCAGCCGCTCGTGCAGGTTGCTGAGGGTGAGGGCGCCGGCGGCGGGTGACACGGGGGCCAGCTCGGCGATCCCGGTCTCGAAGGCCCGCAGGTCACGTCCGCGCTGACGGCGGGAACCGGCGAGATACGCGCCGGCCGCCACCAGCACGGTGAGAGACGCCCATAGCCAGATCAGGGGTGACATGGACGCTCCGTTCCGGGGGGACGACTACGGCGTATTCATCGGTTCCCCGGCAGGCTGCTTTAGAGGTCGAGGGGCTGCCTCGGAAGCGAGGAGAGCCAGCCGGTCGGCGCTGCTGGTGCCCGGTTCGGCGTGGTAGACGACGAGCATCTGGCCGCCGGTACCGCCGATGGCGAGCTTCTCCCGGCGCAGCGTGAGCTCGCCGGCCGACGGATGGTCGAGCCGGGTCGGCCGGCCCTCCCTGCTCTGCACGTCGTGCCGCGCCCACAACTGCCGGAACTGCACGCTGGCCAGCGACAGCTCGCCGACCAGCTGGACGAACCGGGGGTCGTCGGTGTCGGTGCCGACGGATTCGCGGAAGCCGGCCACCAGGGTGGCGGTGTCGCGGTCCCAGTCGGGGTAGAGGGCCTGTTCCTGCGGGTCGAGGAAGACCGACCGCATCCGGTTGCGGCCGGGCTGCAGGTGGGGTGACAGCGCGGTGGCGAGCGGGTTGGCGGCGAGCACGTCGAAGTAGCGGCCCTCGACGAACGCGGGCAGGCCGAGCACGTCGAGCATCTGCCGGATGCCGGTCGGCACGGTCTCCTTGCGGGGGCGGCGGGCCCGGCGGGGTTTGGGGGCGGCCAGGCCGAACAGGTATGCGGTGGCGTCGTCGTCGAGCTGCAGCACCCGGGCGATGGATTCCAGCACCGGCAGCGACGGGTTGCGGTCGCGGCCCTGCTCGAGCCGCAGGTAGTAGTCGCCGCTGATGCCGGCGAGCATGGCCACCTCCTCGCGGCGCAGCCCGGCCACCCGGCGGACGCCGGTGACCCGGACGCCGGCGTCGGCCGGCTGCACCAGGGCACGGCGGGCGCGCAGGAAGTCGCCGATCGCGTTGTCGCTCATGCCGCCACGGTAGTGCCGCCGGTGCGGACGCATCCTGGTCCTGTCACCCCCAGGATCGGCGGAGTACTGCCTGGCCGCCGGCAAGAAGCAGAGGCTGGGTGCATGACCGAGAAGAACATGAGCACGGTGAATCGGATGGGCTACGGCGCGATGCAGCTGGCCGGCCCGGGGGTGTTCGGCCCGCCGAAGGACCGCGACGAGGCGATCGCGGTGCTGCGGACCGCGGTCGAGCTGGGCGTCGACCACATCGACACGGCCGACTTCTACGGGCCGCACGTCACCAACCAGGTGATCCGGGCCGCGCTCACGCCGTACCCGCAAGATCTCTTGATCGTCACGAAGGTGGGTGCGCTGCGTGATGAGACCGGCGCCTGGCTGCACGCGCGGGAGCCGGAGCAGCTCACCGCGCAGGTGCATGACAATCTGCGCAACCTGGGCGTGGACGCGCTCGACGTGGTGAACCTGCGGGTCGGCGGCGGCAGCGACGGGCACACGCCGGTGCCGGGGTCGATCGCCGACAAGTTCGGGGCGCTCGCCGAGCTGCGCGAGCAGGGCCTGATCCGGCATCTGGGGCTCAGCGTGGTCAGTGCGGAGCAGGTCGCCGAGGCGCAGGCGATCGCGCCGGTCGTCACCGTGCAGAACTGGTACAACATCGCGCACCGTGGTGACGAGCAGCTGATCGCCACGCTGAGCGAGCAGGGCATCAGCTACGTCCCGTTCTGGCCGCTGGGCGGTTTCAGCCCGCTGCAGTCGGCGACCCTGGACGCGGTGGCGGCGAAGCTGGACGCGACCCCGAAGCAGGTGGCCCTGGCCTGGCTGCTGCAGCGGTCGCCGAACATCCTGCTCATCCCGGGCACGTCGAGCGTCGCCCACCTGCGGGAGAACATGGCCGCCGCCGACCTGGAGCTGCCGGCCGCGGTGGTCGAGGAGCTGGATGCGGTACAGGCATGACCCACCGGGTCGGTTAGCCGCGGTTACGGTCCGGGTATGACGCCACGACCCACCGCCGATCCGAGCATCGGCGACCGTATCCACGCGCGGCGGATGCTGCGCGGCTGGAGCATCCGGCACGCCGCCGGCCGCGCCGGCATCTCCCACGCCACCTGGAGCCGCATCGAACGCGGGCGGCAGGCGGCCGACAACCGGTTCATGCTGGCCGACATCTCGGCCGCCCTCGAATGTGCTCCGGCCGAGCTGGCCGGCGCCCCGGTGCCGGCCACCGACCGGGCGGTGGTGGCCGCGCACGCCGCCGTCAACGGCGTCCGGCAGGCTCTGGTCGACATCGATCTGGCCGAGCCGCCGTCGGTCCCGGCCCGGCCGGTCGCCGAGCTGGCCCGCACCCTGGCACTCGTCGACGATCTGCGGCAGGCGTGCGACTACGCGGGTGCGGCCGGCCTGACCGCGGACCTGTTGCGCGCCCTGCACGCGGCGGCCGCCGGCCGGGACCGGGCCGAGGCGCTGCGGATGCTGGTCAGCGCCACCTTCATCGCCTCCTCGGTGCTGCGCAACCTCGGCCACCCCGCGGAGGCCTGGCTGGGCGCGGAACGCTGCCGCGACGCCGCCGAAGCAACCGAAGATCAAGTTCTTGCCGGGTACGCGGCGTACGCGCGCGCCGGTGCCGCGAATTCCTGCGGATCGTACGAACGTGGCCTGGCCATCGCCTCCCGCGCGGTCGACGAGCTGGGCGGCCACCGCGACGGCGCCGAGGTGCTCGGCAGCCTCCACCTGATCTGCGCCTTCGACAGCCGGGCCCGCGACGACAGCCGCGCCTGGACCGCCGAGGCCGCGCGCCTGGCCGAACGCACCGGCGAGACCACCACCCTGGGCCTGTGGTTCGGCCCGACCAACGTCGGCATCTGGCAGGTCGGCATCGAGGTGGACGGCGACGACCCCGGGCACGCCGCCGAGGTCGCCCGGGCCACCGATCCGGCCGCCATCCCGGCCGGATTCCGGCAGGTCTTCTACTACGCCGACACCGCCCGCGCGCTGGCCCGGCTGCGCAAGGACCGGGAGGCGATCCGCTACCTGCTCATCGCCGAACGGATCGCACCCCAGCACGTGCACACCTCGGCGGTCGTCCAGGAAACCACCCGCGCCCTGCTGGAACGAGCCCGGCGGCAGACCGGCGGATCCGAGCTGCGCGGGTTGTGCGAGCGGATGCAGGTGGCTTGAGGCGACATGCCAGGATGCGGGGATGCTGCTGACCGCGCTGCTCGACCCCGCCGATCTCGACGACGCCCTGGTCACCCCGGAGGGCCGGTTCGCCCGGCACGACCTGCTCGGCTGGGCCGCGTCGATCGCGGCGGACATCGCGGGCGCGCCGATCGTGGCGGTGCACGCGACGCCGGGGGCGCCGACGATCGCGGCGATCACGGGAGCGCTGCTGGCCGGGGTGCCGGTGGTGCCGATCCCGCCGGACGCCGGGGTGCTCGAACGGGAGCACATCCTCCGCGACTCGGGTGCCGCGCTGCTGCTCTCCGACGTGCCGGGCGAGGGTGTGCCGATCAGCCGGGCCGCGCGGGCGACCACTGTTCCGGCCGAGCCTGTTTCGGCGGCTCCCGCGCTCGTGCTCTACACCAGCGGGACCACCGGTAAGCCCAAGGGCGTGGTCGTCTCCCGGGCCGCGATCGCCGCCGGCCTCGACGCGCTCGCCGAGGCGTGGGAGTGGACGGCCGCCGACACGCTCGTGCACGGCCTGCCGCTCTACCACGTGCACGGGCTGGTCCTCGGGGCTCTCGGGCCGCTGCGGATCGGCGGGCGGCTCATCCACACCGGGCGGCCCACGCCCGAGGCGTACGCCCAGAGCAGCGGAACCATGTATTTCGGCGTGCCCACCGTCTGGTCCCGGATCGCCGGGCGGCCGGCGGCCGCGAAGGCGCTGGCGCCGGCCCGCCTGCTGGTGTCCGGCAGTGCCCCGCTCCCCGCCACGGTCTTCCGGAGCCTGGCCGAGCTGACCGGGCAGGCGCCGGTCGAGCGGTACGGCATGACCGAAACCCTGATCACGGTGAGCGCCCGCGCCACCGGCGACCGCCGCCCCGGCCAGGTCGGCCTGCCGCTGACCGGCATCGAGACCCGCCTGGTCGACGAGTCCGGCGCCGCGCTGCCGGCCGACGGCAGCACGATCGGCCAGTTGCAGGTGCGCGGCACGACGATGTTCGACGGCTACCTGCGCGGCGGCGCCGTCGACCCGGCCCCGCTGACCGACGGCTGGTACGCGACCGGCGACGTCGCCACCATCGGCCCGGACGGCTGGCACCGCATCGTCGGCCGAGCCTCCACCGACCTGATCAAGACGGGCGGCTACCGGGTCGGCGCGGGCGAGGTCGAGGACGCGTTGCTGCTGCACCCGGCCGTCCGCGAGGCCGCCGTGATCGGCATGCCCGACCCCGACCTGGGCGAGCGCATCACCGCGTTCGTCGTGCTTGACGGCCGTGCCGTCGCCGAATCCGACCTGATCGCCTTTGTCGCTGAGCGTCTCGCCGCGCACAAGCGCCCCCGCGCGGTGCGCCTGGTCGGCGAGTTGCCGCGCAACGCGATGGGCAAGGTCCAGAAGACCCGGCTGAAGGGCTAATCGCCGGTCAGGTCGCGGGGGAGGGTGAGGACCGCTACGCCGAGGGCGGTCACCGCCCAGACGATGAAGACCTCCAGGCCGAAACCGTCGCCCGCGGCCGCCTTCAGGAACGCCGAGATCGGCAGGTGCCACTCCAGCTTGCCGACCAGGCCCTCGACGATGACGAACCACGCCGCGAAGCCCATCAGCATCCACGACGCCCGGCGCACGATCGACGCGACCGCGGCCGCGAACACCGCCATCACCGGCACCACGATCAGGGTGTTGGTGAAGATCTGGCCGTTGCCGTCCTTGAGCCGCACGGTGATGCCGGTCAGAACGGCGAAGACCTCGGAGACGAGTACGGTCGTGATGACCTGGGCGAACAGCACGGTCAGGCGGTTCGGCCGGGCCAGGTAGAGCAACGCGATCGTGCGGTGCTGGTGGTGCTGGGCGATGGTGAGCGCCGCGATGCCGAACGCGCCGAGCGCGGCGAACAGCGCCCAGAAGTGCGCGTCGAGGATGCCGAACGCGGCGGCCAGGAAGCCGAACAGGGCGATCGACACCCAGCTCGACCGGATCGTCGCCATCCGGTACAGCTCGCTGCGGAGGAGAGTGGTCATCGGCCGGCCGCCAGTTCGAGGAAGAGGAGTTCGAGGTTGGGCACGTCGGCGGACAGCTCGTAGATCGGCACGCCGGCCGCGAAGGCCGCCTCGCCCGCGTCCTCGGCGGACAGCCCGTCGACCTCCAGGGCCGCGCCGTCGGTGCCGACCTTCCCGCCGGCCTCCTCGAAGACCCGCCACAGCACCTGCGGATCCCGGCCGCGCACCCGCAGCCGCCCGGCCGCCGAGCCGTAGAGATCGTCGAGCGGCCCGGAGTAGCGCAGCTTGCCGTGCGCGATGATCACCGCGTCGTCGATCAGTTGGGCCAGCTCGGCGAGCAGGTGGCTGGAGATCAGCACCGTGCCGCCGGCCTCGGCGTGCGCCCGCAGCAGGCCGCGCAGCCAGGCGATGCCCTCCGGGTCGAGGCCGTTGGCCGGCTCGTCGAGGATCAGCACCTCGGGTTCGCCGAGCAGGGCGGTGGCCACCGCGAGGCGCTGGCGCATGCCGAGCGAGTAGTCGCCGGTCCGCTGGTGCGCCGCGTCGGTCAGGCCGACCTGGTCGAGCAGCAGGTCGACCCGGTCCTTGCCGGTGCCGGCCAGCATCGCCTGCGCGACGAGGTGGGCGCGCCCGCTCTGCCCGGGGTGGCTGATGCCCTGCTCGAGCACCGCGCCGACCTTGCGCAGCGGGTTGCTCAGCTCGGTGAACGGCTTCCCGTCGATCAGCGCGGCGCCGGACGTCGGCCGGGTCAGGCCGAGCAGCATGCGCAGCGTGGTGGTCTTGCCGGAGCCGTTGAGGCCGAGGAATCCGGTGACCCGGCCGGCCTGCGCGGCGAAGGAGAGGCCGTCGACCGCGCGAACCTTGCGGTAGGCCTTCGTGAGCTCATCGGTCTCGATCATCGTCGGGCACTCTAGCGCTGCACCGCCAATAAGCCTTCGGGGAAGGTGCGGCGCCAGTTCACGTAGTCGTGGCCGCCGACGTATTCGGTGTAGTCGACCGGGTAGCCGTGGCCGCTGAGGGCCTCGTGCATCTGCCGGACGACGGTCAGTTGATCCGGTGCGCCGCCCGGCCCCGGTAACGTCTCGCGGATCCCGACGTCCAGGTAGAAGCGCACGTCGGCCGGGGGATGGCGGGGGATCTGCCGGATCAGCCAGCCCGGTTCACCGGCGGCCGGCTCCGGCCACCAGAAGCTGCCGGACTGGGCGATCACCGCGCCGAACTCCTCGTGCGCGTACGCGCCCACGTAGGCGGCGGCCAGCCCGCCCCGGGACACCCCGGCGATCACGTTCGCCCGCCGGTCGCGGCCCGCGCCCAGATTCCGCCGCGCCCACGGCATCAGCTCGTGGCGGATGAACTCGTGGATCGGCGGGGTCGGTTCCAGGTCGCGTTCGCGGGTCTTCTCGAAGCTGCTGACGAACAGGGCCACCGTCGGCGGGATCCGGCCGGCCGCGATCAGGTTGTCCAGGACGGTGGGGATGCGCATGACGTGCCGGGCCAGGAAGCCGTCGAAGACGACCAGGACGCCGAGGCCGTCGGCGCTCGTGCCGGCCGGGCGATAGACGGTGATCGGGCGCTGCCCGCCCAGGGCGGTGCCGGGCAGCACCACCTCGGTCAGGTCGCCGGCCGGGACGCCGGGGCGCGGCCCGGTCCACGGCTCGGGCGGTGCCTCCGGCAGCTCCAGCAGCGACACCCAGCAGTCCCGGTCGCCGGGGTCGTCCGGGTCGGCCGGGAAGTGCAGCCGGTGCGGGTTGGCCGCGTCGACGTGGGTCGGGCCGAACCCGGAGTCGTCGCCGGGGGACCGGTCGGCGTCGCCGTGCGCCAGGCAGTACGTGGTGCGCAACTGCGGCGGCAGGGGGCAGGACGCGTGCCACAGATCGGTGCCGGGCACCCGGTCGAGGGGCAGGTCGAAGCCCCACCACACCCGGGTGCTGACCGCTTCGCCCCGCCACAGGAAGGTGACGAGCGTCCGGCCGTCGCCGGCCGGCTCGATCAGCGGCGAGCCGGTGTCGGCCCAGAACTCCTCGATGGCTTTGTCGGATAAATCGGACAGAAGGCTGCTGAGACGTGGACTGTGCAAGGCGTCGGTTCTCCCGCGATTCCGGCCCCGTTAACGTTCCCAGCAACCGAGCGTTCCAAGTTGATCACTAGGTGTCAAGTGACTGAAATCGATGAGTCGCCCGTCAATCGGCGTACGCGTGCAGCCCGCTCAGCAGCGCACCCAGCCCGGCCTTCGCATCCGCGAAGAGCATCGCCGTCTTCGGATCGGAGTACAGCTCGTTGTCGATGCCCGCATAGCCGTGCCCGAGTGACCGTTTGAGCACGATGACGCTGCGCGCCTTGTCGACGTCGAGGATCGGCATGCCGGAGACCGGGTTGCCGGGGCGCCGTGCCGCCGGGTTGGTCACGTCGTTGGCGCCGATGATCAGCGCGACGTCCGTACGCGCAAATTCGGGGTTGCTCTCCTCCAGGTCCTTGAGCTGCTGATAGGGGGCGTTGGCCTCGGCCAGCAGCACGTTCATGTGCCCCGGCATCCGCCCGGCGACCGGGTGGATCGCGTAGGTGACCTCGACCCCGCGCTCGGTCAGCGCCTCGGCCAGGGCGACCGCCTCGTGCTGTGCCTGCGCGGCGGCCAGGCCGTAGCCGGGGACGATGACGACCTTCGACGCGTACGCCAATTGGATCGCGGCATCGTCCGCGGTGATCTCCCGTACCGCCGCGGAACCGGAACCGGTCGCGACCGCGACCGCGTCGCCGGTGCCGTAACCACCCGCCATGATCGCGCTGATCGGCCGGTTCATGGCGTCGGCCATGAGCTTGGTGAGGATCGCGCCGGCCGCCCCGACCAGGCCACCCGCGATGATCAGCGGGGTGCTGTCGAGGACGAACCCGGCCATCGCGACGGCGGTGCCGGTGAACGCGTTGAGCAGCGAGATCACCACCGGCATGTCGGCGCCGCCGATCGGCAGCGAGAGCAGCAGGCCGCCGGCCAGCGCGGCGAGGGTGACGCCGCCGAGCAGCCACTGGTTGCCGCCGTCGGCGACGAACCAGACGCCGAGCGCCGCGGCGAGCGCGGTGAGGGCGGCGGAGAGCCACCGGCCGAAGGGAACGGTGATCGGCCGGCCCGGGATGCGCCCGGCCAGCTTGCCCGCCGCCACCAGCGAACCGGTGAACGTGACCCCGCCGATCGCGACGTCGAGCACGCCGAACACCGACGCGGTCCGGTCACCGAGCGCGATCAGCGCGGCCGCCCCGCCGCCGACCGCGTTGAACAGGCTGACCAGCTGCGGCATCGCGGTCATCTGCACCCGCCGGGCGGTGAGCAGCCCGGCCAGCCCGCCCGCGGCCGACCCGATGACCAGGGCGACCGCCGCGCCGAGGGTGACCGTGTGGTCGCGCACCAGCACGACGACGGTGGTGAGGATCGCGAGCGCCATGCCGGCCGCCGAGATCTGGTTGCCGCGCCGCGCGGTGGCCGGCGCGTTCATCCAGTGCAGGCCGATCACGAAGCTGACCGCGCAGGCCAGGTAGACCAGGTGGATCGTGGTGTTCATCGACGGCTCCGAAACATCGCGAGCATCCGGTCGGTGACCACGTAGCCGCCGGCCACGTTCATCGCCGCGCAGAACGCGGCCACCGCGAGCAGGACATATCCGCCGATCCCGGTGACGGTGGCGGCCAGCAGCATCACCCCGACCAGCACCACCCCGTGGATGGCGTTCGCGCCGGACATCAGCGGCGTGTGCAGCGTCGCCGGCACCTTGCTGATCACCTCGAAACCGACGAGCAGCGCCAGGACGAACACGGTCACGTCGGCCAGCAGCAGCGCACTCACGAACGGATCTCCTTGAAGTCGGCGAGCGCCGCACGCACCCGCGGGTTGACCAGGCGCCCGCCGTGGGTCACGACCACCGCCGCCTGCACGTCGTCGTCGAGGTCGAGAACGACCTCTCCGCGGGGCATCAGCTGGGTGAGCAGGGCCAGCAGATTCCGTGCGTACGCCGTGGAAGCCGCCGCCGGCACCGTCGACGCGAGATTCCCCGCCCCGATGATCGTGATGCCGGCGTCGGTGACCACCCGGGTGTCCGGAATTGATCCCTCGACGTTCCCGCCGTCCACAGTCGACGCCAGGTCGACGAGCACCGAGCCCGGGCGCATCCCGGCGAGGGCGTTTCCGGACACCAGCCGCGGTGCCGGCCCACCCGGAACCTGGGCGGTCGTGATCACCACGTCGAAGCGCGGGATCGCCGCATCGAGGCCCTGCTGCTGGGCCGCGCCCTCGTCCTCGGACAGCGTCCGGGCGTAGCCGCCCTCGCCGTCCCCCCTCGGCACCGACACGTCGAGCACGGCGGCGCCGGTCGAGGCGATGTCGGCCCGCGCCGCCTCCCGCACGTCGTAGCCGGTGACCAGCGCCCCCAGCCGCCGGGCGGTGGCGATCGCCTGCAACCCCGCCACCCCCGCCCCGAGCACCAGCACCTGGGCCGGCCGGGTGGTGCCGGCCGCGGTCATCAGCATCGGGAAGAAGCCGGCGTAGGCCTCGGCCGCCAGCAGCGCCGCCTTGTAGCCGGCCACGTTGGCCTGTGAGGTCAGCGCGTCCATCGACTGGGCCCGGCTCAGTGTGCGCGGCAGCAGGTCGAGGCTGATCGCGGTGATCCCCGCCGATGCCAGCCGCTGGGCCAGGTCGAGGTCGGTCAGCGGCCCGAGCAGCCCGACCAGCAGCTGGCCCGGTCTGGCGGCAACCACGTCCTCCGGCGGATGCAGGCACAGCAGCACGTCGCTCTCGGCGTACACCTGCTCGCGGGTCACCACCACCGCGCCGGCACCCTCGTAGTCGATGTCGCCGAACCAGGCGCGGCTCCCCGCGCCCGCCTCGACCAGCACGGAGACGTCCTGCTTGCGCAGGCGACCGGCCCCGTCCGGGGTGAGCGCAACCCGCCGCTCCCGCCCCGCCGTCTCCCGCAGCACCCCGACCGTCGCCATCCGCATCCCATCCGTCGACCCGTCCCACCGCCAACATCGATGCTGTCCGACTCGGCGTCAAGGGGCCACCCGACTCCACCTTCGTGACTCCTTACCGTTCTCCTTACCGAGCGGTAAGGTCGCCGCATGGCGGAACGCATCGACGCGGCGACCTGGTCCATTCAGGGCGAGACGGTCACGCTGCCAGTGACCATCACCGATGCCCGGATCACCGCGGCGATCTTCACGGCCCCTGCCGCCGACGCCCGCCGGGTGCTCTCCGGAGTGCCGCTGCGCCCGGTCACGGTCTTCGGCCGGGCGATCACGCTGCTGATGTTCATCCACTACGACGAGTGGGTGCTGAAGACCTACGACGAGGTCGGCGTCGGGCTTCTCGTGCGCGGGCCACGCGGCCTGCCCGGCCTGCACATCGTCGACCTGCCGGTGACCGGCGCCTTCACCCGCGAGGCCGGCCAGGACTTCTGGGCCCTGCCGAAATGGCTGATGGAGGCCGACCTGGCCTTCGGCCCGTCCACCACCGACGTGACCGTCCGCGACGGCGGCGCCGAGGTGATGCACGCGTCGGTGCAAACGGGAGGCGTGCGGCTGCCGTTCGGCACGAGGCTGAAGGTGCCGTCCTGGTCCTACCTGTCGCACGGCGCGCAGGCGGACCGCCTGCTGCGCGGCGCGCTCCCGATGAATCTGTCCGGCATCCGAGTGGGCCGGGCTCCTTTTTCGGTACGCCTGGGCGAGCACCCGATGACGGAGAAGATGCGCGCGCTCGGCATGCTGTCCCGCCCACTCCTGACCGTGACCGCATCCCGGATGGCCGGTTCGCTGGGTTCGTTCCGCGAGGTACCGGCCCCTTGAACGCCGCCGGGCGGGCGCGGCGCCTCGCGTCACGCCCGCCGGGTCGTCGGCGTCATCCGGCTCAGGTGTTTGCGGTGAGGATCTGCGCGAGCCGGGCCGCCTCGACGGCCAGGTCTGACCTGCCCGGCTCGGCCGCGGCCAGCATGACGTCGGGCATGTCGGCGCGGGCGCCGACGGCGGTGGCCGCGTCGGCCGCCACGGCGAGCAGCTCCGGGAGGCCGTCGGCGACGGGGCGCTGCCGCAGCAGAGCCGGCACCACGGCGTAGGCGAGCGCCCAGACGATGTGCCAGCCGCGGCCACGACCGATCCGTTCCAGGCCGGCAGCGGCCCGCCGCAGACGCCCGACCCCGACGGAGCGCCGGGTCTCTCGATCTTCCATGGTCCGCGGTGCCCGGCCGTCCGCTGCGGCTCGGGACATCACGCCATAACCCGCGGCCGGCGGCGATGGACGGACGGCCGCGTCACCGGGGACCGCACTGCCGGCGGCGGTGAGCAGGGCCCGCAACTCCCGGCCGAGCAGGCCGGTGTCGAGGCCGCTGCTGCCGGTCAGATGCCGTACCGCGTCAACCGCGGCGTCCCGCAGCAGCTCCTCCTCGGCGACAAGCCCATGGGCCAGGGCGAGCGCCATCCCGGGCCCGAACGGCCCCGCGGCCCGAGCCAGCCCGCGCAACGCGTCGGCAAGGCGCCGATGATCTTGCGCTTCATCGCGGGCGGTTGCGGCCCGCATCGCGCCGGCAATGCGGGCGGCGGCCGCGGTGGGCCCTGCGCCGGCAATGCGGGCGGGGCTCGCAGTCTTTGCCGCGCCCAGAACGCGGGCCGTGCTTGACGTGTGGGGCGCGCTTGCTGGGGGTGGCGAGCTCTCGGGCCGTGCCGTGGCCGCTGACCGGCCGGTCAGGAACGGGAGGACGTGGGCGGCGATCAGGTCGCGGTGGTGCGGTAGCACCATCGTCCAGCAGCCCATGTCCGGCGGGATGGCCTCGGCGGCTTCGAGGACCGGCGGCGTCAGCAGGTCGCGGATGATCGTGTCCACGGTTGCGGCGGGCGTGGGGTCGTGCAGGAGTGGGGGGACGCCGGCCGGGGCGGGTTCGGGGTGGGCGTCGGACGGGATGGTCGGCGCCGGTGGCGGGACGACGGTTGCTCGCCGATGTGGGCCGGTGGTGATCGTGGCGGTTGCCGGGGGGAGGCCGCCGGCGTGCAGCCAGGTGGCGAACTGGCGGCCCGCCGGGGACACCAGGCGGTCGGCGGCCGTGATCACGGCGGTGTCCACGGTGGTGGGCAGGCGCAGCAGGGCCTGGGCGAGGTCGTAGGGGCCGGGCTGCCAGTTGTCCCGTTCGGCGGCGATCAGCCGGAACAACACCCGGACCGGGCTGACCTGGCCGTCGACGGTGGCCGGGGTGGCCAGCAGCGCGGGCGGCACGTTGGTGGCCAGCTGGTAGGCCAGTTCGCGGATCCGGGCCGGGACCATCGCGGCCGGCGGCGGGAGCGGTTCGGCGGGCAGCCGGTCAGGCCGGTGGCCGGGCCGGGCGAGTGCGCGCAGCAGGAGGCCGAACGGCGGCGGGGCCGAATCGGCGAGCGGGGTGATCGCGGCGATGAGTTCGTCGCGGTCCGACTGGGCGAAGGCCACCAGGCCGGCGAGAATCCGCTCCAGGCTGATCGCTTCCAGCGGTTGCGGCAGACGATCGGCGAAGTCGGCGACCAGTTCGGCCACCGACCCGAACGGCGCCGGCATCGCGGCCGGCGGCAAGGCCACGGGCGGAGGCGGAAAGAGCGGCGCGACAGGCGGCCGAACCGGCCGCGGCGACCTCGCCTGGACCGCGTTGAACCCGGGCAACGTCGGCTGGGGAGGCTGAGACTTCGCCGGGCCCGGCTGAGGCGTTTGCGCCGCAGCCGATCTGCCGGCGAGCCACGGGATCCTGGCCAGCGCACCGGGTGCCGGGAGACCTTCCACGGCCGGCCTGGTCACCGGCTGCATGGGCGACGGTCCCTCCGCGAGGGATGTGGCCGGGGACGGCAAGGAGTCGGCGGCCGGCCCGATCTGCGGCCGGTTTCCGGCGACAGGCATGGCCTCAGCGACGGATTCCGGCGGCGGCGCCTTCGTCGCGGCGAGGTTCGCCGATGCCTGCGTGTGCTCGGCGGTGGGGATGGCGGACGTCGGGCTGTCGGCGGCGAGATCTGCCGGCGCCCGCACCGCGGGTCTTGCCGAAGGCTGGGTGTGTTTGGCGGTGATGGTCGGCGGCGAGACCTCGGCGACGGCCCCGGGGGCGGGCGCGATCTCGGGGGCGCGCTTCGCCGCGGAACGCCTGGTCCTTGTGGCGGGCTTGGCCGGCGGCGAGCTTTTGGGGGCGTCCTTGGCTGAGGGGTCGGTGGTCCGGGCGGCAGGCGTGGCGGGCGGCTTGGCGGGGCGACGGGTCGATCCGGCTGAGGTTTTGGCGGCCGCTTCGGCCGAGGGGCGGGTGGACCGGGAGGTGGGGCCGGCCGTCGGTCGCGAGGTCTTGGCGGCCGGCTTGGCGGGCTGCGTGATCTTGGCCGAGGGCTTGGTGGAGCGTGCCGGCACGGCCTGGGGCTCGTCGGTGATGTGCAGGGCGCTGCTGGCGAAGGCGGCCAGCGGGCCGCCCAGGAGGGTCTCGTAGTCGCGGCGGTGCTTGGTGATCTCCTTGGCGGTGGGGGCCAGCAGATGGTGGGTCGTCATGGCCGGGCGCAGGGACGCCGGCGTGCCGCCCTCGGCCAAGCGGTGCAAGGTCAGGCGGATCAGCTGGTTGCGGTTCAGGCGGCCGGTGGCGGCCAGCTCGGCCAGGGCGGGCGGCCAATGGCGGTCCAGGCCGGGGGTCTGGAACAGGCGGGGGAGCAGGCGGTCCAGCCATGGGTCGGCGGCCAGGCGGTCGGCCAGGGTGCCGGGGTCGCCCTCGTGGCCGCGGATCCATGCTCGTGTCACGGCCTCGGACCGGGGCGGTGCGGTGCCGGCGGCCGCCAGGACGGCGGCGGCCACGGTCCATTCGCCGGGCCAGGCGGGGCGTGGGCGCATCCGGTCGGTCAGGACGGCGGCTATCGCACTCAGGCGGGGGCGGCCGGTGGCGGTCAGGACCCGGAGCAGGTCGGCCACCGTCTCCGCGGGCGGGACGTGCTGGAAACGGCGGGAACGCAACCACGACACGATCGCGTCGGCGCTCGGCAGGCAACCGGCGCCCGCGACCAGCAGGGCGCCCTCCTGCTGCTCGGTGCCCCCGGCGGCGGGGGAGTGGAGGGTGCTGGCCAACGCCCGGCGGTCGGCCTCGGGCACGGCGAGCAGCACGTCGGCCAGGTCGGCCGGGGTGCCCTCCTGCAGCAGCTGCCGGAACTCGTCCGCGCCGAAGCGGTGCACGGCGGGCGTGCCGTCGGGGTTGCGTCGCGCCGGCCGGCCACCGTCGGCGGGGAGCCGGTTGGCGGCTTTGGTGACCGCGGGCATGATCGCGACCGTACCGGGCATTCCGCCCGCCAGGCGGCGATTCGCCCGCAGTGCTCCGACTCCCGAAATCCAGACCTAGCCTCCTAGGATGCTTTACGCACCGTGCCCGGCGGTACCGGGATCACGAAAAGCCGCACGGCGGGGCAAAAGTTGCCGGAACGGAACGTCGGACGTTAGCTGTCGACCCTGGTCGAATCAGCGATTTTGCTGTTGATCCTCATCGCGGGGGACGTCGGTGCCGATCTCTACAGTGCGAGCTTTATTGGGAGAGGGCGAGGCATGGGACTGCTTAGTGGGTTCGACAACCGCTCATTGCGGACGAAGATCGGGACGGCGGTGCTGACGGCCATTGCGGTCGGTGTGATCGTGGGCGGCGTGGCCATCGTGACGCTGAACGGGCAGAACACCGACGCCGCCGCCGCGCAGCGCCGGACGATCGCGGTCGAGTCCGCGGCCGCCTCGTTCGCCAAGAACATCGAGTCGTACTCGGGCAACCAATCGGCCCTCAAGCTCTACCCCACCCTGGCCGACGGGCTCAAGACGAATCTTGCCGCCAACGAAAAGGCGATCAACGAGGCGTTGACCAGTCTCGAGTCGAGTCTTGCCGGCGACGCGGCCGGCGCCGCGGCGGTGGCCAAGGCGAAGACCGATTGGGCGGCGTATCTGAAGTTCTCCGAGACCGACCACTCGAAGGACACCCCGGCGCAGCTGCAGCAGGCGGTGAAGGATTACAACATCGTCTACTCGGCCGTGGTCGCCGACGAGACCAGCCTGCAGGAGCGGGCTCAGACGCTGTCCGAGGCGGGCATCGAGACCGCCAGGAAGGACACCCGGACGGCGACCTGGCTGGTGGCCGCCCTGCTCGCGGCGGGCGTGCTGATCAGCCTGCTGATCGGGTTCCGGGTGGCCGGCCGGGTCCGCACCGCCGTGCAGGGTGTCTCGCACCTCGCCGACGGGCTCGCCGAGGGCGACCTCACCCGTACGTCCGGGGTGACCAGCGGCGACGAGGTCGGCCGGATGGCCGCTTCGCTGGACCGGGGGATCTCCCGGCTGCGGGAGGACCTGATTCAGCTGTCCGGTAACGCCGGCACCCTGAATTCGGCCGCCGCCCAGCTGACCGCGGTGTCCGGCGAGGTCAGCACGGCCGCGAGCGAGGCGTCCGCGCAGGCCGGCTCGGTGGCCGCGGCCGCCGATCTGGTCTCCAGCAACCTGCAGGTCGTGTCGGCCGGCTCGGAGGAGATGGGCTCGGCGATCCGGGACATCAGCGTCTCCACCACCGAGGCGTCCGAGGTGGCGGTGCAGGCGGTCGAGGTGGCGGCGCAGACCAACGCGATCGTCGGGCGGCTCGGTGAGTCGTCGGCGGAGATCGCCAGCGTGGTCAAGACGATCACCGCGATCGCCGAGCAGACCAACCTGCTCGCCCTGAACGCGACGATCGAGGCGGCCCGGGCCGGCGAGTCCGGCAAGGGCTTCGCGGTCGTCGCCGGTGAGGTCAAGGACCTCGCCCAGGAGACGGCCAAGGCCACCGAGGACATCTCGCGGCGGGTCTCGACCATCCAGACCGACACCGACGGTGCGGTCGCCGCGATCGGCGAGATCTCCGCGATCATCGAGCGGATCAACGGCATCCAGCTGGCCATCGCCTCGGCGGTGGAGGAGCAGACGGCGACCACTCAGGAGATGAACCGCACGCTGTCGGAAGCGGCGGCCGGGGCCGGCAACATCGCCCAGACGATCGGGACCGTCTCGGACGCGACCCGGCGCACGTCGGGCGCGGTCGGCGACACCCGCCAGGCCGCGGACGAGCTGGCCGTCACGGCCGGCCAGCTGCAGACCCTGGTCTCGCGGTTCCGTTACTGAACTGACAAAAGTGCCGGCCCCCTTGCGAAGGGTGCCGGCACTTTTGGCGTACGGGGCGGGTCAGTGCTCGAAAGCGTGGGCCATGGTGGCCTGCTCCTCGAGCACCTCGCTGATCCGGGCCTGGACCGCATCCATCTGACCGATGGTCTCGCTGGTGGTGCGGATCCCGCCGGCCACCGACTCGGCGCTGGTCTGCAACGCGGCGATCTGCTCGGACACCCGCTTGGTCGCCTCGGCGGTCTCCCGGGCCAGCTCCTTGACCTCGCCGGCGACCACCGCGAAGCCCTTGCCGATCTCGCCGGCGCGGGCCGCCTCGATGGTGGCGTTCAGGGCGAGCAGGTTGGTCTGGTCGGCGATCGAGGTGATCACCTTGATGACGTCGCCGATCGCGTTCGACGCCTCGCCGAGGGCGGTCACGTCGCCGGTCATGTCCGAGGCGCGGCCGACCGCCGCGTCGGCGACCCGGGTCGCGTCGCTGGTCGCCTCGCGCAGCCGGGAGACGGTGTCGAGCAGGGCGCGGGCGTTGTGCGCGGAGGTCTCGGCGCTGCGCACGATGTCGAGGCGCTGGGAGACCAGCTGCTGCACGTTGCGCAGGGCGTCGGCCCGGGAGTCGCTGAGGTCGATGAAATCGGTGGTGAAGAAGTCCATCGTGCCGACGATCCGGTCCAGGCTGACGATCGGGAAGCAGACGCCGGAGCGGACGCCGGCGCGGGTCGCGGCCGGTGCCCGTACGCAGTCGGTGAGATCGCCGATGTTGCGCACGAAGACCAGGTCCTTGGCCCGCCAGGCGCGCCCGGACAGGCCGACCCCCTCGGCGAACGTGGCGGCCAGGGTGACCTTGCGGAACTCCTCGCCGGCCGAACCGGACTCGACCTTGAACTTGAGAACGTTCTCGGTGTCGTCGATCTCCCAGTAGGAGCCGTAGGCCCAGCCGAACGCGGTGCGGACCGCGTCGAGGGCCAGCACGAGCGCGCGGCCGGAGTCGTTGGTGTGGCCGAGGGCGCTGACCACGTTGGTGACGGCGAGCCGGTCGTCGGAGACCTGCCGGGTCTGGAACGCGGCGAGGGAGGCCTGCCGGGCCTGCTCGGCGACCCGCATGATGGCGCCCCACTTGCTGATCAGGGCGTTGTCCACGGCGGTCTCGGAGCGGCCGTACATCTCCAGGACGGCGGTCACGGTGCCGCGCCGGACGATCGGCATGGCGATCGCGGCGACCGCGCCGGCGCGCAGGGCGGCGGCCACCCGGGGGTCGTTCTCGGCGTCGTCGGCGTAGACGGCCGCCCGGTTGCGGATCGCCTTCTGCACCAGCGCACCGCGGTCGGCGGTGCCGGCCAGCGCCGAGACGATGCGGCCCGCCTCGTACTCGATGCGCGGGACGCCGTTGTCGACGATCCAGGCGGCGCCGTACTCCATGTCGTAGAACTCGACGTACGTGGACGTGAAGATGCGCCACGTACTCGCCTCGTCGGTCGCGCTCTCGAGGTTGGTGACGAACTCCTCGAGGGCCTCGATGTCGCGCGGATTCCGCTCCAGCACCGGGGGCTGACCGACCGCTCGCTTCCCGAACAGACCCATGTAGTCAGGCTACGGAGCGATTTCCCGGTTTTCCCCGGTAATGCCCAGGTTGGGCCGGACGGTTCGGCGCAGACGCCGTACCGTTCGGCGCGTGCGCGGGCCGTACGGCACCGGGCGGCCGTCACCGGGTGTTGACTGGCGGCATGGGCGACTATCGGCGGGAATACGAGCGGAGCCGGAAGGACCCGGAGGGGTTCTGGCGGGATGCGGCCACCATGATCGACTGGGTGACGCCGCCCGGCCGGATCCTGGACGACGGGAACGCCCCGCTCTACCGGTGGTTCCCCGGTGCCGAGCTGAACACCTGCCACAACGCGCTCGACCGGCATGTCGAGGCGGGCCGCGGGGAACAGCCCGCCCTGGTGCACGACAGCCCGGTGACCGGCGTGCTCACGACGTACACCTATCGGGGTCTTCGCGACGAAGTCGCTCTTTTCGCCGGTGCCCTGCGCCGGCTGGGAGTCGCCCGGGGTGACCGGGTCGTGATCTACATGGCGATGATCCCGGAGACCGTGGTGGCGATGCTGGCCTGCGCCCGGCTCGGCGCGGTGCACTCGGCGGTGTTCGGCGGGTTCGGTGCGAAGGAGCTGGCCGCGCGGATCGACGACGCCCGGCCGGTGGTGGTGCTCGCGGCGTCGTGCGGGGTGGAGGCCGGGCGGGTCGTGCCCTACCTGCCGATGCTCGACGCCGCTCTTGAGACGGCCACCCATCGGCCGCACCACTGCGTGATCTTCCAGCGCCCGCAGCATCCGGGCGCGCTGCGTCCGGGCCGGGACATCAGCTGGGCGGCGGCGCTCGACGGTGCCGAGCCGGCCGAGTGCGTGCCGGTGGCGGCGACCGATCCGCTCTACATCCTCTACACCTCCGGCACCACCGGGAAGCCGAAAGGCGTGGTCCGGGACAACGGCGGGCATGCGGTCGCGTTGCGCTGGTCGATGGCGAACATCTTCGACACCAGGCCGGGGGACGTCTTCTGGGCGGCGTCCGACGTCGGCTGGGTGGTGGGTCATTCCTACATCGTGTACGGGCCATTGCTCACCGGAGCGACCACGATCCTCTACGAGGGGAAGCCGGTCGGCACCCCCGACGCCGGGGCGTTCTGGCGGGTCGCGGCCCAGCATCGGGTGACCACGATGTTCACCGCGCCGACCGCGATCCGGGCGATCAAGAAGGAGGACCCATCGGGGAGGCTGGCCGGCCTCTACGACCTGGGCGCTCTTCGCCTCCTTTTCCTGGCCGGGGAGCGGCTCGACCCGCAGACGTACACCTGGGCCGGGGATCTTCTCGGGGTGCCGGTGATCGACAACTGGTGGCAGACCGAGACCGGCTGGCCGATCGTGGCGAGCCCGCGCGGCATCGAGGTGCTGCCCACCAAGTCCGGGTCGCCGTCGCTGCCGGTCCCCGGCTACCGGGTGCGGGTGGTCGGGCCGGACGGCACCGACGTCGAGGCGGGCGAGGACGGCACGATCCTTCTCGAACTGCCGTTGCCGCCCGGCTGCCTGCCCACCCTGTGGGGCGACGACGACCGGTACGTGCGGTCCTATCTGTCCGCGTACCCCGGAAATTATCTGACCGGTGACGGCGGCCGCTTCGACGAAGACGGCTACCTGTACGTGATGGGCCGCACCGACGACGTCATCAACGTGGCCGGTCACCGCCTGTCCACCGGCGCGATGGAGGAGGTCCTGGCCGGCCATCCGGCGGTCGCCGAATGCGCGGTGATCGGGGTGTCGGATCCGCTGAAAGGGCAGCTGCCGCGCGGTTTCGTGGTGCTGAAGTCCGGTGTGGAGGCCGACCCGATCGGCCTGGAGGAGGAACTCGTCGCGATGGTGCGCGCCCAGATCGGCCCGGTCGCGTCGCTGCGCCGGGTCGACGTGGTCGGTGCCCTGCCGAAGACCCGCTCCGGGAAGATCCTGCGGCGCACCATGCGCGGGATCGCCGACGGCGCCGACGAACCGGTTCCGTCCACCATCGAGGATGCGGGTGTCCTGGACCGGCTGCGGCCGGTCCTGCGCAACCATCGATGAGTCGGTACCCTGCCGCGCATGGGTCTGCGTGATCTCTTCACCTCCGGCCGCGACCGCAAGGCCGGCGACAAGATTCAACGCGGCGTGCTGATCATCTCGATCGCCATGCTGCTCGCCATGGTCCTGGTGGCCGTCCTGCTGACCGTCACCACCCGCGACGGCGGCGCCGGCGTCACCGCGTTCGTCCTGTTCGCGGCGGCCGCCGCGGTCGGTTCGGCGCTGGGCTTCATGTTCGGCCTGCCCCGCGCCCGGGTCGCCGACAGCTCCACCACCAGCACCTTCTACCTGACCAACTCCAACCTGATCAAGGTGTCGGACTGGCTGACCACCATCGTCATCGGCCTCGGCCTGGTCAACCTGGGCAAGGCCGTCCCGGCGATGCGCGCGCTGGCGCACGCCCTGCACGCCCCGCTGGGTGGCACCGCGTACGCGGGCGCGGTCGGCCTGTCGGTGCTGATCGTCGGCCTGCTGGCCGGCTTCCTGCTCTACTACCTGTGGACCAGCATCCGGGTGCGCGAGCTCCTGGAGGAGGCCGAGCGCCAGAACCAGCAGACGATGCCGGACCTGCGCGACCAGACGCTGGGCGAGGCCCGCGAGACGGCCAGCCAAAACAACGTGACCCTGCTGGTCCCGGACGACGCCCCGGACACGTCGCTGGTCACCCGGCAGGCGGTGCCGCCGGGCACGACCGTGCCGTCCGGGACCTCGGTCGCGGTGAGCACGGCCGAGCCACCGACACGGTGACAGCCCGGCGGCTGCGCCACGACCGCATGTCGGCCGCTCTGGCCGCCCGGGACGACCGCGAGCTCGACTCCGCACCCGCGGAGTTGGCCGCGGCCGGGTCCAGCCTCGTGCTGTTCCTCGAATACCTGGCCGATCCGGTGTCCGCCGCGCTGACCGACCCGGTCGGGGTGGAGCGGCAGCTGTTCGAGGTCGTGGACTTCCTGCGCGACCGCGAGCTGCTGCACATGGACGGCCACTTCGGCAACATGCGGGCGGCCGCCGGCCGGATCCACCTCGTCGACTTCGGCCTGGTCACGTCGCCGCGCTTCGACCTGTCGGACGCCGAACGCGGCTTCGTCGCCCGCAATCGCGATCACGACGCCGACTACGCCGCGATGCGACTGGTGAACTGGCTGGTCACGACCGTGTGCGAGGCGCCGTCGCCGGCCGACCGGAACGCGTTGGTGCGCCGGTGCGCGGACGGCGACATCCCGCCGGGCGTGCCGGCGGCCGCGGCCGCGGTCATCGCCCGGCACGCCCCGGCCGCAGCCCGGATGAACGACTTCTGCTGGCGCTTGTACGACGGCGAGCTCCGCGTGGAGTATCCCTAGATCCAGCGGCCGCCCAGCCACATCTTGGAGAGCCAGCTCTCGTAGGGAATCAGGTCGCCCACGAAGATGGGGTAGAAGTAGGCGAAGCACAGGGCTATCACGGTCACGTAGGCGCCGACGAAGACGGCGCCCAGCTGCTGGTGGGGTGGGGCCATGATGGCGCCCAGGACGTAGACGACCGCCAGGATCAGGAACGGCAGGGCCGGCAGGGCGTAGAACGAGAACATCGTGCGGCCGTCGCGGATCGCGTAGTAGAACCACGGGAGCAGGCCGGCCGCCACCGGAACCAGGATCGCCCAGGCCCGCCAGTCGCGGCGGGCCAGGCCGAACCACACCAGGGCGGCCAGCGCCGGCAGGAACGACCACCACAGCAGCGGCGTGCCGAGCAGCAGGATCTCCCGGGCGCAGCTGGGGGCGCCGCAGTTGCCGCCGGTGTTCCAGTAGAACGACACCGGGCGGCCCAGCAGCAGCCACTGCCACGGCCACGACTGTCGCGAATGTGGAGTCGTCAGGCCACTGTGGAACGCGTACGCGTTCTGGTGGTAGTGCATGAGGTTGAGCAGCGCGCCCAGGATCGGTGGCTCGCTCTGGCCGTGGTCGCGCAGGTCGTGCCGCATCCAGCCGGTGTTCGTGACGAACCAGCCGGTCCAGGTGGCCAGGTAGAAGACGCCGGCGAGGACCATGCTGACTGCGCCCCAGCCGAGGTCGCCGGTGATCCGTTCGCCGGGCAGCCCGGCCGAGCGGCGGGCCTGCACCCGCCACGCGATGACCAGCCCGGCGAAGAACGGCGCGAAGAACAGCGCACTCCACTTCACCCCGCACGCCAGCCCGAACATGGCGCCGGCGGCGAACAGCCACCACGGCACCAGCAGGCCCGGCTCGGTGCCCCGCTCCAGGGTCCGTAACAGCCGGCGCCGGTAGCTGTCCCGGTCGATGAGCATGGCGGCGAACGCGGCCAGCACGAACAGCCCGAGGAAGATGTCGAGCAGCGACGTACGGGACAGCACCAGCTGGAAGCCGTCCAGGGTCATCAGCATCCCGGCCGTGCCGGCCAGCACGATCGAATGGAACAGCCGGTACGCGACCCGGATCAGGATGAGCACCATCAGGGTGCCGGCGATCGCGGTCGGCACCCGCCAGCCCACCTCGGTGTTGCCGAAGAAATGCTCGCCGAACGCGATGAGCCACTTGCCGAGCGGCGGATGCACCACGTACGCCGCGCCGTCGATCTTCTCGTCCCACTCGACGCCGTGCTGCAGCATGTCCCACGCGTCGGTCGGGTAGTAGACCTCGTCGAAGACATAGCCCTTGGGGCTGCCGAGATGCTGAAACCGCAGCATCGCCGCGATCGCCACGACCACCCCGGTGACCAGCCACGAGTACGGGTCGAGCCAGTTGTCGAGAGTCGCCAGCCGGCGGCGCACGATGGCGGGCACACGAGGCTGCTCCGGAGCGGGCGCAGCCGTCACCGGCGCCGCCGCGGTCATCGTCATCCGGCGATCGTAGGGGTTGACGCAACCGCCCGTCTTCCCCACTTTTGCACGCCCCGCGCATACTCCGGCCTCATCGAAGTCGGCATCGGTGAGCCCGGCAAACGGGTCAACCCGATGGAGCTGGCGATCAACCCTCCTCCCGGAGAGCGTCCAGTGCATCCCGGTCGGCGCGGTAACCGAGGGCCTCCGCCGCCGCGCCGGAGTCGTAGACCCGGTCGATGCGGCGCGGCAGATCCCATCCCCGGTCGCGGAAGGCCGCCGCGACCGCCGGCGCACGTTCGGCGATCAGGCCGGCCGCGTCCTGGTAGAGGGCACGGCAGTCGGCGCGGGTGAACGGGTAGCGTCCGGCGATGTTGAAGGTGCCGGTCACCGATTCCTCGGCCACGGCCCGGACCGTTGCTGCCGCCACGTCGCTCAACGCCACGGCTCGGTGCAGCATCCGGACGGCCAGTACGGGCGGCGGCTCCGGGAAGCATCGGGCGATCCGCAGCGTCACCGCGGGGACGGCACCGGCGGCGACCAGCTGCTCGGCGGCCAGTTTCGTCTCGTCGTAGATGTCTCGTGGCCGCGGCCGCAGACTCTCGTCGACCCACACCGCCCGATCCACCGGCACCAGCGCGTGGCCGTAGACGCTGGTGCTGCTGATGTAGACGACCCGCCGCACGCCGGCCTTCGCCGCGTCGTCGAGGAGGGCGGCGGTGGCGTCCACGTTGACGGCCCGGAACTTCGCGTCGGGGACTCGGCCGACGTGCGGGGCGTGCAGCGCCGCCGCGTGGACGAGCACGCCGGCCCCGTCCAGCGCCGCTTCGCGTACGGCCCGGTCGCGCAGGTCCCCGACGACACCGGTGGGCGAGCCGGGCGCCCGGTCGACGCCGCGAACCGACCAGCCGGCGGCCTCGAGTTCGCGCGCCACCGCGGCACCGACCCGCCCCGAGGTCCCGGTGACGGTCGCCCGGCCGAGCACCACCTAGCCGAGCAGTTCGGTCAGGGCCTCGGCGAAGACCTCGTGGTGGCGGGTCACGTCGTCGAGGGTGGTTTCCGGGGACATCAGGGCCATGTTGTGGAACGGGGTCAGCAGGATTCCGCGGTTGGCCAGGTAGACGTGCAGGAAGTCCTCCAGTTCGCCGTCCGCCGACGCTGCCGACTCGGTGCCGTTTCGTGGGGCCGGGTTCGCGAAGCGGTATTCGACCCGGGCGCCCAGCTGGGCCACCGACCACGGCAGGGCGTGGCCGTCGATGAGCTTCTGGACGCCCTCGGCGAAGGCCGTCGCCGTGGCGATCATGCCGGTGAAGGCGTCGTCGGTCAGGACCTGCTCCAGCGTCGCCCGGGCCGCGGCCATCGAGACCGGGTTGCCGGCCAGGGTGCCGCCCACGCCGCCCATGTCGACCAGGTCGAGGTCGGAGCGGCCGGTCAGGGCGTCGGCCAGGGACGCCGACAGGCCGTACGCGCCGATCGGGATGCCGCCGGCGATCGCCTTGCCGATGGTCAGCACGTCCGGCTCCAGGGACCAGGCCGCCGTCGCGCCACCGGGGCCGGCCGAGAACGTGTGGGTCTCGTCGTTGATCAGGTAGGTGCCGTAGCGGCGGGTCAGCTCCCGGACCCCCTGCAGGTAGCCCTCTTCGGGCAGGACGATGCCGATGTTGGTCAGGGCCGGTTCCATCAGGACCGCGGCCACGTCGCCGTGGGCCAGTTCGCGTTCCAGGCCGGCCAGGTCGTTGAACTCGGCCACCCGCGACGTCGTCGTCACGTCGGTCGGGGCGCCCACGTTGCCCTCGCGGGACTCGCCGTGGCCGTCGGCGCCGACCACGATCAGGGACTCGTCGACCGAACCGTGGTAGCAGTAGCTGTTCACCAGGATCTTCGGGCGCCCGGACACGGCCCGCAGCAGGCGGATGGCCCAGCGGTTCGCGTCGGTCGCGGTCAGGGCGAAGCTCCAATACGGCAAGGTGAAGCGGCGGGCCAGCTCGGCGCCGACCAGTGCGGCGTCCTCGGTCGGCAGCATCGTGGTGGCGCCGCCCAGCTCGGACAGCCGGCGGGTCACCGCGTCGACCACCGGGGCCGGCGAGTGTCCGGCCATCGCGCCGGTGTCGCCCAGGCAGAAGTCGATGTACTCGTGGCCGTCGATGTCGGTCAGGCGGGCGCCGCGGGCCCGGTCGACGTAGACGGGGAAGCCGGCGGCGTTCTTGTTCATCCAGGTCATCGGGACCCGGCCGAACAGGTGGTCGGCCCGGCCGTAGGCAGCCGCCGACCGCGGGTGGCGCGCGGTGTAGGTGGCGCGTTCGCGGGCGGCCAGCTCGGCGAGACGAGCTCGATCAACTCCGGATTCCGTCGGCATGGCGCGACGCTACCAACGAACGGCGCGTCACGGGAGGGGTCAGCTGCGGATTCCGAGGATCCGGCGGAGAATGATCGGGGCGGCGGGCTGGTCGAGCGCGAGCACCGTGCGTACCGAGGAAACAGCCGCCGGATCCTCCCGCACCGCGCCCTCCAGATCGACCCGCAGCGGCAGCTGCGGGGCGTCCGCCGGAGCTATCGCACCGACCGCGATCGCCGCGGCCAGGGGGTCGTGCAGCGGGATCTCGCGGACGCCGAGGCGCGGCTCGTAGAAGTCGAAGTAGGTGGGCAGCATGTCGGCGAGCGTCTGCTGCAACGGCGTGCCGCCGTCGTGCAGGGCGGCCCGGTCGTCCTCGGTCCAGCGGTGCCGCATGGTGACGTCGAGCGGGACCAGGGTGACCGGCCAGGGCGCGGCGAGGACGGCGGCGGCCGCGGTCGGGTCGTCGTGGATGTTCGCCTCGCTGCGCGGCGTGACGTTGCCGGGCACCCGCACCGCCCCGCCCATCACGGTGACCGAGGCGATCAGCGACGGCAACGACGGAAAGAGCCGCAGCGCCGAAGCCAGATTGCCGCACGGCCCGGTGGCCAGAATGTGCAGCGTGCCCGGATTGTCCCGGGCAAGATCCCAGAGCAACGACGCGGACGTACGTGGGTCAGGCGCACCGCCCGGCGGCAGCGAGACCTCACCGATCCCGTTACCGCCGTGCACGTCCCCGGCCCCGCCGCGATAGGCGCCCGCGCCCACCGCGACGGGAATATCGGAAATGTCGGAAAGCTCAAGCAGCCCTAGCGTGTTCCGGGCGGCCTGCACTGCGGAGGTGTTCCCGTTGACGGTGCCGATCCCGACAATCTGGACGTCCGGCGAGCCAAGGAGAAACCCCAGGGCGACGGCGTCGTCGATCCCCGTGTCGCAGTCGAGATAGAGCTTCAGGACGCCGCCGCCTTAGGCCCGAACGCGGTGAAGAACCGATCCCGGAACGCGTTCATCGGCCACACCGGCGTATCTCCCGCCGGCCGCAGCCCGGGAGCCCACTTCCAGTCGGTGATCCGCTCCAGCAACGCCTTGTCCTTCGTCACGATCGAGATCGGCACGTCGTGGCTGGCGCCGGCCCCGGAGGCGATCGGCGACGGCTGGTGGTCGCCGAGGAAGACCAGCACCAGGTTGTCGTCGCCGTACTTCGTCACCCAGTTCACCAGGGAGGTCACCGAGTAGACGATCGATTTCCCGTATTCCGGCCGGACGTCGCGCGGGTTGGCCCACAGTGCCTTCGGCTTCTTGCCGTCGGCCGCCATCGACGCGTAGATCGACCCGTCCCCGATCTGGTCCCAGTTGTCGAGGTACGAGGGGATCGGCGCCCACGGCGTGTGACTGGAGACCAGGGGCATCTCCACCATCAACGGCGTACGCGAAGCCTTCTGGTATTCGATGGTGTTGAGCTGCTTGAGCGTGTACTGGTCGGGCATCGGCGCCCAGGAGAACTTCGGGCCCTGGTAGCCGAGGTTGCGCGAGTCCCAGACCGCGTCGTACCCGTAGAACTTGCCCTCCGGCCAGGCCCGCGTGGCTCCCGGCATGACGCTGACCGTGCGGTAGCCGGCGTTCTTGAACGACCTGGTCAGGGTGAGCCGGTTGGTGGAGACGAGGTTGCGGTAGCGCTGCTCGTTGTTGATCCACAAGCCGGACTCGAAGGTCGAGTGGGCGAGCCAGCTGCCGCCGCCGAAGGTCGGCGAGGTGAGCCAGCCGGATTCGGAGCTGAACCCGGCCGCGGTCAGCTGCGCGGTGCCGGCGTCCAGGACCGGGTCGACCAGCGGCGCGAGGGCCGGATGCTCGACGGCGCTGCGCCCGTAGCTCTCGATGAACGTGAAGATCACGTCCTTGCCCTTCAGGGCGGTCAGCATCTGATCGGACGGCACGGTCGCGTACGGGTCGTTCTTGACCTCCTTGGCGAAGTTCGACGCGTCGGCGAAACCGGCCTTGGCCTGGTGGGCGCGGTCCCAGGCGTAGGTGGCCGAACTGCGCGCGGCGATCGGCACCGCGCCGGTGAACGACGCGCCGAACGCGAAGGTGGCCGCCCAGGCGACCGCGATCGCACCGGCCGCGACCAGCGAGCGGCGGTGGTGCGCGCCGACCAGCCGGCCGATCCGCAGCACCGACCAGGTGGTCAGCGACATGACCGCGGCGACCAGCAGTAGGATCGCGGCGACCGCGCCGAGCGCCGCTGCCTTGCCGTAGGAGTCGACCACGAAGCTGTACGCGTCGTCGAAGAGGACCCAGTCCAGGACCGGGTCGAACGGCCGATTCAGCTCCGAGAAGAAGCCCATGTCCAGGCACTTCTCGATGACCAGCCAGCCGAGCAGGACGCCGACCGCGATGCCGGCGATGCGGCGGGCGCGGGCCGGGACGAGCAGCAGGGCGATCAGGAAGGCGCCCTCGACCGGGATCCGGAGGAAGCCGATCGGGGTGAGCCGCGAGACGACGTTCGGGAAGATCAACGCGACGAAAAGGATCAAACCCGCCAGAACGGTCAATGTTCGAGACACCGCCGGGCGAGAAAACAGGGCGAAGACGCTACGAATCCGGGACCGTGTGGGGAGTGGGGCATCGGGCTGCACGCCAGGGGGAACGGAATCTTGGCGGCTGGAGTTCACCGTCGCCAGAAAGTCATCCCTAGGCCAAAAGGCCCTTCGGAAGCGGTTCCGAGACCACGTAGGCTCAAAACGGTAGACGAAGATCCGCGAAAGGAATCACCGTGACCACGGTCAGTCCCGATCTTGTCCGCACGCTGGCCGAGCCCGGCCAGGACGAACTGGACCAGCTCGACGCCTGGTGGCGTGCAGCGAACTATCTCACGATCGGCCAGATCTATCTCCGGGGAAACCCGCTGCTGCGTGAGCCGCTGAAGGCCGAGCACATCAAACCGCGACTCCTCGGGCACTGGGGGACCAGCCCCGGCCTGTCGTTCATCTATGCCCACGTGAACCGCCTGATCAAGCACACCGGCCAGGAGGCCATCTATCTGGCCGGCCCCGGGCACGGCGGCCCCGCCCTGGTGGCGGCGGGCTACCTGGAGGGCACGTACACCGAGCACTTCCCGGCCATCACCCAGGACGAGGCCGGCATCCTCCAGCTGTTCCGGCAGTTCTCCAGCCCGGGCGGGATCCCCAGCCACGTGTCGGTGACCACGCCCGGTTCCATTCACGAGGGTGGTGAGCTCGGTTACGTCCTGGTGCATGCGTTCGGTGCGGTGATGGACAATCCCGACCTGCTCGCGATCGCCGTGGTGGGTGACGGTGAGGCCGAGACCGGCCCGCTGGAGGGCTCGTGGAAGGGCATCTCGTTCATCAACCCGGAGCGCGATGGCGCGGTGCTGCCGATCCTGCACCTCAACGACGGCAAGATCTCCGGCCCGACCGTGCTCGGCCGCAAGGACCGCGGCGACGTCCGCAAGCTCCTCGAGGGCCACGGCTACCACGTCCTGGAGATCGAGGGCGAGGACCTGCCCGGCATGCACGAGCGCTTCGCCGCGGTGCTGGCCGAGGCGTACGGCATGATCAAGGCCAAGAAGGACGGCGACAAGAGCGTCCGCTGGCCGATGATCATCCTTCGTTCGCCGAAGGGCTGGACCGGGCCGCACGAGGTCGACGGTGTGCTGGTCGAGGGCACGTGGCGCTCCCACCAGGTGCCACTGTCCGGCGTCCGGGAGAACCCGGAACACCTGAAGCTCCTGGAGAAGTGGCTCAAGTCGTACCGTCCGGAAGAGCTCTTCGACGCCAACGGTGCGCCCGCCGCGCCGGTGCGCGAGCAGTCGCCGGAAGGCCGGCTGCGGATGAGTGCCACCCCGCACGCCAACGGTGGCCTGCTCACCCGCGACCTCGACATGCCCGACTTCCGTCAGTACGCCATCGACGTCAAGAAGCCCGGCACCCAGCACGCCGAGTCGACCCGCAAGCTCGGCGAGATGATGCGTGACATCTACACGTCGAGCCCTGACCGGTTCCGGCTGTTCTGCCCCGACGAGACCAACAGCAACCGCCTCGGCGCGGTCTTCGAGGTCTCCGACCGGGCGTTCATGGAGCGCACGATCCCCGGCGACGTGAAGCTCAGCGCCGACGGCCGCGTGATGGAGGTGCTCAGCGAGCACAACTGTCACGGCTGGCTGGAGGGCTACAACCTGACCGGCCGGCACGGCATGTTCGCCACCTACGAGGCGTTCGCCATGGTCAGCGCGTCGCAGACGGTCCAGCACGGCAAGTGGCTGCAGGAGGCCGCGCACCTGCCGTGGCGGGCCAAGGTGCCGTCGCTGAACATCCTGCTGACCAGCACCGCGTGGCGTAACGACCACAACGGCTTCAGCCACCAGGGCCCCGGCCTGCTGCAGGTCGTGCTCAACCAGCGCGGCAACGTCGCCCGGATCTACCTGCCGCCGGACGCCAACACGCTGCTCTCGGTCGCCGACCATTGCTTCCGGTCACGCAGCTACGTCAACCTGATCGTCATCGACAAGCAGCCCCAGTTGCAGTATCTGTCGATGGACGAGGCGATCGCGCACTGCGAGCGCGGCGCCGGCATCTGGGACTGGGCCGGCACCGACGAGGGCGACACCGACCCCGACATCATCCTGGCCTGCGCCGGCGACGTGGTGACGATGGAGACGGTCGCGGCCGCGCAGATCCTCAAGGAGAAGCTGCCCGGATTCAAGACCCGGGTCGTCAACGTGGTCAACCTGATGAGCCTGCCCCGCCCCAAGGACCACCCGCACGGCATGTCCGAGGTCCAGTTCACCGAGCTGTTCACCGACAACGTCGACGTGATCTTCGCCTTCCACGGCTACCCGGGCGCCATCCACCAGCTGGTCCACGGCCGGCCGGACGCCGACCGGTTCCGGGTGCGCGGCTTCATCGAGCAGGGCACCACGACCACCCCGTTCGACATGACGGTCCGCAACAAGACGTCCCGCTACCACCTGGTCATGGACGCCATCAACAACGCCAAGCGCCTGCCGCGCGGCGCCGCGGACCTGAAGGCCTGGTGCGAGTCCCAGCTGGCCAAGCACGACGCCTACGTCGTGGAGAACCTCGAGGACATGCCCGAGGTCCGCGATTGGGCGCTGCCTTCTTAAAACCATATGAATACGGGATTTGCGACGAGTCCCGTGGGAATCGACAAGGCCGTAGATGGCCGATGCCGTTCCTTGCCGCCGGGTCGGCCCCGGTGGCAAGGGACGGCGCTGTCGCGCCCGGGGTCATTTCCCGCGCAGGGTCCGCCGCCGGGTGAAGACGAAGTAGGCGGCGAGCACCGTGTAGAGAATGGCGTAGCAGGCCGAGGCCGTGGGTTCGGTGATCGACCCGATCGGGAATGCCACGGTCACCGCCAGCACCGCGGCCAGCACGAGCAGCGCGACAAGATTCTGCGTGTCACTGAGGCTCCACCGCTCCGCGGTCTCGTAGTCGGCCCGCCGCTCCGCCTGAGCGGTCAGCTCCCGGAACACGAGAAACAGCCCGAGCATCGCCACCACGAACCGGAACACGGTCTCCGGCCGGTCCCCGACATCCGCGAAGAGATCGGCCCCGAACGCCGCCGCAAGAAATCCCCACACCGCCGTTATCGCGGCCCGCCCCGGAACCACCGCTGAGCTCTGCACGCCGCCCATGATCGCAGTCGACATCAACCGGCGTCAGTGCCCGCCCGGCCGGCCCGGGAGCCGACACGAAGAAGCCGCCCCGGGGTTCCGGGGCGGCTTCGGCTTACTCGGGG
>NZ_BOML01000048.1 GCF_016862175.1 Paractinoplanes durhamensis | reverse complement strand
TGGAAAATAACATATTGACATCCCTGGTGAGAGAGTATAGAGCTGAAACCGGAAATCTGAGGCATATGAAGTGTGCGGAGTTGCACTGCATCGCCAAGGCGTTCGCGGATGAGAAGGAAATTCGAGGGGCGAAGATGAGATCTGTTACCGTGGGCGATGCCTTCGGCAAAGAGCACGGAACGGCAATGGCCCCCTGCGATAGGCATTGCGCCAGATTTCTTCCGTGGCTCGACATTTCTGCGAAGCCAAGCGGCTTCCCAGAAGACTGGCACCGGTAGGAAGGCGGAGCGGTGGAGAATGAAATAGGCGATACGCTTCGATCGTACGGATCATCGTTCGACGATCTGGTGAAGTCGGTTGCCAATTCGATGAATGCTCTAGGGTACCCCTCCAAACATGCCTCCGCAAACTACTCCGCGACGCCGGACGAAGCGATTGTGCTGAGGGGTCTCATCAACGGTTTGGGAATGTTGTGTCTAGTCATTGACAGCGAACTTGCTGAACTGTTGCCAACTGGGGAAGGGGGTTCGCCGGCTGATGTCGAGACGTTGGCAGTTGCTTCCGAGGCAGGGCGGCTAATTTCGTTGCTTCGGGAGGCTCAACGAACGCGGGTTTTGACGGGTCGAGCCGCGTTTGAGCTCGATGGCGATATCGACGAACTAGCGGATCAATTCCGTCGTCTGAATGACTTCGCCGGCCTGGTGGAGGCGGCCAGGTCGATAGTCGAAGGTGCCCGCCCTTTCGTCGACGGTTTGCCGGGGGCGATCAAGGATTCTCTCACGAAAATGGAAGACATTTTGTTGACTCACGATTAGCGTCTCCTTGATCGAGGGTCAGGCGCGTCTCGGACCTTACGGACACCAAAACCGCCACAGCCCGAAACCGGACCGTTGCGCGGAATGGCTCAGTGGTCCAACTTTAAACGTATCGAGCAGGATGTACGAAACAGGCTGAACCGGAATGAAATGGTCTTCTATGCGGTCGTCCCCATGTGCCACGAAGGACCGGCCAAGTAGATCCGGTGCCATACGCTCTCAACGTGACCATCAACAGCGCCAGCGGATACAGAACATGACTATTCAAAACGAATAGGCCGGAGATTGATAACCGGCATTTCGCCCGCTACCATGGTCGCGCCCTACGAAACCCGGGGCTTGGAAGAAGGCGAGCGTGGACGTGGACACCGTTGAATCGCTGGCGGCGGCGGCCGGGGTTGAGCTAGCGGTCGGCTAGTACGGCAGCCGCCATTCGTGATCATGGTCGGAGTTCGAGGTTGAGGCGGCGGGCGTAGTGGGCTCGTTTGGCTCGTGCTTGGTGTCGGCGTCGCCAGTTTGACCAGCGCAAACGGTAGGTGATGGTGCGGATCGGCCGGATTAGCAGGACGTTGATCAGGCGGCGGATCTCGTTGATGGTCAGCTCGATCATGTCCGGCTGAGCGCGGTCCGGGGTGCGGGCGTCGGCGGCGCAGATCGCGAGGACGGCGAGGGCCGCCAGGGCGAGGGTGGTGAACCGGTGCCAGGTAACTATTCAGGTCACGCGGCAGTTGTGGGCATCCATGGGTTGCCGAGCAGCGCGTTGCGGAGTTCGGTAGCTGCGCGGAGGCCGTTCTTGCGGATGGTCGAGATGTAGCCGCGGATGGCCAGGAAGGTCTGGGCGCCGGTGAGCGTGCGGAAGCCGCCGCTGACTCTGGTCTTGGATTTGACCATCCGGACGGCTTGTTCCGCGGTGTTGTTCGAGAACGCGACGGTGAAGTCGGCGGCGAACCGCAGGAACTCGGATTTCCGGGCTTGCAGTCGTAACGCCAGGTTGCGGGCCGGTGTCTGTCTGCCGGGATGGACGGCCAGGGCCCGGTCGACGACCTGGTCGTAGCGTGCGGACAGGTCGTCGTACTTGAATCCGGGTAGCCCGGTGTGGCCCTGATCGCGCCAGTGAGCGGCCCAGCGGTGCGCGTTGCCGAGCAGGGTGACCAGGTCGTCGGCCCAGCCGTCGGCGGCGGCGTGCGGGTCGAACTCGCTGATCCCGGTCGCTTCCCACAGGATGTGCGCGTTGCACAACGCGTGCGTGCAGCCGGTGAAGCCGTCGTAGCCGCTGTACGCGTCGTGCACGGCGACCCCGGTGAAGCGGGGCAGAATGCCGAACGCGGTCATCGACGCGACGGCCCGGCCATGCTCGTCGATGTGATAGGCGGTCAACCGGCCGGTCGCAGCGGCGTGCAGCCAGTGGTTACGCCCGGCGACCCGGGTCACGTGAGGTCGGACCGAGACGCGGTGTCGGTCTTTCGACCGATCCGTCTCCTCGGCCCGCCTCCCGAACCGGACGTGCCCGTTAGCCGGGCATCCGGCTCTCCGCAAGCCGCGAACAGGGCTTTCGGACGGTCCTCATACGACACTGGGCCAGGGCGACGGGATCTGCGCTCCCCGGTAGTAGTACCGCTTGGTGTGCACAGCGGCCGGGTTGAACAGGGCCAGGTCGTCGTCGGCGGGCCACCATCCGTCGCGGGTGAACCGGCGACGGAGTTCCTTCCATGCTGCTCGACGGTGCTTCCGACGCAGCCATCCGAAGACCTGCGTCCATAGATAGGAACGCAGGTAGTTGAAGGTCGCGCTGGAGCAACCGTGGCGGAAGTAGGCGGTCCAGCCCCGCAACATCCGGTTGAGCTGATGCAGCAGGACTTCCAGCGGCAGGTTCGTGTCCTGGTGACACGCGGTCTTCACCTTGGCCATGACCGCGCAGAGCGCCTTCTTGGCCGGGTAGATGTAGACGTAGTGCCTGCTGATGGTGCCTCGTTTGCGGTGCCGCTGGATGCGCCACCCCAGAAAATCGAGGCCCTCGTCGATGTGGGTGATAAGTGTCTTGTCCGGCGACAGGCGTAGCCCGACCGTGGACAAGACCGCCGCCACCTCAGTGAGTAGCGCCTCCGCGTGCGCCTTGGTGCCAGACACCATGATCACGAAGTCGTCCGCGTACCGGGCAAGCCGATAGTTGGCGAATCCGTTCCGGCGCCGCTTGGCCCGTTGCCACTGCGTGGATCGTGGACCTCCCGGCATTCCTGCGACATGTTCGTCGAGGACCGAGAGAGCCACGTTAGCGAGGACTGGCGAAAGGATGCCGCCCTGTGGGGTACCGGTCTGGGTGTCCCGCAACGCGCCGTCCTCACCGAGGATGCCCGCCTTGAGGAACGCCTTCACCAGAGCCAGGACGCGTTTGTCCCCGATCCGACGCCGCACCCGATCCAGCAGAGCGGAGTGCGAAATCTCGTCGAAGCACGCCGTGATGTCTCCCTCGACCACCCACTCGTAGGAGTGTTTGGCGAAGTGGTGCACCTCGGCTACCGCGTCATGCGCTCGGCGCTTCGGGCGGAACCCGTAGGAACACGGGAGGAAATCCGCCTCGAAGATCGGCTCCAGAATCAGCTTCAGGGACGCTTGGACCACTCGATCGCGCACGGCGGGTATCCCCAGACGGCGACGTTTGATCGTCCCCGGCTTCGGGATCATCCGTTCCCGCACGGCAATCGGTTGGAAACTGCGGTCTTTCAACTCCGACCGTAGCCGGTCGAGGAACCCCTCGACCCCTTGCACGGCCTCCACGTAGTAGGCGGTCTGACCGTCCACTCCGGCCGTGCGCGCCCCCTTGTTACCCCGCACCCGATCCCACGCCACCAACAAGAACGCGGGATCACCGACGAGATTGAACAGGTCATCAAACCGGCGATCAGGATCGTCGGTCGCCCAACGGTGCAGTTTGGTCTGGATCTCTCGTACCCGGCGCTCCGCCTCGAACAAGGCGTGCTCCAGCTCGTCGGTATTCACCAACGGACTCCCAGCATTCCAGCATCCTCCCTGCCGACTTGCTGGCCCCCTTCGCCATGTGCCACGGCTTTCCCGGGCTCGGACTACTACGGGGCCTCCGCCCCACCTGAGGCCATCAGCCGACGACGGGCCTGCCCGCGACCGGAACTGGCTGCCCGGCCGGGAGGGCGACCGCAGGTGGTTCCCACGTTCACCACGTAACCGATCGACGAGGGAGGTGTCCAACTGTGCCCCGGCAGCATCGCCACGCCTACGCCGCAGACCTTCGACGTGGCCTCCCCACCGGCGAAACTATGCCGGCTTCGGAGTTGACCGCCCGCAGCACATCGCGCGGCGATCACGCACTGCAAACCGGCCCACATCCACCAGATTCGAGCCGGCACTTCGCTTACGGAGCGTAAACGCTGGTTTCTCTCGTACACCTTCTCGTCTCGCTAGCCGGACCCGCGCCGTCTGGCAGTGCCAACGCGTCCCGTCGTTGTCAGGGCTGCTCCCACCCTCCCCGGCGTCCCCCGGATCAGGCTGCCCCCAGCTTCACCAAGCGGCTGCGACCGCCCAGCGGTGGAGTCCTTTCACCTCCACTCGGTTACACAGCGCCCCGTGGCGCACCGTCTCATCGAAATACGCCACCGGCGCGGCGGCGATCGCGTCCTTGATCGCCTCGTTCGCGGGTCCGACAGCCTCGGCCATCCGGGCACACGCGGTCGTCACCCACCCGGTCGAGACCTCGATCCCGGCCACATCGGCGAGGATCTCGGCCACCCTGGCGACCGGAATGTGATGCTGCGCGGCCAGATACGCGGCCAGCATCGTGACTGTTGGCCCGTACACCGCCGGCCCGGTCACCCCGGCCGGCGCAGCCGCACGGGTCCGGGCACCGCAACCGGAACAGACCAGCTGGTGCAGCAGATGCTCGGTGACTCGCACGCGGATATCGGGCACGTCGAACAGCTGCCGCACGACCGGAACACCCGTCGGCACGGCCGTAGCAGGATCAAGACCGTCACCGCAGCCACCACACGCAGGCGGGTAATGATCGACCTGCTCATCCGGGACCGGCACCTGCGACAACGCCGTACCCGTACCGCCCGGCTGCTTACCCGGCTTACGGCCGCTGCGGCCTCGCATCGATGCCGGCGGCGGCTTGCCCAGCCCGTCCGACGACGGCGGTTTGCTGGAGTTCGTCGAGTTCAATCCCAGCTTGCGCCGCAACTCGGTGTTCTCCGCCCGCAGGACCGCGTTCTCCCGCCGCAACTCGGTGTTCTCCACGACCAACCGGGCGTTGTCCGCCTCCAGCACACCAACCCGTGCGGACAACTCGTCCAGCCGCGCCGTCAGCCCGACAACCAGAACAGCGAGTTCGTCATACGACGGACTCTCACCACCCCGGCCAGGCACCACCCCAAGATCATCCCATAGTGGACGCCACGCTCAGGAACAGAGGTCGACACCACGAATCACGTGACCTGAACAGTCACGACTCATGGCTGCCACGTCGTACCGCTCAATCGTGCCCCTGTACTTCACCGCATAGTGGGTAAGCCGGCCCAGAGCGCCATGGACAACGTGACCTGCTATATGAACCACGGGCGGTATGGCGTGCGGCATGCCGTCATGATTCCATCCTGCGCGTACCCGCGGAGACAGGTGTGAACCTCGTCCGACCTCGGATCAACGCGCGATCACTCACCGCCGGCCAGAGCCCCGACCTGTCCAATTAGCGGTATTTTGTCGTCTTCGTGACCATTGCGTGGTGTGTGGCGTTGCGTTCGACGAGTGTCGTGTCGATCGGTGAGGTGCTGGGTGGTTCGTGCGGTGTGTCCGCCGGCTCACCAAGCCGGATCGACCGCCAGGGTGGCCGCCGATCAGCTCGGGCACGCCCACGTGAGCATGACTCAAAACACCTACTTCGCCCGCAAGATCGTCGACACCGGCGCCGCGAAAGTTCTGAACGTGCTCCAATTCACCGCGGCCAACTGACCGTGCTGATCAGCCCACGAGGCAGAGGCTGCATGCAAGGCGGGGCGACGTCACTACGGATTCCCCGGAGACAGCCGGGAGTACGCCACGCCAGCGGGGTAGAAAGGCTCCGATTCGTCCCCTGCAGCCACATAACTGTAGAAAAACGTGGATCGGTTCGCACGGTGAGCACGGCGGAAGGCTCTGAACTGCGGAAAGCTCCCCGAATAGGACTCGAACCTATAACCTGCCGGTTAACAGCCGGCTGCTCTGCCAATTGAGCTATCGGGGATCGTTCAACACCCTTGCTTTGCTTGGTGCCGGGGAACAGAGTACATGACGGGGCAGGCGATGCGCGAAGGGGTATCCGGGCGCGCCGCCTCGGAGTGAAACGAACGGTACAGGAGTATCAAACGGGCAGGATGGGTATCGAAGCGGCAGCGACGCAGAAGCGTCACGTACGGAAGGAGCCGCCACCATGCGCGGAAAGCTGTTGTTCCTCACCGGCCTAGCGGCGGGCTTCGTCCTCGGCAGCCGTGCCGGTCGGGAGAAGTACGAGGAGATCCGGGAAAGCGCCAAGAAGGTGTGGGAGAGCCCGTCGGTCCAGGAGGCCGCCGGTGTCGCCCAGGCGCAGGCCACCAAGCTCTACACCGAGGGCAAGGACAAGCTCCAGGCCTCGAAGCTCGGCGAGAAGCTGCACACCACCACGAGCGACTCGCTGGCCTCCTCGAACAGCACCACCCCCGGCACGATCTGAGTACGCGTTCCCCCGACGGCCGCCCCACCGGGGCGGCCGTCGCGCTATCTCCGCTGCGCGGCGTGGAACGCGTCGTGCACGTGCTGGGGCAGCCGGCCGCGCGGGCCGACCAGGTGACCGTTGGCCCGGGCCCACGCTCGCACGGTCGCCGCGGTCACCGCCTTGGCGGCCGGTCCGGCCGGCTGCACGCAGGCCGCCAGCCTTTCGAACACCTTCGGCGTGACGATCCGGGTGCCCGCCCGCTGGGCCGCCACCCCTTTCGGCGAGCGCGGCCGCGGATGCCCGCTGACCAGCACGGCGGTGTGCGCGGACACGCTGTTGACCACCCGTAGCCCGGCCAGCTGGGCGGCCAGCTCGAGCCGGGAGCGGCGATAGGGCTCGCCGCCGGTGAACGCCACGGATTGCCCGGCGCGCAGCGGTTCCCCGTACCCCCAATCGGGCGGAAGCGGCCGGAAGCCGCCGCCGAACGTCTCGATCAGTTCGCCGCCGGCCTCGGCCAGGATGGCCTGCACCGCGCCCGCCGGCACGCCCAGCGCTGACCCGGCCGCGACGAGTTCGTCCCGCACCGCCTCGGCGACCGCCCCACCGGCGACGGCGGTCCGGGCCATCGCCAGCACGAGCCCCCGGTTCAGGTCGTCGAGCTCGTCCCGCCCGATGCCCACCGCCCGCCCGTGCTCAGCCAGCGCCGAGCCCACCAATCGGCCTTTCTCGATCGACACCGCGACCAACTCGAGGTAGCTCCCGGCGGCGGCCGGCGCATCCCCGGTCAGGGTGTCCGCGAGTGGCAGATCATCGAGCAGAGCCGCCAGCACCCCACATGCCGCCGGTCCGTGCTCGTGCACAGAAGTGCCAGGAAGGCCGGAAAGATAGGCCCCGAGCAGGCCCGCCGTGGCCCGCGCCTCGTCGAGTGCCCCGTCCGCGGACCACTCGACGCCCGCCGCCGCGCAGCAGTCCCGCAATCGCCGCCGGGCGAGATCCGGCAGATGGATCCGGCTCGCCTCGCACGTGCAGAGCACCGGCACCGCCGGCATCGGCACGTGCCCCCGCCCGAACTCCGCCGCCACGAACCGCAGCCCGAGGGCCGCGTGGTGCGCGGCAAAGGTCCGGCCGGCCAGCAGCCCCGCCAACTCGCCGATGCCGGGAGACGCCGACTCGCGTTCCACCCGCCCGGACGGATCGGTGGTGACCACCGCCATCTCAGTTATCCGATCGTGGTCCACGGAGAGTCCCGTGGTCCGAACGCTCATCACCGTATATCCGAACTCCACCGCCCGTCCCTCCCGCAACAGGAGGCTGATCGTGGCGGAGGCGTGGGCTCGCGGACATCACCCACTCATGTAGAGGGATTAACCCAATGGACGTACGGCACGACCGATCGTCCTTTTCGCCCCCGGCGTCACGATCGGCCCGGCGGGGGATCCGCGGATGACCGTCCCGGTGAACGGGTAGTGGCGGTGGGACGACACCTCCCCCGAACAGTCAGGAAATATCGCAGTCATACCCGACCCGGGGGTGTGCCATTCTGGCGCGACATTCGCCACGGCGTTGGGGGTTGCGATGGCGAAAGACGAGCTTGTCCGCGTCGTGCATGCCACGGCCGTCGCGGGCATCGAGGGGGTCCGCCGGCCGGCGGTGGCGATGCGGGCGCAGCCGCCGGCCGCGGACCTTGAACTGGACGCCGTGTTCCGGGCGATGACGGCGTCGGCCGCGCGGTCCGCCGCGCGGCCGCCCGCTCTCGTCGATGCGGTCCACCTGGTCCCGGACTTCGTCCCGGAAATGCCCTAGCTAGGCCGTAGTCCCGGTGACCGCACCCTGCTGCTGAGTGGTGCCCTGCTGAGTGGTGCCCTGCTGAGTGGTGCCCTGCTGAGTGGTGCCCTGTTGAGTGGAGCCGGATCCATCCTGGGTGGTCCCGCCCTGCTGAGTGGTTCCGTCCTGCTGAGTGGTTCCGTCCTGCTGGGTGCCGCCGAACCCGCCGCCACCCATCTGACCGCCCCCACCCGGCCCGCCACCGGTCCCGCCGCCCGGGAACTGCCCCTGCTGGGTGGTGCCGCTTCCGGAGTCGACGGCCATGCCGATGCCGAAGCCACCCCCGCCGGCCAGCGCCGCGGTCAGCGCGACCGCGGCCGCGACCTTCTTCCCGGTCCACCGGCCGGCGCTGGTCTGCGCCGGCTCGGTGGTGGCCGGGACGGAGGCCCATCCTTCGGTGGGTGGCACCCATTCCTGGGAGGTGGTCTCGGGCGTCACCTGATCAGTGCTCATCGCGCGTCCCCTTCAACGTCGAGCGAAGCAAAAGCTCTCATGACGTCGAAGGTGCGTGACCTGACTGTCGACAGGCTGTGACCGGCGTACGGGTTTGCTTATTCGGCCCGCACGTTGTCGATCGACACGTCCCCGCCGGTGTTCAGGTAGACCCACACCGCCCGGATGTCGGACGGGTCGAGGGTGACCCCGGCCGGGCAGCTGATGTCGCCGAACGACCGGGTGATCGTCTTGCTGCCGCCCGGGTTGCTCCAGGTCCACTGCCCGCCCTGGCACCAGGTGAACGCGTCCCCGACCTGCACCGCGATCTCCCCGACGCTGCCCGCGGTCTCCACCCGCATGTCGAACTTCAGCATCGACGTGCCGCTGAGGTCGAGCGGCGCGTCCAGGGCCCGCCCGAACCAGTTGCCGTTGACCGGGGTGTGCACGAGCAGCCCCGAGTCCCCGTCGGTGTGGAAGGCGCCGGTCGTCTCGACGCTGCCGCCACCGCCGGCATTGGCGATGGTGAACCCGTCCGTGCCACCCTCGAACGAGAACAGGGTGCGTTCGACGGGTTGCACCGGCCCACCCGAGCCGCAGGTCAGGATGGGTGCGGCCCAGTCGGCGTCGGCGGTGCCGGCCGAGGTCGCCGCCAGCCGCAGCCAGTTGACGCCGGTCAGGTCGGCGGTCAGCGTCTGCGGCGCGTCCCCGGCGGCGACCGTGGCGGAGGCGGCCACGGCGTCGTCCGCGTAGACGGTGAACGAGGCGGCGTCGCCGGTGGAGACACCCACGTCAGTAGTAAGCGAACTGCACGAACCACCCAGGTAGTAGCGGATCGACGACGGCGCACTGGTCCCGATCCCACGGGTGTAGACGTGCCCGCCGACGGTGATCAGGTTACCGTCACCCGGCGCGCTGCCCCCATTCGTCTGGTCGAGCTCGATCGGCCCCGACGCATTGCTGAAGTCGGCGGCGCGCACGGTGCTCAGGTACCGGGTGCCGCCTGGCGGCGGCGTCACCACGGTGACGACGAGAGTGCTTGCGGTGCTGCTCCGGTGCCTGTTTCCCCAGATGTACGAGGCCGTGACCGGCAACGCATAAGTCCCGGCCGTCACCGCCTCCGGCGCCCTGGCCGTCCACGAGGTGACCAGCGTCGCGTCGGTCGCCAGGGACCGTGCGCGGCTGCTGGTGTCCGCGGTGACGGTCCAGCCGGAGGGAGCGGTGACGCCGACCCGCACGTCGGTGAGCGACCCGGCCCCCCGGTTGGCGACGGTGCTGGTGAGCGGAATCGCGGTGGCCGGCGTGACGGTGCCGATCTCGGCGCCGACGACGACCGACGGCGCGACCGGCCCAGGGTCGTTGAGCGGCCGCACCTTGTAGACGACCGTCCCGTGTGGTGGCACGGCCGCCTCGACCCGGGTCCGGGCCTGGGTGACCGCCCCCGTCCACGCGTCCTGAAGACGCCAGGCCCGGCCCTTGCCGAGCGCGGTACCCACGGTGGCGAGCACGTCGGTCGAGTTGTAGAGCGCGATCGCGTGCTCCCCGTTGGCAAGGGGCTTGTCGAGAACCATCAGGCCGTCGGTATCGGAGACGACCCGCCCGGCCACCCCGAGCCGGTCCTGGTCGATCCCGATGATCTCGCGATTGGTCAGGATGGCGAGCGTCTCGGCCGAGGCCGACCGCAGGTCGGTACCGATGATCAGCGGCGCGGCCATCATCGCCCACATGCTCATGTGGGTCCGGTACTCGGCCGGGGTCATCCCGCCGTTGCCGATCTCCAGCATGTCCGGGTCGTTCCAGTGCCCCGGCCCGGCGTACGGCGCGAGCGGCGCGTTCTGCCTGATGATCGACCGCAGCGACGGCCAGTTGTCGCTGATGTCGCCGGTGGTCCGCCAGAGGTGCCCGACGTCGGCGCCCCACGTCCACGGCTGGGTGGTGCCCCACTCGCAGATGGAGAAGACGATCGGCCGCCCGGTGGCGGCGAGCGCGTCCCGCATCGTGGTGTAGCGGCGGACGTAGTCGGCCTGGGTCCCGTCCGACTGGTTGTAGCAGTTGTCGTACTTGAGATAGTCGACGCCCCAGCCGGCGAGGGTCTGCGCGTCGAGGGTTTCATGGCCGAGGCTGCCCGGGTAGCCGGCGCACGTGTTGGTGCCGGCATCCCCGTAGATGCCCAGCTTGAGGCCTTTGCTGTGGACGTAGTCGGCGGTTCCGGCGATGCCGGACGGGAACTTGACCGGGTCGGGGACGAGCCGCCCGGTGTCCGGGTCGCGGTCTTTGAGCGACCAGCAGTCGTCGATGTTGACGTACGTGTAGCCCGCGTCCTTGAGTCCTTCGGAGACGAAGAGGTCGGCGGTCTGCTTGATCAGGTCTTCGCTGACGTCGCAGCCGAACGCGTTCCAGTCGTTGAAGCCCATCGGCGGGGTGAGGGCGAGGCCGTCGTCGACGGCGAGAGCGGGACCGGCCGCGGCGACGGCACCGCAGGTCAGAGCGAGCGCTGCGGCGGCCGCCGCAGCGAGGATTCGACGCATGGTGAACTCCACGGTGGATAGGAGTTGTGACGTTTGTAATCCGGCACGGAGGCTACGCCAAGCAATCCACAGGAATCAATGCGTGACGATCCGGGTAGGGTGATCACGTGCCCGGAAATGTCGGCATGCGCGAGGTTGCCCGGGTGGCCGGCGTCTCGGTCTCCACCGTGGCCAACGTGCTGAGCCGGCCCGGCATCGTGGCGCCGGAGACCCGCCTGCGCGTGCAGCAGGCCATCGACCGGATCGGCTACGTGCCCAACGGCGCCGCCCGTCAGTTGCGCGGCGTGCCCAGCCCGATCGTCGGCAGCGTCACCCTCGACCTGGCCAACCCGTTCCACGCCGAGGTCAACCGCGGCATCGAGGACGGCCTGGCCGCGGCCGGCTGCCTGGTGCTGGCCTGCAGCACCGACCTGCGCCCGGACACCGAGACCCGGCTGCTGCACCTGCTCCAGCAGCAGAACGTGCGCGGCATCATCATCTCGCCGGCCCACCCCGACCCGGCCCAGCTGCTCGAGGTGAGCCGCCGCGGCACCCCGGTGGTGCTGCTCGACCATCCGAAGGAGCGGCTCGACCTGTGCGCGGTCGCCGTCGACGACGCCCTCGGCGGCCGGCTCGCCGGCGAGCACCTCCGCGAGCTGGGCCACCGCCGGATCGCCTACCTGGGCGCCACCGTCGACCCCGGCCCGGTCACCCGCCGCCGGGAGGGCCTGCGGCAGGCGGTGGGGGAGTTCCTGGACGTACGGATGGACGTGCACCCGCCGTCGCTGGGCGAGGCTGCGGCCGCGGCCGCCGGGCGGATCGTGGCCCTGGAACCGACCGCGGTGGTCTGCCTCAACGACACGGCGGCGCTCGGCCTGCTGGACGGGCTCGCTGCCCTCGGCGTACGCGTGCCGGAAGATCTTTCGATCGTGGGTTATGACGATCTGCCGTTCGCGCGGCGGCTGGCGCCCGCGCTGACCACGGTGAGCCAGCCGAAATACCAGCTGGGGCTGGCGGCGGCCGAATTGTTGCTGGACGAGGGGCGGCCCGGGCATGCCCATCGCGAGGTGCGTTTCCAGCCGCAGCTGGTGGTCCGAGCCTCGACCGCAGCACTCGCGCATTGACGGATGGCGATGCAGTAGGTAGCTTCGTCAGCACGTCTGTTACAGACGTTACAACGGTGTCTTGAGACATCCCGAGGGCGAGCGCGTGTGCCGAGACGGCACCGGGCTGGGGTGCGTAGTTCCCCCTTCCCGAAATCCCCCGTCCTCAGAGGCAGGTCATGAAGAAACATCTCATTGCCCTCGGTGCTGTCCTGCTCGCGGTAGCCGCATCGATCGTCGGCTTCGGCGGCCCCGCGTTCGCGGCCACCGGGCTGCACGTCTCCGGCACGAACATCGTCGAGTCCAACGGCAACGTCTTCGTGATGCGCGGCATCAACCACGCGCACACCTGGTACACCAACCAGACCAGCTCGTTCGCGAACATCAAGGCGACCGGCGCGAACACCGTCCGGGTCGTGCTCAGCGGCGGCCGCTGGACGGCCAACACGGCGGCCGATGTCACCAACGTCATCGCGCTGTGCAAGGCCAACAAGCTGATCTGCGTCCTCGAGGACCACGACACCACCGGGTACGGCGAGGACAGCGCGGCCTACACCCTCGACCAGGCGGTGAACTACTGGATCGGCCTGAAGAGCGTGCTGGTCGGCCAGGAGGACTACGTCGTCATCAACATCGGCAACGAGCCGATCGGCAACACCAACCCGAGCCAGTGGACCGCCGCCACCGTCGCGGCCATCCAGAAGATGCGCAGCAACGGCTTCCAGCACCTGCTGATGGTCGACGCGCCCAACTGGGGCCAGGACTGGCAGTACACGATGCGGGACAACGGCCAGACCGTGCTCAACGCCGACACCCAGAAGAACACCATCCTTTCCATCCACATGTACGCCGTCTTCAACACCGCCGCTTCGATCGTGTCCTACCTGGACACCTTCAAGAACAACGGCTGGCCGCTGCTGATCGGCGAGTTCGGCTGGCAGTTCTCGTCCAGCGAGGTGGACGACCAGACGGTGCTGTCCGAGGCGGTGAAGCGCAACCTCGGCTACATCGGCTGGTCCTGGTCGGGCAACACCGACCCGATCCTGGACATGACCACCGGCTTCGACCCGGCCCAGCTGACCACGTGGGGCCAGCGGATCGTCAACGGCGCCAACGGCCTCAAGACCAACAGCAAGGAGGCCTCGATCTTCGGCGGCAGCACCCCGACGACGACGCCCACCACGGCTCCGACCACCACGCCCACCACGGCTCCGACCACGGCGCCCACCACGGCCCCCACGACGGCGCCGACGACCATCCCGCCGTCCGGCGGCTGCTCGGCCACGTACGCGGTGACCGGCTCCTGGCCGAACGGGTTCCAGGGTGACGTCAAGGTGACCGCGGGCAGTTCGGCCATCAACGGCTGGACGGTGAACTGGACGTACGCCAACGGCCAGACCGTCACCCAGGCCTGGAACGCGACGGTGACCAGCAGCGGCTCGGCGGTCACCGCCAAGAACGTCAGCTACAACGGGAAGCTCGGGGCCGGCGCCTCGACGAACTTCGGCTTCCTGGGTTCGTGGACCGGCACCAACAGCGTTCCCACGCTGAGCTGCACCTCGAGCTGATCGGCAGGCCCGGAGCCGGGTGCGGGTGCGACCGCATCCGGCTCCGTTATCCGCTTGTTATCGTCTGCGTCCGAACCGGGCCACGGATGCCCGCATCGCATTGAAGGACAACGCGACAGCAAGCGGATCTGAAAGGCCCACCCATCATGCGTACCGCTCTTCTCCTCGGCGCCGTCGTTCTTCCCGCCGCTCTGCTGGCCACCGGTTGCTCCAGCGACGTGCAGACGGTCGGCGGCTCCGCCGGGCCGGTCACCGCGTCGCCGTCGGCCGTGGCCACCACTACCACCACCAGCACGGCGGTGGTTCCGGCCACGAGCGTGAGCAGTGCGCCGGACAGGACCGTCGACGTGACCGTGCCGGCGTCGCGGCCCGCGTCGATGACGCTCGGCCCGACCGGGCTGGGCAAGCTGAAGCTCGGCATGACCCAGGCCCAGGCCAACGCCACCGGGCAGATCAACGTCTGGGGACCGGTGTACGACGGGCAGACCGCGACCAAGGGCTGCATCGCGAAGACGACGCTCAAGCTGGCCGAGAAGGGCCGCGGCGTCGTCTACTTCTCCACCGGCCTGGGGGTCGTGATCATCGACGGCTTCGGCGGGATGGCCAGCCCGCAGGGCATCGGCGTCGGCAGTCCCACGAGCGAGGTGCTCAAGGCCTACCCCGACTACTCGAACGTCGACGAGGGCCAGACCGAGGGCCGTGGCTACGCGGCCGTGCCCGGCAACAGCGGCGCCACCTACCGGATCGAGATCAAGGACGGCCGGGTCAGCCACTTCACCCTGCAGTCGACGAAGCAGGACTGCTACGAGTGAACGTTGCGCACGATCTGGTCGGTCAGGTCGGCGTCCCCCACCTGCTTGATCTGCAGGTAGGTGTCGCCGGCCACCACCTCGCTCCAGGAGATGCCGGTGCCGGCGCACCCGGCCCACCGGGTCACCTGGGCGCCGGGGACGGTGCGCACCGACCACCGGGTGCACCGGTCATGGGTGGGCAGGGTGGCCCGGTCGAGGCCGTCGGCGCGGCCGGCGAAGAGGCCCGGGCCGCCGGCGTACTCCTCGTCCCACGCCGCCAGGTCGGCGGCGACCGCCAGCCCCGGCCGTTGGGCGGACGGCAGGCCGACCGCGGCCGGATCCCAGCCCGACTGCCGGGCCTGCCCGGCCCAGCCCGGCGGCACCGCGACCGAGAACGAACCGGTCGCGTCGGCCACCCGCACCCAGCCGGGCGGCGTGCTGCGGGCCGGCAGCGCGCCGCCGAGCAGCACCAGCACGGCCGCCGCGATCAGTCCGCCGACCGTCCGGCCGGCGATCTGCAGCGCCCGGTTGCGGCTGCGGGCCGGCGCGCCGGCCACCTCCTCCAGCGCGTCGGCCAGCGCGGCCGCGGTCGGCCAGCGCCGGTCCCGGTCGGGGGCCAGCGCGCGCAGCACGATCCGGTCGATCACCGGCGTGATCCCGCCGCGCAGCTTCGACGGCGCGACGACGGTGCCGCGCGGCGGCGCCGAGGTGAGCATCTGGTACGCCATCGCGCCGATCGCGTGCACGTCGGCGCGGACGTCCAGCCCGCCGCCCGGCCGTGACTGCTCCGGCGCCATGTAGCCGGGCGTCCCGGCGACCACCGTGAAACCGGACGCGAACGCCAGCGACTTGGCCAGCCCCAGGTCGGCGACCAGCACCCGCTCGACCCCGCGGACCGTGCCGAACAGCACGTTCGACGGCTTCAGGTCGCGGTGCAGCACCCCGGCGTCGTGCAGGTCGGCGGTGGCCCGGGCGATGTCGGCGGCGATCCGCATCGCGGTGCGGACCGGCATCGGCCCACTCTCCAGCCGTTCCGCCAGGGTGCCGCCGTCCGCGTACGTCATCACCTGGTAGGGCCGGCCGTCCGGCAGTTCGCCGTAGTCGTGGATGCGGACCAGCCGCTCCGAGTCGGCCCGGCGCAGCACCTGCGCCTCCTGCTCGAACCGGGCCCGCACGTCGGCCTGGTGCGCCCAGTTGTCGGCGAGCACCTTGATCGCCACCCAGGACTCGAGCACGTCGTCCTCGGCCAGCCAGACCGTGGCGAACGCACCCGCACCGAGGCGTCGCTCCACCCGGTAGCGGCCGATCTTGGCAGGCATTGACACACTGCACATTGTGCGGATGCCGCACGGGGATTGAGCACGGGGGAGTGGCATGGGAGACGAACGTCAGGAACTGCTGGCCCGGAAGGCGGCCGGTGGCGACAAAGCGGCCCTTGACGAGCTGCTCGCGCTGCTCCGGCCGCAGGTGCTGCGCCGCTGCGCCCGTTTCCTGCCCTGCTTCGAGGACGCCGAGGAGGCCTGCCAGGACGCGCTGCTGCAGGTGGCCCGCACGATCGAGCGGTTCGAGGGCCGGTCGATGTTCTCCACCTGGCTCTACGTGGTCGTCGCCAACAGCGCCCGGCAGACCTATCGCACCCTCAAGCGCCGCGCCGTCGAGGAGGCGCACGAGGCGCCGCCGCTCGACCGGCCCGACCCCCGCACCACCAGCGTCATCGCCGGTTCCCGCCTCGATTTCCTGGACGCTCTGGAACGCTTGGAGGCCCGCCGGCCGGACCTGGTCGCGCCGATCGTTCTGCGCGACGTCTGCCAGCTCGACTACGCCGAGATCGCCGAGCACCTCGGCGTCCCGGTCGGCACCGTGAAGTCCCGCATCCACCAGGGCCGCACCGACCTGCGCGAATACCTGGTGGCTTAGAGATATCCGTCGTTGCCGCAGGTGCGGCGCTGCAGCACGCAGTCCTTGGTGCGCTTGTTCATCGCGTCGGCGTCCCACATCAGGAACGCGTCGCCGTGCATCGAGGAGGCGCTCTTCCCGGCCGGGTCCGAGGACAGGTAGTAGCCCTGGGCGGTGCCCTTCACGCCGTACTGGATGTCGAAGGTCAGCGCCGGCATCCGGACCGGATGATCTTTCGGGCAGCCGCTGTCCGACCCGTACGCAATGTGGTCCTTGTGGTTGGGGCTGTCGAGGTTTTTGCCGTCCCAGCAATCCGGGAACTGCAGCATGAAGTGCAGCGTCGCCGGCTCGCCGCAGATCGGCCAGTTGCCGTTGGTGCTGCGCGCGATGCCGTCGAGGTCGCCGGGGCCGTAGAAGGCGCAGTAGAACTGGCCCTGCGCGCCCCGCGGCGTCGGCACCTTCTTCTTGGCGTCACCGGCGATCATCCGCAGCCCGGTGGGGATCGGCATGGTGCCGGTCGAGTTGTTCCGGATCGAGCGGTAGTAGACCCGGAATCCGGTGGTCTCGACCGGTTTCCTGGTGGCGGCGTCGTAGAGCGTCGGCACCCAGTAGGACGAGTGGTCGACGATCGGCTTGCAGGTGCTGGCGGTGAATTTGATCAGGTCGGCGGCGGTGGTGGCCGCGTCGACCGCCTTGTTGCCGACGAACGAGTGCATGTGCGAGGCGCCGGGCAGGCCGGGGAAGACGATCGGGTCGTCGGCGAGCCGGTGACTGTAGGTGCAGTCGGCCCGGAACTCGGGCTTGTCGCCCACCCCGGCCGGAACCGGGTCGGTCTTGCGCGCCTTGAACGCCGCGACCTGCGCCTGCCAGGCTTTCGGATCGACCGGGATCCAGCCGGGTTCGGCCGGTTTCGTAGCCGGCTTCGTGCTGGCGGGCGGCGTCGTCCTGGTGGCCGGGGGCGCGGCGGAAGATGCGGTCGCGACGATCGGCGCGGCCTTCGAGGCCAGGTCCGGGCCGTCGGACGACGACGAGCCATTCAGGTGTACGGCCACCGCCCCCACCACGACCGCAACCACGGCCGCACCGCCCAAGGCGGCGGCCAGGCCCCGCTTCGAGCGGCGGGATTCGGGTTCGGGGAGCGCGGTGATCGACACGCGGAGCAGCATAGGAACGCCACCATGCGGTTCCCTACCTGCTTAAGGCGTCGCTAAGAAGATCTGCCCGTTCGACCTTGGCAGCGGCCCGCGTTGGTGCGAAGGTCGAGGCGTGCTGGACCCCTATGCCGACGACAGCCACCGCTGGCTCGAGGATCTGGACGGGCCCGACGCCGTGCGGTGGGTCGAGGAGCGCAACACCGAGACCCTGAGCGCGCCGGCCGGCGACGACTTCCGGCAGACCCGGGACGAGATCCGGGAGATCCTCGACAGCAAGGACCGCATCCCGGTGCCGAGCCGGCGCGGTGACGGCTTCTACTACGACTTCTGGCGGGACGCCGACCACCCGCGCGGGCTGTGGCGGCGGACCACGCCTGAGGAGTTCCGCCGGGACGAGCCCGACTGGGACGTGCTGCTCGATCTCGACGCGCTGAACGCGGCCGAGGGCGAGAACTGGACGTGGAGCTACGTGTCGGTGCTCCGCCCGGGCTACGACCGCTGCCTGATCAGCCTGTCCCGGGGCGGCGCCGACGCGGTCGTGGTCCGCGAGTTCGACCTGCGCACCCGGTCCTTCGTCGCGGACGGGTTCACGCTGCCCGAGGCGAAGAGCGACGTCAGCTGGATCGACGCCGACCACCTCTACGTGGCGACCGACTTCGGCCCCGGCTCGATGACCTCGTCCGGCTACCCGCGGGTGGTGAAGTGCTGGCGGCGGGGGACCCCGCTGGCCGACGCCGCATTCATCTACGAGGGGGAGCCGGACGACGTCGCGGTCCGGGTCAGCCACGATCCGGACGTCGGGTACGAACGGGACTTCGTCGGCCGCTACATCGACTTCTACCGCAGCGAGCAGTTCCTTCGGCGGCCCTCCGGCGAGCTGGTGCGGATCGACGTCCCGGAGGACGCCGACTGCATCGTGCACCGGGAGTGGCTGCTGATCCGCCTGCGCTCGCCGTGGCTGACCTTCCCGGCCGGCGCCCTGCTGGCCGCCGAGTTCGAGCCCTACCTGGCGGGCCGGCGGGACCTGACCGTCCTGTTCGAACCGGACGCGCACACGTCGCTGAGCTCCTGGTGGTGGACGCGTCACCACCTGCTCCTGGTGACGATGACCGACGTGCGATCCCGGGTGCACGTGCTGACCCCGGATTCACCGGAGTGGCGGCGGGAACCCCTGCCCGGTCCGGCCGAGTTCGATCACCTCGGGATCGTCGACACCGAGCCGGACACCGACGATTCGTACCTGATCTCGGCCGAGGGTTTTCTGCGGCCGCGGACCCTCAGTCTCGGCAGGGTCGGCGGCGAGACCGCGGTCCTCAAGCGGCAGCCGGCGTTCTTCGACACCGCCGGCATGGCGGTGCACCAGCATTTCGCGGTCTCCGACGACGGCACCCGGGTGCCCTATTTCGTGGTCGGCCCGGACACCGGCGGCGCGGACACCGGCGGCGCGGACACCGGCGGGCCGGCCCTGCTGACCGGCTACGGCGGCTTCGAGATCGCCCGGACCCCGGCCTACGACGGGGTCACCGGGCGCGGCTGGCTGGCCCGCGGCGGCACCTACGTGGTCGCGAACATCCGGGGCGGCGGCGAGTACGGCCCGGCCTGGCACCGGGCCGCGCTGCGGGAGAAGCGGGTCCGGGCGTTCGAGGACTTCGCGGCGGTCGCCCGCGATCTGGTCGCCCGCGGGATCACCACCCCGGACCGGCTCGGCATCCGTGGCGGCAGCAACGGCGGCCTGCTGATGGGTGTGATGCTGACCCGCTACCCGGAGCTGTTCGGCGCGGTCGTCGCCTCGGTGCCGCTGCTCGACATGCGCCGCTACACGAAGCTGCTGGCCGGCCGCTCGTGGATCGCCGAGTACGGCGACCCGGACGACGAGGCCGACTGGGCCTACCTGCGCGAGTTCTCGCCCTATCAGAACGTCCGGCCCGGCCGGCCCTACCCGCCGGTCCTGTTCATCACGTCGACCCGCGACGACCGGGTGCATCCCGGGCACGCCCGCAAGATGATGGCCCGGCTGCGCGAGCACGGGTACGACGCGTCCTACTACGAGAACGTCGAGGGCGGCCACGGCGCGGCCGCCGACAACGAGCAGGCCGCCACGATCGCGGCCCTGATCCTGGAGTTCCTCCGGCGCAAGCTCACCTGACCGGCCGGGCCCCGCGCGGGACCCGGCCGGAACGTGGTGATCAGACGGTGGCCGGGGCCGCGGTGGTCTCGGTCGGCTCGGGCGTCACCGTCTCGGTCGGCTCGGGCGTCACCGTCTCGGTCGGCTCCGGCGTCGCGGTCTCGGTGGGCTCCGGGGTGGCCGTGTCGGTGGGCTCCGGGGTGGCCGTGTCGGTGGGCTCCGGGGTGGCGGTCTCGGTCGGCTCCGGCGCGACCGCGTTGACGAAGATCGGGCCACCCTGGGTGGTGTCGGTGACCGGGGAGTAGCGCGCCGTCCAGAACGCGCTCGACAGGCACAGCGACGAGCCGCTGATCTTGTTGAACTGCTGGTTGGTGAACTTGATGGAGTTGGTCGCGTTGTCGGTGGCCCCGGTGAGCGAACCGGCCACCGGCTGGTAAACGCAGGTGATCACGCCGAGCAGGGTGGTGATGACCACGGTGGACTGGATCGGCCCGGCGCTGCCCGGTGCGACCGACACCGCGCCGGTCGCGCCGTCCACGGCGACCTTGTAGGCGAGGTTGTTCAGCGTCACGCTGCGAACCCCGAGGGTGCCGATGATGTTGCTGGAGCAGCCGCTGAAGGTCTGCGCGTCGATCGTCTGGGTGGCCACCCCCGGGGCGGGCGGGTTCGCCGTCACGGTCGACGAGAAGCTGGAGGCGGTGCAGGTCACGCCGCTGGTACCGGTGGCCGTCGAGTAGAAGGTCGCGGTCGTGCCGGTCGCCAGCGACGCGGCGACGGTGTCACCGACCGCGGCGTTCGGCCCGCCGGCCCCGCCGACGGTGAAGACGGCGCCGGTGTCGGCGAAGGCGGCGGTCGCCAGAAGGGTCGCGCAGAGCGCGCCACCGGCCACGGTCGCGAGGTACAAGGATTTACGCATTACTGCTCCCTCTGGTGCTGCTTTTGTCGGTGGACTACAAAGCGATGGCCCCGCATTGGAAATGGCGTCCAATGGGGATTCGAATTCCCCTCCCAGGGCGCTCGAACTTGATCATGGCGCAGCGCGGGAAGACCGCATATTCGCAGGTGTATGCGGTTTCCCGAGGACGGACGAAGCATGGAGGTGGTGCCGCGGAATTGACGACCGGGTGGGGGCGGGAAACTGATCCAGTTACTACTAGTCAGTAACCAGTCGATTTATATGCCTCAATAGGTCCGGCCGTCAAGAGTGGCCCGATCCCGATCGCTCTATCCTGGGCGGATGGATCTCGAGTTCAGCGGCGAGATGTGGTTCTGGCGGGGGCCGGCGCCCTGGCACTTCGTGACCGTGCCCGAGGATCAGTGCCAGGAGATCGCCGAGACCGCATCGATGGTGACCTACGGCTGGGGGATGATCCCGGTGGCCGCCCGGATCGGCCGCACCGGCTGGACCACCGCCCTGTGGCCCAAGGACGGGCGCTACATCGTGCCGGTCAAGACAAAGGTCCGCCAGGCCGAGCAGATCGACCTGGGCGACCTTGTGACGGTCCACCTGACCATCTGACCAACCTTTAGAGAAATTAACTTTCCAATGGTCAGTATTAAGCTGAGTCGGATGGACCCCGCGCAACTGCGGCTGCTCGCCCTGATCGACCGGCACCGCTCGCTGTCCGCGGCCGCCGCCGCTCTCGGTGTCACCCCGGCCGCCGTCACCCAGCAGGTCGCCCGCGCCGAGCGTGAATGCGGGGCGCCGTTGGTGCACCGTGGGCCGCGCGGTGCCTCGCTGACCGCCGCCGGTGCGCTGCTCGCCGCGCACGGCGAGGTGATCGACCAGCGCACCCGGCGGGCCGCCGACGAACTCGCGGCGCTGCTCGGGCGGATGTCCCTGCGGCTGCGGGTCGGCACGTTCCAGGCGGCCGCCCTGCACCTGCTGCCGCCGGCCCTGACCGCGCTGCGGCACCGCTACCCGGACGCGGACCTCTCGGTCGTCGACACCCTGTCGGAGAACGGCGTGCCGGCGGTGGCGGCCGGCGACCTGGATCTCGCGGTCGTCGCCGCCTGGGACGGGCCGCCGGCGACGGCCGAGCACGTCAGCCTGCATCCGCTGCTCGACGACCCGATGGTGGTGGTGCTGCCGGATGATCACCGGCTGGCCGGCGGCCGGGCGCCGCTGCGCCTGGAGCAGCTGCGCGACGAGGCGTGGGTGACGATCATGGCCGGGCCGGCCGCCCGCGCGCAGTTCGACCGGGCGGCCGCGGCGGCCGGGTTCACCCCGAAGATCAGGTTCCAGACCGCGTCGTACGACGTAGCGCAGGCCCTGGTCGGCACCGGCATCGGGGTCGCGCTGGTTTCCCGGCTGGCCCTCGCCGGCACCCCCAGCACCGTGCACCGCGAACTGGCCGGCCCCGGCCTGCAGCGCCGCCTCTATGCCGTGACCCTCACGGACTCGAGCCTGACGCCGCTGACCGGGACCTTCCTCGACCTGCTGCGGGACGTCGCGACCGGTTGATCTACTTCCAGTACTTCGTCTCGACGTCGGTGTCGGCCGGGTCGCCGCCGCCGTAGACATACGCCTTCGCGGCGCTGTCGCCCAGCTGGGCGAGCAGGAACTGCGCCGTCCACCGGCCGATCGTCTCCACGCTGACCGATTGCGACAGGGTTTGCGCCGACGAGTCCGGGATCGCGCCGGCCGGGTTCTGGCTGTCGGTGATGCCGTAGTGGTTGGCGCCGGTGACGCTGACGAACAGCTTCGGGGTGCCGGCCAGAAGGTAGTAGGTGGTGAGGCTGTCGGCCGGGCTGCCGATGCCGTCGACGCTGCCCTGGATCAGGGCGACCGGCACGTTGTTGAGCACCGGCAGCACCAGCGAGGTGCCCGGCACGGCGTTGTTGGTGCCGTAGAAGGCGGCCGCCTTCAGCTCGGACGGCGCGATCGCGATCGAGTCGGTGAACGGGACGATCGAGAGGCCGGTGCTGACGCCGAGCCCGGCCGCGCCGCCGAACGAGTGGCCGGCCAGCAGCAGCTTGCCGCTGTCGATCTGGCCCTTGAGCGGCGAGCCGCTGCGCGCGTCCTCGTCGTCGGCCCAGTCGGCGGTCCAGTTGGCCTCGAGCGCGTCGGCGTAGAGGCCGGTGGCGTCGGAGACCGTGCGGGTGTGGTCGGGCACCGTGACGACGAAGCCGTAGGACGCGACCTTCCGCGCGAACGCCGCGTAGAAGCCCTTGTCCACGTTGGCGCCCTGCAGCAGCAGGACGACCGGCCAGTCCTTGTGCGACGCGGTCGTAGCCGGGTAGTAGACGTCGGCCGGATCACCGTTGATCGTCGTGCCGAACGAGCTGGTCGAGCCGTAGACGGTCGCGGCCGAGGCCGAACCGGGACTGACGAGAACGCCTGCGAGGAGGGCACCGGCGGCGGCGAGTGCCGCACCCCGCCGGTTGAGACGAAGGGCCATGCGAGAGCCTCGTTTCCCTGGACGTAACGACGTTTCCTTTTGGGAGAGCGTCGTGCATCCGGCACCTCGCGGTCAAGAACATCGATCAAAAAGAGCGCGCTCTGTCCGAAACGGATCAAACGGCCGCGCGGGTCCTCGGTAGCATGAGCCATGCGTCGATCTGCGGACCTGATGCAGTTGCTGACCCGAGCCGAACGCCTGATGGCCCGCCGGCTCGCCACGGTCCTGGCCGGCGAGGGGCAGAGCCTCGACGCCTGGCGGGTGATCTCGATGCTCGCCGACGGCCGCGGCCACTTCATGACCGAGCTCGCCGACGGCGCGTTCCTGCCGCCCGGCAGCCTCACCCGCCTGGTCGGCCACCTGGTCGACACCAACCTGCTCCACCGCCGGGTGGACGACGTCGACCGGCGCCGCATCCGCGCCTACCTGACGCCGCGCGGCCACCGCCTCCACCAGCGGGTTTCCGAGGCCATGCGGGAGAGCCTGCCGGTCGACGAGGAGCTGGAGAGCCGGCTCGCCGCCTTCGTCGATCACCTTGCCGCGCCGGTGACGGGGATCACTTATTGACGACCGATCGAGTACGGTCGGTGCATGCCCGAGCTCTACTCTCGACGGTCGTTCCTGGCCGGGGTGCTGACCGCCGGGATGCTGTCCACCGCCGCCGGCTACTTCTTCACCCGGCGTGAGTCGATCACTCTCACCCTGGCCACCGGGGTCGACGCGACCGGCGCCCGGGCGCTGCTGGTAACGATGTGGAACGAGCTGAACCCGGACACCCAGATCAGGGTGCTCGAGGTCAACAGCTCCACCCGCGACCAGTTCGACAAGTTCAACGAGACCCGGGCCGACATCTTCAACCTCGACGCCATCCACATCCCGCGGTTCGCCGACGAGAAGAAGATCGTTTCCTTCCGGCCGGAGAATGACATCTCGCTGCTCGGCCCGATCCGCCGGCTGTGCCAGCGGCCCGGCACCGACGACTACTGGGCGGTGCCGTTCAACGCCGACGTCGGCATGCTGTTCCGCCGGGTCACCGACAAGCGGGCCGACGCCGAGCCCACCCTGGCCCAGGTCCTGACCGCATCGGCCACCGGTCCGGTGCGGTTCGCCGGCCAGCTCGACACGGTCAGCCAGCAGACCGACGAGGCGTTCGTCTGCAACGTCCTCGAGCACGCCCTGGCCCAGGACGACGCGATCCTCGACGAGGCCGGCGTGCTCTCCTACGGTCTCGGCCAGTGGCGCGAGGCGCTGGCCCCGCTGGCCACCGCGATCCAGCACAAGCGCCTGGTCACCGCGGCCGGCGAGGCCGACACCACTCGCGCCTTCCAGCAGGACACGCTGCGCTGGATGCGGCACTGGCCGGTCACCCTGACGTCGATCGAGCGCCCCGAGCGGGCCAAGGCCGGCACCGCCGAGATCCGGCTGGGCCGCTTGCCGGTCGGCATCCTCGGCGGCCAGAGCCTGGCCATCTCGGCCGCCACCGAACACCGCGACGAGGCGGCCAGGGCGATCCACTTCCTGACCGACACCCCCGCCCAGAAACTCCTGGCCAGCTTCGGCTTCGCCCCCACCGGCGTGGACGCCTACACGGATGCCCACCTGCAGGACACCCTGCCCCAGCTGAACACCATCCGGTACGCGGTGGAGGGCTCCCGCCCGCGCCCGATGCACCCCAACTACGCCGAGTTCGCCCGGATCTTCGCCGACCACACCCGCCGCCACCTGCACGAGAACGAACCGCTGACACAGCGCTTCATCCAGGACATCCAGGAGGCCCTGCGATGACCACCGACGGCATCGAGGCATGGCAGCTGTCCATCCTGGTCACCGCGGCGATAGTGCTGATCGAGGCGGCCGTGAACGCGGCCCTGCGCCGCCGCCCGAACGTCATCCTGCACAAGCGCATCCGAACAGGCGCCCTGGCCGCGTTGGTGGCCCTGACGGTGATCGTCTTCGTGGCGGCCCTGGGCCCGTCGCTGGCCGACGAGCTCTCCAGCGTGGCCGCCGCCGCGGCCGCAGTGGTAGCCCTATGGCTGACCTACCGCTCCTACCACTCGTCCCACGACTCCGACCTGAGCGGCACCGGCGCCCCCACCGCCCCGCCGTCTGAGCCGCCGCCGGCTCCGGCCCTGTCCGTCAGGCCGAAGGCCGCCGCGCCGGCGCCCCGTTCCCGCCGCGGCCGCGCGGGCCGTAAGTAGGACCTGGGAAATTTGTCTCGGCGTAATTGACCATCTGGGTGTGCTGTGGGTCACAATCTTGAGTCATGGGTGACTTACGTGTGGTGGTTTGCGGTGGTGGGCCGGCGGCCGGTGTCGTCGGGCTGATCGTGGAGGCGGCGCGCCGCGGGTGGACCGTCGATGTGACGGCGACCGAGAGCGGGCTCGAGTTCTTCGACTCGGCCGAGGTTCGGCGGGCCAGCGGGCGGCCGGTGCGGACCACCTACAAGTTCGCGCCGGACGGGCGGCGGATCTCGCCGCCGGCCGATGCGCTGATCGTGGCGCCGGCGACGTTCAACACGATCAACAAGCTGGCGGCCGGCATTGCGGACACCTACCCGCTCTCGTCGGTGGCCGAGGTGATCGGGCGCGGGGTGCCCACCGTGGTGGTGCCGGCGGTCAACTCGGCGCTCGCCGCCCGGCTGCCGTTCCGCCGGGCCGTCGACGACCTGCGCTCGGAGGGAGTGCGGGTGCTCCTCGGCGTCGAGGACGGCTGGGAGCCGCTGCCGCCGGGCCAGAACGACCCTCGTAAGTTCCCCTGGTTGAAGGCGCTTGACCTGGTCGAGGACGCTTTCGGTTTGACAACCGTCGATCAGGGCGTTCCGATGAGGGCATGATTTTCCAGGCGGTTCTGGCGGCGGTTCTCACGACGGGTTCCGGGGTCCCGCACGATCCGCTCGCCGGGATGACGCTGGCCGAGAAGGCCGGGCAGATGGTCGTCTCGTACGTCTACGGCGACAACGCCACCGCGCCCTCGGCCGCCGACGCCGCCGCCAACCAGGCGATGTTCGGCGCCGACGTGCGCACCGGCGCGCAGGCCGTCGCGAAATACCACCTGGGTGGGGTCATCTACTTCACCTGGAGCCACAACCTGGGCTCGCCGGCCCAGATCGCCGGGCTCTCCAACGGGTTGCAGGCCGCCGCGATCGCCGACACCGGCGTTCCGTTGCAGGTCAGCACCGACCAGGAGGGCGGGGTGGTCAACCGGATCGGGGCGCCCCTCGCGGTCTCGCCGGGCAACATGGCGCTCGGCGCCACCTTCGACCCGCGGCAGGCCGAGCAGGCGGCCCGGGTGAGCGGTACCGAGCTGCGGGCGCTCGGCATCAACGTGGTGGACGCCCCGGTGGTGGACGTCAACACCAACCCGGCGAACAGCGCCGACGGCGTCCGGGCGTTCAGCGACCGCACCCCGCACGTCGCCGCCTTCACCACGAAGGCCATCCAGGGCTACGAAACCGCCGGCATCGGTACGCAGGCCAAACACTTCCCGGGCCTCGGCGACACGACCGTCAACACCGACAACGGAGTGGCCGTCACCGACGAGAGCCGCGCCGAGATCCTGAAGACGCACGTCCCGCCGTTCCGCGCCGCGATAAAAGCCGGCGCCGACAGCATCATGGCCGCCCACATCGTCGCCCCGTCGCTGGACCCGAGCGGCCGCCCGGCCAGCCTGTCCAGGCCGATCATCACCGATCTGCTCCGCAAGCAGCTGCACTTCAACGGCGTGGTGATCACCGACGCGCTGGACGCCGCGGCCCTGGCCGGCTACACCGACCAGGAGATCGTCCTCGACGCGGTGAACGCCGGCGTCGACCAGCTGCTGATGCCCCGCAACGTCCCGCTGGCGGTCCAGACCCTGATCGACGCGGTCGGCACCCACCAGATCAGCGAGCGCCGCATCGACCAGTCGGTCCGCCGCATCCTGCGCACGAAGACCTACGACCCGTACGTCCCGGCGACCCCGGTCGTCGGCACCCCCGACCACCTCGCCACGATGGCCACCGCCGCGGCCCGCTCGATCACCGTCCTGCGTGCGAAAGACCTGCCGATCACCAGCCAGAACGTCCTGGTCACCGGCTGGGGCGTGTCGACCACCACCAACCTGGCCGCCGCCCTGTCCGCGACCCGCCTCTACACCGGCTCCCCGTCCGAGGCGGTGATCCAGCAGGCGGTGGCGGCGGCGCAGCAGGCCGACGTCACCGTGGTGACGACCTACAACGCCTGGTCCGACCCCACCCAGCAGCGCCTGGTCACGGCCCTGCTGGCGACCGGCAAGCCGATCGTGGTGGCCGCGGTCGGCGCCCCCTACGACCTCGCTCACTTCCCGGCGGCCACCACCTACGTGGCCGCCTACGGCTACCAGCCGGTCTCGGTCACCGCGCTCGCCGCGGTCCTGCGCGGCACGGCCCCGGCGCCGGGCCACCTCCCGGTGACGATCAAAGGCCTTTTCCGGTACGGATCGGGCGGGGTCGCCGGACCGTCCGATGTCGACTACCTTGCGCGTTGATCATCGGCGAACTGCCGGTGACGCATCAACGAACGGGGATAGACATGATCGGAAAGCTTTCCCGGCTGGCCGGCCGCATCCTGCTGGTGACCGCGCTCGTGACCGGCGGGTCCGGGGTCGTCCTGGCCTCGCCCGCGCAGGCCGCCGTCGACTGCTCGGTGAGCCACTCGGCGAACGGCGAGGGCAGCGGCTGGACCACGGTGTCCCGCCCGCTCAAGGTCGGCCCGTACGGCGACTGCGCCAAGACCGGGAAGTCCACCGGCATCTACGGCAAGGTCTGGCTGCACTGCTACGTCTACAACAGCTACAGCAACGTCTGGTGGTGGGTCCGCGTCGACGGCACCAGCAACGAGGGCTGGATCTTCGAGGACTACCTGAGCGACGTCGACCTCGACGACAACCACGACGGCAACTGGGATTACACCTGGTGCTGACCTGATCGGCCCGCCTAGCCTGGCCCGTGATGGACCTGCTGGAACGGGATGACGAGCTGGCCGCCCTCGGTCGCCTGCTGGCCGAGTGCGCGGCCGGCGGCCGGGTCGCGGTGATCAGCGGCGAGGCCGGGGCCGGCAAGTCCAGCCTGGCCGCCGCGTTCGCCGAGGCGGCCGGGCCGCGGGCGCACGTCGTCCGGGGCGCCTGCGATCCGCTGCTCACCCCGCGCGCGCTCGGTCCGCTGCACGACATCGCCCGGGCGCTCGGCGGCCGGCTCCGCGACCGGATCGCCGACGCACCCCGGGTGGAGGTCTTCGACCTGTTCCTGGAGGCGCTCGACCGGCCGCCGCAGGCCGCCTGCCCGGTCGTGGTGCTGGAGGACCTGCACTGGGCGGACGAGGCGACCCTCGACATGATCGCGTTCCTCGGCCGCCGGCTCGCGCTGTGCCGGGCACTGCTGCTGATCACGTACCGCGAGGAGGAGATCGCCCCCGACCACCGGTTGCGGACCGTCCTCGCCGGACTTCCGCCCGGCCTGACCCGGCGGGTGAGCCTGCCGCCGCTCTCCGCGGCGGCGGTCGGTGAGCTGGCCCGGCGGGCCGGCCGCGACGCCCCGGGGGTGCACGCGGTGACCGGCGGCAACCCGCTGCTGGTCACCGAGGTGCTGGCGGCCACCGCCGAAGGCATTCCGCCGACCGTGCGTGACCTGGTGCTGTCCCGGCTGGCCACCCTCGGCGAGCCGGCCCGCGACGTGGCCCGGCTGGTCTCGGTGGTCCCCGCGCACGTGCCGGCCGGCCTGCTCGCCGGCCGGGTGGCCGCGGTCGACGAATGCCTGGCCGCCGGGATGCTGACCGCGAAGGACGACGGCGTCGCCTTCCGGCACGAGCTGCTGCGGCTGGCGGTCGAGGAATCGCTTTCCCCGGTACGCCGGATGGCCCTGCACGCCGAGGTCCTGGCCGCGCTGAGCGACCGCCCGGGGGTGGACCCGGCCCGCCTCGTGCACCACGCCCACCATGCCGGCGACGTCCCGGCCGTCCTGCGCTGGGCGCCGGTCGCCGCCCGCCGGGCCGCCGCGCTCGGCGCCTACCGGCAGGCCGCCGCGCACTACGCGACCGCCCTGCCGCTGACCGAGGACCACCCGCCCGCCGAGCGCGCCGAGCTGCTCGAGGAGTATTCGTCGGCCACCTACCACGGCGGCCTGAGCGGCGCGGCGATCGACGCCCGCCGGCGGGCCCTGGCCCTGCGCGAGCGGCTGGGCGACCCGCTCGGGATCGGCACCGACCTGCGCTGGGTGTCCCGGCTGCTGTGGTGGAACGGCCGCCCGGACGAGGCCCGCGCGGCCGCCTGGCGCGCGGTGCGGGTGCTGGAGTCGGTGCCGCCCGGCCGCGAGCTGGCCGCCGCCTACAGCAACCTGTCCCAGCTGTTCATGCTGGCCGGCGAGCTGCCCGAGGCGATCTCCTGGGGCCGCCGGGCGCTGGAGCTGGCCCTGCTGGTCGGCGACCGGGACACCGAGCTGCACGCGATGGTCAACATCGGGTCGGCCCGGTTCCACGGCGGCGACCGGGCCGGCATCGCCGAGCTGGAGCGGGCCCACGAGCAGGCGGCCGCGGCCGGGCTCGACGACCACGCCGGGCGCGCCCTGGTCAACCTGGGCACGATCGCGGTCGACGCCGGCGACTTCGGCACCGCCGATGCGACCTTCGCCCGGATGGTCCCGTTCCTGGCGGCCCGCGACCTGGACGGCTACATGCGGCACGTGCTCGGCCACCGGGCCCGGCTCGAGTTGTTCCGCGGCGACTGGCAGGCCGCCCTCGACGACGCCGAGCAGGGCCTGACCGGGCCGCCGGTGCCGGGCCCGTCGCTGGTGCCGGCGATCGCGGTCCGGCTCACCGTCCGGGCCCGGCTGGGCGAGACCGGACTGATCGACGAGGCGCGGGACGCGGCCGAGCGGGCCTACCGCGGTGGCGAGATCCAGTTCGTCGGGCCGGCCGCGATCCTGCTCACCGAGCTCTACTGGCTGGCCGGCGACGACGAGCGGGCCGCCGCCGAGGCCCGGCGCGGAATGGTGGTGGCCGAGCGGCCCGGGGCGGGCGGGCAACCGTGGTTCCTCGGCGAGCTGGCGTTCTGGCTGTGGCGGTGCGGCGGGCTGACCGTCCCGCCGCCGGGCGTGGCCGAGCCGTATCGCCTGGCCATCGCGGGGGAGTGGCAGCGGGCGGCGGCGTGGTGGCGGGCGCGGGGATGCCCGTACCCGGAGGCGGAGGCGCTGTCCGGCGGTGACCCGGCGGCGGCGCTGCGGATCTACGACCGGCTGGGCGCGGTGCCGGCCGCCCGCCGGCTGCGCGCGCGGATGCGCGATCAGGGGCTGCCGGTGCCGCGCGGGCCGCGCCCGGCCACCGCGGCCGACCCGACCGGGCTGACCGGCCGGCAGCGGGAGGTCCTCGCGCTGCTCGCCGAGGGGCTGAGCAACGCCGACATCGCGGCCCGGCTGACCCTGTCGGCGAAGACCGTCGACCATCACGTGTCGGCGGTGCTGACCAAGCTCGGCGTCCCCAATCGGGGGCAGGCGGCCGCGGCGGCCCGGCGGCTCAACATAGGGAGCTCTCCCCATGTGCCGGGCGGCGCGGATTCCTAGCGTCGTTCCTATGACCGAACTCGTACTGGACGGCCTCAAGGCCAAGCAGCAGAAGACCTGGGCCAGCGGCGACTACGGCGCCGTGGCCGCCCTCATCCAGCCGATCGCCGAGGAGCTTGTGCAGGCCGCCGATCTGTCCGCGGGCAGCCGGGTGCTCGACGTCGCGGCCGGCACCGGCAACGCGGCGATCGCGGCGGCCCGCTGCGGCTGCCGGGTGATCGCCACCGACTACGTGCCGGAGCTGCTGGCCCGCGCCCGGGAGCGCGCCGGCGCCGAGCACCTGACCGTCGACTTCGAGGTCGCCGACGCCGAGGACCTGCCGTGCAAGGACGGCGAGTACGACGCGGTGCTCTCAGTGGTCGGCGCCATGTTCGCGCCCGACCAGGAGAAGGTCGCGGCCGAGCTGACCCGGGTGTGCCGGCCGGGCGGCACGATCGCGATGGCGAACTGGACGCCGGAGGGTTTCATCGGCGAGATGTTCCGGACCGTCGGCCGCCGGGTGCCGCCGCCACCCGGCATCCGCGGGCCGGTGGAGTGGGGGAGCGAGGCCCGGGTGCGCGAGTTGTTCGGCGGCCGGGTGCGCGAGGTGCAGGTGGTGCCGAAGGTGTTCGTGTTCCGGTTCGCGTCGCCCGAGCACTTCGCCGACTACTTCCGCGCGCACTACGGCCCGACCCTGAAGGCGTTCGAGGCGCTCGGCGCGGACCACAAGCCGCTCTACGACGACCTGGTCGAGCTGGCCGCCCGGCACAACGTCGCGACGGACGGAACGGCCAAGATCCCCTCGGCGTACGTCCAGGTGCTGGCCGTCCGTTAGATGCCGGTTTCCTCGGCGGGGGTCGGGAGCCGGCTCGGTGTGGCGGCACCGAGCCGACGGCGGACCCCCGCCGGCCGGGACAGCTCGTCGAGGGCCGCGGTCACCGCGGTGACGCAGCCGGTCGCGAGCTTCTCGAACTCGCCGCGCAGGAACCGGGTGGCCAGCTTGGCCAGCCCGTGCATCTCCAGCTCCATCCGGTAGGTCACCTCGGTGCCGGCCGGCACCGGATGGATCATCACCAGATCGGTGGCGGTGGCCCCTTCGCTGCGCCCCTGGAAGACGAGCCGCCCCGGTTCGGCCGCGATCAGCGTGTAGGTCAGCTCGGCGGTCACGCCGTGCACCTTGCGGGCATGCCGCCACTGCGTGCCCGGAATTATCGGCCCGGCGCCGAGGCGGCTGGTCCGCCGGGCCGATGGGTCCCATTCCTGAGCATTGGCGAAGTCCTGGAGGTAGGCCAGCACGGCGACCGGGGCGGCTGTCACGGTGAACGTGCGCTCCACGACGATCATCGGTCCCCCAGGGCGTCGGCGGTGCTGTCCCAGCGTAATGGCAGCTTCTGATCAGTGCCTGTGTTTCTCCTACGGCTTGAACAGCCGCACGAATCGGCGCTGCCACGGGGTTTCCACCGCGCTCGGGTGGTAGTGCGCACGGACGAACGCGACGGCTTCGAGCGGCGGCACTCCGTCGAGAACGGCGAGGCAGGCCAGCGCTGTTCCGGTGCGGCCGCGGCCGCCGTGACAGGCGAGCTCGACCCGCTCACCCCCGGCACGATCAAGGACTTCCAGCAAAACCTTGCGGGTGTACGCCGGATCAGCCGGTAACCGGAAGTCGGGCCAGCGCACCCAGCGCGACTCCCAGCCGAACTCCGGTGGCGGGGACCCGAGCAGGTAGGCACCGAACGTCGGCGGGTGCCCGGACGGCATCGGGCGACCGAGCCCGCGCCCGCGGACCAGCCTCCCGGACGGCAGCGTCAGCACGCCATTCTCGGCCGCGAGCCACAGATCCATCCTGTTACAGTGCCATCCGTGTACAGCTTCAGCGAGCGACGCCGGCGATCTGACGACCGCCGCTGAAGTCTGTTTGTCCGCCGGCGGGTCGATCCCGCCGGTGACCTCTGTTCCATCGGCCGACCCGCGTGTATCTCGATGGGTTGCCGATGAATCTCGAAGCTCTTCTCGCCGACCGGCTGGCGGCGGCGTTCGCCGCCGTGGCCGGCACGACCGTCGACCCCGCGGTGCGGGCGTCGCAGCACGCCGATTTCCAGTCCGGGGCGGCGCTCGCGCTGGCCCGGCAGTTGGGCCGCCCGCCGCGTGACATCGCGGCCGAGGCGGCCGCCGTCGCCGACCTGGCCGGCCTGGCCGACGTCGAGCTGTCCGGTCCCGGCTTCCTCAACCTGACCGTTCGCGACGAGGTGCTGGCGGCCGCGGTCGACGCCCTCGACGACCGGCTCGGCGTCGCCCGCACCACCACGCCGCAGCGGGTGGTGATCGACTACTCCGGCCCGAACGTGGCCAAGGAACTGCAGATCGGCCACCTGCGGTCGACCGTCATCGGCGACGCCCTGGCCCGGCTGTTCACCTTCGCCGGCCACGACGTGATCCGGGTCAACCACCTCGGCGACTGGGGCACCCAGTTCGGCATGCTCATCGAGCACCTGATCGACCTGGGCGGCGCGGCCGCCGCCGATCATTCGCTCGCCGATCTGACCGACTTCTACCGTGCCGCCCGGGTCAAGTTCGACGGCGATGAGGGGTTTCGGACCAGGGCCCGGCTGCGGGTGGTGGCGCTGCAGTCCGGCGACGAGGTGACCCGGTCGCTGTGGCACCGGCTGGTCGGGCAGTCCGAGCTGGACTTCATGAGCGTCTACCGGCGGCTCGGCGTGACCCTCGCGCCGGCCGACTTCGTCGGCGAGAGCTTCTACTCCGATCAGCTGGCCTCGGTGCTGGCCGAGCTGGAGGAGAAGGGCCTGCTGGTGGAGAGCCAGGGCGCGCTCTGCGCGTTCCCGCCCGGTTTCGCCGGCCGGGACGGCGAACCGCTTCCGCTCATCGTCCGCAAGAGCGACGGCGGTTTCGGGTACGCCGCGACCGACCTCGCCGCACTTCGGCACCGGGTGCGCAAGCTGGGCGCCACCCGGCTGCTGTACGTGGTGGGCGCACCCCAGCAGACGCACTTCCGGATGGTGTTCGCGGTGGCCGCCGCGGCCGGCTGGCTGCCGGCCGGGGTGCGCGCCGAGCACATCGAGTTCGGCGCGATCCTGGGCGCCGACGGCAAGATGTTCAAGACCCGGTCCGGCGAGAACGTCCGGCTCTCCGCGCTGCTCGACGAGGCCGACCAGCGGGCCACCGCGCCAGTCATCGGCGTCGGCGCGATCAAGTACGCCGACCTGTCCGGCGACCGGCGCTCCGACTACGTCTTCGACTGGGACCGGATGCTCGCCACCACCGGCAACACCGGCCCGTACCTGCAGTACGCGTACGCCCGAATCCGTTCGATCTTCCGGAATTTCGCCGGACCGGGCGGCCCGGTCGTCCTCGGCGCACCGGCCGAGCGGCGGCTGGCCCTCGCCCTGCTGGGTTTCGAGTCGGTCGTGGACACCGCCGTCGAGCTGCGCGAACCGCATCGGCTCGCGGCCTACCTGCACGACCTCGCGGTGGCCTTCTCCGGCTTCTACGAGACCTGCCGGGTCGCCGGATCGCCGAGCCGGCTCACCCTCGCCGACCGCACCGCACGTACCCTGCGTCTCGGTCTGGATCTTCTCGGTATCGATATGCCGGATGAGATGTGAGAAGCGGGATGACGGCCGGGACATGAACGGGCGGCGATGTCCTAGATCAACTATTGATCGAGGGTTATGGTGCGTGAGGCGCCCACCAGGCGCTTGTTGTCGAAACTGAAAGGTTCGTGATGACTTCTCCCGCCGGTGTATCACGGCGCACCGTTGTCGCCGCCTCGGCCGCTGCCGCCGTCGTGGCGCCGTTTGCCGTCTCCGGGGCCGCTCAGGCCCACGGCAAGGGCGGGCATGGCCACCCCACGCCGCCCAAGCCGGAGACCTTCCACCTCACCGTGCTGGGCACGTCGGACACCCACGGCAACGTCTACAACTGGGATTACTACAAGGACGCGGAGTACGACGACTCCGCGCACAACGACGTCGGCGTGGCCAAGCTCGCCGCCCTCGTGAACAAGCTGCGCGCCGAGGCGACCGGCGCCACGCTGGTCCTCGACGCCGGCGACACCATCCAGGGCACGCCGCTGGCCACCTACTACGCCAAGCAGGAGCCGATCACCACGACCGGTGCGAAGCACCCGATGGCCCGCGCCATGAACGTGCTGCACTACGACGCGGTCACCCTGGGCAACCACGAGTTCAACTACGGCCTGCCGCTGCTGAACCTGTGGATCCGTCAGCTCGGGTTCCCGGCCCTGGCCGCCAACGCGGTGAGCGCCAAGACCGGCAAGCCGGCTTTCACGCCGTACGTCATCAAGCAGGTCTCGCTCGGTAAGCACGCGCCGACGCTGCGGGTCGGCATCCTCGGTCTCACCAACCCGGGCGTGGCCATCTGGGACAAGGGCAACGTCGAGGGCAAGCTCGAGTTCCTGGACATGGTGGCGACCGCCGCGAAGTGGGTGCCGGAGATGCGCCGTCGCGGTGCCGACCTGGTGATCATCTCGGCGCACGGCGGCGACAGCGGCACCTCCAGCTACGGCTCGGAGCTGCCGAACGAGAACCCGACCGCGCTGATCGCCCAGAACGTGCCGGGCATCGACGCGATCCTGTTCGGACACGCCCACCTGGAGATCCCGCAGCGGTTCGTGACCAACACGGCCACCGGCAAGCAGGTGCTCACCTCGGAGCCGTCGAAGTGGGGCCAGCGCCTCACCAAGATGGACTTCGACCTGGTCCGCGAGCACGGCAAGTGGAAGATCACCACGTCGGCGTCGACCACGCTGAACACCAACACCGTCGAGGCCGACCCGAAGGTCCTGGCCGCGGTGAAGGCGCAGCACGACAAGACGGTGGCCTACGTCAACCAGGCCGTCGCCACGTCGACCGAGACGCTGTCCGCGGCCACCTCGCGCTACCAGGACACGCCGATCCTCGACTACATCAACAAGGTGCAGACCGACACGGTCACCGCGGCCCTGGCCGGCACCGCGTACGCGGCGCTGCCGGTGCTGTCGATCGCGGCACCGTTCAGCCGCACCGCCGTCTTCCCGCAGGGCCAGGTCAAGATCAAGGACGTCGCCGGGCTCTACATCTACGACAACACGCTCGAGGCGGTCGTGCTGACCGGCGCCGAGGTGAAGGCGTACCTGGAGTACTCGGCGAAGTACTTCGTCACGCTCGCGCCGGACGCCCCGGTCGTCGCGGCCACCATCAGCGACCCGGCCGTCCCCGACTACAACTACGACGTGCTGTCCGGCGTCGACTACGACATCGACATCAGCCTGCCGGTCGGCTCGCGGATCACCCGCCTGCAGATCGCCGGCGCCGACGTCGACCCGGCCGCGCAGTTCGTGGTGGCGGTGAACAACTACCGGCGCTCCGGCGGCGGCAACTTCCCCGGCATCGTGAAGACCCAGGTCTACAACGCCCAGCAGGAGATCCGCCAGCTGCTGATCGACTGGGCCCAGGCCAAGGGCTCGATCAACCCGGCCGACTTCTCCGTCAAGAACTGGCAGCTGGTCCGCGCCGGCGTACCCGTCGTCTTCTGATCGTTGGTGTTGCCCGCCGGTGGGAAGCCGGCGGGCAACGCGCTCATCGGGCGACCGCGACCTGCATCTCGGTGACCCATTTGTCGAAGTCGCCCGGTGGGCAGTCCAGGTAGATCTCGCGGGCGTAGCCCGGCTCGACCGTCCGGTAGCCGTTGTCGTCGATCCAGTTGGCGATCTTCTGCCCGGTGCGGAACGCCTCGGCCATCGACCCCTCGTGCAGCGCCGTCGCCGCCTGCTCGACCGCGGGCAGCACCGTCACGTCGAAGCCGGCGCCGGCGCCGACCTCGGCGTCGCCGATCGGGAACGCCGCGTGCACGGTGATCGTCTCGTCGCCCGGCCCGGTCGGCGCGGCCAGGTAGTAGGCGATCGGCGCCCCGGTCATCGCCACCCCGGCCGTCGCCATCAGCTCCATCAGCCGTGGATAGAGCGGACTCAGATTCTCGGTGATCGACGACGGATCGTCGTAGCTGGTCGCGGTGGCGGACAGCTCCGCCACGCGCAACGGCGGGATGGTCTTGAGGACGACGTCTCCGGTGTCCATATGCCCCTCGATCTCGATCATGCGGAGACGGGCGTCGACCTGAGCCAGGCGCAGTTTGTCCAGCTTCACCTGGGCGGCCAGCTCGGCCCGGCGCAGGCGCAGCATGCCGCGCATCTCCCCGATGTCGACCTTGTCCTCGATCAGCGTCTGCACTTCCTGCAGCGTGAAGCCGAGGTCCTTGAGGGCGATCACCCGGTTGAGCAGGCGCAACTGGCGCGCCGTGTAATAGCGGTAGCCGCTGTGCGGGTCGACGTGGGCGGGGCGAAGCAGGCCGATGGCGTCGTAGTGGCGCAGCATCCGCACCGACACCCGGCCCAGGCCGGCGAAGTCTCCGATGGTGAACATGGTCCTCGTAGCCTCCGGCCTGACACGCTGTCAGAGTCAAGCCCCGGCGCCGGCTCCCGCTCCGGCCGGCGGCTGCGTCGTCGGGTCGGTCGTCGGCCCGGTCGTCGGCGGGGTGGTGGGCTGCGTCGTCGGGTCGGTCGTCGGTGCGGTCGTGGGCGTGGTGGTCGGCTTGGTGGTGGGGGCCGTCGTCGGGGCGGAGGTCGGCGACACCGACCGGGACGAGGACGACGCCCGCGGGGTGGCGTTGGGTTTGACGGTCGCGCGGCTGGACGACTCGCCCACGGACGGCAGCGGATCGGCGGTCTGATCGTCGGTCGCCGTCGACGGCACCGTGATGGTGTCCTTCACCTGGGCCGGGTCGCCCCCGCCGTGGAACAGGATCGCCATCGTGAGGCCGATCGCCAGCACCGCCATCGCCACGATCGCCACCAGCAGCGCGGTCTGGCTGCGCGGCTGGCGCCGGGCCGGCGGCGGCACGGCCAGCGGCATGTCGCGGGGGACCGGCACGGTGCGGGTCGGCGCCGCCGGGCTGAGCGGGGAGACCAGCGACGTGCCGGTCATCCGCTTCCAGTCGAGCGGGCCGGCCGCCGCGTAGGCCGCCTCGGCGAACTCGGCGGCCGTCTCGAACCGGTCGGCCGGCTGCTTCGCCATCGCCCGGGCGATCAGGTCGCGGACCTCGACCGGCACGTGCGCCGGCAGCGGCTCGGGCTCCTCCTCCAGGTGGCGCAGCGCCACCTGGAGCGCGTTGTCGCCGTCGAAGGGCGGGTTGCCGGCGATGCAGTGGTAGGCGACCGCGCCGAGCGCGTAGATGTCGGTGGCGGCCGAGACCTTGCCCTTGGCGACCTGCTCGGGCGCCATGTAGAGGGCGGTGCCGACGATCGCGTTCATCTGGGTGACGCTGGTCACCGCGGCCGAGCGGGCCACCCCGAAGTCGACCAGGACCACGGCGCCGGTCGGCTTCACGATCAGGTTGCCCGGCTTCACGTCCCGGTGGACCACGCCCACCTCGTGCGCGGCGTGCAGCGCGTCGGCGGCCTGCGCCACGATCGCCATCGTCTCGGCGACCGGCATCGGGCCCTGCCGGACCCGGGCGGAGAGCGGCTCGCCCTCCACGTATGCCATGACCAGGTAGGCGACCTGCTCCTCGTCGGAGTCGCCGGCGCCGGCGTAGTCGTAGACCTCGACCACCCCGGGGTGGCGGAACGACGCCATCATCCGGGCCTCGCCGTAGAAACGGGCCGAGAACTCCGGGTCGGCGAGCATCGCCGACTTCAGGACCTTGACGGCGATGATCCGGCCGAGCACCACGTCGGTGCCGCGCCAGACCTCACCCATGCCCCCGGTGGCGATGCGCTCGTCCAACCGATACCGGTTGCCCAGGAGGTTCCCCGCAGACAGCACCGACGGACCTTATCTGATCAGGTGGCCAAGCCACAGCGGCCGAATGTTGCCCAACTCTACAGACGCCCGCCCACTAGCGGGGGGCCAGCGGAGGCACCCTGCGCCGGGCGGCGGAATCCGCGATGAGCTGGGCAAGACGCCGCTCGCGGGTGTCCGCCCGTTTCGCACTGATCACCCAGTGACTGGCCGCCCGCCGGTAGTACGCCGACTGCTGCTCGAACCACTCCCAGGCGTCTTTCTCCGCCCGGAAACGGTCGATCTGCGCGGCCTCCAGCTCGGCCCCGCCCTGCTCGTACGAGTACGCCGGCGGCGCGCCGATCTTGCGGCTCTCGAACGCGCGTAACCCGGCCGGATGCATCAGCCCGCGCTCGGTCAGCTCGGCGATCTTGGCCACGTTGACCTCGCTCCACACGCTGCCCTTGCGGCGCGGGGTGAAGCGCACCCGGTAGCTGAGGTCGTCGATCCGGCGGGCCACGCTGTCGATCCAGCCGAAGCAGAGAGCCTGCTCGATCGCCGCCGGATGGGTCACCCCGGTGCGGCCGGAGCCCTTCTTCCAGTAGCCGACGAAGAGCTCGGGCGCCGTCTCGTGATGCTCCTCGAACCAGGCCCGCAGATCGTCCGCGGTGTCGAAGAAGTCGGCCGGTGTGTCCACCGGCACAGCGTAGGGCCGCCGGGCGGCAAAGGGCTCCGCCCGGCGGCCAGACCCACGCGTCGTCGTCAGACGCCGGTGCCGCCGGTCACGATCACGGCGGTGTCGTTGAGCTCACGTTCCTCGGCCTCGGCCTGCCGGGCCAGCGCCTGCCGGGCGTACGTCGCCGCCGCGAAGCCGGCCACCGCACCGACCAGGCCGGCCACGATCACCAGGCCCCACGAGCGCCCCGGCTTGCGGCCGGCCAGCGCGTCGGCCGCCGCACCGGCCCGGGCCCAGGCCTCGTCGGCCTTGCTGCCGGCCAGTTCGTAGCCCTTGCCGGCCAGGTCGTAGCCCTTACCGGCCAGCTCATGGCCCTTGTCGCCGGCTACCGACGCCGCCTTGGCCGCGGTCTCCGCCATGGCGGACGACAGGTAGTCCCATGCCTGGGCCGCCGTCCGCTCGGCCTTGTTCAAGGTGCTGGAAGACATGATCGTTTCCCCTCCTGCATTCGCCTACCGCTGTCACCTGCCCATGTGCAGCATGCGGCAAACGTGTCCGCTGTGGACGACATCACGTTTCGGAAACGGCTGGACAGGCACCGGTAGTGTTGACCCGGTTCACACGAGTCACTCAGGTGGCTAACAGGTTCGGGGCCTAACCTTTCGGTCAGTTTCACCGAACCTTTCAGGGGTAGTCTCGACTCCCCCTGGCGTGGGCATGCTCGTGGCAAGGCACTACGCTGCGTTGCGGCCCGCGCACAGAGGAGCTGACGCCCGGAAGCTCCGGGCGGGTGGAGGGAATTGGCGTGACGCTGTCGATAATGACGTCGACGCTTGCCGACGGTGTGGTGGAGGTTTCGCCCAGCGGCGAGATCGACGTGGAGAACGCATATGAGATCCGGGAGACCGTGGCGGGTTTGCTCGCCGACGGGCGCCCCGCTCGTATTGAGCTCAACATGCAGAACGTGACCTTCATCGACTCCGTGGGCATCAGCGCGCTCGTCGCCGCCTTCCAGCTCGCCGGGGTCAGCGAGGTCAAGCTGGTCGTCACCCGACCCAGCCGCTTCGCTCATCGCCAGCTGTGGGTCACCGGCCTGCTCGGCCTCTTCGGCAACCCGGCGCCGTTCGGCGGCGCCGAGTCGGCGGAGCCCGTCGTCTCCGCCTGACCCGGCCCCCTTTGATGCAGGCGCAGTTTTCAGGCCAGCGCCCGGGCGTGCACCTGCACCGTCTCCAGGTTGAAGCGCACGTCCGAGGCCTCGACCGGGGCGCGTAGCGGGGTGACCACGGCGAAGTGCTCGGCCAGCGCCGCCAGGTCGGTCTGCGGCTCGAGCAGATCGTCGGCGGCCTGCACCGCGGTGCGCACGAAGTCCTCGCCCGCCTCGGCGATGTGCATCTGCACCTGGCCGAACTGCGCGAGGGCGGCCCGGCGCAGCCCGCGGATCCCGTCCAGGTGAAGATCCGGCACGTTGAGGTTGAAGACCGTGCCGGCCGGGGTGTGCAGCAGCGTCGGGATCAGCCGCGCGGCCAGCTCGGCGGCGCTGCTCCAGTGCCGCTTCTCGTCGTCGGCCGCACTGATCACGTCCAGCGCGGCGCCCCCGCTGCGCGACGACGCCACCCGCGGGGACAGCACGTCCAGCGAGACGGCGAGGCCGTGCAGGCCCGCGTACGACCCGGTGAGGGTGGCGCCGACGGTTCCCGAGTGCACGACCGCCGACCCGGCGTTGGCGCCCCGGTTGATCCCGGAGAGCACCAGGGCGGGCGGCTCGCCGAACGCCTCGCGCAGCGCCAGCAGCACGATGTACGCCGGGGAGGCGGCCACCGCGTACGCCGGGATGTGCTTCGCCCCGTTGAGCTCCCGCTTGTGCAGGATGATCTTGCCGTGCTCCTCGATCGCGGTCATCGAGGCGCTGCTGCCGCTCGACTCGGTGATCGGCGCGGCGACGACCACGTCGTGGCCGTCCCGGGCGGCGGCCCGCGCCAGATATCGCAGGCCAGGAGCGTCGATGCCGTCGTCGTTGGTGACCAGGATTCGTGTCATCGTGCCTTCTTGATCGGGGTGAGCTTGACCCGCTCGGTGAGCACCTGGACCGCGTCCTGATGCCCCGTGCCGAGCCCGTGCCGGGTGACGTTCAATGCGCCGGCGGCCGCCCCGGTGCGGACCGCCTCAGTCATCTCGCCGCCGCGGGCGAGCACCGCGGCCACGCCGGCGGTCATCGAGTCGCCGGCGCCGCGGCCGTCCGTGGAGGTCAGCTTGGGAGTGCCGACCCGATAGATCTCTTCGTTGATCAGGGCGAGCGCGCCGGCGTCGGCGCGCGAGACGAGCACCGACTCGGCCCCGTCGTCGTGCAGCTTGACCAGCGCCTCGGTGAGTTTCTTCTCGGAGTCGTCGGGGGAGAGCCCGTCGGCGATCAGCTCCTCGTGGCTGACCTTGACGACGGACAGGCCGGACGAGAGAACGGCCTTGAGGTGGTCGCCGCAGAGGTCGGCGATCACCTTGACGCCGTTCGCCTTCAGGTCGGCGGCGAGCCGCTGGTAGACCTCGGGCTTGATGACCGACGGGTGGGCGGGGCCGCTGAGGATGGCGATGCCGGCCCGTAGCCCTTCGGCGAGGGCGAGGTTGTAGAGCTCGTCCAGCTCGTGCCGGGTGAACGGGGCACCGGCGATCTCGGCGAGCGAGCGGCGCTGGCCGTCCCGGCGGTCGTGCACGTACCAGCCGCTGCCGCTCTCCCGCGGGACGGTGCGCAGCGTGACGCCCTTGAAGTCGAGCAGCGGCCGGAGCACCCGGCCGACCTCGCCGCCGACGGCCGCGCAGAGGATCACCTCGGCGCCGAGCGAGGTGATCATGCGGGTCTGCCAGATGCCCTGGCCGCCCGGGTGCACATGCAGTTCAGGCTGATCGTGCTGTTGCTCGATCGTCACAGTGAGTTGAGGTGCAGGCGCGAAAACCATGACCCGAGCGTCGCTCATATCCGACATTGTTCACGTTTGCCAGCATGTGGGTCGGTCAAATCCCACAAAAGCGATTAAATCTCAGAGCTGGACAGCCTCATCGGTCAGCTCACGCACCGCTCCGGTCAGCTCCGGCTGGGAACGCAACAGATCTTCCAGACGGACTCGCCACTTGCCGGCCTCGACATCGCTCGCCGACCGGTCGCCGCCGGTCTCGACCAGCGCCGTCAGCAGCCGCTGCCGGGTGTCGGCGAACTGGCCGTAGACCTCGCTGCCGAGATGATTGAGGATGTGGGCCGCGAACGTCTCCGAGTGCGGACTGCCGGCGGCCCGGACGAAGGCTCGGGCGCCGTCCCAGGCGACCCGCGGCTGGTGGATGACGGACTGCGTCATGATGGTGTCCCTCCGTGATGGCATGGCCACCAAGCGTAGAGACGGCGCCGAGACCCGGACGGCGGTTGGCGCATGCGGTGACCAGAGTGATGATCGTGCACCTTGGGGTGTGATGATCGCCACCCCGCACCTTCACCATCCGGCGGGGGTGCACCGTCCGCCCGCGCCGACCGGCTCCACCTGCAGGGTCGCGTGCTCGATGTGGAAATCGTCGTGCAGCGCCTCGCGGGCGTTGTCGAGCACCGCGGCCAGCTCGGCCGCCGGCTCCAGGCTCAGGTGCGCCGAGGCCACGTCCATGCCCGAGGTCAGCGTCCAGACGTGCAGGTCGTGGACGTCGCAGACGCCGGGGACGGCGGCCAGCCGGGCGCGCACCTCGGTGATGTCCAGGTGCTCGGGGGCGGCCTGGACCAGGATGCGCACGGCCGAGCGGCCCAGCGCGAAGGTGCGCGGCAGGATCATCAGGGCGACGATCACGGCGGCGATCGGGTCCGCGTACGACCAGCCGGTGACCGCGATGATCACGGCGGCCACGATCACCCCGACCGAGCCGAGGAGGTCGCCGACCACTTCGAGGTAGGCGCCGCGGACGTTGATGCTCTCCTTGGCACCCGAGCGCAGCAGCCCGAAGGCGATCACGTTGATCACCAGGCCGCCGCCGGCCACCGCCAGCATCGAGCCGGCCGGCACGTCCGGCGGGTCGGTGAACCGGCGCACGGCCTCCACCAGCACGAACCCGGCCACCGCGGTGAGCAGGACGGCGTTGGCCAGGGCGGCCAGCACCTCGAGCCGGTAGAGCCCGAAGGTGCGGTGCGAGTCGGTGGCGGCCCGGCCGGCCGCGGTGATCGCGGCCAGTGCCATCGCGATGCCGAGCACGTCGGTGAACATGTGGCCGGCGTCGGACAGCAGGGCCAGCGAGCCGGTCAGCAGCGCGGCCGCCGCCTCGACCAGCATGAACGCGGCCAGCATGGCGGCCGCCCACCAGAGGCGGCCGCGGTGCTTCGCGCCGGCGTTCAGCGCCTGCGTCCCGTGGTCGTGCCCGGCACCCATGAGTCAACCCTCCGTCTGCGCGGCGCGCCCCGGCCAATGTATGCGGACATTGCTATGTATGCAAGCTGAACTGGACTGACGCGAGCGGGGTATGCAATCAACGACAACCCACACAGCACCGCCTGGAAAGGGATCTTCCGTGTCCAGACGTACTCTCGCGATTGTCATCTCCACCATGCTCGCCGTCACGCTCGGCGCGTCGCCGGCCGCGGCACATTCCCCCGTCCGGACCCTCGCGTTGCCGGCCGGCTTCGCGCCCGAGGGCATCGCCATCGGCGACAAGCCGTACGCCTACTTCGGCTCCCGCCTCGACGGCGACATCTACCGGGTCAGCCTCCGGACCGGCCAGGGCAGCGTGCTCAGTCAGGGGCCGGGCACGCCCTCGCTCGGCCTCAAGATCGACGACCGGGACCGGCTCTTCGTGGCCGGCGGCTCCGGCGGCAACGCCCGGGTGATCGACGCCCGGTCCGGCGCCGTGCTGAAGTCCTACACCCTGCAGACCGTGCCGTCGTTCATCAACGACGTCGTCCTGACCGGCGGCGCCGCCTGGTACACCGACTCGACCAACCCGGTCCTCTTCACGCTTCCGCTCCAGCGCGGGAAGCTGCCGGCCGCGGCCACCCGGGTGCCGCTGACCGGCGCCATCGTCTACGCCACCGGCAACAACGCCAACGGCATCGCCGCCACCCCGGACGGCCGCGCCCTGATCGTGGTGCAGTCCAACACCGGCAAGCTGTTCCGGACCACCTACGACGGGCGGACCACCGAGATCGACCTCGGCGGCGAGCTGGTGCCCAACGGCGACGGCCTCTGGCTGCGCGGCAACGACCTGTACGTGGTGCAGAACCGGCTCAACCTGATCGCCAAGATCCAGCTGAACCGGGCCGGCAGCGCGGGCAAGGTCGTCTCCCGCACCACCGACCCGTCGTTCGACGTGCCGACCACCATCGCCGAGTACGGCAAGCGGTTCTACCTGCCCAACGCCCGCTTCACCACCCCGGCCGAACCCACCACGACCTACTCGGCGGTCAGCGTACGGACCCCGTAGGCAACCAGTCCGCCTTCGTGCCGATAGTGGTCAGGCGCTGGGTGGCCCGGGACAGGGCGACGTAGAGCGTGCGGATCCCGGCCGCGTCCGTGGTGAGCGCGGCCGGCTCGACCAGCACGACCGAGTCGTACTCCATGCCCTTGGCCTCCAGCGCCGTGACCACCTGGACCCGCTCCGGCAGGCCGGTCAGCCAGCCGGCGATCTCGTCCCGGCGCGGCACCGGCGTGATCACCCCGATCGTCCCGTCGACGTCGGTGAGCTGCTTCTCGGTCAGCTCTCGCACCAGCTCCGGCAGGGCGGCCGGGGTGGTGGCCAGGTCGACCGGGTCGACGCCGGTGCTGCGCACGGCCGACGGCAGCGGCAGGTCCGGCATGATCGTGCGGATCACCTTGGCGGCGACCGCGAAGATCTCCGACGAGTTCCGGTAGTTGGTGGTCAGCGAGTAGCTGTTTCGCCGGCGCGAGCCCAGCGCCCGGTCGCGGGTGCGATCCAGCTCCTCCAGGTCGCCGGACCACGCGGTCTGGGCCGGGTCGCCGACGATGGTCCAGGACGCGTACTGCCCGCGGCGGCCGATCATCCGCCACTGCATCGGCGTCACGTCCTGCGACTCGTCCACCACCACGTGCGCGTAGTCCCGGTAGTCCTCGTCCCGCTGCACGTTCTGCGCGCGGGTGGCCGCCTGGCGGTCGGCGAACGTGCTGACCTCCTGGACGCCGTCGCGGACGTGGAACGGGTTCTTCGACTTCTTCTGCGCCTGCCGCGGCCGGCCCATCAGCTCGTCGAGCTCGTCCAGCAGCGCCACGTCGGCGATCGTCGGCCCCTGGGTGTCGAGCAGGTCGAACGAGCCCTGCAGGGTGGCGATCTCGTCCCGGGAGAGGATGCCGTTCGCGTAGTCGCGCAGCCGGGCCGGGTCGGCCATCCAGCGCAGCACCCGCATCGGGGTGAAGCGCGGCCACCAGGCCTTCAGGAACTCCCGGAAGTCGTTGCGGTCGGACAGCTCGGCCTCGAACTCGCGCTTCTCCGGCATGCCGCTGATCTTGTGCTGACGGAGCTGCGCCCAGAGCGCGTCGAAGAGCCGGTCGAAGCCGTGGCTGCGGACCTCGTTGCGCCGGGCGCCGCGGGGGAGTGCCTTGCGGCGGATCTGCTCCAGATCGCCGGCGTTCAGCCGCAGCAGCGTGCCCCGGTAGAGCAGGCGCAGCTCGGTGGGGCCGCCCGGAACCTCGTCGTGCGAGGCCCGCTCGAGCACCCGCCGGATCCGCAGCGAACCCTTGATCGCGGCGACCGGGCCGGGGTCGACCCGGGTGGCGTTGTAGGCCGGCACCAGCGAGCCGAGCGAGCGCAGCGTCGCGGTGTCCTCGCCGAGCGAGGGCAGCACGGTGCCGATGTATTCCACGAAGACGCCGGACGGGCCGACCACCAGGATGCCGCCGCCGGCGAACCGGCCACGGTCCGAGTAGAGCAGGTAGGCCGCCCGGTGCAGGGCGACCGCGGTCTTGCCGGTGCCGGGGCCGCCGGTCACGATCGTCACCCCGCCGGCCGGGGAGCGGATCGCGTCGTCCTGCTCGCGCTGGATGGTCGCGACGATGTCCCGCATGCCGTGGCCGGTGGCCTTGGAGAGGCTGGCCAGCAGCGCACCGTCGCCGACCACCCGCATGTCCTCGGGCGCCGCCTCCGGGTCGAGCAGGTCGTCCTCGATCCCGGTGACCCGCTCCCGGCTCGACTGGATCATCCGGCGGCGCACCACGCCGAGCGGTTCGGCCGCGGTGGCCCGGTAGAAGGCCGCGGCGGCGGGTGCCCGCCAGTCGACGACCAGTGGTTGCGAACTCTCGTCGCGGATGCCCATCCGGCCGACGTAGTGGGTCGCGCCGGTCTTGAGGTCGAGGCGGCCGAAGACCAGGCCTTCGTACTCGGTGTCGAGGGCGTGCCGGCGGCGGGCGGCGTGAAAGACCATCGCGTCGCGTTCGACGAGGGCGCCGAACGTGCCGACGCCGGCCAGGCTGTAGCCCTCCTTCTCGGCACGGGACGCATCCCGGCGCAGGTCGACGAGCCGGAGGTACACCCGGTCTACGTGCTTCTGCTCGACCGCGATCTCTTGCTGGAGGACGGTGGGGTCGCTCAAGTCGGTGGGTCTCCCTGCTTCTTGCGCCCGAAAAAAGGGGGCAATCGAACTTACTCCCACGCGGCCGGGCCTTGACAGGCGGGTCTCATTCCGAATAGTTAAGTAGGTGCTTAACCAACAGCTCGACCGGGTCTACGCGGCCCTGGCCGACGGCAGCCGCCGCACCATGGTCGACCGGCTCACCCGCGGGCCGGCCACGGTCAAACAGCTCGCCGAACCGCTCACCATGTCGCTGCCGGCCGTCCTGCAGCACCTGCGGGTGCTGGAGGAGAGCGGCCTGGTCCGCTCGGAGAAGGTCGGCCGGGTCCGCACCTGCCGGCTCGAACCGGCCGCCCTGCAGCAGGCCGAGCAGTGGATCGCCGACCGCCGGGCCGGCTGGGTGCACCGCCTCGACCGCCTCGAAGAGTTTCTGAACGAGAACGAAGGAGAATCATCATGACCAGCCATTCCGCCGTGCACGACACGTTCCGGATCGACCGCCACTTCGACGCGTCCCCCGACCGGGTCTTCCACGCGTTCGCCGACCCGGCCGCCAAGGCCCGGTGGTTCGGCGGCCCGGCCGAGATGAAGCGCGAGGACGAGTCGTTCGACTTCCGCGAGGGCGGCCGGGAAACCATGGTGACCGTCTTCGACGACGGCACCCGGTACGGGTTCTATGCCACCTATGTCGACATCGTGCCCGCTGAGCGCATCGTCTACACCTACGAGATGACGATGAACGGGCAGCGCATCTCGGCGTCGGTGGTCACCGTCGAGGTGCGCGGCGGTCAGGCCGGCGGCACCGACTTCGCGGTCGTCGAGCAGGGCGTCTACCTGGACGGCCTGGACAACTCGGCGCAGCGTAGGCAGGGCACCGAGGACCTGATGGACGCCTTGGGGAAGTCCCTGAGCTGAGTCAGGCGGCGCGGCGCAGGCGTGGCCGCTTGGCCCGGGGCGTGCGCTTGGCCGACCCGGCCTGCGTCACGATCGCCGACAGCACGGACGAGACCTCCTCGTGCCGCTCCAGGATCAGCATGTGCCCGGCGCCCGGGTAGACGGTCAGCTCGGTGCCGGGCAGCGCGTCGGCGATCCCCTCCGCGCACGGCGGCGGGGTGAGCCGGTCGCGGTCGCCGACCAGCACCGCGGCCGGCAGGTCACCGAGCCGGGTCAGGGTGTCGAGGCGCTGCTGATCACCGATCGAGGCGCGGAAACCACCGATCGAGCGCAACGTCGTACGCCCCACGCTCTTGATCGTGGTCTGCAGCGCCGCATCCTCGTACTCGTCGCCGAAGAGCAACCACCGCAGCGCCGGCCGCAGGGCCGGCAGCACCGCCCGATGGGGCCGCCAGGCCCCGGAACGCGCCAGCAGGCCCGCGCCGAACGTCTCGCCCACCCGCATCAGGGTGGCCAGCCGCGGCGGCAGGCCGTAGCGGGTGTGCGTGTGCCCCTCCGCGGTGGTCGACACGAAGAGCAGGCCGGCCACCCGGGACGTGAACTCGTCCGGGAACCGGTGCGCGTACTCCATGATCGTCATCCCGCCCATGGAATGCCCGGCCAGCACGACCGGCCCGTCGGGAGCGACATGCCGCAGCACCTGGGCGAGATCGTCACCGAGCTGGCCGAGGGTCGCCGACGTCAGCCGGGTGGAACCGGAGCGGCCGTGCCCGCGCGTGTCGTAGGCGATCACCCGCGGCTCCGGCGTCATCCGGCTCAACGCGGCGATCTGGTGGTGCCAGGTGCGGCGATCAAGGCACCAGCCGTGCAACAGCACCACGGTGATCTGCGCGTCCGCCGGACCCCACGACTCCAGGCTCAGCGTCACACCGTCAGCGAGAGTCAAGGGCGACCGCTCGGACATGGGCACCTCCGCGAGTAGCACGGCCCCGTAGTACCCACGGGTAATAAGCATCACTCGCGATCAGTCAGACCGCCACTGTTGCGAACAGATTTCTTGGCGAGTTCGGCAGCGGAAAGTGAGTTGTCTCGCACTCCGTGTTCACCTGCCCGATCTCGGCAAGAATCCCCTCATGACGACCGAACCGTCGGCCACGCCCACACCGCCGATCCTCTCCGCCGAGGAAGCCCTGGCCGAACTGGTCGCGGGCAACAAACGCTTCGTGAGTGGCCGCCCCGAACACGGCCACCGGGTCTCCGCGGCCGCCGCCGCCTCGGGCGACCAGCTGCCGCACGCCGTCGTGGTCGGCTGCATCGACTCCCGGGTGCCCCTGGAGGCCATCTTCGACCAGACCTTCGGCAGCATCTGCGTGGTCCGCTCCGGTGGCCACGTGGTCGACCGGGCGGTCCTGGGCTCGGTCGGCTTCGCGGTCGCCAAGCTGGGCGTCCCGCTGATCATGGTCTTGGGCCACAAGCGCTGCGGCGCCGTCCAGGCCACCGTCGACGCGGTCCGCGCCAACGAGCACCCCGAGGGCGACATCGGCTACCTGGTCGAACAGCTGACCCCCGCGGTGCTCGCGGTCGGCGCCGACGACCCGGACGCCGCCGAGAAGGCGATGCGAGCCCACGTGGCCCGCACGGTCCTGCGCATGCACGACATCGCCGGCGTCCCGGAGGCGGTGGCGGCCGGCCAGGTGGACATCGTCGGCGCGGCCTACGACCTGGACACCGGCTTGGTCGACCTCCTGCCCTGAGCGCCCCCTACGCCCCCGAAACCCGGCAGCCGAGCGGTTCTCCTTCTCCGGAGATCCGCTCCAGCCGGTGCCGATCCCTCTCTTCCGGAGAGTACGAGCCAGCACTGGCCCCCGCCGAGCACCGCGACCTAGCCGCGGCCTCCGGGCCGCAGCGCGCCTTTCGCGTGCGGCGCCACCTCACGCGAAAGACGCGCAACGGCCCGGGGGTGCGCGGGGCTTGCGCTGCTTGGCGGGGGCCCTGGCATGTGCGTACTTTATGGTGTTTTGGGGTTATTGCGCCTCGATGATCTCGGTGGGCTGATGATCAGAGGGCGCGAAAAAGGCGCCTCCCCGTGGGGAAGCGCCTTTGACGGTGGGTCAGGCGGTCTCGAAGACGCCGGCGTCGGCCAGGCGCTTCTCGGTGGCGCTCCAGCCGTCCTGCGGGTGGGCAGCCTCGAGCGCGGTCAGCTCGGCGCGGACCTTCGGGCCGTGACCGGCGGCGGCGAGGATGCGGATCTCCTCGACGAACGCGTCGGAGTCGGTCTTGAGGTGGGCCGTCTTGCCGTTGGTCAGGTTGCGCACGTAGGCGAAGCGGCCGTTGGCGAGCGGGATGAGGTACTTGTACTCACCGAGCACACTGAGGGCGCCCCCGGTGCTCTGGCCGGCGCGGACGGATGCGCGGGCGGTCTTTGAGGTGTTGCTCGCCACGGCGTAGCTCCTTGATGAATCCTTGGGAAAGCATAAAAAGGCCGTGGCAACTCTACACGAAGTCCAGGGAACCGTGCCGTCGGAGCTGGTCCGGCCGTTGAGCAGGATGTGCCACTACGGCAGTTCCGATGTCGATGTTGCCGATTCTCTGGCGCACCATCCGTACCAACCGGCATCATGGGACACGATCAACCGCGGTCGAGGTCGTAGGGGAAGACGCACCTCGGTCTCCGGGAGGTCACCGTGCCAACGTGTGGCGTCGTATACGTCCACTCGACCCCACTTGCCGTGTGCCAGCACGTCGAGTGGGCGATCGCGCGCGTCCTGACCGCGCCGGTCAACCTGCAATGGACCGTGCAGCCCGTTGATCCGGGCATGCGACGGGCCGAATGCAGCTGGACCGGGCGTTCTGGGACCGGCGCCGAGCTGGCTGCTGCCCTCCGGCAGTGGCCCATGATCCGTTTCGAGGTTACCGAGGAACCCAGCGCAGGCGTGGACGGTGAACGTTTCATGCATGTGCCGGGCCGCGGGCTCTTCCACGGGATCATGGGCGCTTCCGGGGACATTCAGCTGGGCGAGGACCGGTTGCGCGCCATCATGGCCTCCGCGCGAGCGCCGGAGGCCCTGGCCCATGCCCTGGAAAAGGCGCTGGGCACCGCGTGGGACGCGGAGCTGGAGCCGTTCCGGTACGCCGGCGACGGTGCTCCGGTCACGCTGCTCACCCGGGTCGGCTGAGCCGGTCACCCCGGCGGCGCTCGGCGATCCCGCCTGCGCCCAACAAACCCGACACTCGTGATAAATCGGGATAAATTCGTGAAATTTGCACGGGTGGCGTTGGCCTGCTGAGATGACACAGGTGAAGAGGAGTCTGCGGTTCGCCCTGGTCATCCCGTTGTTGCTGGCCGCAGCTGCCTGTAGCGACAAAAAGGATGAACCGGCCGCCTCTCCGACCGGGGCGGCCGATGCCGTCTCGGTGCCCCCGGCGGCCACCTCCGCGCCGGGCCCGACGCCCAGTGGCGACCCGGCGGCGCAGGCCGCCACCGCGATCGCCGCGATGAGCGACGCCGATCTGGCCGGCCAGGTTCTCATGCCGTACGCGTACGGCAGTGACGCGAACATCGTGGACAAGACCTCGGCGACCGGCAATCAGGGGCTGGCCGGTGTGGACACCCCGGCCCAGATGATCGCCAAATACCACCTCGGCGGCCTCATCCTGGTCAGCTTCGCGCCGCAGGATCCGACCGGCTCCACCAACCCGGCGACCAACGTGGAGAACCCGCCGCAGGTCCGCAAACTCACCGACGGCCTGCAGGCGGCGGCCCGGCAACTCCCGGGCGGCGCCCCGCTGATGATCGGCACCGACCAGGAGTACGGCGTGGTCACCCGGATCACCAACGGCGTCACCATGCTGCCGTCGGCGATGGGGGCGGGCGCGGCCGGGCAGTCCCCGCTCACCGAGGACGCGTGGAAGGCGGCCGGCGAGGAACTGGCCGCGATGGGCGTCACCGTCGACTTCGCACCGGTCGCCGACACCCTCGGGCCGCAGTCCGGCACGGTGATCGGCTCCCGCTCGTTCGGCGCCGACGCGGCGGCCAACGGCGGGCAGGTCGCGGCGGCGGTGCGCGGGCTGCGCGCCGGTGGGGTGGCGGCCGCCCTCAAGCACTTCCCGGGGCACGGGCACACCGGTGGGGACAGTCACGAGGGTCTGCCGGTGGTGACCCAGTCGGCCGCCCAGTGGACGGCGCAGGACCTGCCGCCGTTCCAGGCGGGCGTGGCGGCCGGCGCCGGCGTGGTGATGTCCGGCCACCTGGACGTGCAGGCGCTGGACAAGGGTGTGCCGGCCACGTTCTCCCACAAGATCATGACGGACGTGCTGCGCGGCGGCCTGAAGTTCACCGGCGTCGCGATCACCGACGCGATGAACATGCCGCCGGCGATGAAGTGGCCGGCCGGGGAGGCCGCGGTGCGCGCCCTGAACGCCGGCAACGACATGCTGCTGATGCCGCCGGACATCGCCGGCGCCCGGGACGGCATCGTGGCCGGCCTCAAGAGCGGCTCGCTCAAGCGGGAACGCCTGGTCGAGGCGGTCACCCGGATCCTCACCCTGAAGTTCCGCACCGCGCGGACCCCGCCGCCGTCGGTCGGCGTCGTCGGCTCGGCCGCCCACCAGCAGGCGGTCGCCGCGCTGGACGCCGCGTCGATCACCGTGCTCCGCGGAGCGTGCGCCGGGCCGCTGGTCGCCGGGCCGGTCACGGTCACCGCGGCCGACGGCCGCGAGGTGGCCCGGGTGACGCTGGTGCGGGCCCTGCAGGCGGCCGGCGTGAACGTTCAGGCGGCCGGCGGCAAGATCATCCACCTGGTGGGGTACGGCGACAAGGCCGCCGACCTGGACCAGGCCGCGGCCGTGACGGTCATCATGGACACGCCCGGCCTGCTGGCCTCGGCGAAGTCACCGGTGCTGGTCGCCTCGTACTCGTCGAGCAAGCTGTCGCTGACCGCGCTGGCCTCGGTGATCGCCGGCAAGACCAAGGCGCCGGGGAAATCGCCGGTCGCGGTGCCCGGGCTGCCCCGGACGGCCTGCGGGTAGTTCAGCGCCGCACGTTCCGGTCCCGGAGGTCGAAGGTCGCCTCCGGGCCCGGAACGGTGGTCGTCACGGCCGGGTGAAGACGAGCGCCACGTTGTGGCCGCCGAAGCCGAACGAGTTGTTCATCGCCGCGTGGATCTCCAGCGGGCGGGCCTTGTGCGCCGCCACGTCGAGGTCCAGCCGGTCGTCGGGGTCATCCAGGTTGATCGTGGGGGGAACCACGCTGTCCCGGATGGCGAGGATGGCGGCGATCGACTCGACCGCACCGGCCGCGCCGAGCAGGTGCCCGGACATCGACTTGGTCGAGGTGATCACCGGGTGGGCGCCCACCGCGGTCCGGATGCCGATGATCTCGCCCATGTCGCCGGCCGGGGTGGAGGTGGCGTGCGCGTTGACGTGGGCGATGTCGGCGCCGGTCAGACCGGCGTCGCGGAGTGCCCTGCTCATCGCCCGGATGCCGCCCTTGCACTCCGGGTCGGGCTGGACGATGTCGAACCCGTCGGACGTGATGCCGGCGCCGGCGAGCCGGGCGTACACCCGGGCACCGCGAGCCTTGGCGTGGTCGGCGCGTTCCAGGATGACCGCGCCCGAGCCCTCGCCGAAGACGAAGCCGTCGCGGTTCTTGTCCCACGGGCGGGACGCCTTCTCCGGCTCGTCGTTGCGGGTCGACATGGCCCGCATGGCGGCGAAACCGGCGAACGGCAGGGGGTGGATGACCGCTTCGGTGCCACCGGCGATGACCACGTCGGCGCGGCCGGAGCGGATGATGTCGAGACCCAGCGCGAGGGCCTCGGCGCCGGTGGCGCAGGCGCTGGCCATGGCGTGCACACCGGCCTGCGCGCCGAAGTCGATGCCGATCCAGGCGGCCGGCCCGTTCGGCATGAGCATCGGCACGGTGTGCGGGCTGACCTTGCGGGGCCCGGAGGCTTCCAGGATGTCGTCCTGGTTGAGGAGGGTCTGTGCGCCCCCTATTCCGCTGCCGAAGCTGACCCCGAGGCGCTCCGGGTCGAGCCCGGACCCTTCCAGGCCGGCGTCGGCCCAGGCCTGCTTCGCGGCGATCAGCGCGATCGCCTCGGAGCGGTCCAGGCGGCGCAGCCGGACCCGCTCGATGACCTCGGAAGGCTCGACGGCGAGTTCGGCGGCGATGCGGACGGGCATCTGCGCGGCCCACTCCTGGGTGAGAGCACTCACCCCGGAGCGGCCGGCGAGCATGGCGTCCCAGGTGGACGCGACGTCCCCGCCCAACGGGGTGGTCGCGCCGAGCCCGGTGACGACGACGTCTACGTTGCTCATGTCAGTGATTCGCCTCGATGTAGGAGACGGCGTCGCCGACGGTCTTCAGGTTCTGCACCTCGTTGTCGGGGATCTTGACGCCGAACTTCTCCTCGGCGGCCACCACGACCTCGACCATCGACAGCGAGTCGACGTCCAGGTCGTCGGTGAAGGACTTCCCCTCGGCGACGTCGTCCGGGTTCACCCCGGCGACCTCCTCGAGGATCTCGGCGAGGCCAGAGGTGATCTCTTCGCGAGTTGCCATTTCTTGGTGATTCCTCTCAACAGTTGGGGAGGTGCTCCGGCTGGGTGTCCGCCCGTCACGGGCAGCGGACGACCTGGCCGGCGTAGGTGAGGCCGCCGCCGAAGCCGAAGAGCAGGACCGGGGCGCCCGAGGGCACCTCCCGGCGCTCGACCAGCTTGGACAGGGCCAGCGGGATGCTTGCCGCGGAGGTGTTGCCGGACATGACCAGGTCCTTCGGGACGACCACGTTGGGCCCGAGGCCGAGCCGCTTCACGATGCCGTCGATGATCCGGGCGTTGGCCTGGTGCGGGACGAAGGCGGCCAGCTCGGAGACGTCGATGCCGGCCTTCTCGCAGGTCTGGCGGGCGAACGGGGCGAGCGCGGTGGTCGCCCAGCGGAAGACCACCTGGCCGTCCTGCTCGATGTACGGCTGCCAGCCCTCGATCTTCAGGACGTCGCCCTTGTCCGGCGCCGAGCCCCACAGGACCGGGCCGATGCCGGCCTCCTCGCCGTCGGCGACGGCGCTGATCACGGCCGCGCCGGCCGCGTCGCCGAAGAGCACGGCGGTCTTGCGGTCGGTCCAGTCGGTGACGTCGGAGAGCTTCTCGGCGCCGATCACGAGGGCGTTGTGCGCCGCGCCGGCCCGGATCGCGTGGTCGGCGGTGCCGACCGCGTAGGAGAAGCCGGAGCAGGCGGTGTTCAGATCGAACGCGGCCGGGGCGGCGATGCCGAGCCGGGCCGCGACCCGGGTCGCGACGTTCGGGCAGCGGTCGATCGAGGTGCAGGTGGCGACCGTGACCAGGTCGATGTCGGCGGCGGTGAGACCGGAGTTGGCCAGGGCCTTCTCGGCCGCGTAGGTGGCCATGTCGGCGACGGTCTCGGCCCCGGCGATGCGCCGCTCGGCGATGCCGACCCGGTCCCGGATCCACTCGTCGTTGGTGTCGATGGTGCTGGCCAGGTCGTTGTTGGTGACGACGCGCGAGGGCTGGTAGTGGCCCATCGCGACGATGCGGGAACCCGCGGCGGTCATCGTGCTGCTCCTTCGAACGCGATCATGGGGCTCACTCCGCCGGTTCGTGACCGGGCGCTTCGCCGTGCCGGGCGATGAGATCCCGGGCGGCCGGTAGGTCGTCCGGGGTGTTCAGGGTGACGATCTCCGGCGCGCCCTCGCCCTTGAGCTCCCGCTTGACCAGACCGGCCAGGGTGCCGGCCGGGGGCAGCTCGATGACTCCGGTGACGCCGAGGTCTTTCAGGGTGCGCATGCACAGGTCCCAGCGGACCGGGGCGGTGACCTGGTGGACCAGGCGCTGCACCATCTCGTGGCCGTGCCCGACGGCGGTGCCGTCGAGGTCGGACAGCAGGAGGCGGGCCGGGTCGTGCACGGTGATCCCGCCGGCGATCGCGGCCAGCGCGGCCTCGACGGGCGCCATGTAGGGGGTGTGGAACGCGCCGGCCACCTTCAGCGCGACGATCCGGGCCTTGGCCGGCGGCTCGGCCGCGAGCTTGGCCAGCCCGTCCAGCGAGCCCGCCGCGACGATCTGGCCGGTGCTGTTGCGGTTGGCCGGGTGCAGGCCGTGCCGCTCGATGGCGGCCAGCACCTCGTCGGCGTCGCCGCCGAGGACGGCGCTCATCCCGGTCGCCTCCAGCGCGCAGGCGGCGGCCATCTCCCGGCCGCGCACACCGGCCAGCGCGATGGCGGCCTCGGCCGGCAGCACACCGGCCAGGGCGGCCGCGCCGAGCTCGCCGACACTGTGGCCGGCCACCAGGCCGACGTCGTGCAGCGGCAGGTGCTCGGCGGCGAGCAGGCTCGCGGCCACCAGCAGCGGCTGGGTGCGGGCGGTGTCCTTGATCTCCTCGGCGTCCGCCTCGGTGCCGAGGTGCAGCAGGTCGACCCCGGCCAGCGCGGACCACCAGCGCAGGCGGGTCTCGGCGCCGGGGAGAGCGAGCCAGGGGCTCAGGAAGCCGGGCTTCTGGGAACCCTGGCCGGGCGAAAGTACGGCGAGCACGCCTCTGACTCTTCCGGATGCGGAGGCCATCCGCGGTTGACGGCGGCCACCAAACCCTACGACCCGCGTTGTGGGATTCCTACAACGGCCCCTCCAACTCGCCCCACTTGAGCATCATTTGTGGCTGCTCGCCGCTCTTCATCGCGGCCGGTGATTTAGGTCGCAGGGTCGAGCCGCCCGATCGTCATCGACAACCGCAGCGCGAACGCGTCCCGGCCGTCGAGCGGGGACAACCCGGTCACCTCGGCCACCCGCTTGAGGCGGTAGCGGACGGTGTTGGGGTGCACGTAGAGCTCGCGGGCCGCGCTCTCCAGCACGCCGCCGGCCGCGAAGAAGGCGTCCAGCGTCTCGAGCAGGCCGCTGCCGGCCCGGGCCAGCGCGCCGTAGACGTCGTGCCGCAGGGTGCGGCGGGCGGCCAGGTCGCCGGCCAGGGCGCGCTCCGGCAGCAGGTCGTCGGCGGCCACCGGGTTGGGCGCACCCGGCCAGGCCGGCGCGGCCCGGAAGCCGGCCAGGGCGGCCCGGGCCGACTCGGTGGCCTGGTCGAGCGAGGGCACCGCCGGGCCGACCACGATCGGGCCGTCGCCGAAGCTCGACGCGAGCGCGGCCGCGCTCGCGGCCAGGTCGGTGACCCCGCCCATCACCACGACCAGCCGGTCGCCGTGCACCCCGCCGATCACCTCGAGCCGGGATCGGCGCGCGGCCCGGTAGACGGCGTGCAGCACCGAGGTGATCTCGCCGCCGGGGGAGCGGCCGACCACGACCGCGACCGGGGGCGCGTCGGCCCAGCCCAGCGCGGCGGCCCGGCTGGCCAGCACGTCCGAGGAGTCGCCGCGCAGCAGGGCGTCGACCAGCATGGCCTGCAGCCGGGCGTCCCAGGCGCCGCGCGACTCGGCGGCCCGGGCGTAGACCCGGGCGGCCGAGAACGCGATCTCCCGGGAGAACTTGAGGATGGCCTGGAGCAGGGCATCCTCCTCGCCGGTCGCGGCCAGCCGGCCGACCTCGGACTCGGCCACGTCGATGGTCGCCTTGATCAGCTGGACCGCCTGGGTCAGCGTGATCGAGCGGGCCAGCGCGCGCGGTGCGGCCGCGAACACCTCGTCGGAGATCTCCTGGCTGGTGGCGATCTCGCCGCCGGAGCGCAGCCACTCGACCAGCGAACGGATGCCGGCCTGGGCGACCAGCATGACCCAGGAGCGCTGGTCGGCGGGGAGTGCGCGGAACCAGGGGAGGGTCTCGTCCATCCGGGCGACGGCCGAGGTCGCCAGGGCGCCGGCGCTGCGCTCGATGCGGCGCAGGGTGGCGGCGAGCTGGGGCTTGGCCGTGCCGGTGGGTCGCTCGCGGTCTGCCACGCCCACAGCGTGCCATGCCGGGGTGGGCGAAAGAGATGCCGCGACCCCTGTGTCCTGTTCCGCCCGGCAAGTCGTAAGAACCGCAGGCCACGTTGCATATGGGCGCAATGCCTACGTCGTATATGACAATTTGGGGTTTTTGTCGGGATAGCGGTGCGCCCTTCCCGTGATTTCGGTCGGTGACCTGGCAGTCTGTCGCACTAGCATGGCCCGGTTCCTGCGGCCGGAAGGTAAAGGCGGGCGCCGGGCAGCCGATGGACACCGCGTGAAGGTTGGGGGAGGCGAGATGACGGAACCGAACGATGGGCCGCTGCGCGCCGACATCGATCCCGCGCTCGATGACGCACAGCCGATGCCGCCGATTACACCGGCCGTCGAGCCGGAGCCGGGACCGAGCCGGGTGGGCTGCCGTACCGAACTGCATGGCTGGGCCGGTGGTCACCTGCACGGCGCGGTGCGCCCGCGCCGCCGGGCCTCGAGCCGAGGCCGGCCGCCGGGCCGATGGTGCTGACGCCGTAGAAGGCTCACTCGACCGGGCTCACTCGACCGGGTGAGCAGTGGTGGCTGCCGGGCGCGTCCCGGCCGCCGCGGCCGTCCCGCCCGACACGGTGGGGTGTGGACGACAAGAGACGGCTGATCCTGGACCAGGCGCTCGCGCTGGTCGACGAGCGCGGGCTGGCCGCCATGTCGATGCGGGCGGTGGCCGAGCGGGTCGGGCTCACCTCGATGGCGCTCTATCCCTATGTCGGTGGCAAGGACGCGCTGCTCGACGGGCTGGTCGACCTGCTGCATCAGGAGTTGGGCTCGGTGGTCGGCGGCGATGCCGACCCGGACTGGCGGACCCGGCTGCGGGCGCTCGGCCGGGCCGTCCGGCAGCTGGCGTACGCCCATCCGGGCGCGTTCCCGCTGCTGCTCAACCGCTCGGCGGCGGGCGCCTCGGCGTCCTGGCTCACCGCCGCGCTGCGCGGCATCCTGCACGACGCCGGGGTGGCCGGCGATCGGGTGCCCCGGATGGCCCGGATGATCTGCGCGTTCCTGCTGGGCTACGCCACCGGCGAGCTGACCGGCGGCCTTCCGGCCGGGACGGAACCCTCCGACGGCGAGTACGAGGAGGACCTGGCCGATCTCGTACGCCTGGTGGAGGTCGCCGTTCGGGCGGCATGATCGGATTTCGCCTTGATCCGGAGCGATTTACTCCTATAAAGGGGCTATGCCCGGCGACGAAGACGGTTTGCGCGATTTCGTGACCAGCCGCCTTCCGCACCTGCGCCGGTCGGCGTTCCTGATGTGCGGCGACTGGGAACTCGCCACCGAGCTGACCAGGGCCACCATGGCCCGGGTGGTGGCCGACACCCGCCGCGGCGCGGTCGCCGACCCGGAGGTCTTCGCGTATTCCGAGATGATGGAGGCCTGCCGCCGCCGGAACCGCCGCCGGGAGCACGTCTTCGTGGCCGCGGCCGGCGCCGAGGGGGTCGCGGCCGAGTCCATCCTGCTGCTCGACGCCCTGCACAAGCTCGCCCCGCGCTGCCGGGCGGTGCTGGTGCTGCGGCACTGGGACGGCTTCGAGCTGGACGCGGTGGGCGCCATGCTCGACCTCGACGACGAGCGGGTCGCCGCCTACGAGCGGGCCGGCCTGGCCGCCCTGCAGAAGCTGCTCACCGAGTCGGAAGCGGCGCTGACCGGATGACCATGCCGCTGACCCGCCTGCTCGAACACGTGCTGGAGGGCGAGCCGGACCTCGGCGACGAGGTCGACGCGGTCTTCCGGGAGGCCGAGCGACTCCGCCGCCGCCGCACCCGGTCGCTGCTCGCGGCCGGCGCCGCCGTGGTGGCCGCGATCGCCGTCACCGGTTACCTGCTCACCACGACGCTGCTGCCGGCCCGCGAGAAGGCGGCGACGCCGGCGGCCGTGGCCACCCCGGCCGCCAGTGCCGTGCCGGTGCCGTCGGACATCGCCGACCCGGTGCTCGCCCTGCTCGCGCCGGCGGTGCGCGACAAGAAGATGCACATCTACCCGCGGCCGCCGGAGCGCGGCAGCGGCTGGCGGCAGTACTCGATCACCGATCAGGACGACAAGCCGCGCGGCACCGTCGAGGTCGCCGTCTACCGGCTCCCCGAGGACCTGTGCTTCCCGGTGCTGGCCAAGCCGAACAAGTGCGCCCGCACCGAGTGGGCGCCGGCCGGTGTCGAATATGTCCGCTACGACGACGACCATGATCTGGACTGGCAGGTGCATCAGACGATCGCCCGCCGGATCAGTGACGGGCGGACCCTGGCGCTGATGGCGACCGGGGAGCGCGGCACCGACAACGCGTCGACGGGGAAGCCGGGGCTGACCGGCGCGCAGATCGAGAAGATCGGCACCGACCAGCGGATGTTCGACGCGTTCGGCCCGGACGAGGACTGTGTGGGAGCGGCGGCGACGGCATGCCCGGCGTTCCGGATGCCGGTGCCGCAGCCGGCCGACTGACGACCTGCGGCTTCAGACCTTGCGGCGGATCATGAAGGCGATGCCGGCCAGGCCGAACACGATGACCGCCAGGACCGCGCCGTTGAGCAGCAGCAGCCGGCGCATCTCGCTGAGGAAGTGGCTCATCCCGGCGACCGGGTCGAGCTCACCGGACTTGAGGTCGGTGCCGATGCCGCCACCGATGCCGCCCGGGAGCACGTCGGGCTTGGCCTTCAGCGGCACACCGCTGAGCCGCAGCGTCTCCGACATGGTCAGCCGGCCGTAGAACCAGCCGTCGGCCGTCGTCTTGCCGATCGCCGACGGCTGCTTGGCCGGGCGGTGGGCGCGCGGGCCGCCGGCCGCGTTCGGGTAGAGCTCGTAGACCATCTGCGGGGCGGTCTTCTGCATGACGGTGAGGGTGTATTTCACGCCGAGCTTGTCCGCCTTGGGGGCGGTGGTCTGCGGCGTGGCCGTGCCCATCCAGCTGACCTCGGCGAGCAGCGCGTCGAACAGCCGCGAACCGGCGGCCGGGTCGACGATGAGCGTGCCGTCGATGTCGTTCCCGACGATCTGGACGCTCGTCGGCTTCGGGGCCGGCTTCGGCGCGGCGTGTGCGGCCGGCGCGGCACCCAGCGTGAGCATCGTCGCGACGGCAATCGCCCCCGCACCGGTGATCAATTTCTTGATCGCCCCTCGAACCATCGTCCGGCCTCCCCGCCCCGTGGTGGACATGGCTGCGTGTCCTCGCTGGTCGTGTCGCGACGGTGGATCGCGGCCCGGCCAAACACCCTCAGCCTTCCCGGACTCGTGCCCGGACGCATCTCGAGCCGGACGAATTGGAGCCATCTGGGGATGACCGACGCGACGACAACGGCCGTTGATCAGCGGGCCGAATAGTACCCAGTACACGCAAGCGGAGGGGTGCTCGGTCACCCGCTCAGCGGTTTTCGTTACCGGAACGACGGGAAGCGATGGCGTCCTGGGCGGCAAATACGATAAAGGCCAGGAAATCGATACGCGGCTCGCCGGTGGCCCGGCTCACCGCGTACCGAAATCGCTGTTTGGGTGAACGAAAGCGTCGTCCTTCGTACCGAAAGAGTTTCCTCGGCGTACCGGAAGAGTTAGAGAGCGGCGCGCGCGGCGCGCAAGCGACGCAGCGTGCGCTCCCGGCCGAGCACCTCGATCGATTCGAAGAGCGGAAGGCCCACCGAGCGTCCGGTGACCGCGACCCGGACCGGCGCCTGGGTCTTGCCCAGCTTCAGCTCGCGGGCCAGGCCGACCCCCTCGAGCGTGGCCTTCAGCGGCTCGGCCGACCAGTCCTCGAGCGCCTCGAACGCGGCCGTCGTCGCGTCCAGGATCTCGGCGGCGTCGCCCTTCATCGCCTTGGCCCAGGAGGCCTCGTCGCGGACCGGCTCGTCGAGGAAGAGGAAGTCGACGTAGTCGACGATCTCGGAGAGCACCGCGATGCGGGTCTGGGCGAGTGGGGCGACCTCGGAGAACACCCGCAGGTCGAAAGCGGCCGGGTCCCACGGCGGGGCCGGGATCGTGTCGGTGCCCTGCAGCCAGGGCGCGCAGCAGGCGGCGAACTCGTCCGGCGCGAGCGCGCGGATGTAGTCACCGTTGAAGGCCCGGAGCTTCTTCACGTCGAAGAAGGCCGGCGCGTGGTTGACCTCCTCGATCCGGTATTCGTCCTCGATCACCGACCAGGGCACGATCTCCCGGTCGCCGGACGGCGCCCAGCCGAGCAGCATCAGGTAGTTGCGCATGGCGGCGGCCAGGTAGCCCTCGTCGCGGTAGGACTCCAGGGCGACCTTGTCGCGGCGCTTCGACAGCTTCTGCCGCTTCTCGTTGACGATGACCGGGACGTGGCCCCAGATCGGCGGGGTGTGCCCGAGCGCCTCCCACAGCAGCTGCTGCTTGGGCGTGTTGGGCAGGTGCTCCTCGGCCCGGAACACGTGGGTGATCCCCATGGTCACGTCGTCCACGACGTTGGCCAGCAGGAACAGCGGGGATCCGTCGCCGCGGGCGATGACGAAATCCTCGATCAGCCTGTTTTCGAAGGTGGGCTTGCCGCGGACCAGGTCCTCGACCACGGTCTCGCCCTCGTCCGGGGTGCGGAAGCGCAGCGCGCGGCCGTCGCCGGGGCCCAAATTCTTGTCGCGGCAGAAGCCGTCGTAGCCGGAGTGCTGGTTGCCGGTGCGGGCGATGACGTCATCCCGCTTGCAGCCGCAGTAGTAGGCCTTGCCCTCGCCGTAGAGGCGGGTCGCGGCGGCGGTGTGGTCGGCGGCGTAGGACGACTGGTAGTAGGGGCCTTCGTACGTCCCGCGCTCGATGCCGATCCAGTCGAGCGCGGCGATGATGCCTTCGGTCCACTCCGGACGGTTCCGGGCGGCGTCGGTGTCCTCGATCCGGAGCACGAAGACACCCTCGTGCTGCTGGGCATAGATCCAGTTCTGCAGCGCCGAGCGGGCGCCGCCGACGTGGAACATGCCGGTCGGGGACGGGGCGAAACGTACGCGAACAGTCACCCGACCAGAGTACCTAGGCGACGGATTTGATTTTCAGCACGGCCAGGGCTCCGGCCAGGCTGGTTATCGCGGTGAGCACGAACAGCGTCGGATAGCCGCCCAGGAAGGCGACCACGGGGGCGGCCAGCACCGGGCCGAGCGCCTGGGACACCGAGGGGGCGATGTTGATCACCCCGATGTCCTTGGCCCGGTCGGCGGCGGCCGGCAGGACCTGGGTGACGACCGCGGTGTCCACCGCCAGGTAGACGCCGAACCCCGCGCCGAACAGCACCGCCGCGACCATGGCGACGCCCCAGGTGGGCCAGATCGCCAGCAGGGTGGCGGCGACGGCGATCACCACGCCGGACCAGACCACGAAGATCTTGCGCTTGCCGGCCCGGTCGGAGAGCCAGCCGCCGAGCATCGCGGTGCCCACCATGCCGACCGTGTAGAGCAGGATCATGTAGAGCAGGCCGGTCTCCGGGTCGTCCAGCTTGACCGCGTCGGTCAGGAAATACAGCAGGTAGAGCGTGCCGAGCGCGTTGCCGAGCATGACCAGGAAGCGGGTCACCCAGGCCCAGCCGAAGTCGGGGTTGGCGCGCAGGTCGACCCGGAACGCCCGGAACGAGAAGCGCGGGACGACGGTCTCGCCGAGCGGGTCGTCCGGGGTGCGCAGCACGAACGGCGCCACCAGCAGGAGCAGGCCGATCGCGATGATCAGGTAGCCCGGGGGCGGGGTGGTGACCACCGAGGTGACCAGGACGGCGCCGACCACCAGGCCGAGCGCGACCGGCATGCCGATCCAGCCGGAGACCAGGCCGCGCTGGGTGACCGGCACCCGGTCGGGGACCGCGGAGGTCAGGGTGGCCAGCATGACGTTGATGCCGATGTTGGCCAGTGCCCACCCGACGGTGATCCAGAAGAGGTTGGGCGCGATCGAGAGGACGAGCAGGCAGAGGAAGGTCAGCAGGGCGCCGCCGGCCGTCCAGATGTGCCGCCGGCCCCACTGGCGGCCGAACAAGCGCAGCCGGGTGCGGTCGGAGAGGGCGCCGGCCAGCGGGTTGACCACCACCGCGACGATCGCGCCGATGCCGGTCACGATGCCGAGCCAGAGCTCCTTGTGCGCGATGCCGAGGTCTTCGATCTGCTCGGGCAGCAACACCTGAAGCGGTGTGTAATACGCCATCCAGAGGCCCAGATTGGCGGCGAAGAGCAGGCCGATCCAGGTGCGCCGGACGGCCACGACGGGTTCGGACAGTGCTGGAGTTCCCTTGGCTCTGCCGGTGACAGCCATCGAGTCTCCTCTCCGTAGCGAAGAGCTTACGGAATGTCAGACAGCTTGACGAGAGGCTCTTGAGGGGCATACTTTACCGACTAGCTAATTAACCGGAGGGTGAAATGGGCAAGGTAGTCGCGGTCGAATACACCACGCTCGATGGCGTCTTCGAGGAGCCGTCCTGGAGCGGGCCTTATTTCAACGAGGAGCTGTCCGGGTGGCAGGCCGGCAACCTGCGCGAAGCCGACGCGCTGCTGCTCGGCCGCAAGACCTACGAGGGCTTCAAGGCCGCCTGGCCGCAGATGGAGGAGGCCACCGGCGACTTCGGCGTCAAGATGAACTCGATGCCCAAGCACGTCGCCACCACCACGCTGACCACCCCGGAGTGGAACGCGAGCTTCATCGCCGGCGAGGTCGCCGACGCGGTGGCCAAACTGAAGACCGAGCCGGGCACTCTGCTGATCAACGGCAGCGCGAGCCTGGTGAACTATCTGACCAGGCACAACCTGATCGACGAATATCGGATCATGGTCTTTCCGGTGGTGCAGGGAGAGGGGCGCAAGCTCTGGGACGACGGCACGAAGATCGCCTTGACGCTGGCCGACTCCTGGAAGACCGCGAGCGGCGTCGAGGTGGTTACGTACGTGCCGGCCTGAGGTGGCCACCGATCAGCTCAGCGTCGTCTTCGGCGCGCTCGCCGACCCGACCCGCCGGGCGATCCTGGGCCGGCTGGCCGACGGGCCGGCCACCGTCAACGAGCTCGCCGAGCCGTTCGACATCACCCTGCCGGCCATCTCCAAGCACCTCAAGGTGCTCGAACGGGCCGGCCTGATCTCCCGCGGCCGGGAGAAGCAGTGGCGGCCCTGCCGCCTGGAGGCCGAGCCGTTGCGCGCGGCCACCGAGTGGATGGGCCGGTACCGGCAGTTCTGGGAGTCGAGCTTCGACAAGCTCGACGATCACCTGCGGACGTTGATGAAGGGAACGGGGCAGTGACCGACGAGGAGATGACCTTCCGCGAGCTCGACATCGTGCGTGTCTTCGACGCGCCGCGCGAGCTGGTCTGGCGGGCCTGGACCGACCCCGGCCAGATCTGCCGGTGGTGGGGACCGGCCGGCATGCACACCCCGCGCAGCACGATCGAGCTCGACCTGCGCCCGGGCGGCGTCTTCCGGCTGACCATGGTCACCGACGACGACGGCGTCGAGTACCCGTCCGACATGCGGTTCACCAGGGTCGAAGAACCAGAATTACTTGAGTACGAGTGGGACGGCCAGCGCGGCATCGGGGGCGGCAAGTCCACGATCACGTTCACCGACCTCGGCGGCGACCGGACCGAGATGACCAACCATTTCGCCGGCTACCTCACCGACATGATCCAGAGCTACATGCTGCTCGGCACCAACCAGCAGTTCGACAAGCTCGGCGAGTTCGTGGTCGCCCGGCTGCGCTTCATCCGCTGAAACGCTCCGCGGACGGCGATGGGCCCCAACCGTCGCCGGTGGGGCCCATCGTCCGATCTTCACCGGATCAGCTGTCGCCGCCCGTTTCGCCGACCGGCGCCGCGGTGACGTCGTCGATCGCGTACTTCTTGGCCGCCTCGGCCGGCACGTGCGCGGGCACCTTGCCGCGCAGCGCCAGCTGGCGCAGCGTGGCCACGGCCACCGACTCGGCGTCCACGTGGAAGTGCCGGCGCAGCGCGTGCCGGGTGTCGCTCATGCCGAAGCCGTCGGTGCCCAGCGACGTGTAGTCGTTCGGCACCCAGCGCGCGATCAGGTCGGGCACCGCCCGCATGAAGTCGCTGACCGCCACGGCCGGGCCCTCGGTGCCCTCCAGCTTCTGCTGGATGTACGGCTTCCGCGGCTGGTCGCCCGGGTTGAGGAGGTTGTGCTCCTCGATCGTGACCGCGTCGCGCCGCAGCTCGGTCCAGGAGGTCACCGACCAGACGTCGGCGGCCACCCCCCAGTCCTGGGCCAGCAGATCCTGAGCCTTCAGCGCCCACTGCATGCCGGTGCCGGACGCCAGGATCTGCGCCTTCGGGCCGTTGGCCGCCGGCGCCGCACGGTACCGGTAGATGCCCTTGAGCAGGCCCTCCACGTCGACACCCTCGGGTTCAGCGGGCTGGAGAATCGGCTCGTTGTAGATGGTGAGGTAGTAGAAGACGTTCTCCTGCTTCTCGCCGTACATCCGGTGCAGGCCGTTCTCCATGATGTGCGCGATCTCGAACGCGAACGCCGGATCGTACGACACCACGGCCGGGTTGGTGGCCGCGATCAGCAGCGAGTGACCGTCCTCGTGCTGCAGGCCCTCACCGTTGAGCGTGGTGCGGCCGGCCGTCGCCCCGAGCAGGAAGCCCCGGGTCATCTGGTCGGCGGCGGCCCACAGCTCGTCGGCGGTGCGCTGGAAGCCGAACATCGAGTAGAAGATGTACAGCGGGATCATCGGCTCGTCGTGCGTCGCGTACGACGTTCCGGCCGCGATGAAGCTCGCCGTCGACCCGGCCTCGTTGATCCCCTCGTGCAGGATCTGGCCGTTGGTCGCCTCCTTGTACGACAGGAAGAGCTCCCGGTCGACCGAGGTGTAGGTCTGGCCGTGCGGGGAGTAGATCTTCTTCGTCGGGAAGAGGGAGTCCAGACCGAACGTACGCGCCTCGTCCGGAATGATCGGCACCCAGCGGGGGCCGAACTCCTTGTCCTTCATCAGGTCTTTCAGAAGGCGGACGAAGGCCATCGTGGTCGCGACCTTCTGCTTGCCGCTGCCCCGCTTGACGTCGCTGAACGCCTTCGAGTCGGGGATCGCCAGCGACTTGTGCTTGGTGCGCCGCGACGGGATGGACCCGCCCAGCTCACGGCGCCGCTCCAGCATGTACTGCATTTCGTCGGACTTCTCGCCCGGGTGGTAATAGGGCGGGAGGTACGGGTTTTCCTCGAGCTGCTTGTCGCTGATCTCCAGGTAGAGGCGGTCCCGGAAGCCCTTGAGGTCGTCCAGGGTCAGCTTCTTCATCTGGTGGGTCGCGTTGCGGGCCTCGAAGTGCGAGCCCAGCGTCCAGCCCTTGATCGTCTTGGCGAGGATCACGGTCGGCTGGCCGGTGTGCTCGGTGGCCGCCTTGTACGCCGCGTAGAGCTTCTTGTAGTCGTGGCCGCCGCGCTTGAGGTTCCAGACCTCGTCGTCGGACATGCCCTCGACCAGCTTGCGGGTGCGCGGGTCACGGCCGAAGAAGTTCTCCCGGACGTACGCCCCGGACTCGCCCTTGTACGTCTGGTAGTCGCCGTCCGGCGTGACGTTCATCAGGTTGACCAGCGCGCCGTCGGTGTCCGCCGCGAGCAGCGGGTCCCACTCCCGGCCCCAGACGACCTTGATGACGTTCCAGCCGGCGCCGCGGAAGAACGACTCCAGCTCCTGGATGACCTTGCCGTTACCGCGGACCGGGCCGTCGAGACGCTGCAGGTTGCAGTTGATCACGAAGGTGAGGTTGTCGAGCTCCTCGCGGGCGGCCAGGCCGATCGCGCCGAGCGACTCGACCTCGTCCATCTCGCCGTCGCCCAGGAACGCCCAGACGTGCTGCTGGCTGGTGTCCTTGATGCCGCGGTTGTGCAGGTAGCGGTTGTAGCGCGCCTGGTAGATCGCGTTCAGCGGGCCGAGGCCCATGCTGACCGTCGGGAACTCCCAGAAGTTCGGCATCAGCCGGGGGTGCGGGTACGACGGGAGGCCGCCGCCCGGGTGGGACAGCTCCTGACGGAAACCGTCCAGCTCATGGGTGCTCAGCCGGCCCTCGAGGAAGGCGCGAGCATACATGCCGGGGGAGGCGTGGCCCTGATAGAAGATGTGGTCGCCGCCGCCGGGGTGGTCCTTGCCGCGGAAGAAGTGGTTCATGCCGACCTCGTAGAGGCTGGCGCTCGACGCGTAGGTCGAGATGTGGCCACCGACCCCGATTTCCGGGCGCTGCGCACGGTGCACCAGCATCGCCGCGTTCCACCGGATGTACGCCCGGATGCGGCGCTCGACGAACTCGTCGCCGGGGAACCAGGGTTCCTGCTCCGGCGGGATCGTGTTGATGTAATCCGTGGAGGTCAGCGGGGGCACGCCGACCTGTCGCTCCCGGGCCCGCTCGAGCAGGCGCAACATAACGTAACGGGCTCTCTTGGCGCCGCGTTCGTCGATGACTCCGTCGAGGGACTCGACCCACTCGTTTGTTTCCTCAGGGTCGATGTCCGGAAGCTGGCTCGGCAGGCCATCGCTGATTACCGGGCGCTTGCGCTCCGTGGCCACAGGCAATCCTCTTGATCGGGTGGAAGGAACCGGGCGGCTCATTGTGTGAGTCGCTCGGAGTTGACTCCATCCTGCCCCCTCGCGGTGGGCATCGTCACGCGTACCCGGGGTGTCCGCGATCCGGGACACACGTACTGAGCAGTAACTTTCGGCGCATCGATGAATCAGCCGGCGATGAAGCTGAACCTCACCTGGCGGGTCGGGTTGTCGCCGTTGGGGTCGACCAGGCAGATGGACTGCCAGGTCCCGAGCGCTATGCGGCCGTCGATCACGGGGAGTGTCGCGTACGGCGGGATCCAGGCCGGGAGCACATGGTCGCGGCCGTGCCCGCGGGAACCGTGCCGGTGCCGCCACTTGTCCTCGGCCGGCAGCAGGTCGTCGATCGCGGTCAGCAGATCGTCGTCGGAGCCGGCTCCGGTCTCGATGATCGCGAGGCCGGCCGTGGCGTGCGGGACGAAGACGTGCAGCAGTCCGTCCGCTTCGGACCGCACGAAGTCGGCGGCCTCGGCCGTGATGTCGCGGACGACCGGCGACCCGCCGGTCCGGACGGTGATCACTTCGGTGCGCATGGGCCGAGTCTGCCAGCCGCATTAGCACACAGGTCCGGGCGGGCGGCACCCCATTAGCCGGTTCGAGCCTGATTTACCCCTGAAATGGCTACCTTGTGGGGGAATCAGTCTTGCCCGGGCCGTCAGGTCTTCGGGACTAACCGCGGGGGTGGAAGTAGTGCAAGTAGTAGCGCCGCAACAGCGGCGAAAAGTCTCCAGGTGGGCAACAGCGGCTGCGGGCGGCCTGCTGGCGGTGGCCGGGGTTCTGGCGAACCCCAGCCCCGCGGCGGCCGCGGCGCCCGGAACGCCGACCGCCGCCAACGCGGTCGCCGGACGCCGCGCGATCCTGGTGTCCTGGACCGCGCCGGCCGGCGGGGCCGGCCACTACGTCGCCGCGGCCGGTGGCCAGACCTGCGCCACGGCCTCGACCAGCTGTTCGATCCCCAATCTCACCGCGAACCAGGCGTACACCCCGACGGTCATGGCCTGTACGAGCGCGACGCTCACCGACAACACCGAGTGCTCGGCCGCGGTCAACGCCACGTCGGCCACGCCCGGCCCGCCCGGAACTCCGGGTGCGCCGACCGTCGCCTTCAACGGCGACCCCACCAAGGTGACGCTGAAGTGGACCGCGCCGGATCCCGGCGCCGGTATCGACTCGTACCGGATCACCGCGTCGCCGTCGGACGGGCTCACCGGGTCGTGCGGCTCGCTCGTGTCCGCGACCACCTGTGATTTCGCCGGTCTGACCGCCGAGTCGTCGTACACGTTCAAGGTGACCGCGATCGGTGTGAACACCAGCGCGGGAACCACCGGAACGTCCGCGGCGGGGGCCTCCTCGGTGGCCAAGGTCGCCGGTAAGCCGCACACGCCGGCCAAGCCGGCCGTGGCCCGGGCCGGCGACAACGCCGTCACGGTGAGCTGGAGCAAGCCCTCGGGCAACCAGGCGCTCTCCGGTTACATGGTGACCACGGCGACGACCAACGGCGCGAAGCTGCCGACCGTGTCGACGTGTATCCCCGGCCCGGCCGACACCGAGTGTGTCGTCGGCGGGCTCGATCTCGGCGGGTCCTACACCTTCACGGTCACCGCCAACGGGGAGAACCCGGGCGGCGGCTCGTCCGAGCCCAGCCCGGTCTCGGATGCGATCGTCCCCGGCAAGCCGGGCACGGTTGCCATGCCGACCGTGGAACTCGGTGCCGTCGCCGGTGCCGTCACGGTCTACTGGGACGCGCCCGAGGGCGGCACCGTGGCGAGCTACACGGTGAGCTCCCAGCGGACCGACAACGGCGCGGCGCTGCCGGACTGCACCACGACCACCAAGACCAGCTGCGACTTCACCGGTCTGGTGAACGGCAAGGCCTACCAGTTCCAGGTGAAGGCGACCAACGCCGCCGGCACGACCACCTCGGAATGGAGCGCTGCGATCGTCTCGCAGCTGCCGGACAAGCCGGCCACGCCGACCGCCGCGCTGGGTGACGCCACCGGCAAGGTGGTCCTCAGCTGGGCCGCGAACAGCACCGGTGGGCCGGTCATCTTCTACCGGGTGACCGCGACGCCGGCGACCGGCACCAAGTACGGCACCAACGCCGCCGGGTGTGGCTTCAACCTGACCACCCCGAGCTGCACGATCACCGACCTGGACCCGGCCGTGTCCTACACGTTCAAGGTGACCGCCGTCGGTGACCTGGGATCGGTGGACTCGGACGCCAGCACGGCGATCATCCCGAACAAGCCCGGCGTCCCGACGACGGTGGCCGTGGCCCTGGGCGGCATGCCCACCGATGCGGACGTCACCTGGGCCGCCCCGGCGGCCGGTGCCGGTGCCGTGGCGAGCTACACGGTGACCGCGACCCCGTCCGACGGCAGCGCCGCGGTCGTGGGCTGCCCGGCGACGTCGTCGGCCACCACGACCTGCTCGTTCAGCGGCGCGACCGCGCTGGACCCGGCCAAGTCGTACACGTTCAAGGTGACGGCCAAGAACACCGCCGGCACCACGGACGCCACCGCGACGCCGCTGGCGTCGGACGTTCCGAGCGCGCCGCTGACGCCCAGCGTCGCCCTGCAGGCCGACACGCCGGGCGCGGTGGATGTGACCTGGACCGCGTCGGCCTCCGGCACGGTCACGCGTTACATCGTCAAGGCCACCCCGACGGACACGAGCACGGCACCCGCCGACTGCAAGACCGACGGGGTCACCCTGACCTGCGCCTTCACCACCCTGGACACGTCGAAGAAGTACACGTTCACGGTGCGGGCGGAGAACATGCTCGGTGGCACGAGCGCGGCCCCGACGGCCGCGGTGCAGCCGGACAAGCCGGGCGTGCCGACGTCGGTGTCGGCTGCCGCCTCCGCCGAGAACCAGGCGACGGTGACCTGGCTCGCGCCGATCACGGGCGGGGCGGTGGAGACCTACACGGTGACCGCCGTCGACTCCGGCGACGACGAGACCGTAGGCTGCGACGCGGTGTCGGCGGCCACGCTGACCTGCATCATCGCGGGCCTGGACCCGGGCGAGCTGTACACCTTCCGGGTCGACGCGACCAACAACTCCGGCATCAATTCGGCCGGCACCACCACGGCGATCCTGCTCGACAAGCCGGCCGCGCCGGGCGGCGTGACGGCCGTGCTGGGCGACGCGCCGGGCAAGGTGACGGTCAGCTGGACCGCGCCGGCCGACGCGGCGGTGACCGGCTACGAGGTGAAACCGGCCTCCACCGACGGCACCGCGGCGATCCCGACGACCTGCGCGACGGTGGCGGCGACCGCCCTGTCCTGCACGTTGACCGGGCTGAAGCTGACCGCGCCCTACACCTTCACCGTCGTGGCGACGAACAGCGTGGGCGCCGATGAATCGGGCCCGACGACCGCGATCGTTCCCGACAAGCCGGGCGCGCCGGCCACCGTCACGGCGGTCCGGGGCAACGCGGACGGCAAGGTGACGGTCAACTGGACCGCGCCGGGCTCCGGTGGCGCCGTGGCGACCTACACGGCCACCGCCACCCCGTCCGACGGCACTACCGCGACGGTCGGCTGCGACAAGGTCTCCTCGGCCACGCTGACCTGTGACTTCACCGGTCTGGTGACGACCAGGTCGTACATCTTCAAGGTCGAGGCGACCAACAATGCCGGCGGCATGTCGCTGGCCACCACCACGGCCCTGATCCCCAGCAAGCCCGACAAGCCGGCCAACGTGGTCGTCTCCGTGGGCTCGCCGGGCTCGGCCACCGTGACCTGGGGCGCGCCGACCGGCGCGAACCTCACCACCGGCTGGGTCGTCACGCCGACCTCGTCGGACGGCGGAGCCACGCCGAACCCGGCGACCTGCCCGGTGGCCGCGTCGGCCGACCGGACCTGCACGTTCACCGGGCTGACCACGACCGCCTCGTACACGTTCGTCGTTCAGGCGACCAACGAGGCCGGCTCCACCAACTCGGACACGACCGCTGCGGTCGTGGCGAACAAGCCGAACCCGCCCGCCGCACCGACCACCGAGGTCACCGCGGGGGACACGGTCCGGGTGACCTGGCTGCCGCCGTCCAGCGGCGGTCCGGTCTCGAAGTACAGCGTGAACGCCTACACGACCGGCGCGCCGGACACTGCCATCACGTCGCCGGCGTGCACCGACGTCACCGAGCTCACCTGTGACTTCGGTCAGCTGCTCGAGACGAACACGTACACGTTCCGGGTGGTTGCGAGTGGCACCGGCGGTGACACGCCGGGTGACCGTAGCAAGACCGTCACCACGGCCGGTCCGCCCAAGCCGGCTGCTCCCACCGTGGAGCTGAGCGGCACGAACGCAGTGAAGGTCACCTGGGTCGCGCCGACCGGCGCCGGTCCGGTGCGGAGCTACTCCGTCACCGCCTCGCCGGACATGAGCGCGCCGGCCCGTTGCACCAGCGTGCGCGTGCTGACGTGTGTCTTCGACCGGCTGCGCAGTGGCACGGCGTACACCTTCCAGGTGCTCGCCAACGGCACGGCCGACCGCTCCACCGCGAGTGACGCGTCCGTGTCGATCATCCCGGGCCCGCCCGGGATGATCGCGGCGCCGACCGTCGCGGCCACCAGCACCGCCGGTCAGGTGACCGTCAGCTGGGTCAAGCCGGCGACCGGTGGCGCCATCACCGGCTACAAGGTGCTGTCCAACCCGGGCGGCCTCGACTGCGCGGTGCCGGCCTCCGACACCGCCACCTCATGTGTGGTGTCCGGTCTTGACGCCAAGACCAGCTACACCTTCCAGGTCAAGGCCATCGGCAAGACCGGCGGCGGCGACTCGGAGTTCAGCCCGGCATCCGTGGCCATCGTGCCCGGTGCGCCGGCCGTCCCGACCGACGTCGTGGTGTCGGGCGGCGATCGTCAGATCGACGTGTCGTGGACCGCGCCGACGGACGTCACGCGGGTCGACCACTACAGGGCGGTGACCACGCCGGGGGGCTTCTCCTGCGAGACCACCATCAGCACCGACACCGAGTGCCTCATCAACGGCGTGTCGAACCTCGCGGTCTACACCGTGACGGTGAGCGCGGTCGCGAAGGACGGCACCCTCTCGCCGGCGAGCGTCTCCTCGCCGCGGGTGCGGCCCACCGCCGGACGGCCGGGCAGCCCGACCGCCGTGGCGGCGACCGTCGGTGACGGTCAGGCCGTGGTGACCTGGACGGCGCCGGCCATGGTCGGCAACGGCATCGCCCGGTACGTGGTCACCGCGGTCAACACGGCCGGCGATCGGAAGATCTGCATCACGCCGACCGGCACGCCGACGACCTGCACCGTCACCGGCCTCACCAACGGCGCCGCCTACACGGTGACCGTGGCGAGTATCGGCCTGGGGGCCAGCGGCTACTCGGACGCCAGCACGCCGATCACGGTCACCCCGAAGGCGCCGCCGGCCGTGCCGAGCGGCGTCACCGTGGTCGCGGGCGTCAAGGCCCTGACCGTGTCCTGGAAGGCGGCCACCTCCACCGAGGGGCTGGCCGGCTACACGGCCACCGCCACCAACGGCGCCACGTCACCGGCCTGCACCGCGGTGGCGACCGCCACCTCCTGTGCGATCACGGTCGCCGCGGCGGGCCCCTACACGGTGTCCGTGGTGGCGCGGGGGACGACGACCGGGCTCAACTCGGCGCCGAGCACCCCGATCGAGGCAACCGCCCTGACCGCGGTCGCGCCGGCGCAAGCGACCACGCTGCCGACCAGCGGGGGCACGCTGACCCTGTCGTCCAGCACTGTCAAGGTGGGCGGCACGGTCACGGTCACCGGCATCGGGCTCGCCCCGTACTCGGGGGTCAGCTTCGCCGTCTACACCCCGACGCTGACCCGGGTGACGACGACCGCGGTCACCGACTCGAAGGGTGGGTTCACCGTCGAGGTGGCGCTCCCGTCCACGGTCACGGCCGGGTCGAGGACGCTCGTGGCGGCCGCGCAGACGTCGGCCACCAGCACCACCACCAAGTATCTGACCGGCGCCATCACGGTGTCCGCGCCTCCGAGCACGCAGTAGGGAGGCAGATCTGACGGCGGGCCGGAAGGGGCAACCCTTCCGGCCCGTCACGTATACAGATCCAGGATCAGGAACGCCGTCGCCACCAGCGTCATCCACAGCATTGCCTGCAGCAGCGCCCGCAGGGCCACCCGCATCGTCATGTCGCGAGTAGAGCAAAGACCCCGGCGCCGTGCCCCGGAAACCGTGACGGATCAGTCTCGCGACACTCTCCGGCATGGCGGGCCTAGCGGCCTTCCGCGATGCTGGGCTGGTGACCACCCCGCAGAACCTCGACGAGCGTTTCCGCGACGCGATCTCGGCGCTGCAGCCGCCCGACAACCGACGGCCGGCCGAGGACGCCGTCCGCGACGGCGTCACCCTGACCGGGGCACGCGCACTCGAGCTGTTCGACGCCCAGTTGGCCAGCCGCCACCTCGACCTGGCCGCCCGCTGGTTGCGCAGCTTCAACGAGGGTTTTTACACCATCGGCTCGTCCGGCCACGAGGGCAACGCCGCGGTCGCCGCCGCCCTGCTGCCCACCGACCCGGCGCTGCTGCACTACCGTTCGGCCGCGTTCTTCTGCGCCCGCGCCAAGAGCCTCGCCGACGCCGCCCGGGACGTTCTGCGCGGCGTCGTGGCCAGCGCGCACGAGCCGATCGCCGGCGGCCGGCACAAGGTGTTCGGCAGCGCCGACCTGCACATCATCCCGACCACCTCGACGATCGCCTCGCACCTGCCGCGCGCCGTCGGGCTCGCGTTCTCGCTGGCCCGGACGCGTGCGGATCGCCGCTGGCCGGCCGACGCGATCGTGGTCGCCACCTTCGGCGACGCCTCGGCCAACCACGCCTCGGCCACCGCGGCGCTGAACGCCGCCGGCTGGTTCGAGCATTCGGACGTACGGCTACCGCTGCTCCTGGTGTGCGAGGACAACGGGCTGGGCGTCAGCGTGCCCACGCCGGACGGCTGGCTGGCCGCGATGCTGTCGTCCCGCCCCGGCCTGCGCTACTCGGCGGCCGACGGCTGCGACCTGGCCGCCACCTACGACGCCGCGGCCGAGGCGGCCGGCTTCGTGCGCCGCGAGCGCCGCCCGGCCGTGCTGCACCTGTCCACGGTGCGGCTGATGGGGCACGCCGGCGCCGACGCCGAGGTGGCCTACCGCTCCACCGAGGCGATCAACCGGGACCTCGAGCGCGATCCGGTGATCGGCACCGCCCGGATGCTGATCGAGGCCGGCCTGCTCAGCCCGGAGGAGGTCGTCACCCGCTACGACGAGATCGGCTGGCAGGTCCGCAAGGTCGCCGAGGAGGTGCTCGGCGAGCCCAAGCTGTCCTCGGTCGCCGAGATCGTCGGCCCGCTGGCCCCGCGCCGGCCGCTGCGGGTCGCCCACGAGATCACCGAGGTCGCCACCCGGGCGATCGGGCCCGGCGCGGCCGCCCGGCTGCAGGCCTTCGACGGCAAGCTGCCGGAGCAGGGCGGGCCGCTCACCCTCGCGCAGACGATCAACGCGACGCTCACCGACGCGCTGCTCGCCGACCCGGGTGCGCTGGTGTTCGGCGAGGACGTGGCCCGCAAGGGCGGCGTCTACGGCGTCACCAAGAAGCTCCACGAGCGCTTCGGGCCCGATCGGGTCTTCGACACCCTGCTCGACGAGACCACCATCCTCGGGCTGGCCCTGGGCGCCGGCCTGGACGGGCTGCTGCCGATCCCGGAGATCCAGTACCTGGCGTACCTGCACAACGCCGAGGACCAGCTGCGCGGCGAGGCCGCCACGATGTCGTTCTTCTCGTCCGGGGCCTACCGCAACCCGATGGTGGTGCGGATCGCCGGCCTCGCCTACCAGCAGGCCTTCGGCGGGCACTTCCACAACGACAACTCGGTGGCCGTCCTGCGCGACATCCCGGGCCTGGTGGTCGCCGTGCCGTCCCGGCCCGCCGACGCCGCCCCGATGCTGCGCACCTGCCTGGCCTCGGCCGCGGCGGACGGCAGCGTCTGCGTCTTCCTCGAGCCGATCGCGCTCTACCACACCCGCGACCTCTACGAGCAGGGTGACAACGAATGGCTCTCGCCGTACGCCGGGCCGGTCTCCTGGTCGGGGGAGCACGCTCCGGTCGGCCGGGCCCGCACCTACCCGGTCGGTAACGCCGCCGACCTGACCATCGTCACCTTCGGCAACGGCGTCCGGCTCTCCCTGCGGGTCGCCGCCCGGCTGGCCGAGCAGGGGTACGGATCCCGCGTGGTGGACCTTCGCTGGCTCAGCCCGCTGCCGGCCGCCGATCTGGTCCGGGAGGCCTCCGCGACCGGCCGGGTCCTGATCGTCGACGAGACACGTCGGTCCGGCGGGGTCGGTGAGGGTATTCTCGCGGCCCTGGTGGACGGCGGTTTCGTCGGTTCCGCACGGCGGATCGCATCGGCGGACTCGCTGATTCCGCTGGGACCGGCCGCACAACACGTGTTGGTAGGAGAGGATGCCATCACACAGGGTGCCCATGCCCTGCTGGCACGGTAAATTGCCACACACTCGGTGCGCCACTTGCGCACGGGGCGACAAGTGTGTGGACTACCCCCAGGTTTTAGGCAATTTCATTCTTGGCTAGGAGGACTTAGACAGTGAGCGCGACCGCTGGTCAGGCCGACGGCGTACGCAGCCTGGCGGACCGGTTCGGCTTCGAGCCGAACATGGTGGTCATGGAGATGGGCTACGACGACGATGTCGACGAAGACCTCCGTGACGCCCTGACCGAACGCGTTGGCGAGTTGGTCGACGAAGACACCGACGAGGTCGTCGATTCGGTGCTGTTGTGGTACCGAGACGGCGATGGTGACCTTTTCGAACTGCTCACCGATGCCCTTGGCCCTCTCGCCGAAAACGGCGTGGTGTGGCTGCTGACCCCCAAGGCCGGCCGTGACGGCCATGTCGAACCGAGCGAGGTCAGCGAGTCCGCCCCTACGGCGGGTCTGCAGCAGACCTCGACGGTCAACGCCGGCAAGGACTGGACGGGTGCTCGGCTCGTCTCCCCCAGGGGTGCCAAGAAGAAGTAGCTCGCTGTGACCTCCGTGCCGGCCGGCGTCCGTTGGCGCCGGTCCGGTTAAGGTTGTGCCCATGCCGCTGCCGGTGGGTGCTTCCGCGCCCGACTTCACCCTCAAAGATCAGAACAATCAAGTGGTACGCCTGAGCGGCTTTCAGCAGCGTAAGGCGGTCCTCCTGGTGTTCTACCCGCTGACTTTCACGGGAACCTGCCAGGGTGAACTGACCGGTATTCGGGACAACATCGACCGCTACGCCACCGGCGACCTCCAGGTCCTGGCGGTGAGCGTCGATTCCGTCTACAGCCACAAGGTCTGGTCGCTCCAGGAGAGCTTCGACTTCCCCCTGCTGGCCGATTTCTGGCCGCACGGGGAGGTGGCCAGCAGCTACGAGGTCTTCAACTCCGAAGCAGGCTTCGCCAACCGGGGCACTTTCCTCATCGACAAGACGGGCGTGATCCGTTTTTCCGAGGAGGCAGGCCCTGGCGAGGCCCGAGACCGGACGGCCTGGGACGCAGCCATCGCCGCCTTGCCGGTAGAGTGACCAATCACGGGCGCGTAGCTCAGTGGGAGAGCACTCGCCTTACAAGCGAGGGGTCGTAGGTTCGAAACCTACCGCGCCCACCGGCCCGGAGGCCCCCTGTCCGCGGAACACGCGGCTCAGGGGGCCTTTCCGCGCCCGGGTCTCAGTGGGGTGGTGGGGGCTGGGTCATGGCTATCAGGCCGGCCAGGGTTGAGGTCAGGACGGCGGTGACGTTGATCAGGTCGCCGGGGGAGAGACCGGCGCTGAGCTCGCTGATCACCTGGCCGTCGCGATCGCTGCTCACGATGCACAGGTCGATGCGGCAATCGTCGGCCGGGAACGCGGTCACCTGGTAGTCGGTGCCGCCCACCATGAGCCGGCGGTCGAGGGTGATGGGGGACAGCTGGAGCGCGGTGTCATTCATGGGAGCGACTTTAGGGTCACCCTCTGACAGTTTCGGGGCCGGCGGAGACGGCCGGCCCGGCCACCCCTCGCCTACGCGCGGCCCACCTGGGCGAGCCACTTGCGGTAGTGGTCGGTGAACGGCTCCTCGTTCTTGCTGAGGGCCTCGTGCAGCTCGGTCACGGCGCGCAGCGCACCCTCGACGATCTCGTCGGGGTAGCCGAGCGAGACCCGGTGCTCGGCGAACTCGTCCTCGTCCTCGACCTCCACCCGGCCGTCGGCGCGATAGCGGACCAGGTCGATGTCGAGGTCGACCACGGTGATCTCGGCCGGCCCGGTCCACTCGGCCGGGGTGGTGACGTCGCAATACATGTCGCGGACGTCCGGCTCGGCCAGGCACATCGCCATCCACCAGCCCTCGGCCGGGATCAGCCGCACCGCGTCGGCCCGGGTGAGACCGGTCGGCCGGCTGCCGTAGTGGTAACTGACCACGCTCCCACGCGGGGTGGCGAGCCACGTGCCGTACGCATCCTCGCCGAGCAGCTGCGCGGTGACCTGGCGATGCGGCGAACCGTCGAACTTGCGGAGGACCAGATCGACGGCAGTCACCCGGAGAGGCTACATCGATCATCATCGGCGGACATGCCCGCGGCGACATGGTCGGCAAGCGTTGCCGCATCGTTCACCGGAGCGGCAACCGGGAAGCAACACGGGAACCTTCAACTCGCCCCCGCCGGGAACCGATTCCTCTTGGTGCCGGCGGGGAGCACCCACCGGTGGGCGGGCCCCGGTCGGACATCCCCTCGGCGATCGGGCCCGCCCAGAAAACCCGGCAACGGGTAACTCGCGAAGCGGAGGGGTTTCGAGGTGGCGGAGCTGCACATCGGCGCGGATGCCGAGAAGACGGTGGTCTCGGCGTACCCGCTGAAGACCCGGACCGGCCGCGCCCGCCGCAACCGCACCGGAACCGTGACCGAATTCCTCCCGGTCACCCCGAGCGGGCGAAGCCGCGAGGTCCGCGTGACGTTCCTCGCCCGGGTCAGCCTTCCGCTGCTGCTCGTCTCGACGTTGATGTTCGCCGCCGGCGTGCCCGCGCTGCTGCTGGCCGGAATCATCCTCACCACCCTCGGCCTGGCCGGCTGGGACGACCGCCGCCGCGCGCAACGGACCACCTTCGCGATCCCGCGGACGGAGGGTGCCCGCGTCCTGCGTACCCCCGAGGAGCGTGCCGCCTACGGCCGTGCCCTCGCCGTCGCCCGCCGGATCCGCCGCGCCTGGCCGGCGCTTCCCGGCATGATCGACCCAGCGGAAGCCGACCGCACCCTCACCCATGCTCTCGACGATCTGGCATCGTTGCTGGTCCGGCGGCAGGAGATCCGCCGGCTGCGAGCCGGCCTCGATGGCGTACGGGTCGGCGACGTTCCCGCCGAGAGCCCGGCCGCGCTCGCCCTCGCCGAACAGCGGGAGCGCACCGAGGAGCTGTGGCTGACCTCCGCCGGGCAGGCGAACCGCATCCTGCGCAGCATCGAGGAGACCGCCCTGGCCGGCGAGACGTTCGTCCGCGAGCAGCGGATCGGCGCGACCGCCCGGCAGGCCGGGCTGGCGCTGGCCCGGCTCACCACCGGCGCGCCGCCCGCCGAGTCCGCGCCCGAGCTGGCCGATCGCACCGCCGTGGTGCTCGGTGCCTACCGGGAGCTCGCCGCTGCCGCATCATTGGTGCCGTGACGACCGATGACGTGCTCCGCGAGGTCGGCCCCCGGCTGAGGGCGCTGCGCCGCCGATCGGGGATCACGCTCGCCGCACTGGCCGAGACCACCGGGATCTCGGTCAGCACCCTGTCCCGCCTCGAGTCGGGGCAGCGCAAGGCCACCCTGGAGCTGCTGCTGCCGCTGGCCCAGGCCCACCGGGTGCCGCTGGACGAGCTGGTCGGCGCGCCGCCGACCGGGGACCCCCGGGTCTACGCCCGGCCGATCAAGCGGTTCGGCCAGCTGATCCTGCCGCTGAGCCGCAATCCGGGCGGGCCGCAGGCGTTCAAGCACGTGATCGCGGCGGGCGAGCGGCAGGAGCCGGAGCCGAAGACGCACGAGGGCTACGAGTGGCTCTACGTGCTGACCGGCCGGCTCCGGCTGATCCTCGGCCCGCACGACCTGATCCTGCCGGCCGGCGAGGCCGCCGAGTTCGACACCCGGGTGCCGCACTGGTTCGGCGCCGCCGGCGGCGAGCCGGTCGAGTTCCTCACGATCTTCGACAGCCAGGGTGCCCGGATCCATGTCCGGGCCCGCCCGTCAGCTCCGCCGGGGGGTTCCGGGGGGACGTGATCCGGTCGGGCGGGATCCGCGTGGCCGGGTGCCGGCCCCTCGATCACGCAGGTTCATTCCATTGAGTGACTCGACCGTCACCCATAATGCAACTACGTTGTCTGTCGACATGCGTGCCCCCGCCGATGCCCATGAACCGTCCGCTACCTGCGCTAACGATCCGGCGGTCGGTCGGACATCACTGTCCTCAGGCGGCCCGGCGGCTCGTCGACAACTGTCGCGGCACGATCAGCCGGGGCTCGCGGACGGTCCCGATCGCCTCGGCGAGCAGGCCCTGCACCAGCTCGGGCGCCGGCAGCATCCACTGTGTCTGCTCGGGCGACACGGCCCAGCGCACCGGGCCCTCCGGCATCCGGGTGGGCGGGGCCGGGATCCACGAGCCGCGGCCGTGCCGCACCACGTCCATCCGGCGGTCCAGCTCCGCGCGCAGTGGCAGGCCCGGCCGCACCAGGAACATCCAGCGGCCGGCCGCGGTCACCGCGACCGGGCCGGCGCCGGCCCGGTGCAGTCGGGTCGCGCCGAAGACGCGCAGGCCGAGCGAGGCCGGCACCTCGAGCGCGTCGAACCGCCGGCCGGTGGCCAGCAGTACGGCGTAGGGCCGGTGCCGCCACCAGCGGTGCACCAGGCCGGGGTCGGTGGAGGCGCTGTCCTCCCAGGACTCCATGGCCGGGTGGCCGGCCATGATCGGGCAGCCGGGCCGTCCACAGGCGAACCGGTGACCGGTCAGGAAGGCGCCGGGCGTCACCGCCCAGCCGTGCGCCGCGAAACGCACCGCATGACGGCGCATTCGCAACCGGTCAAGTGGGACAAACGGTCGATCGGTGGTCCACTGCATGGCTCCACTACCCCCGGTCTTGGAGGAAATCCGGGTGGACCGTCGGCCATATCAGTCGTCGGCACCGTATCCAAGCCCGACACACCTCGTTGGGCCATCAGATCCACCCTTTGCAAGTTGCACTGAAAACTACGAGCATCGGTGAGCAGGCGATCACACACGCTGTGCGACGCACGTGCGGGTGAACGGGTCAGGCTGCAAATGACACAAGGGCTCGCCGGCGGGGGTCGCCGGGGAGTCGGGGGAGGCACCGTGGACGAGCTGCCGATCGGCCGCCGCGTCGCCTATTGGCGCGGTCGACGAAAGATGTCCCAGCAGGTCTTCGCGGACCGGTTGGGAAAGTCCAAGAGCTGGGTCGACAAGGTGGAGCGCGGGGTCCGCCGACTTGACAAGTTCTCCGTCGTCTACGAGATCGCCGACGTACTCCAGGTCGATGTCCAGCTGTTGCTGGGCAAGGACGTGGAACGCCGGCCGGAAACGCAGAACTGCATCGATCAGGTGGAAGTTGAGGAGATTCGCGCCGCTCTGGAGCGTTATGACCAGATGAGCGCTTTCTTCCAGGCTGTGCCTAACTCGCCACCACTGTCGGAAATGCGCAAAGCGGTCAGCCATGCCTGGCTGACCTACCAGCACGCCAAGTACGGCGTTCTGGCCCGGACCCTGCCCAAGCTTCTGCGCGACGCGCAGGCCGCGGACAGCGCCCACGCCACCACGGCGGAGGCCAAGGACGCGGCGCACCTGCTCGGGCAGGTCTACCAGATCGCCTCCTCGGCACTGCGCAAGGTCGGCGAGCACGAGTTGTCCTGGCTTGCCGCCGACCGCTCCATCGCGGTCTCCCAGCGGGCCGGCGACCAGCTGCTCGCCGGGCTGGCCAGCTACCGGGTCGGCAGTGCGCTGCTGGCGCTCGGCCGGGTCCGTCCCGCGCTCGAGGTCAACGTCAACATCGCCAACCGGCTCGCACCGAGCCGCGAGCAGACGCAGGCCGACCGGCTCTCGGTCTACGGCATGCTGCTGCTCAACGGGGCCATGGCCGCGGCCCGCATCGGCGACAGCGCGACCGTGCGCGACCTGCTCTGCGGCGCCGAACAGGCGTCCCTGGAGCTGGGCGGCGACTTCAACTACTACTGGACCAGCTTCGGCCCGACCAACGTGCAGCTGCATCGCTGCGCCACGGCGGTCGAGCTGGGCGACGGCCGCACCGCGGTGGACACCCACGAGCGGGTTCTCGACCCGGTCGGGTTCAACGCGATGCTGCCGGAACGGCGGGCACACCACTTCCTGGACATCGCCCGTGGCTACACCCAGATCGGCAACATCGAGAAGGCCAGCGAGATGCTCCTCGAGGGCGACCGGCTCGCCCCGTCGGAGATCCGCTGCCGCCCGCTCGCCCACGAGGTTCTTTCCGACGTACTCCGCCGGACGCGGGGCACGCCGCCGGCTCCGATAGCGGAGTTGGCCGAGCAGATGGGAGTCGGCGTATGAGTGGAGCGGGGAGGCTACGGGCCGCGGCCACGACGGCGAATGATCGCCGAGTCGCGGAACGCAGGCCAGCTCGGCGGTGGGTCCGCCCGTGATGACCGGTAATCCCTCTTCAGGCGTGCTGTACATCCTGGTCTGTGGCTCGCCCATCGCCCGTGATGTCGGCATCCTGGTCGGCCTGGCCCAGCAAGAAGGCTGGGAGGTGTGTGTGATCACGACTCCCGACGGGCGCAAGTTCGTCGACGTGGCCGCGCTTCAGGCACAGACCGGACATCCGGTACGTACCTACTACAAGAGTCCCGGCGATCCGGACATGCTGCCCGCCGCCGATGCGATGATCGTCGCGCCGGCCACGGTCAACACGGTCAACAAGTGGGCCGCCGGGATCACCGACACGCTCGTCCTCGGCCTGCTGGTCGAGGGCTACGGCTACGGCGTGCCGACGGCCGTCGTCCCGTACACCAACAAGGTGATGGCCCTGCACCCCGCGCTGCATGACAGCCTGGCCAAGCTCCGCGACTGGGGGGTGCACGTCCTCTACGGCGAGGATGTGTGCCGGTTGGGCGGCCCCGGCCAGACGGATCGCTACCGCGGGCAGTTCCCATGGCGGCGGGCGCTGCAGGCGGTCAGCAACCCGGTGACGATGACAAGCCGAGTCGAGCCGGGCATGGCCACCTAGCCCGATAGAGTTGTCGGCCGTGACCGACAACGCCGCACCACCCACCGTCCTGGACGTGGTGAACGCCCTGGACCGGCGCTATCCCCGGGACTGGGCGGAGTCCTGGGACAGGGTGGGCCTGGTGCTCGGCGCGTTGGAACACCCGGTGGCCCGGGTCCTGTGCGTGGTCGACTGCGTCCCCGAGACGGTCGACCAGGCCCTCGCCGTGGGCGCCGACCTGATCGTGGCGCACCACCCGCTGCTGCTGAAGCCGGTGTCGACGATCGCCCCCGACACGTACAAGGGGCGCATCATCCACCGGCTCATCCGCGGTGACGTCGCTCTCTACACGGCGCACACGAACGCGGACGTGGCCAACCCGGGCGTCTCCGACGCGCTCGCCGCCCGCCTCGGCCTGGAGGACCTGCGGCCGCTGGTGCCGTCGGGCGAGGGCGGTCGTGGCATCGGCCGGATCGGCACCCTCCCCGAGCCGATGGACCTGGCCGAGTTCACCGGCTTCGCGGCGAACCGCCTGCCGGCCACCACCGCCGGGATCCGGGCGGCCGGCGACCCGGCCCGGCCGGTCCGGACCGTCGCGGTCTGCGGTGGCGCCGGCGACTCGTTCCTCCCCGATGCGACGCGAGCGGGCGTCGACGCGTACCTTTGCGCCGACCTGCGCCATCACCCGGCCAGTGAGCATCTCGCCGAGGACGGCCCCGCTCTGCTCGACGTCGCCCACTGGGCGACCGAGCGGCCCTGGCTGGACGAGGTGGCCGGGTGGTTGCGCGGCGAACTCGGTGTCGCGGTCACGGTGTCCGACGTGGACACCGACCCATGGACCGTTCATGCTTTCAGTTCCTCGGAGAAGGAGACCCAGCCGTGAAGGCCGCCCCGGAAGCCCAGCGTCGCCTGCTTGACCTGCAGGCCGTCGACACCGCCCTGGCCCAGCTGGCCCACCGGCGCAAGTCCCTGCCCGAGTTCGCCGAGATCGACACGGTGTCCCGGGAGCTGTCCGCGCTCGAGGACGAACGGGTCCGCGCGCAGGTCGCCGTCGACGACATCGACCGCGACATCAGCCGCTTCGAGAAGGACATCGAGCAGGTCCGCCAGCGCAAGGACCGGGACCAGAAGCGGCTCGACGCGGGCGGCGCGGTCCGCGAGATCGAGGGCCTGCAGCACGAGCTGGCCACCCTCAACCGGCGGCAGTCGGAGCTGGAGGACGCCGAGCTCGAGCTGATGGAGCAGCGGGAGACCGCCGAGGCCACGCTCAACGAGGTCCGCGGCCGCCTGACGTCCGCCGTCGAGCGCCGCGCGGCCGCCGAGCGCCGCCGCGACGAGGCCCTCGCCGACATCGTCAAGGAGGAGGAGTTCAAGTCGGCCAGCCGCGGCCCGCTCGCCGCCGACCTCCCGGCCGACCTGGTCACTCTCTACGACAAGATCCGCACCGACTCGGGCCTGGGCGCGGCGCTGTTCCGCTCGGGCCGCTGCGGCGGCTGCCGCATCGAGCTCTACGGCGCCGACCTCAACCGGGTCAAGACGGCCCCGGCCGACGACGTGGTCCGCTGCGAGGAGTGCCGCCGCATCATGGTGCGCACGGCGGAGTCCGGGCTGTGAGAGTCGCGATCGAGGCCGACGGCGGCTCCCGGGGAAATCCCGGCCCGTCCGGCTACGGCGCGGTGGTCCGGGCCCACCCGACCGGCGAGATCCTGCTGGAGCGGTACGGCTCGATCGGCGTCACCACCAACAACGTCGCCGAGTACACCGGCCTGATCGAGGGCCTGAAGGCGGCGTCCGAGCTGAACGCCACCGAGGTCGACGTCCGGATGGACTCGAAGCTGGTGATCGAGCAGATGTCCGGCCGCTGGCAGATCAAGCACCCCGGCCTGCGCCCGCTCGCGGCGACGGCGGCGGAGCTGGTCACCCGCTTCGAGAAGGTCACCTTCGAGTGGATCCCGCGGGAGCGCAACAAGGCCGCCGACGCCCTGGCCAACCGGGCCATGGACGAGGCGACCGGCAAGGTTCCGCGCTCGGCTCCCGAGGTCTCGGTGGCCGAGGACGCGGTCACCCCGGCCTCCTGGGCGCCGCCGTCGCTGGACAATGCCACCCGGATCATCCTGGTCCGGCACGGCGAGACGGCGCTGACCGCGCAGGGCCGCTACTCGGGCCGCGGTGACGTGCCGCTCTCCGACGAGGGCCAGGCCCAGGCGATGGCGGCCGGCGGCCGGGTCGCCGGCATCAGCCGCGACGTCACGGCCGTGCTGAGCTCACCCCTGGCCCGGTGTACGCGGACGGCCGAGCTGATCGCGGCCGAGGTCGGCGGGGTCGGCGTCACCGTGGTCCCCGACCTGATCGAGTGCGACTTCGGTGACTGGGAGGGCCTGACCTTCGCCGAGGTGCAGCAGCGCTGGCCGGACGAGATGCGCTCGTGGCTGTCCTCCCCGGCGGTGGCGCCGCCGGGTGGCGAGTCGTTCAAGGCGGTCTCGAAGCGTGTTCGGGGAGTCATGGCGACGGTCAAGGAGTCGTACCCGAGCGGGGTCGTGGTCCTGGTCTCGCACGTCTCGCCGATCAAGCTGATCCTGAAGGACGCGCTGGCGGCGTCGGACGCTTTCCTGCACCGCATGTTCCTGGACGCCGCCGGCGTCTCCACGATGGACGTGTGGCCGGACGGAAACATCGCGGTCCGCTCCGTGAACGAGACGTCCCACCTGCGCTGATCGCGGCCGGCTATGTCTTTCGGCCGATAGTGGTCGATCTCTTTCCGACCTCGGCGGGATGTTTGACCTTGCACTAATCAGTCACCGTAGGCGTTCTGACGCGAACACGGGGGACTGACATGGGGCTATGCGGAAGCTGAGCCGGCGGGGGCTGCTTCGCGGGGCGGGGCTGGCGGCGGCCGGGGCGGCGCTGGGGGCCGTCGGGGTGACCGAGGTGCCGCGGTGGTGCGGGTGGGATCATCCGCCGTTGAGTGGGGGATATGCGTCCGCGGCCGACAATCAGGACGCGGTCGGGTCGTCGTCGGTCAGCGTGCGGTATTTCGTGGAGACGAGCCGGCCGCTGGTGGCGCTGACGTTCGACGACGGGCCGGCGCCGAAATACACGCCGCTGTTCCTGGATGCGCTGGCGGACGCCGGGATCCCGGCGACCTTCTTCATGGTCGGGCGCAATGTCCGGGACAACTACGGACTGGTCAAGGACCGGCTGGCCGGCCACGAGGTGGGCAACCACACGTGGGCGCACCGCGACCTGGCGACGATGGACCTGCCGGCAATCCAGGACGATCTTCGGCGTACGCACGAGGTCATTCAGGAAAAGCTGGGGCGTACGCCGACCCTGGTGCGCCCGCCGTTCGGCCATTTCGGCGGTTCCACCGTGCTGGCCGCCGACTCGATGGCGTACGACCTGATTCTCTGGGACCGCCAGATGCACGAGCGGCGCTTCAAGGACGACCCGGCCGGCCAGGCCCGCGACATCGTGGACACGGTCCGCCCGGGCTCGATCATCCTGGCCCACGACGCCGGCGACCAGCGCCGACTGGTCGCGTTGAAGGCGCTGCGCGACATCGTGAGCGGCGTCAAGGCACGCGGTTTCGAGTTCGTCACCGTGTCGGATCTGATCGCGGACGGGGCCCGGCCCTCGGGCGAGGGACACTGAGGTGTGGATCTCCGGCTGCCGTCGCCGCTGCGGCGACTCGATGACGAGCGGCTCGGTGGGGTCACCCTTTTCCTGAAGCGGGACGACCTGATCCACCCGGATTTTCCGGGGAACAAGTGGCGGAAGCTGAAATACAACCTGCAGGCGGCCCGGGACGAAAACCACAGGACGCTGCTGACGTTCGGTGGTGCTTTCTCCAATCACCTGCAGGCGACGGCCGCGGCCGGGCACCATTTCGGCTTCCGGACGATCGGGATCGTGCGGGGTGAGGAGCACACTCCGCTCAATCCGGTGCTGGCGCGGGCCCGGGCTCTCGGGATGACTCTCGCCTACGTCGACCGGGCAAGATATCGCGATAAAAATGGCATTCAGGCTGAACTGCGCGAGCGGTACGGCGATTTCCATCTGATCCCGGAAGGTGGCGCCAATCGGCACGCGCTGCGGGGCTGCGCCGAACTCGTCGCCGAGATCGATCGGGACTTCGACGTTCTCTGCTTCTCCAGCGGCACGGGCGCGACCCTGGCCGGTGCCGCCACGGCCCTGGGCGAACATCAGCGGGCCGTCGGCTTCTCGGCGCTCAAGGGTGACTTCCTGGACGGCGAGGTGCGGCGACTGCAGGCGGAATACGGCCGGGCCACCGGGAACTGGGCGATCGACGGCCGCTTCCACTTCGGCGGCTTCGCCAAACGCGACAAAACCCTCACCGACTTCGTCGACGATTTCCGCGCGCGGCACGGGATCGCGCTCGACCCCGTCTACGAGGGCAAGATGATGTACGCGATCCTCGCCGGCCGGGTCTTTCCGCCGGGGACGACGCTGGTCGCGGTGATCTAGACGGTCAGCTGGGTTCGCAGGTGGGCGTCGATGGTGGCGGCCATGTCGACCGACGTGTCGTCGAGCAGCCACTGGAGCTGCAGCCCGTCCATCAGCGCGACCAGCTCACGAGCCGCCGCCGCCGGGTCCACCCCCGGCCGCAGGTCACCGGCGCAGAGCGCCTCCGCGTACGCCGTCTCCAGGCCCCGCACCAGCGCCCGGTACCGGTCGACGAAGAACGAGTGCGCCGGATGGTCGGCCGCCGTCGCCTCGGCCGACAGGACGGTGAACAGCTCGACGATGCCGCGCCGGGAGGCGTTCAGCGCCACCAGATCGACCAGCCGGCGCAGGACGGCCGCCCCGCGCGGGTTGCCCGCGGTGATCCGCTCCTGGTCGACCTCGTCGCGCAGCTCGAGCACCGCCAGCAGCAGCGACTCCTTGGTCGGGAAGTGGTGCAACAGCCCTGGATGGGAGATGTCGCACCGGGCCGCGATCTCGCGCAGCGACGTGCCCCGGTAACCGGCCTCGCCGAACAGCGCGGTCGCCTGATCGAGGATGTCCCGCCGCTTGGCGCGGCCTTTCGCGTAGCCCACCGGTAAATACTTACCAACTGGTCGGGATTCGTCTAGCGTCGATGCCATGGCCGTCACCCACCTCACTCCCGGCCCGACCCTGCGCCGGGCCCGGATCGCCACTTCCACGATCTTCGCGGTTCATGGCGCGGTGACCGGGACATTTGCCTCGCGTGTCCCCTGGGTGGCCGACCATGTCGGCACGGGTGCCGGCGGCCTGGGCCTGGCGCTGCTGATGCCGGGGCTCGGTGCGCTGCTCGCGATGCCGGTCTCCGGGCGGCTCGCGCACTGCTTCGACCTGCGGATGCTCATCCGGGTGCTGATCGTCGCGTGGGCCGCGGCCCTGATGCTGCCGGCGCTGCCGACGTCGCTGCCGCTGCTCTGCGTGACCCTGGTCGCCTACGGCGCGACCGCCGGGCTCGCCGACGTGGCGATGAACGCGCACGCCGTGGTGGTCGAGGAGGGTTACGGCCGGTCGGTGATGTCCGGCTTCCACGGCTGGTGGAGCCTCGGCGGCCTGGCCGGTTCGGTCGGCGGCGTGTTCGCGGCCCGCGCCGGGCTGGGCGCGCCGCTGCACTTCGCGCTGACCACGGCCGCGCTCGTCGTGATCGCGATCGCGGTGTCGTTCGGGCTGCTGGCGCATCGGCCCGAGCCGACCCTGGACGAGCCGCCCGCGTTCTCGCTTCCGTCGCTCGAGGTGCTGCCGATCGGCCTGATCGGGCTGTGCGCGGTCTTCGCCGAGGGCGCCAGCCTCGACTGGTCCGCGGTCTACGTGCGCGACCTGCTGGGCAGCCCGGCCTCGACCGCCGCGGCGACCGTCTCGATCTTCTCGGTCTGCATGGCGGTGGCCCGGTTCGGCGGCGACTGGGTGGTGCGCCGGCTCGGCCCGGTGATGGCGGTCCGGCTGTCCGGTGTGCTGGCCACCGTCGGTGCGCTGATCGTGGTGCTGGCCACGCCGGCCGCGCTGGTGATCGCCGGGTTCGGCCTGCTCGGCATCGGCATCGCGGTGGTGGTGCCGCTGGTCTTCGCGGCGGCCGGGCGGCTGCCGGGTCACCCGGGGCGCAACATCGCCGGGGTGGCCGGGATCGCGTACGGTAGTGGCCTGATCGCGCCGGGCATCATCGGCGGCATCGCGCACGTGTCCAGCCTCACGGTCTCGTTCATCGTGATCGTGGGCCTCGTCGCGATCATGGGCCTGGGTGCCACCGTTCTCCGGCCGCGCCGGGAGTCGCTGTAACATACAACTGTGAGTGACGACGCGGTGCTGGGCACGATCGAGACGCAGGTGGCGATGCTGATGCGGCTCGGCGAGGCCACCCGCCGCTCCACCGGGGTGCAGCCGCACCGGGCCCTCGACCGGGCCGCCTACGTGATCCTGCGCCAGCTCCAGCAGGACGGCCCGCTCAACGTCTCGGTCCTCGCCGCGGCGCTCAACCTCGACGGCTCCACCGTCACCCGTCAGGTCACCGCCCTGCAGAACGACGGGCTGGTCGACCGCGAGCCCGATCCGAAGGACGGCCGGGGCACGGTCATCGCGGCCACCCCGCTCGGGCTGACGCAGGTGGAGCAAGTGCGACAAGCACGCAAGATTTTGTACGGGACGGTGCTCGCGAAATACACCGACGAGGAGAAGTCGGCCCTGGCCGCCACGCTGGAACGCTTCACCGGGGCGCTCGCCGACCACATGCGGACCCGGGTGTAGCCGAAGCGCCATCGGGGAACTTCCATGCCCGTGAAAGCGCTGACCCGCCGGATGTCACGGCCCGCCCTGACCCTCGCCATCGCCCTGGCCGGCGTGCTGATCGTCGGCCTGGCCGCGATCCTGATCGGGCTGTCCTGGTCGGGCCGGGATGGGTCGGGCCGGGACGGGGGCGGCCCCACCACCGTGACCGGCCCGGTGGACGGCGCCCGGAACGCCACGTTCGAGCTGCTCGACGGCGCCACCTCGGTGCGGGTGCGGGCCGGCTCGCTCGGCGACGACCTCTACCGGGTCACCGTGCCCGACGGCGGCGGCTTCGTCCCGCACGCCGACCGCGACGACGACGTGGTGCGGCTGCACCTGAAGCCCGGCCCGGAGCAGGGTTCCGGCATCGTCGACGTCGTCCTCAACGCCGGCGTCGGCTGGACCGTGCGGCTGGACGGCGGCACCCGGGACGCCTCGGTCGACCTGAGCGGCGGCCTCGCCGACGGCGTGCAGCTGGCCGGTGGGTCGAGCCGCCTCGACATCGCGCTGCCGAAGCCGGGCAAGCCGGTCGCGGTGGAGATGACCGGCGGTGTCGACCAGTTCCGGGTGCGGCTGGCCGCGGGCACTCCGACCCGGGTGCAGGTCGGCTCGGGTGCCGGGCAGGTCGTCCTGGACGGGCAGACCCACCAGGGCATCGGGGCCGGGCAGAACTTCACCGCGAACGGCTGGCAGGACGGCGCGGCCGGGGTCGACGTGCAGGCCCGGGCCGGGGTGGGTGCCCTCATGGTGGGCACGCAGTAACTTCGGCTGCATGATTCCGACGACCAACGCGCTCACCGGCGCGCGGATCCGTTTCCGTGAGCTGCGCGAGGTGGACCTGGCCGACCTGGTGACCTGGTGGCAGGACCCGGATGTGCTGATCTCGCAGACCAACGGGCCGCTGCATCCGCGGCCGGCCGACGCGATCGCCGAGCAGTTCCGTGCCTGGAACCGCAACCAGGGCACCGACGCCGGGTTCATCGTGGTGACCCGGGACGGCGGCACGATGCTCGGGCACGTCTCGCTCTGGGGCGCCGATGTGCACAACCGGACGGCCACCTTCGCGATCATCATCGGGCCGCCGCATCAGGGACAGGGGTACGGCGGGGAGGCGACCCGGCTGATGGTGCGGTACGGATTTACCGAGCTGAATCTGCACCGGATCCAGTTGAGCGTCCTCGGCTACAACGAGCGGGCCCTGCACACGTACGCGAAGGCCGGTTTCACCGATGAGGGCCGCGACCGGGAAGCGGTGTTCCGCGGCGGCCGCTGGCACGACCAGGTGCGCATGGGAATCCTCGACCACGAATGGCACTCCGGTAATCCGGAGTAGATCACCCGTTCGCTGGACCCGCCGATTTCCACGGTGGACCTACTGTGGTGCACATCCCGGTCGAGGAGGTGCTCGCAGATGCAGGTTCCGCGCATGCGATTCCCGATCTTCGTCTCTTCGCCCAGCCCGGAGAACCTGAGCCCGGAGCAGACGGCGAGCGCCGAAATCATTCTCCGGTTGGTGAAGCGGCATCAGCTCGAATGGCGGGCCCTCGGCCGCAGCGACTATCCGAACGACCTGCCGCTCAAAGAGGTGCTGCGGATGGTGCGGCACTGTGCGGGCGGCATCATCCTCGGGTTCGAGCAATACCGGATGACGGCCGGCCAGGTCCGCCGGGGAAGCAGCCGGGCGAAGACGGCGGACATGTCGTTCCCGACGCCGTGGAACCAGCTCGAGGCGGGCATTCTCTACGGCGCCGGCCTCCCGCTGATGATCTTCCGGGAGCCGGCGGTCGAGGGCGGCGTCTTCGACGAGGGCAACACCGAGGTGTTCATTCATGAGATGCCGACCACGACGATGTCGAGGCGGTCGCTCGGCGACCTGAATGTGGTGTTCCAGAACTGGGTCGCGAAGGTGCAGCAGTACTACTACGGCGATTGATTTCATCCGGCCCGGCGGCCGGGGACGGCCGTGCTCCGCACCTGGCCGGTCCCTGGGGCGGGTTCGCGCGAGTGCGGTTGGCCCGCCCCGAGGGAGCGTATTCATAAGAAGCGCGGGAAAGGCGAGAACGCCGCACCGAAGAGGGGTGCGGCGTTCTCTGACCCGGGAGCGGGCCAGGCATTTAGGTGGACGACACCGTGTCGACCGTCGTGGGGGTCTTCTCGATGCGGGGGTCGCCCTCGTCGGCGAAATAGTCGTCCGGGGTGGTGCCGTCGACGCCTTCCGGGGTCTTCATGGTGCGCAGGAAGAACGTCGCCAGGACGGCCACGATCAGGTTGACCGCGACCGCGACGAAACCGACGTAGATGGTCTTCTTGGTGTCGAAGCCGAATTCCGACAGCGGGAATGCGGAACCGCCGAAGTGGGCGCGTTTGGTGACCGCGTTCGGGATCTGCCAGAGCATCCAGAGGGCGAGGCCCATGCCGGCCGCCCAGCCGGTGATCAGCGCGCCGCGGTGCAGCCATCGGGTGTAGAGACCGATTGCCACCGCCGGGGCCGTCTGCAGGATGATGACGCCGCCGATGAGTTGCAGGTCGATGGAGAATTGCGGGTCGAGGAAGACGATGAACGCGACCGCACCCACCTTGACCACCAGCGACGCGATCTTCGAGACCTGCGCCTCCTGAGCGTGGGTGGCATCGCGCTTCAGGTATTCCTTGTAGATGTTGCGGGTGAAGAGATTGGCCGCGGCGATCGACATGATGGCGGCCGGAACCAGTGCGCCGATACCGATCGCGGCGAACGCGACGCCGGCGAACCAGGACGGGAATTTCTGGTCGAACAGCAACGGCACCACGGTGTTGCTGTCGAGCGTTCCCTCTTTCGCACCGGGCAGTGGCTTGATGCCGGCCGAGATGGCCATGTAGCCGAGCAGCGCGATCAGGCCGAGCAGGAAACTGTAGGCCGGCAGCGCCGACATGTTCCGCTTGATGACGTTGCGGTTCTTGCTGGCCAGCACGCCGGTGATGCTGTGCGGGTAGAGGAACAGCGCGAGCGCCGAGCCCAGCGCCAGCGTGATGTATTGAATCTGATTGTTGGCGTTGAGCAGAATGCCGTCGTTGGGCGCCGGTGTGCCCTGGAATTTCTTGTCGGCCGCGGCGAAGATGTCGCCCCAGCCGCCCAGCTTGTAGGGCAGATAGATGACCGCCACGATGATGACGATGTAGATCAGCGTGTCTTTCACGAACGCGATCAGCGCGGGTGCGCGCAAGCCTGACTGATAGGTGTAGGCGGCGAGGATCGCGAACGCGATGATGATCGGCGCGTGCCGGGCGAGCATGCTGTCGCCGGTGACACCCATCGTTTTCAGGACCGCCTCGATGCCCACCAGCTGCAGGGCGATGTAGGGCATCGTGGCGACGATGCCGGTGATCGCGACGAGCAGGGCGAGCGTCGGCGAATCGAAACGGGTGCGCACGAAATCGGCGGGCGTGACGAAACCGTGCCGGTGCGACACCGACCAGAGCCTGATCAGAATCAGGAAGAACAGCGGATAGATGATCACGGTGTAGGGCACCGCGAAGAAGCCGGCGGCACCGGCCCCGAAGATCAGCGCGGGGACCGCGACGAACGTGTACGCCGTGTAGAGGTCGCCGCCGACGAGGAACCAGGTGATCCACCCGCCGAAGCTGCGCCCGCCCAGCCCCCACTCGTCGAGGTGGGCCATGTCCTTGGGTGCCCGCCACCGCGCCGCGACGAAGCCGATCGCGCTGACCAGCAGGAACAGGAACGAGAAGACGATGATCTCGGTGATGTGATCGCTCATCGGGTCACCGCCGGGTCATCCGGTAGACCACCGACGTGGTGGCCACGCCGACGAGGATGAACAGGAACTGCAGCCAGTAGAACGCCGGGAAGCCCCACAGCCGCGGCGAGTCGTGGTTGAACAGCGGGGTCAGCAGCGGCACCACGATGGGGATGACGAGCAGCCAGTTCCACGGGCTGCGATCGCTGCGGGCCGGTGTGCTCGGCACCGGAGATTCGGTCTCGGCCATCAGCCGCACCTCCTCGCTTGTCTCGGGCCGCAGGTGCGGCCGCAGGCCGCGCGCGCGGTCCACAACGAAGCTAACGATGCAGACCGGAGTCAGTCGATCACTGTGCGCCGAACGGGCGAGGCGGTGCGCTTAACGGCACCGCCACGCCCGCGAAACAATTACCTCAGACCGGACGAGATCGTTTTCGTGAGCGACGCGTTGTCGTCGTCCCCGTCGAGTGACCACATCATCGCCCCGCCGAGCCCCTTCGCCCGGATGTAGAGCGTCTTCTGCAGCATCTGCGCCGGGTCGTCGTAGGTCCAGAAGGTGGTGCCGTCGAACAGCCACGAGTTACCGGCCCGGACGTCCCGGTAGACCTGGAAGCCGGGCAGGTTCTTGACCGTCTTGTAGTCCTCGGTGCCGTCCGCGAAGACCCCCTTCGCCGGCCCGGTCGCGGTGGCGAACCGGCCGTTCCCGCCGCTGGTGATCCCGGTCCACCCCTGGCTGTAGTAGGGGAGACCCAGCACGAGCTCGCGCTTCGGCGCCCCCGCCGTCACCCAGGCGTTGATCGCGTTGTCCGCCGAGAAGTCCGGGTTGTCCGGCGCACCCTTCGGCACGAAGATCGACGACTGCTGGTTGGCCCGCAGCTCCCACGAGCCGTGGAAGTCGTAGCCCTGCACGGTGCCGAAGTCGAGGTACTTGAAGATCTTGTTGCCCTCGAACCCGGCGTCGATCTTCGCGGGCGAGGCCGGCAGGAACGCGGTCAGGTCGTAGTGCCGGCGCGAGCTCCGGCCGAGTTTGTCGAGCTGCGCCCGGAACTCGGCCGCGAGCAGCGTGAAGTTGTGCTTGTCCTCGGGCCGGATCACGTTGCCGGCGTTGCCGTCCGACCCCGGCCACTCCCAGTCGAGGTCGATGCCGTCGAAGATCCCGGCGCCGGCACCGGCCGGCAGGTCCGGCAGGTTCCCCTTGATCCAGAGATCGACACAGGAGCTGACGAGTTTCTTGCGCGAGGCGTCGGTCAGGGCCGCGTCGGAGAAGTACGCCGATCCGGTCCACCCGCCGAGCGAGATCAGCACCCGCAGCTTCGGGTTCTCGGCCTTGAGCTCGGCGAGCTGGTGCAGGTTCCCGGCGAGGGGCTGCCCGGCCACGTCCCCGACGCCGTCCACGCTGTTCGCGTCGGAGAAGGACGTCTGCCAGTCCGCCCACGGGTCGGCGGAGGCGCACACGCCGGCACTGGTGACCGGCCCGAACGCGTAGTTGAGGTGGGTCAGCTTCGCGGCGGCGCCGGAGCTCTGCACCTTGGCGAGCGGGAACCCGCGGCCGTAGATCCCCCACTGGGTGAAGTACCCGACCTTGACGTAGGACTTGCCGTGCGCCTGCGCTGCGCCGGCCGGCGCAGCCGCTATCAGCGTCACGGCCGCGGCCGCCACGGCGACGAGGCGGCGGGTGATAACGCGCATGAGCCCTCCAGGGGCGTAAACGTTGAAGAAAGTTTCCTAATTGAGGAAGCTAAACGTCTACACCCGACCAAGGCAATGGCGTCAACGGTCGGAACTGGAGATCGAACTGCCGCCGGAGAGCGTCCGCCTCGTCGTGCCGCCCGAACTTCCTGAGATAGCCCGAGACGCTGTTGGCCGAGCCCAGGGTGGCGGGGTGCTCCTCGCCGAGCACCCGCCGTCGCCGGGCCACGGAAGTCTATCCATATTTCCCATCGGCTATATAGAGTACGAGCCATGCGCCGTACCCTCGTAATCGCAGCTGTCCTGACGCTTGCCGCAGCCGCCGCGCTCAGCGGATGCGGCAATGATGATGACCAAGCCGCCGCCGGTGGTGGCACCCTTCGGATCGGATATCAGCGATTCGGGGGATTGAGCCTGGTCAAAGCCCGTAATGATGCCCCCGGTGTCACCTGGTCGCTCTTCGAGAGCGGGCCGGCACTTACTGAAGCGATCAAGGCGGGTGCGATCGACATCGGGCAGACCGGAGAAGCGCCGCCGATCTTCGCGGCCGCCGCCAAGACGCCGTTCCGGATCGCCGCGGTCAGTCAGCCGTCGCCGCAGAGCGAGGCGGTGCTGGTCAAGAAGGCTCGCGGCTTCAAGACCTTCGCCGATCTCAAGGGCAGGACGATCGCCTTGAACAAGGGCTCCAACGTGCACTGGCTGCTGGTCCGGCTTCTCGCGGCCAACCATCTGACGCTCAGCGACGTCAATGTCAAATATCTCAAGCCGGCCGAGGGGCGGCCCGCCTTCGACAACGACCAGATCGACGCGTGGATCATCTGGGATCCGTATTTCGCGCTCGCCGAGCGGCCGGACGTGCAGATCCTCGCGGACGCGACCGGGGTGGCCGACAATCGCGAGTACATCCTGGTGGCCAAGGATGCGGCCGACGCGAAGACCGAGCAGATCAAGAGCTTTCTGACGACGTACGAAAAAACGACGGCCTGGGGGATCGCCAACCCGGACGAACGCGCCAAGGTCCTGGCCCCGGAATTGAAGATCGATGAGCCGACCACCAAGCGTGCCCTGGCCCGCGCCGCGCAACCGGTCGCGCCGCTGACCGATGAGATCGGCACCGAGCTGCAGGCGATCGCCGACGGCTTCACCGAGCTGAAGCTCATCCCGGTCAAGGTGGACGCGCACGAGCTGATCGACGCGCGCTTCGCCGGGGCCGTGCAATGACGCTGGTGGCGGTGCCGGCCGAGGTGACCTCGGCCGCCCCGCCGCCGACCGTGCGGAGGCGGCGCTGGCGGCGGCTGGTCAGCCCGGTGGTGATCCTCGCGCTCTGGGAGGCCGCGGCTCAGGCCGGGCTGATCTCGGCGGAGAAGCTCCCGGCGCCGAGCGTGGTCCTGCGGACCGGCTGGCGGCTGGCCGCCGACGGCACCCTCGGCCACCACCTGTTCGACTCGCTGACCAGAGCGGCGCTCGGCCTGCTGATCGGCGGCAGCCTGGCCCTGGTGCTCGGTTCGCTGGCCGGCCTGCTGCGCGTCGGCGACGACGCGATCGACCCGCCGGTGCAGATCGCCCGGATGCTCCCGCACCTGGCGCTGGTCCCGCTGCTGATCATCTGGGTCGGCATCGGTGAGTCGATGAAGATCACGCTGGTCGCGCTGGGTGCGTTCTTCCCGCTCTACTTCAACGTGTACGCCGGGATCCGCGACATCGACGAGCGACTTGTCGAGCTGGCCCGCACCTACGGGCTCGGCACCTGGGCCCGGTTACGGCATGTGGTGCTGCCCGGCGCGATGCCGTCGCTGTTTCTGGGTCTGCGGCTGGCGATCGGCGCGGCCTGGCTGAGCCTGGTGGTCGGCGAGCAGACCAACACCCAGAACGGTATCGGCTTCCTGATGATGGAGGCCCGCGAGTTCAGCCAGACCGACGTGGTGCTCTTAGGATTGTTTATTTATGGAGCGCTAGGATTGCTGTCCGACGTGCTTCTGCGGGTCGCGGAGCGCCGCGTTCTGTCCTGGCGCCGGGGCCTGCAAGCAACGTAGTCTGCTTATAGCAGACAGTGATGTTTCTGGTTATAGACCAACGTCTATATGTTTGACCTATTTATCCAGATCAACATGACCGTATGGTTGTCCAGCAATGGTCCTTTCTGGACCAAGGTTGTGCTGTGCATTCCACCATTCCGGTAGTTTCGGTCAACCGAACGGCGCCATCGGCGTCGGTGTCGGCCTGGTTCGCGGTGCTGGGCTTCGCGGCGGTCATCGGGTTTCTCCTGTTGCCGTACGCGGGGCTCGGCGGCGACGGGCAGAACTTCTACTACACGGGAATCAGTGCCGCCGCGACGTGGGCGGTCTTTGCCGGGGCCCGGCGCGTGCGCCAGTCCCGGCGGCTGCCCTGGCTGCTCCTCGGCGCCGGGCAGTTCTGCTACACCATCGGTGATGTCGCCTACTACATCTCCCACGCGATCTACGACAGTGACGCGTTCCCGGCCCCGGCCGACCTGTTCTACCTGCTGCAATACCCGCTGGTGTGCGCGGCGCTGGTCCTGCTGGTGCGCCGGCGGACCCCGTCCTGGGACACCGCGACCCTGCTCGACGCGGCGATCCTGGCCATCGGCCTCGGCATGCTCTGGTGGGTCTACCTGATCGGCCCGATGGCCACCGACGTCGACGGGTCGGAGTCGCTCGCCAGCAACGTGGTCTCCATCGCCTACCCGGTGATGGACCTGATCGTGCTGGCCACCGCCATCCGGCTGGCCGTCGGGTCCGGTGCCCGCTCGACGGCGTTCCGCCTGCTCCTGGCCAGCCTGCTCGCCATGCTGGTGGCCGACATGGTCTACGGGCTGCAGACCGCCGCCGACACCTACCGCGACGGCGGCGTGCCGGACGTGCTCTGGCTGTGCGAATACGTGCTGCTCGGCGCGGCCGCCCTGCACCCGAGCATGCGGACGCTGGACCACCGGGCCAAGGTGGCGCTGCCCAACGTGACCGTGGGCCGCCTGATCATGCTGGCGGTCGCCGCCCTGCTCCCGCTGGTCGTGCTCTACGAGCGGTACACGCCGAGCGTCCTGCTGTTCGGGGTCTGCCTGTTCACCCTGGTGATCGTCCGGATGTGGATGGTCCTCGGCATCCAGCAGCGCCTCGCGATCGTCGACGAGCTCACCGGTTTGAAGGCCCGCGGCGTACTCCTCTCGCACCTTGACCTTGAAGTCGAAAGAGGACGGCGGCAACGGTACGACGTCGGGGTGATCCTGCTCGACGTCGACCAGTTCCGGCTGATCGTGCAGATCCACGGCCAGCCCGGCGGGCACGAGGTGCTCACCGAGCTGTCCGACCGGCTGGTCCGCCTGTGCGGGGACGCCGCGGTCCTGGGCCGGGTCGGCGACAACATGTTCGCCGCCGTCCTGCCCGGCTACGACGGCACCGACCTGGTGCAGGCCGCGGGCCGGGTCCGCGAGGTCGTCGAGAAGAAGAAGTTCGCGGTCGGCGACCAGGAGGAGTTCCGGGTCACCGTGTCGGTCGGCGTGGCCGGCCTGTTCCGCGACGGCACCAGCCCCACCGAGCTGATCGAGCACGCCGAGATGGCCCTGCGCCGTGCCAAGTCGGCCGGCCGCAACCGCGTCTACAGCCCCGACGGCCCGGTCGAACAGCGGCGGTAACCGCTCTCACCTTTTGTCCGCCATGTGGGATCACCCTGCTCAAAATAAGGACATCGATGTCTCGCACCCCCCTCCTCCGCACCCTGCGGCGTGCCGCCGTCTCCCGTCGCACCCTGCTCAAGAGCTCGGCGGCCGCCCTCGGACTGACCGCCGCGGGCCTTTCCGCCGCCCGACCGGCCCGCGCCGACTCGGCCGCCCGCATCGTCGTGATCGGCGCCGGCCTGGCCGGCCTGACCGCGGCCTACGAGCTCGGCAAGGCCGGCTACCGGGCCACCGTCATCGAGGCCGCCGACCGGATCGGCGGCCGCTGCTACACCGACCGCTCCAGCTTCGGCGGCCAGATCGCCGAGTTCGGCGGCGAGCTCATCGACACCGGCCACGAGGCGATCCTCGGCCTGATCGACGAGCTGGGCCTGTCGACGACCAACCTGATCGAGGCGGAACCGGCCGGCTCCGAGCCGCTCTACCACTTCGGCGGCGTCCCGTGGTCGTACGCGGACGCCCAGAACGACCTGGCGATCGTCGCGGAACGCGCCGCCGCCGACGCGGAAGCCGCAGGCTTCCCCACCACCTACTACAGCTCCACCCGCGCGGGCCGGGCGCTGGACGCGATGTCGGTCGACGATTGGATCAAAACCCGGGTGCCGGGCGGCCTCAGTTCGAAGGCGGGCAAGCTGCTGGCCACGGCCTACACGATTGAGTACGGGGCGGACAGCAGCGAACAGTCCGCCCTGAACCTGGTCTACCTCTTCGGCTACCAGGAATCCGACGACGTCAGCCTCTTCGGGCCGTCCGACGAGACGTTCCACGTGACCGGCGGCAACGACCGGATCGTCAGCAAACTGGCCGCGAAGCTGTCCGGCCAGATCACCACCGGCACTGCCCTGCGCGCCCTGGCCCGCACGAGCAGCGGCCGCTGGCAGGTCACCGCCGGAACGTCCACCACGATCACCGCCGACCGGGTGATCCTGGCCCTGCCGTTCAGCACGCTGCGCGACGTGGACCTGACGAAAGCAGGCTTCCCGGCCCGCAAGCTCACCGCCATCAACACCAGCAAGATGGGCACGAACAGCAAGCTGCACCTGCAGTTCAACCAGCGAGTCTGGAACGACCTGGGCTGCAACGGCGAGGTCTTCACCGACCTCGGTTTCCAGAACTCCTGGGACGTGACCCGCGGCCAGTCCGGCTCGTCCGGCATCCTGGTCAACTTCACCGGCGGCGCAGCCGGTGCCGACTTCGCGTCGCAGAGCACCACGAAGTACGCCCAGCGCTTCCTGGCCCAGGCCGAGCCGGCCCTGCCCGGCCTGACCAAGGCCTGGAACGGCAAGGCCACGCTGGCGTACTGGACCGCCTACCCGTGGACGCGCGGTTCGTACTCGTATTACGCCCCCGGTCAGTACACGACCATCACCGGGGTGGAGGAGCAAGCCGTGAACGGCTGCCACTTCGCCGGCGAGCACACGTCGCTGGAGTACCAGGGCTACATGAACGGCGCGGTCGAGACCGGCCAGCGAGCAGCCCAGGAAATCATCGACGACCTGGCCTGATCTACGGGAACAGATAGAGCTCGGGGGAGAGCGCCAACTGCACGGCCTGATCAGCGGAGAGGACCGGCTCCGGTCGAGTAGCGACCGGAGCCGCACCGTCCTTCTCCTGCCGATCGGTGTTCGAGACCTGCACGTAGATCTCGCTGTGCCCGCGGTAGACCCGGACCACCCAGTTTTTTGGTTCCCCGGCCGGGGTCCCGTCCGGCTCGGTGCCCAGCAGCACGGTGGATCCCTTCGGCCCGCTCATCACGGTGCATTTCGCCACCGTGTCCCCGCGGCATTCGGCCTCGGCCTGCGCCGCCACCGACTCGTCGACCACCCCGACGTTGACCGTCAGATCGCCGACTCCTTTGGCGTCGCGGATCAGGGCCAGCGCGTCCACCCGGTTACCCCACGGCGGCTGGCCACCGAGGTTGAACCCCATCAGGGGCCCGGCCTGCGCGCCCGGCACCTGGGCATAGGTCGCGGTCGGGAGCAGCCGTGGCACCTCGGCGTTGAGATAACAGGTCACGCTCGTGGTCGCCCAGGCCACCAGGTTGGGCGATAGGGGTTGGTCACCCGCGATCACGCCGGCCGGCCGGGCGCCTGGCGGGACGGGGCAGGGGTCGGCCGCCATGTACTCCGGCCCGTCCGGACTGCCGCCCCACACCCCGACCGCGGCGACGCCGGCCAGCACGGCCGCAAGCCCCGCCCCGGCGACGCCGGCCAGCCGCCGGGCCCGCCGCGACCGTCGTCCGGCCTTCAGAACCCCATCGGCGGTGAGCCCCATCGCCGGCTCACCATCAGTGACGTACGCCTTGAGCGCCTCTTGCACGTCAGCTTCCTGCATCGCCTACTCCTCGTTGGCGAGCGCGGCGCCCTGAAGCGCCCCACGCATGGATTGAATGGCTCGCGAGGTCTGGCTCTTGACGGTGCCCTCGCTGATCCCAAGAAGGGCGGCCACCTCAGCCACCGGCAGATCCTCCAGATACCGAAGCACCACCGCGGCCCGCTGCCTCGGCGCCAGCTCAGCGAGTGCCCGCCGCACCGCCAGCCCGTCAGCCGGATCGCTGCCCACGGCCCGCTCAGGCAGGTCAGCCATCAGCGACTCCCGCCGCCGAGCCCGCCGATGCGACAGAAACGCGTTGACCACCACCTGCCGGGCATAGGCGTCGACCGTCTCGCCGCGAATGCTGGGCCAGCGCCGATACAGCCGCACAAAGGCAAGCTGCACAAGATCCTCAGCGGTGTGCCAGTCCCCGCACAGCGAGTAGGCAAGCCGCCGCAGCGGTTGCGCACGCGCGGCGAAATACTCGACAAACTGCGCTTCCCAGTCAGCCCGAACCACCACGCCCCCTTTCGATCGACACCCCATCTACTCCGCAGGAGGCCAGAAGGTTGCATGGGAGGTTGCCATGCTCTGGAAGTCGACGGCCGAAAGGATTGGTTTCGCGCGCCCGCGATGGCAGATCGAGGCGGTGTCACCCTGCGTTTGGTGTGGCTGCGGTGGCCGGGCGCCGGCACCTCCAGCGGGCGGGAACTGGCCGCGTAGTTCTCGTTCGAGGTGGCCCGCCGCGGCTATGCGGTCGGCTCCACATTCCTGAACGCGGTGCTGCCGCCCAGGTCCGGCCCAACCGCGATGTCCCGGTCGCCATGGGCCTGCAGAGACACCCAGGCCAGCGACTACGGTTTCCACGCCATGGCCGTAGCCGCACCGACCGGCCAGGCAGGCGTGGCCCGGCCGGGCGTGGCCTGCGCGAGGGGATGCCCGCTCAGGTAGGCGAGCCTCTCGCCTTGAAGATCGGTCCCGGGCCGTCCCTGGGCCCGTCTGGGCCGTGGCCGGGCCGTCAAACGACGACCGGCATCGACCAGAACTAACGGTCGAAACGCCGGGTGGGCGAGGGTGTAAAGCGCCGTGCTCAGGAAGGTGACGGACGAGTCGGCCTGTACGCCGGATTCTGTGCCCGGGACTCTCGTCGCCGGGGGCGGTCATCCATCTCGGCCCAACGTTGCCGTTGGGCTCTTGCGGCCTACCCGCAGGCTTGGGCGAGCAGCCCTCAAGCGCCTGCGCCGGTCGCCTTTCGGCGGCCTTTCTTGGCCTTGCTCCGGGTGGGGTTTACCTAGCCACCCCGGTCGCCCGGGGTGCTGGTGAGCTCTTACCTCACCGTTTCACCCTTACCGGCACCACACCGAAGCGTGGGCCGGCGGTCTGTTCTCTGTGGCACTTTCCCGCGGGTCGCCCCGGGTTGCCGTTAACAACCACCCTGCTCTTCGGAGTCCGGACGTTCCTCGGTGACGCCACTAGGGCGCCGACGCGACCGCCCGGCCGACTCGTCCGTCGGGGGCAATCTTACTGGGACGCCGTACGCGTAGATTCACTGGCGCCATGGATTTCACGCACATGCTTCTGCTGATCGTCGCCGGGGTCGCTGCCGGCGGGGTCAACGCGATCGCCGGCGGCGGGTCGCTGATCACGTTTCCCAGCCTGATCGCCACCGGGCTGCCGTCCGTCGACGCCAACGTCACCAACTCCGTGTCGGTCTTTCCGGGCTACGTGTCCAGCGTCGTCGGGAGTCGGGCGGATCTTGCGGGGCAGGGGCGGCGGCTGCGGGGCATCCTGCCGACCAGCGTGGCCGGGTCGATCCTGGGCTGCGTGTTGCTGCTGGTCACGCCGGCCCGGGCGTTCGAGCTCATCGTGCCGTTCTTGGTGCTCGGGGCGGCTGCGACGCTCGCCTTTCAGGAGCGGCTGCGCGGGTTCGTCGGGCATCCTCGGCACATGTCGGCCGGGCGGGCGGCGCTCACCCTGCAGGTGGTGGTGTTCGTGGGGGCGATCTACGGCGGCTACTTCGGGGCGGCTCTCGGGGTCATGTATGTGGCGGCTCTTGCCCTGATCCTCGATGAGCCGCTCAACCGGATCAACGCGCTGAAGAACGTGCTGTCGGCGACGGTGGGGCTGGTCACGGTGGTCGTCTTCGCGCTGTTCGGGCCGGTGCACTGGGGCGCGGTCCTCACCTTGGCGCCGGCGACGATCGTGGGGGGATATGTGGGAGCGCGGCTGGCCCGCCGCCTGCCGTCCCGGGTTCTCAAGACGATCATCGTCACGTTCGGCACGGTGATCGGCCTGATCCTGCTCTACCGGGCGATCAGGTAGAGCGCGAGGATTTTCGGCGGCCTTTGACCCTCCGGCGCCGGCCGATGCCCGCGGCCCGCTTCAGATCTTGAAGATCTGCTGCACCGTCGGCGACGGAACTCAACAAGATCCAGCGGAGCCGAGCTACCCCGCCGGATATATACGGCATTTCGTGTCAGTCGGCGAGACGCGGTATGCGATGTTGAAGCACCGCCCGGCCCCAGTAAAGCTGCACGATAAGAGGCGAGGGGCCTGGCGTTGCTCAGGCCAGGTCGCCCGGGTTGGTGTTGGCGCCGCACAGCAGCACCACCACCCGCTCGTCCGCGGCCGGCAGGTAAGCCCCCGACGTGATCGCCGCGTGCGCCGCCGCCGTGCCGTGCTCGACCACCAGGCGGTAGTCGTCCCAGAGCCGGCGCCGGGCGTCGATGATGGCCTTGTCGTCGACCAGCACCGACGAGACGCCGGCATCCCTGGCCAGCTCGAAGGCGAGCCGGCCGGCCCGCCGAGCCCCCAGTGAGTCGGCGGCCACCCCGGAGACCGGGACGTCGACCGGGCGGCCGGCCCGCAGCGCGTCGTGCAGGGCGGCCGATGTCGTCGGCTCGACCGCGATCACCCGGGCCCGGTCGCGGACCGCGGCGATCACGCCGCCGATCAGGCCGCCGCCGCCGACCGCGACCAGCACCGTGTCGAAGCCGGCCTCCAGCTGTTCGATCAGCTCCAGGCCGAGGGTGCCGTTGCCGGCGATCATGTCGGCGTTGTCGTACGCGTGGCAGATGAGTGCCCCGGTCTCGGCCGAGCGGATGGCGGCAGCGGCGGCCGCCTCCGCGTACTCGTTGCCGATCTGGGTGACCCGGGCGCCGTACTTCCGGAGCTTCGCCACCTTGACCGCGGGCGCGGTCTGCGGCACGTACACCTCGGCGGGAACGCTCAGCTCGCGGGCCGCGTACGCCGCCGCCAGGCCCGCGTTGCCGCCCGACGCCGTGACGATGCCGGTGGCCGGCAGGTCGCCGCGGGACGCGGCGGCGAGGATCTGGTTGAACATGCCGCGGGTCTTGAAGCTGCCGGCGTGCTGGGTGTGCTCGAGCTTGAACCAGAGCTGCCGGTCGGCGCGGAGGACCGGGGTGCGCCGGACCCGCTCGCCGAGGCGAATGGCCGCCGCCCGCACGTCATCCTTGTCAATCATCAGCCGACTTTAGGCGATGCTCCAGGTCATCCGGCGGGATGTGGCGGGTGAGCGTTCTCCCACCAGCCTCGCCAGGTCGAGCAGGCGGTTGGAGAAACCCCACTCGTTGTCGAACCAACCCCGCACCTTCACGCCGCCGTCGGCGGTGGTCTGCGTGCCGGACGGGTCGAACAGGCAGGACGCCGGGTTGTTCTTGACGTCGACCGAGACGGTCGGGTCGGGGTCGTAGGCGAGGATGCCGCGCATCGGGCCGCCGGCCGCCTCGGCCATCGCGCGGTTGACCTCCTCGACGCTGACCGGGCGGGCGGTCTGGCCGGAGAGCTCGGCCAGCGAGCCGATCGGGGTGGGCACGCAGTAGTAGCTGAACCGCATCTCGCCGATCTCCGGCAGCGCCACCCGCACCAGGTCACCGACCACGTGGTTGTGCGGGATGATGCTCTCGCCGGCGGCCCGGCCCAGCCGCGGGTCGTCGCGGGAGGTGCCGATCACCGAGTCCTGCGAGCGCTGCCAGCCCTGGGTGGCCAGCACCACCGACGTGTTGACCGAGCGCAGCCCGAACCGGTCGAGCAGCACCTTGGCCATCGTGGTGAGCGCGTTGACGCCGCACGAACCGGGAGAGACCACGTCGTGCAGGGCCGGGTCGTAGACGTGGTGGTTGGCGCCGTAGACGAGGAACGCGTCGGGGTCGTCGGCCGACGCACTGATCACCACCTTGCGGGCGCCGCCGTGGGTGATGTGGGTGCGGGCGGTGCTGCCGGCCCGGAACCGGCCGGTGGCCTCGATGACGACGTCGACTCCGGCGTCCGCCCACGGGATGCGTTCCGGCTGCGCATGATGGAAGACGCGGATCGCGTGGTCGTTGACGACGAGGTGATCGGTGCGGGCCGTGACGGTGCCGGGAAATGCGCCGCGAATGCTGTCGCGGCGGAGACCGTAAGCCATTTTTTCGGTCGAGGCAAGGTCATTCACGGCGGCAATGGATATTCCGGATTCACCGGCCGCGGCTACTATCCGCGTGACGCTGCGGCCGATCCGTCCTAATCCGTTAATGCCGATCGTGACAGTCATCGAAGGCTCCTCGGCCGTTTGTGATCCTTGCTCCGCGTGCCGTCGAGCAGGGTCCAGCAACCCCGGATTCCACCCGCCGTCACGCCCCCGACACTATGAGTCGTGCAACTTGCACGTCAACGCAGGGCGCGTCACAGGAGCACCCGTGATCCACATTAGAGCAGCTCGGACGCGCTTCGGTGGGTGAACGGGGACGATCGGGCTTTGCTGTCACCTGATGCGGCACCGCTGGAAACAGTGATTCCCTCGTAGTTGGCGCCTGCGTCTTCCGGATCAGTCATGCGTTTTCCGGCCAGGTGTGCCATCTTTCTCCGAGAATTCCAAGCCGGACGACGCTGGTCGGTATTCCGCTACCGATCAGCGTCGTGGTGGCAATCACTTTCATTTTTTCAAGAACGGCGGAATCGATCGAGAACTGCGATAGCGGCGAGCAGCGTCAGCAGGAACCCGGTGAACCAGAGCATCGCCGTGGTGGCCGGAACGGTTCGCGTCGCGACACCCAGGCCGAGCACCGGGCCGACCAGTCCGAGGTAGGCGATGAGGAAGAGCCCGGCCAGCGATGCGCCCCGCTCGTGCGCGGCGGAGGCGGCGACCGTCGCCCCGACGGCCGACTTGAACACCACGCCGGCGCCCGCTCCGGCCAGCGCGCCGCCGGTCAGGAACAGCGCGAGCGAGGTGAGCTGGGTGGCGGCCGCGACGATCACGAGACCGGCGGCCAGGGTGAGCAGGCCGGCGCGCAGACGTGGCCGGAAGGCGGACTGGGCGGCGGCGCCCGCCGCGAAGACCAGGAACGTCACGGCGCCGGCCAGCAACCGGCCCGGGTGGTGCAGCGAGCCGGCCACGAAGCCCGGCGCGAGCGAGGTGAACAGGCCGAACACGGCGAAGGCGGCGAACGCGGCGGCGGCCGGGACGAGGGCACTGCCGGTCACCCGGACCCGCTGCGGCCGGTAGGGCGGCCGGACGGCCGGCGCGATCACCGTCTCGGGCACGGCGGCGACGGCGGCGACGCTCAGCGCCAGCAGGATCAGGAAGACGAGGTACGGCGTACGCAGGGGAGCCGGGGCGAACTGGGCCAGGGCGCCCGCGACCAGGGTGCCGGTGCCGAGCCCGCCGAGGTTGGCCGCGGCCGAGACGATCTCGAAGCGGGCGCGACCTGCTGACGGGCGGTGCGCGGTGTGCAGTTCGAGCAGGAACGCGGTCGCCGTGGCGGTGATCAGGCCGACCCCGAGGCCGGTCAGGAACCGGGCCAGGATCAGGCCGGGCAGCGCCGGCCAGGTGAGGAACAGCACGGCCGCGACGATCTCCAGGCCGAGCGCGGGGAGCAGGATCCGGCGCCGGCCGGCCCAGTCGGAGACGCGCCCGGCGAGCAGCAGGCTGACGATGACGCCGACCGCGTAGACCGCGAAGACGATCGTCACGGTGAACGAGGAGAAGCCGTCCTGCCGCTGGTAGAGCGGGTAGAGCGGGGCGGGCACGGTGGAGAACGCCAGCGACACCGCGAACACGGCGGCGATCAGCCAGAAGGCCACGCCGTGCCGGGCCGAGCCGCGCTGTTCCCGCTGAGACCGGGTGGCAAGCAATGTCATGGCTTGAGAGTGCGCCGACACAAGCATCTCGTCCAACGATGATTACTGCTGATCAGCATCACCGGATGAGATGATCGGCCGCGTGGAACTCCGTCACTTCGAGTACTTCGTGGCCGTCGCCGAGGAGCGCAGCTTCACCCGCGCCGCCGCCCGCCTGCACGTGGTCCAGTCCGGCGTCTCCTCGGTGATCAAAGCACTCGAGCGGGATCTCGGGGCCGACCTGCTGGAACGCAACTCGAAGCGGGTGGCCCTGACCGACGCCGGGGAGGCGCTGCTGCCCCGGGCCCGGGCCGCCCTCGACGCCGCCCAGGCGGCCCGGGACGTGGTCGCCGAGGTGCGCGGCGGCCTGCGCGGCACGCTGCGGATCGGCACCCTCACCTCGGTCGGCCTGATCGACGTGCCGGTCCTGCTCGGCACCTTCCACCGCACCCACCCGGGGGTGATGCTGCAGCTCACCGTGTCGCCGCGCGGCTCGGTCGGGCTGCTCGACGCGCTCGCCGACGGCTCGCTCGACCTGGCCCTGGTGTCGGTGCCGGGCCGCCCGCCGGCCGGCATCCAGGTGCGGCAGGTGGCCTGGCGGCGGCTCGACCTGGTGCTGCCGGAGGGGCACCGGCTGGCCGACGCCGACGAGGTGACCATCGCCGACCTGGCCGACGAGTTGTTCGTGGACTTCCCGGAGGGCTACGGCAACCGGGTGGTGGTGGACCGGGCGTTCGCGGCGGCCGGGATCCGGCGGCGGGTCGGCGTCGAGGTGATCGACATCGGGAGCGGCGCCAGCTTCGTACGGGAAGGACTGGGTATTGCCGTTCTGCCGCCGTTCGCCGTACCGGATCGCCGGGGTCTGATCTTGAAAAGCGTGACCGGCGCCGACCTGGACTGGCCCCTCGGGGTTGCGGTCTCCGCCGTGCGGGCGCCGAGCGCGGCCGCGCGAGCACTTCTCGCCCTGATCGGCGAAACGGCCGCATGATGCGCTTTAGTCCGTAATGCTCGGGATGGCGGTAGAGAGCGGAGGCGGCTGTGACGCAGGAGGCAGTAAACCCGAAGGACGGGCCGGTCGAGTCAGTGATGGCGTTCCGGCGCTTCGCGCTGGCCGTGTGCCTGATCGGCGTGCTCGTGCAGCTCGGGCTGACCGCCTACTACCTCGGCATGGGCCACAAGGCGCAGCCGCACCACCTGCCGGTCGGGCTGGTCTCGCCGGCCGCCAAGCGGACCGCGGTGATCACCCTGCTGTCCGAGAACGAATATTTCAAGGTCACCGACTACGCCACCGCCGACGACCTGGTCATCGCGATCAAGCGCCGGGACGTGTACGGCGGCGTCGACATCACCGCGAGCAAGCCGCATCTGTATGTGGCCGGCGCGGCCGGGACCGCGGCCGCCAGCCTGCTGAAGAGCACCTACACCTCGGTCGTCCAGCAGCAGACCGAGGCGGCCCTCGACGAGGCGGCCGCGGCCGGCGACACCATGACGGTCAGCGCGGCCAAGGATCTGAACACACCGCCGACCGTCACCGACGTGGTGCCGCTGCCCAGCGACGACGTCAACGGCGTCTCGCTCGGCTTCCTCACCCAGGCTCTCGCCCTCGGCGGCACGATCGCCTCGATGGGCCTCGGCCGGCTGATCCCGCGGGCCCGCCGCTCCTGGCGCCGCGGCATCGCGCACGTCTCCATCCTGATCGTCTACGCGGTCGCCTCGGCCGCCGTCATCCTCTGGTCGATGACCTGGTTCGGGGTGGGGGAGACCGCCGACCGGGGCGAGATGCTCGGCATCTTCTCGCTGATCTCGCTGGCCATCACCGCGTCGACGGCCGGTTCGGTCGCCCTCTTCGGCCCGGCCGGGGCGCTGCTCGGCGCCCTCTACTTCACCCTCGGCACGGTCATCTCCGGGGCCAGCATCCTGCCCGAGTTCCTGCCGTCCTTCGGCAAGCATCTCGGCGAGAACCTGCCGACCGGGGCCGGCGTGCAGGCGGTCCGCGACGACCTCTACTTCCCGGCCGCCCCGATCGACCAGCACCTGCTGGTCCTCGGCCTGTACGCGGGCATCGGCGCGCTGATCGTGCTGGTCACCAACATGCTGCCGAACCGGAGGAACCGCACCTCCGAGGTCGACCTCGATCTGGCCTCGCGGCTCGAGGGCGCGGAGCGACGCGAACCGGTGAACATCTAAAGGTCCGGCTCCGGCGGCCGATCGAACGGTCATGTCCGTCGCCATTCGCACCTCGGTCACCGTCCCGCTGCGCTTCCCCGACGGCTACGAGGCGGTCGCGCAGGTGACCACGTTCACCGGCCTCGCCGACGGCAAGGAGCACCTGGCTCTCCAGTTCGGGCCGGCCACCGAGACCCCGCTCGTCCGCCTGCACTCCGAGTGCCTCACCGGCGACGTCTTCGGGTCACAGCGCTGCGACTGCGGTCCGCAGCTGCGCGAGGCGGCCGAGCGGATCTCGCAGACCGGCGGCTACCTGCTCTACCTGCGGCAGGAGGGGCGGGGGATCGGGCTCTACGCGAAGCTCGATGCCTACGCACTGCAGGACGCCGGGCTCGACACCTACGAGGCGAATCGGGCGCTCGGTCATCTCGATGACGAACGGGACTACACCGCGGCGGCGCAGATGCTGTCGGTGCTCGGCGCCACCACGGTGGACCTGCTGACCAACAACCCCGATAAACCTCACCAATTGCGTACGCACGGGATGGCGATCCGGGAGGTGCTTCCGACCCGGGTGTACGCGTCCGCGGCGAACGTCCGTTATCTACAGGCCAAGGTCGAGCACACCCGGCACACCATCGATCTGCCCCTGGCCGGGTGAGTTGCGGATTCCGGCTCAGAAATCTCCGCTCCCGCCGAACGGGAATGCGTGGGAATCGAGGGAGTGAACTCGCGGATCGCGGACATCCAGAGCCGGATCATCGCACTGCAGACCCAGAAGGCAGCGCCCACCACGACCCCGGGCCGGCAGACCACCGCGGCCGGCGGGGCGGGCGGGAACGATTTCGCCAGCTACCTGTCCCAGGCGGTCGGGCAGACCACCGGCTCCGGGCGTACCTATCAACTGAACGCCAAGGGCATCCCGACCGAGCTGACCGCCTACGGCAACGGGAAGATCCCGGCCAACGCGCTCCAGCAGGTCGGCGACACCCGGCACAAGCTGTGGGCGCCGGCCGCCGAGAAGCTGACCCAGATGATCGCGGACGCCAGGAAGGACGGCGTCAAGATCGGGATCACCGACTCGTACCGCCCGTACGCCGAGCAGGTCGACCTGGCCAAGCGCAAAGGTCTCTACTCCCAGGGCGGGCTGGCGGCCAAGCCCGGCACCAGCGAACACGGCTGGGGCATGGCCACCGACCTCGACATGGACTCCAAAGCCCTGGCCTGGGTGCGGCAGAACGCCGACAAGTACGGCTTCTACAACACCGCGGCCCGGGAGAGCTGGCACTGGGGCTTCAAACCGGAGAAGGTCCCGGGCCTGGTCACTTCGTAGCGACCAGTTCCGCGTGCAGCAACGACAACCAGCCGTCCTGGTCGGCCGCCCACGCGCGCCAGCCGTCCGAGATCCGTTGCAGATCCTCCTGCGTGGCGGCGCCGGTCTGCAGCGCGGTCGCCGCCATGTCCGACTTCAGCACCCGGTCGGCCCACATGCCGCCCCACCAGTCCCGGTCCTCCTGGTTGGCGAAGCACCAGGTGCTCGACGTCGCGGTGATCTCGGTGAATCCGGCCGCGCGACCCCAGGAGAGCAGTCGCCGGCCCGCGTCCGGTTCGCCGCCGTTGCGGCGGGCCACCCGCTGGTAGAGATCCAGCCACTCACTCAGCTCGGGCAGCTGCGGGAACCAGGTGAACGCCGCGTAGTCGCTGTCGCGCACCGCGACGAGGCCGCCCGGCTTGGTGACCCGGCGCATCTCGCGCAGCGCGGCCACCGGGTCGGTCACGTGCTGCAGCACCTGATGCGCGTGCACCACGTCGAACGTGTCGTCGGCGAAGTCGAGCGTGTGCACGTCGCCGACCGCGAAGGCGACGTTGGTCAGGCCGCGCCGGGCGATCTCGGCGCGGGCCAGGTCGAGGGCGGCCGCGGTGACCTCCAGGGCGGTGACCCGGCCCGGTGTGACGATGGTCGCCAGGTCGGCGGTGATGGTGCCGGGACCGCAGCCGACGTCGAGCACCGAAACTCCGGAATTCAGCCGCGGCAACAGGTAGCCCGCCGAATTCTCTGCGGTGCGCCAGCGGTGTGAGCGCAAGACCGACTCGTGATGTCCGTGCGTGTAGGTCGCCATGCCTCCGAAGCTAGCCCCGCCGTCCTAATATACGGAACAAAAATCCCATTATTTGGTACGCGGTGGATTATGCGATTTCTTCGCGGGCAGTTCAGGCCGTACTTTTGTCGGCATGAGGATCGGCATTGTGGGGGCGACGGGACAGGTCGGCAGCGTTATGCGCCGGATCCTGGCCGAGCGCCAGTTCCCTGTCAGCGAGCTCCGGCTCTTCGCCTCCGCGCGCAGCGCGGGCCGCACCCTTCCGTGGGGCGATGGCGAGGTGACCGTCGAGGATGCCGAGGCCGCAGACTTCGCCGGTCTCGACATCGTGCTGTTCTCGGCCGGCAAGGGCAGCTCCAAGTCGCTCGCGCCGCGGGTCGCCGAAGCCGGGGCGGTCGTGATCGACAACTCGTCGGCCTGGCGGATGGACCCGGACGTTCCGCTCGTCGTCTCCGAGGTCAACCCGGACGCCGCGCGCAACCGCCCGAAGGGCATCATCGCCAACCCGAACTGCACCACCATGGCCGCGATGCCGGTGCTGCGCCCGCTGCACGACGAGGCCGGCCTGACCGCGCTGATCGCCACCACCTACCAGGCCGTCTCCGGTGCCGGGCTGGCCGGCGTGAGCGAGCTCGACGAGCAGATCAAGAAGGTGGCCGACCGTGCCACCGAGCTGACCCACAACGGTGCCGCCGTCGAGTTCCCGGCGCCCCGTTCGTTCAGCAAGACGATCGCCTTCAACGTGCTGCCGCTGGCCGGTTCCATCGTCGACGACGGCAGCGCCGAGACCGACGAGGAGCAGAAGCTCCGCAACGAGAGCCGCAAGATTCTCGACCTCCCCGGGCTGCTGGTCTCCGGCACCTGTGTGCGGGTGCCGGTCTTCACCGGTCACTCGTTGCAGCTCAACGCCCGGTTCGCCCGGCCGCTGTCGCCGGCCCGGGCCCGCGAGCTGCTCGCGACCGCGCCCGGCGTCGAGCTGTCCGACGTGCCGACCCCGCTCGAGGCGGCCGGTCGCGACCCGTCCTATGTCGGCCGGATCCGCGCCGACGAGACGGTGGAGAACGGACTCGCGCTGTTCGTCTCCAACGACAATCTGCGCAAGGGCGCGGCCCTCAACGCCGTCCAGGTCGCCGAGTTGGTCGCCGCCGAACTTCGCTGATCGTCATTTCGAATTCCGCCCCGGCCGTCACTCGGCCGGGGCGGTTTTTGTGGATTTCCTGACGAATCCAATGTGGAAATTTAGGACTTTTTGCCCGAATCGGTGGCGGATGGTCGGTTTGAGGTGCACAGTGATTGCATGAACGACAGTGGGCCCGGCGGAGGCGGCTACTTCTGGTGCCTTCGTGACAGCCGTGTCGAGACCGGCGACGACCTGTGTCCCGCCCAGTACCGGCTCGGCCCCTACGCCACGGCTGACGAAGCGACGCGGGCACTCGAAACCGTCGAGAAGCGCAATGCCGAGTGGGACGCCGCGGATGCCCGCTGGACCGGGGAGGAAAGCTGACACCGGCTTAGCGACCCCCTGTGTCCAAGCCGGAATTCGTAGTCTCCATGCGGAGACGAGCCCGCAGTCATTCGCAAGGAGGAACACCCAGATGGCCGCTGCCAAAAAGGCTCCGACCAGAGCTTCAACTTCCGGAAAGCCCGCGCGGGCAAACGCCGCGGGAACGAAGGTCGCGGCCGCGACCTCCCGGACCACGAAGACCACGACGGTACGCACGACGACCACGACCCGGCCCGTGGTGCCCAAGCCCACCACCCCGAACCGGACGGCGTCGACGGCCCGGTCCGCCGTGAAGCCGGCCCCCGCTTCGGCTGCGGCGTCAGCGAAATCGACGACGACGAAGCGGTCCGAAATTTCGCGAAAAAGGGGGACAGCGGCGAGTGTGAAGGCCGGTCTCGCGGGCAAGACCGCGGCGCGTACGGCCGCCGGGCGGGCCGCTGCCAAGCCGACCACTGCCAAGCAGACCACCGTCGCCAAGGCCGGCGTCGCACAAACCGTCGCGCGGACCGCTTCCGCGCGGGCCACGGTTGCGCAGGCCACGGTTGCGCAGGCCGCCGCCGCCGCTAAGCCGGCCGCTGCGGGTCGCACGGTCGCCAAGCAGGCCACCGCCGGACGCACCGTGGCCGGCCTGGCCGCCGCCGGCCGTAAGGTCGCCGGGGCGGCTGCTGCCGGACGGACGATCGCCAAGCAGGCGACCGGCGGACGCGCGGCTGCGGGGACCGCGGCTGCGGGGACCGCGGCTGCCGCCGGACGTGGGACTGCGGGGAAGGTGACCGCGGGCGGGCGCACGGCGGTCGATACGACGAGTGCCGCTGGGCGTTCTGCGGCTGGGCGTTCTGCGGCTGGGCGTACCGCGGCTGGGCGTACCGCAGTGGGGAAGGCGACCGTTACGCGGGCCGGGGCGGCCAAGCCGGCGCCGAAGCCGGCTCGTCCGATGAAGCCGACCACGGCCAAGCCGGCGCCGAAGCCGGCTCGTCCGATGAAGCCGACCACGGCCAAGCCGACCGCGCCGAAGCCGGCCGCTGCGTCGGCGTCCCGGAGCGGTGCGGTCCGGACGAACTCGGCTCGGGGTGCCGGGATGAAGGTCGCCTCGACGCGGACCGCCGGGGTCAAGACGGCGTCCGCCGGGCGGAGCGCTTCCGGTAAGAGCCGGCCGGTCACGCCGCGGCGTACGGCGGCGGCGATGAGCCCGATGCCGGGGATGACGACGGCGACGATTCCGGAGCCCACGCCCGCGGCCGATATGGACGATGACATGCCGCTCGCGCCGGCGCCGAAGATGTCCGAGGCGACCAGGTCGGGCATCGCACCGACCCGGAAGACCACCGGCCGGCGCGGCCGGGACACGGTCATGCCCGCGGTCATCGGGTCGATCAGCGGTATGCCGGTGATCACGCCCGAGGCGGGCAAGAATAGTACGGCCGCCAAGTCCACGGCCAAGACGGCTCGGACCGCCACGAAGACCGCGGCTAAGTCGGCCTCGCGGGCCACGACGGCCGCGGGTAAGGCGGTCAACGCCGCGCAGGAGGTTGCGCCGCGCACGGCGGCCGCGAAGAAGGCGGCCACCAAGGCGACCGCGGCCGCGAAGACAGCGGCGGCCCGTACCTCGGCGGCCCGTACCTCGGCCGGCCGTACCTCCGCGGCCCGTACCTCCGTGGCTCGGAGCGCGGCGGGTAAGACGACGACGGTGGCGAAGACGGCGGCCGGCACGGCCGGCACGACCGGCACTGCCGGCACGAAGGCGGTGGCGGCCCGGACCGCCGCCACGAAGACCGCGGTGGCCAAGACGGCCGCGGCGAAGACGGCCGCGGCGAAGACTGCCGCGGCGAAGACTGCCGCGGCGAAGAGCGCCGCGGCCACGACTGCGGCGAAGAAGGCGACAGTGGCCAAGACTGCGGCTGCCAACATGACCAAGAAGGCGCCTGCCACCAAGATGGCGGCCAAGAAGGCTCCGGCCAGTAAGGCCGCGAGCCGGGGGGCCGGCACGGCCCCGGCCAGGACGGCGGCCAAGAAGGCGCCGGCTACTGCTACCAAGGCGACGGCGGCCAGGGCCACCGCGGCCAAGGCCACCGCCAAGAAGGCGGCGACCAAGGCCACCGCTACCAAGGCGAACACTACTAAGGCCACCGCCATCAAGGCGACCGGGACCAAGGCGACCGGGACCAAGGCGACGGCGGCGCGGACGGTGGCCAAGACGGCCAGCCGGGCGGCCAAGGCCAGCGCGACCGCGGCCACCACCGCGACGATGGCGCGGTCGGCGGCGAAGACGGCCGTGTCCAAGACCGCCTCGGCCAACCGGAGTGCCGCGAAGGCGGCCGCCGGTAAGTCCGGGACGGCGACGGCCAACCGCACCGCGGCCAAGTCGGCCGGCGGGTCGGCGGCGTCCAGGACGGCGGCGGCGAACCGGGCGGCGGCCCGTGCGGCCAGTGGCTCGGCGAACGCCGGGACCGCGGCAGCCAACCGGGCCGCGGCCCGCTCGGCCGGCGGCTCGGCCAACGCGAAGACGGCGGCGGCGAACCGGGCCGCGGCCAAGTCGGCGACCGGCTCGGCGAACGCCCAGACCGCGGCGGCCAACCGCGCGGCGGCCCGCTCCGGCGCGACGGCGTCCAAGCTCGCCGCGGCCAACCGCACCGCGGCGAAGTCGGCCGGCGCTTCCGCCTCCAAGCTGGCCGCGGCCAACCGGAGTGCGGCGAAGTCGGCCGCGAGCCGGGCCGGCGCCGATGCAGCCACCAAGATCGCGATGCCGAGGGCGGCGAAGAGCATCGCCAAGGCGGCAGCCACCAAGGCGACCGCGGCGGAGAAGGCGGCGGCCAAGTCGGCTCCGGCCAAGAAGGCGACCGCCACCCCGACGGGCGCGACGAAGGCCACCGCGACGAAGGCCACCGCGACGAAGGCCACCGCGGCCGGTTCGATGGCGGGCAAGGCGGCCAACACGGCGACCCGGGCCGCCAAGACGACGGCCCGCGCCAAGGCGACAAACGTCGGCAAGGCGGCGACGACGACCAAGAACTCGGCCACCAACGCCGCCAAGGTGGCCACGGCCACCACGGCCGCCGCGGCCCGCAAGGCCGCGGCCGGCAACACCGCCGCGGCCCCGCGCAAGACCGCGGCCCGCAAGGCCACCGCAAAGCGCGCCTGACCGCAACACCCCATCCGATGGCCACGCCCTTCCGGCGTGGCCATCGGTGTATCCGGCGTAGCCGGGTGTGCGGCGAGGCCGGGCCCGGCCACGCGCCCAGGGGCTGCTGCCCAAGGGTTGCTCTTGTGCACATGCCGCGTGTGCGGCGTGGTCGGCCCAGCGACGGCTCCCTCGTGTGTGTGCCCGTCGTTGGCGTGGCCGGGTGCGTTTCGGGGTGGGGTGGGGCTGGTAGTAATGGGGCGTGCCGATCAAAAGGGTTTGGGCGCCGCAGATCGACTTCTCGGCGCTGCGGCGGGAGCTGCGGCTTCCCGGTGAGTTTCCGGCGGCGGTGATCGCCGAGGCCGAGGCTGCGGTGGGGGCGGATGCGGCGGCGCGGGTCGATCGGACGGACGTGCCGTTCGTGACCGTTGATCCGGCCTCCTCGCGGGACCTTGATCAGGCCATGCATCTTGAGCGGCTCGGTGGCGGCTATCGGGTGCGGTATGCGATTGCCGACGTTGCCTCGTTCGTCCGGCCGGACGGGGCGCTCGCGGCCGAGACCTGGGTTCGGGGGCAGACGATCTATCTGCCGGATGGGCGGATTCCGCTGCATCCGGAGGTGCTCAGTGAAGGGGCGGCCAGTCTGCTGCCGGATGTCGAGCGGCCGGCCGTGCTGTGGACCATCGACCTCGACGCCGACGGCGCGATCGTCGACGTCGGGCTGGAGCGGGCGCGGGTGCGCAGCCGGGCCAAGCTGGACTACGACGGGGTGCAGCGGCAGGTCGACGCCGGGACGGCGCCGGAACCGCTCGCGCTGCTGCCGGAGCTCGGGGCGCTGCTCGCCCGGCGGGCCGCCGACCGGGGCGCGGTCAACCTGCCGCTGCCCGAGCAGGAGGTCGAGCGGGACGGCGCCGGCTGGCGGCTGGTGCTGCGGGCGCCGCTCGCCGTCGAGGAGTACAACGCGCAGATCTCGCTGCTCACCGGCATGGCCGCGGCCGGGCTGATGCTGCGCGGCGGGGTCGGGCTGCTGCGCACCATGCCGGCGCCGAAGCCGGAAGCGGTGGCCAAGCTGCGCGCCGCCGCCGGGTCGCTCGGCGTCGGCTGGCCCGAGGGCGCCTCGGTCGGGGCGGTGGTCGCCGCGGTGGACCCGGCGACGCCGCGCGGTGCCGCCTTTCTCGACCAGGCCGCCGAGCTGCTGCGGGGCGCCGCCTACACGCCGTTCGACGGCACGCCGCCGGCCGAGACCGGGCACGGCGGGGTGGGCGCGCCGTACGCGCACGTGACGGCCCCGCTGCGGCGGCTGGCCGACCGTTACGCGACCGAGGTCTGCCTGGCCCTGGTGGCCGGTTCAGCGGTGCCGGAGTGGGCGCGGGAGGCGCTGCCCCGGCTGCCCAAGGCGATGGGCGACACCGACCGGCTGGCCGGCTCGGCGACCCGGGGCGCGATCGACCTGGCCGAGGCGGTGCTGCTGAACGGCCGGGTGGGCGAGACGTTCGAGGCGGGCGTGGTCGACCGCGACGACCCGGGCCGCAACCGCCCGCCGGGCGGCACGGTCGCCCTCGACGACCCGGCGGTGCGGGCCCGCTGCCTCGGCGACCTCCCACTGGGCGAACGCATCCGGGCCCGCCTGACGATCGCCGACCCGGCCACCCGCAAGGTCGAGTTCGAACACACCGCCTGAGACCGGGACCGGCGCGACCGGCCGGCCCCGCGCGTGGGCCGGCCTGCCCGGCCCACCAGGACCGCCCGGATGGTGGCGGCAGGGAGGGTGAGTGGGCAGCGCCCGGGCGCGGCGGCGGGGACCGGGCGTGACCTCGTACTCAGAAAAAGGTTTTAAGCGATGCAGGCGCAGATGATCAGCGCGGCGCCGAAGTGGGTGGCAGCCGAGACCATGGCGCCGCCGTGGCGGTCGGGGGTGCAGATGACCTCGCCGAGCTTGCCGGGGGTCATCCAGTCGAGCACCAGGAAGGCCAGGCCCATGATGGCGATGCCGACGATGCCGAAGATGACCGTCGAGGCCAGGCCGTCGGCGAACGAGTCGTAGCTGGTGAAGATGGCCGTGAAGACGATCAGGGCGATGCCCAGCTGGTTGGCCGCCAGCAGTAACGCGGCGTTCGGGTTGCGCTCGGACCAGATCAGGTCGCGGAGCTTGCCGGGGGTCAGGATGTCGATCAGAACGTAACCCAGGGCCATCAGGCCGATCCCGACCAGGCCGAACACGATGCTGCGGCCAGCACCTTCGAGCAGATCTTGCAGCACGGTCTCTCCTTCAGCGGGCAGTCAGGAGAGACCGTACAAGAAGATCTCCACAGGGTTACAGAGCGCCCAGATAACGTTGCCGCTCGTAGGGGGTGACCTCGCGCCGGTATTGCTCCCATTCGGCCTGCTTGTTCCGCAGGAAGAAGTCGAAGACGTGCTCGCCGAGGACCTCGGCGACCAGCTCGGACTTGCTCATCACGTCGATCGCCTCGGAGAGGTTTTCCGGCAGGGCGTCGTAGCCCATCGCCTTGCGCTCGGCCGGCGACATCGACCAGACGTCGTCCTCGGCGCCCGGCGGCAGCTCGTAGCCCTCCTCGATGCCCTTCATGCCGGCCCCGAGCATCACCGCGAAGGCCAGGTAGGGGTTGGTCGCCGAGTCGATCGAGCGGACCTCGACGCGGGCCGAGTTGGGCTTGCCGAACGCGGGCACCCGGACCAGGGCGGACCGGTTGAGGTGGCCCCAGCTGACGAACGCGGGGCTCTCGGTGATCGCGTTGGGCAGCTGGAGCGGGAACAGCCGCTTGTACGAGTTGACCCACTGGTTGGTCACCGCGGTGTATTCCCGGGCGTGCACCAGCAGGCCGGCGATGAACGCGCGGGCCGTCTTGGACAGCTTCTGCGGGTCGTCGGCGTCGAAGAACGCGTTGCGCTCGCCCTCGAACAGCGACAGGTGCGTGTGCATGCCGCTGCCGGGCTGGTCGGTGTAGGGCTTCGGCATGAAGGTCGCGCGCACCCCCTGGGAGAGCGCCACCTCCTTGACCACGTGCCGGAACGTCATGATGTTGTCGGCCGTGCTCAGCGCGTCGGCGTAGCGCAGGTCGATCTCCTGCTGGCCGGGGGCGACCTCGTGGTGGCTGAACTCGACCGAGATGCCGATCCGCTCGAGGGCGAGGACGGCCTGGCGGCGGAAGTCCCGCGCCACCGAGTGGGTGGTGTGGTCGAAGTAGCCGCCGGTGTCGACCGGGATCGGCAGCGAGCCGTCCAGCGGGCCGTCCTGGATCAGGAAGAACTCGACCTCGGGGTGGGTGTAGAAGGTGAAGCCCTTCTCGGCCGCCTTGGCCAGGGCGCGGCGCAGCACGTGCCGCGGGTCGGCCCAGGCGGCGCTGCCGTCGGGCAGCAGGATGTCGCAGAACATCCGGGCGCTCTCGCCGGAGACGCCGCCCTCGAACGGGAAGACCTGGAACGTGGTGGGGTCGGGCATGGCGACCATGTCCGACTCGTAGACCCGGGCGAAGCCCTCGATCGCCGAGCCGTCGATGCCCATGCCCTCCTCGAAGGCACTCTCGAGCTCGGCCGGCGCCACCGAGACGCTCTTCAGCGTGCCCAGCACATCGGTGAACCAGAGCCGGACAAAACGGATGTCGCGCTCCTCGAGAGTGCGAAGCACGAACTCCTGCTGTCGGTCCACGTTCACTCCTGGTAGTGGGGCCTTGACGGGCCAGTCTTCACTGGCGTCATTACGCCGAGATTACGCTGACCTGGGGTCCTTGCGGCGTCCCGGGGTCGCGATAGTCACGCCGTCCGTGGGGAAGAATAAGACGCATGCCCACGCTACGGATCGCCCTGGCCCAGGTGAACTCGACGGTTGGCGACATCGCCGGCAACGCGGCGGCGATTCGCCGCTGGTCCCGGGAGGCGGCCGACGCGGGGGCCCAACTGGTGGCCTTCCCGGAGATGATGCTGACCGGCTACCCGATCGAAGACCTGGTTTTCCGGGACTCATTCGTCGAAGCCTCGATCTCCGCCCTGACCGCGCTGGCGCAAGGTTTGGATCAAGACGGCCTCGGCGATCTGGCCGTGGTGGTCGGCTATGTCGACGCCGACGGACCGGCCGCGACCAGCTCGGACGCAACCCCTGGACATGGGCGCCGGGATGCCTCGGCGCTGCTGTTCGGCGGGGAGGTGGTGGCTCGCTACTACAAGCACCACCTGCCCAACTACGGCGTCTTCGACGAGGACCGGTACTTCGAGCCGGGCAACTCGCTGACCGTGGTGCGGTTCGGCGGGGTGGACATCGCGCTGACCGTCTGCGAGGACATCTGGCAGGCCGGAGGGCCGTTCACCGCGGCGCGGCGGGCCGGGGCGGGGCTGGTGCTCAACATCAACGCCTCGCCGTACGAGCTGAACAAGGACGACGTGCGGCTGCCGCTGGTGATGCGGCGGGCGGCCGAGGCCGGGGCGACGGTGGCCTACGTGAACGCGGTCGGCGCCCAGGACGAGCTGGTGTTCGACGGGGACTCGATGATCGTGACGGCCGGGGGCGATCTGCTGACCCGGGCCGGGCAGTTCACGTCGGAGCTGTTGATTCATGATCTGCCGTTGCCGGCGGCCGACGCGAAGCCGAATCGCGCGGAGAAGACCGGGGCCGCCCCGTTGCCGATCGTCGAGCAATGGATCGCCGACGACATGGAGATTGTCCGCATTTTTCTGGATAAAACGCCTAGGCCCTCGCACGGCGGGCGCCGCGACGGTGGCATCGCGGAGCGGGTCGTCGACGAGGCCGAGGTCTGGTCGGCCCTGGTGCTCGGCCTGCGCGACTATGTCAACAAAAATGGTTTCAGATCGGTCATTCTCGGGCTGTCCGGCGGGATCGACTCGGCGGTCGTCGCGGCGATCGCGGTCGACGCGCTCGGCGCGGAAAGGGTCTTCGGCGTCTCGATGCCCAGCGGCTACTCCTCGGGCCACTCCCGGGACGACGCGGCCGAGTTCGCCAAGCGCACCGGCGTCGACTACCGCACCGAAGCGATCCAGCCGATGGTCGACGCGTTCCTGGCCAACATGGCCCTCTCCGGCCTCGCGGTGGAGAACCTGCAGGCACGGGTGCGCGGCGTGATCCTGATGGCGCTGTCGAACCAGGAGGGCCACCTCGTCCTCACCACCGGCAACAAGAGTGAGCTCGCGGTCGGTTACTCGACGCTCTACGGCGACTCGGTGGGCGGCTTCAACCCGCTCAAGGACGTGCCCAAGACGATGGTGTGGCAGCTGGCCCGCTGGCGGAACACCCAGGGTGACGCCCCGATCCCGGAGAACTCGATCACCAAGGCGCCGAGCGCCGAGCTGCGGCCCGATCAGAAGGACTCCGACTCGCTGCCCGACTACGCGGTGCTCGACCCGATCATCAAGGGCTACGTCGACGACGACCTCGGGCGGGACGCGCTGATCGCCGCCGGCAACGACCCGGCCCTGGTCGACCGGGTGCTGCGGCTGGTCGACCTGGCCGAGTACAAGCGCCGGCAGTCGGCGCCCGGGCCCAAGATCTCCGGCAAGGCGTTCGGCCGCGATCGTCGCCTTCCGATTACCAACAGGTTTCGGGAAGGGATGTGAGAACCTCCACTTACCCCTGACTTCCGGCCCTTGCGCGGTGCGACCATTTACCGCACCCGGGGACCGCATCCGAGCGGCCTCGAGGGCAAAGGAGAAGGACGATGCAGGAGATTCCCACCCTGTACGGCGGTCCGGCCACCCGACGGGTCCGCACCCGCGACCTCATCGCCGCCAAGTCCCGCGGCGATCGCTGGCCGATGCTGACCTCCTACGACCAGTACACCGCGTCGATCTTCGACCAGAACGGCGTACCGGTCCTGCTGGTCGGTGACTCGGCGGCCAACAACGTGTTCGGCCACGAGACCACCCTGCCGATCACCGTCGACGAGCTGCTGCCGCTGGTCCGCGCGGTCGTCCGGGCCACCAAGACCGCGCTGGTGGTCGCCGACCTGCCGTTCGGCAGCTACGAGGAGGGCCCGACCCAGGCCCTGCGCACCGCCGTCCGGTTCATGAAGGAGGGCGGCGCGCACGCCGTCAAGCTCGAGGGCGGCCGCCGGGTGGCGCCGCAGATCGAGGCCCTCACCGGCGCCGGCATCCCGGTCATGGCGCACATCGGCTTCACCCCGCAGAGCGAGCACACGCTGGGCGGATACCGCGTCCAGGGCCGTGAGAACGAGGGCGCCGAGGTGCTGGCCGACGCCCGCGCGGTCACCGAGGCGGGCGCGTTCGCCGTCGTCCTGGAGATGGTCCCCGGCGAGGTCGCCAAGACCGTCACCAAGGAGCTGCCGATCCCCACGGTGGGCATCGGCGCGGGCCCCGACACCGACGCCCAGGTGCTGGTCTGGCAGGACATGGCCGGCATGCGCACCGGCCGGATGCCGCGCTTCGTGAAGCAGTACGCCGATTTGGCGGGCGCTCTGGGCGACGCGACGCGCCAGTTCGCGGCCGAGGTCCGCGGCGGCGAATTCCCCACGGCAGAACACACCTTTTAAACCTTTTTGAGTACGACGTCGCCCGGTCCCGTGTTTCACGGGCCGGGCGCTGCCGTCCCACCCTCCGTGCCGCCGCCATCCGGGCGGGCCCGGTGGGCCGGGCAGGCCGGCCCGGGCGGCGGGTCACGGCCGGTCCCGCCGGTTCCGCCGGGGTTCAGCTTTCGTGGGCGGTGCGGCCGAAGTCGCTGATCGCGGTGCCGCCGGAGCGGCGTATCTCCGGGATGTCCTCGATGATCGCGGTGGCGACCATGATGACCACCACCGCGGCCAGCTGGGCGATCGCCATCTGGTGGCCGAGCGGGATGGTGGCCGGCACGACCAGCGCGGCGACCAGGCGGTGGTAGACGCCGTGCAGGCCCAGCCGGGCCAGGAACGCCGCGTGGCCGAGCAGGTAGACCGCCACGCCGCCGCTCAGCGTCACCGCCTCGCCCCAGTGCAGGCCCTCGAACGCGTGCCCGACCGTGGTCTTGATGCCGACCGCGGTGATCACGATGCCGAGCAGGATCGGGTAGTGCGCGTAACCCCAGGCCTCCAGCGCCCGGCGCGCCCGGCGGGCCGGGTCGGTGATGGCGGCCAGGGCGTGGGCGGCCCGGGCGTCGTCGCCGGAGAAGTAGAACCACCACAGGTAGTACGCCACGCAGAGGGCGAGCACCGCGGTGAGGATCGCGCCGCCGCCCAGGTGCATGCCGTGGAAGCCGGCGCCGATCGACAGGATCGACTCACCGATCGCGATGATCACGACCAGCCCGTGGCGCTCGGCGAAGTGGCCGGCCGCGATCGTGTGCATCTCGGCGCGGTGCACGTAACCGCCGGTGATCTGCAGGATCGGGGCCAGCACCCAGAGCAGGTGCCGCCACGGCTCGTCGACCAGGCTGCCGCCGAGCACGAGCAGCGCGGCCACCAGGTTGAGCGGGGTGAGGATCTTCATCGCGTCGCGGGCGCCCGGCCCGGCCGTGCGGAACAGCACCGAGTGCACCACGTTGACGACCAGGTAGCTGACGCCGAACAGCCAGCCGTACTCGCCGAAGGCCTCCGGGATGGCGAGCGCCATGAGCAGGAAGCCGGCCATGCCGGTGAGCAGCAGCGTGCGGCGGGTAGTCGAGTTGGGCGCCACCGCGTTGGTCAGCCAGGCGTAACCCGAATACATCCACCAGACCACGGCCAGGATCAGCAGCACGTTGCCGAGGGTGCCGAAGGTGAGGTGCTCGGCGAGCGTCTCGGACAGCTGGGTGATGGTGAAGACGAAGACGAGATCGAAGAAGAGTTCCAGCGTCGACACCCGAGGGGCGGCGACCGAGGGCTCGGACATGGACGGCAGCTTAGAGTTTTGTCGTACCCCCGGCCTAGCGTGTTTTTCGTGAACCGGACCGATCGTCTTTACGCCCTGGTCGAGGAGCTGCGCGCGGTCGCGCCGCGGCCGCGCAGCGCGCGCTGGCTGGCCGACCGCTTCGAGGTGAGCGTGCGCACCGTCGAGCGGGACATCTCGGCGCTGCAGCAGTCCGGCACCCCGGTCTACGCCGAGACCGGCCGCACCGGCGGCTACTGCCTCGACCGCGCGCACACGCTGCCCCCGGTCAACTTCACCCCGAGCGAGGCGGTGGCGATGGCGGTCGGGCTGCACGGCCTGGCCGGCTCGCCGTTCCACGCCGCCGCGGCCACCGCCCTGCGCAAGCTGGTCGCCGCCATGCACGCCGACGACGCGGCCCGGGCCCGGCAGTTGGCCGGCCGGGTGCGGCTGGCCGCGCAACCACCCGCGGCCGAGATGCCGCGCGTGCTGGCCGACGCCCTGTCGATGCGCCGGGTGCTGCGGATCCGCTACGCCGACAAGACCGGCGCCGGCTCGGTGCGCGAGATCGAGCCGCTCGCGTTCGTCGGCATGCCCACGTATTGGTATCTGGTGGCCTGGTGCCGCCTGCGCCGGTCGGTGCGGGTCTTCCGCACCGACCGGATCTCCTCGGTCGCGGTCACCGCCGAGGTGCCCCCGCCGCGCGAACTGCTCCCCGGCGACCTCGACGTGCCCGGCGACCGGATGAGCGAGCTCAGCCTGGCCTGAGGCTCAGAGCTCCGCGAAGCTCTTGATCCCGGCCGCCTTGAGCAGCTCGGCCCGGGTGTCCGGGCAGGTCTTGGCGGCCTGCGCGTCGACCACGTCGCCGCTGAGCTGGTCGAGGTGGTCGTCGTAGAGGTTGGCGATGCTGATGCTCAGCTGCGCCATCGCGCCGACCTCGGAGCCGACCGCCTTGATCCGCGGCGCCTCTTTCTTCAGGTGCGCGCAGAGCGCCTCGGCCGAGATCGGCGCGTCCGCGCCCGCTTTGTCGGCGGGAGCTGCGGCGTTGCCTGCGGCGTTGCCTGCGGCGTTGCCTGCGGCCGGGGCGGCGGTGTCGCTGCCGGTTACCTTGCACCCGGTCAGCGCCAGCGCCGCCGCCAAGCCGACGCACACCAGTGCCGGTCGAACTCGCATCGCCCACCTCGTTCGGTCCGGGAGGCGATCGTCCGCCTCCAGGACCACAAGGGCAGCACCGCCGGCCAAAGAACCGCCAAAGGACTAGTTGTTGGCGCCCGGGGTGTAGACGCCGAGGTGGTTGCCGCTCGGGTCGAGCAGGTGGGCGAAGATCAGGCCACCGCCGCCGTCGCGCGGCGCGACCAGGATCTTGCCGCCGGCCGCCTCGGCCCTACGGCAGGTCTCGGCGGTGTCGGCGACGTTGACGAAGAAGATGGCGTGGCTCGCCGTGCCGCCGTTGGTGGTGTCGGCAAGGCCACCGGCCGGCCCACCGGCCCCGGGCGTGCTGACCAGGCGGTAGCCCGGGGTGTCGTCGTCGTTGCCGAAGCTCCAGCCGAAGACATCGCCGTAGAAGCGCTCGGCCACGGCCGGCTGGTCGGTGCCGATCTGGAACCAGTCGACCTTGTTCACTGCGGACATCGGATAACTCCCTCGGTGTTGCGGGTTGATGGGTCCACCCTCGCTTCCGGCCGCGACAACCTCCTGTCGGTGTTTCCGGACGAGTCGGGTACTAGCCTCGGGGGCGTGGGAATCGCACTTGTCATCGAGAACGACCCGTCTGACGACCTGCGGCGGCTTGGCGAGTGGCTTACCGAGGCCGGGCTCGAGCTGAGCGTGCTGCGGCCGCATGCCGGGGACGCGCTGCCCGAGACGCTCGACGACTACCAGGCGCTGGTGGTGCTCGGTGGGGACCAGAGCGCCTACTCGGCGGCCGACGGCACCCCGGGCGCGCCCTGGTTCGCGGAGCTGGAGGGGCTGCTGCGCAAGGCGGTCCGCAACCGGGTGCCGACCCTCGCGGTCTGCCTCGGCGCCCAGCTGCTGGCCCAGGCGCACGGCGGGCTGGTCGAGCGCAGCACCTCGGGGCCGGAGATCGGGCCGGGGCTGGTCGGCAAGCGCGACGCGGCCGACACCGACCCGCTGTTCAAGTGGGTGCCGCTGCTGCCCGACGTGATCCAGTGGCACGCCGACGAGATCACCGAGCTGCCGCTGAAGGCGGTGCTGCTCGCCGCGTCCAGCCGCTACCCGCACCAGGCGTTCCGGCTCGGCGACCGGGCCTGGGCCGTGCAGTTCCACATCGAGTGCGACATCGAGATGATCGAGGCGTGGGCGGCGAGCGACGCGGCCACTCTCGACGAGCTGGGCTACGACGCCGAGGCGGTGGTCTACGCGATCGCCGACATCCTGGCCGACGTCGAGGAGGTCTGGCAGCCGTTCGCGGCCCGGTTCGCCGCGCTCGCCCTGGGCACGCTGCCCGACGCCGACATACCCAACCCGGGCAACATCCGCACCCTGCCGCTCCTGGGGCAGTGACGTGACGCGGCCCAGCCGGCTCGCCCGGTACGGCTTCGCCGACAACGGTGCCCGCGCCGCCGACCTGCTCGGGCCGACCGGCCTGCGGCTGTGGGACGGCGAGGCGCAGGGCCCGGTCGGCACCGACGCGGCCGAGCTGATCCACTCGCTGTCCCGGGCCGCCGACCCCAACCTGGCGCTGCGCCAGCTGCACCGGCTGGTCGACGCGGCCGCCCGCGCCGCGGCCCGGGCCAACGGCGGGCCGGCCATCGGCCCCAGCGGCGACATCAGCACCAACGAGGCCACCGACGAGCTGTTCGAGGCGCTGTTCCGCGATCACGGCCTGCGGCGGCGACTCGTCGCGGTGCTCGGGGCGTCCTCCGCGCTCGGCGATCACCTGGTGGCCAACCCGGACGACTGGCGGGTGCTGGCCACCGGCAAGACCGGGATGCCGCCGAGCGCCGAGGGCCACCTGGAGGTCGAGGGCGAGCCGACCGTGCCGGCGCTGCGCCTGGCGTACCGGATCTCGCTGCTGCGCATCGCCGCGGCCGACCTCACCGGTGGGCGGGGGCTGGAGCCGACCATGGCCGCGCTGTCGCGCCTGGCCGACGAGACGCTGTCCACGGCGTACGAAATAGCGCTGGCCGGACTCCCGAAGAGCGTGCCCGAACCGCGTCTTGCCGTTGTCGCCATGGGCAAGTGCGGCGGCAACGAGCTCAACTACGTCTCCGACGTGGACGTCATCTTCGTCGCGGCCGGCGACGAGGACCTGAGCACCGGCACCACGGTGGCGGCCCGGCTCATCGAGATCTGCGGGCAGGTGGCCTGGCCGGTCGACGCGGCGTTGCGCCCCGAGGGCAGCCGTGGTCCGCTGGTCCGCACGCTCGCCAGCCACCAGGCCTACTACCGGCGGTGGGCGCGGACCTGGGAGTTCCAGGCGCTGATCAAGGCCCGCCCGGCGGCCGGCGACCTGGCCCTCGCCCAGGAGTGGATCGACGATCTGGCGCCGCTGGTGTGGCACGCGGCCGAGCGGCCGGAAGCGGTCGCCGACGTGCGCGACATGCGCCGCAAGATCATCGAGAACACGCCGGCCGGCCAGGTGGACCGGGAGATCAAGCGCGGGCCGGGCGGCCTGCGCGACATCGAGTTCGCGGTGCAGCTGCTGCAGCTCGTGCACGGCCGGGTCGACGAGACGCTGCGGCACGGCGGCACCCTGCCGGCGCTGCGCGCCCTGGTCACCGGCGGCTATGTGGGCCGGGAGGACGGCGAGACGCTGCTGCGCGGCTACCGCTTCCTGCGCGGTGTCGAGCACCGGCTGCAACTGCAGAATCTGCGGCGTACGCACACCGTGCCGGACGATCCGGCCGGGCTGCGCTGGCTCGCCGCCGCCCTCGGCTACACCGCCCTGCCCGGCCGGGACGCGGTCGAGGCGTTCAAGTCCGACTGGGTCGGGCACGCCGCGCAGGTCCGCCGCCTGCACATCAAGCTGCTCTACCGCCCGCTGCTCGAGGCGGTGGCCCGGGTGCCGGCCGAGGCGCTGCGAATGACCGACGAGTCGGCCCGCAAGCGGCTGGCGATCCTCGGCTTCGACGACCCGGCCGCCGCGATCCGGCACCTGCAGGCGCTCACCGGCGGGGTGACCCGGACCGCCGCGATCCAGCGGACCCTGCTGCCGATGCTGCTGCAGGAGTTCGCCGACGCCCCCGAACCCGACCGCGGCCTGCTCAACTACCGGCACGTGTCGGACAAGCTCGGCAGCACCCCGTGGTATCTACGGCTGCTGCGCGACGGCGGCCCGGTGGCCCGCCGGCTGGCCCGGGTGCTGAGCCTCTCCCGGTACGCGACCGACCTGCTCATCCGCGACCCGGAGGCGCTGCGGCTGCTCGCCGACGACGCCGAGCTGGTGCCACGCAGCCGCGAGTCGCTGATCGTCGGCTTCGCGGCGACCGCCGAACGGCACTCCGACGACCCGGTCAAGGCGACCGCGGCGGTCCGTGCGCAGCGCCGCCGCGAGCTGTTCCGGCTGGCCTGCGCCGACATCCTCAGCAAGGCCGGCGAGCTCGCCCCGGCCCAGCCGATCGACGTCGGCAAGCTCGGCGAGGCGCTGTCCGACGTCACCGACGCCACCCTGAACGCGGCGCTGAAGGTGGCCTGGCGGGCCAAGCCCGGCCCGGACGGCCTGCGCTTCGCGATCATCGGGATGGGCCGGCTCGGCGGCTACGAGATGAGTTACCCGTCCGACGCCGACGTGCTGTTCGTCTACGACCCGCCGTCGGGCCGGCCGGAAAGTGAGGCGGCCGCCGCCGCGCACGCGGTCGCCGAGGAGTTGCGCCGGATGCTGGCCGCGCCCGCCCCCGACCCGCCGCTCGGCGTCGACGCCGACCTGCGCCCCGAGGGCCGGCAGGGCCCGCTGGTCCGCAGCCTCGGCGCCTACCAGCAGTACTACGCCCGCTGGTCGAAGGTGTGGGAGGCGCAGGCGCTGCTGCGGTCGAGGTTCGTGGCCGGCAACGAGTCGCTGGGCCGCGAGTTCGAACGGCTCGCCGACACCATGCGCTACCCGTCCGGCGGGCTGAGCCGGGAGCAGGTCACCGAGATCCGGCGGATCAAGGCCCGGGTGGAGACCGAGCGGATGCCCCGCGGCGCCGACCCGAACACGCACACCAAGCTGGGCCGGGGCGGGCTGTCCGACGTGGAGTGGGCGGTGCAGCTGTTGCAGTTGCGGTACGCGTACGCGGTGCCCGAGCTCCGCAAGACGCAGACCCTGGACGCGCTGAACTCGGCGGTGAAGGCGAAGCTGGTGGACAAGGTGGACGCGGCCGCGATGACGGCCGGCTGGACCCTGGCCGCCCAGGTCCGCAACGCGCTGACCCTGGTCCGCGGCCGCCCCACCGACCAGCTGCCCCGGCACGGCGTCGAGCTGGCCGGCACGGTGCTGCTGCTCGGCGGCGGCGACCCGGGCGAATTCGTCGACCGCTACCTGCGGCTGACCCGCCGCTCCCGGGCCGCGATGGAACGGGTCATGGATTCCTGAGCGCGGCCGGCAGCTTCTCGTCGTCGGCGACCTGGGCCGGCGAGAAGCTCCAGTCGTCGGTGCCGGCCCGCTCGACCGCGCCGGCTCCGCCTCGAACAGCCAGGCGCACACCTCGACGGGCCGGTCTGGTCGCTCGCCCACGAGCTAGGCGCGTCCTTCTAGAAAATCTATGTCTGAGTTAGTAGACATGCTCGCCGCGGTCGACTAATGTTCCTGATGTCGAGGACGAAGTAACAAAAAGACGCAGACGAAGAACCGCCTGTCAGGGGCGATGGGGCCGGACCGACAACGACCCGGCTCGAGAATGTGGCAGTGGATAGGAAATTGCAGGATCCCGGGGTTCTCGGGGGTGGCGGGGCCGACGTCAAGCATCAGGGCTTCGCCGCAGGAAGGAGTGTTCGTCGTACGTGTCAGGGGCCATGAAGTCGCGTGGGGCTCCGGCACCGGCGGACAGGTACGAAGAGATACAGATGTCAGGAAGTCAGAGGAAAGGGAGGGCTTTACACCGTTGGATCGCCCGCTGCCGGCCGCACGTATCGGGCCGGGCGCGGACACCGAAGTTTTCCATCGAACGAGAGGTGGTCTCCGGTCACGCTTATGCGATCCTCGCACCCGAAACCCTCAGCGAGGGCTGGTGTGGATACGACAAGCCGACGTTCCTGTCGGTAAATGGTGTTTCTGACCCGCAACCCTTGGGCCCCGGCGCTTTCCAGCGCCGGGGCCCTCGTGATGGAGGTGATGTGTGGCTCAACCGGACGACATGCTCGACGACGACGACTACCCCGCTTACACGATGGGCCGCGCCGCGGAGATCATCGGCTGCACGCCGGAGTTCCTGCGCCGGCTCGGCGAGGCGAAACTGATCGACCCCTTGCGGTCCGGTGGCGGGCACCGCCGCTACTCCCGCTACCAGATCCGGCTCGCCGCCCGGGCCCGCGAGATGTGCGACCAGGGCACCGACATGGCCTCCGCGGTACGGATCATCATCCTCGAAGACCAACTCGAAGAAGCCCTGCGGCACAACGCCGACCGTCAGGACCGCTGACTTTCGCGCCGCGGCCGGAACCAACGAGTCCGCCACCCGAACCGGGTGGCGGACTTTCGTCATGCGGGGTGTGTGTCAGGTCGGCGGCCGCGGGGGCCGGTCGGCCGGGTCGGGCTGATGCCCGGTGCCTGCGGCCGGTGCCTCCGGCCCGACGGCGGTGGCGGGCTGCGTTCCGGCCGGCTCAGCACCGGACGGAACGGGTGGGGCGGGTGGTGCCGGCGGCGTGGGCGGTTCGTCGAAGTTGGCGCCGATGAGCGCGTCGAACTCGGCGGCGACCAGGTCGGGGTCGCTGGTTATCAGTTCGGTGAAGGCCTCGTCGAAGCCACGGTCCCATTCCGGGGACAACGCGGTGCCCGCCTTCGCTACGGGGTCGCTGGTCATGCCGGTCACCACCCGCCACACAATCGGGGTCCTTGCCAGGGCTGACGTGACGAACGCCGGTCAGCCGGCGATCACCTTCTGCTCGGTGTGCTGCCGGCCGGCCACGGTGATCTTGCGGGGCTTGGCCTTCTCCGCGATCGGGATCCGCAGGACCAGCACGCCGTTGTCGTACGCGGCGTCGATCCGGTCGGCGTCCAGGGCGTCCCCGAGGAACAGCTGGCGGGAGAACACCCCGAGCGGACGCTCGGTCACCTGCGCGGTGGCCTGCTCGCCCAGATCGATCGGGCGGCGCTCGGCGCGCACGGTCAGCACGTTGCGTTCCACATCGATGTCGATCGCGTCGGCGTCGACCCCGGGCAGATCGAACGCGAGCACGAACTCGTCGCCGTTGCGGTACGAGTCGACCGGCATCGCTGTCGGCCGTGACCAGGTCCCGGCGGCGGCGGTGCCGAACAGCTGCTGGGCGAGCCGGTTGACCTCGGTGAAGGGTTCGCTGCGCATCAACATTTCCCCACCTCCTGCGGTATCGACTTGACGGTCAATGCGCGATACCGTGTTTCTAACACGTCATCGCGACGATGACAAGTGGGTCGTCAACGAAAAGATGACGTCGTCAGCGAAGAGATGAAAGGGACGGAGACCACATGGCCGACACACCCGCCGGGGCTGCGCTGTCGGCACCCGCAAAGCGGGATCTGGCGGTCGTCATCGCCGCGATCGCCGCCGCCGCACACGCCGTCCAGCAGCCCGCCGCCGACCACGCGGCCCTGCAGCCCGCCGAGCTGCTGGATGCCCTGGTGCTGCTGCGCTGGGCGCAGAGCGAACTCGCCGGCCTCGAACCGACCCTGATCGCCGCCGCCCGCGCCGCCGGGGTCTCCTGGCAGGCCCTGGCCCCCGCGCTCGGCGTGGCCAGCCGCCAGGCCGCCGAGCGCCGCTACCTGCGCAGCACCGCAGCGGCCACCGACCAGCCCGGCGACACCCGTGACGCCCGCGTGCAGGCCGAACGCGACCGCCGGTCCGCCCACCGCGCTGTCACCCAGTGGGCGAACGACAACGTCGCCGACCTGCGCCGGCTCGCCGGGCAGATCACCGCCCTGACCGACCTCGACGAGACCGCAGCCACAGCCCTCGCCCGGCTGCATCAGGCCCTCGGCGACCCGGACGCGTCCGCCCTGCCCGCTCTGCTCGCGGCGATCCACCACCATCTGCCCGAGCATCCCGATCTGGCCGGCCAGATCGACACGGTCACCGCCCACACCGACCACATTCGGCGCCGGCACCCAGCTCAGGGCAGGGGTGGCATCTCCCCGGCACCCGCGGCCGACCGGACGGCACGCTGATCGTTCACGTCCTGGAGCGCCCGGGCGGCCGCCTCAGCGGGCGGGATGCCGGCGACCGACGCGGATCGCAGCAGCGCGGCCAGGGTGTCGCCGATCGCCTCCACCCGGTGCCGGGCCTGGCGTTCCGGCTCGTGGCGCAGCTCGACGGCGGTGGCGTGGATGATGCCGCCCGCGCTGACCACCGCGTCCGGGGCCCAGAGGATGCCGCGCTCGTGCAGCAGGTCGGCGGTCGGCGGGGCGTCGAGCTGGTTGTTGGCCGGGCCGGCGACGGCCCGGCAGCGCAACGACGGGACGGTCGCGGGGGTGAGGACGCCGCCGAGGGCGGCCGGGACCAGCACGTCCACCTCGGCGCTGAGGCAGTCGGCCGGGCTCGTCCACGTCGCCGCCGGGGCCAGCGCCCGCCGTGACTCGTCGATGTCGCTGACGGTCAGCTTCGCGCCCGCGTCGGTCAGCAGGCCGGCGACGTGCGCGCCGACCCGGCCCAGGCCGAGGATCGCGAAGCTGTGCCCGGCCAGGTCGGGCGAGCCGAACAGGGCGGCGCACACCGCCTTCAGCGCGGCGACCGTGCCGATCGCGGTGGCGGGGGAGGAGTCGCCGCTGCCACCCAGCGCGGCCGGGCGGCAGAAGACGTGGCCGGTGCGCTCGCCGATGACGGCCATGTCGTCCGGGCCGGTGCCGACGTCCGGGCCGGTCGCGTAGGCGCCGTTCAGCTCGGCGATCGTGGTGGGCGTCGTGCAGGGCGGCGCGGCGCAGTTCCGGGTCGATCGGGCCGGGCGGCAGCGCGATCACCGTCTTGCCGCCGCCGTTGGGGAGGCCGGCCAGGGCGCACTTGTCGGTCATCGCGGCCGACAGCCGCAGCGCGTCGGCCAGGCCGTCCGGCCAGTCCGGGTAGGCCTTCATCCGGCAGCCGCCGATCGCCTGGCCGCGGGCGGTGGAGTGGACCGCCACGACGATCGGCAGGCCGGACTCCGGGCCGCGGCGCACGATCACCCGCTCATGCGAGAACATCGCTTTCCTCCGTACAGTTGCTCGGGTCAATGAGCAGAAGTTAGGCGCCTGGCCTGGGCCCAACGGGGTTTGCCGAACGAAGTTCGGCGGCGGAGGGAAAGTGGTGGTCGTGGACGACGTTGATTCGGCGATCGTGCGGGAATTGCAGCGCAACGCCCGGCAGACCAACCGCGACCTGGCCCGCGCGGTCGGCATCGCGCCCTCTACCTGCCTCGAACGGGTGCGGCTGCTGCGCGACCGCGGGGTGCTCACCGGCTACCACGCGGAGATCAGCCTGGCCGCGCTCAACCGGCACGTGCAGGCCTTCCTGCACGTGCAGCTGCGGCCGATGAGCCGGGACGTGATCGAGGGCTTCAAGGCGTACGCGACCGGGCTGCCCGAGGTGCTGAGCGTGTTCGTGGTGGCCGGTGGCGACGACTTCCTGGTGCACGTGGCGGTGCCGAGCGTGGACGCGCTGCACTCGTTCCTGATGGACAAGTTCACCGGCCGCCGCGAGATCGTCGGTTTCCGCAGCTCGGTGATCTACCAGCACGCCCGCAAGCCGGTGATCGAGTCGCTGGATTAGCTGGTCAGGGTGTATTCGCCGGCGGAGGGGACGCGGACCAGGGTCCAGACGCCGCTCTTCTCGACGACCGCGCCGCCGGAGGCACGCAGCCAGCGGTAATGGCGGACCCGGATCACCACGTCGCCGGCGCGTTCGGCGCGGAACGTCACCGCGTCGGCGGTCTGGGCGACCATGGTGGCCGGCGGCGCGACGATCGGCTGCGGGTCGGCCACCCGGTAGAGGTGCCAGTGGTCGCCCCGCCAGATCTCGGTCAGGTAGGGCAGGCCGGCCGTGACCAGCGCCGCCTCCGGGCGGCCCGACCAGGTCAGCTCGGCGTCGGGGACGGCCACGAACTGCACGGCCACGTCGGCCAGCCAGGTGCGGTAGCTGTCCGCGGTCAGGGCGACGCCGGTGCCGGTGGTGCCGGGGATGTCGGCGAAGAACAGCGGGTTGCGGTCGATGTCGGCCTGCCGCAGCCAGCCGCGGGCCAGCGGCACGTCGCCCAGGTGGGCGGACTCCCAGTAGTCGCGGGTCGGCGGGATCTCCACCCGGCCGGTCAGCGTCTCCTGGCCGAGGCGGGCCAGCAGGGGCGTGAAGTAGGCGCGGTCGGCGGTCGGGTTGCCCAGGTCGCGCACGTCGCCGGTGACCACCGGCGGTTGCCACCAGCACGCTACGACCAGTAACGGGAGCACGGCCCAGAGCGGAGCCGGCGGCCGGCCGGCTTTTTCGTGCAGGCCGGGCGGCAGTTTCGGTAGCGGCAGCGCGGCGTAGGCAGCCAGCAGCGGGAGGGTGAACATCACCGCCAGGCGGGTCGCGTTCAGGCCGACCGGGGTGTGCACCAGCGCGGCGGCCAGCACGCCGAGCGCCGACAGCACCGCGCCGATCCGGACCGGGCGGGCCGGGACCAGCAGCGCCACCACCAGGCTCGCCACCACGGCGCGCAGCGTGTCGGTGTGGCTGATGTTCATCCAGCCACCGTCGCCCAGCCACAGCGCACTCGCGCCGAGCGGCACCGCGGCCGGCACCGCCACCAGCAGACCGTCGAGCATCCGGCCGGACAGCAGCAGCGCGGCGCCGGCGAGACCGAGGAACAGGCCGGCCACCGGGCTCGTCGCGCCGGCCAGCAGCGCCGCCACGGCGGCGAGAAAGCGCAGCCTGGGCACGGTGAGCAGGGTCAGAGCACCAAGACCCAGAGCCACCCCGATGGCGTACGTCACCCGCCCGCTCACCAGGTTTCCGGCGATGCAGACCGTGCCGACCAGGGCGCCGAGCCACGGACGGGCCGCGGCGGTGCGGCGGAACAGCACGGCCAGCAGGGCGGCCGACGCGACCAGGGCGAGCGCGCCGGTGACCCGGACGCCGAGCAGCGCCATCACCGGCGGCGAGACCAGGCTGTAGCCGAGCTGGTCGACGCCCGCATACCAGCGCAGGTCGATCGGGGTCCAGCCGTGCCCGGCGAAGAAATCGGCCCGGGCCACCTGGGCGGACAGGTCCGAACCCATCGGCGGAAGCACCAGGTAGACCACGGCCAGCACCACCGCGACTCCGGCGGTGCCCCACTCGAGCCGATGCCGGGTCAACACCCGCCCGACCCTACCGGTCCGCCGAAAGGTAGCAGCGCGTCACGGTAGGGTGCTCGCCGTGCCCCGCCCCACCCGAGTCCGTTACGCCGGGCTGGCAGGAAGTCTGTTGCTCGCCGTGGCCGCCTACCTGGGCGGCGCGCACCGTCCGTGGTCGCCGACCGTCACGCCCGCCACCATCTACTTCGGCGACAACGGCGTGCTGCTGCCGGTTGCCTGGCTGGCCGGCACCGCGCTGCTGATCGGCGCGTGGTGGGTGGGGCGCCGGGACATCCCGTCGGCCCGGTGGGCCTACGTGACGGCGGCGCTGTGGATGGTGCCGCTGCTGCCGTTCCTTCCGCTGGGCAGCTACGACGTCTACTCGTACGCGTGTCAGGGGTGGCAGCAGGCGGCCGGGCTGGACCCGTACTCAGGCGGGGTCGATGTTCTGGGTTGTCCCTGGGCCGACGGCGTCGCGCCGACCTGGCGGGCCGCCCCGGCGCCGTACGGCCCGGTGTTCCTGCTGCTGGCCGCGGCCGCCGCGAAGCTGGGCGGCTCACTCTCCGGAACCATCGCGGTGTTGCGTCTCGTAGCGGTGCTCGGCGTGGGCCTGATCGCGGTGTCGCTGCCCGCGATCACCCGCCGGTCCGGGGTGCCGCTCAAGCGCGCGGTGTGGCTGGCGCTGGCCTGCCCGCTGATCCCGATCCACCTGGTCTCCGGCGCGCACAACGACGCCGTGATGATCGGTTTCCTGCTGGCCGGGCTGGCCCTGGCCGCGGCCCGGTGGCCGTGGGCGGCGGGCGCCCTGTTCGGTCTGGCGATCGGCGTGAAGGCGACGGCGGTGGTGGTGGTCCCGTTCGCGGTGCTGATCGTGTTCGCCTACCGGAAGTGGCGGGCCGCGGCCGAGCTGCTCGCCGCGCTGGCCGTGACCCTCGGGGTGGTCTCGCTCGTGTCCGGCCGCGGGCTCGGCTGGATCACCGGGCTGACCGGGAGCGGCGCCTCGGTGCAGTGGACCTCGCCGCCGACCGCGATCGGCATGACGATCGGCCTGTTCGGGGTGGACGCGGTGCCGGTCACCCGGATCCTCGGGATCGTGGCGCTGGCCGTCGTGCTGGTCGTGCTGTGGTGGCGGGTGCTGCGCGGCGCCGACGTGTGGATCTCGACCGGTTACGCGATGGCGGCCACCGTGCTGCTCGCCCCGGTGTTTCATCCCTGGTATGCGACGTGGGCCCTGGTGCTGCTGGCGGCGACGCTGCCGCGGGAGACCCGATGGGTGACCGTCCCGGCCGCGGTCGTGTCGGCGCTGTGCATGCCGGACGGCTACAACCTTGCGCTCGCGGTCAAGACTCAGGGTGCCGTCGCGATGACGGCACTTATCTGCTACATCGGGTATGTCCGATTCAGGAAAGCAAAGTATGCGGTTCAAAGTTCTGGTTCTCAGCCTGCTGGCCCTGATCACGCTGCTGATCAACTATCTCGCCGAGACCCGTAACGGATATTTCGACTCGAAGGTCTACTACGGCGCCATCCAGTACTGGTTCAACGGCGACGGCGGAATGGTCTACGACTGGCTGCGGCCGGGCTCGCCGTACGGCTTCACCTACCCGCCGTTCGCCGGTCTGGTCATGTCGCCGATGTCGGTGCTGCCGTTCGGCCTGGTCGTGGTGATCGCGGTGGTCGGCACCGTGCTGACCACCGCGCTGCTGATCTACTGGTTCACCGGGCCGCTGATCGCCCGGATGGGCTGGCCGCGCTGGTTCGCCCTGGGCATCGCGATCTGCCTGGCGATCTCGTTCGAGCCGGTCCGCGAGACGATCACCTTCGGCCAGGTCAACACCCTGCTGCTCACCCTGGTCGCCGGCGACATGCTGTTCGGCGTGGCCAAGGGCCGCCGCTGGGCCGGCGTCGGGATCGGGCTGGCCACCGCGATCAAGCTGACCCCGGGCATCTTCATCGTCTACCTGCTGATCACCCGGCGGTGGCGGGACGCGGCGACCGCGGCCGGCACCGCGGCCGGGGCCACCCTGGTCGCCGGGGCGATCTTCCCGGACGAGACCCGCGAGTTCTGGACGTCGGCGCTGTGGGACACCAACCGGGTCGGTGTGCTGTCGTTCCTGTCCAACCAGTCCGAGCGCGGCTTCCTGGCCCGGCTGCCGATCGAGCAGGCCGAGTCGAAGGTGTGGCTGGTCTGCGTGCTGGCCACCCTCGCGTTCTGGGCCTGGCGCGTCCGCACGGCGCCGGCGGACGTGGCCGGCGGGCTCGCCCTCACCGGTGTGGTCGGCTGCCTGATCAGCCCGGTCACCTGGGTGCACCACTGCGTCTACCTGATCCCGGCGCTGGTCCGCTGCGTCGACGCCGGACTGTCCGGCCGGGACCGCAAGCCGCTCTACCTGGCCGGCGCGGCCTATCTGGTGATGACGTCGCGGGTCACCTGGCTGTGGGAGAAGGGGCCGCGGCCGCCGCTGGCGATCATCGGCAGCAATCTTTATGTCTATTTCAGCCTGGCCCTGCTGATCTGGACACCCATCGGCACCGCGCGTTCGTCCGACGTCAAGGAGCCCGACAAGATCTTGACGTAGGCAGAGCGCATGCCTTTACGCCGTACCACCTCGGCTGTTGCCCTGATGGGCCTCGCGGCCGCGCTCAACGTCGCGCCCGGCGCGGCGTCCGCGCACGGCCGCACCCACGATGCTGAATTCCGGCGCCTGGCCACGTTTCCCGCGTACCTGAACTCGTCGATCGGCGACGCCGCCGCGGCGGAGATCTCCACGGTGACCGCGGACGGCCGGACGGTCGTCTACACCGACAGCCCGGGCAAGCGGCTCGGCTTCGCCGACATCACCGACCCGGCCGCGCCCAAGCCCGGCGGCACCCTCGCCGTCGGCGGCGAGCCGACCTCGGTCGCGCACCTCGGGCACCTGCTGCTGGCCGCGGTGAACACCCGGACCAGCTTCACCAGCCCGTCCGGCAAGCTGGTCGTCGTCGACGACCGGACCCGCGCGGTGGTCCGCGAGATCGACCTGGGCGGGCAGCCGGACTCGGTGGCGGTGGCGCCGAGCGGGCGGTACATCGCGGTGGCGATCGAGAACGAGCGGGACGAGGACGTCGACGACGGCGCTCTGCCGCAGTCGCCGGCCGGCTATCTGTCGGTGATCGACACCCGTACGTGGAAGGCCTCGGCGGTTTCGCTCTCCGGTCTTTCGTCGGTGGCGCCGAGCGATCCCGAGCCCGAGTACGTGAGCATCAACGCGCGGGACGAGGCAGTGGTTTCGTTGCAGGAGAACAACCACATTGCGGTCGTTTCTCTTCGGAATAAAACGGTCATAAATCACTTCTCGGCAGGGTCGGTCACCGTCTCCGGGGTAGACACTCTCGATGACTCGCAAATCGTCCTTAATGGAACGATCACCGCGAAGCGGGAGCCGGACGGGGTCGCCTGGATCAGCGACGACCTGTTCGCCAGCGCCAACGAGGGCGACTACGAGGGTGGCTCGCGCGGCTGGACGATCTTCGACCGCGGCGGCAAGGTGGTCTGGGACGCCGGTAACTCGCTCGAGCACATCGCCGTCGAGCACGGCCTCTACCCGGACGGGCGGTCGGACGCCAAGGGCATCGAGCCGGAGAACGTGGCGTTCGCCCGGATCAACGGCGTGCCGTATGTCTTCGTCAACGCCGAGCGGGGCAACTTCACCGCCGTCTACGACGTGTCCGATCCGCGCCGGCCGCGCTTCACCCAGATCCTGCCGACCGCGGCCGGGCCCGAGGGCGTCGTCGCGGTGCCGTCGCGCGGTCTGCTCATCGTGTCCAGCGAGACCGAGGACCCGGCCGTCAACCTGCGCGGGGCGGTCAACATCTACGGTCTCGGTCACGGACAGTTCCCGTCGATCGTCTCCGAGGACCTGATTCCCTGGGGAACTCTGGGGGCGCTCTCCGCCGTACCCGGAAAGTCTTCGCAGTTGGTCTCGGTGACCGACGCCGCCTACTCGCCCACCCGGATCCTCTCGATCGACGTGCGGTCGACGCCGGCCACCATCGTCGGGCAACGCACCGTCACCAAGGACGGCAAGCCGGTGGGGTACGACGCGGAAGGCCTCGTCGCTCGCAAGGCCGGCGGATACTGGCTCGGCGTCGAAGGCTCGGCGACCAAACCCAACCTGCTGGTCCGGCTCAACGCGGCCGGTGCCGTGCAGCAGGAGATCGGTTTCCCGGCCGACATCGCCGCCGCGGTCACCACCAACGGCATCGAAGGCGTGGCCGAGGTGGGCGACTACGTGTGGGTGGCGGTGCAGCGCTCGCTGAAGACCGACCCGCAGACGATCAACCGGATCGGCCGCTACGACACCAGGACCGGCGAGTGGGCGTGGCTCGGCTATCCGGTCGACGCGGCCCCGCTCGGGTGGTCCGGACTGTCCGAACTGGTCGCGGTGGACGGCAACACGTTCGCGGTGATCGAGCGGGACAACCAGCGCGGCCCGCAGGCGTCGATCAAGAAGATCTACGAGTTCGACGTCCCGGCCACCTGGACCGGCTTCCCGACCGTGCCGAAGCGCCTCGCGAAGGACCTGCTGCCGCTGCTCAAGTCGGACCACGGCTGGGTGCAGGACAAGATCGAGGGCCTCGCGATCGCCGGCAACGGCCATGCCTACGCGGTGACCGACAACGACGCGCTGGACGACGCCACCGGCGAGACGCAGTTCTTCCGCCTTAATCAGCCGCCTGACATGGCGCTGATGCCGATGTCAGCGCCATGTCAGTGGCTCGGGTCACACTGGCCGGCATGACTGATGCCATTGTCGCCGAGGGGCTGGTCAAGCGCTTCGGCGAGACGACCGCCCTCGGCGGCGTCGATCTTGCCGTACGCGAGGGGACCGTCCTCGGCCTGCTGGGCCCGAACGGTGCCGGCAAGACCACCGCGGTCCGGGTCCTGGCCACCCTGATCCGGCCCGATGCCGGACACGCCACCGTCGGCGGTTACGACGTGGTTCGCCAGGCCCACCAGGTGCGAAGCCAAATCGGACTCACCGGCCAGTACGCCTCGGTCGACGAAACCCTGACCGGCGTGGAAAACCTGCTGCTCATCGGCCGCCTGCTCGGCCTGTCCCGGCGCGATGCCCGGGCCCGCGCGCACGAGCTGCTCGGCCAGTTCCACCTCGACGACGCCGCCGACCGCGCGGCCGGCAAATACTCCGGCGGCATGCGGCGCCGCCTCGACCTGGCCGCCAGCCTCGTCGGCAAACCGCGGATGCTCTTCCTGGACGAGCCGACCACCGGCCTCGACCCGCGCAGCCGCAACGAGATGTGGGACATCATCCGGCTGCTCGTCCGCGACGGCGTCACCGTGCTGCTGACCACGCAGTATCTCGACGAGGCCGACCAACTGGCCGACGAGATCGTGGTGATCGACCACGGCAAGGTCATCGCCACCGGCACGTCCGACCAGCTCAAGGCCCGGACCGGCGCGCAGACCGTCACCGTGCGACCGGCCGTCGAGGGCGACCTGCCGGCGATCGCCGCCCTGGTCGGCGAGATCGCGGCCGGCCCGGTCGACGTGCGCGGCCCGATCGTCTCCGCCCCGGTCACCGACCCGGCCGCCCTGGCCAAGCTGGTGCGCCGGCTCGACGAGAAGGACCTCGCGGTGAGCGAGCTGGCGCTGCGCAGCCCGAGCCTCGACGAGGTTTTCCTGACTCTTACCGGGCATACGACGGAGGAACCATGACCGCCACTGTGGAATCCCGGGTCAGTCCGATCGTCGCCGTGCGCAACACCGGCACGCTCGCCTGGCGGACCCTCGTGCAGATCAAGCACAACCCGTTCGAGCTGCTCGACTTCAGCGTTCAGCCGATCATGTTCCTGGTGCTCTTCACGTACGTCTTCGGCGGCGCCATCTCCGGCTCGACCGGTGATTACCTGACCTTCGGCCTGCCCGGCATCATCGTGCAGAACCTGCTGTTCGCCACCCTCAACACCGGCGTCGGCCTCAACACCGACATCAGCAAGGGCGTCTTCGACCGGCTCCGGTCGCTGCCGATCTCCCGCTGGTCGCCGCTGTCCGGCCGGATCGTCGCCGACGTGATCAAGCAGGCCTGGGCGGTCACCCTGCTGCTCGTGGTCGGCACCATCCTCGGTTTCCGGATCGGCACCGGCCCGGTCGAGGTGATCGGCATGTACGGCCTGCTGCTGGTCTTCGCGTTCGCCACGTCCTGGATGTCGGTGCTGGTGGCGATGCTGGTCAGCGACCCGGAGAAGGTGCAGATCTTCGGCTTCGTGCTGCTGTTCCCGCTCACCTTCGCCAGCAACGCGTTCGCGCCGACCGCGACGATGCCCGGCTGGCTGCAGGCCTGGGTCAAGGTCAACCCGGTGTCGATCCTCGCCGACGCGGTCCGCGGACTGCTCAACGGCGGTCCGATCGCGACCCCGGTCACCCAGTCACTGATCTGGGCGGCGATCCTGCTGGTCGCCTTCGCCCCGGTCTCGGTCTGGGCCTTCCGCCGCCGGGTCTAGCAAGCCGGTCACCATCGCCGTGGTCGTTCCGGCCGCCCGGCGGTAGGCCGCCTCGAAGCCCGCGTCGCCCAGTGCGGCGCGGGCCTCGAACGTCAGCCGCTCGACGTCCGGCACCGTGCGATCCTCCGATCCGCGCACCGCGTCCGCGGCCCCCAGCAGGTAGGCGGCCCGCTCCGGATCGCCCTCCCGGATCGCCAGGTCGGCGATGCCGACCACGACCATCGCGATCACCGGCGCATCCCGGGTGTCCACCGCGATCCGCAGGGCCTCGCGGTGGTGGCGCCGGGCCCGCCCCAGATCGCCGGCGGCCGCCTCGACCAGGCCCTGCGTGCCGAGGGTCACCGCATAGAACTGCGGCGCGAACACCGGATTGCCCATCAGATGCGCCGACCGGCCGATCATCTCGCGGGCCACCTCCAGGTCACCCTCGAGCCGGGCGAGCGTGGCGTAGCCGTACTGCACCGACGCCAGCACCTCGGGCAGGCCGATCTCCAGCGCCGCCTCCCACGACTGCTTCAGCACCCGCCGTGCCTCGTCCGGCTCGCCGGCCAGGTAGAGCTGATGCGCCAGCTTCGTCTCCAGCTGCGGCAGGTCCTCCCGGACGCCGACCTCGCGGACCAGCGCGATCGCCTCCCGCTGCAGCCGGACCCCCTCGACGAAGTCGCCGCCGCCCGCGACCATGTCACCGAGCGCGCTCAGGGTGAAACCGATGCCCCAGCGCTCGCCCAGCTCCCGGAAACCGGCCAGCGCCTCGCGCATCTCCGCGATCGCCACCACACCGCTCTGCCCGAAATTCAGCCGCAGATGCGCCACGATCATCTTCGCGGCCGAGCGCAGCCACAGGTCCGGGTCCTCGAACAGCGGCTCCACCGCGCGGAAGCCGGCCTCCATGTCCGGGTTGTCGAAGATGGCGGCCAGCGGCTGCAGCAGCCGCAGCGCCGGATGGGCGGCGTCCGGCCCGGCACCGTTCACCTCGGCCAGCCGCAGATGCTCCTGCACCACCGCCATCGACAGGGCCCCCTCCAGCCCGTTGATCGCGGCGAACGTGTGGGTGAGCGCCAGATCCTCCCGGCCGGTGTCGCCCGGCAGGCCGGCCGCCTCGGCGGCCAGGACGGCGCCCTCCATCCGGTGCGCGCGCAGCCACCAATACCACCCCAGCCGGGCCACGAACGCGGTCGCCGTGGCCTTGTCGCCGGCGTCGATCGCGGCCCGGGTCGCCGCGTGCAGGTTGTCGTGCTCGACGCTGAGCCGGCGCAGCCACACCAGCTGGTCGGCGCCGCGCAACTCCGGCTCGGCGTCGGCGGCGAGCGCCAGCAGCCAGCCGGCCAGGGCCATCCGCTGCGACTCGGCCTCGCCCGCCTCGGCCAGCCGCTCCAGGCCGTACTCCCGGATCGTCTCCAGCATCCGGTACCGCCCGTCCGGCGCCAGCACCAGCAGCGACTTGTCGACCAGGGCGCCGAGCAGGTCGAGGTCGGCGTCGCAGACCTGCTCGACCGCGGTCACGTCGGCGCCGCCGGAGAACATCGCGAACCGGCGCCACAGCCGGCGCTCGTCCTCGCCGAGCAGGTCCCAGCTCCAGCCCACCACCGCGCGCAGCGTCTGGTGCCGGGGGAGAGCCGTCCGGCTGCCGCCGTTGAGCAGGCGGAACCGGTCGGCCAGGCGGTCGGCGAGCACGGCGATCGGGAGCGTACGCAACCTGGCCGCGGCCAGCTCGATGGCCAGCGGCATGCCGTCCAGCGCCCGGCAGATCCGGACCACCGGCTCGACCGTGCCCTCGGTCAGGGTCACATTGGCGGCGCGGTCGAGCAGTAGGCGTACCGAAGGAAATGCCGACGCCGACGCGGAATCCGCACCCACCGGGGGGAGAGCCAGCGGCTCGACCGCATGAAGCCGTTCGCCCGGAATCCCGAGCGGTTCCCGGCTGGTGGTCAGCAGCCGCAGGCCGGGCGCCGCCCGCAGCAGCACGTCGGCCAGCTCGGCGGCCGCACCGATCAGATGCTCGCAGTTGTCGAGGATCAGCAGCATCTCGCGGCCGGCGAGCGCCTCGGCCAGCCGGTGCAGCGGCTCGCTCGGCGCCGGCATCGCGGTGGTCCGCCCGATCAGCACCTGCCCGCGCAGCCGCAACGCGGTCTGCACGGCCTGCGGCACCTCGGCCGGATCGGTCACCGGCGCCAGCTCGACCCGCCACACCTCACCCGGCACCAGCGCGCCGACCTCGACCGACAGCCGGGTCTTGCCGTTCCCGCCCGGCCCGAGCAGGGTGACCAGGCGATGGTTCGCGATCAGCGCGCGCACCTCCCGGACGTCCCGCTCCCGGCCCACGAAACTGCTCACCTCGGCCGGCAGGTTGCCCCGGGCCGGCGGCGGCACCGCCCGCAACAGCTCCAGATGCAGCTCGGCCAGCTCGGCCGACGGGTCGATGCCCAGCTGATCGGCCAGCCGCGCCCGGGTCGCCTCGAACACCTCCAGCGCCCGGCCCGGCTTGCCCTGCGCACGCAGCGCCCGCATCAGCAGCGCGGCCAGCGGCTCGTCCAGCGGGTGACTCGCCACCAGCCCTTCCAGCTCCGGGACCACATCGTGCTGCCCGATCTGCCCGGCCAGCCGGCGCCGCAGCGTGGCCAGCCGCAGCTCTTGCAGGCGCACCGCATCGGCCCGGGCCACCGCGGGGAAGTCGAGGTCGCCGCGCCACAGTTTCAGGGCGGCTTCCGGGTTGTCCGCCGCCTCGTTGAGGAAACGGTTTGCGTCGATCCGGTCGGGGTCGATGACCAGGCGATAGCCGTTCGGGGCGACCTCGACGATCAGCTCCGGGGTGGTGCGGCGCAGCCGGGAGACCAGCGCCTGCAGCGCGTTCCCGGCCGCCTGCGGCGGCTCGTCACCCCACACCCCGTCGATGAGACGGTCGGCGGTGACGACGCGGTTGGCGTCGAGAGCGAGAAGAAGCAGGAGGGTACGCAACCGGGCGCCCGCCACCGGCACCACGTCACCGGTGCCGGCACGCAGCTCGACCGCCCCGAGCACCGCAATCTCCACCCGTACGATTCTGCCCGCCCTGTCGAGCGGGATACGACCCGCGGTCCGTAGGCTCCGCCGAGGCGTTGAGACGTCCCTTTCCGGCCACATCCGCCTGCCGACCCTCGGTTGGCCGCCAAGCAGCGAAGGCGGCCAACATCTAGCGAATGGGTCATTTGCTCATAGTTTCGAGCGTAAATCTGTTAGCGCGGTGCCGAGAGCGCCGGGTGCTGTCGGCGAGGCAATTCAGTAATATTTGGCTATATGCGCAGAAAGCTGAGCGACGAATCCTGCGTAGCCAGAGGAAGTGGGGTCCAGTTCGCGCCACCCGAAATTATGGGTGTGTTCGAATTTGGGGCCGGTCAAGCCCATTCTGATTTTGGCGCATCTGTTCGGTTCCTTTTTGCTGGCTGGGCAGTTCGGCCTGCTCGTCGCGACTGCCCATGTCGCTTGATAGAGGCGGTCCTCGATGAGTCGCTGGCACGGGAGGCGCACTCGATCAATATATGACCAGTTGTCAAAAATTTCGTCCTTGGCCAGCATGCCGCGATCGTGTTTACCGCCCAAATTGGCAGAACGCTCGTCGTCTTCGATGACGAATATGTACCCCGCCCAAAGGTCGCTGTCGATTAATCCCGCCTTGCGTGCGCGCGCGAGGTCAATAGCATTTCCGATAGCTTCCTCGGCCCGGTTGTTGGCATTGTTTCCATAGGACGGCCCGTTTGACTTTTTAATTCAATTGCGACAATCGGAGCGTTTAGGTGGTAGACGACCACGTCCCATTGTTTGGTCGGCCGATAGTAGCCGGGAAGCGTGTAGCCATCGGTGGAATTCTTTCGCCAGTATGGATCAGTTTCGGGCACTCTGTAGTGAACCGCGTGGCGTGGTGCACCTGCGGCGACGCATACTTCCGCCAAGAGTTGGGCGACTCGGTCCAGGTGAGTGCCGGACGTTACGCCGGCACGTTCACCAACATCGGTGATGCCGCGAATGGTCTGCTGATCTTTTGCGTGGGCTCTGCTGGTCCAATACGCGAGTAGTGCGTCGTGGACGTCGTTTTCCTGATCGGGGGTCACAATTTCTCCAACGCCTCGAATACGTTGGCCAGAACCCTACAGACTGCTCAATGGAGTCGATCGGAATGACGCGCCGCAGTGGCGGTGTGTTTATTTTCGATTGCACCGCTCACCCCGAGGTTGCTCGACGAGCGCTTCCCGGGATCAGCCATCCAAACGGCAGATGACTAGATCAGATCAGGATTTGGCGCGGGTAGGCCTCCAGGGAAAGCGGCACGGATATCGGCCGCGAATCGAGCCCAGCCAACGCTAGAATCTGGTTCATACCAATTGAACGGATTTTCCTCCACCGCGACCGCCCAAGCCATGTGAAAGAGGCCACTCTCGCGCATGCGTCTGCACATTATCGCCATGCGCTGGAGGTAAGACGCGCCTTGGAACTCCTCGTCGGGGTTACCGAGAGGATTTCCTACGCCGACTGGCCGCGTGCTGTCTTCGTTGGCGCCCATGATGAAGACGTAGGCACGTCGCATGCGCGGTGGAAGAATTCCGCGTAGCTCTGCCTGTCGAGCATCCTCGGCCATGCCAAAGATCTCGTCAGCCCGATTGTTGAGGTTTTTGCCTTCGCTCCCGCTCATCGACTTGTACTCGACAGCGAGCACGGGAACCTCGTCCTTCAGGACGACCAGGTCCCAAGACTTGCTGGAGCGGTAGTAGCCGGCAAGGGTTGCTGCGCGGTTGGTCCTCACTTCGAGTCCGGCGGTGCCCGTGCCGTGTACTTCATCGACAACCAGCTGATTGATGGCGTCCAGATGGCGGCCGCCGGTGACCGAGCTGCGTCGACCCTGTTGTGCCTGGCCTGAGGCGACCGAACTTGCAGCCTGTGCATTGCGGACAGTTATCCATGCCAGCAGGGCGGCGCCCAAGCGCGCCTCCATAGCATCGTCCATCGCATGTCTCCCCTGGGTGAGGGGAACACCATACTGGGTGCCTTCGCGCTTGAGTCGATGACCCTCAGTCAGGAACTGATTCAACTCCGTACAGGCGCAGGGCAATCTCTGTGGCTGCTGCTGTGTCCCGCGCCTTGAAGGCCACTCGCAAGCACTCTCGATCGTCAGGGCTGATGGTTTCGAACCGGGGTACCCGGATTCGGCGGAGATACTGGGCTTGGAAGCGCAGGGTTCCACCGCGCATTCGGACGCAATATGTCGATATAAAAAGCTCTGCTATATCGCTTAACAGCAGACCGCCCAGGACCTCCAGATCCCAGTTGCTGTCATTCTCGTGAATCCAATAAAGATTGTGGTGCGGGTAGTACTCGCCTTCGTCGAGCACTGGCCAAATGCGGCTACTCATGTCGGCGAGGAGCAGCTTTCGGCGTGTCTGCAATCCTTCGATCACTCGGTCGATGGTCCGGTGCTCGCGTCCGGGATTGCGTTTACCGACGTTGCGACCTGCCAGTGTTTGCCAATGTCCTCGGAGGTATGCCGCCATACGCGGCCATTTCGTGAGATCGACCAGACCATCGGCAGCCCACGGGTTGACGAGATAGTGACGGGACCACCTCACCTCGCCGGACTGCAGGTCTCCTCGCATGACCATCGGCAGCATGCGTTCGCGCTCGGCGACTGAGGCGTCGTCTGTCACGTAGATTTGATCAGCCCCTGAGGCCAGTCCGATCCCGACCTTCGCTCCCGTGTCTTCCAGGAGAGGGAACCGCTCTTCAAGGTCGGCAACCAAGGCAAGGCGGTCGGGGCTTCCCGTCGGCCAGCCTGCTTGGGTGGTGAACCAGTGCCCTAGCCAGGCTGCCGAAATCGCTTCGCTGTGCAGGGGATCGCCGGGGCCGGCTCGGAACCATCCTGCCAGCAATGTTGCGTCACGCTCACCGAACCTTGCATTGGTGTCTGCGATGACTGCAGGTCCTTGTTCGCCAGAACGAATCACAGTGACTGCCGGGTATGCAGCTACTTGCTCTTCGAATGCGTCGACATCATGCATGGAGATTGCTGCCTCTACCGCATATTCGGCGGCGACGAGGGCGCGAATGTCCTTACCATACGCATTACGCATCCAGCGGTCGGCGCAGATGTATCCGAGCCGACCGCCGGGTTTTAGGCAGCGCAGACCGCGCTCGTAGAACCCGACGAAGATGTCCGCTCGCCCGCCCATCGTCGGGCACGCCGACCGGTAGGCATTCGACCGGGCTTCCGGTACGTCTTCGAGTCGAATGTAGGGAGGATTTCCGACAACGAAGTCAGCGGCGGTCTCGTCGTGTGTCTGGAGGAGGAAGTCGCCTTGCGTGATCCAGGCCTTGGCCAGCCTTGTGGCTGTCGGCATGTCGACGTCATGAGCCTTCAAGAGCTGCGTGACCGCAACGCGTGCCGCTTCAACGTTCACGGGGAGCAGATCGTATGCACGGATCGCCTTGGAAGCGCCCGAGATCTGACGGTCGTGCTTCTCGCAGCTCTTGACGAGGCGCTCGACCAGCGGCAGGAGGAAGGCGCCGTGGCCGCACGCAGGTTCGACGATCAAGAGGTCCGAGAGATCCTCGGCAGGGTCGTAGCCCACTAGGTCGAGGATGAGCTCGACGACCCACCGACGCGTGAAGATCTCGCCGTGGTTTTCGAGCGGGTCGGGTTGAACTGCGTGCAGGGACAGGAGGAGCTCCCGGTTGTCGAGTAGTGCGAGCTGGATCGACTGTCGAGTGCTCCGAGTGTATGACCTGCGCTTTGGCATGCTGGTACGCCCTGCCGCGGTTGCCGCCCATTCGAACATGCGTCTCATAGTTTCACGTCATCTAGTCGCATGTACAGACGCAGGTATGTCTCTTTTGGGTTCAGCCTCCGTCGCGAGCGCCAGGCTGCGAGCTGGCTCGGCCGCGACGGGGCCCGGCCAGCAGAGTTACCAGGGCAGCCGCGGTCAGAAGCGCGGCAATCAGGAAAGTGCTGCGTACGCCGGTGTGGGCCAGCAGCACGCTGCCGATCAGGGCGCCGGAGGCGATGCCGACGTTGAACATCGCCGAGAAGACCGCCGAGGCCATGTCGGTGCTGCCCGGGGCGACCTGGAGCACCCGGCTCTGGAAGGTGGCCGGGATCTGCGGCATGGCGAAACCCCACACGGCGACGCAGACCACCGTCGCGGCCTGGCCGGTGCCGAACAGGTAGAGAGTCAGCAGCGTCGCCGACAGGATCACGAGCGGAGCGAGCATCGCGGCGCGGGGTGCACGGTCGGCGAGGGCGCCGCCGGCGGCCACCCCGCCCGGGCCGGCCAAGCCGTAGACCAGCAGCAGCACGCTGACCGTCGCCGGGGCGAAGCCGCTGACCTCGGTGAGGAACGGAGAGATGTACGTGTACGCGGCGAATACGCCGGTGATCGCCACCGCGGTGGCCGCGACGATGGTCCAGTAGCGGCGCGAGTCGGGGGCCGATCCGGTGGCCGCGTGGCCTCCGTCCGGCGAGGACGTCGGCATCAGGATCGCGACCCCCGCCAGCGACAGCAGGCCGAGGCCGGCGACGGCCAGGAACGCGGTACGCCACCCGGTCTGCTGGCCGAGCCAGGTCGCGGTCGGCACCCCGAGGACCGAGGCCAGCGACCCGCCGCCGATCAGGGCGGCGGTGACCCGGCCACGCACCTGCGGCGAGAACAGTGCGGCCGCGGCCGGCGGCGCGACCGCCCAGAACACCGCCTGCGCGAGCGCGGTGACGACCCGCCCGCCCAGCAGCAGCCAGTAGCCGCCGGTGACCGACACGCAGGTCGCCACGACGAAAACGGCCAGCAGTCCGGCGATCAGATGCCGGCGCGGAATCCGCCGGACCAGATGGGTGAGCGGTAGCGACGCGATCGCCACGGTGACGCCGTACCCGGTGACGAGAAGCCCGGCGGTCGATTCGGAGACCCCGATGTCATCGGCGATCACCGACAGCAGCCCGACCGGCAACATCTCCACCGTGAAGAACGCGAACCCGGCCAGCATCAGGGCCCCCAGCGCGACCACGCTGCGCCGTCCCGTGGCCGTCTGGTTGATCACCTGATCAGCGTAGATCCTCCGTACAGCCGATTTAGCCGCGCGCACAGCGCCCGACTGGCAGGCTGCGGGCATGCGCGCACGAATCGACCACCGCGGTCTCTATGTAGACCTGATCCCGGACGACGGCCAACTGCTCGGCCTGGTCCGGGCCGTCCGCGCCGCCGGCCTGGCCACCATGCAGATCGAGCAGACCAGCGACGACAACGGCCTGGCGGTGAGCGTCCCGCTCCCCGACGGAGCTTTCGCCGCCCCGACCTTCGCCGCCATGCTCCTGATCGTCGCGGAGGTGGACAACCGCCCGGCCGCCACTTTGATCGAGGACTTCCGGTCTCGTACCGGCTTCGACCAGAAGCTCTACCAACAGTAAGAACGGCGGCCGCGCCAAGCGCGACCGCCGTCCTCGTTACGTCAGGTCAGACGTTGTAGTACATCTCGAACTCGTGCGGGGTGGGGCGCAGGCGGACCGGGTCGATCTCGTTGGTTCGCTTGTAGTCGATCCACGTCTCGATCAGGTCGGGGGTGAAGACGCCGCCGGCCGTCAGGAACTCGTTGTCGGCCTCGAGGGAGTCGAGGACGGCGTCGAGCGAACCCGGGACCTGCTTGACGCTGCCCCACTCCTCCGGGGGCAGGTCGTACAGGTCCTTGTCGATCGGGGCCGGGGGCTCGATCTTGTTCTTGATGCCGTCGAGGCCGGCCATCATCTGCGCCGAGAACGCCAGGTACGGGTTCGACGACGGGTCCGGGACGCGGAACTCGATGCGCTTGGCCTTCGGGTTGCTTCCCGTCACCGGGATGCGGGTGCAGGCCGAGCGGTTGCGCTGGCTGTAGACCAGGTTGACCGGGGCCTCGTAGCCGGGCACCAGGCGACGGTACGAGTTGACCGTCGGGTTGGTGAAGGCCAGCAGGCTCGGCGCGTGGTGCAGCAGGCCACCGATGTACCAGCGGGCCATGTCGGACAGGCCGGCGTAGCCGGTCTCGTCGTAGAACAGCGGCTCGCCGCCGAGCCACAGGCTCTGGTGGGTGTGCATGCCGGAGCCGTTGTCGCCGAAGAGCGGCTTCGGCATGAACGTCGCCGTCTTGCCGTGCTCCCAGGCGGTGTTCTTGATGATGTACTTGAACAGCTGCATCTGGTCGCCGGCGTGCAGCAGGGTCGAGAACTTGTAGTTGATCTCGGCCTGGCCGGCGGTGCCGACCTCGTGGTGCGAGCGCTCGACGGTGAAGCCGGTGTCGATCAGCCGGCGAACCATCGAGTCGCGCAGGTCGCTGTAGTGGTCGAGCGGCGAGACCGGGAAGTAGCCACCCTTGTACGCGGTCTTGTAACCGCGGTTGCCACCCTCCTCCTCCCGGCCGGAGTTCCAGGCGCCCTCGATCGAGTCGATGTAGTAGAAGGCCTGGTTGGCGGCGGTGGAGTGGCGGATCGAGTCGAAGATGTAGAACTCCGCCTCGGCGCCGAAGTACGCCGTGTCGGCGATGCCGCTGGACGCGAGGTAGGTCTCGGCCTTCTTCGCCACGTTGCGCGGGTCACGCGAGTACGCCTCGCGGGTGAACGGGTCGTGGATGAAGAAGTTCAGCGCCAGCGTCTTCTGGGCCCGGAACGGGTCGATGAAGGCGGTGGTGACGTCCGGCAGCAGCATCATGTCGGACTCGTGGATGGCCTGGAAACCGCGGATCGAGGATCCGTCGAAGGCGAGGCCGTCGGTGACGACGCTGTCGTCGAACGATTCGACCGGGGTGTTGAAGTGCTGCATCACACCGGGCAGGTCACAGAATCGTACGTCGACGAACTTGACGTCCTCGTCTTTGAGGTATCGCAGGAGTTCCTCGGGATTGGCGAACACACGTCCTCCTGGCACATGATTCGATACCGGGGCGGCGTGAATCCGCCGCGTGGCTAGGCTGGTCGCGACGCTATGGGTACGGAGTTGCCCGGGCGTATCCCTATTGTTTCCGTCGTGTTACGGAAGCTGAGAGCCTGAGCCGTAGAGCATGGCGCGACACACCGGAGGGTATCGCGGCTGCGGCGGCGGCGCGCCCGGTCGGCGAAACCGGCCCGGTTACGCTGACCTCATGGCAACGACCAGCGAACAGCCGCCGGCCCTCGACCCGGGGCGGACCGAGACGGCCTCGTTCGGCCGGCGGTTCGTCGCGCTGCTGATCGACTGGGCGGCCTGCACGCTGGTGGCCAGCTTCCTGGTCGCCGATCTGCGCACCAACGCGTGGCCGCAACTGGGCGTCTTCGTGCTGGCGCACGCGTTCTTCGTCGGCCTCTTCGGACAGACGCTGGGCATGGCCATCGCCCGGATACGCTGCATCTCCATCGCGGACGGTGGCGGGATCGGGATCCCCCGGGCGCTGTTACGCGCGGTGCTGCTGGCGCTGGTGATCCCGGCGGTGATCTCCGATGGGGACGGTCGGGGACTGCACGACCGCGCGGCCGGGTCGGTCATGACCGTACTCAGCCGTGGTTGATTCCTGGGCCGCGGTTGATTCTTACTCTGAGGCGGGAACGGCCGCTGCCGGGACGGGGCGGTGTTGACCTCGTACGATTCGCGTTGGTTTTGTGGTCTTTCAGCGTTGACGCTGCTGGCGGAACGCGCCCTTCGACGGCCGCATGTTTTTCGGGATCGCGCCCTTGGGCATCTGCGGGCGCGCCATCAGGGCACCGAGGCGCTTGTCGAGGGCGTTGACGTCCTTGCCGGTCAGATTGCGCGGCAGGCGCATCAGGGTGGAGCGCAGCTTGCGGATGGCGAGCTGGTTTTCCTCCGTGCCGATCACGAAGTCGTAGATCGGGGCGTTGCCGATCACCTTCGACAGGCGCTTCTTCTCCTGGCCGAGCAGGCCGCGCACGCGCTGCGGGTTGCCCTCGCCGAGCAGGATGACGCCGGGGCGGCCGATCACCACGTGCACCATGTCGAACTGGGTGGTCGAGCTGGCCGCGGGGCGGACCCGCCAGTCACCGCGCATGTTCTCGATGAGCGAGGCGGCGGCGCCGGGCTGGCCCTCCGCGGCATTCATCATCGCGGCGTTGGAGCGCAGGTTGAGCACGATCACGGCGGCCAGCAGGGTGACCATCACGCCGATCGGGATCCAGATGTAGCCACCGGTCAGGAGAACGACGAGCACGGTGAGCGCGACCGGGATCAGAACCGCCGCAGCCAGCAGCGGAATGAACCACTTGTCCTGCTTCGCCGTGAACGAGAACACCTGGCCGATCTGCTTCAGGCGCTCGCCGAACGACACCTTCTCCTGGGGGTTTGCCATAACCCGGAAGTGTAGTGGGACGGCGGTGCCTTACGCGGGGCGGGCGGCTGCCGAGTCCTGGGTAAGGAGGGTGCGGGGCGCAAGATGAGGAGGCTTCCCCATGTGGCGGGGGTGCCTTCGGGCGAAGAGTCGTTGTCATCAGCTCTTCGAAAGGTGCATCCCGATGTTTCCTCTCTCCGATCCCACCCTCCGGCTCGATCTGCACCACCAGCGCGTGGCCGAGATGATCCGGGCGGCCGACCAGCACACACTCGCGCGGTCGGCCGAGCCGGCCGGGCGGCACCGCAGGTTCGGCCGGTGGCGGCGGCCCGCACGGCACGGGGGCGTCTCGCGGGTGACCGCCACCATATGAACGGGGGCCGATTCTTGTCGTACCCCGATGGCATGCTCGACCTCATGACAGCGCATGTGCACAGCGAGGTTCTGGTCGGCCGGGAAGCCGACCTCGCCCAGCTGCGCGACGCGTTGAAGCGTGCCCGCAGCGCCGAGCCGTCCACCGTTCTGGTGGGCGGCGAGGCCGGGGTCGGCAAGACCCGGCTGGTCGAGGAGTTCTGCCGCACGCTGGCCGGGGAGCCGGTCCGGGTGCTCTGCGGGCAGTGCCTCGAGCTGGGCGAGGAGGGTCTGCCGTTCGCGCCGTTCGCGGCCGCGGTGCGGGAGCTGGTCCGGGCCGAGGGGACGGCCGTTCTCGACGGGCGTGAGCGGGAGTTCGCCCGGCTGCTGCCCGAGCTGGGCCCGCCACCCGAGCCGGGGGACGCCCGGCGCGGCCTGCTCTTCGAGTCGGTCGGTGCGCTGCTCGAGCGGATCGGTTCCGATCGGCCGGTCGTTCTGATCATCGAGGACCTGCACTGGGCCGACCGGGCCACCCGTGACCTGATCGGCTTTCTGGTGCGGTCGGCGCGGGTGCCGCAGCTGCTGCTGATCGGCACCTACCGCACCGACGAGCTGCAGCGGGGGCATCCGCTGCGGGCGTTCCTGGCCGAGCTCGACCGGGTGCGCGGGGTGCAGCGGCACGAGGTCGACCGGCTCGACCGGGACGGCACCGCCGAGTTGCTGACCCAGCTCCTCGGCGTCGAGCCCACCGACCGCACCGTCGACTCGGTCAACGAGCGTGCCCAGGGCAACCCGTTCTTCATCGAGCAGTTCGCGTCGGCCGGCGATCCGGGCTGCAGCGACATCCCGACCAGCCTGCGTGACCTGCTGCTGTCCCGGGTCGACCAGTTGTCCGAGCCGGCCCAGCAGGTGCTGCGGGTGGCCGCAGTCGGCGGCACCCAGTTCGGGCACGAGCTCCTCGCCCGGGTCGCCGGTCTCGGCGAGGCCGCGCTCGAGTCGGAGCTGCGGGCCATCGTCGCGGCCCAGTTGATCGTCTTCGACCCCGACGGGGGCTACGAGTTCCGGCACGCCCTGGTCCGCGAGGCCGTGCACGACGACCTGCTGCCGGGGGAGCACGCCCGGCTGCACGGGCGCTACGCGGAGGCGATCGAGGCCGAGCCGCACCTGGTGCCGACCGGGCGGGTGCCCACCGAGCTGGCCCATCACTGGCACGCCGCGCGCGACCATCCGCGGGCGCTGGTGGCGGCCAAGCGGGCGGCCGACGCGGCCGGCGGCAGCTTCGCCTTCGGCGAACAGGCCCGGCTCCTCGACCGGATGCTCGAGCTGTGGGCGGATGTGCCGGAGGCCGAGAGCCTGCTCGAGATGAACCACCTCGACCTGCTCGAGGAGGCGGCGCTCGTCGCGATCGACGCGGGGGACCACAAGCGCGCGCTGTCGCTGACCCGGGCGGCGCTCTGCGACCTCGACGGGGAGGCGTCGCCTATGCGGGCGGCGCGGCTGCTGCTGCGCCGGGCCAAGCTCCTGCGCAACGAGGGCAAGAGCGACGGGCGGGCCGAGTGCGTCGAGGCCCACCGGCTGCTCGGGCTGGCGCCGCACGGGGCCGACCGGGTGCGGCTGCTGGCCGACCTGGCGCACGTCTATTCGAGCGTCGACGGCGAGCAGGCCTCGCTCATCGCGCAGGAGGCGGTGGCGGCGGCCTCCGCCGAGGCCGATCTCGCGGCGACGGTGGCGGCCGAGGTCGCGCACGGCGAGGTGTGTGCCGGGCGGCTCCCGCCGGAGGAGGCGTTGCTGACGATCATGGCCGCGGCCGAGCGGGCGCGGGCGGCCGGTGACTGGTCCAGCCTCATGCACGCCCTGGTGGCGATTTCCGACACGCTCTATGCGCTGGGGCGCTACGAGGAGTCCGCGGCGGCGGCCGCCGAGGGGGTGCCGCACGCCGACCGGGTGGGGGTCAGCCGCACCACGGGGGTGTTCCTGCGGGCCAACCACGCCGAGGCGCTGATCGCGCTGGGGCGGTGGGACGAGGCGGACACGCGGCTCGCCGAGGCGGCCCGGCACGACCCGCCGGGGCGGCTCGCGCTGCCGTGGGTGCGGCAGCGGGCCTGGCTGCGGCTGGCCCGCGGGCAGGACGGGGCCGAGCCGCTGGTGCGGCAGGCGACGGCGTGGTTGAGCAAGACCTTCCTGCAGGCGGAGAACCGGCTCTACCTCCTCGACCTGCGGATTCTGCAGGCGCTGCGGTCGGGCGATCTGCGCGAGGCGGCCGAGGTGGCCCGGGCGGCCGTCGCGGAGCCGGGGGTGGTCGAGCAGCCGCGCTATTCGTGGCCGTTGCTGGCCACCGTGGCTCGGGTGGCGGTGGACGTCGGCGACCCGGCGCTGGCTACAGCGGTCGCCGAGGCGGCCGCTCGCGTGCCGTGCCGGCATCCGGCCGAGCGGGGGTTCGCGGCGCAGGTCCGGGCCGAGCTGTCCGGCGGGGTGGAGCTCTGGCATCACGCGGTGGAGGCGTGGCGGGCCGATGGTCATCGGTATGAGCTGGCGGTGGCGCTGCTGGGGCTGGCCGAGGCGCAGGCGGCCGATCGCGGGGCCGCGGCCGAGACGCTCGACGAGGTCAGTGCGGTTGCCGAGGAGCTGGGGGCGGGGCCGTTACTGGCGGCGGCCGATGCGCTCGGGCGGCGGCTGGGGGTTCGGGCCTCGGTCGCCGTGGTGGTCCCCGGGGTCGAGGCGCTCACCGCGCGGGAGCGGGAGGTACTGCGGCTGGTGGCGGAGGGGCTGAGCAACAGCCGGATCGCTGCGAGCCTCTACATCTCGCCCAAGACGGCAAGCGTCCACGTCTCACGGATCATCGCGAAGCTTCAGGTGACCAACCGCGGCGAGGCGGCTGCGGCTGCCCACCGTCTGGGCATGCTCACCGACTGAGCGGACCCGGCGCGGCTGGCTGAGCGAGGCCGGCGGCCTTCGGCTGGGCGCCGGCCGGAGGCCCGGCTGGGCGGTGGGCCGCGTCCGGGCCGCGGGCGGTTGCCCCGGCTTGGCGGTGGGCTGCGGCTTGGCGGTGGGCTGCGGCTTGGCGGTGGGCTGCGGCTTGGCGGTGGGCTGCGGCTGAGTGGCGGGCTGCAGCCCCTGGCTGGGTGGCAGGCCCGGCAGGCGGCGGGGTCAGGCCGTCTGGCGGTTCATGCGGATCAACCAAGTGATGGCGGCTGCGCCGGTGGCGATCATCAGCAGGCCGAGGGCGATCGCGATGATGCTGGTTGTGCTCATGCCCTTGGCGGCTACGTCCGACGACGTGGCGGGGGCCAGCGCGGCTGGGTTGGTGGACGCGAGCGGGCCGGCCGTCTCGTAGGTGCTTGCCGACGCCGACGGGGTGGGGGAGGTCGTCGTCGGAGCCGCGGTCGTGGGGGCGGTCGTGGCCGTGGGCTGGGTCGGCAGCGGGGCCGCGATGGTGGGGGACGCCGCCGGGGTCGTGAGGCAGTCCGTGGCGGGGGCGCGCCAGCTGGCGATGGTGGTCGTCAGGCTGCTGTCCCGGACCGTCAAGGTGCCGCCCTTGGCCACCTTGATCGTCGTCGTCGCGCCTGGCGTCAGGCGGATGCGGCGCGAACCCGTCAGGAAGACGGCGGCGGTGCGGGCTCGGGGGCTGTTGGACAGCTGGGCCGTGAAGGTTCCGTCGCAGGCGTTGGTGATGGTGACCGTCGGCCAGTAGACGCAGCGGGTGGTGCCGCCGGCGTACCAGGCCAGGGTGCCCTGCGAGCGGGCACCGGCGCCCGCGGCGGCGCCCAGCATCGCGGTGCCGTAGAGGGCGTCCGTGCTGGTCGACTCGGTCTGCACCGACGAACCGAAGAACGCCTCGACCTGGGTGTCGCAACCGGGCAGGGCGACCCGGAGCGTCACGCTGCGCTTCGACGCGGTGATCGTGTCGCGGTCCGAGTCGTAGATGAACTGGCCGCGGTTCACGCCGGTCGTGTAGCTGGCGATCGAGAACGTCTCGGTCTGGCCGGCGCACAGCGGGCGGGTCGCGGTGATCGTCGTGGTGCCGGCCGCGCCGTCGAAGCTGTGCCGATAGGTGGCGGCGGCCGACGAGACGCACGCGGTGGCGGCGGAGACGGTGGCGGCAGAGGAGACGGTGGCGGCCGTGGCCGGGGCGGCGGCCGTAGCGAGGACGGCGATGATGCCGGACAGGACAAGCAAGAACCGACGCATGGCCGGGACCCCCAATGCGAGCGCATGGGGGCGGTCTCACCACTGACTCACCGGGCCGTTCGAGGGTGACCGATTGGAACTCGGCCCGGGTCTACGTCTCCCCGCTAGGGCGATTTGCCATAGCTAATCAAGATTAGGCCGGACAAATGGCTATCGCCAAGGGCCGAAGAGACAACGATGCCCCGGCCAAATCGGCCGGGGCGTCAGAGAGCCGGCCGGGGCGTCAGAGAGTCGGCCGGGGTGTCAGAGAGTCGGCCGGGGTGTCAGAGAGTCGGCCGGGGTGTCAGAGAGTCGGCCGGGGTGTCAGGGAGTCGGCCCGGGTGTCAGGGAGTCGGCCCGGGTGTCAGGGAGTCGGCTGGGGTATCGAAGAGGCGGCCCGGGCGTCAAGGAGTCGGCCCGGGCGCCGAAGAAAGGGCTCAGCCTCGGGCGTCGAGTGCCTGGCGGTAGAGCCGGCCGGCCCGGTACGACGAGCGGACCAGCGGGCCGCTCATCACGCCGGCGAAGCCGATCTGCTCGGCCTCCTCGCGGAGCTCGACGAACTCCTCCGGCTTCACCCAGCGCTCGACCGGGTGGTGCCGCGGGGTGGGGCGGAGGTACTGCGTGATGGTGATCAGCTCGCAGCCGGCGGCGTGCAGGTCGCGCAGGGCCTGGGAGATCTCGGATCGCTCCTCGCCCATGCCCAGGATCAGGTTGCTCTTGGTGACCAGGTCGGCCGAGCGGGCCTGGGTGATCACGTCGAGGGAGCGCTCGTAGCGGAAGCCGGGGCGGATCCGCTTGAAGATCCGCGGGACGGTCTCGACGTTGTGCGCGAGGACCTCGGGGGTCGCGCCGAAGACCTCGGCCAGCTGGACCGGGTCGGCGTTGAAGTCGGGGATGAGCAGCTCGACGCCGCAACCGGGCTGGAGCTTGTGGATCTGGCGGACCGTCTCGGCGTAGAGCCAGGCGCCGCCGTCGGGCAGGTCGTCGCGGGCCACGCCGGTCACCGTCGCGTAGCGCAGGCCCATCGTGGCGACCGACTCGCCGACCCGGCGGGGCTCGTCGGCGTCGAACTCGGCCGGCTTGCCCGTGTCGATCTGGCAGAAGTCACACCGGCGGGTGCACTGGTCGCCGCCGATCAGGAAGGTGGCCTCGCGATCTTCCCAACACTCGTAGATGTTGGGGCAACCGGCCTCCTGGCAGACCGTGTGCAGGCCTTCTTTCTGCACCAGGCCCCGCATCTGGGTGTACTCGGGGCCCATCTTGGCTTTGACCTTGATCCACGGTGGCTTCCGCTCGATCGGAGTTTCGGCGTTGCGCGCTTCGATGCGCAGCAGGCGGCGGCCCTCAGGAGCAATAGTCACAGGGTCGAGATTACGCCTGAATAGGCCACCGCCTAGACAGGGGCGACGAGGCTCACGTGACGGCCGGTGTGACCGCCGTCACGCGTCGGCGGTTAAATGGGTTTCGCCGGGCGGACAGCCGCTGTTAACGTCCCGGGGACGGCAGTGACGGAACCAAGTAACGCTCCGACCGCCGGCCGAGAGAGCCACCGGCAGCTGTGATGGTGGCCCGAGCGCCGGAGCGTGAAGACACTCCTGAGCCGAGCACGACAAGAGGCGCCCGCAGAGGGCGCGAAGGTGTGGTGGCACCGCGAGGATCCCGCTCGCCCACACCTCCCTGGGGCCGCGTTGCAGACCACCAGAGGAGGACAAAGCCATGCAACGCATCCTCTCCACCCAGCTGGCGCAGCACGCCGGCAAGACCGTGACCGTCGCCGGCTGGATCCATCGCCGCCGCCTGCTCAAGTCGGTGGCGTTCCTGATCGTCCGGGACGCCGAGGGTCTCAGCCAGATCGTCGTCGAGGACCCGGAAACCCGCGCCCGGCTGGAGACACTCAGCGAGGAGAGCGTGGTCGAGGTCGTCGCCACGGTCACCCGCAACGAGCAGGCACCCGGCGGCGTCGAGCTGACCGGCCCGAGCATCCGGGTTCTCTCCGCCGTGGACGTACCCCTGCCGTTCGAACTCCATCGCCCCACGCTCGGCGCGACCCTGCCGACGCAGCTGGACCACGCGGCCTTGGCGTTGCGTCACCCGGCGCGACGCGCCGCCTTGAAGGTGGCGGCTGCGGCAACCGCTGGATTTCGTACGGCGTTGGCAGAGCAACGGTTCGTCGAGATCCAGACGCCGAAGATCGTCGGGTCGTCGACGGAGTCGGGCGCGAACGTCTTCCCGATCGACTACTTCGGACGCCCCGCCTACCTGGCGCAGTCGCCGCAGCTCTACAAGCAGTTGATGGTCGGCGTCTTCGAACGGGTCTTCGAGGTCGGCCCGGTGTTCCGTGCCGAACCCAGCGACACCGCCCGCCACCTGGCCCAATACACGTCGCTGGACGCCGAGATGGGCTTCGTGACCGACCACCGCGACGTGATGGCCACGCTGACCCGCACGCTCAGCGTGATGATGGCGACCATCGCGGCCCGGGCCCGGGTGACGACCCCGAAGGTGCTGCCGGAGATCCCGGCCGTTCCGTTCGCCGAGGCGCTGCGGATCGCCGGTGCCGCCGAGGGCGAGGAGGACCTGGCCCCGGCGCACGAGCGGGCGCTGGGCGAGTGGGCGCTGCGCGAGCACGACTCCGAGTTCCTCTACGTGACCGGCTATCCGATGCGCAAACGGCCGTTCTACACGCATCCGGACCCGGCTTCCCCGGCGTACTCAAACGGCTTTGACCTGCTCTTCAAGGGTTTGGAGATCGTGACCGGGGGACAGCGGCTGCATCGGTACGACGAGTACGTGGCGGCGTTGACCGCGGCCGGCGAACCGCTCGAGCCCTACCGGGGTTACCTGGACGGGTTCAAATACGGGATGCCGCCGCACGGTGGCTGGGCGATCGGGCTGGAACGCTTCGTCGCGCGGCTGCTCGGGATCGCCAACGTGCGCGAGGTGACCGCGTTCCCGCGCGACCTGCACCGCATCACCCCATAGCCGAGCGCCTTAACCGGGGTTTGACGTGCGATGGGGTCGACTGTGCGCGTGCTCATCGACCTCGATGCAACGCCGGCCCCGTCCCGTCCGCGCCCCAAGCTGGGGTTGCGGATGGAACGGCGCCTGGTCACGCCGGTAGCGCTGGCGACGCTGCTCCTGCTGGTCGTCGGGGGAGCAGCGTCGCCGGCCCCGGCCCGGGTGATTACCGAGGTGGCCGGCACCGGCGGCGTATCCGCGACATCGCACCTGCTCACTCCGGCCGCGCTCTACGTCTCGCACATCGCCGACTTCGCGCCGGAGACCCCGGAGGACGCCCGCAGCGTGGTCGAGGCCTGGCCACTCGTTCCCGGTGGCCCGCGGTGGAGCACCACGGTGCGCGCCACCGATCCCGACCTCACCCTCGACGAGGCCGGCACGACGCTGGTGGTGCGGCCGGGCAAGACCGGCACGCTCACGCTGATCGACGTGGCGACCGGCCGGGTGCGCTGGCGCACCGACGACTACGCGGTGGCCGACCTGGCCGGCTCCCGGATCGTCTACGGCGACCTGGGGACGATCCGGATGGTGGACGTCGCGACCGGCCGGGTCCGCTGGGAGCACGAGGACCAGCCGATGGCGGTGGACGTGGACCCGAAACGCCGGGTGGTGCTGGTCATCGACCAGGAGGGGCTGCCGTCGATCCGGTCGCTGGCGGACGGTCGCATGCTGGTGAAGCCGCGGAGCGTCGGCATCGACCCGTTTGAGTGGGAGCAGGGCGGCCAGTCCGAGACGATCATCGGGGACACGCTCTACCTGCACACCGACATGTTCCTGGCCGCCTACCGGCTGCGTGATCTGCACCGGCTCTGGTCGGTCCGGATCGCCGAGCCCGACATGCTCGGCATGTGCGGCGCCCTGCTCTGCGCGGCCGGCGGGCGCGGGGTGACCGCGATCGACCCGGCCACCGGCGGGATCCGCTGGACCGGCCCGCGGTGGCGGTCGATCACCGCGGACGGCCAGGTGGTCGGCATCGATCTCACCGCGGCCCGGCTCGACCTGGCGACCGGGCGGGTCCTCGCCGAGTTCGGCCGTGGCGCCACCGTCGGCGATCTGCTGCTGCGCAACGACCGCGACCACACCTGGGTGACCGGGCTGGCCGGCGGGGAGATCATCGGCGAGCTGCCGCTGATCGTCAGCACCCGGGCCTGCTCGGCGGCCGGCGCCTACCTGGCCTGCCCCACGAACGGGCAGACGGTGACGGTGTGGAAGGTCAGGTGAGCCCGGTCAGGTGAGCGTGGCGATGGTGACCACCGCGACGATGGCGAGCGGCATGATCGTCATGCTGATCAGGATGGCCCAGGCGATGGGGTGGCCGAAGTTGAGCGCCACCCCGCCGCCCTTCTTGGGGACGAACACCCGCTTGTCGCGCGGATCGCGATAGAGCGCCATCAGAGCAGGGTCGGCAGGTGCCGTTCGAGCACCGGCGTGACCTCGGCGACCGTGACCGGGCGGCCGAGCTCGGCGCTGAGCGAGGTGACGCCCGCGTCGCGGATGCCGCAGGGGACGAACCGGTCGTACGCCCCGAGGTCGCAGTCGCAGTTGAGGGCGAAGCCGTGCTGGGTGACGCCGCGGGCGACCCGGATGCCGATCGCCGCGATCTTGCGGTCGGGGCCGCGCTCGTCGGCGAGCACCCAGGCACCGCTGCGGCCCTTGATGTCGGAGCGCTCGGCGGTCACGCCGAACTCGGCGCACACGTCGATCAGCATCTGCTCGGTGCGCCGGACGTAGGCGACCACGTCGATCGGGTCGGGCAGGCGCAGGATCGGATAACCCACCAGCTGGCCCGGGCCGTGCCAAGTGATCTTGCCACCGCGGTCGACGTCGACGACCGGGGTGCCGTCCATCGGGCGGTCGGCGGGCTCGGTGCGCTTGCCCGCGGTGAAGACGCTGGGGTGCTCCAGCAGCAGGACGGTGTCGGGCTGGTCGCCCGCCACCACCGCTTCGTGCAGGCGGCGCTGGGAATCCCAGGCCTCGCGGTAGTCGACCAGGCCGGGTCGCAGCACGGTGAGCGTGGAGGTTGTCACGCGCTCCACCCTATCCCCGGCGGTTACCGGTTGACCGGATCCAGGCCCTGGCGGATGCGCCACACCAGCACGCCGCCCACCTTGTCGGGCGGGCCGAGCAGGTCGGTCGCGACGATCTCCAGCGCGGCGCGGTAGAGCATGCCCTCCGGGCCGGTGATGGTCGGCGCCAGGAAGACCGCGTCGATGCCCCAATACTTGAAGTCGGTGCGGGCGCTCGCCCGATCGTTGTTGTTGACCTCGGTGATGTGGCCGTACAGCGCGGCGCGCAGGAAGAGCCAGTCGGTCTTGCGGGGCTGGGCGCCGATCCGGCCGTTCCCCTCGGCGCCGCCCGGGCCGGGCCCGAGGAAGTAGCCGTCCGGGATGTCGAACTGCCGGCCACCCCGGGCCATCGTGTACGCCTGCCAGCGCTGCCCGTCGGCGGCCACGTTGATCGCGAACGGCAGCGCGGACATCGTGCCGCCCTCGGGCACGTACTTCTTCCAGAGGCCGTCGGCGATGAAGGCCGGCTCCGGCGCGCGGGTCGTGTAGAGCAGCGGCAGCGGGATGATCGGGATCAGCGCGAACGCGAACGCGGTCGCGAACGCGGTCTGCGCCGGGTGCGGCACCCGCTCGCGGTCCAGCAGGGTGTCGGCGGCCAGGGCCAGGACGACGCCGATCACTCCGACCAGCACCAGCGCGAACCGCAGCGGCAGGGCCGAGTCGAACAGCGGCAGGCGCTGGAGCAACGCGTACGGCAGGGGGATGTCGGTCTCGTTGTCGAGGAAGATCAGGCGCGGGCCGAGCGACAGCACCATGAAGACCAGGCCGACGATGATCAGGGCGCGCAGCGTGGCCCGGCGGCCCGGATCGGCCCGCCGCCACAGCATGAACAGCGACGCGATCACCAGGATCATCAGCGGCAGGCCGAAGAACGAGGTCGCCTCGGTCGGGTTGGGCGCCAGGTCGCTGCCGAAACCGGCCAGCGCGGCCAGGCTGCGCTGCGAGAACGAGAAGTACGCCCCGAGGTCCTCGGCATAGTGGGTCTGGTTGAAGCCGGTGCCCTTGAACGTCTGCGGGCCGTCGAAGTGCATGTAGAGCGGGTAGGCCAGGATGATGCCGGCCACCACCGCGGCCACCCCGAGCGCGGCCAGCACGGTGGTCAGCGCGGCCCGCGCCTCCGGCCAGGTGGTGCGGGACAGCGACCAGGCGACGACGAACACGCCGCCGGCCAGGGCGGTGAAGAACAGGCCCTCGGCGGCGAGCGTGAAGAAGGTGCCGAGCATGGCGCCGAGGATCGCGCCGTTGCGCAGCCAGCGGCCCTTCTCGCGCAGCTTCAGCAGCTGCCACAGCACCAGAGGGGCGATCCAGCCGGACGTCCAGTTGAGGTGGCCGTTGGCGTGCGAGATGAAGCCGGGGGCGAAACCGCAGAACATCCCGCCGATGGCCGCCGAGATCCGGTTGCCGGCGATCCAGCGGTTGAGGAACAGGTACCACGCGAAGGCGGACCCGGCCAGGTTGAGCGTCAGGATCGTCACGAAGGTGATCTGCGGGCCGGCCAGCACGGTCAGCGGGGCGAGCAGGATCGCGTAGACGGTGACCGACGTGTTCGCGGCCAGGTTGACCCCGAGCGGAGTGTTCAGCATGGTCGTGAAGAACGGGTCGCCGCCGTCACGCAGCAGGTGCACGCCGTAGGACAGCACCCACTCGAAGAAGGCCTGGTCGCCCACGTTGTCCGCGAGGACGTTCGTATACGGCTGCTGCCACAGGCCGTGGGTCACGTAGACCGCGGCGGCCAGCGCTGCCACCGCGACGAAGACATGGAAGCGCAGCCGCCTGACAATCGTCGCCGCGGACGCGGCAGGCAGGGTCGGCTGATCTTCGGTGGACGCGGTGGCGGGGGCTGCGACGGACATCACGCGCAGGTTAGCAAGTGAACGCCCCTCACTCAGCGCGGAGCGGTCGCTTCGTGCCCGATCGCGGCCCGCAGCGCGCCCTCGATGTCCGGATATGCCCACTGGAAGCCGGCTCGCTGGAGCACCGCCGGCACCGCCCGCTCGCTGATCTGCAACTCCTCGGCCAGGCCGCCGAGGGCCAGGTCGAGCGCGAAGCCGGGCACCGCGAGCAGGGCCGGGCGATTGAGCGCCCGGGCGAACGCCTTGGTGAACTCGGCGTTGGTGCACTGCACCTCGCTGACCATGTTGACCGGGCCGGCGATGTCGTCCCGGCCGAGCAGGAATTCGGCCGCGCCGAGCCAGTCGGCCAGTGCCATCCACGCCATCCACTGCCGGCCGGCACCGAGCTTGGCCCCGGCGCCCAGCCGGAACGGGAGCAGCAGCGGCTTGATCAGGCCGCTCTCGGCGTCGACGACCGGGGCGGTCCGCAGCAGCACCACCCGGGTGCCGGCGTCCTCGGCCGGACGGGCCGCGGCCTCCCAGACCCGGCAGAGATCGGCCAGGAAGGTCTTGCCGGCCGGGGCTTCCTCGGTGGCCGGGGTGTCGCCGGTGTCGCCGTAGCGGCCGACTCCGGAGGACTGCAGCATGGTCCGCGGGCGATCACCGGCGGGCAGGTTCTTGATCGTGTGGGCGAGGGTGCCGGTGGAGTCGACCCGGCTCGACCGCAGCACGCTGCGATAGCTGGGGGACCAGCGCTTGTCGCCGATGTTCGCCCCGGCCAGGTTGATCACCACGTCGGAGCCGGCCACCAGGGCCGGGTCGAGCTGGCCCTGCGATGGCTCCCAGCTCGCCTCGCCCGGCCCGGGGTGCGCGTGCCGGACCAGCCGGGTGATCTCGTGCCCGGCGCCGGCGAGCCGGTCGGCCAGGCGCGTGCCGAGGAAGCCGGAGGCACCGGCCATCAGGATCCGCATGTCGTTCATGATGCCCTTATTCGAACCCGTTCAAAACGATAGGGGGCGCCTAAGCGCCCCCTATCACATACCGGGTCTTGAACTACAGGCCGAGCTCGTACTCGAACTGGCCGCCCTCCAGGCGCTCCTTCAGGGTCACCAGGAAGCGGGCCGCGTCGGCGCCGTCGACGATCCGGTGGTCGTAGCTCAGCGCCAGGTAGACCATCGAGCGCGGCACGATCAGCTCACCGAGGTTCGGGTCCTCGACGACCACCGCGCGCTTGACCACCGCGCCGGTGCCGAGGATGCCGACCTGCGGCTGGTTGATGATCGGGGTGTCGAACAGCGCACCCCGGCTGCCGGTGTTGGTCAGCGTGAACGTGCCGCCGGAGATCTCGTCCGGGCCGATCCGGTTGTTGCGGGTCCGGTCGGCCACGTCGGCGATCCGCTTGGCCAGGCCGGCCAGGTTGAGGTCGCCGGCGTCCCGGATCACCGGGACGATCAGGCCCTTCGGGGTGTCCACCGCGACGCCCAGGTGCTCGGCGTCGTGGTACGTGACGGTGCCGGCCTCCAGGTCGATCGAGGAGTTGACCACCGGGTGCTGCTGCAGGGCCTCGACCGCGGCCAGGGCGAAGAACGGGTTGAAGGTGAGCTTCACCCCGTGCTTGGCCTGGAAGTCGGCCTTGGCCTTCTGCCGCAGCTGGGCGATCTTGGTGACGTCCACCTCGACGACCGTGGTGAGCTGCGCCGAGACCTGCAGCGACTCGACCATGCGGCGGGCGATGGTGGCCCGGGTGCGGGTCAGCTTCTCGGTGCGGCCACGCAGCGGGCTCGGCGACGGCTTGGCGGCCGTGGCCGGCTTCGCCGGGGCAGCTGCCGGTGCGGCGGCCTTCGGCTTCTCCGCCGCAGCCGCCGCCGCGGCGGCAGCGTCGGCGGCGTCGATGACGTCCTGCTTGCGGATGCGGCCACCCACGCCGGTGCCGGTCAGGGTGGACAGGTCCACGCCCTTGTCGGCGGCGAGCTTGCGCACCAGCGGCGTCAGGTAACCGGCGTCGGCCGAGCCGTTGGACTTGACCGACTCAGCGGCCGGGGCGGCCGGCTGAGAAGGAGCCGACTGCGCGATCTGCGGCGCGGGCGCCGACTCGATCTTCGGAGCCTCGGCCTGCGGGGCAGGCTTGGGCGCCTCCGGCTGCGGGGCCGGCTTGGGCGCCTCGGCCTGCGGGGCCGGCTTCGGAGCCTCGGCCGCCGGGGCCGGAGCGGAAGCAGCCGAACCGACCACGGCGAGAACCGCGCCGACGTCGGCGGTCTCGTCCTCCGGCACCCGGATCTCCAGCAGCGTGCCGGCGACCGGCGACGGGATCTCGGTGTCGACCTTGTCGGTGGAGACCTCGAGCAGCGGCTCGTCCGCCTCGATCGTCTCGCCGACCTGCTTGAGCCAGCGGGTGACGGTGCCCTCGGTGACGCTCTCACCGAGCGCCGGCATCTTCACCTCGGTGCCCTCACCGGAGGGGGCCGGGGCCGCCTGCGGGGCCGGGGCGGGCGCTTCCGCCTCGACCGGCTTCGGGGCCTCGGCCGCGGGGGCCGGTGCCGCGGGGGCCGGTGCCTCGGGGGCCGGTGCCTCGGGGGCGGCCGCGGGCGCCGGGGCGGCCGCGGCCGGTTCGTCGCCGTCGCCCGAGATCACGGCGAGCTCGCTGCCGACGTCGGCCGTCTCGTCCTCGCCCACGACGATGCGGGTGAGCACGCCCGCGGCCGGCGACGGGATCTCCGTGTCGACCTTGTCCGTGGAGACCTCGAGCAGCGGCTCGTCGGCCTCGACACGCTCGCCCTCCTGCTTGAGCCACCGGGTGACGGTGCCCTCGGTGACGCTCTCACCCAGCCGCGGCATGGTGACCGATACCGGCATGTCTCAGAACTCCTTTGACCGCTTCACGTTGACGAACAAAAGCTCAGCTGTGCGAGTGCAGGGGCTTGCCGGCGAGCGCGAGGAACGCCTCGCCCAGCGCCTCGTTCTGCGTGGGGTGAGCATGCACCAGGGAGGCGACATCCGCCGGGAAGGCTTCCCAGTTGTAGATGAGCTGGGCCTCGCCGACCTGCTCGCTCATCCGGGCGCCGATCATGTGCAGGCCGACCACCGGGCCGTCCTTCTCGCGCACCAGCTTGACGAAGCCCTGCGTCTTGAGGATCTGGCTCTTGCCGTTGCCGCCGAGGTTGTAGTTGTACGTCTCGATCTTGTCGGCGCCGTACTTCTCCTTGGCCTTGGCCTCGGTCAGGCCCATCGAGGCGATCTCCGGGTCGCAGTAGGTGACCCGGGGGATGCCGGTCTCGTCGATGACCGCCGGGCGCAGGCCCGCGATCTCCTCGGCGACGAAGATGCCCTGCGCGAAACCGCGGTGCGCGAGCTGCAGGCCGGGAACGATGTCGCCGACCGCGAAGATGTTGCCGACGCCGGTGCGCAGGCGCTCGTCGGTGAGCACGAAGCCGCGCTCCATCTTGACGCCCTGCTGCTCGTAACCCAGGTTGGCGGTGGTCGGGCCACGGCCGACCGCGACCAGCAGGATCTCGGCCTCGACGGTCTCGCCGCCGGCGATCGTGACGCGTACGCCGTTCTCGGTCTTCTCGACCTTCTCGAACGGCTTGCCGACCTTGAAGTTGATCTTCCGCTTGCGGAATGCGCGCTCGAGCTGCTTGGAGACGTCCTCGTCCTCGAGGGCGACCAGCCGGGGCAGCGCCTCGATGATGGTGACGTCGGCGCCCAGCGACTTCCACACGCTGGCGAACTCGACGCCGATCACACCGCCGCCGAGCACGATCGCCGAGGTCGGCACCCGGTCGAGCTTGAGGGCGTGCTCGCTGGTGAGGACCCGCTTGCCGTCGACCTCGAGGCCGGGCAGCGAGCGCGAGTAGGAGCCGCTGGCGAGGATCACGTTGCGGCCGGTGTAGCGCTGGCCGTTGACCTCGACGGTGTCCTTGCCGACCAGCTTGCCCTCGCCGGCCACGAGGGTGATCTTGGGGTTTTTCAGCAGACCCTGGAGACCCTTGTACAGACGGGAGACGACACCGTCCTTGTACGAGTTGACCGCGGCCATGTCGATGCCCAGCAGCTCGGCCTTGATGCCGAACTGCTCGGCCTCGCGGGTCTGGTCGGCGATCTCGGCGGCGTGCAGCATCGCCTTCGTCGGGACGCAGCCGCGGTGCAGGCAGGTGCCGCCCAGCTCGGCCTTGTCGATCAGCGCTACGGAGAGGTCGAGCTCGGCGGCGCGCAGTGCGGCCGCGTAACCACCACTGCCGGCGCCGAGGATGACGATGTCGAAGGTTCCGCCGTTCGGCTGGCTCACGTTGACTCCAGTGGTCGCATCGTCGCCATGTGGGTCACACAATGGAAACGGTCACAGTATGTCCAAGCCATCTTGTCACTTATGGAACCGATCGATGCAGTCAGGTGGCCACCGGCGTGCCCGCGCGTCGTACCCTTGCCGCAATTGACGGTGAGGAGCGGGTGGTGGCCTGGTTTCGGCGGCGCAGAGAGACAGGTCGGCCGGCGGGCCGGCCGGTGGATCGTGCCGATCTTGAGTATTTGGGGGAGTTCGTCCGCTCCCGTCGCGGTGTCGAGGCGTTCATCGAGCCCCGCACGACCGTGACCGAAACCACGGTGTTGCTCGTGGCACACGACGGCGAGTGGACCCGCCGCCGGATCGAGTCGCCGGAGATCGCCCGCCGCTGGGCACACGGACTGTCGGTCCCGATCTACGACGTGAAGCTTCTCGGCTACCCGCAAAGAATGCGCGACTACAACGCCCGGCGTAAGGCTACGCCGGGCGACAGCCTCCCCTAGACCAGATCGTCGATCGCCTGCAGCAGGGTCCGGATCGGCACGCCGGTGCCGCCCTTGGTCCAGTAACCGCTGGCCTCGCCGGCGTGGTAGCCCGGACCGGCGATGTCGATGTGCGCCCACTCGACCCCGTCGGCCACGAACTCGCGCAGGAACACGCCGCCCTGCAGCATGTGCCCGGCCCGGTCGAGGTTCGAGTTGGTCTGGCAGATGTCGGCGATGTCCGACTCCATGCCCTTACGGATCTCGTCCGGCATCGGCATCGGCCAGGCCGGCTCGCCGACCTTGTCGCCGGCCGCGCGGACCAGCTCGGTGGCCGGCGCCGAGCCCATCAGGCCGGCGATCCGCTTGCCCAGCGCGACCACCTGGCCGCCGGTCAGGGTGGACGCCTCGAACACGTAGTCGGTGCCGTCCGCGCAGGCCCGGGCGATCGCGTCGCCGAGCACCATGCGCCCCTCGGCGTCGGTGTTGAACACCTCGACCCGCTTGCCGTTGAACATGGTGATCACGTCGCCCGGCCGGTACGCCGAGCCGGACGGCATGTTCTCCGCCATCGCCAGGTAACCGGTGACCGCCACGGCCGGCTTGAGCTCGGCCACCGCCAGCATCGCCGCGCCGATCGCCGCCGCCCCGGCCATGTCCGACTTCATCTCCCACATCCCGGCGGCCGGCTTGATGCTGAGGCCGCCGGTGTCGAACGTGATGCCCTTGCCGACCAGCGCGACCCGCTTCGGCGACTCGACCCCGGCCGGTGTGTAGGTGAGCTTCACCAGCCGCGGCGGCGCCTCCGAGCCCTGCCCGACCGCGACGATGCCGCCGTAGCCGCCCGCCTTCAGCTCGTCGAGGTCGAGCACCTCGACCTCGAGCCCGCTGCCCTGCGCGGCGGCCACCACGGCGTCGGCGAACGACGGCGGGCGCAGCTCGTTGGGCGCCATGTTGACCCAGTCGCGGGCCAGCCGCACCGACCGGCCCACCACCGCGGCCCGGGTCAGCTCGGCCCGCGCCGCCTCGTCGGCCGCGTCCGGCACGTGCACCTGCAGCGCGGTCACCGGTTCGCGCCGGTTGGGCTGCGGCTTGGTCTTGTATCCCGCGAACCGGTATCCACCCAGCAGCGCGCCCTCGAGGATGGCCCGCAGCACGCCGGGCGCGTCCTCGTCGTCGGGCAGCGGCAGGGCCAGCGCCACCGTCGCGCTGCCGGCCAGCGCGCGGACCGCCGCGCCGGTGCCGCGGCGCAGCTTCTCCAGCTCGGGGGCGGACCCGGACGGCTCGTCGCCGAGCCCGACCGCGACCACCAGCGGCGCCGCGATGGTGCCGAGGGTGGCCAGCTTGGTCACCTCACCCGGAGCGCCGCTCGCGCCGAGGAGCGCCAGCGTCGAGGTCAGCTTCCCGTCGAAGGCGGCGGCGATGCTCTCGGCACCGGCCGCGGGCAGCAGAGCGCCGCCGTCGTCGGGCTGACTGTGCAGGCCGATGACGATGGCGTCGACGGTCAATTCGGCCGGGTCGGTGTCGACCAGGCTGAGGCTGGGCTGGCTCACGGGCTCTCCGGGACTTCGGGGCCGGCACCCTCGTGGGCGCGCCGACTGCTCGGTGGGGATCCCCGGAGCGATGGCTCCGGGTGAAGGGCGTCCCCGCGACAATAACCAGTCCCAAGGTCACGGGTAAGTTGACTCTCATGTCTGCCGACGTCGCCGATGCCCTTTTCCGTTCGCCGCTGCACGAGCGGCACGTCGCGCTGGGTGCCAAGCTGGCCGCCTTCGGCGGTTGGGAGATGCCCTTGGAGTACGCCGGGGGCGGTGTCCTCAAGGAGCACACCGCGGTGCGCGAGGCGTCCGGCGTGTTCGACGTGTCCCACCTGGGCAAGGCCCGGGTGCGCGGGGCCGGCGCGGCCGCCTTCGTCAACTCCTGCCTCACCAACGACCTGGGCCGCATCCGCCCCGGCAAGGCGCAATACACACTGTGCTGCGACGAGACCGGCGGCGTGGTCGACGACCTGATCGTCTACCTGTTCGCCGACGACGACGTCTTCCTCATCCCGAACGCGGCGAACACCGCCGAGGTGGTGCGCCGGCTCGCCGCGGCGGCGCCGGCCGGCATCACGGTCACCGACGAGCACCGGGCGTACGCGATCCTCGCCGTCCAGGGCCCGGCCAGCGCCGACGTGCTCGGCAAGCTGGGCCTGCCCGGCGTCGACGACTACATGGCGTTCACCACGGCCACGCTGGGCGGCGCCGAGCTGATCGTCTGCCGCACCGGTTACACCGGCGAGCACGGCTACGAGCTGGTCATCCCGTGGGACGACGCGACCGCGGTGTGGGATGCGATCGCCGGCGCCGGGGTGCGGCCGTGCGGGCTCGGCGCCCGGGACACGCTGCGCACCGAGATGGGCTACCCGCTGCACGGCCAGGAGCTCACGCTGGACATCAGCCCGGTGCAGGCCCGGTCGGGCTGGGCGGTGGGCTGGTCGAAGCCGGAGTTCTGGGGCCGCGACGCGCTTCTCGCGGAGAAGACCGAGGGCCCGCGTCGCGTTCTGCGCGGCCTGGAACTGACGGGCCGCGGGATCCCCCGCGGGCACATGACGGTGTACGCCGGGGAGCAGCCGATCGGCGAGACGACCAGCGGCACGTTCTCGCCGACCAAGAAGGTGGGCATCGCGCTGGCCCTCATCGACACCGCGGCCGGCGTCGCCGACGGGGCCGAGGTCGAGATCGACATCCGGGGTCGGCGGGTTGCCGCCAAGGTCGTGAAGCCGCCGTTCGTGCAGCCGTCGGTGCGGTGATTCGGTGGCCGTCACCTACGAGCAACTGCGCGACTGGGTGCTGGCCCTGCCCGGCACCCGGGAGGTGTTCGTCGAGTCGTGGGGGCACCCGACGCTGCGCTACGGCGACAAGATGTTCGCCTCGGGCAGCCCGGAGTCGTCGCACGCGTCGGTGAAGGCCTCCCGGGAGGACCAGGCCGAGCTGATCGCGGGCGCCCCCGAGGCGTACGAGATCGCCGCCTACACCGGCCGCTACGGCTGGGTGCGGGTCGACCTGACCAAGGCGGACCCGGACGAGTTGCGGCACGTGGTGACCGAGGCCTGGCGGCGGACCGCCCCGAAGCGGGTGGTCGCGCAGTACGACTCAGCGCAGGGACAGCACGACCAGGGCTGAGGTCGTCGCGAGTTCCACCGAGGCGCCGAGCACGTCGCCGGTGATGCCGCCGAAACGGCGTACGCCATGACGCAGCAGCAGGAGCACCGCCGAGAGGGCGATGACGACGGCGACCGGGCCCAGCCACGGACGGCCCGGGGTCGCGGCCGCCGCGGCACCCGCCACGACGATCGCGCCGAGCAGCGCGACCGGCACCGGGACGGTGCCCGCCACCAGCGCGCCCAGGCCCTCGGGCCGGGCCGCCGGCACGCCCCGCCGGCAGGCCACCGTGATCGCCAGCCGGCCGGCCGCGAACGCCGCGACCAGCGCCCAGGGCGAGAGGGCGGCCACCGTTGCGGTCTGGATCAGTAGGGTGAGCGCGATCGCCGCCACCCCGAACGGGCCGATGTCCGACTTTTTCATGATGTCCAGGGCGGCGTCGCCGGACCGGTACGAGCCGAGCGCGTCGACCGTGTCGGCCAGGCCGTCCAGGTGCATGCCCCGGGTCAGCAGGGCCGCCGCCGCGACCGTCACCGCCGCCGCGACCAGCGGGGGAGCGCCGAGCTCGCGCAGCGCCCAGAGGATCGCGGCCAGTGCCGCCCCGAGCGCCGCGCCGACCACCGCGGAGAGGGACATCGCCCACGCCGCGGCCGGCCGGTCCACCCGGCCGCCGCGGATCGGAAAGACCGTCAGCGTCGTCACGGCCAGCCGAAGGCCGGCCCCGGCGCTCACTCCCCGGCGGTGGTGGACGAGCCGGTGGCGGACGAATCGGTGCCGGCCGAGTCGGTGCCGGCCGAGTCGGTGGTGGCCGAGTCGGTAGTAGCCGGGCCGGGGCCGCCCGAAGTCGGCTCGGCGAAGTCGATGTCCTCGTCGTCGTTCGGCACGATCAGGTCGGTGAGGCCGTCGTCGCCCGGCTCGGTCAGCATCGCCGGGTGCACCGGCGCGGCCGCGGCCAGCGTGATCGCGGTGCGCAGCAGCGGCAGCGCGGCCAGCGCGTTCGCCCCCTCGCCGAGGCCCAGCCCGAGGTCCAGCACCGGCTCCAGGCCGAGCACGTCGGAGCCCTGCCGGACCAGCTCGATGCCGCCGTCGTCGGGCAGCAGCGACCAGTGCCGGATCTGGCTGCCGATGTCCCGGGCGATCAGCGCCGCGGCGATCCCGACCGGGCCGTCCAGCAGCACCGGCAGCCGCCGGGACGCGGCCCCGAGCAGGGCGCCCGCGGCCACCGCCAGGTCGGCGCCGCCGATCTCGCGGAGGATGTCCTTGGCGCCGCGCGACTCCTGCCGGATCCGGTGCAGCGTGTCCCGGACCGCGGCGCAGCGGGCCATCCACGCCTCGTCGTCGTAGAAGCCGCCCGGCCGCAGCACCCGCGGCAGCACGGCGACCGCCTCGGCGGCGGTGGTGGCGGCCGAGACCGCGGCGGCGACCGCGTCGGTGCCGACCCCGATCGAGGCCAGCACGAGCAGGTCGCGGCCCGCGTCGGCGGCGGCCTCGGCGACCCGCCAGCCCTGGCGCAGGGCCACTTCGACGGCGGCGTCGTCGATCACCGGGCCGTCCTCCATGGCGCCCGCGCGGATCAGCCGCAGCACGGCGATGTCGGCGCCGGCCTGGCCGGCCAGCCGGCTCAGCACGCCCTCGCCCCGCTCGACCTCGGCGACCCGGCGCTCCACGTCGGCCGGGTCGTCGCCGGCCGCGGCGCCGCCGTCGTGCGCGCCGGAGACCAGCAGGACCCGCGGCGAGGACCAGGCGCGGGGGATGGTGGTGCCCTGGGTGGCGGCGGCGAACTCGACCACCTCGGTCAGCGAGCCGAGGCCGGCCCCGGCGAAGTCGACGCCGATCAGGCGGTCGCGGGCGTCCGGGCCGGCGTCGCTGTCCGGCATCGGCAGGTCCATGCCCGGCTCGATGGCCAGGCCGCTGATGGTGGGCAGCTGCTGGGTGGGCTCGTGCAGCACGGCGGCGGTGGTCGCGGCCGGTTCCCCGGCGGCCACCTGCGCGAAGACCGGCGCTTCCGCAACGGGCTCGGCGACGGCGATCAGCTCGGCGTCAGCGACAGGCTCAGCGACAGCGGCGGGCGACGCAAAAGCGAGCGACGCAAAAGCAGGCGACGCGACCGTGGCCGGCGGCGCTTCGGACAAGACCGAAATGTCACTGGAAACGGGGGAAGAGGCGTCCTTCAGCCACACGGCCCGCCCGGCCACGACCAGGGCGACCCGGTCGCATGCCTCGGCCAGAGCCTGGTTGGTCGTCCCCAGCGCGTCGGTGAACGCCCGTCCCACCGGCGTGGTCGGCACCAGCGCCAGCCCCACCTCCGGGCTGACGAACACGACACGCCCGGCGCACCCGCGCACCGCGGCGGCCAGCGCGGCCACGTCGGCCTCGTCGTCGTTGGGCTGCCGGGCCGGGTCCAGCAGCGCGGCGACCCAGCCGCCGAGGTCGTCGACGAGCAGCGTCTCGTCCGGCTTGGCGTCGGCCAGCAGGGTGGCCAGCCGGGCCGGGTCGGCACCGGTCTCCTCGGTCGACCACGACTGTGGCCTGCGCCGCTGATGTGCCTCGATCCGCCCGCGCCACTCCGGGTCGTCCTCGCCGCCCACGGCCGTGGCTACATACCGCACCGCGGCGGCGTCGGCGACCAGCGCCTCGGCGAACGCCGACTTGCCGGAGCGGATCCCGCCGAGCACCAGGACGGTGTTCCACCGATCATCGGACATGCCCCGTACCTTAAGGCCGGGCCGCACAGGCGGAAGCCGTAGGGTGGAGGCCGCACCGAGCACAGACGTGAGGGGGACCGGCGAATGCCGTGGAGTTGGCGGTACGAGAGCGTCGACGGACAGGCCGTGACCGGCCCGGCCGAGACGTTCAGCAGCCAATCTGATGCCGAGTCGTGGATCGGCCAGGAGTGGCAGGAGCTGGCCGGCTCGGGCGTGGCCCAGGTCGTCCTGGTCGAGGACGACCGGGTCGACTATAAAATGAGCCTGCTGCCTGCGGAGTGACATGACCGCCTGCACCGAGCGGCACCCAGCCGCACCTGACAACGGCGCTGAACGCGAGGGCCAGAAGGGCATGTCTAGGGTGGCACAGTCGTGACCTACGAACCGGTCTACACGCGTACGCCGCGCAACGCCTTCATCCCGAGCCCGGTCTTCGTCGGCATCGTCGCCGTCTTCGGGGTGAGCGCCTGGATGACCTGGACCGGCTTCGGCAATGTCAAGGTCGACGTCTTCCTGTTCATCGTCACCGGCTGGCTGCTGTCGCTCTGCCTGCACGAGTACGCACATGCCCTGATCGGCTTCTTCTCCGGCGACAAGACCGTGGCCGACCGTGGTTACCTGCGGCTCAACCCGCTGAAATACACCAGCCCGCTGCTGTCCATCGTGCTGCCGGTGGTGGTGGTCATCCTCGGCGGCATCGGCCTGCCCGGTGGCGCCGTCTGGATCGACCACACGCACATCCGCAGCAAGGTCAAGGATTCGCTGATCAGCGCGGCCGGCCCGCTCACCAACGTGGTGCTGGCCCTGGTCCTGGCGATCCCGTTCTGGGCCGGCTTCGGCCCGAAGCTGGTCGAGCTGGGCTCGGGACAATACGGCCTGGTCGGCGACACCACGCACCTGGAGTTCTGGAGCGCCCTCGCCGCGCTGGCCTTCCTGCAGATCACCGCGAGCGTGCTCAACTTCCTGCCGATCCCCGGCCTCGACGGCGGCAGCATCATCGCGCCGTGGATGAGCCCGGCCTACCAGCGAGCGTGGAACCTCTTCGCGCCGTACGGCTTCATCCTGCTCTTCCTGGCCCTGTGGCAGACGCGCCTGGGCCAGTACTTCTTCGACGTCGTCTACTGGCTGGGCGAGCGCCTCGGGCTGTCCGAGGCGCTCGTCCAGCTAGGACTCCAGATGATGCGCTTCTGGAGCGGCAGCTAACTCACGGCCGGCGGGCGGGGCTCACGGTCTTGGCCGGGTCCCGCTCGGCCACCGGGTCCAGCACCGCGTCGATCGCCTTCATCAGGTCCGCTTCCAGGCGTACACCGGAAGCTTTGACGTTGTCCTTGACCTGCTCCGGGCGCGAAGCGCCGATGATCGCCGCCGAGACGTTGGCGTTCTGCAGCACCCACGCCACCGCGAGCTGCGCCATCGACAGCCCGGCCTGCTCGGCCAGCGGCTTGAGCCCGGCGACCGCGGTCAGCACCTCGTCGCTGAGAAGCCGGGAGATGAAGTTCGCCCCGCTCTTCTCGTCGGTGGCCCGCGACCCGGCCGGCGGCTGCTTGCCCACCTCGTACTTCCCGGAGAGCACGCCCTGCGCGATGGGCGAGAAGACCACCTGGCCGACCCCCACCTCGATCGAGGTGGGAACCACCTCGGCCTCGATGACCCGCCAGAGCATCGAGTACTGCGGCTGGTTCGACACGAACGGGATCTTCAGGTCCTGGGCCATCTCCCAGCCCGCCCGGATCTGCGTCGCGTTCCACTCGGACACCCCGATGTAGAGCGCCTTGCCGGAGCGCACCACGTCGGCGAAGGCCTGCATGGTCTCCTCGAGCGGCGTCGAGTAGTCGTAGCGGTGCGCCTGGTAGAGGTCGACGTAGTCGGTCTGCAGGCGGCGCAGCGAACCGTCGATCGACTCCATGATGTGCTTGCGGGACAGGCTGCGGTCGTTGGGCCCGGGCCCGGTCGCCCAGAAGACCTTGGTGAGGATCTCCAGGCCCTGGCGGCGCTCGCCCTTCAGCGCCCGGCCCAGCACCTCCTCGGCGCGGCCACCGGCGTAGACGTCGGCGGTGTCGAACGTGGTGATCCCCTCTTCGAGGGCGGCCCGCACGCACGCGACGGCGGCATCCTCCTCGACCTGGGAACCGTGGGTGATCCAGTTGCCGTAGGCGATCTCACTGATGAGCAGGCCGGAACGGCCGAGATGACGGAACTCCATGCCCATTTATAGAACGGGACGCCCGTCCGCCAGTAGCCGGTCCAACTCCTCGAGCACATCGGCCTGCTCTTTGTACTTCTGCTCGATCAGCATCTCGCCCTTGCGGTTGAGCGCGCCCCACAGGCCGTACTGGTCGGCGATCAGGAACGCCACCGGGTGGATGACCAGGCCCGGGTGCACCGGTTCGACGATCAGCTGCCCGTTGCGGTCCACCACGCCGAACCGCTCGCCCGCGTCGACCACGGCCAGCCCCTCGTCGGTGAACCCTTCGATCGGCCCGCCGGACACCAGCGGCGTCACGAACCCCCGGAACCGCGGCTGCACCACGACCCGGCCGTGCCGGTCGATGACACCCCAGCCGCCGCGCCGGATCAGCGCCAGCCCATGGTGGAACGGCTTGGCGTCGTCGAACCCGCCCGGCACGATGAGCCGGTTCTGCCGGTCGATCGCATACCAGCCGCCGGCTTCGTCCCGGGACACCCAGGCCAGCCCGTCGGCGAACCGCTCGGCCGCCCGATAACCGGACGACGCGTCGATGACCACCTCACCGGCCAGATCGATCAGCTCCCACGAGGGCGACTCCGGGCGGCGCACCCAGGCCAGCCCGTCCGCGAACGGCTGCGCCTGCGCATACCGCGGCGGCACCGCGCCGACATAGCCCCACAGCCCGGACCGCTCGTCCCGCAACGGCCGCGGCGACTCGGTGAGCCCGAGGATCTCGTCCCGGGTCCGCGGATAGGGCCCCCAGTCGCCACCCTTGGTCCGCCGGGTGATCGTGTCCAGCGCCAGCTCGATCCGCTCGACCAGCTCCGGGTCGGCGCCCTTGCGCAGGTCGAGCGCGGTCTCGAAGTGGTTCATCGCCTCCAGGAAGCGCCCCTGGTCGAACGCCGACCGTCCGGCCAGCTCGTGGATCTCGGCGCGCAGCCGCGACGGCAGCTCCGGCGACCCGGCCTCGGCGTAGAGCTTGTCGGCCTCGGCGTACTCGCCCCGCCACTGCAGCACATGCGCGAGCCGGGCCTGCACGATCGCGATCCGCCGCAGCTCACCGGTGGCCTCGGCGTGCCCCAGCGCCTGCCGGCCGTCCTCCAGCGCGGCATCCAGGTCACCGATCAGCCGCTCGGCCACCGCCCGCAGACTCAACAGCTGCGCCCGCACCGCATCCCGCTCGGCGTATTCGAGCTTGTCGGTCAGCCGATCGATGACAACGAGCATCTGCCCTTCGTCGTCGATCTCCTCCCGCAGCGTCTGCGGGTCGAAGGCCCACGGATAAGCCGCAAGAACCTGCTCCGGATCGGCCCGCCGGGTCTTGGCCTCCAGCGGCGGCCGCTGCCGAATAGGCCCAGCCGGTGCAGCGACAGCAGCGCTGACGGCCTCGGCCTCATCGGCCGGCGCGAGCGGGGCGCCGGCGTCCTCTTCGGCCGCGTCTTCCGCCGGGCGGTCGGTCTCCGCGAGCACGGCGTCATCGCCGGCTTCTGCCGCGTCCTCCGCTTCGTCACCGGTTTCGCCATTTTTATGTACGCGTCCCGCAGCCCCCGCCGAATCGGGTCGTTCCGCCTGCTCGGCAAACGCGGGCTCGGCGGCTTCCACATCGACCGGCGCGGCCTCGGCCTCAGCCACCACCGCGCTCGGCCGGTCCTCGATGATCGGCTCGTCCTCGACGATCGGCTCGTCCTCGACCACCGTTTCCGCTTCGAGAACCGGCTCAGCCACCGGCTCCGGGGCGACTTCGCTCTCGGCTGCGGGCTCCCACGCCGTTTCTGGTTCGGGCTCCCATGCCGCTTCCGGCTGAGGGTCGGTTTCCGCCTGGTCGCCGCGGAACGACGACTCCAGGGCCGGCAACTCACGCGCGACGGCGACCGGTTGGTGGGCAGCCCCGGGAACCTCGGCATCGACCCACATGGCATCGACCGGCTCGATATCAACGAGCTCGGCGTCGACCGGATCGGCATGAACCAGCTCAAAGCCAACCGAAGGCCCGAACTCGCGGGGCGCGGCACTGACCGGGACAGCGCTGACCGGCTCGGCCTCGATCGGAGCCGCGCTGACCGGAGCCGCGCTGACCGGCGCGGCGCCGAAGGGCTCAGCCTCGATCGGAGCCGCGCTGACCGGGGTCGAGCTGACCGGAGCTGCGCTGACGGGAGTCGCGCTGACCGGGGTGGTGCGGAAGGGGCCCGCCTCGGCCGGGGCCGCGCTGACCGGCTCGGTGCTGAACGGCGGCGCGCTGGCCGGGTGCGCGTCGAACGGCGAGTAGTCCGCCGGGGCGGCGCTGACCGGCACCGAGCTGACCGGCGTGGTGCTGCGCGGCATGCCGAAGGGGGAGTACTCAGCCGGGTCGGAATCGGCGGGAGCGGCACTCACCGGCGCCGCGCTCACCTGACTCGCGCTGACCTGACCCACATCGATGGGCTGCGCGCTGATCGGCGCAGGGCTGACCGGCACAGGGCTGACCGGCACAGGGCTGATGGGCGCGGCGCTGATGGGCGCGGCGCTGATGGGCGCGGCGCTGACCTGGGCGGTCGGGAACGGCTCGGCAGTGGGCTCGTCGATCGGTGCCGGCTCGGGCTCCGGGGTTGCGGCGGCCGGCGTGATGATCGGCTGGGAGCCGGTGACCGGGACGAACCAGTTCGGCTTCTCCGGGGCGCCGCTGACCGGGGCGTTCTCCTCGGCGAAGAACTCCGCGGCCGGCGCCGGAGCGTCCGGTTGCGCCGCGAACTGCTCGGCCGCAGGCGGCGCGGAGGCGGGCACCGCCGAGACCGGCGGCGCGGAGGCGGGCATTGCCGACGCGGGCCGGGCGCTCTCCACCGGCTCGGCCGGGTCCAGCGGCACCTGGGTAGGTGCGCCGAGGCCGCTCATCGACAGCAGCCAGCCGAGGCCGTGCTCCTCCGGCTCGGGTTCGGCGGCCGCGGGCGGCTGAACCTCCGCAGCGGTTTCGTCCGGCTCCGGCGTGGCGGTGCGGGCCCAGGCCGAGTCGGCCCAGTTCGGCTCGGGTTCGTTGGCCGGCGGCGCCGTGACCGGCTCGACACCGGACCCGGCGGTCGGCCCGTCCGGCAGATCGAATCCGTCGGCAGCCGGCGGGTAGGCATGCGCCTCCGGCATCGCGTTGGGCGGCGCGGTGGTCGGCTTGGGCGCCGCAAACCGCGTCTCGCCACCCATCGCCTCCCAGGCACGCTGCATCGGCGGCTCGTCGTGCTGCGCAGGCCCACCGGTGACCGGCCGAGCAGCGGCCGGATAGCCCTGCCCGGCGGCGGGCCCGGAGACGGGCTGACCGGGATAGCTCTGCCCGGCGGCAGG
>NZ_BOML01000047.1 GCF_016862175.1 Paractinoplanes durhamensis | reverse complement strand
TCCGACCCGGAGACGGGCTGGCCCGGGTAGTGCTGTTCGGCGGCCGGCGCGGACACGGGCCGGCCGGGGTAGCCGTGTTCGGCGGCCTCGGGCGCGGCTGGGCGGTAGGTCTGTTCGGCGGGCGGCGGCGAACCGGGCCGGGTCGGGTAGCCGTGTTCCGCGGCCGGTGCGGACACCGGGCGGCCCGGGTAGCTCTGCTCGGCCCCGGGCTGGCCCGGGTAGGCGCGTCCGGTCGCGGGGGCGGACACCGGCCGGTTCGGGTAGGTGCCGGTGGCCTCGGACGGCGATCCGGGACCGTGGGGGTAGCCCTGTTCGGCAGCGGGTGCGCGGGTCGGTCGCGGGTAGGCGCCGACATCGCCCGGGCCGGGGTGGGCCGGCCCGGAGACCGGGCGGGCCTGGCCGGGCACGGCCGGGTAGGCCGGCGTCGGCGCGGACGACTGCTGCGGGGTGACCCTGGTCGGCTGCGGCGCCGGCCGGGCCGGCGTGGGCGTGCCGATCTCCGGCGCCGGCCGCAGGTCGAACGGCGCGTCCGAGCGCCGCCCGACCGGACGCTGGGCATCCGGGTAGGCGGGGAAGGCATCGGCGGGCGCGGGCCGGGCGTTGCCGTACACACTGGCACCCGGCGACACGGGCCGCGGCCCGCCGCCGGAACCGGCGGCCGGTCCGGGCCCGCCCGGACGATAGCCCTGCTCGGGCGTCTCGTCGGGCCGGCGGCCGTAGTAGGGACGCGCCGCACCATAGGCACCGGCACCCTGCTGCGGAGGCTGTGGCGGCTGAGCCCGCCCACCGGCCGGCGAACCCGGGTGCGGCTGCCGAGGGTCCCGGTGCTGCTGACCGTCACGCTGCTGACCGGAATCGCGACGAGGATCGCGCTGCTGCGCATCGCGGTGCGGCTCGCGCTGAGGATCACGCTGCTGGGAATCACGCTGCTGGGGATCGCGCTGCTGGTCGCGGCGCGGAGGCTGCGGCTCGCCGCGGAACTGGCCCTCCGGCGCGCTGCCCTGCCGTCCGTAGACCGGAGCCGACCCGCGCCGCTGGTCCGGCGCGGCGGGCCGGGCCGGCGACTGCTGCTGCGGCGGCCGCCGGTCGTCGCCGATCCGGTCGGGCATGTTCATCGGCCGGTTCCAGGACGGCTCGTCGCGCTGCTGCGCCGGCGGCACCGCGCCACCGCTGCGCGCCGGCGGCCGCTGCTCGTAGGCGCGGTCGTCGCGCTGCACCGGGGTGTGGTTGTACCGCTGCGGCGCCTGATCGGATCGTGGCTGCTCGGAGGCTTCGTAAACCGGCGTGTGGACGGCCTTGCGACGGCCGGGATCGCCCGGGTAGCGCTGACCGGGCAGCGGCTCCCATTCCCAGGTGATCTCGTAGACCCAGGCAGGCTCGTCGCCCCACCGGTCGTCGCCGAGTTGCGAGCTCCAGCCGTTCATCGGGCACCCATCGGCAGGCCCGGCGATTGGCAACGCTCCGTCACGGCTCAGTCCACTTCTCGATCGGAAAATGCACGGTGGCCGTCCGGAGACCCGGGTAGAGTCTCCCGGCTCCACTGCGGGGTTTGAAAGGAGATTAACGGTGTGGACAGGATTGGCGCCAGCGTGCTGACGATCTCTCCTAGCCGTCCGTTTCGCGTTTCGGCAACTACGTTCGGTGCACTTGTGTGGTCGGGTTTCCGGCGCTACGCGACCTATCGGCAGGCCACCATCGCCGGATCGTTCACCAACATAGTCTTCGGCTTCCTCCGCTGCTACGTACTGTTGGCCGTAGCGGCCGGCGCGGTCGGTAACCGCCCGGGCGGGTACGACGTGGAACAACTCGCCACATACGTCTGGGTGGGTCAGGGCTTACTGTCCGTTATCGGTATCTGGGGCTGGACCGAGCTGGCCGACCGGATCCGCACCGGCGACATCGCATCCGATCTGTTACGTCCGGTTCCTCCGGTTGTGTCGTATCTCGCAACCGACCTCGGCCGGGCCACCCACGGCATGCTCACCCGCTTCATCCCGCCGCTGATCATCGGCGCCCTCTTCTTTCCGTTCAGCACCCCGGATCGCTGGCAGACCGTCCCGCTGTTCGTCCTGTCCGTGGTCCTGGCCGTGATCGGCAGCTTCGGCTGCCGCTACCTGGTCAACGCGACCGCCTACTGGCTGCACGACGCCCGCGGCCCGCAGATGCTCTGGACCCTCGGCTCGGGCGTGCTGGCCGGCCTCTACTTCCCGCTGCGCCTGCTGCCGGAGTGGCTGACCGTCACGCTGTGGGTGGCCACCCCGCTGCCCGGCCTGCTGCAGACCCCGCTCGACGTGCTGGTCGAGCGGGACTCGCCGGCCGTGCAGGCGGGCCTGGTGGCGCTGCAGGCCTTCTGGGCGGTGGCGATGCTCGCGCTGGCCGCCCTGGTGCAGCGCCGGGCCGAGCGCAAGCTGGTGGTGCAGGGTGGGTGACCTGCGGATCTACGCCGCGCTGGCGGGCGGCAAGTGGCGGTCGATGCTGTCCTACCGGGCGTCGTTCGCGGCCGAGATGCTGAGCAACCTCGGCGCCACCGTCCTCGACGTGACAACGGTGTTCGTGCTGTTCCGGGCGACCGCCACGGTGGGCGGTTTCACCCTCGCCGAGGCGATCCTGATGACCGGCCTGACCGCGCTCGGCTTCGTGCTGGCCGACATGACGGTCGGCAACATCGACGACCTGAAGCGATACGTACGCACCGGGCTGCTCGACACCATGCTGATCCGGCCGCTGCCGGTGCTGCCGCAGCTGGTCTTCACCGATCTGCCGCTGCGCAAGCTGCTGCGGGTGGCGTTCGGCGCGGCCGTCTACACCCTGGCGCTGGCCGCCAACCACATCCACTGGACGCCGGCCCGGGTCCTGCTCGCGGTGCTCACCCCGCTCGGCGCCGCGCTGTTCTTCGGCGCGATCTTCGTGCTGACCGCCAGCTTCGCGTTCTGGTGGGTCGAGTCGGGGGAGATCGGCAACGGCTTCACCTACGGCGGGCGCGACTTCACCTCGTACCCCATCACGGTCTACAGCAATTGGTTCCGCGACCTGTTCGCGTACGCACTCGGCTTCGGTTTCGTCGCCTATCAGCCGGCGCTGGCGCTGCTCGGCCGGACCGATCCGCTGGGTCTGCCGGCCTGGGCCGGCTTTGTCTCCCCGCTGGTGGCGCTCCCGGCGGTGGCGATCGCCACGCTGGTGTGGCGCACCGGCATCCGCCGCTACCGGAGTACGGGCTCATGATCAAAATGCAGGAATTGCGAAAAGATTTCACCGTACGGGTCAAAGCGGGCCGGCTCCGTCGGGAGAAACGCACGGTCGCCGCCGTGGACGGGGTGAGCCTGACCGTCGAGCCGGGGGAGATGGTCGGCTACATCGGGCCGAACGGCGCCGGGAAGTCGACCACGCTGAAGATGCTGACCGGCGTGCTCGCGCCGACCTCGGGCGAGGTGTCGGTGTTCGGGCTGACCCCGGTGCCGCAGCGCACCCGGCTCGCGCTGCGCATCGGCGTGGTCTTCGGGCAGCGCTCGCAGCTGTGGTGGGACCTGCCGCTGCACGAGTCGTTCCGGCTGCTCCGGCACATCTACCGGGTGCCGCCGGCCGAGCACGAGGCCCGGCTGCGCCGCTGCCGCGAGCTGCTCGACCTGGACGGCTTCCTGGACACCCCGGTCCGGCAGCTGTCGCTCGGCCAGCGGATGCGCGGCGAGATCACCGCGGCGCTGCTGCACGGGCCGAAGGTGCTGTTCCTGGACGAGCCGACGATCGGCCTCGACGTGGTGAGCAAGCAGGCGGTGCGGTCGTTCCTGGCCGAGCTGGGCGCGTCCGGCGACATGACGCTGGTGCTGACCACGCACGACCTGGCCGACATCGAGCGGCTGTGCGACCGGCTGGTGGTGATCGATCACGGGCGGGTCGTGCACGACGGCACGATCGAGGCACTGCACGCCCGCTACGGCTCCCGGCGCAGTCTGGTGGTCGATCTCGACGAGCCGCTGCCGCCGGGTTTCGCGCTGCCCGGCGCGTCGATGGGTGCGGTCGAGGCGGACGGGCACCGGGTGACGTTCGCCCTGGACGGCTCGTCGGCCGGCGCGGCGGTGGCCGGCCTGGTCGCGGTGGCGTCGGTCCGCGACCTGTCGGTGGTCGAGCCGGACATCGAGGACGTGGTGGCCCGCCTCTACCAAGCGGGCTAAACGTGCTCCATGACGAGGACCGCCCAGGACGGCTCCAAGGCCTCGTAGCGGTGCGGGACGTCGCCGGGGAAGGTGATGTAGTCGCCCGGGCCCAGCTCGACCTCGTCGCCGGCCGGGCCGGTGACGATCCGGCCGGCCGCGACCACCAGGTGCTCGACGCTGCCGGGGATGTGCGCCTCGGCCTCGCGCGGCGCGCTCGGCTCGAGTTCGAGCACGTAGAGGTCGCGGCGCGCGTGCGCCGAGCCGGCGGCGAGCAGCGTCGCCGCGTACACCGACTGGTCGGCGAGCAGCCGCGGCCCCTCGCCGGCCCGGATCACCCGGACCGGGGTCCTCGGTGGCTCGACCAGCTTGCTGAACGGCACGTCGAGGGCGACGCCGAGGGCCCAGAGGGTCTCGATGCTGGGGTTGCCGGAGCCGGCCTCCAGCTGGGAGAGGGTCGATTTGGCCAGGCCGGCCCGGCGGGCCAGCTCGGCCAGGGAGATGCCGACCCGCTCGCGTTCGCGGCGCAGGGCGGCGGCGATCGTGGCTAGCGGGGGTGCCGGCTGCTGCATGTTCGCTCCACCGATCGTGTCGTTCGATTTGACGAACGCTCGCGTTTCGTTCAGTATTTCAGACCATGCGTACGGTACAGCGAACGGATGCGGATCGCGTACTCCTGCGTGACGCCGCCACCATCGCCGCCGCGATGATCGCGGTGGGCGCGTCGTTCGGCGCCATCGCCATCGCGTACGGCCTGCCGGCCTGGGTGCCGTTCATGATGTCCACCGTCGTCTTCGCCGGTGGCTCGCAGTTCCTGGCGGTCGGCCTGCTCGCGGCCGGCAACCCGCTCGCCGCGGTGGTGGCCGGCCTGCTGCTCAACGCCCGGCACCTGCCGTTCGGCCTGGCCGTCTCCGAGGCGGTCGGCCCGCGGTGGCGCGACCGGATCATCGGCAGCCATTTCCTGACCGACGAGGTGGCCGCGTTCACCCTGGCCGAGCCGGATCAGGCCCGTCGCCGCAAGGTCTACTGGATCATCGGGCTGACCCTGTTCACGTCGTGGAACATCGGCACCGCGCTCGGCGTGCTGCTGGGCGGCGCCACCGGCGACCCGGACGCGCTGGGCCTGGACGCGGCGTTCCCGGCCGCGCTGCTGGCCCTGATCATGCCCTCGCTGAAGGACCGCGCCACCCGCACGGTCGCGCTCACCGGCGCCGCCGTCGCGGTGCTGCTGACCCCGGTGCTCCCGGCCGGCCTGCCGGTGATGTGCGCACTGGCCGGCCTGTTGACGCTGGTCCGGCCGCGCCGCCGCAACCGGACGGAGGCGGCATGCTGATCGCCGCGATCATCGCCCTGGGCGTCGGGACCTACAGCATGCGGCTCGGTGGAGTGCTGCTGCGCGGGCGGCTCAAGCTTTCCGCGACGGTGCAGCGGCTGCTGCTGATGGCCGCGGCCGCGCTGCTCGCCGCGCTCGCGGGCACCGCCGCGCTGATGGCCGGGACGGACTTCGCCGGCGTCGCGCGGCCGGCCGGCGTACTCGTCGGCGGGGTGCTCGCCTGGCGGAAGGCGCCGTTCGTGGTGGTGGTGCTGGCCGCCGCCGGAACGGCGGCCCTTCTCCGGCTGGCCGGGGTCTCCTAGACCTTCTGGCCGAGGTCGACCTGCGGCTTCGGGACGCGCATCCGGCGGAACGTCAGGCCGCGCATCACGCCGTAGAACTGCAGCGCGCCGATCCGCTGGTCGGACTTCGGGAAACGCTCCTTGACCAGCTTCTTCACCGTGCGGGCGATCAGCACGCTGTCCACGATCACGGCCAGCGCGAGCAGCGCCCACAGCAGGTTGCTGGCCAGTTGGATCTGCTTGTTCTGCACGGTGGAGCCGATCAGCACGATCAGCGCGCCGCCGAAGAACCAGGTGCCGACGGTGCGCCGGGCGTCGATGTAGTTGCGGATCAGCGCCCGCTCCGGGCCGCGGTCGCGGGCGAGCAGGAAGCGCTCGTCGCCGGCGCGCATGCCCTCGGCGGCCTCGGCGCGCTCCACGCGCTGCCGTTCGCGCATCTGTTTCATCGCCTCGCGGCGGTTCGCGGGGGCCTCCGCGGTGACCCGCCGGGCGTTGCTCTGCCGCTTCGGTGTGACCTGGCCGAGCTCCTTCTTGCTCGGCGTGTAGCTCTTCGGCCGGGCAGGGGAGTTGGTCACCTCCTCCGCAGGATCGGGGGTGGCGACGTCGGCTGACTTGCGGCGAAAAAGCGAGGACACGCTAGGAGAGTAGCCAAGCGGCGCGGTGTCGATGACACCGCGCCGCTCATCGTGACTATTAAGAGAGAATTCAGAGCCGTTCGACGTGCGCGCCGAGCGCCGCCAGCTTGTTCTCGAAGTCCTCGTAGCCGCGGTTGATCAGGTCGACGCCGTAGACCCGCGAGGTGCCCTCGGCGGCCAGCGCCGCGATCAGGTGCGCGAAGCCGGCCCGCAGGTCGGGGATGACCAGGTCGGCTGCGTGCAGCTTGGACGGACCGGCGATGACCGCCGAGTGCTTGAAGTTGCGGCGCCCGAACCGGCACGGGGTGCCGCCGAGGCAGTCCCGGTAGACCTGGATGGTGGCGCCCATCTGGTTGAGCGCGTCGGTGTAGCCGAGCCGCTGCTCGTACACCGTCTCGTGCATGATCGACAGGCCGCGGGCCTGGGTCAGCGCGACGACCAGCGGCTGCTGCCAGTCGGTCATGAAGCCGGGGTGCACATCGGTCTCCAGCGCGACCGGCTGCAGGTCGCCGCCCGGGTGCCAGAACTTGATGCCGCCCTCGACGCCGGTCACGCCGTCCCGGGCCACCCGGTCGTCGGTGATCTCGAACTCGCCGCCGATCGAGCGGAAGATGTTGAGGAACGTCATCATGTCGGCCTGCCGGGCGCCGAGCACCTCGATCTCGCCCTTGGTGGCGAGCGCGGCCGCGGCCCAGCTGGCCGCCTCGATCCGGTCCGGGATCGGCTTGTGCGTGTAGCCGTGCAGCTTCGGCACACCCTGGATCTCGATGACCCGGTCGGTGTGCACCGTGATGATGCCGCCCATCTTCTGCAGCACGCAGATCAGGTCCATGATCTCCGGCTCGATGGCGGCGTTGCGCAGCTCGGTGACGCCCTCGGCGCGGACGGCGGTGAGCAGGACCTGCTCGGTGGCGCCGACGCTCGGGTAGGGCAGCTCCAGCTTGGCGCCGTGCAGGCCGTTCGGCGCGCTCAGGTGCATGCCCTCGGGCGCCTTGTCGACGACCGCGCCGAACTCGCGCAGCGCCTGGATGTGGAAGTCGATCGGGCGCGGGCCGATGTGGCAGCCGCCCAGGTCGGGGATGAACGCCCGGCCGAGCCGGTGCAGCAGCGGGCCGCAGAGCAGGATCGGGATCCGGCTCGAACCGGCGTGCACGTTGATCTGGTCGGTGCTGGCGCTCTCCACGTTCGTGGGGTCCATCACCAACTCGCCGTCGTCGACGCCGTCGGTGACCTTGACGCCGTGCAACTCGAGCAGACCGCGGACGACCTCGACGTCGCGGATGCGCGGGACGTCGAAGAGGCGGCTCGGGGTCTCGCCCAGCAGAGCAGCGACCATCGCCTTGGAAATGAGGTTCTTCGCGCCACGGACCCGGATCTGACCTTGCAGCGGCGTACCGCCGTGCACGACCAAGACGTCGTCGGTCAACGTAACCTCCAGCCGGCGGGCGGTCGGGGCCGCCCGGTGTGTTTGTCGAGGGGGCAGAACGCGGGTGGGGGTACCCGATTCTGCAACCGGGGAAGCATAGCGCTGAGTGACAATAAAGAAAGTCGGCACAACGTCCGACCCCGAAGGAAACCCTGATGGTTATGACAACATAAAGGCGCCGCCCTTTCGGACGGCGCCTTAACGATTACTCAGTGTTACGGCAGGGCGAGCATCTGGTCCAGCGCCACCCTCGCGTGGTGGGCCGTTTCGCCGTCGACCGAGATCTGGTTCGGCACCCGGCCGGCCACCAGTTCTTCAAGGGCCCACACCAGGTGCGGCAGGTCGATCCGGTTCATCGTCGAGCAGTAGCAGACCGAGCGGTCCAGGAACATGATCTGCTTGTCCGGGTGGGCGAGCGCCATCCGGCGGACCAGGTTCAGCTCGGTGCCGACCGCCCAGCTCGACCCCGGCTCGGCCGCGTCGAGCGCCCGGATGATGTATTCGGTCGAGCCGACGTAGTCGGCGGCCCGCACCACGTCGTGCCGGCACTCCGGGTGGACCAGCACATTCACGCCCGGCACCCGCTCGCGGACCTCGCGCACGCTGTCCAGGGTGAACCGGCCGTGCACCGAGCAGTGCCCCCGCCACAGGATCATCCGGGCGTTGCGCAGCTCCTCGTCGGTGAGCCCGCCGTTCGGCTTGTGCGGGTCGTAGAGCACGCAGTCGTCGAGGTCGAAGCCCATCTCCAGGACCGCGGTGTTGCGGCCGAGGTGCTGGTCGGGCAGGAAGAACACCTTCGAACCCTGCTCGAACGCCCAGTCCAGGGCGCGCTTGGCGTTCGACGACGTGCAGACCACGCCCTTGTTGGCGCCGACGAAGCCCTTGATGTCGGCCGAGGAGTTCATGTAGGTCACCGGGACGATGTCACCGGCGATGCCGAGGTCCTCGAACTGCTCCCAGGCGGTCTGCACCTGGCCGAGCACGGCCATGTCGGCCATCGAGCAGCCGGCCGCCAGGTCGGGCAGGATCACCTTCTGGGCCGGCGTGGTCAGGATGTCGGCGCTCTCGGCCATGAAGTGCACGCCGCAGAAGATGATGAACTCGGCGTCCGGGCGGGCCGCGGCCTGCTGGGCGAGCTTGAACGAGTCGCCGGTCACGTCGGCGAACTGGATGACCTCGTCGCGCTGATAGTGGTGCCCGAGGATGAAAGCGCGATCGCCGAGGGCGGCCTTGGCCGCGGTGGCGCGGGCGACCAGATCGGGGTCGCTCGGGGCGGGAAGATCGCCGGGGCAGTCCACGCCGCGCTCCGAGGCGGGATCGCTGCCGCGGCCCAGCAGCAACAGTGCGGTGCCAGTGCTTGTAGAGCGGGGGCTCGCTGGTTCGGTCCAGGTGGTCACGAAAAACATCGTCGCACAGGGCGAGACGCTCATCGGCGTCGCTGAACGTGGCCTGCCACACTCAGGGCGTGCGCGTACTGATCTGTCCGGACAAGTTCGCCGGCACCCTCTCCGCTCCCGCCGCCGCCGAGGCGATCGCCGCCGGCTGGTCACCGAACGACCAGGTCGTCCAGCGGCCGCTGTCGGACGGCGGCCCCGGCTTCGTCGAGGTGCTCGCCAGCGCCCTGAACGGCCGGTTGATCCCGGTCGAGACGGTCGACCCGCTCGGCCGGCCGGTCCGCGGCGAGGTGCTGCTGGCCGGTAACACCGCCTACGTGGAGAGCGCCCAGGCGTGCGGTCTGCACCTGTTGACCCGCGAGGAGCGCGACCCCAACGTCACCACGTCGTACGGGCTGGGGCTGCTGTTGATGGCGGCGGTCGAGGCCGGCGCGGCGGAGGTGGTGATCGGGCTGGGCGGCTCGGCGGTCAACGACGCCGGGGCCGGCATGCTGGCCGCGCTGGGCGCTGCCCCGGTCGACGTGGCCGGCTACGCGATCCCGTACGGCGGCGCCTACCTGAACGCGGCGGCCGGCCTGGCCGGGCCGCCCCGGCTGCGGCAGGTGAGCCTGGTCGCCGCGACCGACGTGAACAACCCGCTGACCGGCCTGCACGGCGCCAGCAAGGTCTACGGACCGCAGAAGGGCGCCAGCGACGAGGACGTCTACCGCCTGGACGCCGCGTTGGAGCAGTTCGCCGGCGTACTGGAAAAAGCCTTTGGGGTGACCGACCTTGAAGTGGCCCCCGGCGGCGGCGCGGCCGGCGGCATCGGCGCCGCGCTGATCGCCCTCGGCGGCCGGGTCGTCTCCGGCATCGGCCTGGTCACCACGCTGATCGGCCTGGAGCCGGAGCTGGACGCGGCCGACCTGGTGATCACCGGCGAGGGTTCCTTCGACCACCAGTCGCTGCGCGGCAAGGTGGTGGCCGGCATCGCCAACGGCGCCCGCGACCGGGGCCTGCCCTGCATCGTGGTGTGCGGGCGGAACGAGACCGGCTTCCGCGAGGCGGCCAGCGCCGGCGTCACCGAGACGCTGTCGCTGACCGACCACTTCGGCTCGGAGGCGACCGCCCTGGCCGAACCGGCCCGCGGTCTCACCGAGATCGCCGGGCAACTTGCGCAACACTGGAGCAGGTGACCTGGGCCACCCGGATTGGGAATCATCCCGATCGGGGTTAGCGTTGGTCGGTACGGCAGATGACCCACTTGGCAGGGAGATTCGCAGTGACCACTGAAGCGCACACCCAGTCGACCGAGGCCGCCGCCCCGACCGGCGTCGTTCTGACCGACGTCGCCGCGGTGAAGGTCAAGGCCCTGATCGAGCAGGAAGGGCGCGACGACCTGCGCCTGCGCATCGCCGTGCAGCCCGGTGGCTGCTCCGGCCTGCGATACCAGCTGTTCTTCGACGAGCGTTCGCTCGACGGTGACGTCGTCAACGACTTCGACGGTGTCGGAGTGGTCGTCGACCGGATGAGCGCTCCCTACCTGGCCGGCGCGACCATCGACTTCGCCGACCGGATCGACGCGCAGGGCTTCACGATCGACAACCCGAACGCGCAGAACTCCTGCGCCTGTGGCGACTCGTTCCACTGATAATCGCGTAGCACCCAGAACTTCACTCGCAGGCCGCTCCGTTAACGGGGCGGCCTGCGGCGCGTAACGTGCCGGTAGGCTTCGCTCGTAACAGCCCCCTGTTCCCCAACCTCGAGGGCCACCATGAAGATCGCCGTCACCGGCTCGATCGCCACCGACCATCTGATGCACTTCCCGGGCCGGTTCGCCGACCAGCTCATCGCCGACCAGCTGCACAAGGTGTCCCTGTCGTTCCTCGTCGACGACCTGGTGGTCCGGCGCGGCGGCGTGGCCAGCAACATCGCGTTCGGCATGGGCAAGCTCGGGCTCAGCCCGATCCTGGTGGGCGCGGTCGGCGCCGACTTCGCCGACTACCGGTCCTGGCTCGAGCGGCACGGTGTCGACTGCGACTCGGTGCACGTGAGCGAGGTGGCGCACACCGCCCGCTTCGTCTGCACCACCGACGACGACCTCAACCAGATCGCCTCGTTCTACGCGGGTGCGATGTCCGAGGCCCGCAACATCGAGCTGGACCCGGTCGACGCCCGGGCCGGCGGCCTCGACCTCGTGCTGATCAGCGCGAACGACCCGGCCGCGATGATCCGCCACTCGCAGGAGTGCCGGGCCCGTGGCTTCAAGTTCGCCGCCGACCCGTCGCAGCAGCTCGCCCGGATGGAGGGCAGCGACGTGCTGACCCTGATCTCCGGCGCGGAATACCTGCTGACCAACGACTACGAGCGGTCGCTGCTGGAGACCAAGGCCGGTCTCACCGGCGAGCAGGTCCTCGACCAGGTCAAGATCCGGGTCACCACGCTCGGCAAGGACGGCGTGGAGATCACCGGCCGGGGCATCGAGCGGATCCACGTGCCGGTCGCCCGGGACGTCATCCCGGGGGACCCGACCGGCGTCGGCGACGGCTTCCGGGCCGGTTTCTTCGCCGCGATCGGCTGGGGTCTCGGCCTCGAGCGGGCCGCCCAGGTGGGCTCGCTGGTGGCGGCCCTGGTCCTCGAGTCGGTCGGCCCGCAGGAGTACGACATCCGCGGCGAGGACTTCGCGAAGCGGTTCGCCGACTCCTACGGTGACCAGGCGGTCGCCGAGATCAAGCAGTTCCTGCCCACGGTCTGATCAGAAATGCTTGCCGTTTTCGCCGGGCTGCCCGGTGTCGGGAAGAGCACGCTTGCCGCGCGGGTGGCCGCTGAGCTGCCCGCGGCGGTGCTCGCCGTCGACACCGTCGATTTCGCGTTGCAGCGCTACGGGGTCACCGAGCCGCGCCCGGGCTACGCCGCCTACGGCGTGGTCGCGGCGCTGGCCGAGGAGCAACTCCGGATCGGCCACCACGTGCTCATCGACGCGGTCAGCCCGGTGAAGGCGGCCCGCGAGCTGTGGACCTCGGTGGCCGAGCGGGCCGGCGTGCCGCTGCGGGTGGTCGAGGTGGTCTGCGGGGACGACACCGAGCACCGGCGGCGGGTCGAGGCCCGCTATGCGGCCCGCGACCACGACGGCATCCCGGACTGGGTCCGGGTCCTGGAGCGGCAGAACGAGTACGAGCCGTACCTGGGCCCGCGCCTGGTGGTGGACACGTTCCTGGCCAAGGAGCCGGTCGCGCCGGTGGTCGCGTACCTCAGCTGAGCCTGCGCACCTCGAAGGCGTCGGGCGCCGGTGAGCCCAGGTATTCCTGCTTCTTCATCCGGCACCAGGCCGGGATGTCGTTGGCGGCGGCCGGGTCGTCGGCGAGCACCCGGATGACCTCGCCGACCCCGACATCGCGGATCTTCCGAGCCAGGGCGATCACCGGCAGCGGGCACTTCTGGCCCAGGCAGTCGAGCTCGATCACATCCCGGCCTCCGCCCGGATCGCCGCGACCAGCCCGGGGAGCACCGCCAGGAAGCGGTCGACCTCGGCCGCCGTGGTGCCGCGGTGCAGCGAGATCCGTACGTTGCCGTGGCTGAGCACGCCCATCGCCTCCAGCACGTGACTCGGCCGCAGCGTCGACGCCGTGCACGACGAGCCGGACGACACCGCGAACCCCTGCCGGTCCAGCGCGTGCAGCAACGCCTCCCCGTCCACATAGAGACAGGAGAAGGTCACCAGGTGCGGGAGCCGCTGCACCGGGTCGCCGACCACCTCGACGTCCGGCACGGTCGCGGCCACCCGCTCCCGGATCCGGTCCACCAGGGCCGACAACCGCACGGCCTCGGCCTGCGCCTCGCCGAGAACGGCGCGCAGGCTCGCCGCGGCGGCCACCGCGGCCGGCAGGTCCAGGGCACCGGGAACGCCGGGGCGATAAAGATCATCCTGTGGGTACGGTGAGATCCACCGCACTCCCTTGCGCACCACGAGTACGCCCACTCCCGGCGGCCCGCCCCACTTGTGCGCGCTCGCGCTCAGCAGTGACCAGCCCGGCGGCACCGGCACCCGGCCGATCGACTGGGCCGCGTCCACGAAGAGCGGCACCCCGGCCTCGGCGCAGTAGTCGGCCGCCGCGGCCACCGGTTGCAGCGTGCCCACCTCGTGGCTGGCGCTGATCAGGCCGGCCAGAGCCACCCCGGGTGCCGAGACCGCTCGATCCCAGGCGTCCAGGTCGAGCCGGCCCAGCCGGTCCACCCCGACCTCGGCCGCCCTACCACGAGCGGCCGCATGCAGGACGGCGGAATGCTCGATTGCCGAATGGACCAGCGTGTCGCCCCGCCGGGCCCGGCCGGCGAGTCCACCGAGTACGGCCGCCTGCGCCGCCGCCGTACCCGAGGGCCACAGTGACACCTCGTCCGGGCGTACCCCCAAAGCCTCGGCCAGCGCGGCGTGCGCCGCATCCCTCAGCTGCTGGGCCCGCCGGCTCGCGGAATAGAGGCGGGCCGGGTCGGCCCAGCCGTCGGCGAGCGCGGCGACCAGCGCCTCGGCGGCCACCGGATGAAGTGGAACCGCGCTGGCCGCGTCCATATAAGCCGCCGCTCCGGCGGGAACGCCCGTGTATTCCACTCCGGGAACGGTATCGTCCGGTTGTCGAGGTGTAGTCGCGGGCGGCCGAAGATCCGACCCCCGTAACCTGACGGCCGGGCTTGGTCGAGTAATGTGCGACCGTCGGTACGCCTTGCCGCTTGGTGTCCGTTTCGGGCGGCGGCGCTGCTAAGGAGGCATAAGCAGGTGGGCGCAAAAAGTCAGGCCGCTCGGCCGCGAGCAGGAGTCCGGATCGCCGGGCTCGGTCTCGGTGCCGCGGGGCTGCTGATGCTGCTCTCGGGCTGTTCCATTGAGGGTGTCGGGAAAGCATTCGGCAACTTCGGCTGGCCCAGCCGCGGCGTGAGCCTGCAGGCCCACAAGATGTACGACCTGTGGATCGCCTCGGTCATCGCGGCGCTCATCGTCGGCGTCTTCGTGTGGGGCCTGATCTTCTGGTGTGTCATCCGGTACCGCAAGCGCGGCGACGAGCTGCCCGTGCAGACCCGGTTCAACATGCCGATGGAAGTTCTCTACACGGTCACCCCGATCCTGATCGTGGCGGTGCTTTTCTACTACACCGCCATCGTGCAGACCGATGTGGACAAGCTGTCGAAGAACCCCGACCAGGTCGTCCAGGTCGTGGCGTTCAAGTGGCAGTGGGAGTTCGACTACCGCGACGGCATGGGCAAGGACGCCAACACGGTGGCCTCGACGGTCGGCTCGGCCGACGTCATCCCGCTGCTGGTCCTGCCGACCGGGAAGAAGATCCGGTTCGAGGAGACCAGCAAGGACGTCATCCACTCGTTCTGGGTGCCGGAGATGCTGTTCAAGCGCGACGTCTTCCCGGGCAGTGCCCGCAACGTCTTCGAGGTGACGCTCGACAAGGAGGGCCGCTACGTCGGCCGCTGCGCCGAGCTGTGCGGCACCTACCACGCCTTCATGCAGTTCGAGCTGGTCGTGGTCTCACCCGACAGGTTCGACAAATACCTCACGGCGAAGAAGGGCGGCGCCACCACTCAGGAGGCGATGGCCGCCATCGGCTTCACCGGCAAAGAGGCGTACGCGGTGACCACCGAGCCGCTGAACACCCGGCGCCAGGCGAGCAGCTGGAACCAGTCCAACACCGTCGCCGCGGGAAAGTAGGGAACGCGACGTGAAGACCGAATACAAGATCTTCGTCGGTGTCGCCGGCTTCCTGTTCGCCGCGGCCGCGCTCTACGGCTTCTGGACGCACGGCGAGACCGGCCAGGTGGAGTGGATCGGCGTGGTCGCGTTGATCATGTCCGGCCTGCTCTGCTCGATGTGCGGCGGCTTCTTCTGGTTCGTCGCCCGCCGCATCGACCTGCGGCCGGAGGACCGGGAGGACGGCGAGATCGCCGAGGGCGCCGGCGAGATCGGCTTCTTCAGCCCGGGCAGCTACTGGCCGTTCGGCATCGCCCTGTCGGCCTCCATCGCCGCCCTCGGCCTGGTGTTCTGGATGTGGTGGCTGATCGCCGCCGGCCTGATCCTGGTGATCTTCTCGGCGAGCTCGATGCTCTTCGAGTACTACTCGGGCACACGGCACACCGCCGAGCACTGAATCCGACTGCCGAGAAGCCCGCGCCCCCGAGGGGACGCGGGCTTCTTCGTTTCTAGGCGGCTCGGCGCTGGTGCGGGACCTGGGCCTGCGGGTTCCAGGAGAGGTGGACGACGATCGGGGCGACCACCTCGGCCGCTCCACATCTCGTGCAGACCAGCTCGGGGCACTCGTCGAGGTCGTCCGGGCGAGGCGGGACCTCGAACATCATGTCGCCGTCACAGATGACGCAGCGCGGTTCGCGTTCCGACACGGGTGGCTCCTCTCTTCACCGGAAGGTGGAATTACCCGAATGTGATTCAGACGCTGCCACGTAATTCCGGCATTCTGGAGCATTAACGACGGCGTGTCCGCTGTGATTTGTTACTCGGCGGCCTTCGCGGCTTTTGCTGCGGCGACCCAGCGGCTCAGCTGCGCCGTCGCGGCGCCCGAGTCGATCGTGTCCTGGGCCCGGGCTATTCCGGCCCGCAGCGTCTCGCTCAGGTCGCCGGGGAAGCCCGCGTGCGCGGCGAGGGCAGCCGCGACGTTGAGCACCACGGCGTCGCGCACCGGGCCCTTGTCGCCGGCGAACGTCCGGTGCGCCGCCTGGGCGTTGAACGCCACGTCGTCGCCGCGCAGGTCGGCCGGCTGGCTGCGGGGCAGGCCCAGGTCGACGGAGTCGAGAAGAAGCTCCTCGACGGTGCCGTTGCTCGCCTTCCACACCCGGGTCGGCGCCGCGGTGGTGAACTCGTCCAGCCCGTCCTCACCCCGCACCACCAGCGCCGAGTCGCCGCGCCGGGCGAACACCGCGGCCATCACCGGCGCCATCCGGGCGTCGAAGCAGCCGACCATGGCCGCCGTCGGGCGGGCCGGGTTGGTCAGCGGGCCCAGCACGTTGAAGAACGTGGGCACGCCCAGCTCGCGCCGCGGGACGGAGGCGTGCCGCATGCCGGGGTGGTAGCGGGCCGCGAAGCAGAACCCGATGCCCGCCTCGCTCACCGTGCGGGCCACGCCGGCCGGGCCGAGGTCGAGCGGGATGCCGAAGTGCTCGAGCAGGTCGGCGGTGCCGGTCGTCGAGGAGGCCGAGCGGTTGCCGTGCTTGACCACGGTGACCCCGGCCGCGGCCGTGACGATCGCGGCCATCGTGGAGATGTTCACCGTGTTGGCCCGGTCGCCGCCGGTGCCGACCACGTCCACCGCGTCGGTGCGGGTCTTCTCCGGCAGCTCGACCAGGGTGGCGTTGGCCAGCATGGCGTCGACCAGGCCGGCCAGTTCGGCGGGCGTCTCGCCCTTGGCGCGCAACGCGATCGCGAACCCGGCGATCTGCACCGGGGAGGCGTTGCCCGCCATGATCTCGCCCATCGCCCAGCCCGTGTCGGCGCCGGCGAGTTCCTCGCCGCGCAGCAGCGCGCTAGTCAGATTCGGCCAGGTGCGTGCGCCCATGGCGGGGCCTTCCGTCCGGGGGTACGGGGTTGGAGGTGTGCGGATCAGCCCAGGTGCCCGAGCGTGCCCAGCGGGATCGCCCCGTTGCGGCGCGCACGCAGCATGGCGGCGATCGTCTGGCCGGTGGTGACCGGGTCGAGCGGGTAGGTCAGGGTCTGGTCGACCTGCGCGTACGCCGCGAGCCAGCGGTCGGCGGCGCGGGCCAGCACGACGCAGATCGGCGGGGGAGTCGCGTACTCGTCCTTGGTCTGCCGGGCGATGCCCAGGCCGCCGGCGGGGGTGGCCTCGCCGTCCAGGACCATCAGGTCGATCTCGTACTTGTCCAGGATGATGCGGCACTCCTCCCAGGTGGAGGCGTCGACGAACTCGACCGCGAGGTCGAGGGCGGGGCGCGTGCCGATCGCCATCCGGATCCGGTCACGGACCGCGATGTCGTCGCTGTAGAGCAGGACCGTGTAGGTGTCCGGTCCGGGAGTCGCCTTTGCGTCGCTCATGAAATCTGGCCCCGGTTCCACGTCGTAGGTGCGAGCTGATCGTACCGAACCGCGTTAATCGCCGTCCGGCCGTGGTCGTACGGCGGCCGCCTGTTCTGTGATCTTTCTGGCACGAGCGGCCTCCTCGGCCTCTTCCCGGTCCAGCGCCCGGTCGATCCGGCGGGCCTCCCGCTCCGACTGCTTGATCCACTGCAGGACCAGGATGCCGAGCATCGTGACGCTCACGATCTCGCCGCCGGCCCACAGGATGCCGCCCGCCGTGACCTGGTCGTTCCACGGATCGGACCAGGTCAGATGCAGGTTCGGGTAGAAGTCGCCGCCCAGCAGCGTCTTGCTCTGCATGATGGTCAGGCCGAGCACGGTGTGGAACGGCACCGACAGCACCATCAGCAGCGCGCGGCCCGGATAGGGCCACCGGTTGGGCAGCGGGTCGAGCCCGAGCAGCGGCCAGAAGAACAGGCAGCCGGTCACGATGAAGTGCACGTGGACGAACTCGTGCAGCCAGGCGTGCTCGAGGGTCTGCCGGTAGAGGCCGGTGAAGTAGAGGATGAACGGGTTCGCCACGAAGATCCCGAACGCCACCAGCGGAAACGTCAGCACCTGCACGTAGCGGCTGTGGATGACCGTCAGCAGTGTCTTGCGCGGGGCGCCGTGCAGGGTGCGCAGGGCCAGCGTCACCGGCGCGCCGAGGGCCAGGAAGATCGGCCCGACCATGGAAAGAACCATGTGCTGGACCATGTGCACCGAGATCAGCGTGGTGTCGTACGCCTCGACCCCGGTGACCGTGACCGCGGCGATCGAGCCCAGTCCACCGACGACGAACGCGACCGTCCGGCCGGGCGGCCAGTGATCACCACGCATCCGCAGCTGGTAGACGCCGTACCCGTAGAGGGCCGCCGCGATCAGCAGGAACAGCGCGATCAGGCTGGTCAGGTCGATCTGGGTGAAGAGGGACGCCGCGGTGAACGGCGGAAGGACAGTATCCCCGCCCGCGGCCCACCATGTAGAGGTTTCGCCTTGCAGCACCATCTGAGGCTAGGCCTTTCCGGTTGGCGGACGTAACTCCGGGCTGCGACACGTGGCGGATTCCGCCCCCCGCGGCACGTTGGACTGATCGCGGGGCAATAATGAGCCTCGTGACAGCGGCCCCAGCCATCGACAAAAGCAGGATCCACTCCCTGACCCGGCCGAACATGGTCAGTGTCGGGACGATCGTGTGGCTCTCCAGCGAGCTCATGTTCTTCGCGGCGTTGTTCGCCATGTACTTCTCGATTCGCGCGGCGGACTACAGCATGTGGGAAGAGCACACGCCGGAGCTCAAGCTCCCGTACGCGACCACCTTCACGGTGATCCTCGTGCTTTCCTCCGTGACCTGCCAGCTCGGCGTCTTCGCGGCGGAGAAGGGCGACGTGCACGCGCTGCGGCGCTGGTTCACCATCACCTTCGTGATGGGCCTGATCTTCGTGCTCGGCCAGGCCAACGAGTACCGCAACCTGGTCCACGAGGGCATCAAGCTCAACGGCGACGGTTACGGCTCGATGTTCTACCTGACGACCGGCTTCCACGGCCTGCACGTCACCGGTGGTCTCATCGCCTTCATCGTCTACATGATCCGTACGACCATGGGCCGGTTCACCCCGGCCCAGGCCACGTCGGCGATCGTCGTGTCGTACTACTGGCACTTCGTGGACATCGTGTGGATCGCCCTGTTCGCCATGATCTATTGGCTGCAGTGACCCGCATCCGTCCATGAGTAGTCCAGGTCAAAACCCAGAGGGACACAGCTGATGACTTCAGGATCCCCCGCCGGCCGGCGACGCTTCCGGGGCCTGTTCACCCGGCGTCGTACCGCGCCGAGCCGGGCGCGTCGTCGTATCGGGGCGGTGGTGCGCATGCTTGCCGCGCTCGCCCTGGCCGGCGGCGTATACACCGCCTTCGCCCCCGGCGCGTTCGCCGAGGACAACAGCGAGCTCTCCGCCACCGCGCAGGAAGGTAAGCAGCTGTACGACAACAGCTGCATCACCTGCCACGGGCGGGACGCGCAGGGTGTCACCGGTCGCGGCCCGAGCCTGATCGGCGTCGGTTCGGCCTCGGTGGAGTTCCAGGTGGGCACCGGCCGCATGCCGATGACCCGCCAGGAGGCCCAGGCCGAGAAGAAGACGCCGCAGTTCGACAAGACCCAGACCAAGCAGCTCGGTCAGTACATCCAGGAACTCGGCGGCGGCCCGCAGCTCCCCTCGGACGGCAAGTTCACCGAGGACCTGAAGGAGAACCCCGAGGCACTGGCGCGCGGCGGTGAGCTGTTCCGGGTCAACTGCACCTCCTGCCACGGCTTCGGCGGCGGCGGTGGCGCACTGTCCTCGGGCAAGTACGCTCCGGCCCTGCACGACGCCACGGCCGAGACGCTCTACGCGGCCATGCTGACCGGCCCGCAGAACATGCCGGTCTTCGGTGACAACCAGCTCACGCCCGACCAGAAGCGCGAGCTCATCACCTACGTCACCGTCCAGCTGCAGCAGGACCGGGACCCGGGTGGCCTGTTCAACCTGGGCCGCTACGGCCCGGTGACCGAGGGCCTGGCGATCTTCGGGGTGGGCATCACGATCCTGGTCTTCACGACGCTGTGGATTGCGGGGAAGTCATGACGACCATGCACGACGAGTCGTCGACCGAGCCGGTCGACGTGAGCGATCCCCGGCTCAGCCGGTTCGAGATCGTCAAAGAGGGCGCGCGGCGCGACGAGATCGAGATCGTCACGTACGAATCGCAGTTCCACGGCACGGACAGCAAGGCGGAGAAGCGGGTCGTCCGCAACATCGCGCTGCTGTTCCTGATCGCCGGCGTGGGCGGGTTCGCGTTCCTCGGCTTCTACATCTGGTGGCCGTGGCGCTTCGAGCTCGGCGAGACGATGAGCGACTACTACACGCCGCTGCTCGGCATCTCGCTCGCGGTCTCGCTGTTCGGGGTCGGCTTCGGCATCCTGGCCTGGGCCAAGAAGCTGCTGCCGCACGAGGTGTCGATCCAGCAGCGGCACAACGACCCGTCGCCCAGCGACGAGCAGCTGATCACCGGCCAGACGATCCTCTTCGTCGGCGACGAGCTCGGCCAGGGCGTGCAGCGCCGGCCGCTGCTCAAGGGCGCCATCGCGATCGGCATGGCGCCGATCGGCCTGGCCGCCGCGGCACCGCTGATCGGTGGGTTGATCGAGAACCCGCACAAGGACGACCCGCCGATCATGTTCAGCACCGGCTTCAACAAGGCGAACAACGGCGGCAACGTGGTCCGGCTGACCCGCGACGACGGCAGCCCGATCCGCCCCGAGGACGTCAGCACCGGCGGTCAGATGACGGTTTTCCCCGGCATCCCCGGCGGCGCGACCAACGAGTGGGCCGACTCGCCGACCCTGCTGATCCACCTGCGCCCCGACGACGCGGCCCTCACCAGGGAAAATGCGGACGCCGACCGGCGCAACAACGGTTCGATGTGGGGTGACTACGTCGCCTACTCGAAGATCTGCACGCACGCCGGCTGCCCGGCCAGCCTGTACGAGCAGCAGACCAACCGTCTGCTCTGCCCGTGCCACCAGTCGCAGTTCATGATCACGCGGAACGCGCAGCCGATCTTCGGCCCGGCGACCCGGCGGCTGCCGATGCTGCCGCTGGGCGTGGACGAGGAAGGTTACTTCGTGGCAAAGTCCGACTACAAGGACACCGTCGGACCGGACTTCTGGGAGCGGCCGTGAAGCGCAAGAAAGTTGATCTCGCGCAGGCGCCGATCACCTTCGCCAAGGGGGTGGACGAGCGCTACAAGGCGGCCACCCCGCTGCGGGGGCTGCTCAACAAGGTCTTCCCCGACCACTGGTCGTTCCTGCTCGGTGAGATCGCGCTCTTCTCGTTCATCATCCTGCTCCTGACCGGTGTCTTCCTGACCCTCTTCTTCGACCCGTCGATGAAGGAGGTCGCGTACGACGGCCCCTACTCGGCGCTGCGTGGCGTCGAGATGTCCGCCGCCTACGAGTCGTCCCTGCGCCTGTCCTTCGAGGTGCGCGGCGGCCTGTTCATGCGGCAGATGCACCACTGGGCGGCGCTGCTGTTCATGGCGTCGATCGTCGTGCACATGTGCCGCATCTTCTTCACCGGCGCGTTCCGCAAGCCGCGTGAGGCGAACTGGGCCATCGGCGTGGTGCTGTTCCTGCTGGGCTTCCTGGCCGGCTTCACCGGTTACTCGCTGCCCGACGACGGCCTCTCCGGCACCGGCCTCCGCATCGCCTCGGCGATCATGCTCTCCATCCCGGTCGCGGGCACCTGGATCTCGGCCTCGATCTTCGGCGGCGAGTTCCCCGGCCACCTGATCATCGGCCGGTTCTACATCGCCCACGTGCTGCTCATCCCCGGCGGCCTGCTCGCCCTGATCAGCGTCCACCTGGGCCTGGTCTTCGCGCAGAAGCACACCCAGTGGCCGGGCCCGATGCGGACCAACACCAACGTGGTCGGCGAGCGGATGTTCCCGCGGTACGCCCTCAAGCAGGGCGGCTTCTTCATGGCCGTCTTCGGCACGGTCGCGCTGATGGCGGGCCTGTTCCAGATCAACCCGATCTGGCTCTTCGGCCCCTACCGCGCGTCCGAGGTCTCCTCGGCCAGCCAGCCCGACTGGTACGTCATGTTCATGGACGGCCTGGTCCGTCTCATGCCGAACTGGCAGATCTACATCGGCGACTACAGCATCCCGCCGCTGTTCTGGCCGGCGGTCGTCGGCCTGGGCGCGCTGACCACGGTCCCGATGTTCTACCCGTGGATCGAGGCGCGACGCCTCAAGGACAAGCAGGTCCACAACCTGCTGCAGCGCCCGCGCGACAACCCCGAGCGGGTCGGCATCGGCGCCATGTCGCTGGCGTTCTTCCTGGTGGCCACCCTGTCCGGCGGCAACGACGTGATCGCCGACAAGTTCCACATCAGCCTGAACGCGATGACCTGGGCCGGCCGCATCGGCCTGCTGGTCCTGCCCCCGCTGGCGTATTACCTCTCGATCCGCATCTGCCTGGGCCTCCAGCAGCACGACCGCGAGGTCCTGGCGCACGGCGTGGAGACCGGCATCATCCGCCGCCTCCCGAACGGCCAGTTCATCGAGGTCCACCAGCCCTTGGGCCCGGTCGACGACCACGGCCACCCGGTCCCGCTGGAATACGGCGGCTGGGTGGTCCCGAAGAAGATGAACCGGGTGGGCGCCCTGGCCCCCGCGATCAAGGGCTTCTTCTTCCCGGTGGAGAAGCCGGCCGAGGCCCCGGTCTCCCCGGCGGTCCCGCCGGTGACCAGCAAGGAATCGCGCGAGGAAATCACCACCGGCCACTGAGCCGAGAACAACGGGAAGGGGTCCGCTTCGGCGGGCCCCTTCCGCTTTTTTATGCGTACGCCCCAGCAAGCAGCACCCGCCTGCTCGGTACCGCACCGTCGCTGGTCACCCTCAGCGCGCCCGCGACGGCGAGCCTGCCGGGTCACCCCGGGGCGTCAGTCGGCGTCGGGGAGGCCGATGGCGAAGGCGTCCTCGAGGTCGTGCTTCGAATAGGCGCGGAAGGCGATGTGGGACTCGGTGTTCAGGACGCCGGGGGTCTTCGAGATCTTGCCGGCGATGACCTCGGCGATGTCGTCGAACTTCGGGACCCGGACGATCGCGATCAGGTCTACGTTGCCGGCCACCGAGTAGACCTCGCTGACGCCGTCCAGCGCGGCCAGCGCCTCGGCGACCTCGGGGATCGAGTCGGTGGCGCAGTCGATGTGCACGATCGCGGTGTTCACCTGGAGGCTCCTCGGCGATGAGAGCGGGAAATGTTCGTGACCATGCTATCGGCCGCTGACCGTCAGCCCGGGGGCGCGGATCACGTCGGTCAGGTCTTCGTCCGGCGACGTTTCCGCGCCTGGCCAGACCACGCATCGGGTGACCGCGCCGTTGATGCGGGCCCGCGGGCCGATCACGGAGTCGTGGACGGGCGCGTTGACCGCCGCGGTGGGGTCGATGAGGCTGGAGTGGCCGGCGGCGTGGAGATTGGCTCTCAGGTAGTCGGCGGGGGTGCCGGTGTCGATGTAGACGCCCTCGTGCGGGATCAGCTCCAGCTCGCCGGCCGCCTCGGCCGGGCGCCAGACCGTGCGGACCAGGCTGCCGTCGCCGTCCGGGAGATCGCGGACATAGCGCCACGGGATCAGCGAGAAGCCGGCGAAGCGGCGGCCGGAGAAACCACCGCTCTCGCCGTCGCGGCAGGGCTTGGTCAGCATCCGGACCGTCTCGCCGGACCAGCCGTCCAGCATGGCGGCGATGTCCTTGCCGGGGTCGCTCGTGGGGTGGGCCAGGTAGGCGTCGGCGTTGCCGACCAGGATGCCGCGGCCGTCGATCCACGGTCGCAGCCGGGCCACGCCGCCGGAGGTGCCCAGGGGGCCGTCCGGCTCGACCGACACGTGCGCCCGGGCCTGCACGTGCGCGACGACCTGGTCGGCCAGGTAGGCCGCGTTGACGGCGACCCGCTCGGGAGTCCGCAGGCCCAGCCCGGCCAGGCGGGTCAGCGCGCGGTCGAGCAACGGGACATTGCCGACCGGGCAGAGAGCCTTGGGCACGAGCTCGGTCAGCGGCCGCAGACGCCGGCCCTCGCCGGCCGCCAGGATCAGGCCGCAGAGCGGCGGCGTCGCCGGCGTCATTTCGCGTGCGGGCCGATGCCGTAGCGGCCGAGCAGCAGGGACGTGTTGACGGTCAGCCGGGGGAGGTCGTCGACCGGGAACCAGGCCGCCTCCAGGACCTCGGCGCCGTCGACGACGAGGGTCGTCTCCGAGGCCGGGACCGAGGCGAAGAAGATGGTGTCGACCACGCCGACGACGTGGACTATCGCGTTCGGATTGCCGGGGGTCATGTCGTCGGGGTGAACGCGCACCCCGGACTCCTCGAACAGCTCGCGGGCCGCGCCCGCCGCCGGATGTTCGTTCTTCTTCAGCAGGCCGGCCGGCAGGCCCCAGCCGTGATGCGACGGCTGGCGCAGCAGCAGCAGGCGCGCGGAGTCGGCGGCCGCCTCCGAGTCGTGCAGGACGGTGACCGCGCCCACCAGGAACTTCGGCGCGACCATCCGCGCCACCCGACGGCGCATGGACCCCGGCAGTCGATAGAACGTCTGGTACGCCAAGCCGCGCACCCGCCGAGGAATACTCACGTGCGCAAGGCTAGCCGGGCCCGCTGTGTGCTCAGTCGGGGTGGTCGACGAGGGCGATCAGCTGCTCGACCACCATGTCCGGCTCGAGGTTGCGCTCGCACACCGCGACCAGCATGGTCTCCAGGTCGGGGTAGCCCAACTCCTCGGCCAGCCGGCGCAGCGGCACCTCGCTGGCCAGGCCCCGGTCGTGCTTGCGCAGGGTCAGCCCGATCGTCGCCCGGCCCAGCTTCACCTTGTCGGCGATGCTCATGCCGGGCTCGTTCTTCTCGTCGAAGTATCGGTTGATCTGCATCTGGGCCTGGCTGGACTTGACGAAGCCGAGCCATTCCTTGCGGGGGCCGCGCGGTGCGTTCGGCTCGACCGCGACGTGCTCGTCGGTCTCGGCGAAGATCTCGACGACGTCGCCGTCGCGCAGCGGGGAGCTGAGCGGAGCGAGCCGGCCGTTGATCGTCGCGGCCAGGCACTGGTCGCCGGTGTCGGGGCTCAACTCGTAGGCCAGGTCGACCGGGGTGGAGGCGCTGGGCAGCTCGAACGCCTGGCCGTGGGCGAAGACGGTGATCTGCCCCTCGGCGAGGTCGCATCGCAGCGAGGCGAGGAACTGGGCGGCGTCGGTGTCCTGCTGCCAGTCGAGCACCCGCTTGAGCCAGGACAGCTGGTCGGCGCCGGACGGATCGGTGGTCTCCGCCGTCTTCGGGTAGCGGTATGTCGTCGCCACCCCGAACTCCGAGTAGCGGTGCATCTGCTCGGTGCGGATCAGCACCTCGACCAGGCGGCCGTCCGGCCCGGTCACGGTCGTGTGCAGCGACCGGTAGAGGTTGTTCTTCGGGGAGGCGATGAAATCTTTGAACCGGCCGGCCACCGGACGCCACTGACCGTGGATCGCGCCGAGCGCGGCGTAACAGTCGGTGGCCGGGCCGTCGACGATCACCGCGATGCGGGGCAGGTCGAACGGGACGGCGTGACCGCCCGCGACGGTGTCCTTCCAGATCGAGTAGTAGTGCCGGGGCCGGGCCGTGACCTCGGCCGTCACCCGCGACCGGCGCAGCGCCGACCGTGCCTTCGAACTCACCTGGGCGAGGTAGTCCTGCCAGCCGGGGCGATTTTGCACGTGGTCGTCGATGCGCGCGTAGGAGTCCGGTTCCAGGTGGTAGAGCACCACGTCGTCGAGGTCGCGCTTCAGCGCCTGGATGCCGAGCCGGTCGCAGAGCGGGACCAGCACGTCGAGGGTGGCGGTGGCGATCCGGGCCCGGGAGGCGGGGGAGCGGGCGTCCAGCGTGCGCATGTTGTGCAGCCGGTCGGCCAGCTTGATCACCAGCACCCGGACGTCCTTGCCGGCCGCGACGATCATCTTGCGGATGGTCTCGGCCTCGGCCGCCTTTCCGTAGAACGCCTTGTCGAACTTGGTCACCCCGTCGACCAGGTGGGTCACCTCGGGGCCGAAGTCGCTGTGCAGCGCCTCCAGGGTGTAGCTCGTGTCCTCCACCGTGTCGTGCAGCAGGGCCGCGACCAGGGTGGTGGTGTCCATCCCGAGCTCGGCGCAGATCTGCGCGACGGCGAGCGGATGCGTGATGTACGGATCGCCGGACTTGCGCATCTGGCCGCGGTGCATGTTTTCCGCAATGGCGTAGCTGCGCCGCAGCACGCCGGCGTCGGCGGAGGGATGGATGCCGCGATGGGTCTTGGTGAGTTTGGCGACCGGGTCCTCGTCGTTGCCCGGGAAGCTCAGGAAGGACCGCAGCCGCTTACCGAGCGGCAGGTCCTTCGCGGCGGGCGCTTGCGTGGGGAGGGCACGTCCAAGGGCGGCGCCGTGGCCGGCGTCGACGTCCACTGGACACCCCCTCACCGCTCGGCCGCCCCGGGCTCGAAGGCCGCGAAGCGAATCCGCCTGGCAAATCGCCGTGAACTCACCCCAACTTCGCCGGGTGAATCCACTTGCCTTACAGCCTAAGCGAGCGAGCGTCATCCGAACGGTCAGTTACGGATGAGCGAACGGCCGAGTCTTTGCCCGATGCCGCGGCTTCTGCCCGGTTGAGCAGGGTAGTGAAGCGCGCGGCGCCACGAACCGGTGACACCCAGTCGCCGGAGGTTTCCACCAACCGGGTGTCCGGCTTCTCGAGCCACGCCAGGATCCGCTCGGTCTCCTCGGCCGTCGCGGCGGGCACCGGACCCGGTCCGGGTAGGACCGTCTCGGCCGTCATCCGGACCGCGTCGAGGGTCGGCCGCGGGTGCTGGCGGGGCGGCGAGGTGGCCGCCGCGGCGAGCCGGCCGTGCCGGACCACGACGATCTCCCAGCCGCCGACGGTGTCCCGGCGGGCGGCGACCACCTCGGCCAGCCGGGTGACGGCGGACAATCGCTGCATCCGGACGGTCGCCCGGAGCAGCGCGATCAGCCGGGACCGCAGGACCGCGGCCTCCTCGTAGCGCCGGGCCTCGCTCATCGCGTCGATCCGGCCCATCAGCGCCGCCACCACGATCTCCGGGTCGCCGTGGATCGCGGTGCGGAACGGCAGGGCGGCGGTCGATGCATACGCCTCCGGGGTGATCCGGTGCTCGCAGGGCGCCGGGCAGCGGCCCAGCTCGGCCAGCGCGCAGGCCGGCGTCGGGGTGCGGACCGAGAGGGCGTGGCTGCACTGGCGCAGCGGCAGGGCGTCGTAGACACCGGCCGCGGCCAGCTCGGCCGTGCGCCGCGACGAGAACGGCCCCAGGTAGGCGGCGCCGTCGTCGGCCAGCTTGCGGACCACCGACAGCCGGGGCCAGGCCTCGGTGGTGAGCTTGAGCCAGACGACCCGCTCGGGATATTTGGACCTTCGGTTGTACGGCGGGGAGTGCGCCGCGATCATCCGCAGCTCGCGCACCTCGGCCTCGAGCGAGTGGGCGCACTCGACCGCCTCGACCCGGGTCGCCGCGCCGAGCATCTCGGAGATCCGGGCCCGCTTCTCGCTGGCGGTGAAATAGCTGCGCACCCGGGTGGCGATGTCCTTCGAGGTGCCGACGTAGAGCGGCCGGTCGTCGGCGGCCCGGAACACGTAGACCCCGGGCACGTGCGGCAGGCCGTCGGCCAGGTGCCGCTGCCGGCGCTGGGTGGGGGTGACCGCCTTGGCGAACTCGATGGCGTCGCCCAGGTTGTGCACCTTGAAGCTGCCCAGCCGCTCGATCAGGCCGTGCAGCACGTCGACGGTGGCCCGGGCGTCGTCGAGGGCGCGGTGGTTGGGCTGGACCGGCGAGCGGAAGAACTGGGCGAGCGTGGACAGCTTGCGGTTGGGCACCTCGTCGCGGGTCAGCGCGCGGCGGGCCACCGCGGCCGTGTCGAGCACCTTCGGGTTGGGCCACGGGTAGCCGTGCCGGGCGCAGGCCGCCTTGAGGAAGCCGACGTCGTAGGGCGCGTTGTGCGCGACCAGCACCGCCCCGCGGAGGAACTCGAGCAGGCTGGGCAGCACCGTCTCGATCGACGGGGCCGGGGCCAGCATGGCGTCGGTGATGCCGGTCAGCACCGTGATGAACGCCGGGATCCGCTCACCCGGGTTGACCAGCGTGGCGAAGACCCCCAGCTCTTCGCCGCCGCGGACCTTGACCGCGCCGATCTCGGTGACCCCGGCGCCGTCGGCCGCGCCGCCGGTGGTCTCCAGGTCGAGCACCACGAAGGTGGTGTCGGCCAGCGAGTGCGCGGCCGGATCGGTCAGGAGGGTGTCCAGAGTGCCCTGGACATATGCGGGTTGTGCCACGCCGGGGAGATTAGAGAGGGGGTACGACAGAAACGTCCGGACGGCCGGAAAAGATCACTTGCTTCGACAAGCTTTTCTACTGCCCACGGTGTGAGAATAGGTAGATGTCCGAGCCTTCGTTTCCTGGTGACGCCCCCGAGGGGGACGCCGCTATCCAGGCCGAGCTTGCTCAGGACGTGGAGTTTGTCCCGGAGCCGATTCTCCCGGAGCCGGTCCGCCAGCGGATCATGACCTTGGCGGCCGCGGCCCTGCCCGGCCTGCCCGGCGACGAGGTCCCGGTCGCGCTGCGCCGGGTCGCCCGGTTCGCGCCCAATCGCCGGGCCCGCCTCGGCGGCCGCGAGATCGCTGCCCAGCTGACCTCCGACCCGTTGTTCCGGCAGCGGATCAGCGGCCGGGTGGTCACCGAGGCCGGCGACCTGGGTGCCGCCGTCGCGTCCGGCATGGCGCCGGCCGCCGCCGACCCGATCGAGGTCGCGGCCCTGGCCTACCTGGTCCGGCCGGACGGCTGGCGGGAGCTGGTCGAGGGCGCCGGCGACGTGGTCCGGGCCGAGGCCGACAGCGCCGCCGTGGCGGGTCAGATCCGCGATGCCGAGCACCGGGTCGCCCGGGCCGAGCACGACCGCGCGGTTGCCAGGGTGGAGGCGGACAAGCTCCGCGACGAGCTCGCCCGGGTCCGCGAGGAGCTCGGCCAGCTGCGCGAGGAGTCCCGGGCGACGGCCAAGGCGCTGCGCGAGGCGCAGGCCGCGCAGAAGCGCGCGAGCGACCTGTTGGCCTCCGAGAAGGGGCGCGCGTCGCGGATCACGGCGGAGCACGAGGCCGAGGTCCGCCGCCTGAAGACCCGCCTGGCCGAGGCGGAGACCCTGGCCTCCACCGGCAAGCAGGCCGCCAAGGAAGCCCGGGCCGCCGACGACACGCGGCTCTGGCTGCTCATCGAGACCATCGGGCAGGCCGCCTCCGGCCTGCGCCGCGAGCTGGCCCTCGGCCCGTCCGAGAAGATGCCGGCCGATTTCGTCGCCGACACGGCGGCCGACCGGCCCGGCTCGCCCGAGCGGTCCCGGGCCCGCGCCCAGGACACCGACGACCCCGGCCGCCTCGACCAGCTGCTGGCCCTGCCCCGGGCGCACCTGGTCGTCGACGGCTACAACGTGACCAAGCGCGGCTTCGCCGAGATCTCCCTCGAGCAGCAGCGCAAGCGGCTCATCACCGGGCTCGGCGGCATCGCGGCGCAGACCGGCGACGAGGTCACCGTGGTCTTCGACGGTGCCGAGCGGGTCCACGGGCTGCCGCCGGCACCCCGCGGTGTCCGGGTGCTGTTCTCCCGCAAGGGCGACACCGCCGACGAGCTGATCCGCCAGCTGGTCCGGGCCGAACCGGCCGGCCGGCCGATCGTGGTCATCTCCTCCGACCGGGAGGTCGCCGACGGGGTGCGCCGGCACGGTGCCTACCCGATGGGCGCCGACTCCCTGTTGCGCCGCCTCGCCCGGTCCTGATTTTTTGTCATACCCCTCGCCTAGCGTGACGGTCACCGATGGTGGTCCACCCACCCGGGTGAGGAGGAGTGATGATCATCGACTGCGGTCGCTGCGCCGGCCGGTCCGGCGAGTGTCGGGGTTGCCTGGTCAGCGCACTGATCGACACCCCCGACGGGATTGCCGACCTGATGCCCGCCGAGCTGCGGGCGATCGAGGCGTTCGAGCTCGCCGGCTTCGACGTGGAGTTGCTGGAGACCCCCGCGCCGCCGGTCGTCGTGCCGATGTTCCGGCGCGATCGGCACGTTGCGTGATCGACTCTAAGATGGCGCGATGACTCCCCGAGCCTGGGCCACCGGCACGCTCGTTGTCCTGCTCGTGCTGCTCGCCGTCTTCGCCGCCGTGACCATTCCCTGGCACCGGCCGCCGGCGCCACGGGCCGACCAGCTCGCCGCGCTCGGCCGGCTGCCCGCCGAGCAGGTCGCCCGGGCCCGGCAGTTCCACGCCGAGCTGCGCCCGGGTTCCTACGGCGCGATGGCGGTCGGCCTGCTGGTGGCGCTCGTCCTCGGGCTCACCCCGCTCGGCGCCTGGCTGGTCACCCAGGGCGGCCGGCCGTTCGGCGGCAACTGGGCCGGCCAGGCCGTCCTCGGCGGCCTGCTCGTCACGCTCGCCGGCGAGGTCGTCACGCTGCCGTTCGCGGCCTGGCAGCACACCATCGTGGTCCGCTACGGCATCTCCACCCAGAGCTGGGGTGCCTGGACGATCGACCTGCTCAAAGGGTGGGCGGTCGGCGCGGTGATCGGGGCGGTGGCGCTGCTCGGCTTCTACACGATCACCCACTTCGCGCCGCGCTGGTGGTGGGCGTTCGGCGCGGCCGGGGCGGCCGGGCTGGTCGTGCTGCTGTCGTTCGTGCTGCCGGTGCTGGTCGAGCCGGTGTTCAACAAGTTCACCCCGATGGCCGACGGTCCGCTGCGCACCGAGCTTCTCCAGCTCGCCGAGCGCGACGGCGTGCCGGTGCGCGACGTCCTGGTGGCCGACGCGTCCCGGCGGACCACGGCGGTCAACGCCTACGTGTCCGGGCTCGGCCCGACCCGGCGCATCGTCGTCTACGACACCATGCTGACCGAGGCCACCCCCGACGAGGTCGTCTCGGTGGCCGCGCACGAGCTCGGCCACGCCAAGGACAACGACGTGCTCACCGGCACCATCCTCGGCGCGCTCGGCACCGCCGCCGCGGTGATCGCGCTCTACCTGCTCGGCTCGTGGGCCGGTCTGCTGCGGCTGGCCCGCGTCGACTCGATCGGCGAGCCACGGGCGATCGGGTTGCTGCTCGCGATCGTGTCGCTGGCCGGCCTCGCGGCCGGCCCGGTGCAGGCGTTCGTGTCCCGGGGCATCGAGGCCCGCGCCGACCGGCACGCCCTCGACCTGACCGGCGACCCGGCCGCCTTCGAGGCGATGCAGCGGCGCCTCGGCACGGTCAACCTGTCCGACCCCGACCCGCCGGCCTGGGAGCACCTGCTGTTCGCCTCGCACCCGTCCACGGTGGAGCGGATGGCCGCGGCCCGCGCCTACGCCCGGGGCGACCGCTGATGGGCCGCACTCTGTTGGTCACCAAGCACTTTCC
>NZ_BOML01000046.1 GCF_016862175.1 Paractinoplanes durhamensis | reverse complement strand
GCCCCGGCCCGGCGGCATCCAGCAGTTCGTGCACAACCTGGCCGTCCGCCAGCCGCCCGGCTCGGTGGTGGTCTACGCCTCCACCTGGAAGGGCGCCGAGAAGTTCGACGCCGAGCAGCCGTTCGAGGTGGTGCGCGAGCAGACCGGCGTGCTGCTGCCGACCCCGGCGGTGGCCCGCCGGGCCGCCGAGCTGGCCCGCGCGCATGACTGCGACCGGGTGTGGTTCGGCGCCGCCGCCCCGCTCGGCCTGCTCGCCGACGGCCTGCGCCGCAACGCCGGGGTCACCCGCGCCGTCGCGATCACCCACGGCCACGAGATCGGCTGGGCGGCGCTGCCCGGCGCCCGCGGGCTGCTGCGCCGCATCGCCCGGGGCAACGACGTGATCACCTACCTCGGCGAATACCAGCGCACCCGGCTCGACCGGGCGCTGCACGGCCTGACCCACCTGGAGCGGCTGGCCCCCGGCGTCGACGTGGACGCGTTCCACCCCGGGGTCGACGGCTCGGCCGTCCGCGAACGCCACGGCCTGACCGATCGCCCGGTGATCGTCTGCGTCTCCCGCCTGGTCCCGCGCAAGGGCCAGGACATGCTGATCAGGGCGATGCCGGCCATCCGCCGCCGGGTCCCCGGCGCCGCGCTGCTGCTGGTCAGCGGCGGCCCCTACCGTCCCAAGCTGGAACGCCTGGCCCGCGAGCAGGGCGTCGAGTCCGATGTGGTCTTCACCGGCTCGGTCCCGTGGGCCGAGCTGCCCGAGCACTACGCGGCCGGCGACGTCTACGCGATGCCCTGCCGCACCCGGGCGGCCGGCCTGGATGTCGAGGGCCTCGGCATCGTCTACCTGGAGGCCTCGGCCACCGGCTTGCCGGTGGTCGGCGGCGACTCGGGCGGCGCCCCCGACGCGGTCCGCGAGGGCGAGACGGGTTACGTGGTCGGCGGCCGCGACGTGGCTGCCCTGACATCCCGCCTGACCGACCTGCTGTCCGACCCGGCCAGGGCAACGGCGATGGGCCAGGCCGGCCGGGCGTGGGTGGATCAGGAATGGCGCTGGGAAACCCAGGCGGCCCGCCTGACCCGCCTCTTGGACGCCCCCGCCTGACCCGCGCCGCCGCAGCCCTCGCGGCCCCCGCCTGACCCGCGCGCCGCTGCTGCCCTCGCGCTGCTGCCCTCGCGCCGCCGCCGCCGCTCTCCGGGCCCCACCCTTTGCGCCTCGCCGCCGCTGCCCTCGCGCCTCCGTCGCCCTCCCGGCCCACTGCTCGCGCCCGCCACTGCCGCCCTCGCGGCGCTGCCGCTGCTCACGCCTCACTCGTCGGCGTGAATGAATCGGCGTGCGTCCGGAACCTGATGGACGGGTGCGCCGGCCCGGCGTAGGAAAGGCGTAGGGCTTCCGGTGCGCGGCGTCGTGCGCTGCCCGTGCGTCGCGCGTGACCAGGCGCGGATGCGGAGCCCGCGTCGAGGGACACCGAGACGGAGCTTCCGATGCCGGACCCCTTCACCGACACCGACCTTCCGCCCGACCCCAACCCGCCCGACCCGACCTTGCCGGACCCCGCCTCGCCTGACCCCATCTCGTCCGAGCCGCCGCCCGGCGCCGCGATCCCCGCAAGCCGTGAGCCTGCACGCGGCGAGGACAGCCGCGGTGATGGCGACCGCGGTGATGGCGAGCGCGGTGATGGTGGGCGCGGTGATGGTGGGCGCGGTGATGGTGGGCGCGGTGATGGTGGGCGGGACACCGCGCGTGGCGATGTCGAGCGTGAGCTCGACGATGGGGAGCTGGCGCTTCCCTACTGGCTGACCAGCACCGAAGAGGCCGCCAACACGTCGTTCCTGCGGATGCTGCGGCGGCTGCCCAAGCTGCTGCGCGACGCCTGGGTGATCGCCTGGGAGGCCGACCGGCGGACCACCATCGCCGTCGCGGTGCTGCAGGTGGCGGCGGGGGCGGCCAGCGCGGTCGGGCTGATCAGCGTGGTCGGGGTGTTCGACGGGTTGCTGCAGGCCGGGCCCACCCCGGAGCGCGTGCGGGCCGCCGTACCCTCGCTCGTTCTGCTCGTTGCCGCGCTCGCCGTGCGGGGCGCGCTCACCGCGGCCGCGTCGGCGGCCAACGGCCGACTGTCGCCCAAGGTCTACCAGGCCGCCGAGATGCGGCTGCTCAACCTCACCACCCGGGTCGACCTGGCCACCTTCGACGACCCGGACTGGCGCGACGCCATGGAACGCGCCCGCGACCGGGGCATCTCCGCGGCCGAGCAGCTCGTCGACCGGGCGATCGAGCTCGCCACCAACCTGATCGGCCTGGCCGCGGCGGCCGGCGTCCTCGCCGTACTCCATCCGCTTCTTCTGCCGTTGCTTGTTCTTTCGGTGGTTCCGGTGGCGTGGGCGGCCGTCCGGTCGGCGCGGCTCAATCACCGGCGGGTGTTGCGGCTGATCGCCGTCTGGCGACGGCAGCGGATGCTCGCCGAGCTTCTCGCCGCGCGCGAGCCGGCGCCCGAGCTCCGGGCCTTCACGCTGCGGGAGTTCCTGCTCGATGAGGTACGCCGACTGCTCGCGATCTCCACCAACGAGGAGATCCGGGTGACCGGCCGTCAGGTGCGCACCACCCTGGTCGGCACGGTGCTCAGTGCGATCGCCACCGGCGTCACCTACGCGGTGCTGCTCTGGCTGCTCTGGACCGGCCGGATGGAGCTCGCCGCCGGTGGCGCCGCCGCGTACGCGATCAACATGGGCATCGGGAAGCTGCGGGAGCTCGCGTTCACCGCCAACCGGGTGTTCGAGCAGGGGCTGTATTTCAACGACTTCCAGGGGTTCTGCGAGCTGTCCCGGCTGCGGGCCGAGCCGACGCCGGGCGGGGTGGCGCCGGAAAACTTCCGGGAGATCCGGCTGGACCAGGTCACCTTCCGCTACCCGGACGCCGACCGCCCGGCCGTCCGGGAGGTGAGCCTCACCCTGCGCCGCGGCGAGGTGGTGGCCCTGGTCGGCGAGAACGGCTCCGGCAAGTCGACGCTGGCCGCGCTGCTCGCCGGCCTCTACCGCCCGCAGCACGGCACCGTCACCTGGGACGGCGAGGACGCGTCCGGCCTCGACCCGGACACGCTGCGGCAGCGGGTGGCCGTCGTCATGCAGGAACCCACCCGCTGGCCGCTCTCCGCCCAGGCCAACATCACCATCGGCCGGCACGACCGGGTGGTGACGACGGCGCTCGTGCACGCGGCCGCCCGGGCCGGCGACGCGCACGACTTCGTCATGGAGCTGACCAGGCAGTACGAGACCCTGCTGTCCCGGCACTTCACCGACGGCGCCGACCTGTCCGGCGGGCAGTGGCAGCGGCTCGCGGTGAGCCGGGCCTTCTACCGGGATGCGCCGCTGCTGATCTGCGACGAGCCCACCGCGAACCTCGACGCGCGGGCCGAGCACGACGTCTACCAGCGGTTACGTGAGCTGGCCGAGGGCCGTACCGTCGTGTTGATCACTCACCGGATGGCCAGCGTGCGGGAGGCCGACCGGATCTACGTGCTCGATCACGGGTCGGTCGTCGAGCAGGGCCGGCACGACGAGCTGATGGCGGCCGGCGGCATCTACGCTCAGCTGTTCACGCTGCAGGCGAGCGCCTACCAGTCGGCGTGACCGGCATCGCTGTCGCACCGCAACCCCGGCGTGCCAGAGTTGGCCCATGGACGCGCTGGGTATTGCCGTCATCGTTGCCGTGCTCGTGGTGGCCACGACGATCGGTCTGTGGCACCGCCGCACCGACGGCATGATCCGGGACGAGGCCGCCGACAAGAAGCGCCGTGCCGCGATCCTGGCCGCGGCCGGCGTCGAAACCGTCGAATTCCCGGACCGTAAATCCTCCAATGCCGTCGCCTCGGCCGCCGCGAAGGCCGCCTCCGGCGCGGCCGCGGCCGCCGTCCACGGCAACGACACCGTCCGCGCCGCCAATGCGGCCGCCCGATCCGCCGCCGCCGGCGTCCCCGCAGCTCCGGATCTCCCGGCAGATTCCGGCATCGCGGTGCCGGTGGATTCCGGAGTGCCGGCGCCGGCCGGGCCGGTCGATGAAGCAGCATCAGCCGAGCCGGCGGGTGCTGACCCGCAGTTGGCGGAGCCTGGCGTGCCGGGGGTGCGGGAGCCGGGTGATGTCGCGGCCGAGCGGAAATCCGGCGTGGTCCCGGATTCGCGGGAGGAGCCCGGTGTGGTCGAGGCGGCCGCGCGGGACGCGAGTGCCGCGGGGGAGAGCCTCGATCAGGGTCTGCTTGATCGGTTGGGGATCGGGCCGGCCCAGGCCACGCTCCTGCAGTTCTCGTCCGCGTTCTGTGCACCCTGCCGGGCGGTCCGCCGGATCAGCGGCGAGGTGGCCGAGTTGCTGCCGGGCGTCCAGCACGTCGAGGTGGACGCCGAGAGCCACCTGGCCGAGGTGCGCGAGCTGAACATCTGGCGCACCCCGACCCTGCTGATCCTGGACGCCGGCGGCCAGGTGGTGAAGCGGGCCACCGGCGTCCCGAGCAAGCCGCAGCTGATCGCCGCGCTCGGCGACGTGCTCCCCGACGCCTGACGGCGCCGGAGCGCCCGCCGAGCGTGGCTGCCCGCCGAGCCGGTCCCGCCAAACGCGGTCGCCGCTGAGCGTGTCCGCGGTTACCCGGTCGTGGTTGCGGCCAGCTCCGGTGGGGTGACCGGGGCGGCGGTGGTCTCCGTTGCGCGGGTCAGGTTGCGGGATCCCGGGATCAGGAGTTGGGACAGGCCGGCGATGAACAGGACGGCGGCGCAGACGGTCAGCACCGGGTCGGTGCCGAAGCGGGCCGACAGCGGCCCGGCCAGCGCGTTGCCGATCGGCATGGCCAGGAACGACGTCAGGTAGTCCCAGGAGGCGACCCGGCCCAGGGCCGAGTGCGGCACCTGATCCTGCAGCGCGGTTTCCCAGGCGACGTCGAAGAAGATCAGGCCCGCGTAGCCGATGACGGCGCCGGCGAGGACCGCGATGAGCTCGGCGGGCCACACGTACGCAAGTGCCCAGAACGGCATCAGCAGAAGCGTGAGCCAGCCTGCCCGCAGCAGGCGCCGGGGTTTGAAGCGCAGCGCGACCGCCGCGCCGATCATGCCGCCGAAGCCCTCGGCGGCGGCGATGAAGCCGGCCGAGGCGGCGCCGCCCAGCCGTTCGATCGCCACCACCTGCACCAGCACCAGGATCACGCCGTTGGCGACGTGGTAGAGGGTGGCCCCGAACAGGCCGCCGATCAGCCAGTCGCGGCTGCTGATCTCGCGCCAGCCGGCGCCCAGCTCGCGGAGCATCGACGACCGCGGGCCGCGGGTGGCCCGGGTGCGCAGCAGCAGGCAGGCGGCCATCGAGGCGAGGAAGCTCGTCGCGTTGACGGTGAAGCCGGCCGGTGCGCCGAACGCCGCCACGGTGAGCCCGCCGAGGGCCGGCCCGATCACCGAGCTGCCGGTCTGCAGCATGCTCAGCGTCGCGTTGGCGGACTGCCGCCGGTCGGCCGGGATCAGCAGCGGGCGCAGGGCGGTCATGGCCGGGCTGAAGAAGCTGCCGGCCCCGGAGGAGATCGCCGCCAGCGCGCAGAGGAGCGGCAGATGGTAGGCGTCGCCGAAGAACATCGCGGCCATCGCGGCCGCGGCCGCCAGCCGGATCAGGTCCGAAACGATCATCACGTTGCGGGGCTGGAGCCGGTCGGCCCAGACGCCGCCGAACAGCGAGCAGAACAGCGTGAACGTGACCGAACTGGCCATCACCAGGCCGAGGTCGCCGGCGCCGCCGCCGGCCTGCACGACGGCGACGGCGAGGGCGACGGTCTGGAAGCCGTTGCCGATCCAGGAGAGTGTCTGACCTGCGGCGAGCAGGCGGAAGTCGGTGAACACGAACACGAGAGTAGTTCAGCGTCTAACTATTCACAATCTAATTATCGGACGTGGAACAATGGTCCCTGTGGCAGAGAAAGCTGGGGCGGACGAGAAGGACGGCGTTGATCAGCACGTCGCGCGGTGGGCGGCGTTCTGGAAGGACGATCCGCGGTTCGAGCCTGAGATCGAGGGCGCTCTGGTCCGGATGAACGACATCGCGACGTGGGCCCGGCGGGCCGACGCGGTCGCGTTCGCCGGCAGCGACGACTTCACGTTGGAGGACTACAAGACCCTGCACGCGCTGATGGTCCAGCCGCATCCGATGGAGGCGACCCCGGCGCAGCTGGCCGACGCGGTGCACGTGACCCGGGCCGCGATGACCAGCCGGCTCGACCGGCTCGCCGAGTCCGGCCTGGTGACCCGCACGGTCGACCCGGCCGATCGGCGGCGGGTGCTGGTCCGGCCGACGCCGAGCGGGCGGGCGGCGTGGGACAAGCACATCTTCGAGGGGATGGCCCGCGACCGGCAGATGCTGAGCGCCCTGTCGCACGACGAGTTGGTGCAGCTCAACGCGCTTCTGCGAAAGGTGACTAAATCGATAGAGTAAGTAGTGATGACCCTCACGGCGCGCTTGCCGGGAAAAACAGCGAGGCTTCGAGTCATGGAACTCGACCCCCGCGGGCAGCGCGTCGCCGCGGCATTGACCAGCGCCGTCATCATCCTGGTGCTGGCGACCGGCTCGGGCTGGCTCGCGCTGGCCCAGGCCGTCGTCTTCGCGATCACGGCCCTCGATCCCCGCAAGGGACCCTACGCGTACCTCTATCGCCTTCTGATCCTGCCGCGCCTCGGCCCGCCGGTCGAGCGAGAGCCCGCAGCGCCCGTCCGTTTCGCCCAGAGTGTCGGTTTTACCTTCCTCGCCGTGAGCGCGGCCGGTTACCTCACCGGGCTGACCACGCTGGGCGTGGTGGCGGCCGCGTTCGGTCTGCTTGCGGCATTCCTGAACGCGGCCTTCGGGCTCTGCCTGGGCTGCGAGGCGTACTTGGCTCTCCGGCGGCTCACCACCGCCCGGAGCGCCTAGAACTTCGGAGCGTCGGGGGCCTCGAGGAGGCCCAGGCGCAGCGCGGTCATCAGGGCCTGGGCCCGGTTGGCCGCGCCGAGCTTCTCGTAGAGCTTCGAGATGTGCGTCTTGGCCGTCGACTCCGAGACGAACAGCTGCTTGGCGATGCCGGCCACGCTCATGCCGTCGGCGAGCAGGCGAAGCACCTGGCCCTCGCGCGGGGAGAGCTGCGGGCCGGACGGCGCGAGCCGGCGCTTCATGGCCTCGGCCAGGTCGGCGGCGGTGAACGCGCTCGGCGCCGAGGCGGCGTGCCGGGCGGCGGCCACGACCTCGTCGGCCGGGGCGGTCTTCGGCACGAACGCGCTGGCGCCGGCCTCGAGCGCACCGAACAGCTGGTCGTCACCCGCATACATGGTGAGGACGACGATGCCCATGTTGGCGTTGTTCTTCCGCAGGGCCTTGGTGGCCTCGAGGCCGCTGCCGTCGGGCAGGCGCAGGTCCATGATCACGACGTCGGGCTGCAGCGCCCCGGCCTGGCGGACGGCCTCGGCGGCCGTGGCCGCCTCGCCCACGACCTCGAACTGACGGTCGCGCTCGAATGCGTGTCGCAGCCCCTTACGAATCAGATCGTGATCGTCGACAAGGAGGACCTTGGTGCGCGTGGTCGGCGCAGGACTGGTCGACATGCTCGGGTTACTCCCCTTCTGGAGCGGAAACGCTATCCCGCACGCTATCGCGCCGCCCCGACGATCCGAGCACTACGGCCACGGTTGTCCCGCTGGGGTGTCGCGGCGTGATCTTCAATCGGCCCCGGATCCGTTCCGCCCGTTCGGCCATGATGGTCAGACCGTAACGACCGTCCGGGCGGTCGTCGGCGAACCCCTTGCCGTCGTCGGAGACCTCGATCTCCGCATAAGGTGGGTCTACCGTACAGGTAACCCACAGATTAGAGGCACCTGCGTGTTTCCGCGCGTTGGTGATCGCCTCCTGGGCGATGCGCAACAGCTCGGCTTCGGTCGCGGCGGGTAGCCGGGCCGTCGATTCGTCGAACGTGAAGTGCACCCGCAGGCCGGCCGAGGTGCCGAGAGTCCGTGCGTACTCGGCGATCGCGGCGGCCAGGCCGCCGTTGCGGTCCACCTCGGAACGCAGCTCGAACAGGCTCAGCCGCAGCTCGGTGATGACCCGGGTGACCTCGTTGCGCAGGGCCTGCAGCTCCTGGGCGGTCTCCTCGGCACCCTCCGGCAGGGTCGCCTGCGCGTTGTCGATGCCGTAGCCGACCATCACGAGCTCCTGCGCGACGCCGTCGTGGATCTCCCGGGCGAGCCGCTGACGTTCCTCATTGGTGGCCAGCGACCGCACGTCGTCGAAGAGCAGAGCGGCTTCCAGCCGGATCGCGGCCGGCTCGGTCACCCCGGTCACATCGAAGACAATTGACGAGGGGTACGCGCTGGACACATCCGCTTCGAGGATCACCAGGCCGATCGTGCGGACCCCGGCGACCAGCGGGACGACCAGCGACGAGACCTCGCCGCGGCGGTGCGAGCGGGCCTGCGACCGGCTGGCGGTCTGCGGCTGCTGGGTGGCCCAGGCCTCGGCGATGGCCGAGTCGGAGTCGAGCGTCGTCTCCCAGTCGACCCGCTCGGCGCCGGTCTGGGCGAGCACCACGAGCCGGCCGCCGCCGCTGGTGGAGAGCACCGCGGCGCGATCGCCGGGGGCGACCAGGCGCAGCTCCTCGAGGAGGTGCTCGGAGATGCCGCCCGGGTCCAGAGTGGCGCCCGGCAGCGAGCGGGCCACGCTCCGCAGCTGGGTGAGCAGGCGGGTGGCTTCCGCGTACGGCTGGGGAGTGGGTTCGGCGGGTTGCATCAGTTGTCGCATTGTATCGGCCGCGAAGGTGACGATCGCGCCCAGAACGAGCCACTGTCCCCCCGCGGCGAGGAAGCCGGGCTGGGTGATCGGGCTGTCCGCGCTCGAGTGGCCGATCAGCGTGCCGCCCGCGACCAGCGACACCGCGGCGACGCCGAGCAGGGCGGCGCCCTCGGTGGGCCGCCGGCGCAGCGCCGCGGTGAGCAGCGGGACGGCGAGGTAGGGGAGCACCGCCTCGGCGCCGAACCCCGCGTCCACTGTGCCGGTCAGGTCGGCGGCGGCGGCGATCGAACCGGCCGCGAGCCCGGTGATGGCGACCTCGGCGACCCGGCCCAGCGGACCGAAGACCCGATGGTCCGGAGCGAGGAACGCGGGGAGGGCGGCCACCACCAGCAGGGCGATCCAGCGCAGCTGCGCGGGCTCCTGGGTGGCGATCAGCGTCAGGGCCGCGACCAGCGCGAGCATGATGATGCGGGCGGCCACCGCGAGCGGCTGGACGCGCGCGGAAACATTGGCTAGCACCGGCACCTGACGGATGGTAGCCGTAGTGGGCCGGAACGGCTCGGCCCGGTCATCGGGATTGTCGTACCGACGGGGTAGCCTCCGTGCATGGCGGATACCTCGACGCAGTCGATCCAGGTTCTCGCGCCCGTCGACCGTGTGGCCGCGGTGATCTGCGACTTCCCGCGCTACCCCGAGTGGGTCGATGCGCTGAAGCGGATCGAGGTCATCGAGGAGTACGAGGACGGTTATGCGGCCCGGGTCCGGTGGGTGATCGACGCCGGGGTGATGGCCGACGAATACACCCTCGAGTACGCGTATGCCGAGGATGTCAGCCGCATCGAGTGGCATCTGGTCGAGCCGTCCAAGACGCAGAAGTCGCAGCAGGGCTCCTACGACCTGACCGACAACGGCGACGACACCACCACGGTGACCTACACGCTCGAGGTGGAGCTCTCCATCGGCATGCTGGGCATGTTCCGCCGCAAGGCCGAAAAGATGATCATGGACACGGCGTTGAAGCAGCTCAAGCGCCGGGTCGAGAGCCTGCCGGCGAGCTGAGCGGGAGGTTCGGGGGATGACGGCGTCGGCACGGGAGGAAGCGGAGCGGCTGGTCGCGACGATGATCGCGATGGCGGCGAGCGGCGGCCTGGGTGCCGCGGCGAGAGCTTCGGGCGATTCTTCCGGTACGCGGGACGCGGTAACCGCCGGATTGGGCGCTATCGCCGACTCGGTCCAGGGGATCGTGAGCCGCATCGCGGGTGGCGGCGGCGAGCCCAGTAGCGGCGAGCCCAGTAGCGGCGAGCCCAGTAGCGGCGAGCCCAGTAGCGGCGAGCCCAGTGGCGGCGAGCGCGGCAGCGGAGAGCACAGCTGGTCGACGGGCAGCGCCGAGTGCTGTGTCTGCCCGGTCTGCCGGGCGATCGCCGCGGTCCGCGACCCGAGCCCCGAGACGGCCGCCCGCCTGGCCACCGGCGTCGGCGACCTGGCCACCGGCGTGGCGAGCATGATGCGCGCCCTGTCGTCGCTGGCCGGCGACCGCCCGAAGCCCCCGCCGCCGACCCCGTCCCCGGCCGATCAGAGCGACCAGCGCGATCAGGGCGACCCGGACGAGACGTGGGCGTTCGCCACCCGCAAGAGCGTGCAGCGCGACGAGGGCGACCGCGACGCGAATGAGAGCGAGACGAGCGAGGCCGCGCCCGACCCCGCCTTCTGGCCGGATGACGGCTTTGCCGCCGACGACGGTTTCGTGGCGGCCAAGCGCGCCGCGACGTGGCCCGCCCGTGCCCCGGGCGCTGCGCCGGCTCCGGCTGCCGGTCGTCCGCCGGCGCCGGGCTTCGCGGGCGATCCGTGGGCCGCGGCATCGGCGGCGAGCGCGGCCGAGAGCGCCGAGGCGGAGGCCGAGCGCCTGCGCGCCCGCCGCGCTGCCGACGCGGCCCGGCGCAAGGCAGCGAAGGAGGCCCGGGAGGCAGCCGCCGAGGCGGCCCGCCGGGTTGCCGAGGCAGCAGCGCTGGCAACCGCGGCGAAGGCGGAAGCGGGCGCGGCCGAACAGTCCGCCGATGTCGGGAATGCCGGGGCAACCTCGCGGAGCGCGGAGACGGGGGACACGGAAGCCGGGGCGCGGCGCTCCGCCCGTACACCTCAAAGGTTTGATGTGTGGGCTGCGGCCACCGCGGATGCGGGTGTTGGCGACGTGGCGCGACCCACCGCGGTGGATCATGATGTTCCGGGTGCCGCGGCGCCCGGCGAGCGCGACGGCGCGGCGGGCGATGAAGCCCCCGGCGACGGCGCGAAGTAAGCGGGTAGCAGAGGAGCAAAGCGTGACGCTGACCATCGGAGTCGACGTCGGCGGCACGAAGGTGGCCGGTGGTGTGGTCGACGAGCACGGCACGGTGCTGGCGTCCAACCGCCGTGACACCCCGGCCGAGGACCCGGCCGGCACCCGGGACACGATCGTCGAGGTGGCTTGCGAGCTGGCGGCTCAGTACCCGCAGGCCACCGCGATCGGGATCGGCGCGGCCGCCTGGATCGACGCGGCCGGGTCGACCGTGCTGTTCGCTCCCAACCTGGCGTGGCGGGACGAGCCGCTGCGGGACTACGTGACCAAGGCGGTCGGCCTGCCGACCGTGCTGGAGAACGACGCGAACGTGGCCGCCTGGGCCGAGTTCCGGTTCGGGGTCGCCAAGCACGCCGACGACTCGATGGTGATGATCACCGTGGGGACCGGGATCGGCGGTGGCATCGTGCTGAACGGCAAGCTGTGGCGCGGCGCCAACGGCATCGCCGGCGAGCTCGGCCACATCCAGTCGGTGCCGGACGGCCATCCGTGCGGGTGCGGCCGGCTGGGCTGCCTGGAGCAGTACGCGAGCGGCAACGCCCTGGTCCGGTTCGCCCGGGCCGGTGCCCGCCAGGAGCCGGAGCGGGCGGCCAAGCTGCTCGCGCTGGCCGGCGGCGACCCACTGGCGATCACCGGGCGGCAGATCACCGCGGCGGCCCACGACGGCGACGGCGTGGCCCGGGACGCGTTCGCGCAGATCGGCTACTGGCTCGGGGTGGCGATGGCCGACCTGGCGCAGAGCTTCGACCCGCAGATCCTGGTGGTCGGCGGCGGCGTGATCGACGCCGGTGACCTGCTCATGGTGCCGACTCAAAACACGTATCGCGACCAGCTGAAACAGCGCGACCGCTTCCCGGTCGCCGAGGTGGTGGCGGCCGAGACCGGCAACACGGCCGGCGTGGTCGGCGCCGCCGACCTGGCCCGGAGCGCCTGACCATGACCGGGGTGCCGCTGCGGGTTCTCAGCTACAACGTGCACGGCCTGAAGGACGACCGGGCCGCCCTGGTCACGTTGGTCCGTGAGCTCGCCCCGGACGTTCTGGTGGTGCAGGAGGCGCCGCGCCGCTTCCTCTGGCAGCACCGGTGCGCGGCGCTGGCCAACGACACCGGCATGGTGATGGGCGCCGGCGGCCTGCCGGCGCTGGGCAACCTGCTGCTGGTCAACCTGCGGGTCCGGGTGCACGAGACCTGGTGCATGCGGTTCCCGCTGACCCCGGGCCGGCACCTGCGCGGCGCCGCGTTCCTGCGCGGCTCGGTGCGCGGCGGCCAGTTCACCGTGTCCGGTTCGCACCTGGCCACCGACCCGGCCGAGCGGCCCGCCCAGGCGGCGCTCTGGAAGGAGGCCCTCGACCGGGTCGAGGGCCCGGTGATCGCGGCCGCCGACCTCAACGAGGGGCCGGGCGGCGGGGCCTGGCGGACGGTCGAGGACGGCCTGGTGTCGTCGTCGGCGGGCAGCTTCACCTACCCGGCGACGCTGCCGGCCCGGCTGATCGACGGCCTGTTCGTGACCCCGGACATCACCGTCGATCGCTACGAGGTGGTCGAGTCCGACCTGGCCCGCCAGGCGAGTGATCATCTTCCGGTTCTGGCGGACCTTTTGCTCCCTTCCTCCTAGCCCGCGGATCTGGCAGTATCGCCGCGTGCACGACACTCCGGACATCGCCGACCGTCGGGACGCGGTCTGCGTCATCGGGGCCGGGGCCAGCGGACTTGCCACGATCAAGAACCTTCGCGAGCACGGTTTCGCGGTCGACTGCTACGAGCGCGAGACCTCGGTGGGCGGCGCGTGGAACTGGCGGCACGATCGCAGCCCGGTCTACGCGAACACCCACCTGATCTCGTCCCGCCCGCTCACCGAGTTCCCCGACTTCCCGATGCCGGACAGCTGGCCCGACTATCCGCACCACAGCCAGGTTCTGTCCTACCTGGAGCGGTATGCGAAGCACTTCGGGCTGGGCGAGCACATCTGGTTCGGCACCGAGGTGGTGTCGGCGGTGCCGGTCGGCGACGGCCGCTGGGACGTGACCACCCGGTCCACCGGCGGCGGTTCGTCCCGGGTGCAGCGCTACGCGGCGCTGATCGCCGCGAACGGGCACAACTGGTCGCCCGCCAAGCCGGACATCCCCGGGGATTTCCGGGGCACGGTGATCCACTCGGCGCAGTACAAGGACCCGGCCCAGCTGCGGAACCGCAAGGTGCTGGTGATCGGCGGCGGCAACACCGGCTGCGACATCGCGGTCGAGGCCGCCCAGCAGGCGACCACGGTCTGGCACTCGACCCGCCGCGGCTACTGGTACGCCCCCAAGTACATTTTCGGTCGCCCCGCCGACCAGGTGAACGACGGCCTGCTCAAGTGGCGGGTGCCGCTCAAGCTGCGGCAGTGGCTCTACCGCCGCACCCTCGCGCTGACCACCGGCGACCTGACCCGTTACGGCCTGCCGGAGCCCGACCACAAGCCGTACGAGAGCCACCCGATCGTCAACAGCCAGCTGCCCTATTACCTCGGCCACGGCCGGATCAAGGCGGTGCCGGATGTGGCCCGCTTCGCCGGCGGGCAGGTCGAGCTGGCCGACGGCCGCCGCATCGACCCCGACCTGGTGATCACCGCGACCGGCTACGCCCCGCGGTTCGAGTTCCTGGCCCCCGACCTGATCGACACCGAGCCGGACGGCCGCCCCGACCTGCACCTGCACTCGTTCGCCCGCAAGCACCCCACGCTCGCCGTGGTCGGCCTGCTGCAGCCGGACGCCGGGTTGCTGCCGCTCGCGCACTGGCAGAGCGTCGCGGTGGCCCGCTGGCTGCAGCTGCGCCGGGAGGACCCGGAGCGGGCCGCGGCCGTGCAGCAGAAGGAGTCGGCCCGGCCGATCCCGAGCTGGTCCAAACGCCGGGTGGTGGCCAGTCGCCGGCACTGGTTCGAGGTCGACCACCTCGCCTACCTGAAGGCGATGGACGAGCTGCTGCGCGAGATGGAGCCGGCCAAGTGAGCCACGACCTGCTGCGTTTCGACGACTGGACGTCGCCGGTCCCGCCGGTCGAGCGGGAGGTGCTGTCCCGCCTGGTCGAGGGGGAGGACGAGCACGAGCACCCGCCGCTGCTGTTCGTCACCGGGCCCGGCGTGGGCGCCTGGGCGTTCGCCGAGCACTGGCTCGCGCATACGGCCGGCCGCGGTTTCCCGGCGCACGCGCTGACCCCGCGCGAAGGCGGTGACCTGCGCGCTCACGTGCACGACGTGGTGCAGACGGCGGCGTCGCTGCCCCGGCAGGCGGTGCTGATCGGGCACGGCGTGGGGGCGCTGGTGGTGTCGCGGGCGCTCGGCCGCTATCCGGCCCGGGCGGCGGTGCTGGTCGCGCCGGCGATGGACCGCTGGGCCACCTTCGGTGCGGCGATCAAGACCAATCCTTTGGGTACGCTGCGGGGCCGCCCCCGCCTGAACCGCAAGCAACTGTTCAGCGCGTCGCTGCCGGCCGAGGAGGCCGACGCGTACCTGGCCAGGATGACCTTCGCCCACCGCCTGGCGTTCCCGAAGCAGGTGCCGAGCCCGGTGGGTAAGCCGCCGGTGCTGGTGGTGGGCTCGCCGGACGACCGGGTGGTGCCGCGCAAGTCGCTGGACCGGGTGGCCGCCCACTACGGCGGTGCCCCGCTGCTGTTCCCCGGCATGGGCCACGCCCTGATGCTGGACGCCGGCTGGGCGGAGCCGATCGACGCGACCCTGGACTGGCTGACGAAAGAGTTAACTGCGGCGAGCTGAGGCTTCCCGCTGCCGGGGCAGGTGGCGGGCCAGCTGGCCGGTGTGGTCGAGGGCGGTCAGGTAGGCGCGGGCCCACGCGTGGATGTCGTTCTCGGTGATGTGCGCGCGCATCGCCGACATCCGCCGGGACAGGTCGGCCGGTGCGGCGTCCAGCGCCTGCAGCAGCGTCTCCTTCAACCCGTCCACATCGTGCGGGTTGACCTGGAACGCGTCCTCCAGCTCGTTGGCCGCCCCGGCGAACTCGCTGAGCACCAGCGCCCCGGTGTCGTCGGCGCGGGCCGCCACATACTCCTTAGCGACCAGGTTCATCCCGTCGCGCAGCGGGGTCACCACCATGACGTCGGCGGTCTGGTAGAGCGCGGCCAGGTCGGCCCGGTCGAACGGCTGGTTCAGGTAGTGGATGGCCGGCTCGCCGACCCGCCCGTACTCCCCGTTGATCCGGCCGACCTCGCGCTCGATCCGGTCCTTGAGGCCGCGGTAGCTCTCCACCCGTTCCCGGCTCGGCACCGCCACCTGCACCATCACCGTGTCGCGCACCTTGACCCGCCCGTCGCGCAGCAGCTCGCTGTACGCCGTGAGACGGTGCTCGATGCCCTTCGTGTAATCGAGCCGGTCGACGCTGAGCAGCACCCTCTTGTGCGGGCCGAGATCGTGCCGGAGCTGCCGGGCCTGATTCAGAACGTACGGCCGGGCGGACAGCGCCTCCATCTCGGTCACGTCGATCGACACCGGGAACGCGCCGGTGCGCACCACCCGCCCGTCCACCAGGATCGCGTCGTCGGCGCCCTTCGCGCCGAGCAGCTTGCCGGCCAGCTGGGCCACGTTGTGCGCGGCCTGCGGGCGCTGGAAGCCGACCAGGTCGGCGCCGAGCATCCCGCGCAGCAGCTCGACCCGGCGGGGGAGCTGCATGAACAGCTCGGGCGGCGGGAACGGCACGTGCATGAAGAAGCCGATCAGCAGGTCGGGCCGCAGCTCGCGGAGCAACTGCGGGACCAGCTGCAGGTGGTAGTCCTGGATCCAGACGGCGGCGCCGGGCTCGGCCACCTCGGCGGCGGCCTCGGCGAACCGGCGGTTGACCGTCCGGTAGGTCTCCCACCAGCCGCGGTCGAAGACCGGGGTCTCGACCGCGTCGTGGTAGAGCGGCCACAGTGTCGAGTTGGCGAAGCCCTCGTAGTAGCCGCGCAGCTCGTCCTCGGTCAGGGCGACCGGGCGCAGCCGCAGCGTGCCGATGTCGGCGAGGGCGGGCGCCGGACCGACCCCGCCACCCCAGCCCACCCAGGTGGCGGGGGTGCTTTCCAGGATCGCGTGCAGGGCGCTGGCCAGCCCTCCAGGGCTTCGCCGCCACTCACAGGCCCCGTCCGGGGCGACGTTGTCGTCGAGCGGGAGACGGTTCGCGACCACGACCAACGAGCTCTGGCGCATCACCGAAGGTTACTAGAGCCCCACCAAAGCGCTACACAGATAGTGGTCAATTCCACCGCTCGGGCAGGAATCAGACTCGGACCAAGCGTTTTGGGAGGCTAGACCACTGCGCCGTCGTCGTAGTCGTCCTCCTCGTCGTCGCCCGAGCGCAGGCGCCAGACGAGCATGACCGCGCCGGAGACGATCGCGGCGAAGCCGAGCAGGGTCACGTAGTCCTGCGCGATCGGCAGGATGCCGGGGAAGAGGAAGAGCACGAAGCCGACGGTGACGCCGAGCAGGCCCATCACCGCGTACTTCGAGATGCGCGGCAGCGGCGGGGGCGGCGGCGGGACGTACCGCTCGTCTTCCTCGTCGTCGTCCTCGGCCAGGTCGGCGCCGAACGTGTCGAGCCCGTCGAGCAGCGACGGCTCGGGCTTCTGGTCGGTGCGCCGGCGGCCGTAGGTGACACCGTCGGCGGCCGGGGGGGCGGACGGCTCCCGGGTCGGCTCGGCCGGCAGGTCCTCGGTCGTGGGCCAGGGCGCGGCGGTCGGATCGACCGCGGTGTGGAACCCGGCCACGATCTTGGCCCACTCGGCCTCGACCTCGGACTCGGCGAGACCCTTCGACCCGGAAGGCTCGGCGACGACGGTGGGGTCGGCCGGTGGGGTCGGCAGTTCGCCGCCGGTCACCTGGTGCAGGTGCGCCCGGGCGACGTCGAGGTGCGCGCGGTCCACGTAGAGCCGATCCGTCGGCCGGGCCGGCAGGGTCGTGGCGCGCAGAATCGGATTGAGGTCGGCCGTGGGCTGGAGGTACGCCGCGATACCGACTGCCTGAAGTACGTCGAGAAGGTGCTCACCGACGCGCGGATCGACGTCGCCGGCTACCGCGTAGTCAGCCGCGTCGATCCCGTTGTCCCGCCGCCCGCGGCGGGCGCCACCCGCTGTCACCCTTTACACTCCCTCGCCGACCGTGCCTTGAATGGTGACACGCCAAGTGCCGGTTGCGGGAGTGCGTTGTGCGCGCGCCGTCCCGCTTCGTACGCTTCCCTCTGCGACCGGGCAAGCCGTCTGCCGGAAATGAGCCGGGTCGTCCCGGAAAGGACCCTCGTGTTCTATTGGCTGCTGAAGTACGTGGTTCTCGGGCCGCTGCTGCGTGTCCTGTTCCGCCCCGACGTGCGCGGCCGGGAGAATGTGCCCGATTCCGGACCGGTGATCCTGGCCTGCAACCACCTCTCGTTCTCCGACTCGATCTTCACACCGTTGATGGTCGGGCGCAGGGTGACGTTCGTCGCCAAGGCCGAATACTTCACCGGCAAGGGCCTCAAAGGCCGGCTGATGCGCCAGTTCTTCCTCTCGACCGGGACGATCCCGGTGGACCGTTCGGGCGGCCGGGCCGCCCAGGCGGCTCTGGACACCCTGCTGCGGGTGCTGCGTGAGGGTGGCATCGCCGGCATCTACCCGGAGGGCACCCGCTCGCCGGACGGCCGTCTCTACCGTGGAAAGACCGGCGTGGCGCGGCTGGCGCTGGAGAGCGGCGCGAAGGTGGTGCCGGTGGCGCTGCTGAACACCGACGAGATCCAGCCGACCGGCACCTTCGTCCCGACGATCAAGCGGGTCCGGATGCGGTTCGGCCACCCGCTCGACTTCTCCCGCTACGCGGACGCGCAGGGGGACCGCTTCGTCGAGCGGGCGATCACCGACGAGATCATGTACGAGCTGATGGTGCTCAGCGGCCGTGACTACGTCGACGTGTATGCCAGCAGCTTGAAGACCTCTATCGAGGCTCCTACCCCACAGCCATCCCCGCGCGGCGCCGTAGAGCCTGAAGGTCGGTGACCACGATCCGGCGGCCCTCGGTGCGCAACCAGCCGCGGCTGGCGAACGAGCCGATCGCCTGGTTCACGCTCTGCCGGGAGCCGCCGGCCATCTCGGCCAGCTGACTCTGGTTGAGCTCTATCGTGATCATCGGCGCCTGGCTCTCGCCGGCCAGCCGGACCAGCGTCTTGGCGACCCGCCCGGGCAGGTCGAGGAAGACGTGGTCGGTGTTCTGCTCGGTCAGCCGCCGGATCAGTGCACCCACCGACCGCATCACCGCGTCCAGGATGCGCGGGTTGGAGTGCACGAGATCCATGAACGCCGCCCGCGACAGGGTGAGCGCCTGGGAGTCCTCGATGGCCTCGGCCGAGGTGCTGCGGGTCGACGCGTCCAGAAGGGACACCTCGCCCAGCACGTCCGGCGGGCGGACCACGGTGAGGACCGCGCGCTCCCCGGTCGGGGCGGTACGGAAGATCGCGACGGCGCCGCGCTTCAAAATGATCAGCGACTCGCCGGGATCGTGCTCGACGAAAAGGATCTGACCTTTGCGATAGTTGCGTGGAACTGCAGTGGCGATGACCCGCTGCCGAACGTCCGGCTCCAGGCCGGCGAACATCTCCACGCCGGCGAGCGCGTCGCCGGAATCCGGCAAACGATGGTCCACGGCGCTATCCCTCCCCCGGTGGGGACCGCGTCGACGACCCCCGGCCGGCGTCGGCCCCTCGACGCGAACGATCACTAATAGCACGAAGCAACCCCCCAGCGCCATTTCTCTTGGACAAGACTTGCGCAAGAGACACACGCGGGCGGGCCGCCAGGGCCTCGTACGATCATGTCGCGCTCGTCGCTATCTGTAAACCTCTCGATAGCCGGGCGTGACTATCACTCATCCACCGTCGGCCACTCTGTCCGTCGGATTCGCGGCTCGCGCGGCGATAATCCGGCCGTGCCGGACGATGAGCCTTCCCCCTCCACCCCCCGTCCCTCCACCCAAGATCTCGCCACCGAAGTTCTCTCCACTTTGCGCGATCAATGGCATCTGCAGCCCAGCGAGATCGTCGCGTTGCCCGACCAGCTGCACTCCCGGGGCTGGGAGGTGACGGCCGGGCCGGGCCGCTACATCTGCCGGCTCGCCGAGCCGGGCGCCCGCCAGCCGGTCGAGGCCGGTCTGATCGCCGCCGAGCATCTGCGGGTGCGCGACATCGAGGCCGGTGAACCCGTGCGCACCCTCGCCGGTGGACTCACCGCGCAGACCCGGGCCGGGTCGCTGGCCCTGCTGCGCCGGGTGCCCGGCCGGCGGTTGAACGGCGGCGACCCGATCGATCAGCAGTGGTGGGGGGACCGGCTGGGGGTCGTACACAAGGCTCTGCAGCATTTTCACCACCCGGGCCTGCGCCCCTGGCAGCCGCTCGACCCCGCCGCGGCGCATCTCTCCGCGGAGCCCTGGCTCCGCGGTGCCGTCGCCGACGCGGTCGGCGCGGCCACCCGGCTCACCGTCACCGACCGATTGACGTACGGGGTGTTGCACGGTGACCCCAGCCCGGCGAGTTTCGTGGTCGACCCGGGCACCGGGCGGGCCGGACTGCTCGACTGCGGCGCCAGCGGGGTCGGTCCGCTGGTCTACGACGTGGCCGCCGCGGTCGGCTACGCGGGCGGCGCCGACCGGGCCACCGACCTGATCGACGGGTACGTGGCGGCCGGCCCGGTCCGCCGCGACGAGCTGGAGGCGGCGCTGCCGGTGCTGATGCGGCTGCGGATGGCGGTGTTCGCCGACCGGGCCGCCCGCCGGGGCGACGAACGGAGGCTGCACTGCGCCCGGGAGGCCCTGGAGTCGAACCTCGGTTGACGATCGGCAAGGATGTTCGAGGAATTGAGTCTTAAGTCCGTCCAAGGGCGGTGGAGGGGCGGCGGATGGTGGCATACCGCTACTTTTATGACTGCGAGTTCATCGAGGACGGCCGGACGGTCGACCTGGTGTCGATCGGGGTCGTCGACGAGTTCGGGCGCGAGTTCTACGCGATCAGCACCGAGTTCGACGACACCAAGGCGATTCCCTGGGTCCGCCGCAACGTCCTCGACAAGCTCCCGTCCCCGGCCGACAAGGCGTGGCGCTCCCGCGAGCGCATCCGCGACGACCTCTACGCGTTCCTGATGGAGCCCATACGTGGAGGCGATGACAGGAGGGGCGGCGGCGACCAGATGGAGCTCTGGGCCTGGTACGCGGCCTACGACCATGTGGCGCTGGCGCAGCTGTGGGGGGCGATGCCGGCCCTGCCCCGGGAGATCCCGCGCTTCACCAAGGACCTGCGCCAGCTCTGGGACGACCTGGACCGGCCGCACCTGCCGAGCATGGCCGGGCGGCACGACGCGCTGGTCGACGCCAAGCACAACCTGGCGCGCTGGCACGCGATGAAGCCCTGAGGTCAACTCCGCCCGAACGCGCGGTTACGTGTCTACGCTGATGACGGGGCGCTTACGCTCGCGTTTCCGGCTGGGACTAAAGTTCCGTCCGCGGCCCGCCCCGGGCCGGCAACGCTGCCGAGCATCAGCTTCCTGGGGCTTGACGGGCTATCTCAATCTCGCAACCCGATCAGGGAGGACGAGCAAATCATGCGTATCGGCGTGCTCACCGGCGGCGGCGACTGCCCCGGTCTCAACGCGGTGATCCGGGCGGTGGTCCGCAAGGGCGTCGCCGCGTACGGTCACGAGTTCGTCGGATTCCGCGACGGCTGGAAGGGCCCGCTCGAGGGCCTGACGAAGCCGCTCGGCATCGCGGAGGTCCGCGGCATCCTGCCGCGCGGCGGCACCATCCTGGGCTCCTCGCGCACCAACCCCTTCAAGATCGAGGGTGGCGTCGACCGGATCAAGGCCAACCTGGCCGAGCAGGGCGTGGACGCGCTCGTGGCGATCGGCGGCGAGGACACCCTCGGTGTCGCGACCAAGCTGAACGATCTGGGCGTCAACGTTGTCGGCGTGCCGAAGACTATCGACAACGACCTCAACGCCACCGACTACACCTTCGGGTTCGACACCGCGGTGAACATCGCCATGGAGGCGATCGACCGGCTGCACACCACCGCCGAGTCGCACCACCGCACCCTGGTCGTCGAGGTCATGGGCCGGCACGCCGGCTGGATCGCGCTGCACGCCGGCCTCGCCGGTGGCGCCAACGTCATCCTGCTGCCGGAGCGCAACTTCGACGTGGAGCAGGTCGCCACCTACGTGACCAAGCGCTTCCAGGTCGAGTACGCGCCGATCGTCGTGGTCGCCGAGGGCGCGCAGCCGCTCGAGGGCCAGATGGTCACGCACAACCAGGAGCTCGACTCGTTCGGCCACGTCCGCCTGGGCGGCATCGGCCAGTGGCTGGCCGAGCAGCTGGAGGAGAAGACCGGCAAGGAGGCCCGTACGGTCGTCCTCGGTCACATCCAGCGCGGTGGTACGCCGACCGCGTTCGACCGGGTCCTCGCGACCCGCTTCGGGCTGCAGGCGATTGACGCCGTCCACGAGGGTGACTTCGGTAAGATGATGGCGCTGCGGGGCACCGACATCGTCCGCGTGCCGCTGATCGAGGGCACCGGCGAGCTGAAGACGGTTCCGCTCTCCCGCTACGAAGAGGCTGAGGTCTTCTTCGGTAGTTGATCTTTTTAAAAGGGGGGCCGGCCGCGAGGTCGCCCCTCTTTTTTTTTGGCATCAGGGTTCGCGTCAGGAAGGGTTCCATGACCAAGCACAGTGTCGCCGTGATCGGCGCGGGCAAGCTCGGCGAGCTGGTCCTCTCCGGACTGCTGCGCTCCGGCTGGCCGGCCGGTGAGCTGCTGGCCACCACCCGCCGTCCCGAGCGCGCGGCCGAGCTGGCCGAGCGCTACGGCATCCGACCTGTGCTCAACCTGACCGCCGTCACCCAGGCCGACGTGCTGCTGATCGCGGTCAAGCCGCAGGACGCGGCGAAGCTGCTCGACGACTTCGGGATGAAGGTGCCGCCGGGCAAGCTGGTCGTGTCGCTGTGTGCCGGCCTGCCGACGAGCTTCTTCGCCGAGCGGCTGCCCGGCGGCATCCCGGTGGTGCGGGTGATGACCAACACCCCGGCGCTGGTCGACGAGGCGATGACGGTGATCTCCCCGGGGCCGTACGCGACCGAGGAGCACCTGTCACTCACCGAGGAGATCTTCAAGCCGGTCGGCCGGACCATGCGGGTGCCCGAGTCGCAGCAGGACGCGGTGACCGCGCTGTCCGGCTCCGGCCCGGCCTACTTCTACCTGCTGGTCGAGGCCATGATCGACGCGGGCATCCTGCTCGGGCTGCCGCGCCAGGTCGCGCACGAGCTGATCGTGCAGACCGCGATCGGCTCGGCCACCATGCTGCGCGACTCCGGCGAGCACCCGGTGAAGCTGCGCGAGGCGGTCACCTCGCCGGCCGGCACCACCATCTCGGCGATCCGCGAGCTGGAAAATCACGGCGTCCGCGCGGCCTTCCTGTCCGCGCTGGAGGCCGCCCGCGACCGCGCGGCCGAGATCGCGACGCAGATGGCCACCGTCAATACCAAATAGCTATCTTCGAACCGTTGTTCTCCTCGGGTGGCGAGGGATGGCTCAGCGCCGTCCCGGTCGCCATCCGGTGCGCCGACCAGGCGACCGCCGCCGCGTCCAGGATGTCGTCGGGCGGGGCCTGGCCGGCCGGGCCGATCTGGTCGGGCAGCACGATGCCGTTGCGGGCGAGCAGCTCCCGGCGCCTTGCCTGACCGGCCCAGGTCTTCTTGGCGTACGCAATCGGTTCGCCCGCCATCGTGCGGAACGAGACCTCGGGGTGCGCCTCGAAGAGCAGGCCCGGATGCCGCTCCCAGATCGCGTTGGCCTCGAGCAGCTTGGGCCGCAGGGCCCAGGACTGCCGGCTGAGGCCGGCCCCGGTGAGCTCCCGGCAGAGCCGGTTGGCGGCCGAGAAGTCGGCCTCCATCCAGACCTGGCGGGGCGGCACCCGGAAGATGCTGCCGCGGCGCGGGCCGAGCTGGTCGGCGGCGAGGGTGTCGGCGGCCCGCCACTTGTCGGGCAGCATGCCGAGCGGGATGTCGACACCGATGACGGCGGCGCCGGAGCTGTTCGCGACGATCTCGTAGAGCGAGGCGGCTAGCACGGCCCGGCCGAAAGCACCGTCGCGCAGCTCGACACCCACCCATCCGAGCGCGTACGCGTCGACGCCGATGACGTGAATGCTCATCGGCCGCTCAACGCAGGGCCACCGGTCCGGCCATCGATGCCGTCGAAGATGGTCATGACGGCAGACTACGCGCTGTGCCCGTTCATGTGCACCCCGTACATCTCGGGCTCCGGAAGTTAAGACCGTGCTTAATCCAGGTCACCCATCTTGACGATTGTGAATACCTGTGACTACCGTCTCCCTCACTCAGCTTTTTGGAAAGTTTCCTAACGGTTGATTCCCCGTCGGTTGCAAGGAGACGAAGTGCAGAAATCCCTCCGCCGCGCTCTCTGGGCCGGGCTGATCGTGGTGGCGACGACCGCCACGGTTCCCGTCGTCCAGGCGTCAGCCGCGACGGCCTGTGCCCCCGCCTGGTCCTCCACCGCCGTGTACGTCAAGGACAACGCCGCTTCCCAGAACGGCCACAACTACACCGCCAAGTGGTGGACTCAGAACGAGTCGCCCGCCACGCACAGCGGACAGTGGGACGTCTGGATCGACAACGGCACCTGTGGCGGCACCACCACCCCCACCACGCCCCCCACCACGGCCCCGACCACCACCCCCACCACGGCGCCGACCACCACCCCGCCGACGACGTCGCCCACCACGTCGCCGACCTCGGGAACGAGCGGCAAGAACGTCGTCGGCTACTTCGCCGAGTGGGGCGTCTACGGCCGCAACTACCACGTCAAGAACCTGGTGACCTCGGGCTCCGCCGCCAAGCTGACGCACATCCTGTACGCGTTCGGCAACACCACCGGCGGCGCCTGCTCGATCGGTGACTCGTACGCCGACTACGACCGGGCCTACACCTCGGCCGAGAGCGTCGACGGCGTCGCCGACACCTGGGACGCCGGCGCGCTGCGCGGCTCGTTCAACCAGCTGCGCAAGCTCAAGAAGCAGTACCCGAACATCAAGGTGATCTGGTCGTTCGGCGGCTGGACCTGGTCCGGTGGCTTCACCCAGGCCGCGGCGAACCCGACCAACTTCGCCAACTCCTGCTACAACCTGGTCAAGGACTCCCGCTGGTCCGATGTCTTCGACGGCATCGACATCGACTGGGAGTACCCGAACGCCTGTGGCCTGTCCTGCGACGCCAGCGGCCCGGCCGCGTACAACAACGTGATCTCCGCGCTGCGTACCAAGTTCGGCTCGTCCTTCCTGATCACCTCGGCGATCTCGGCGGACGGCTCGAACGGCGGCAAGCTCGACGTGGCCGACTACGCGTCCGGCATCGCGAAGCTGAACCTGGTCTTCCCGATGACCTACGACTACTTCGGCGCGTTCGCCCCGCAGGGCCCGACCGCCCCGCACTCGCCGCTCACCTCGTACACCGGCATCCCGACCGCCGGCTTCTACTCGGACGCGGCGATCCAGAAGCTGAAGAGCAAGGGCGTACCGGCCAGCAAGATCCTGCTCGGCATCGGCTTCTACGGCCGCGGCTGGACCGGGGTCACCCAGTCGGCACCCGGCGGCTCGGCCTCCGGTGCGGCGCCCGGCACCTACGAGGCGGGCATCGAGGACTACAAGGTCCTCAAGAGCAGCTGCCCGGCCACCGGCACGGTCGGCGGCACCGCCTACGCCTACTGCGGCAGCAACTGGTGGAGCTACGACACCCCGTCGACCGTCGCCGGAAAGATGACCTACGTGAAGAACCAGGGTCTCGGCGGCGCCTTCTTCTGGGAGTTCTCCGGCGACACCAGCAACGGCGAGCTGATCACCTCCATCAAGAACAACCTCTAGGCCGTACGCGCAACAAACTCATCTCCTCAGGTGAGAGGCGGGGCACCGGGCGAAAGTCCGGTGCCCCGCTTTCGTAGGCTTGGTGGCATGCGCCGTGAGTGGCACCAGCTGAGCTACCCGGGGGTCGGTAACCCGGCCTTCCAGACCTCCCGTCCGTCCACCGACTCCGCCGAGGACGAAGCCCTCGGCCTCGACCGGTGGCGTTCGCTGCCCCGGGTGCAGATGCCGCCATGGGCGGACATGGATGAGGTCGCCTCGGTCTGCAAGGTGCTCGACAACGTCCCGTCCATCGTCGCGCCCTACGAGGTCGACCAGCTGCGGGTCAAGCTCGCCGAGGTGTGCGAGGGCCGGGCGTTCCTGCTCCAGGGCGGTGACTGCGCCGAGACGTTCGACGCCAACACCGAGAGCCACCTGCTCGCCAACGCCCGCACGCTGCTGCAGATGGCGGTCGTGCTCACCTACGGCGCGTCGATGCCGGTGGTCAAGGTGGCCCGGGTCGCGGGGCAGTACACGAAGCCCCGTTCCGCGCCGACCGACTCGCTCGGCCTCCCCGCCTACCGCGGCGACCTGATCAACTCCCTGGAGCCGGACGAGAAGGCCCGGGTCGCCGACCCGCAGCGGATGATCCGGGCGTACGCGAACTCGGCCGCCGCGATGAACATGCTCCGGGCGTACCTTTCGGGTGGTCTTGCCGACCTGAACGGGCTGCACAGCTGGAACAAGGACTTCGTCCGGGACTCCGCGGCCGGCGAGCGCTACGAGGCGATCGCCCGCGAGATCGACCGCGCGCTCGACTTCATCCGCGCCTGCGGCATGACCGACAACGAAGCCTTGCGTACGGTCAGCCTGTACTGCTCGCACGAGGCGCTCGCGCTGGAGTACGACCGGGCGCTCACCCGGGTCAGCGACCGTAAGGCGTACGGCCTGAGCGGGCACTTCCTCTGGGTGGGGGAGCGCACCCGGCAGCTCGACCACGCGCACATCGACTTCATCAGCCGGATCGCCAACCCGATCGGCGTGAAGCTCGGCCCCGGCACCTCCCCGGAGACCGCGATCGAGCTGTGCGAGAAGCTCAACCCGGACAACATCCCCGGCCGGCTCACCCTGATCAGCCGGATGGGCAACGGCAAGGTCCGCGACGCGCTTCCCCCGATCGTGGAGAAGGTGACCGCGACCGGCGCCAAGGTCGTCTGGCAGTGCGACCCGATGCACGGCAACACGCACGAGTCGTCCAACGGCTACAAGACCCGGCACTTCGACCGGATCGTCGACGAGGTGCTCGGCTACTTCGAGGTGCACCGCGGGCTCGGCACCCACCCGGGCGGCATCCACATCGAGCTGACCGGCGAGGACGTCACCGAGTGCCTGGGCGGCGCGCAGGGCATCGAGGACCTCGACCTGCCGGACCGCTACGAGACGGCCTGCGACCCGCGCCTGAACACGCAGCAGAGCCTCGAACTCGCCTTCCTGGTGGCGGAGATGCTCCGTGGTTGATCTGCGTTCCGACACGGTCACTCGCCCGTCGATCGCGATGCGCCGGGCGATGGCCGAGGCGATCGTCGGCGACGACGTCTTCGGCGACGACCCCACGGTCAACGCGCTCGAAGCCCGGGTGGCCACGATGTTCGGGCACGAGGCGGCGCTGTTCGCGCCGTCCGGCACGATGGCCAACCAGATCGCCCTGCAGCTCGTGGTGCCGCCGGGCGGCGAACTGCTGGCCGGCGGTGACGCGCACGTGCTGGTCTACGAGATGGGCGCGGCCGCGGTGGCCGGCGGGATCTCGTCGCGCACGTGGGGCTCGGTCGGGGCCGACCTCGACCCGGCGCAGATCGCCGCGATGGTCCGCAAGCCGGGCGGCTACACGGTGGCGACCCGGGCGATCGCCGTCGAGCAGACCCACAACCTGGGCGGCGGCGGAGTCGTCCCGCTACCGACGCTGCAGGCCTTGCGCGACATCGCGGACACCGACGAGATCGCCCTGCACTGCGACGGTGCGCGCATCTGGCACGCGCACGTCGCCGACGGGGTTCCGCTCGACGCGTACGGCCGGCTCTTCGACACCCTCTCGGTATGCCTGTCCAAGGGGCTGGGCGCGCCGGTCGGCTCGCTCGTCGTCGGCAGCGCCGACCGCATCGCGCGGGCGCGGATCATCCGCAAGCGGATGGGCGGTGGCATGCGGCAGGCCGGCATCCTCGCCGCTGCCGCCGACTACGCGCTCACCCACAACCTCACCCGGCTCGCCGAGGACCACGAGCGCGCCCAGCGGGTGGCGGTGGCCCTCGCCAAGTACGGCGTGGTCGACCCCACCCAGGTCCGGACGAACCTGATCCTGATCGACCTGAGCACCACGAAGCTGGACGCCGCCGGGTTCGTCGCCCGGGCCGCGGCCAAGGACGTCCACCTCGCCGCGATGCTGCCGCACCTGGCCCGCATCGTGGTCCACCTGGACATCGACGACAGCGCCCTCGATCAGGCAATCACGGTGCTGACCGCCATCCTTTCCGAAAATGCCTAGTCTCGCCGAGGAGGCGTGACATGTCCGAGCCGGTAGTGGTGGCAACGGCCGCCGACGGTCTGCAGGCGCACTTTCCCGACGTGGTCCGGTTGGCCGGCGGCAAGCTTGTCGCGGCCTATCGCGAAGGTGCCGGTCACATCAGTCACGAGGGCCGGATCGCGGTCGTGGCCTCCGACGACGACGGCCGCACCTGGAGCGAGCCGCAGGTCGTGGTCGACGGCCCGCACGACGACCGCGACCCGAAACTGGCGGTTCTCGCCGACGGGACGATCCTGCTCAGCTACTTCGTCCTCGAATGGACGAGCGAACGGGAGCACAAGAACCACGGCGTACAGGTACGCCGCAGCACCGACGAGGGCCGCACCTGGGGCGACCCGGTGCTGGTCGGCAGCCTGTGGTGGGCCTCGCACGGCGCCGCCGTCGAACTGCCCGGCGGTGACCTGCTGCTGCCGGTCTACAACCGGCCGCCCGGCGAGCGGTGGCACCGGGCGGTGGTCGTCCGCAGCACCGACGGCGGCCACACCTGGCCGGCCTCGTCCGAGGTGGCGCTGGCGACCGGGACGACATTCCACTTCCAGGAACCCACCCTCACCGTCCTGGACGGTCAGCTCGTCGCGCTGATCCGGACCACCGTCGAAACGGCGTACCTCGCAAGATCTTTTGACGACGGCCGCACCTGGACCGCCCCCGTGCCCACCGACATGCCGGCCTCGTCGCACCATGCGCTGCCGCTGGCCGGCGGCGAGGTCCTGGTCACCTACGGTGACCTTTCGAAGCGGTTCTCCGAGCACCGGGAAACCGTCGGGCGCCTGGTCCGGCGACCCCTGGAGACCTGGGACGGGTACGCCGACGTCCAGCTCTACGACTCCGGCCACCACGACCAGGCCAATCCGTCCAGCGTCGAACTGTCTCCGGGGCATTTCCTGACCCTCGGCTTCGACATCCCGGCGGCGACGGTCGTGGCCTTCTCCAGCTCGGCCGAGGACTATCCCTAGGTTTTCGCTCAGACCAGCGTCTGGGTACCCAGGACCACGGCCAGGGCCAGGCGCTCGGCGTCCTCGGTGCCCGGTTCGGCGGTGTAGACCGTGATCCGCAGATCGTCCATGGCGACGATGAGCGTGTCGCAGTCGAGAGTGATCCGGCCGACCGCCGGATGGTCGATCACCTTGTGCCTTGACATGTCGGCCGGCGGTGGCGGTGCCTCCGAGTCCCACAGCTCGGTGAAGCGCGGGCACTGCTCGGCCAGTTCGCCGGTCAGCCGGCGCAGCTCCCGGTCGGCGGGGTAGCGGGAAGCGGTCAGCCGGAGATCGGCGACCAGTCGCGCCTCGTGGTCGGCCTGCTCCTGCTCGGTGTGCACGACGCGGCTGGGGTGCCGGGTGAGGTTGCGCCAGACCGCGTTGCGTTCCAGCCCGCGCCACGCCGTCGTGTCGCCCATCAGCGCGTCGTAGGGCGCGTTGGCCAGCACCAGCGTCCAGGTGGCGTCGTAGACCACGACCGGCGTGTGCGCCAGCCGGTCGAGCAGGCGCTGCACGCTCGGGGTGACCCTGGACGGCACCACGTCGAGCCCCGGAGCGGCGTGCCCGGCCAGCTGATAGAGCAGGTCCCGCTCGGTGCCGGACAGCCGCAGGGCCCGGGCCAGCGACTCCACCACCTGCGCCGACGGCGCGGTCGCCCGGCCCTGCTCGAGGCGGGTCAGATAGTCGGCCGAGATGCCGGCCAGGCCGGCCAGCTCCTCGCGGCGCAGTCCGCTCGCCCGGCGGCGCCGCCCGGCCGGCACCCCGACCGCGTCGGGGCTGACCCGGTCCCGCCAGCGGCGCAGCGTACGGCCGAACTCCCAGCTCTCCACGCCTCCAGTCTGCGCGGCCCGGGCATGGTTGTCCTGGCCCTGGCAGTCCTACGAAAACGGAACGACTGCCTGCGATGCTCCGGCTCCGCCACGCTCCTGACCATGACAAACACCGTGCTGATCACCGGCCCGACCCGCGGCCTCGGGCGTGCCGCCACCCTCGCCATGGCCGGCCGTGCTCCTGGTGAACGCCCCGACCTCCTGCTGGTGGGCCGCAGCGGCAAGGCGCTCGCCGAGGTCGCCGCCGCGGCCCGCGCCCGCGGCGCTGTGGTTCACGAGATCGGATGTGACCTGGCCCGGCTCGCCGACGTGCGGGCGGCCGCGGCCACCGTCCGGGACCTGCTCGACTCCGGCGCGGTGCGGCCTCTGGGCGCGATCGTGGCCAACGCCGGCGCCATGACCACCGACACCCGGCTCGCCTCCGCCGACGGCTACGAGATGACCTTCGCCGTGAACTACCTGGCCCACGCCCAACTGATCGGCGACCTGCTCGACCGGGTTGCCGGCTCGGGCCGGATCGTGCTGCTGGGCTCCAACACGTACAGCGCGAACTTCTGGCGGAAGCTGCTGAGCGTGCCCGAGGCGGACTGGCGCGACCCGGTCGAGATCGCCCGGCCCGCGACCGGCGCGGCGAACCCGGGGATGAAGGCGGCCGGGGTCGCCTACTCCAACGCCAAGCTGGCGATCCTCTACTACGCCCATGAGCTGCAGCGCCAGGCCGGCCGGGACGTCAACGTGGCGGTCTTCGAACCCGGCTGGATGCCCGGCAGCTCCCTCGGCCGGGGAGCGCCCGAAGCCCTCCAGGCGATCGCGCGCGGCGTGGCGCGGCTGCCCGGGGTGTCCACCCCGGAGAGTTCCGGGCCGGAGCTGGCCTCGATCGCCCTCGACGACAGGTGGGCCGGCCTGCGCGACGGCGCCTTCGTGGTGCACGACAAGGTCACCGAGGTGAAGCCGGTCGCCCAGGACCGCGACCGGGAGCGCCGCCTGTGGGCAGCCACCGCCGAGCTCCTCCAGCGAACATCAGCCTAGTGGCGCCACTGCAGCATCGCCGCGGTCGCGTCGTCGCGGAGCTCGCCCTCCTCGTAGTCGACGATGGAGAGCACCAGCCGACGCATGATCTCCGGGGCGGTCAAGCCCGCCCGCAGAGCCGTGAGCATGAAGTCGGCCAGGCGCTCCGGCCCGAACTGGGTGCCGGTTGCGTCGCGCGCCTCGGTGATGCCATCGGTGTAGAGGACGATCGTGTCGCCCGGCTCGAGCTGCTGCTCGGTGACCCCCGGCGGCCGGTCGATCATGTGGCCGAGACCGAGCGGCAGGGCCGTCGGCGTGCGCAGCTGCGGCAGGTGCCGGCCGCCCCGCAGCATCAGCTCGGCCGGGTGGCCGGCGCTGATCCGCCGGTACCGCCCGGTCGTCGTGTCCAGCTCCACCAGCAGGGCGGTCACGAAACTGCCCGGGTACTGCGCGTGGATCCACTTGTCGATCGACCGGCACGTGTCGATCAGCGACAGCCCCGACCGGCGGGCGTTGCGGTAGGTGTTCAGCGTCAGCGTGGTCAGTGCACTGGCGCTGATCCCGTGCCCGACCGTGTCGAACAGCCCGACGTGCAGCAGATCCCCGTTGACCGCGTAGTCGAACGAGTCCCCGCCGACGTCGTAGCAGGGCTCCAGCACCGCGGTCACCACCGTGCCGTCGACCGCGCAGGTCAGCGGCGGTAGCTGATTCCAGATGATCTCGGCGGCCAGTTGCATGGGCAGCCGCCGCCGGGTGTGCTCGACCGCGTCCCCGTAGAACCGCCGGCTGGCGATCAGCTCGGCCACCAGCGCCGCGATCACCTCCAGGTCGCGCCGCGCCGCCGGCGACGGCAGTTCCTTGAACCCCAGCCCGAGTACGCCGAGCCGCTCGGCGCCGTGCAGCAGCGGCAGCCAGAGCCGCCCATCCTCGTGGGTGTCGGCCGCCGTGGTGAAACAGCGCCCGGCCGCCGTCCCCTCGACCTGTTGCGGTTCGACCTCGCCGTCCGCGCCGCCGAACAGCGGGCAGAGCGTCAACTGCCCGTAGTCGATGAGCAGAACCCCCGCCGACTCGGCGTCCAGCAGCGGCGCGACGTGCGCCATCACCGCGGGCAGATCTTCGGCCCGGCCCCGGTGCCGCAGCGCGAGCAGCCGCCGGATCGCCTCCATCGCGAGCATCGGCCCATCATTCAGCGGTTGCGGCAACACCGCCACCGGACCGGCCCGTTGCTAAAGTCACCGCTAGTCGCCCGGTCCCGTCATGGCCCGGGCCAGATATTCACTTCCGCTAATCACTTCCGCTATTCACTTCCGCCCGGCGATCGGGGTGGCGGTGTGGACGCGTGCCCCGTCCCGCCGCAGTCCTGAGCGTCCCGGTCGGGCCACGGGTCGCACCCTTGCTCTACCTGCTTCACCCGCTTCACCTGCTTCACCCGCTTCACCTGCTTCACCCGCTTCACCTGCTTCACCTGCTTCACCTGCTTGATCAGGCGCCGGCGACCCCGGTTGGTCCGCGTCGCCCGGCGGCGACGAGGACTCTCCATGTCCAGCTATCGATCGCTGCTGCGCATCCCCGGTGCCCCCGCGTTCTTCCTGGCCGCGGCCGTCGGCCGGGTCGGCATCGCGATGACCGGCCTCGCCCTGGTCTGGCTGGTGCACGCCCGCACCGGCTCCTACGGCACCGCCGGCCTGGTCACGGCGGGTTTCGCCCTGGCCGAGGCCCTGATCGGCCCGCAGCTGGCCCGGGTGGTCGACCGCCTGGGCCAGACCCGCGTCCTGCCGTTCTCGCTCCTGGCGCACGGCGCTGCCATCACCGCCGTCCTGCTCACCACGTCCCTGCCCACCACGTCCCTGCCCACCACGTCCCTGCCCACCACGTCCCTGCCCACCACGTCCCTGGCCGCCCTGATCGTCGCGGCCATCTGCGCCGGCGCGGCCGTGCCCCAGTTGGGCGCGCTCTCCGGCGCCCGCTGGGCGCACCTGCTGCGCGCGGAACGATCCGCCGAGCTGCCCGCCGCCTTCGCCCTGGAGTCCCTGGCCAACGCCACCGCGTTCCTCCTCGGCCCGGTCCTGGCAGCCACCCTCGGCGCGGCGGGTCACCCGGCCGTGGCCACCGCCATCGCCGCGACCCTGATCGTGACCGGCGGCGCCGCCCTGACCGCCCAGCCCCGCACCGCACCCCCGCCGGCCGCGAGCACCGCCCCCGGCACCGAAGGTTCGCTGCTACGACCGGCCTTCCTCCTGACCGCCATGCTCAACCTGGCGATCGGGCTCTACTTCGGCACGTTGAGCGTCGCGGTGAGCGCCTTCGCCGTCGGCCGCGGCACACCGGGCGCCGCCGCCCCGATCATGGCCGCCGCCAGCCTGGGCGGCCTGCTGTCCGGCTGGCTGTACGGCCTGCGCCGGCACCGCACCCCCGCCGACCGACAGCTGATCCTGGTCACGGCCTACTTGACCGGCGCGGGCCTGCTGCTCCCGCTGGCTCCATCGCCGATCTGGCTGGGCGCCGCCGTGGTGCTGACCGAGGCGGCCGTGCCGCCGACGCTGGTCCTGCTGAGCATCCGAACCGAGCGATCCGTCCACCCGGGAGTCCTGACCCAGGCCTTCACCTGGAACAACTCGAGCAGCGCGGCCGGGTCGGCCCTGGCCGCTTCCCTGGCCGGCCACCTGGCCGACGCCGCGGGCGCTCCCGCCGCCTTCACCCTGGCACCGGCCGCCGGCCTGCTCCTGCTCACGCTGTCCCTGGCCGCCCGGCGCCAGACCGCCCACCCTCAAACCACCTGATCCCAAACCACCTGATCCCAAACCGCGTGCTCCCGAGTCGCGTGCTCCCGAGTCGCGTGCTCCCGAGTCGCGTGCTCCCGAGTCGCGTGCTCCCGAGTCGCGTGCTCCCGAGTCGCATGTCCCTAGCTGCCTGTTCCCGAGCCGTTCAGTCCGAGCCGCCCGGCCCGGTGCAGACTGAGTCGGTGACCGGTTCGTATTTGGTGAAGGTGGCGAAGGGCCAGGAGGTCCTGGCAACGATCGCCGCCGCGGCGGCCGGCCTCGGCATCACCGACGGCGCGATCACGCTCATCGGTGCGGTCCATGAGGTACGGATCTCCGTGATGCGCAAGAACGATGCGCTGACCGACCTGATCCGCGACTACGCCCAGCCGTTCGAGCTAACCGGCACCGGGGAACTGGCCGGCGGGCAGATTCACGTGCACGCGACCCTCGCCGGCGAGGACCTGACGGTTGCCGGCCATCTCCATGCGGCCACGGTGCGCGACTTCTTCGTCCACGCCTACCTCAGCCCGCTCGAGATTTACCCGCGTGAGACGTAGAAGCCCGAGACGGCGCCAAGCTACTGCACGGGTAGAAGCTGGTCAGCGCGAGGCCTCGCACGCCGGTTGCTGCTGCCGGTCGTCGACGGCCGTGGCGGTGTGGACGGCTGACCCTGGCGCGGGCGGTGCTGCGGCGCCCGGCTGCCCGGGCGTGGGCGGCGCGAGGACGGTGTTCGGCTCGGGCGGTGCGAGGGCGGCTTCCATTTCCGTCGAGGGTGGTGTGGCGGCTCCCAGTTCCGGCGCGGGCCGCGCGGTGGCTCCCGGCTCCGGCGCGGGCGGTGCAGTGCCCGGCTCTGGGGTCTGCGGCAGGTGGCGCAGGAACAGGGCGGTGATCAGCAGGGCGGCCGTGACGAAGCCGGCCGCCACCAGGAAGCCCCGGATGTAGCCGTCGTGCAGGGCGGTCACCTCGGCGGAGCCGGCGGTGCGGTTGGCGGCCACCACGGCCAGGATCGAGAGGCCCAGGGCGCCGCCGGCCTGCTGGGCGGTGTTGGTGAAGCCGGAGACCATGCCGGTGTCGGCGGGGGCGGCGCCGGCCATCGCCAGCATGATGATGGCCGGGATGGCGACGCCGATGCCCAGGCCCATCACGATCAGGGGTGGGAGCAGGTCGGACACGTAGGACACGGTCACCGGGACCCGGTTCAGGAGCAGCAGGCCGGCCAGCAGCACGGTCAGGCCGGCGAGCAGAACCGGGCGCGGGCCGAAGCGGGCCGTCGCCCTCGGCGCCACGAACAGGGAGACGGCGCCGATCACCACCGGGGTCGGCAGGAAGGCCAGGCCGGTGGCCAGGGCGTCGTAGCCCATCACACGCTGGACGAACAGGGCGTTCAGGAACTGGAAACCCATCCCGGTGGCGAACAGCAGCAGGACGGCGGCGTTGGCGATCAGCAGCCACGGGCGGGACAGCACCCGCAGGGCGATCAGCGGGCGGCGGGCGAACCGCTGCCTCAGCAGGAACGCGGCGATCAGCAGCACGGACAGGGCGCCGGCGAGGACCGAGCTCGCGATGATGGCGTACACCCCGGCGGAAAGACCCGCGGTGATCAGCAACGCGCCCGGAAGATCCAGGCCCGCGGCGAAGCCGGGGCCGATCTCGCGGGGGAGCAGGCGGCGGCCGGCCAGATATACCGCGATGCCGATCGGGATGTTGATCAGGAAGATGGCGGGCCAGCCGACCCCGTCGGTCAGGATGCCGCCGGCCACGAAGCCGAACGCGGCGCCGCCGGCCTGCGTGAAGCTGTAGATGCCCATGGCCCGCGCCTGCGCGCCGGGCTCCGGGAACAGCCGCACGATCATGCCGATGACCACGGCGGCGGCCAGCGCGCCGCCGGCTCCCTGGACGAACCGGCCGGCGACCAGCCAGCCCGCCGTCGGAGCCAGCCCGCACAGCAGGCTGGCCACGGTGAACACGGCCAGCCCGGCCAGGAAGACCCGCCATGCTCCCAGCAGGTCGCCGAGGCGGCCAGCCAGCAGCAGCAGGCCGGCGAAGGCGACCAGGTAGGCGTTGACCACCCAGGAGACGCCGGCGGGAGAGAAGCCGAGGTCGCGCTGAATGTCCGGGACGGCGACGGCGACGATCGTGCTGTCCAGCACGATCATCAGCGACATGGCGCAGAGCACGGCCAGCGCGGCCGCGCGATGGTTCGCGGAAGGGCTCATGACTCGACCGTAGCAGATAATCCGCTAGCGGACTATCTGAAAGCCACCTACCTGCTTGCCTCCCTGCCTACCGGCCGCGCGCGCGGCGGATCGGCTGCGGGCCGGGGTCCTTCGGGGTTTCGGCGAGTACGCCGAGGGCGGCCACGAACGCGGCCCGGTCGGCCGGGGTCAGCGCGTGCAGGGCGTCGGCGTGCACCCGGTCGACGATGCGCTGGCCCTCCTCGGCGGCAGCGCGCCCCTTCTCGGTGACCGCGATGATCCGGGCCCGCCGGTCGGTCGCCGAGGGGCGCCGCTCGGCGTAACCGCGGCGCTCCAGGTCGTCGACGGTGCTGACCATGGTGGTCTTGTCGAGGTCGGCGAGGGCCGCCAACTGGATCTGGGTGCGCTCCTCCTCCAGGGCGTGGATCAGCACGCACTGCATGCGGGGCGTGAGGTCGACGTCGGCGAGCGCGGCGCCGAGCCGGTTGGAGAGCACGTGGCCGGCCATGTTGAGCAGGCCGGTGATGTCACGCTCGGTGCGATCAGGTGCTGCCATGGGGGCAATCCTAGCCGCGGATCATCCGCTACCAGATGATCCGTCGCCGGGACGACTCTGCCTGTATGTGCGTAGTGGCCGGATGTGCGTAGTGGCCGGATGTGCGTGGTGGCCGGATGTGCGGGGCGGGCGGAAATGCGTGGCCGGCTGTCGCGCGGGTGCGAATACTGCGCTGATGACCGTTTCGGCGTCACCTCGGCTGCTTCGACCCCGTGCGCTGCGGCCCGGCGATCTCGTCGTCATCGCTGCGCTGTCCGGGCCGCTGCCCTCGGCGTACGAAAGGAATGTCGAGCAGACGGTGGCCGTACTCCAGGGAATGGGGTTTCGGGTGCGCCGGGCACCGCTGCTGCAGGTCGGGCGGCAGCGGTGGTGGAGTGCGGCCGCGCCGGCCGAGATCGCCGCGGAGCTCAACGGTCTTCTTCGTGACCCGGAGGTCCGGGCGATCGTGGCGAGTGACGGCGGCCAGACGGTGTTCGGTTACCTCGACCTGATCGACTTCGAAGCGATCCGGGCCGATCCCAAGCCGATTCTCGGCTACAGCGACATCTCCCTGCTGCATCTGGTGCTGCATGCCCGTACGGGCCTGGTCGGGTTTCATGCCGATATGGCCGTGCCCGGCTTCGGCGGACACTGGCAGGCGGCGCCTGCGGCACGCCGGGCGGAGCTCGAGAAGCTGTACGCGAGGTTGCTGACCGATACCGCGGCGATCGGTGCGCTGCCGGCGAGCCCGTCGTGGGAGTGCTGGCGACCCGGTCGCGTCCAGGGCCCGCTGATCGGCGGCGTGATCAACCGCATCGCGCTGGTGCAGGCGACGCCGTTCGCGGTGCCGCTCGAGCGGTTCGACGGTGCTGTGCTGTTCTGGGAGGAGCTCGGCGGCCATGCCTCGTACGTATGGAGTTATCTGCAGGTGATGCGGCACTCCGGCATCCTCGATCGGATCGCCGGCATGGTCGTGGGCATCCCGCGCGACATCGCCGGGCTCGACGAATCGCCCCTTGCCGAGATCGTCCTCGACGTGCTCGGCGACCGTGACATCCCGGTGCTGGGCAACGTCGAGATCGGGCACGCCGGCCCGAACCTGCCGATGCCGGTCGGCATCCGCGCCGACCTCGATGCGCAGCAGCGGACCCTGTCATTGCTCGACCCTGCGGTAGCGCGGTGATGCCTGAAGCAGCGATGTCTGAAGCGGCGATGCCTGAAGCAGGGATGTCTGAAGCAGGGATGTCTGAAGCAGGGATGTCTGAAGCAGGGATGTCTGAAGCAGGGATGTCTGAATCGGCAGGACTTGTCACAATCGACGGTTCTGTTTCCGGCCCGGTCGGCGTTACATGGCCGTAATGGCGGCGTGACTATCCGTCGCCGTTCCGACGATGGGAGGCAACGATGCCAGCCAATCGCGCAGTGGTCTATCAGGGCCCCGGCAAGGTCGAGATCCAGGACATCGCTTATCCGGGCTACGAGATGCGGGACGGTCCCGGCGTCAACAAGGCCAACATCGGCCGCCGTACGCCGCACGGGGCGATCCTGCGGACCGTGGCCAGCAACATCTGCGGCAGCGACCAGCACATGGTCCGCGGGCGCACCACCGCGCCGGAAGGGCTCGTGCTCGGTCACGAGATCACCGGCGAGGTCATCGACGTCGGTTCGGACGTCGAGTTCGTCAAGGTCGGCGACATCTGCTCGGTGCCGTTCAACATCGCCTGCGGCCGCTGCCGCAACTGCAAGGAGGGCAAGACCGGCGTCTGTCTCAACGTCAACCCCGATCGGCCGGGTTCGGCGTACGGCTACGTCGACATGGGCGGCTGGGTCGGCGGGCAGGCGGAGTACGTGCTCGTCCCGTACGCGGACTGGAACCTGCTGAAGTTCCCCGACCGGGACCAGGCCCTGGAGAAGATCCTCGACCTGGCGATGCTCACCGACATCTTCCCGACCGGCTATCACGGTTGTGTCAGTGCCGGCGTGACCACCGGCTCGACCGTCTACATCGCCGGCGCCGGCCCGGTCGGTCTGGCCGCGGCCACCTCGGCGTGGCTGCTCGGCGCAGCCGTCGTGATCGTCGGCGACCTCAATGAGGAACGCCTCGCGCAGGCCCGCAGTTTCGGCTGCGAAACCGTCAACGTCGCGGACGGCGACCCGGCCGAGCAGGTCCAGCAGATCCTCGGCAGGGACGCCCCGGCGATCGGCCAGCCGCTTGTCGACTCCGCGGTCGACGCGGTCGGCTTCGAGGCCCGGGGGCACGGCCAGGACGCGCAGACCGAGATGCCGGCAACGGTGCTGAACTCGCTGATGGAGATCACCCGGGCCGGCGGCGCCATCGGTATCCCCGGCCTCTACGTGACCGGCGACCCGGGCGGCGTCGACGAGGCGGCCAAGGTTGGTTCGCTGTCGCTGCGCCTGGGTCTGGGCTGGGCCAAGTCGCACTCGTTCGTCACCGGCCAGTGCCCGGTGATGAAGTACAACCGGAACCTGATGATGGCGATCCTGCACGACCGGGTGCAGATCGCGAAGAACGTCAACGCCACGGCGATCCCCCTGGACCAGGCGCCGCAGGGCTACCAGGACTTCGACTCCGGCGCCGCGAAGAAGTACGTGCTGGACCCGCACGGCATGGTGCGATCGAAGGGGTGACGTCCGATGCGGGCCGGCGCGCGTACGCCGGCCCGCACCCGGTCATGGCCGCCTATGCGTGGCTGGGTGCGATGCGTGGCTGGGTGCGATGCGTGGCTGGGTGCGATGCGTGGCTGGGTGCGACACGTGGCTGGGTGCGACACGTAGCTGGGGCGCAGCACGTGGCTGGGCGGGCGGGCCGTTGGGCTCCGCCGCTGAGGAGTGCGGCTGGCTGAGGGGCGCCGCCGATGGCGGGTCTTGCCTATTCGCGTCGGTGGAAGATGTTGCGCCGGGGGCGGCGTTGTGCGTCGACGGTGGCGGGTGGGATGAATTCGGGGTGGCCGTCCGTGGCGAGGCGGGCCTTCCAATCGGTGTGGTGGATGACGCGGTGGTGATGTCGGCAGAGCAGGCAGGCGTTGGACAGCGCTGTTGGTCCACCGTCGGCCCACGGGATCAGATGATGGCCCTCGCACCACGCGGCAGGGCGATCGCAGCCGGGGAAGCTGCAGCCCCGATCCCGGAGGACGAGGGCCCGGCGTAGCGGGCCGGTGAACAGGCGGCGGGCTTGCCCGACGTCGAGGACCTGCCCGTCGGTGCCGAGAACGGCTGGGACCACCCGGGCGTCGCACGCCAGCAGGCGTGCTTCGGTGGCGCCGACCGGGGCTCCGGTATCCAGCCGACCGCAACCGCCCCCGCCGACCGAGGCTGCCGCGCTGGCCGCGCTGGGCGGGTTGGCCGCGCTGGTCGCGGCGGTCGGGCTTGGCGGTCTGGCGGCGCTGCGCGCTCTGGTGGCGGTGGTCGCGCTGGGCGGGGCGCCGGCGCTGGGCGGGTCGGCGGCGCTCGGCGGGCTGGGCACGCTGGATGGGGTGGCCGCGGCGGCGGCGCTGGCCGGGCTGGGCGCGCTGGTCGGGCTGGGCGCGCCGGTCGCGCTGGGCGGGTTGGCTGCGCTGGCCGCTGTGGGCGGGGTGGGCGCCTTGGTCGGGGTGAACGCGGTCGCCGGGGTGGTTCGGAGGGTGTCGAGGGGGATTGTTACCACCAGCTGGGCCGGGTCTCCGCCGGAGGTGGGCAGGTCTCCCTGGCGTAGGACCCGGTTGCAGATGTCGACCAGGGCGTCTGCTCGGCGCTGGGCCGGTGTGCGGGTCAGGTCGGCGTCGATCTGGGCGTCCTGGCCGGGGTGGCACAGTGGATCGAGGGCGGCGTTCACCGTGGCGGCGGCGGTGGTGTCCAGCCAGCCGGACAGGCGCACCCGGCCGTCGCCGAACGGGCTCATCGTGAAACCCCGGCTGCGGCGGGCGTTTTCCTCCTGGCGTTTCAGCAGCTCCGCGTCGTGGCGGTCGGCGGCCTCCGGGTCGATGTACGCGAGGATGCGGGCGCCCAGCCTGGCCAGGTTGGTGGGGTCGAAGTCGGCGGCGAAGGCTATCAGCGCGGACTCGGCCTCGGTGGTCTTGGCGGGGCCGGTGTCGGTGGGCAGGGCGGTCAGGGCCGTAGCGATCGTGCGGACCTGGTCGGCGGAGAGGGTGCCCGCGGTGATCGCGGCGTCGAGGGCGGGGAAGCGGGCCAGGGCAGCGGCGAGTGCGGTCAGTTGCTTGGCTTCCCAGATGCTGGTGCGCAGCCGCTGCCGCAGCCACACCGGGGTGCTGGACTGCGCCTCCTGTTGCGGGATGCCTCGCGACTCGGCCTCGTGGATCAGGCGGGCGGTGATCGCCAGGGTCTGCTGGGCGCAGGCCCACGCGGTTTCCAGGCCGGCCAGCACCTCGCTGTCGGCGCGCGACCACAGCGGTCCGTCGCACTTGGCGAGCAGGTCGCGGATCTCGGTCAGGTCCTCCAGCACCCCGACATGTTCGCACACCTGTACGACAAAACGCTCTGAGCTGCGGAAACAGCTCGGAATTCAGCCCCGAATACTGACGACCGGCGGGCCTGCCCCCGTGTCGGCCCGCCGGCCGCGAATTATGCGAACGTCGCCCAGGTCGGTGCGTACGGCCGCGTCCGCAAGGGCATCCGGGCCTCGGCCGGCGTCCGGTCGCGCTTGCGGTTGTTGCAGCGGCCGCACGCGGCCACCGTGTTGGTCCATTCGTTGGCGCCGCCGCGCGAGCGGGGCAGCACGTGGTCGATGGTGGAGGCCTGGGCGCCGCAGTAGGCGCAGGCGCCGTGGTCGCGGGCCAGCACGCCGGCGCGTGACCACACCGGGCCGCGGCTGTGCCGCCAGCGCGTCACCACGTAGCTGACCAGCCGCACGACGGTGGGCATCGGGTAGACGCCGATCCGGCGGTCCGGCTCGGCCTCGTGCACCACGGCGACCTGCCGGAACAGCATGCGGACGGCGTGCCGGAGACTGACCCGGTGCAGCGGGCCGCAGTCGGCGTTGAGGACCAGAACCGCGCTCATCGTGGCCACCTCCCCGTGACTGAGCGATGACAACACGGTAGAAAAGTGGTCCACCTCGGACAACCGATTAACGATCTCCGAGCTGTCGTCGCACGGCCACGGTGAGCTGCAGCAACCCGGTCGCGGCCAGGAAGATCCACACGATCATCGACATTTGGGCCAGAAAAGAGCCCAGGGCTGCGGTGCCCAGCAGTCCGGCGATCGCCACGATCACCCGTACCGGGCGTTCGGCGACCGTGACCACGCCGATCTCGGTCATTCCGGCGGCGGTCGCGCGGGCCCGCACGTATTCATGGAGCCAGCTCGCCGCGCCCGCCGCGACCACCAGTCCGCCCGGCGCTCCGGCCAGCCAGAACGCGAGCAGCCAGGCCGCCTCGCCGAGCCGGTCGGCGACCGAGTCGTACACGTAGCCGAGCCGGCTGGCCTTGCCGGTGACCACCGCGACGGCGCCGTCGAGCGTGTCGGCGAGCGCCGCCAGCAGCACCAGGATCGCGCCGGCAACGAGGCCCCATCCGCTCAGCGGCGCGAGCGCGGGAACACCGAAACACAGGATCAGACCCCCGGTGGTCACGGCCGAGGGCCCGATGCGCTTACTACCGAGAAAAGAGCCGATGGTGTACGCCGTGTGCACCCAACCGCGGACCACGGGCATGGCCGTGGACGGATTGAATCCGCCGTGCAGCCGGGACCAGGCCACGGCGTACTCGTCCCAGGTCATGTGGGGTGTTATGCGGCGGCGGCGATCTGGGCGGGGGAGAGCAGCTGCCACACCTCGCGGGTCGCCGTCGAGCGGTTGAGCGTGATGAAGTGGATGCCCGGCACGCCCTCGTCGAGCAGCTTCGCGCACATCTCGGCGCACGCCTCGATGCCCAGCTCCCGCACCGCCGCCTCGTCGCCGGCGACCCGCTCGAAACGCTCCAGCAGCTTCGGCGGGAACGGCGCGCCGGACAGCTGCGAGGATCGCTCGATGGTGGCCATCCGGGTCACCGGCATCACGCCGGGCACGATCGGGGTCTCGCAGCTCGCCGCGGCCACCCGGTCGCGCAGGCGCAGATATTCGTCGGCGTCGAAGAACATCTGGGTGATCGCGAAGTCGGCGCCGGCCCGGCATTTGCGGACGAAGTTGGCGGTGTCGGTGTCGGTGTCGGCCGAGCGGGGATGCTTGTAGGGGAAGGCGGCCACGCCCACGCTGAAGTCGCCCGACTCCTTCAGGAGCCGGACCAGGTCCTCGGCGTAGAGGACGCCCTCGGGGTGCTGCACCCACTCGCCCATCGGGTCGCCGGGCGGGTCGCCGCGCACGGCCAGGACGTTGCGGATGCCCGCGCCGGCCAGCCGGCCGATCACGTTGCGCAGCTCGGCGATCGAGTGGTTGACCGCGGTCAGGTGCGCCATCGGCAGCAGGGTGGTCTCGGTGGCGACCCGCTCGGTGACCGCGACGGTGGTGTCCCGCGTGGTGCCGCCCGCGCCGTACGTGATCGAGACGAAACTCGGCCGCAGCGTCTCCAGCTCGCGGATGGCCCGCCAGAGCAGCTTTTCGCCCTCGGCCGTCTTGGGCGGGAAGAACTCGAACGAGAAGGTCGGCCCGGCACCCCGGATCAGCTCACCGATCGCCGGTGTGCCGGGTAAACGTGAAGGAAGTCCGAGAGCCACGTCGGAGACTCTACCGCCGGGGTGTCGGCTAGCGTTTGCCCCGTGACCTCCCCTGTCGAAGTGGCCGGCCTGCGACCTCGGGTCGACAAGGCCCTCGCCGCGTTCCTCGCCGAGCAGCGCACCCGGCTGGCCGGGATCGATCCGGCCCTGGCCGAGGTGTCCGACGCGCTCGAGGCGTTCGTGCTGGGTGGTGGCAAGCGGCTGCGGCCCGCCTTCGCCTACTGGGGTTACCGCGGGGCCGGCGGCACCGACAGCGACCTGGTGGTGGCCGCGGTCGCGGCGCTCGAGCTGGTGCAGGCGAGCGCGCTGATCCACGACGATCTGATGGACCGCTCGGACACCCGGCGTGGCGAGCCGTCGGTGCATCGCCGGTTCGAGAGCCGGCACGCCGCGGCCGGGTGGCGGGGTGCGGCGTCGTCGTTCGGTGACGCGGCGGCGGTGCTGCTCGGCGATCTGGCGCTGGTCTGGTCGGACGAGCTGCTGCACACGTCGGGGCTGACGCCGGCCGAGCTGACCCGGGCCCGGCCGGTCTTCGACGAGATGCGCACCGAGGTGACCGCCGGCCAGTACCTGGACGTGCTCACCCAGGCGACCGCGGACACCTCGCTGGAGCGGGCCGGCAAGGTGGCCCGCTTCAAGGCCGCGAAATACACGGTCGAGCGACCGCTGCTGCTGGGCGCGGCCATCGCGGGAGCGCCGGCGGAGATCTTCGCGGCGTACACGGCGTTCGGGCTCCCGCTCGGGGAGGCGTTCCAGCTGCGCGACGACGTGCTGGGGGTCTTCGGCGATCCGTCGCAGACCGGCAAGCCGGCCGGGGACGACCTGCGCGAGGGAAAGCGGACGTACCTGGTCGCGGCGGCCTTCGGGGCGCTCGGCGACGGCGCGTGGGACGAATTGGACACCGGTCTGGGCGACCAGTCGCTCACCGACGAGGGCGTGGAGCGGTTGCGGGCCCTGATCCGGGACAGCGGGGCGCTGGCCGCCACCGAGCGGCGGATCGACGAGCTGATGACGGCGTCGCTGGCCGCGCTCGAGGGCGCCGACCTGGACGAGGAGGCGCGCACGGTGCTCCGTGCGCTTGCGGACGCCGCTACCCGACGTACGGTATAAGCGCTTTTGGGGGTTATCGGCGAAGCCGGCGGAGTAGCGCGCTTCCCTCGCCGGCCCTCGGCTCGCGTTGCACGCCGCGGCGGCCCCACCACACCCACAGATCGAGGGTGAGCAGAACCAGGGCAAAACCGAAGATCAAGTCCTCGACCGGGGCGTACGCGATCCGTAGCCCCAGGATGTCGCCGGGGTTGTACATCACGATGTTCCGGCCGGTCAGGATGCCGTTCGAGAGCAGCTGGAACGTGATGATGATCGGGTAGGTCGCCCAGAAGACCGCCCGGCGCAGCAGGCGCACCCGCAGCACGAAGAGATCCAGCACGGCGGCGATCAGAACGCCGAGGATGGCAGCTGCGGTGTAGGTCACTCGTCGCCGGCCGGTTTGCCCAGGACGGCCCGGACCGCCTCGAAACCGAGGATCGCGCAGACCGGGACCACCGCGAAGAACAGCACCTCGTCCAGCGGCAGGCCGCCCGGGAAGACGATCCCGGTGGTCTGCGCCGGATCGAAGTGCCAGTGCCCGGCCGCGATCGCCGCCAGGTCCCAGAGCACGAAGACGATCACCACCGGGACGACGGCCAGCAACAGCCGCCGCCACCGGCGGAAAACGTTCACCCGCAGCACCGGCTCGAGCCAGCTCGCGGCCCCGAAGCAACCTGCCAGGACCAGCAGGTAGGCGAGGTGCAGCACTAGAAGCCGAGGGCCTGCGCCCGCCGCTTCACCTCGCGTGCCCGGTCGCCGCCCAGCCCGAGCGCGGCGTTGCCGTCGACGGTCGGGTCGGGCTCGTAGAGCCACCGGAGGGCTTCTTCGTCGTTATACCCGGCGTCGCGCAGCAAGGTCAGGATGCCGGGGAGGTGCTTCAGGACGGTGCTGTTGGCCACCAGTTCCGCGGGGACCTTGCGGACCCCGTCGTGCTTGACGGCCAGCAGGTGCCCGTCCCGGATCATCTGATGGATCTTGCTGATCGACACGTCGAATTTCTCGGCGAGGTCCGGCAGGTTGACCCAGGCGGCCGGCCCGGCGGTTACGGAATCGCTCACACCTACAGCGTGCCAGATCGGAGAACGAACGCATGAGCCTGCTGCGGAGAGTCCGCACCGAGCTGACCGGCGCAGTGCGCTCGGTCCGCTACGACATGGGCCGGCGACCGGTCGAGCCGCCGTCGGGCGGACCGGACATGACGTCGACCGGGATGAACACGTTCGGTGGCTTCACCGGCTTCGACATTCACTCCCAGAGTCTTCCCGTCGCACAGGTCAGGCGGCCGCGGCGGGCCCTTGCCGTCACCGCTCTCGGGGTGCTGACCGTGGTCGGGGCGGTCGGCGCCTACCTGGGCGTGGTCAGCGGGCTGGGGTCGCTGCTGGGGGAGACGCCGGCGGCCGCGGACACGTTTCCGCCGCAGCCCGCGGTGACCAGCGTCTACACCCCCAACGCCGGGATCGGCGCCGGGCCGGCGGCGGGGCGCACGAGCGCACCCCGTACCCGGGCCGCGAAAGCCCGGCCGGCCGCACCCACCCCGGCCACGACCGATCCGGTGACCATGCCGGCACGGAAGGTGAGTCCGATTCGGACCACCAAGCCGGCGAAGACCGCCGTCGCCGGTGCGCACCCGCCGGTGCCGACGCCGACCGTGCCCAGTCCGTCGGTGTCGCTGTCGCCCTCCGGCTCGCCGTCGCCCAGTGCCTCCGTCTCATCGAGCGAGACCTCGGCCACACCCGCCGATTCGGTCGAACCCGGCGAATCACCGGATTCCTGGTATCGCCGCCGACACAACTAAATCGCCCTTTGTCGGGGCAGACGTCCGATGGGCCGCTCATGGAAGCCGCTGGTCAGGCTCGCGGGCGTACCCGTTTGGACTCAGCTGTGACATCCTGGTCTGCCCCCACACGAAAGACACATACACTTCACGCCGATGGACACCACAGTCGCCGACACGTTGATCGGCACGACGATTGACGGCCGCTACCGGATCACCGGTCGCGTGGCCCGTGGTGGCATGGCGACCGTCTACACGGCCACCGATCAGCGACTCGAACGCACCGTGGCCCTGAAGATCATTCATCCCTCGCAGGCGACGAATGTCCACTTCGTGGACAGGTTCACCGACGAGGCCAAGACGATCGCCAGGCTCACCCACCCCAACGTCGTGGCCGTGTACGACCAGGGCCGCCACCAGGGCCTGCCCTACCTCGTCATGGAGTACGTGCACGGTCGCACGCTGCGTGACGTGCTCACCCAGCGCCGCCGGCTCAGCCCCAGCGAGGCCTGCGCGATCCTCGAGCAGATGCTCGCCGCGATCGCCGCCGCGCACCGGGCCGGGCTGGTCCACCGCGACGTCAAGCCGGAGAACGTGCTGGTCGCCGAGGCGCCCAGCGGCGGTTCCGGCAATCTGGTCGACGCCGTGGTCAAGGTGGCCGACTTCGGCCTGGCCCGCGCGGTCGAGGCGAGCAGCGTCGACGACTCCGGCCAGCTGATGGCCACCGTCGCCTACGTCGCCCCCGAGCTGGTGACGGACGGGCACGCGGACGCCCGCACCGACGTCTACTCGGCCGGCATCGTGCTCTACGAGATGCTCACCGGCCGCGTCCCGTTCGACGGCGACGACCCGGTCGAGGTCGCCTGGCAGCACGTCGACAACGACGTCCCGCCGCCGTCGGCGATCGTCAAGGGCGTCCCCAAGGCGCTCGACGACCTGGTCGCCCGGGCCACCCGCCGCGACCCGGGCGCGCGGCCCACCGACGCCGGTGCGCTGCTCGGCGAGGTCCAGTCGGTCCGCGACGACCTGGGTGCCGCCAACGTCGAGACCGCCCTGCTGCGCCAGGTGCCGCAGTCCCGGCCCGGCGCTCCCGGCGCCCCCGGCGCCGCCGACGCGACCGCGATGATGTCCGCGGTGACCGACCGGCCCAGCTGGGCGAAGCTGCCCGAGCAGGCCCGTGCCGCGCAGACGTACCGGCGCGGCGACGCCCGGCTCTCCGGCGGCCCCCGGTTCGACCGCCGCCGCATCCTGCTGTCCTCGGCCGTCGCCCTGATGGTGCTGGTCGTGCTGGGCAGCACCTGGTATGTGACGCTCGGTCGCTACACCGAGGCGCCGAGCATGATCAACATGACGAAGGTGCAGGCCGAGCTGTATGCCCGGCAGAACAACTTCGAGATCTTCTACGGCGACGGCGCCTACAACGAGACCGTCCCCAAGGACTCGGTGATCAGCCAGGACCCGGCGCCGAAGGGGCGGATCGTCAACGGCGGTCGGCTCAACCTCGTGCTGTCGCTGGGCCCGGAGCGCTTCCAGGTGCCCGATCTCAACGGGATCGAGTTGGCCGCGGCCAAGGCCGAGCTGGAGCAGAACGGCCTGAAGGTCAAGCAGGGCACCGCACAGTACGACGACATCGTCCCGGAGGGCTCGGTGCTGTCCACCGACCCGGCGAAGGGCACCGAGCTCAAGCGCGGCGACACGGTCACCCTCGTGGTGAGCAAGGGCCGCGCGCCGATCTCCGTGCCCGACCTGGTCGGTAAGAACATCAACGACGCCCGTAACCAGCTGCAGGGGCTCGGCCTGACCGCCGTCGAGCGGTACAAGGACAGCGACCAGCCGGCCGACACGGTGATCGCGCAGACCCCGAAGTCGGGCTCCGGCGCGGCCAAGGACGCCGAGGTCACCCTCGACGTCAGCAAGGGCCCGCCGCTGGTCACCGTCCCCGACCTCAACAACCAGGCCTGCCAGCAGGCGCAGGCCACGCTGCAGGGGATGAACCTGCGGGTGCGGGTCGAGGGCTTCAACCAGAACGGTTTCGTACGCCAGCAGAACCCGGGCGCCAACACCCAGGTGGCACCGCAGACCGAAGTGGTCATCGCATGCTTCTAGACGGAGTCGCCGCGATCCCCGCTCAGCGGCGGATCGGGTCGCACACCAAGACGTCCGGCGGGCTGGCGAAGGCCGCCCTGCCGTACGTGGACGCCGCCGGGTCGGAGACGTTGCAGGTGTACGTCTCCAACTCGCGCGGCTGGGCGCTGCCGCCCGGCGACCCGAAGCAGGACACGCTGTTCCGGGACGGGATCGGCGAGCGCGGCCTCCCGGCGTACGTTCATGCGTCGCTCCTGGTCAATCTCGGGTCACCGACCGAGCTGACCGTCGAACGCTCGATCGCGACCCTGGCCCACGCCCTGGAGCGCGGCCGGGCGATCGGCGCGGCCGCGGTGGTCTACCACGCGGGCAGCTCGGTCGACGCCGAGCACGACGAGAAGGCGATGCACCAGCTGCACGAGGCGCTGATGCCGCTGCTCGACGACGCGGCCGCCCGCGGCCTGCCGAAACTTCTGGTCGAGCCGAGCGCCGGCGGTGGCCGCAGCCTGGCGTCGAAGGTGCAGGATCTCGGCCCCTACCTGGCCGCCGCCGAGCAGCACCCGTGGCTGGGCGTCTGCTTCGACACCTGCCACGCCTGGGCGGCCGGGCACGACCTGGCCACCCCGGGCGGGATGACCGCGACGCTGGACGCGCTGATCGCCACGGTCGGCGCCGACCGGCTCATGCTGATCCACGCGAACGACTCGAAGGACGAGTGCGGCTCGACCCGCGACCGGCACGAGACGATCGGCCGGGGGCGGATCGGCGAGGCCGCGTTCGCCGAGCTGATGACCCACCCGGCCGTCGCCGCGGTGCCGGTGATCGTGGAGACCCCGTCGGTCGAGCACGAAGGGCACGCGGCCGACATCGCGCTGCTCAAGTCGCTGCGCTGAGAAGTTCCCGCAGCCGGGCCGCCGGTCCCTCCTCGTCGCGCAGCGACAGCAGCTCCACCCGGTGCACCAGGCGGGCCAGCGGCACGCCGGTCAGGCCGTCGTGCGCGGCCACCAGCGGGGCGGGCAGCACGGCCAGGCCGTGGCCGGCGGCGACCAGGCCGGCCAGCACCGCGGTGTCGCCGCCGTCGTAGCGCAGGCCCGCGCGCAGGCCGTCGACCGGCAGCCGGGCGAACGGGGCCACCTCGGGCGCGTCGATCCAGTAGGCGTCGGTCAGGTCGGTCAGGTCGACCCGTTTCCGGCCCCGCAACGGGTGGCCGGCCGGCACCGCCAGCACGGCCGGGCTCTCCGCGACGCCGATCGCGCGGGGGCCGCCGTCCGGCAGCCGCAACGGGTCGCTCGGCGCCGCGAAGCCGTCGACCAGGCCCAGGTCGTACTCGCCGGTCGCCACCGCGTCGACGATCCGGTCGCGGGCGGCGACCTTCAGGTGGGTGCGCAGCAGCGCCGACTCGGCCCGGATCGTCGCCAGGGCGGCCGCCACCGGCGCGGCCCAGGCCAGCGGGGTGAGGCCGAGAACCAGTCGGCCCGGCGGGGCGAGCGCACGGGTCACGTCGGCGCGGGCGGCTTCCAGGCGTACCAGAATAAGCGCCGCATGCCGCCGCAACCTTTCGCCCGCCGGGGTTGGCGTCACCGGGCGCCGGGTGAACAGCGGGGTGCCGAGATCGGCCTCCAGGGTCGCGATGTGCTGCGAGACCGCCGACTGGGTGTATTGCAGGCGCTGCGCGGCCGCCGAGAAGGAACCGGTGTCGGCCACGGCCAGGAACGTGCGGAGCAGGTGGGGATCCACATCAGGGATGCTAATGGAGCGTGCAGGTTTCATCGTTGGACGTGATGTCACCGGCGGCCGCAGCATTGGGGGCATGATTTCGATTGCCCTGGTCGGAGACCGATCACCCGCCGTGCGCGCCCACTCGCGCATCCCCGCGATCCTCGACGCCCTCCGCGAGGAGGAGCAGATCGACCTGGACGCCTACTGGATCCCGTCGCCGGAGGCGGAGGACCCGGCCGCGCTGCGCGGCTTCGCCGGGATCTGGCTGGCGCCGGGCAGTCCCTACCGCAGCGAGGCCGGGGCGGTGGCCGCCGCGCACACCGCCCGGACCGCCGGGATTCCGTTCCTCGGCACCTGCGGCGGGTTCCAGCACGCGATGCTGGAGTTCGCCCGCAACGTCTGCGGCATGCCGGAGGCCCGGCACGCCGAGAACGACGAGGGGCCCGGCAGCGACGCGCTGATCGCCGAGCTGACCTGCTCGCTGGTCGGCCACGAAGGGGCGATCAATCTGGTCGCCGGGTCGCGGGCCGAGACGCTGCTCGGCGCCGGTCGCACCGTGGAGCGCTACCACTGCAGCTACGGGATCGCGGCCGGTTACATCGATCTGCTGGCCGCGCACGGCATGCGTTTCAGTGGGCACGACGACGCCGGTGAGGTGCGGGTGGCCGAGCTGCCCGAGCACCCGTTCTTCCTGGCCACGCTCTTCCAGCCGGAGTTGCACACGGACGGCGTACACCCGGTGATCCGGGGTTTCGCCCAGGCGGCCGCTCGCCGGATCCCGGCCGGAGCGCCGTCGGAGTAGCCCTGCGAGAATCCTGGAGCTTCGTGGTTCCGGCGGTCGTACACAGCGTCGATGACAATTGGCATGTGATCCGATGACGACTGTCATCGCGGGAACCTTTCGCCGGATGGGGCCGACCAATGCGCACATCCCCAGTCGAGCGAGGTGCCCATGTCCACGGAAGCTCCGCCGTCCTCCGCCCCACCGTTACCGAGAACTCGTCCCGCGCGGGCCGCCGGTTTCGGGCCGCTGCTGTTGCGGCTGCACTTCTACGCCGGCATTTTTGTGGCGCCGTTTCTGCTGCTCGCGGCGTTGAGCGGGCTCGCATACACGTTCACACCCCAATTCGACCGCATGGTGTACGCCGAGGAACTCGTCGTCGCTGATCCGGGTGGTCCGGTCAAGCCGCTGGCCGAGCAGATCGCCGCGGCCCGTGTCGCCCACCCGGAGGGCGCCGTCACCGCCATCCGGCCCGGTGACGGCGACCGGACCACTCAGGTCGACTTCAGCTCGCCCGCGCTCGACGTCGAGCATCAGCACACGGTGTACGTGAATCAGTACACCGGCGCGGTCACCGGGCAGCTCACCACATGGTGGACCAGCACGCCGCTGCAGACCTGGCTCGACGACCTGCACACCAGCCTGCATCTCGGGACGGTCGGCCGGTACTACTCGGAGTTCGCCGCCAGCTGGCTCGCGGTCATCGCGCTCGGCGGGCTGCTTCTGTGGTGGCGGCGGCAGCGCGGGCGGAAGATGCTCACGCCCGATCTGGGGGCGAAGAAGGGGGTACGCCGTACCCGTAGCTTCCATGCCGCGACCGGGGTGTGGCTGACCGTCGGGTTGTTGTTCCTGTCGCTGACCGGGCTGACCTGGTCGGAGTATGCCGGCGGGAACTTCGGGGCGGCGGTCGATGCGCTCGACGGCAGCCGGCCGGCCGTGTCCACGGCGCTGACCGGTGGCGCGCCCGCCGCTTCCGGTGGGCACCATGACGCCGCCGCCGGTGGGGCTACCGGCTCGGTCGATCCGGCCGCCGTCGACGCGGTGCTGAAGGTGGCTCGGGCGAACGGGGTCGACGGCACGGTCAGCATCACCGTTCCGGGCGACACCGCCACCGCCTGGTCGGTGACCGAGACGCGGGCGCTCTGGCCGATCGAGCGGGACAGCGTCGCCATCGACGCCGCCACCGGGCAGGTCACCGACCGGGCCGACTTCGCCGACTGGCCGTTCATGGCCAAGCTGACCCAGTGGGGCATCTACGCCCACATGGGACAGCTGTTCGGTCTCGTCAACCAGCTGCTGCTCGCGGCCCTCGCGCTCGGCCTGATCTGCGTGATCGTCTGGGGGTACCGGATGTGGTGGCAGCGGCGGCCGACCCGGGCCGGCCGCCGGGCGATGGCCGGGGCGCCGCCCGCGCGCGGCGCCTGGCAGCAGTTGCCGCCGTGGGGGATCGCGGTGGGCGTTCCGCTGGTGTTCGGGTTCGCCTGGGTGGTGCCGCTGTTCGGGGTCCCGCTGGCCGCGTTCCTGCTGGTCGACTACGTGATCGGGGTAGCGCGGGGGCGCCGGGACATCCCGGTGTCACCGGCGCCCGCCGGAAGCTGATCCGAGCCGGACGGCCCGGGGCTGACCGCCCCGGGCCGTGCCGTCAGCGTTGGGCCGTCAGCGTTGGGCCGTGGCCTTTCGCCGCGCGGACACGAACAGATAGATCGCGCCGCCGGCGAGAAGCACCCCGGCGGCGGCCAGCCCGAGCTGCACCCCGGCCGGGATGCCACCGGAGCCGGGCCCGTCCGCGGCGGCCGGTGCTGCGGCGGCTGGTGCCACGGCGGACGGTGCCACGGCGGACGGTGCCGCCGCGGACGCCGCCGCCGCGGGAGCGGTCGCGGCCGTCAGGGCCGGGTCGGCGACCGTGAACGGGTACGAGCCCTGCACCGTGTGCCCGTCCGACGACACGACCCGGTAGGCGACCGTGTAGACGCCGTTGCCGAGCGGCTGATCGAACGTGACCGTGCCGACCGCCTGCTCGACCGCCGGCTTGGAGGCCGGCACCCGCTGCTTGGCCGCGTCGCTCACCACGATCGTGGTGAAGTCGGGGTTGAGGCGCTGGCTGAACGTCAACGCGACCGAGGCCGGTGCCTTGGCGAGGGTGGCGTCCCGGGCCGGGACCGACGAGAGCAGCGACGTGTGCGCCCACGCGGGGGCACCCGGCAGCAGCACGACGAGCAGAGCGGCGGCGGCCAGCAGCGTACGCCTCATGCCAGCACCTGCTCGCCGATCCAGCCGCCGTCGGCGCAGCCGGGCGGGATGGCGAAAACCGCGGAGCCGATCGGAGTGATCCATTCGTTGAGCAGGTCCTTGTCGGCGAGGCGTTGCTGGATGGGCACGTACTGCCGGGCGATGTCCCGCTGGTAGGCCGCGAAGATCAGCCCGGCGTCGGGCCGGCCGGCCGCGTCCGGCACGCCGTCGTAGTTGTACGGCCGGCGCAGGATCTTCAGCGCCGGGTCGGTCACGTGCGCCCGGGTGACGTGGGCGAAGTCCGGCATGGCCGGCAGCCCGGAGTCGTCGAGCGCGGTGAAGTCCGGCTCGTCGCGCTCCTGGTGGCCGCTGAGCGGCGCCCCCGACTCGAGCCGGCGGCCGACCGCGTTCTCCTTGTCGGAGACGGCGAGCATGTCCCACTTCTCGATCTCGGCGCGGACCCGCCGTACCACCAGGGTGGTGGAGCCGTCCGGATGCCAGACGGCCGGGTCGATCTCGGCCGCACCGCGGGGGTTGGCGGTGCCGTCCAGCTGGCCGAGCACGTTGCGTTGCGTATACGACGGAGCCTGCACGCCCGGGCTGCGCCGGAAACCCTGCTGAACCCAGCGGATCGCGGCGAACGGCCGGGCGTCCTTGATCAGCATCCGCTGGGTGTGCGCCACCGTCAGCGGGTCGTCGGCGCAGATCTGCAGCAGCAGGTCCCCGCCGGACCAGCGTCGTTCGAGCCGGTCGATGCGGAAGGCCGGCAGGTCGGCGACCGGGGAGGGGAGCCCGGCGGCCCGGTAGAGGCCCGGCCCGAAGCCGAACGTGACGGTCAGCCGGGCCGGCAGCACGGCGAGGGTGGCGTCGGTGTCGCCGAGCGCCGGCCGCCCCTGGGTGAGCCGCCGGCCGTCGTCGGACAGCAGGCGCAGCATCCGGGCCAGGGCCCGCCGGTCGACGCCGGCGGCCAGGGTGAACGCGACGAACGCGGCGTGCGCGGGCGGATCCTCGGACACCCCGGCCTGCCGCGGGCCGTGGAACGCGACGGTGGCGGTGCCGGTGTCCGGAGTGGTGTCCAGCGCGGCCGGCACCGGGGTGTCCCGATCGCCCGCGGCGACCGTGACCGCGCCGGCACCGGCCGCCGCGCCGAGACCGGCGACGGCGGCCCCGGCGAGCAGGCGGCGGCGGGAGGTCACGGAGCGCTGCTCCCCATCGGCATGTCGGGCGCGTAGCTCTCGGCCGCACCCGCGAACGGCTTGGCGATCGCACTGAACGGCACGGTGCTGCCGTCGGCGAGTTTCAGGGTGAAGGTCACCTCGTCGCCGGCCTCGATCGCCGCGCTCGGCTTCATCATCATCAGGTGGTCGCCGCCCGGCCCGAGCTCGTGGGTGCCGTGCGCCTTGATCACGAAGCCGCCCTCCTTGGGCTGCATGACCATCTTGCCGTCCTTCATGGTCATCTCGTGCAGCTCCATCGGCGAGACCGGCGACTCGGCCGCGGTGACCGTGATGTCGGCGCCGGTGTCGTTGGTCAGAACACCGAACGCGGCGGTCATCTCGCCGGCCGCGGCCGCTTTCACCCAGGGGTCCTTGATCGTGAGGGTCGTGGCGGCGGTCGCCGAGGCCGCCGGGCTCGCTGTGTCATCGCTGTTGCCGCAACCGGCTGTACCGAACGCGACCAGAAGCGCGGCCGTCACCGTCGCCGAAAATCGGTAATTTTTCATGACATCCGATTCGTTGGTGGGATCTGCGGTTCTTTGGTCCCACCGGACGTGGAAAAAGTTCCCGTCCTCCCATAAGTCGCCGCGGGCGCCGGCTCAGTTCCCGCCGGTGAACCTTTCGGCCCGGCGCCGCGTATCACCGCCCGTGACTCCGCCGACCGATCCTCTTGCCGCCCTGGCGTTTGCGGCCGGCCGTGGCGATCGGGACGCACTCACCGACCTGATCCGGCTCACCCAGCGCGACGTCCTGCGCTTCCTGGCGCCGCTGACGTCCCCGGCCGAGGTCGAGGACCTGGCCCAGGAGACCTACCTGCGGGCGGTGGGGGCGCTGCCCCGGTTCGCCGGCCGCTCCACGGTGCGGACCTGGCTGTTCTCGATCGCCCGCCGGGTCGCCGCCGACCACGTCCGGCACGCCACCCGCCGGCCCCGGACGGCCGCGCTGCCCGACTGGGAGTCGAACGCCGAGGCGGTCACCGCCACCCGCGGCGCGTCCCGTTTCGAGGAGCACCACGCGCTGACCGAGCTGATCCGCGCCCTGGCCCCGGACCGCCGGGAGGCGTTCCTGCTCACCCAGGTGGCCGGCCTCTCCTACGCCGAGGTGGCCGAGATCTGCGACTGCCCGGTCGGCACGATCCGCTCCCGGATCGCCCGGGCCCGCGAGGACCTGGTCACCGCGATGCAGAGCCAGGAATCGTCACGGTTGTCCGGCTGAGGCCGGCCAGGGCGAGCGCGACACAAAAAGCCAGGACACCCCATGAGGTGGCGAAGCCGCCGGTCACGTCACGCAAGAGACCGAGCAGCGGCGGTACGCCGACGATGGCGACCTGATTGACGGCCATCGCCAGGCCGATCGCGAAACCGGTCCGCCCGGCCGGCGCCGCCTCGGTCACCAGCGCCACCCATGGCCCGTACCAGCCGATGCCGAAGAATCCGAGCCAGACGAACACCACGGTGGCCGCCACCGGCGAGCCGCCCAGCGGGGTCAGCAGCAGCACCAGGGCGACCGCGACCGCGAGCAGGCTGCCGGTGACCACGCTCTGCCGGGACACCCGTGCCCGATCGCTGAATGCGGCCAGCGCGATCCGCCCGGCGACGCCCGCGCCCTGCGCCGCGACCAGGATCGCCGCCGCCCGGCCGGGCGACAGCCCGGCCACCTCGTGCAGGTGCAGCACGGTCAGCAGGCCGAGGCCGGTCTGCACCGAGATCAGGCTGACCCCGCACAGCAGGGCACGGCGCAGCGCCGGATCGCCCAGCAGCACGAGACGCCCACCGGCGGCGCGGGCCGGCGCCACCACCAACCCCGGCGGCCGGCGGTAGACGAGGACGAACGCGGCCGCCCCGGCCAGCGCGACCGCGCCACCGGTCAGCAGGGTGGCCCGCCATCCGTGGACCGCCCCGATCGCCGGCAGCGTGGCCGACGCGATCGCCGCCCCCAGCGGCAGGCCCGCCTGCCTGATGCCCATCGCGGTGCCCCGCCGGGACGCGTCGAACCAGGACGCCACCGACTTGCTGCCGCCGGGCTGCACGGTGCTGTAGCCGGCCCCGACGACCAGCAGGACGACGAGCAGGCCGGCGTAGCCCGGCGCCAGCGTCCCGGCGATCAGGGCCACCCCGATCAGCCCGGCGCCGCCGCCCACCACCCAGCGCTCGTCGAGGCGGTCCAGCATCTCCCCGGCGACCAGCAGCCCGACCAGGGGTACGAATTGGACGGCCGACATCAGCAGGCCGAGCTGCGCCACGCCGATCCCCAGGTCGTGCTGAAGCTGAACGCCGAGCGCCCCGAGCCCCTGGGCGAAGAACGCGGCCGCGGCCTGGGTGAAGGTGGCAACCGCAAGGATGATCCAGCGCATGGAGAACAGCTTGCGGTAATGAGTGAGTAGTTCTCAACCCCTTACAAGACGGAGGCCGAGGCGGGATCGGTGACGGCGACGAGCGGCGAGGCGCACGTGATGGCCATCCTGCTCGGCGATCCGGCGCGGGCGTTCGGCGACTACGAGGAGCTGCTGACCAGGTTCGTCCGGCCGGAGCGGTTCCCGGCGCTCGCTGCCGCCGTCGCCGACGGCGGCTTCGGCCCCGACCCGGCCGACGACTCCTTCGAGCAGGGCCTGGCCGTCGTTCTCGACGGCCTTGAGTTGTCAATGAACCGTTGACAACTGCTAGGGTGGCACCATGGCCGAGCTGGGTGATCTGCGCGAGATTCACGAGCGCCGGGCCCGGCTCGACGCCGAGGAGCTCGCGCTGATCGACGCGGCCCGGCGGGGCGGCGCCACCTGGGCGGAGATCGCCGCGGCGCTCGGCCTGACCAGCCGGCAGGCCGCCGAGCAGCGACGATTGCGCTTGGCGGCGGCGTTGCGCCCGGTGCGGCGCGAGCTCGATCTTGCGTACGGCGAAAAGCTCACCGCCGTCCGCGAAGCGGCCGTGGAGCTGCACCGCCGGATCGGAGCCGACCGCCGATGGGACGGCCGATTCGTCCGCGCCGCCCTCGTGCGCCAGACCCTCGGGGCCGCCCCCGAAGCGCCCGGTGGAGGGCTGTATTCGCTGGTGAAGGACGTCCTGGACGACCTCGCCGCGGCCCGGCCGGCGCTGCCGCAGCCGACCGAAACGGCGATCGACCGGCTGCGGACCGCCTTGGGGGAGGCCACCGCGCAGGGTTGACAGATTGCCACTCAACTCCCGAGGATGAGCCGCACCGGCTCAAGCCTGAGGGAGGTCGCGCGTGCGGCGCAACGTGGTCCTGTTCATCGTGATCTCGCTGGTGTCCGGGTTCGGCAGCACCGCGATGACCCTCGCCGCCGGCATCTGGGTCTTCGACCTCACCGGCTCGCCGGCGGTCGCCGCGCTGACCGGCCTGTGCATCTACGCGCCGACCCTGGGCGCACCCTGGCTGGGCACGCTGGCCGACCGCCTGCCCCGCCGCCCGCTGGTGATCGGGACCGACGTGCTGCTGGCCGCGATCATGCTGACCCTGCTGGCCGTCTCGTCGGTCCGTGAGGTGTGGCTGATCTACGTGGTGCTGCTGGCCCGCGGCCTCAGCTACGTGCTGAACGACGCGGCCGAGACGGCGATCCTGCCGTCCGCGCTGCCGCCGGGCCGGCTCGGCGACGTCAACGGCTGGCGGGCCAGCGCCCAGGAGGGCATGAAGCTGATCGCACCGCTTGCCGGAGCCGGCCTGTACGCGTGGTCGGGCCCGGTGCCGGTGGTGCTGCTGGCCGCGGTGGCGCCGCTGATCGCCGCCGGTTGCTACGCCCTGCTCCGGCTGCCCCCGGCGCTGCCGATGGAGAAACCGGAGCGGGGGGAGATCCGCGAGGGCCTGCGCGCGCTGTTCGGCAACCCGGCCGTGCGCAGGCCGGTCCTGGTCGCGGCGGTCGCCATCGGACTGTCCGGCCTCACCAGCGCCGGCGTCATCGCGCAACTGGTGCACGGGCTGCACCTGCCCGCCACCCGCCTCGGTTTCCTCTCCACCGCGCAGGGCGCCGGCTCACTCGTGAGCGGCCTGCTCGTCGGCCGCCTGCTGACCCGCTTCGGCCCGGCCGCGATCGCCGCCCTCGGCACGGCCACCTTCGCGATCGCCTGCGTGACGTGGTCCCTGCCGTGGTGGCCGTCGATGATCGTCGGCAGCGTGCTGGCCGGGATCGGCCTGGTCGGGGCGCTGATCGCCGGGATCACCGCGGTGCAGACCGAAACCCCGGACCACCTGCTCGGCCGGGTCGGCGCCACCGCGAACACGGTCATGTTCGGCTCGGTGGCGATCGCGATCCCGCTCGGCTCGGTGATGGTCCGGTTCGGAGCGGTTGCCCCGCTGCTGACCGCCGCGGCGGTGGCGGCGGCGGGTGCGCTGGTCGCTCAGGGCGCCAGGGCGGTCATCGCGGCCAGGTAGCCGTCGCGCTGGCCGGCGTTGTTGGGGTGGAAGGAGTTGACCGCCGGGAACGTCACCGAGTTCAGCCACGGCTTGGCCGCGCAGAGCCCGTGACCGGCGAACGCCGGGCTGACCGCCACGAACCGGAACCCGGCCGCCGTCGCCTGCTGCTCGATCACCCGGTTCAGGGCGTCGATCGTGTCGTTGATGGCCTCGCGCTCGGCCGGCTTGAGCAAACGGCAACCGATCTTGGCCGTACGGAAGAAACGCGGATAGCCGAACACCAGCACGTCGGCCTTCGGCGCCCGGTCGCGGATCGCCGCATAGAGCAGCCGGAGCCGCTCGGGCAGCACGGTCCGGGCCTGGTCGGCGCCCTTTCGGGCACCGGTCAGGCAGGACGAGTCGCGGGGGTCGACGACACAGACGGTCATGGTGCGCGAAAAGCCGATGTCGTTGCCGCCGGCGGTGAGGCTGACCAGCGCGGTGTTCCCGGTCAGCGGCTCCAGCTGACTCCGCCGCACCGCTTCGGTCCCGGCGCCGGAGCAGGCGTTGAGCACCGAGTCGAAGCCCGGATGGGCGTTCGCCCACCGGGCCGGGAAGGCATTGGTGTTGCGCAGGCAGCTTCCCCCACTCTCGCTGCCACCACTTCCCAGCCCGGCCGAGTACGAGTCACCCAGCGCCACATATCGCGGGGCCGGGGCGGTCACCTCGTCGGCGGCGAGCCGCAGGGCATGACTGCTCTCGGTGGACATCGCCACGACGAAGGACAGCGTGAGCGCCAGGACGGCACGGGACCGGAACATGTGACTCCTCGTCGGCGGCGGAAGGGCGGTGCAGATGGGCTCCAAGATCTCCAACGACCGACGCTGAACTGGGGAAACTCAGTCTCCGATCCGATTTAGGTAGGCGGTGATGTCGGCCGGGTCGGTGGTCGCGCAACCGATGTAGTCGTCCGGGCGGATCAGCATGAGCGTGGGTTCGCGGACGTCGTACGCCGCCAGGGCGGCCGGGTCGGCGATCCGGTGGGCCGGCGCGAACGGCAGGTCGCCGGTCCAGTCGAAGGCGAGCAGCGTGGGGTGCGGGCCGCGCAGCAGGTCGAAGATCCGGCGCCCGCCGGCCAGCGGCGCGTCCGGTGCCCGGTCGCCCGCCCGGACCGGGCCGGGGGCCGCGCGGTGCTCGGCGGCCAGCGGCCCACCGCGGTAGCTGAGGGACAGCTGGCGCAGCACCGGGTCGTCACGACGCATCGCATCCGGGTCGCCGTCCACGTGGCGCTGGTGCAGCCGGGTGCTGATGCCCAGGACATCGGCGGCGACCGGGAGGCGCTCCGCCTCGTACGTCGCCAGCAATTGATCGTTGCCCTTCGCGAGTTTCCAGCCGAGGTTCCAGGCGTCCTGGATGCCGGTGTTGAGGCCCTGGCCGCCGGCCGGGGAATGGACGTGCGCGGCGTCGCCGGCGAGGAAGACGTTGCCGATGCGGTAGCGGCTGACCATCCGGATGTTGGCCCGGAAGTGCGACGTCCAGCCGACGTGGGTGACCTCGAGCGCGGGGTCGACCGAGGCGACCAGCTCCGCCACCGACTGCTCGGTCGGCGGGGCGGTGAGCTGGAAGTCGTCGGTGCCGGGCAGTGGGCACAGGCCCAGCCGGAACGATCCCGCGCCGGCGCCGGGCCAGATGTGCCAGTTGTCGCGGTCGAGGCCGTTGATCCGGACGTCGGCGATGAACAGGCGCTCGGTCTCGTGCGTCTCGCCCTCGAACGGCACCCCGAGCAGGTGCCGGACGGTGCTCCGCCCGCCGTCGGCCCCGACCAGATAACGGCAGGTCAGCGTCTCGCCGGTGTCGAGGGTGACGTGTACGCCGCCGGCGTCCTCGGTGAAGGAGGCCAGGCCGGTGCCGTATTCGACCGGCACCCCCTCGGCGAGCAGCTCCGCGGTGCGCCACTGCGGAACCATCAGCAGATTCGGGTACGGCACGGAGGGCGTGGGGTCGTGCAGCTCGTCCATCCGCTGCCGCATCTCCTGGCCGCCGGGCAGGTGGATGAGCAGCTCGGGATAGTCGCCGCCGTGCGCGCGGAACGCGTCGATCAGCCCGAGGTCGTCGAGGATCTCCTGGGTGCGGGGCTGCAGGCCCTTGCCGCGGGAGCCGGTGAACGGCTCCTTCTCCCTGTCGATGATCCGGAACGGGGCGCCGCGGCGCTGGAGCTCGCGGGCCAGGGTGAGGCCGGTGGGTCCGGCGCCGACGATGAGAGTGAATCCCGATTCAGTGAACATAGATTCACCGTAAGGCAGGTTGATATCCTGCGTCAATGGCGGAGACGGGTGTGCGCAAGCAGCGGGCGGCGCAGACCGAGGCGGAGCTGAAGGCCGCGGCGATCCGGGTGTTCGAGCGCGCCGGCTACCTCAACGCCAAGATCACGGACATCACGGCGGAGGCCGGGCGGGCGACCGGGTCGTTCTACCAGCACTTCACGAGCAAGGAGAAGCTGCTCGAGGCGCTGCTGGCCGACCTGCTCGCCGAGGGGGACGCGTCAGCGGCGGCCGACGGGCACGGTGACGACTTCACCGACCGGGCCGCGGTGCGCTACCACGTGGCCGCGTTCTGGGGTTTCTACCGGCGGCATCGGGTGGTGATGGACGCGCTGCGGCAGGCCGCGATCGTCGACGCGGAGTTCGACCGGGTGGTGCAGGCGATGATGGAGCCCGACCGCGGGCACATCGCCGCGCACCTGGCGAAACTCGACCTGCCGGGGGAGCCGCTCGTCATCGCGTCGATCTTCGGGGCGCTGGTGTCGAGCTTCGCGGCGGAGTGGATGTCGAAGCTGCCGGATGACGAGGCCATCGAGACGCTGACCTCGTTCATCTACGGCGGTATCGGTGGCAACAAGGCTCGGTGAGCCGGGCCGGGCACGCCGTTGTGCCCGGACCGGAGATCAGCTGTTGCTGTTGCGCAGTGCCTTGCGATAGTCGGCGTTGAGGCGGCCGATGAGCGTCAGCGGAATGCCCTTCGGGCAGACCGTGGTGCACTCGCCGGCGTTGGTGCAGCCGCCGAAGCCGGCGTCGTCCTGGGCCTGGAGCATGTCGAGCACCCGGGTGTCCCGCTCCGGCTGGCCCTGCGGCACGAGACCCAGGTGCGCGACCTTGGCCGCGGTGAACAGCATCGCCGAGCCGTTCGGGCAGGCCGCGACGCAGGCGCCGCAGCCGATGCAGGTGGCCGCCTCGAACGCCAGGTCGGCGTCCTTCTTGGGCACCGGCACCGAGTGCGCCTCGGGGGCGGCCCCGGTCGGCGCGGTGATGTAGCCACCGGCCTGGATGATCCGGTCGAACGCGGTGCGGTCGACGACCAGGTCCTTGATGACCGGGAAGGCGGCGGCGCGCCACGGCTCGACGTCGATCACGTCGCCGTCGGCGAAGTGCCGCATGTGCAGCTGGCAGGTGGTGGTGGCCCGCTCCGGGCCGTGCGCCACACCGTCGATGACCATGCTGCACATGCCGCAGATGCCCTCGCGGCAGTCGTGGTCGAACGCGACCGGGTCGTCCCCGTCGAGGATCAGCTTCTCGTTCAGGACGTCGAGCATCTCCAGGAAGGATGCGTCGGGGGAGATGTCCTTGACGTCGTAGGTCACCATCCGGCCCTTGTCGGCAGAGTCGGTCTGGCGCCACACGCGAACCTGGATGTCCATTACTTGTAGCTCCGGGTGCTCGGGTGGACGTACTCGAATTCGAGCTGTTCCTTGTGCAGGGTGGGTTTGCGGTCGGCGCCGAAGTACTCCCAGGCCGCGGCGTAGGCGAACTCGTCGTCGTGGCGCAGCGCCTCGCCGTCCTCGGACTGCGACTCGGCGCGGAAGTGGCCGCCGCAGGACTCCCGGCGGTGCAGCGCGTCGATGCACATCAGCTCGCCCAGCTCGAAGAAGTCGGCGACCCGGCCGGCCTTCTCCAGGTTCTGGTTGAGTTGCTCACCGGTGCCGGGCACCTTGACCCGCTGCCAGAACTCGTCCTTCAGCGACCGGATGAGCCCGATCGCCTTGGTCAGGCCCTCCTCGGTGCGCTCCATGCCGCAGTACTCCCACATGATGTGGCCGAGCTCGCGGTGGAACGAGTCCACGGTCCGGTCGCCGTCGATCTCCAGGAACCGGTTGATCCGGTCCTCGACCGCGGTGCGGGCCTCGACCACCGCCTCGTGATCTTGCGGAACGGCAGCGAAGGGCCCCGCGGCGAGGTAGTTGCCCAGCGTCGTCGGCAGCACGAAGTAGCCGTCGCCCAGGCCCTGCATCAGCGCGGACGCGCCGAGCCGGTTCGCGCCGTGGTCGGAGAAGTTGGCCTCGCCCACCACGAACAGGCCGGGGATCGTCGACTGCAGGTCGTAGTCGACCCACAGGCCACCCATCGTGTAGTGCACGGCCGGGTAGATCCGCATCGGCGTCTCGTACGGGTTCTCGCCGGTGATCCGCGCGTACATCTCGAAGAGGTTGCCGTATTTCTCCTCGACGGCCTTCTGGCCGAGCCGGCCGATCGCGTCGGCGAAGTCCAGGTAGACGCCGAGCCCGCCCGGTCCGACGCCGCGGCCCTCGTCGCAGACGTTCTTGGCGGCCCGGGACGCGATGTCGCGCGGCACCAGGTTGCCGAAGGCCGGGTAGATCCGCTCGAGGTAGTAGTCGCGATCGACCTCGGGGATCTCGCCGGGGGCGCGCTTGTCGCCGCGGGCCTTGGGCACCCACACCCGGCCGTCGTTGCGCAGCGACTCGCTCATCAGCGTGAGCTTGCTCTGGTGCGTACCCGATTCCGGAATGCAGGTGGGGTGGATCTGGGTGTAGCAGGGGTTCGCGAACAGCGCGCCCTTGCGGTGCGCGCGCCAGGAGGCGGTGACGTTGCAGCCCTTGGCGTTGGTGGAGAGGAAGAAGACGTTGCCGTAGCCGCCGGAGGCGAGCACGACCGCGTCGGCCATCTCGGTGGTGATCTCGCCGGTGACCATGTCCCGCACCACGATGCCGCGGGCCTTGCCCTCGACGATGATCAGCTCGAGCATCTCGTGCCGGGCGTTCATCTCGACGTTGCCGAGGCCGATCTGCCGCTCCAGTGCCTGGTAGGCGCCGAGCAGCAGCTGCTGACCGGTTTGCCCCCGGGCGTAGAAGGTGCGCGACACCTGGGTGCCGCCGAACGAGCGGTTGTCGAGCAGGCCGCCGTACTCGCGGGCGAACGGCACACCCTGCGCCACGCACTGGTCGATGATGTTGACCGACACGCTGGCCAGGCGGTACACGTTCGACTCGCGGGCGCGGAAGTCGCCGCCCTTGACCGTGTCGTAGAAGAGGCGGTAGACCGAGTCGCCGTCGTTGCGGTAGTTCTTGGCCGCGTTGATGCCGCCCTGCGCCGCGATCGAGTGCGCCCGGCGCGGGCTGTCCTGATAGCAGTACGACTTGACGTGGTAACCGGCCTCGGCCAGGGTCGCCGCGGCCGAGCCGCCGGCCAGGCCGGTGCCGACCACGATCACCGTGAGCTTGCGGCGGTTGGCCGGGTTGACCAGCTTGGCGGAAAACTTTCGTCGCTCCCACCGGGTCTCGATCGGACCGTCGGGGGCGGCGGTGTCGGCGATCGGGTCGCCGTCGTTCCAGAACTCAGTCACGTCAGTCCACCAATCCGGTCATGACCGCCAACGGCACGGCGAGGTAGCCGGCTACCAGGACGAGCGACAGCACCAGGGCGGAGGCCCGGGCGATCCGCTCGCCGCGGGCGGTCTGCTGGCCCAGGGTGCGGGCGGCGCTGAAGATGCCGTGCCGCAGGTGGAAGCCGACCGCCACGATCGCGAGCGTGTAGAACAGCGTCACGTACCAGCGGTCGAGCGCGAAGTCGGCGACCACGTTGGCGTACGGGTGCTGCTTGTCCCCGACCGGGTTGAGCGTGCCGGTGGTCAGGTCGAGGACGTGGAAGATCACGAAGAGCAGGACGATCACGCCGCCCCAGCGCATCGTGCGGGCCGCGTAGCTGCCCTGCACCTTGGGCCGGTGGACGTACTTGACCGGGCGGGCCGCGCGGGCCCGGCGGGCCAGGATGGCCGCCGACGCGATGTGCGCGATCACCGCGACCGTGAGGCCACCCCGCTGGATCCACAGGAACCAGGTCCTGGGCAGCAGCGGCGTGGCGACGGACCGCAGCCAGTGCGCGTAGTGATCGAAGGCCTCCGCACCGAAGAAGATCTTCAGGTTGCCGATCATGTGCAGGTACAGGAACAGGATCAGCGTGATGCCGGTAACGGCCATGATGATCTTCAGCAGGACGGACGAGGTCCGTTTTCTGCTCGGCGCGAGTGCGGCCTTGGATGCAACCGCCGCCTGGGGAACTTTCGTGTCTACCGCCACAGCAATGACGGTATGAAGTCCCTGGCCCATTCGTCTAATGCATGATCGGGTAGGTAACGATAGAGATAGGCTATCGAGGTGCAGCTCCAGCAGCTTCGTTACTTCTTGGCAGTCGTAGAAACCCGACATTTCACCCAAGCGGCCGACAATCTGGGCGTCTCACAGCCAACGTTAAGTAAGCAGATTCACACGCTGGAACAGAGCCTCGGCGCGCCGCTTTTCGAACGGATCCGCGGCGCCGCCACCCTGACCGTCGCCGGCGAGACGCTGCTGCCGATGGCCCAGCGGATGGTCGCCGACGCCGACTCGGCCCGGGAGGCGGTGCAGGACATCGTCGGCCTGCGTCGCGGCGACGTCCGGCTCGGCGCGACCCCGAGCCTCTGCTCGTCGCTGGTCCCCGAGGTGCTGCGCACCTTCCGCGCCGAACACCCCGACATCCAGCTGTACGTGAACGAGGGCAGCTCCCAGGACCTCATCGAGAACCTGCTCGCGCACACCCTCGACCTGGCCCTGATCGTGCATCCCGACGAGGGCGTCGACCCGGCCCTGACCACCACGCCGGTGCTGCGGGAGAGCCTGGTGGTGGCGTCCGCCTTCGACCGCCCGCCGCCCACCACGCACGGCCAGATCGCCCTCTCCGAGCTGGAACACACCCCGCTGGTCATGTTCCGGGCCGGCTACGACATCCGCGGCGTCACCCTGGAAGCCTGCCGCCAGGCCGGTTTCACCCCGAAGTTCGCGGTCGAGGGCGGCGAGATGGACGCGGTGCTCGCCTTCGTCGAGGCCGGCCTGGGCGTGGCCCTGGTGCCGAGCATGGTGCTGGCCAACCGCCCGATGCTGCGCTCGACCCCGCTGGCTCCGCCCGGCATGCGCCGGACGATCGCTCTGGCGCATCGCAAACGGTCCGTGCTCCCCCATGCCGCAGAGGCTTTGCGTACGACGTTGCTCGCACACGTGGCCACCGAGGAACTGCCCTCCGGCGTACGCCCGCTCTAGTTATCGACCCGCAGCGGGATCTGCCCCGAGAGCCGGATGTACGCCTGCCGGATCTCGTCCGGTGTCCGCCACAGGATCCGGGCCATCCGCTCGACCCGCCGGCGGTCGATCACCCGGGCCGGGTCGACCCCGGACTGGCCGCCGGACCGGTGCTCGGTGAGCAGGTCCCGGTCGAACTGGTCGGGCAGGGCGCTGGCGAAGGCGGTCGCCCACAGCTGCCGGGCCCGCCACGACGGCGAGGTCAGGCCGATCCGGACCAGCCGCCCGGCCGGGCGGTCGCCGGCCGCGGCCAGCACGCCGATCAGCGACCGGCGGCTGCCGGCGTTGCCGTCGGTGATCTGTTTCCGCAGCGTGCGCAGCGGCCCGGGGTCGCCGAGCCGGGCCAGCCCGAGCGCCGCGATCTCCCGGACGTCGTAGTGCGGGTCGGTGGTGGCCCGCTCCAGGGCGGCCCGGGCCGTGGGTGAACCCAGCCGGTAGAGCGCGCCGGCCGCGTGGCTGCGCACCCACGGCGCCGGATCGCCGTGCAGCATCGCGGTCAGCGGCCCGATCGCGTCGAGGTCGCCGAGGCCGGCCAGCGACCGGGCCGCTTCGGCACGCACCGTGCCCTCCGGGTCGTCCAGCGCGTCGCGCAGCAGCGGCGCCCAGGACAGATCGCGGGTGTGCCGGATCTCGGTGATCGCGGTGAAGCGGACGGCCGGGTAGGGGTCGCCGAGCGCCATGCCCAGCATCCGCACCGCTTCCGCACCCTCCAGCCTCGACAGTGCCTCGACCGTGATGGCCCGCTGGTCGCCGTCGACCTCCAGGAGGAGGGCGCGCAGGCGCGGGGTGGCCACCCGGTCGCCGATCAGGCCGAGCGTCCAGACCGCCGCCGTCTGCACGTCCTTGTTCGGGTCGTCGAGCAGGGGCAGCAGTTCGGCGACGGCGGCCTCGTCGTCGAGCGCGCCGATCACGCTGCGCCGCACCTCCGGGTGCGGGTCGGTGAGCATCGGGAGCAGGACCGCGAAGCGGTCCGGCGTTTCGAGGACCGCCATCGCCTCGGCGGCGACCGCCCGGACCTGCGGGTGTGGATCGGCCAGGAGGGTCCGCAGCACCGGCCGCGCGGCCGGGGTCCCGCCGTGGTCGAGGGCGATGGCGATCTCCTTGCGGACCCCGGGCGCCGGATCGCCGGCGTGCGCGATCAGCGCCTCGGCGACCCGGTCGGAGTCGAGGTCGCCGAGGGCCTCGGCGGCGGCCTCGCGGACCATCGGCTGAGGGTCGGTGAGCAGGCCGGCCAGCGGCACCGCGGCCGCGTCGTCGAGCAGCAGCCCGAGGCCGGTCGCGGACCGGGCCCGGACGGTCGCGTCCGGGGCGCGCAGGGCCGCGGTCAGCAGCGGCCCGGCGCCGGCGCCACCGAACGCGCCGAGCGATTCGAGGGCCCGGGACCGGACGTCCGGGTCGCGGTCGCCGGCCAGCCGCAGCAGCGCCGGCCGGATCGCCGGCCCGCGGGCCTGGCCGAGCGCGGCCGCCGCCTCGGCGCGCATCACGGCGATCGGGTCCCCGGCGGCGGCGGTCAGCAGCTCGCGCGCCCGGTCGCCGGTCCAGCCCCGCAGCGCCGCCACCGCGGCCCGGCGGACCTGAGGGTCGGGGTCGTCGCCGGCGGCCGCCCCGGCGATCGCGGCGAAGCCGAGGTCCAAGCACATGTCGCCGAGCGACGCGATCGCCTGGGCGCGGACCTTGCCGCTCCGGTCGCCGGCCAGGGTGACCAGGGCGGCCGCGGCCCGGGTCGTCTCGAAGATGCTCAGCACCCGGGCGGTCTGCGCGCGGACCTCGTCGGCCGGGTCGGCGACCAGGCCGAGCAGCGGATCGAGGGCCAGGTCGTCGCCGAGCGCCCACAGCGCGTCGGCCGCCTTCTCCCGCAGGTCGGGGTCGGCGGCGGTGGCGGCGGCCTCGATGGTGGCCCGGTCGGCCGGGTCGGCGCCGGCGAGATCACCCAGGACCCGGACCGCCCACGGCGCGGGCTGCTCGCCGCCGAGGTGCCGGAGCACCACCTCGCGGGCCCGGCGGTCGCCGAGCGTGCCCAGCGCGTAGAGCGGCCAGAACGTGCTGCCGGCCATGGTCTCGACCGCGGCCATCAGCGCCGGGACCGGCCGGCCGTCGCCCAGGTCGGCCAGCGCGTCGATCAGGTACCAGCCCAGCTCGCCGTCCGGCTGCCGGATCAGCACGTCCATCAGCGGGGCGACCGCGGCCGAGTCGCCGATCTTGCCGAGGGCCTGGGCGGCCCGGTTGCGGACCCGCTGTTCCCGGTCCTTCATGGCGGCGATCAGCAGGCCGGTCGCGGTGCTCTCGCCGAGGTCGCCGAGCGCCTCGGCGGCGGCCGCTCGCACCTCGGCGTCCCGGTCGGTCAGCCGGGACATCAGGGCCGGCCCGGCCGACGAGGTGCGCAGCAGGCCCAGCGCCGCGGCGGCGGTCCGCCGGGCGTTCAGGTCGTTGCCGGCGACCGCCGCGGTCAGGGCCGGCAGCGCGGACTCCTGCCCGGACTGGCCGAGCAGCAGCAGCGCCTTGGCCCGGTTGCCCGGGTCGGGGTCGCCGGCCGCCGCGGTCAGCACCGGCACCACCGCCGGCCACCGGCGCGGACCGACCACCATGATCAGCGACAGCCGGGTGGTGGTGTGCGTGCCGGCCCGGCCGGCCACGGCGATCAGCCGGTCGAGGTCGGCGTCCGTCCACCAGCACTCGTCGGCCGGCGGCTGGACCCGCAGGATCGCCCAGGCCGCCGCGCCGGCGGCCAGCGGATCGGGCCGTTCCAGCAGGTCGAGCAGCTCCCGCAGCGGCGCGCTGTCCGGGCCGATGTCGGTCAGCTCGGCGGCCTGGAAGGCCAGCGCCGCGGTCACCGCCCGGTCACCCGGGGCGGCCAGGTCGGCGAGGAACGACTCGGCGGTGGGTTCCTCGTCCCGGCCGGCCCGCCGCTCCACCAGGACCTCGCCGATCAGGGCGCCCAGCGTCGGCACCGCCCCCGGGCCGCGCGAGCGCAGTTCGCCGACCATGTGCTCGACCAGGTCGGCCGCCCACGCGGTGCGGGCGAGCGCGAACATCACCGCGACCGTGGCGTCGTCGCCGGGCAGGGCCGCGGCCAGCGCGCCCAGGATCGCGGCCACCACGTCCGGGCCGGCGTCCGGCTCGTCGAGCAGGCAGCGGGCGGCCAGCAGCGGGTGCGCGCCGAGCACCGCGCGCAGCACCCGGTCGACGTCGTCGCTGTGGCACAGGGTCACGCAGAGCCGGATCGCCTCCTGCCAGGTGTCCGCGGCGTCGGTGCCGGCGTCCACCCGGGCGGTCAGCCGGCCGATGTGGACGGCCAGGTCCTCGGCCTGGTCGCGGCCCGGGAAATAGCCCTGCACCAGGGCCTGGGCGGTCAGATACTCCTGGAACGTCAGGTGCCGGAACTCGATCAGCGGGATCAGATCGCCGGCCCGGCGGACGTGGCCGGTCTCGACCAGGATGCCGGTGCGCTGCTCCAGCAGCCGCACGAAGTCGGCCGGATCGTGCTGGCCGATCGCCCGCAGCTGCCGGTACTCGATGCGCATCCGCTCCAGCAGGTCGAGCACCTCGTCCTCGGTCAGCTGCTGCACGCCGCCGTCGGACATCGCGTAGGCCAGGTATTGAAGTTGCGGCTCGGCCTCCCGCGGGCTGATCGGCGCGTCCACCTCGGCCCGCCAGCTGAGCAGCACCTTCACCGCCGCGGCGTACAGGTCGGCGCGGTGGTCGGGCAGCCGGCCGATGCTGCGCTTGACCAGGGCGAGGGTGGTGAGCAGCATCGGGTTGCCGGTGAGCCGCTCGATCCGGTCGGTGCGGTGGATGTCGGTGATCAGCTCGTCGGCCGCGCCCTGCCGCCGGTCGGGCGGCTCGGTGACCGCGCACCAGCGGCGCAGGAAGTCGTCCTTGGCCGGGCCGTCCAGCTCGGCGATGGTGAGGTGCTCGAAGCCGCGGCCGATCCGCCGGCCCATCTCGCGGTAGCCGACGATCCGGCTGGTGACCACGATCGGCACCAGCGGACGGGTGAGGTGGATGCGTTCCAGCAGCTGGCAGAAGCGGGCCCGGGCGCCCGGGTCGCCGATCTCGTCGAGGCCGTCGATCAGCAGCAGCACCGTGCCCGCCTCGAGCCGCTCGGCGAGGCCGGCCCGCATCGCCTCGATCTCGTCGGCGGTGAGCTCGGCCCGGCGCAGGACGTGCCGCAGGACGTCGTCGAACGCGCCGTCCACCTGGGCCGCGCCCAGATCGCGGCAGCGCACCAGCACCGGCAGCAGATCCTCGTCGGGCAGGGTGGCCACACCCGGCAGCAACCCCCAGGACGGGTCGCGGCGTAGCCGCAGCAGGTAGGCGGTGGCCATCCAGCGCAGCAGCGTGGTCTTGCCGGACCCGGGGTCGCCGAGCACGACCAGCCGCCGGCTCTCCCGCAGCCGCGCCCCCGGCGGTTCCGGATCCCCGGACTCGCCGGCCGGGAGCGCCCGGCCGCCGGTGACCCGGCGCTGCTCGATCGCCTCCAGGAACCGCTCCGGGTCGGGACCGGCCTCGCTCTCGACCCGCACGTTCAGCGGCAGGAACAGGCTGCGCAGGGTCAGCTCCTGGGTGACCAGCCGGCGGTCGGCCGGCAGGTTGGCCAGGTCGATGATGTCGCAGCTGCGCAGCAGCAGGTCGCGGAAACGCTGCTCGGCGGCCTCCCGCCGGCCGGCCGGCAGGGCGGCCGGGCCGGGCCCCGGCTCCAGGCTCGGCGGATAGTGCCGCAGCAGGGCGGCGACCACCGCGCCGAGCGCCCCGGCCGGATCGCGCCAGTATTCGGTGACCTCCCCGTCCAGGGTCAGCGGCGACAGGTAGACGTCCTGCTCGACGGCCACACCGTAGATCCGGACCTGGGGGTGGAGACCACGGGCCGCCATGACCGTGCGCCACGCCCAGCCGGTGCCCATCGCGCGGATCGTGCCGCACAGCACCACCGGGGCGCCGGCCGCGAGGGCATGGCTGACCACCTCGACGACACTCTCGCCGACCAGCACCGTGCCGCCGTGCACCACGTCGTAGCCGGCCGCGGCGATCGGGGCCGCCAGGAGCTGCGCGAACTCCTCGTCGCCGGTGGCGTGCGCGATGAGGACCGGGCGGCTCACCGGATGGCCGCCAGCAACTCGCGGACGCCCGCGTCCCAGTCGTGCTCCAGATCGGCGTATCGCAGGTCGCGGATGATGGCCGGCCCGGTGCCGCCGGAGAGCCGTACCGGCAGGATCTTGACCGGCTCGCCCTCGAGCTGGCGGGCCAGCGTGGGCTGCCACTCGCGGCGCTGCCAGGTGCTCTCACCCGACGCGGACCAGCAGAGCACCAGATAGGACAGGCCGGTCAGGCCCTGGTTGATCCGCTCCACGATGGAGTCGCCGATGGTGATCTCCCAGCGGTCGAGCCAGACCTCGTGCCCGGCGGCGCGCAGGGCCTCGGCGAGTTTCATGGCCGTGGTGACGTCGGGGGTGCGATAGCTCACGAACACGTTGGCCACGACTCGGCACCATACCGACCCGGTGCGACAAAATCATTCGGCCCTGACGATCTGTTGCGGCCGCGGCGAGCGGCGCTACCGCGTGCATTCGCGGTATTCCGATCTTGGGCGCCCGGGCCACCATTTTCCTGATCTCCGCCGCCATTCCGTGTCCTTTGGCGACGGTGCGTAATTGGCGATGACAATTACTCTTCGTGTCGATCAAGGCGGTGGCCGATTTCGGTCGCACGGGAAGCCAAATTACGCGGCAAACCCGCTCCGAGCAGGGTTTCCGGGTGTGGCCAACGGCCGGAATGCAAGTTTCACTGTTGCCGGACGAGAGTTCATGGCTACTATTCGGCCTCGTTCACATTCGACCTTGCGTAATCACCGGGCAGAAAACTGGGAGGCGGTGTGTCATGTCGGATGCCATGTGGCGTGAGCAATCGCCGGAGCATGATCCGGAGTTGGATCAGCCGCCCAGTTTCGCGGCCCGGATGCTTCTCGCCGCGATGATCGTGGTGACGCTGGTGCTGGTGGCCGGCGGCACCACCTGGTGGATCTACTCGCAGAAACCGGCCGACACCGCCAACCGGGCGGCCTCCACCGGGCCGTGCTCCGGCACCCTGCTGCACGTCGTCGCCGCCCCGGAGATCGCGCCGGTGGTGCGGGAGGCGGCGCAGGGGCTCAACTCCGGTGCCGACTGCGGGCCGATCACCGTCACCGCCCAGGAGCCGGCCGTCACCGCGCTCGCCCCCGAGCAACCCGACGTGTGGATCCCGTCGAGCAGCGTGTGGCTGCGGATCGCGCTGGTCAACACGTACCGCCAGGCGGGTGAGCCGATCGCCCGCAGCCCGATCGTGCTGGCCGCACCCACCGCCGTCGCCGCGAGATACGCCCAGGGCGACCGGACCACCTGGATGCAGTTGATGACCGGCCTCGCCGGGCATCAGATCCCGGCCGTCACCATGCCCGACCCGCTGCACTCCAGCGTCGGCATGCTCGCCGTCTACGCGATCCAGGCGGCCATGGTGCACAGCACCCCCGACGCGGGCATCGCCCAGCTGCGCGCGCTGACCCTGCGCAGCCGGCTCAAGGACGCCTCGGCCGACCCGGCCGAGCTGCTGCGCCGGGTCGCCGGGCAGACCGACGCGACCGCCGTCGCCAACGACGTCGGCGCCTTCCCGATCACCGAGCAGCAGCTCACCATGTACCAGCGCGGCAACAACCCGGTCACGCTCAAGGGTTCGTATCCGTCGGACGGGCTGATCGAGGCGGACTACCCGTTCGCGATCTCGGCCACCACGAAATACGCCGGTCTGGCCGAGCGGCTGCGAGCGGCGATCACCATGCCGGCGATCACCGACGCGGGTTTCCGGACGTACGCGATGCCGCACGCCATCGAGGTGCCGGAGCGCTCCGACCGGATGCTCGACCCGGCCCTGCAGTGGGCGCAGTACCGCGCGCTCGAATTCCAGGTGCTGCTGCTGATCGACTCGTCCGGCTCGATGAACAAGCCGGCCACCGACCGGACCGGCCGCGTCACCACCAAGGCCGGCCTGCTCCGGCAGTCCGGGCTGGCGGCGGCCCAGCTGTTCGGCGACGAGACCAGCATCGGCCTGTGGACCTTCAACACCCCGAAGCCGGAGAGCCCGCCGCACACCGACGTGGTGCCGTTCGGGCCGATCACCGGGAAGGTGGGCGACAAGTCCCGGCGGGACGCGCTGGCCGCGGCGATCACCGGTTACACCGCCCCCAACGAGGCCGGCACGCCGCTCTTCCAGACCATTCTGGACGCCCGGGCCGCGATGAGACCCCGGGTCAAGCCGCGGGCGATCACGCTGATCATCGTGCTCAGCGACGGCACGGACGCCGAGTCGAAGTACGCCATGCCGAAGAAGACGTTCCTGACCCGGCTGGCCAAGGAGAGCGACCCGCAGCGGCCGGTGCCGGTGATCGGGGTCGGCTTCGGGCCGGACGCCGACATGGCCACCCTGACCGACATCGCGAAGGCCACCGACGGCAAGGCGATCGCCGCCAAGAACCCGGCCGACCTGGCCTCGGCGATGGCCAAGGCGTTCCTGGCCGCGCACGCACCTAGCTAGGTGCCAGCCGATTCTTGAGGTCGTCCGCGCTGATCGGCCGGACCACCCGGCAGGGCACCCCGACCGCGACCGTCATCGGCGGGATGTCGCGCGACACGACACTGCCCGCGCCGATCACCGCGCCGTAGCCGATCCGGACCCCGGGGAGCACGACGACGTTGCTGCCGATCCAGACCTTGTCCTCGATCACGATCGGCTCGGAGAACCGCCGGAAGTCCTCCCGCAGGTCCGGGTGGATCGGGTGGCCGGTGGTGGTGAGGGTGACGCTCGGCGCGATCATGACACCGTTGCCGATCCGGATCTCGACGTCGTCGACGAAGGTCAGGTTGACGTTGCCGAAGAAATCGTCGCCGATGTGCACGTTGCTGCCGAAGCCGGCGTGGAACGGCGAGTTGAGCACCGTGCGGGCCCCGACCGAACCGAGGATCCGCTCCAGCAGGGCCCGGCGCCCTGCGGCGTCGCCGGGCCGGGTCCGGTTGTACTCGAAGATCAGGTCGGCGCGGCGCAGCGGAGCCTGGAAGGACGCCTCCGACTCGGTGTAGAGCAGGCCCTGCCCGATCCGTTCCAGCACCGCACGTTCGTCGTCCCCCATGTCGATCACGATAGTCGTCAGCAGCGCAACCGGGGGGCCAGCCCGGCGGCGTCGGCGGTGCGGTCGAGGTAGGTGGCGGTCAGGAAGTCGAGCAGCCGCCGCACGTCGCCGAAGGTGGACGCGACACCGAACGACACCCGGACCGCGCCGCCGCTGGGCAGGCCGATCATGGTCAGGTATTCGTCGATCGTGCGGACTCCCCAGCGGGCCGAGCCGCGTAGCTGACGACGGCCGATCGCGAACGCGCCCTCGCCGGCGCCCGGATTGCAGAAGCAGCCGGTGCGCAGCGACAGCCCCTCGGCCGCGGCCTCGGTCGCGACCAGGCGTTCGTCGACGATCCGGCCGTCCGGGTCGAGCAGGTTGAAGGTGACCGTGCCGCCGCGACCGTCCAGACCGGACGGGCCGTAGATCCGGGCCAGCGGAGCGCCGTTGGCGTGCCGCAGGCCGGCCAGCCGCTCCAGCAGCCGGCCGGTGAGCGCGCGCACCCGGTCCCGGATCAGCTCGGGGCCGATCCCGGTCAGCCAGGACAGGCCGAACTCGACGTCCGGGATGTGCAGGAAGTTGAGGGTGCCGTCCTCGAACGCGGTCTCGTCCGGGGCCAGCTGGTGCCACTCGGTGCCGACGCTGACCGCGGCGATCGTGCCGCCGGCGAACCACGGGCGGCGCAGCCGGGCGAGCGTGTCGCGCCGGGCGACCAGGCAGCCCACCCCGGTCGGGTAGCCGAGCACCTTGTACCAGCTGATCGGCACGAAGTCCGGTTTCACCCGGCTCAGGTCGAGCGGGTTGGCCGGCAGGTAGGCGGCCACGTCGAGGAGTACGTCGTACCCGGCGTCGTGGGCTTTTTCCACCCACTCGAGCGGATGCTGCACGCCGGTGAAGTTGCTCTGCGCCGGAAAGGCGAACAGCCCCCGCCGCCGGCGCAGGGCGCTGTCCACCGTCGCGTCGGCGATCCGCAGGTCGGGCGGGGCGAGCGGGATGTAGCGGCGGCGGCCCCCGGCCCGGCGGGCGAACTCGCGGATGCCGTTGACCGAGTTGTGGTTGTCGAACGTCATCACCAGGTCGCGGCCCCGGCCGAACGGGTACGCCTCACCGACCAGCCGGCACGCCCCCGACGCGTTGGGCGTGAAGATCACCGCGTATTCGGCCGGGTCGGCGTTCAGGAAGCGCAGGACCGCGCGCCGGGCCGACTCGACCAGCTCGGTCGAGGCCGCCGACGCCGGGTTCGCCGAGTGCGGATTGCCGAACGCCCGCGATGCGAGCCGCTCGTGGTGGGCGCGGAGCTGGGCCTGGGCGTACACCCCGGCGCCGGTGTAGTCGAGATAGACCTCGCCGTTGTGGTCGAGGTGGGCGTACTCGGTTGCGCGCAGTTCGTCGAGCCGGGAGGTGTCGAGCTCAGCCACGTCGTCGCCCGCAGCGTCGCCGCAGCACCAGCACCGCGGCCGCCAGGAAGAACAGCGTCATGCCGCCGAGGATCAGCCAGTTCTGCCACGGCTCGCGGGCGAACGAGTCGCCGTAGTTGGCCAGCAGCGGCGGCCCGAGCGGCGAACCGCCGTCCCGCCACAGCGCCTCCAGGCCGGCCGTGTGCCCGAGCGCCTCGAACGACCAGCGGTTCGACATCGCGTAGCTGAGCGCGCGGCCGACCGGGGCCATCACCGGGACCGGCAGGATCGCGCCGACGAACAGCACCTGCGGGAAGCACAGCATCGGCAGCAGCAGGCTGGCCTGGGCCACGTCGGAGACGCTCGCCGAGCAGAGCAGGCCGAGCGCGAGCGCGCAGGCCGAGGCGAGCAGAGCGGTCAGGTAGATCGCGGCGAAGTCGCCGGCGGCCAGCGGCGGGAGCCGGTCCAGGCCGCGGAGCGCGGCCAGCAGCAGCAGGTCGACGGCGGCCAGCGGGGGCAGCAGAAGGGCGACCTTGGCGGCCAGGTAGGGGCCGAGACGCAGGCCGGCGAACACCTCGCGGCGCAGGATCGGCAGCTCGGCGCAGATCTGCAGCAGGCCGTAGGTGAGCCCGAAGAAGAAGACCCCGAACGCGATCCAGAACAGGATCATCACGGTGGTGGCCGGATCGGGGCGGGCCGGGTCGAACGCGCCCGCCCGGAACAGCATGAGGAACATCGCCAGGATCACCAGCGGCGAGCCGATCAGAATCGCCAGGGTGAGCCGGTTGGCCCCGAGAATCTCAAGATTGCGTCGGCTGAGCAGAGCGGTCTGGCTCAGCCATCCAGAGATTTTCGGGGGTACGGCGGGGAATGCGTCCACTTTGTCCGCAGCGACGGCCGTCTCGCCCGTGTTATCCCCGGCGGTGGCGGATGGCGGCCACGCCGGCGCGTCCGTGAGCCGGCCGTAGACGCCGGCCACGTCGTCGGCGCCGAAGTGCGCGGGAGCGTCCGCGGGCGGTCCCGCGAACACCAGGCGACCGCCCGGAGCCAGCACCACGACCGTGTCGCAGCGGTCGACGTCGGCCGGGTTGTGCGTGGTCAGCACGACCGGCACCCCATCGGCGGCCAGCGCACGCAGCAGCGTCAGCAGCTCGGCCGCGGTGGCCGGGTCGAGCCCCGAGGTGGGCTCGTCGAGAAAGAGGGCACGCGGCCGGGCGAGCAGCTCGACCGCGATGCCGGCCCGCTTGCGCTCACCACCGCTGAGGCTGCCCACCCGGGTGTCGCCCCGCCCGGTCAGGCCCAGCACCGCGAGAACCTCGGCGACCCGCTCCGCGACCGCGGCCCCGGACGTGCCGGCCGGCAGCCGCAGCCGGGCCGCGTAGCGCAGCGTCCGGGCGAGCGGCAACTCCTGGTGGATGATGTCGTCCTGCGGCACGTAGCCGATCGCCGCGTCCGGAGCCGGCCGGCCATCGTGCCGCACCGCGCCGCTGGTGGGCCGGCGCACTCCGGCCAGGGTTTCCAGCAGGGTGGTCTTGCCGGCACCGCTGGCCCCGATGATCGCGACCAGCTCACCCGGCCGCACGGTCAGGGAGACATCGTCGAGCAGGCGGCGCCCACCGCGGGCGACCTGACCGAGGCCGGTGGCCTCGATCGGCAGGCCGGGCCGGAGGGCAGCGCGCGGATCGTCCACCATCGGCACGCCCGCCACGCTAGCCGATCGGCTCAAGCCGGCGAATATTTACCGATCTCGTCGGCCACGATCTTCGCGGACAGCGTGACCATCGGCAGCCCACCCCCCGGATGCACCGAGCCGCCCACCAGGAACAGGTTGTCGACCGGCCCCCGGTTGGCCGGCCGCATCAGCCCACCCGAGGTGCCGTAGATGGCACCGCCGGGAGCCGCCGCGGCATCGGCAAGATCGGCCGGCGTGCGAATCTCGGCAAAGATCAGCCGATCCCGAACATCAAGCCCGCGACGAGCAAGAGCATCAAGAACATGCTTCCCGTACGCCTCGGCCAGCCCCGCCCGCCGCCAGTCGACCGCCGACCAGTCAGTGCCGTGCCGAGGCGCATTGACCAGCACAAACCAGGCCTCGGTGCCGGGCGGGTGAACCGCGGGATCGTCGGCCCGGGTCACAAAGATGGTGGGATCACCGGCCGGCCCCGCCCGACGGGAGGCCGAGCCGAAGATCGCGTTGAACTCGGCGTCGTACCAGCTGGGAAAGAAAACGTTGTGGTGAGCCAGCTCGGGAGTTTCCCCACGGATGCCGAGCAGCATGACAAAGCCGGCCAGGCTGCGATCGGTGAGCGCGGCCAGCCGCCCCGGGGTGGGCAGCAGGTCGCGATAGAGGGCAAGAGCATCCACATCAGACACGACGATGTCGGCGTCGATCCGCCTGCCTGAACCCCCGGCGCCGGTGGCCCGCTCACCCAAGATCGCGGCGCTGGCCTGTCCGCCCGGATCCGCGGCGCCGGTGGCCTGCCCGCCCGGGATCTCGGCGGCGGTCGCCTGGCCTCCCCGAATCGCGACGCCGGTGGCTCGGCCTTCGGCCGTCAGGATGGCGGTCACCGGGGAGTTGGTGACGATTCGGGCGCCCAGTTCGGTGCAGCGGTCGACCATCGCGGTGCCGAGCGTGCCCAGGCCGCCAGGTAGGTACCAGCCGCCGAAGTGCAGCTCGGCGTAGGGGATCGCGGCCAGGGCGGCGGGCGCGCGCCGCGGGTCGGCGCCGGTGTAGGTGGCGTAGCGATCCAGCAGCATCCGCAGCCGCGGGTCGCGCAGGTAGCGCAGGCTCAGGTCGCGCAGGGTGCGGCCGGGGGCGATCGCGGCCAGGTCGGTCAGGCGCCAGGAGAGCGAGGCCAGCGACGCCGGGGTGACCGGGCGTTGCAGCACCGACCGCCACGAGGCCTGCCAGATCCGCTCGGCCCGGCGCCAGAAGCGGTTCCAGTCGGCGGCCGCACCGGCACCGAGCGCATCGGCGATCCGCTCCAGGAAGACCTCGTGCACCGACGAGGAGTCGAGGACCGCGCCGCCGGGGAAGAAATGCCGGACGACCGGGTCGAGCGGCTGCAACTCGGGCAGCCGCAGACCGAGGTCGGCGAAAACCTGCGGCAGCGTGAGCAGGCTGGGCCCGGTGTCGAAGCGAAAGCCGTCCCGCTCATGGACGGCCAGCTTGCCGCCGACGCCCGCCGACCGCTCGTGGACCTCAACGTCATGCCCGGCCGAAGCCAGCCGAATCGCCGCCGCCAGCCCACCGACCCCGGCCCCGACCACCACGATCCGACTCACACCGGCCTCCCTCGCCAGGTCAGGGCGCCCTGGCGGCGCAGGCGGAACGAGCGGGCTATCAGCCGGGCGAACAGGATGATCGAGATCGGGTGGGCCAGGGCCGCGGGCCATGCCTTGGCGCCGGTGGCGGCGGCCGTGATGACACGGCCGGTTACGCCCAGCAGGTAGGCGCACAGGGTGACTACCGCGAGTGCGCCTGAGCCGGTGACGGCCAGTATCGGCGTGGCCGCGGCCGGAAGCGCGTACAGAAAAAGGAGAAAAGCCACGACGGTGCTTGCCGCCGGCGCTGAGCCGAAACTCGCCCAGAGGGATTTGGTGTAGCCGGCGGTCAGTTCCGGCCAGGTGGAATACATGTGGCAGGTGGCGGCGGCGGAGCCGTCGGCCAGGGCGATCCGGCCGCCGGATCGCTTGATCCGGCGGGCCAGGGCGATGTCCTCGAGGACCTCGGTGCGGACCGCGGCATGGCCGCCGGCCCGGCGGTAACCCTCCGCGTCGATCATCAGCCACTGGCCGCCGGCCGCCGCGAGCGACGGGCGCGGTGACCGCTCCATCGCGCGGAGCGGGAGAAACGTCAGCCAGGACCACTGCAGGAGGGGTTGGATCAGGGCGCTTCCGGCGCCGACGATCCTGGGGTAGGGCGAGAGCAGGGTCACCCGGAGTTCGCGCATCGTCGTCACGGCCTGGGCGATCGCGTCCGGCTCCAGGACCACGTCCGCGTCCACAAAGGCCAATATATCGGCGTTTTTGGTGGCGTCGGCGAGCTGCTGGCAGGCATGTGGTTTGCCCAGCCAGCCGGGCGGCAGGCCGGCGCCGGTGAGCAGCGAGACCTTGTCGCCGGCGATCGCTCGGACCACCTCGGCGGTGCCGTCCGTCGAACCGTCGTCGAGGACGTGGATGGTCAGGCCGGGGACGCCGCGCTGGGCCAGCAGCGCTTCCAAGCAGGGCGTGACCCGCGACGCCTCGTCACGCAGCGGAAGCAGCACGGCGACACGTTCGGTGGTGGTCACCGGCGTCCGCGGGAGGCGGCGGAGAAGGACGGCGTTCACGGCGGTGTGCGCGGTCAGGGCCAGCCACGGCAGCAGGATCAGCCAGATCATGGCTACACCCGGACCCGGCGCCGGGGGCTGATCAGGCGGGCGCCGATCAGGTGGCAGGTCATGGTTGCGCCCGGATCCGGCGACGGCGGCCGATCAGATGGGGACGGATCAGGTGGGCGGCCAGCGGGAGCACGGCGGCGCCCATGACTACGGCACCCCAGGCGGCGGAGGCCGGGAGGCCCAGGAAGACCGCGTGGGCGAGCACTGACGAAGCGTACGTCCAGAACCAGAGCGTGATGATCGGCGCGTCACCCTCGGTGGGGATTTCGACGGCCCGGCCGCCCGCGTAGGCCAGGGCGGCCATCAGGAGCAGGGCGAAACCCAGCCAGCCCAGGTAGTTGCCGACCGGGATGCCGGGCACGCCGGGCAGCGCGGGAGTGGGGGAGTGCCATCGCCAGTAACCCTCGGCGACCATCTGCGGGTCGAGGAAGAGGTCCCAGGCGGCCAGCCCGAGCCCGGCCAGCGCGATCCGCACCGCCGGCCGTTTTGTCAGATGTGTCGCGGCGACCCAGGCCGGCCACGCCATCCAGGTCCAGGCCAGCGGGATGATCAGCGGAACATCCAGCAGCTTCGGTCCGAGCTCGCCCGAATAGTCGTAGGTGCCGAACGGGAAGCCGGTCGCGACGCCGATCGCCTCCACCGCGAAACCGCCCACGGTGGCCGTGCCGACCAGCGCGGCGCCCGCCCGCGGACCCCGGGTGACCAGAGCGTGCGTGACCGACATCGCGTAGCCGAGCAGGACGGTCGCGACGGTGAGCCCGGCGCGGGTGCCGCCGCCGGTCAGCGGATAGCAGATCTGCGCCAGAACCAGGACGACGAGTAGCGCCCATGGCCAGCGGATGCGGTTAAATGCCGACAATGCCGGGTGCGTCCTCGGCGGGCCGCTCCACCAGCGGCAACCCGCGGCCCAGGATCGCGAACGCCCGCTCGTCACCCGGGAACATGAACTCGCGCAGCACGTCGGTGAAACCGAACCGGCGATAGAGCCGCCAGGCCCGGGACTTCTTCTCGTCGGCCTCCGGCGTGGACAGCAGCACCGTCTTGCCGTCGGCCATCGCGAGCAGCGCGCGCAGCTGGCGGGCGCCGACGCCGTGCCCCTGCGCGGCCGGCCGGACGTGCAGCTCGACGACCTCGAAGCAGTTGCTCAGCCAGTGCTCGCGGGACGGCTCGTCGAGAGCGGACCGCACCTGGTCGTGCCACCACTGGCCGGGCCCGGACGCGTAGCCGTAGCCGAAACCGGCGAGCCGGCCGTCGGTGGTCAGGGTCGCCACCGCCCGGAAACCGGCCCGTCGCACGTGGGCGCCGATGTAGCCGCGCCGGGTCTGCAGCAGCTCCTGGCGGTAGCCCATCGCCTCGCCGTAGACGGTCACCACGTCGTCCAGGCGGCGGAGCAGGTCGTCCGGCTGCCACGCAACGAGCCTCATACCTCAGTCTGCCCCTCTTCCAGCCAGCCCAGCACCGCGCGATCGCCGGTGATCCGGTCGACCGCGAACCGTGCGAACAGCTCCTCGGCATACCACCGGGCGGCCGGGGTTCGTGCGATCACGGCGCGGTGCTCCGGCTGACGGTACGCGAAGCGGGTCAGGTCTGCCGCATCCCGCCACACGCTGACCGTGCCCTGCCAGCCGATCGGCGCCTCGCCCATGCCGAACCGGGCGAGCAGGCCGGGAGCGGCGTGCAGCTCGCGGGCCACCGGCGGGACGGCCCGCCAGAACGTCAGCGCCGCCCGCGGCCGCAGCCGGGCCCGGGTCAGGGCGAGGACCATGCCGTCGCTCCTGCCGGGCTTCGGATCGCCGAACGGTTTGCGGCCCGACCACGTGCCCCGGCTGGTCAGCGGGGTGAGGTCGACCCGGGCCCGGGCGACGGCCAGGCGGTCCCAGCCGGGCAGCTCGATCGGGTCGTCGCTGACGGTCACCGCCGCATACCGGGTCAGATCGGCATCGCCGGGGCCGAAACTCGTACCCGTACCCGTCCCCAGGAATTTCGCGAAGCGGACGTTCTTGACCGTCAGCCAAGACAGCGGGATGCGCAGCATGGCCGCGCCGACCCGGCGCCCGGGCACCCGCCAGACGTGCAGCGTGACCGGCATGGGCCGTCAGGCCACCTCGGCCGGCGTGCCCGCGGTGACCCGGACCAGCTCGGCGTAGGTGATCGGGAAGACCGCGCGCGGGACCCCGCCGGCCGCCCAGATCACCGCATATTGCTCCAGAGCGGTGTCGACGAGCGTGCGCACCGGCTTGGGATGACCCAGCGGGGCGACGCCGCCGATCGGCTGGCCGGTGTGCTCGCGGACGAACTCCGGCGTGGCCCGGCGCAGCTTGGCGATGCCGTGCCCGGCGGCCAGCCTGGCCGTGTCCACCCGGTGCGCACCCGAGGTCAGCACCAGCAGCGGCTCGCCGTCCGCGTCGAAGATCAGCGAGTTCGCGATCTGGCCGGTCTCGACCCCGAGGGCCTCGGCCGCCGCGGCCGCGGTGTGCACGGCGTCGTCCAGCACGACCACCTGGATGCCGTGCGCGCCGGCCGCGTCCAGGGCATCCCGGACCGCGACCACGTTGGGGTGTTTTTCCATGTCGCTCATTCTTTCCCGATCATGCCCTTGCCGAAGACCCACGGCGCAATGCCGTTGATGAAGTCGTGCGGGAAACCCAGGCTGAAGTCGGTCGCCGCGGCCAGCGCGCCGACCTGCTCGGCGGTCAGCGTCACGTCGACCGCGCCGAGGTTGTCGGTGAGCTGGGCGAGCGAGCGGGCACCGATGATCGGGACGATCGCCGCCGAGCGGGCGGCGGTCCAGGCGATCGCCACCTGCGACGGGGTGGCGCCGACCTCGTCGGCGACCTTCTGCACGGCGGCCGCGGCGGCGAACTGCCGCTCGTCGATGTTCTCCGGTTTGTGCCGGCCGGTGACCGACTTGTCGGTGTATTTGCCGGAGAGGATGCCGCCGGCCAGCGGGCTCCAGGCGGTGACCGCGAGGCCGAGCGACTCGGCCATCGGCAGCAGCTCGCGCTCGATGTCGCGGTCGATCACGTTGTAGGGCATCTGCAGCGCCGTGAACGGCGACCATCCGCGCAGCTCGGCGAGGGTCTGGCCGCGCGCGATCACCCAGGCCGGCGCATCCGAGATGCCGACATAAAGCACCTTTCCGGAGCGTACGGCATCGTCGAGCGCCCGCATCGTCTCCTCGATCGGGGTGCCCGAATCCCACACGTGCACCCAGTAGATGTCGAGGTAGTCGGTGCGCAGCCGGCGCAGGCTGGTCTCCAGCGAGGCACGCAGGTTCTTCCGGGCGTTGCCGCCGGCGTTCGCGTCGTCCGGGTTGCGGGTCGCCGTGTATTTGCTGGACAGCACGAACGACTCGCGGCGGCCGGCCAGCAGCTCGCCGAGGATCTGCTCGCTCTGCCCGTCCCGGTAGTTGATCGCGGTGTCGACGGTGTTGCCGCCGGCCTCCGCATACGCGTCGAGGATCTTGCGGCACTCCTCGATCGGCGCGCCGACGCCACCCTGCTCGCCGAAGGTCATCGCACCGAGGATCAACTCCGACACACGAAGGCCGCTCGGGCCGAGAGTCCGGTATCTCATCCCGGTTTTATATCCCCACGGCGTCTTCGCTCGCTGCCCATAATTTGGCCGATGCGACCGGGTCGGCCGCGTGTGAAGCTGGCTTCTTCACGTCGTGCCCCACGTAGTAACCGCCGTCGACCAGATCCTCCTTGGGCGCGGTGGCCAGCCAGACCAGCAGCGCACCGGCCTTCTCCGGGGTGACCAGGAACGGCGCGAACCGGTAGAACAGCCGGGTCAGGGTGCCGTCGCCGAAGTTGGTGCGGACCACCCCCGGATGGAAGCTCACGCTGGTGATGTCCGGCCAGCGGCGGGCCGCCTCGGCCGCGAAGAGAATGTTCGCCGACTTGGCACCGCCGTACGTCCGGAAGGCTTTGTAGGTTTTCTCGTCGCCGGCGAAGTTGGCCGGGTCGGGGCGGCCGGACCGATGCGCGTCCGAGGCGGTGCTGACCACCCGGCCGCCGGCCAGCCGCTCGCGCAGCAGGTTGGTGAGCAGGAAGGGGCCCAGATGATTGCCCTGGATGGTGGCTTCGTAGCCGTCCTCGGTCCGCCGGTGACCGGCGATCATGCCGCCCGCGTTGTCGGCCAGGACATCGATCTTCGGGTACGTGTCGAGCAGGTGCGCGGCCAGCTCCCGGACCTGCTTGAGCGATTCGAAATCAGCCCGGAACTGCCCCGGTTCACGCCCGTTGCCCGCCTGCCGTACCTTCGCGACGGCGGCAGCGAGTCGCTCGGGGTTGCGCCCGACGACGACCACCTGATCGCCCTGCGCGGCCAGTTGTTCGGCGGCGGCCAGGCCCACGCCGGAGCTGGCACCTGTGATGACTACTGTCCGGTCCATGGGTGCATCCTGGCACCTGAACTCACGATCGGGGAGCGGATGAGCACCGAGATCAACGTGCCGGCGGTGGTGGACAGCCCGGTCCATCCGCACGTGCCGCAACACGCGCTGAGCCGCTGGCTGCTCGCCCACCAGGTGCAGCCGGTCGGCCCGGAGGCGGCCCGGACCGATCATGAGCAGCCCTGGTGGAAGGTCATGTGCCTGACCGGGGTCGACTACTTCTCCACACTGTCCTATCTGCCGGCCATCGCGGCCCTCGCCGCCGGTGCGCTCTCGCCGCTCGCGACGCTGCTGATCGTGGCGCTGACCCTGTTCGGCATGCTGCCGATGTACCGGCGGGTGGCCCAGGAGAGCCCGCACGGGCAGGGCTCGGTGGCGATGCTCGAACACCTGCTGCCGTTCTGGCGGGGCAAGCTGTTCGTGCTGGTTCTGCTCGGGTTCGTGTGCACCTCGTGGATCATCACGATCACCCTGTCGGCCGCGGATGCCACCGTCCATATGACGGAAAATCCGTATCTGCCGAGTTTCCTGCACGGTCACGCCGTACTCATCACCGTGGTTCTGCTCCTGGTTCTCGGTTTTGTCTTTCTGCTCGGCTTCAGCGAAGCCGTCGGCGTGGCGATCCCGCTGGTCGCGGTGTTCCTGCTGCTCAACGCGGTGATCACGGTGGTCGGCCTGGTCGACGTCTTCACCACGCCGGGCGCCTTCTCCGCCTGGACCTCCTCGCTCACCTCGTCGCACGGCAATTTCCTCGGACCGGCGATTCTCGCTTTCCCGGCGCTGGTGCTCGGCCTGTCCGGCTTCGAGACCGGGGTCAGCATGATGCCGCTGATCAAGGCGGCCACCATGGAGGAACGGGTCCGCAACACCCGCAAACTGCTCACCACGGCCGCGCTGATCATGAGCGTCTACCTGATCGCCACGTCGTTCGTGACGACCGTGCTGATCCCGGCGGACGAGTTCCAGCCCGGCGGCGCGGCGAACGGCCGGGCCCTCGCCTTCCTGGCGCACGAGAAGCTCGGCGAGGTCTTCGGCACCGCCTACGACATCAGCAGCGTCCTCATCCTCTGGTTCGCGGGCGCCTCGGCGATGGCCGGCCTGATCAACATCGTGCCGCGCTACCTGCCCGGTTACGGCATGGCGCCGGAGTGGGGCCGGGCCGTCCGCCCGGTCGTGCTGGTCTACACCGTGATCAGCATCGGCATCACGATCGCCTTCGGGGCCGACGTCAACGCGCAGGCCGGTGCCTATGCGACCGGCATCCTGGCGATGATGGTCTCCGGCGCGGTCGCGGTCACGATCTCCGCCTGGCGGGCGCAACACCGGCGAGCCGCCGCCGGCTTCGCGATCCTCACCCTCATTTTGCTGTACGCCCTGGGCGACAACATCATCGAGAAGCCGGACGGCATCGCGATCTCCGCCGTGTTCGTCGCCGGGATCATCCTGGTCTCGCTAATCTCCCGGGTCAGCCGCACCACCGAGCTGCGGGCCGAGCGGATCGAGTTCGACGAGGTCGCGCGCACCTACATCGCCGACTCCATCGCCAACGACGGCGAGCTCGACATCGTCGCCAACCGGCGGGAGGCCGGCGACTCGGCCGAGTACGCGCACAAGGAGGACGAGCAGCGCCGGATGAACCCGGTGCCGGGTCGCAACGACATCCTCTTCCTCGAGGTCGCGGTGGCCGACCCGTCCGAGTTCAGCGAGGTGCTCCAGGTGCACGGCGCCGACGTCGGCGGCCACCGGGTGCTGCGGGTGCAGAGCCCGGCCGCGCCGAACGCGATCGCCGCGGTGCTGCTCGCCCTGCGGGACGCCACCGGCGTCCGCCCGCACTGCTATTTCGCCTGGGCCGAGGGCAGCCCGCTGGTCCACCTGTTCCGCTACCTGCTGCTCGGCCGCGGCGACACGGCCCCGGTGGTCCGCGAGATCATCCGCAAGACCGAACCCGACATCGAACGCCGCCCGGTGATCCACGTCGGCGGCGTCTGACTTTCTTACGTATCGATTAACATCCCTGAAACTTCAAATTCGGGGGTGTACGTGTCGGTGTCCGGCCGTGATCGGTATTTCGACTTCTTGCGGGCGCTGGCGCTGATCCGGGTGGTGCTGCACCACTCGTTCATGTCCGTGGTCGCCCTGCAGCTCGCCTTCCCGGCGATGGGGGTGATGTTCGCGCTCGGCGGGTCGCTCATGGCCAGGTCGGTGGACCGGGACGCCGGGCGCGCGGTGCGTAACCGCCTGCGCCGGCTGCTGCCCGCGGTCTGGCTGATGGGCCTGATCCTGGTGCCGCTGATGTTCTACCGTGGCTGGCCGGACCGGCCCGGATGGTCGTCGCTGCTGCTCTGGGCCGTGCCGGTGGGGCTGCCGCCGGCCAGCGAATTCGGCGAGCACCTGGGGGCCGGCGTGCTCTGGTACATCTACACGTACGTCTGGCTCGTGCTTCTCTCGCCGTGGCTGCTGCGTCTCTATCGCTTGTGGAATCTCCCGGCCGTGCTGCTGCCGTTCGTCTGCCTGCTGCTGCTCTTCGGCTACCAGGGGATCTTCAGCGTCGAGGTCTTCTGGGTGCTGCAGAACATCTTCACGTACGGGACGTTCTGGGTGCTGGGCATCGCGCACCGCGAGGGTGATCTCGCCCGGCTGCGCGCGCCGGTCGTGCTCGGCGTGGCGGTGGCCTGCGTCGCCGGCGCGTCGGCCTGGGCGTGGCGGCATCCGGTCGACGGCGAGTTCGCCCCGCACGCGCTGCCGATCGCGTGGCCGGTCTACATGTTCGGGTTCGTGCTCGTGCTGCTCCGCTGGGCGCCGCCGATGGGGTGGATGGACCGGCTCCGGCCGGTCGGCGGGTTCGTCTCGCTGGTCAACAACCGGGCGGTGACCATCTACCTGTGGCACGTCGCGGCCCTGGTGGTCGCCGTGCACCTCTGCGAACCGCTCGGGGCGGGCTCGGCGCCGGCCTGGGGCGCGCCCTGGCCGGGCGTCTCGTCCCACTGGCCGGCCGCGCTGGCCGGCCTGGCCGTGATGTCGGCCCTGCTGGGCGTGGCGGTGCTCGCGTTCGGCTGGGTGGAGGACCTGGCCGCCCGGCGCCGGCCGAGGCTTTCGCCGTTCGTCTCGCGGCGCCCGCCCGCGGTCGTGCCGGCGCCTTCGCCGGTGTCCACCTGAGGGGTTGCATTTTTGTCGTACAGCAGTGCTAGTCTTCTCCGTAGTTAGAACGGATGTTCGAAAGCCTCTTCTTTGAAGGCTCCGAGCGCTCGCTCTGACGCCGGGAGCGATGTTTCGCGGCACGGCCCCCGGGTGCGGCACCCGCGAAGTGCTGCACATGAGGTTCCGGGCATTCGCGGGTCCGGTGCCCTCAAGACAAGGCAGGACCGCCGTCCGTCACCCCCCGACCCCCGGGAGGCGGGCGGCGGACCCGCCGCCAGTTCCGGCCGGGTGCGGTGTGGGGAAGCTTCGCACCCGGCCGGTTCGCCCCCCAAGGGCAGCTGCGTCTTCCTCCGCAGCGGATTCGGTTCGACCCCGGCACGTCGGATGCGAGATACGCGAGGAGAACGACCTATGGCGAGCAATACGGCGCCGGGCCTTCGGCAGGTTCCCGGCTTGGCGCACGCGCCGACCGCGGCCGTCCAGACGGAGGCCCCCACGGTCCCGGCGCACATGCTGCCGCACCGCACCCCGGCCCAGCTGCTGGTGATAGCCCGGCAGGGCCTGACCGAGGCGGCCCTGACCCGCCCCGACGGCCTCCGCTACGCCGCGGCCCACCTGGCCGCCCTGCGAGCCGCCGCCGCGATCCTCGCGGCCCGCGCCCGCCCCGCCGCCCCCACCCGCCGAAGCCGGGTGACCAGCGTCTGGTCCCTGCTGGTGCTGGTGGCCCCCGAGTTCGGCGACTGGGCAAGCTATTTCGCCCTGGGCGCCACCAAACGAGCAGCCGCCGAGGCCGGCATCCCGAGGGTGGTAAGCCCCCGAGAGGCCGACGACCTGTTGCGAGCAGCCGAACAGTTCGTAGCGGTCGTCGAGTCCTCCCTGGGCGTGAGCTACCAGCCACCCCTGGCCGCCTGACCACCCATTCTTTTCGCGCCGCATCAGGCCGGCCGCTGCATGGTCGGCCGACTCGATCCGAGCAGGCTGCCCGGTAACCAAAGACGCTGACGGCCGAGGCGGCCCGGGCCGCCAGGCTCCTGCGGCCTGCCCGCTGCGGACGAGCGATCCACGTTACCGGCGTTGGCCGGCTGGTTCGGCTTGGCCGGCCGTCCGCGTCGGCGGTCGGTGAGTAGTTGACCGCCGCGCTGGGGGCGGCTGTTCGGCCTGGTAGGGCCCGTCTGATCTGCGGACGGGTGGGAACACTGGTGACACGGAGCGGGGCAACGATGGCGGGACGCATGATCAACGGTGCGGCCGCCCTCGCGGAGCTGATCCGGACGGCGGGGGAGACCGATGAACCGGGCGTGCACCGGGTGTTGCCGGTGGCGCCCGAGCTGAGCGGTCTGCTGCCCGGCCGTGGGCTGCGCCGGGGGAGCACCGTCTCGGTCGCCACCGGGCGCGCGGCGCCGGCCGGCGGCGGCACGTCGCTGATGCTCGCGCTGCTGGCCGAGGCATCGCGGGCCGGTTCCTGGTGCGCGGTGGTCGGGGTGCCGGCCCTGGGCGCGCTCGCCGCTCAGGAGAGCGGCATCGTCCTGGAACGACTCGCGCTCGTGCCCAACCCCGGCCCCGACTGGCCCACCGTGGTGGCCGCGCTGATCGACGGCGTCGACGTGGTGGTCACCGCCGTGCCCGGCCCGATAGCCGCGACCGTGGCCGGCCGGCTCGCCGCCCGGGCCCGGCAGCGGGGCTGTGTGCTGGTGCCGTTCGGCCAGTGGGACGGCGCTGACGTGACGCTGCGCGTCACCGAGGGCCGCTGGGAGGGTTTGGGCGCCGGCCGGGGCCGGCTGCGCCGCCGCAAGGTGACGGTCCTGGCCCGGGGCCGGGGCGCCGCCGCCCGCCCGAAGGAAATAACCATGTGGATGCCGGGCGTAACCCTCCGCCCGTCCACCATCCCACCCCCACCCACCAGAACCACCACCCCCGAACCCCCCACCACAACCACCCCCGAGCCAACGCCCACCCCCGCCCTGCGCGCCGTCCCGTCACCGGCTTTGCGCGCCGTTCCCACTCCCGCCTTGCGCGCCGTCCCGGCCTCCGGCCTGCGCGCTGTCTCGATCCTCGGCCTGCGAGCCGTCTCTGCTCCCGGCTCGCGCATGATCCGGTTTCCGTCCGTTCCGCCTTACCTGGCGGTTTCGCTTGGCCGGCCGGTTTCGCCTGGCCTGGCGGCTTCGCTTGGCCGGACGGTTTCGCCTGGCCGGCCGGTTTCGCCTGGCCTGGCGGTTTCGCTTGGCCGGCCGGTTTCGCCTGGCCTGGCGGTTTCGCCTGGCCGGCCGGTTTCGCCTGGCCGGACGGTTTCGCCTGGCCGGACGGTTTCGCCTGGCCGGACGGTTTCGCCTGGCCTGGCGGCTTCGGTTGGCCGGCCGGCTTCGCCTTACCCGATCGCTTCGCCCTGCTGGACGACGGCGGCGGAAGCAGAAGCCTGGTGGGAGCCGCCGGCTGGGGCGGTGGTCTGACGTGGGTGAGGTGCGGACGCTGCTGGTGTGGTGTCCGGATTGGCCGGTGACGGCGGCGGAGATCGTTGACGGGGTGCCGGCGGCCGGGCCGGTGGCCGTGCTGCGGGAGAACCGGGTGATCGCCTGTTCGGAGGCGGCGCGGCAGGACGGCGTGCGCCGAGGGCTTCGGCGGCGGGAAGCGCAGAGCCGGTCACCGCGGCTTGTTGTTGTTGATCATGATCCGGGGCGGGATGCCCGGGCCTTCGAGCCGGTTGTGGCCGCGGTCGAAGAAGTCGCGGTGGGGGTCGAGGTGATCCGGCCGGGGGCCTGTGCGCTGGCCGCTCGCGGCCCGGCCCGGTATTTCGGCGGTGAGGAAGCCGCGGCCGAGCGGATCGTCGAGCAGATCGCCGAGGTCTGCGCGGTGGAGAGTCAGGTCGGGATCGCGGACGGAGTGTTCGCGGCGGGGCTCGCGGCCCGCGACGGCCGGGTGCTCGGTGACGGGGAGACCGTCGCGTTCCTGGCCGGCATGCCGATCAGCGCGCTGGAGCGGCCGGAGCTGGTCGACCTGCTCAAACGCCTGGGGGTGAAGACGCTCGGCGACTTCGCGGCGCTGCCGGCCGGGGATGTGCTGACCCGGTTCGGGTTCGACGGCGCGCTCGCGCATCGGCTCGCCTCGGGCCGCGACCACCGTCCGCTCGCGGTCCGGCAGCCGCCCCTGGACCTGGACGTCGCCGACACCTACGACGAACCGCTGGACCGGGTCGACGTGGCCGCGTTCGCCGGGAAGAATCTGGCCGAGCGCCTGCACGACCGGCTGGCTGCGCACGGCTTGGCCTGCACCCGGCTCGGCATCGAGGCGGTCACCGCGGACGGCCAGGAGCTGCACCGGGTGTGGCGGCACGACGGCACCCTGACCGCGGCCGCCATCGCCGAACGGGTCCGCTGGCAACTCGACGGCTGGCTCACCGGCGCCCGTCGCGGCGCCCCGGCCCGTCCGACGGCCGGTCTGGTGCGGCTGCGCCTGATCCCCGACGGCGTCCTGGTCCATCTCGGACTCCAACCGGGCCTGTGGGGCGACGCCGGCGCCGACCGTGAGCGGGCCCACCGGGCCTTCAGCCGGGTGCAGGGACTGCTGGGCCCGGAGTCCCTGGTGACACCGATCCCGACCGGCGGCCGCTCCGCCGACGACCAGATTCGCCTGATCCCCTGGGGCGACGAACGGGACCCGCACCACCCCACCGCCCCGCACCACGACCCCATCCCGGATCTGACCACCGTCCCGCTGCAGACCTACGCCGAGGCCACCCCGCTGCCCACACTTTCCCTGGTCCCCGCCCTCCCCGAAGATCCGGAGACGGAGAACCCCGAGACCCAAGACCCAGGCGTTCCGGCGCCGCCGCTTCCTGGCGTACGCCCGGAGCCCGCCGACGCCGACGCCGAAGTGATCGAGCTGTCGTCCCGCCGGCCCGCTCCCGCCGCGGAACAGGAGGGCCTCGCAACGGTCTCCCACCTGCCGGTTTCGTCGCGCACAGGTAAGCGCGGGGGTAAGGAGGAAGGTCCCGCCCAGGGCAGCCCCGCGCCGATTCGAGGCCTCGAGGAGGCGGCACCGGCCGCCGGCCCGGCCGGGACCGGAGCCGGCCGGGACAGTGCGGAATCGGCGAGCCCGGCCGTCGAGCCGGCCCCGGCCGGAGCCGGCCGGGACAGTGCGGAATCCGTGAGCCCGCCCGCTGGGCTCACGGTGGTGACCGTTCCGCCGGGGCGGCGTAAAGGCGGGCAGGCGGCCGCGCCCGTGGTCGGGTTGCCGCCGTGGCCGGGCCGGCTGCCGAAACCCTCGCCCGCGGTGGTGCCGTTGCATCCGCTGGCCGCGGTGGTGCTCGACGAGAGCGGCACCCCGGTCGGCGTCAGCGCCCGCCTGGAGCTGACCGGCGAGCCGGCCGCCCTGGTGGTGGAGCGCGGCGGCCCGATCGAGATCAGCGGGTGGGCCGGCCCGTGGCCGGTCGACGAACGCTGGTGGGCAGCCGGCGAGAGTCGGCGGCGGGCGAGATTTCAGGTGGCGCTGACCGACGGCCGGGCGCTGCTGCTGGCCTTGGCCGGCGGCCACTGGGCGGTGGAGGCCATCTATGACTGAGGGCGGGGCTGTGGCTGAGGGCTGGGCTGTGGCTGGGGGCCGGGCTGTGGCTGAGGGCCGGGCTACGGCTGAGGGGCGATCTATGACCGAGATGGCGGCACGACGGAGCCGCCGGTGGCCGGCGTGGCCGGCATCGGCACCGGCAGGGGGCGGGTATGGGCTTTCACAACCCGCGTAAGTCCTGGTCGGAGCTGGAGCAGGAGCTCACCGGCCGGCCGGTGAAACCGCCGCCGCCGGAGGAGGGCACCCACCGGATCGGCGAGCAGCGGCGGCAGCCGTTCACCGTGGATCCGCTGGCGGTGGACGCGGACGGCGGGGATTCGCCGGCCTGGAGCCGGAAACGGCAGCCCTACCAGGCGCCGGCGCTGGTGCGCGCCACCGAGACCGCCGTCCCCTACGCCGAGCTGCACTGTCACACCAACTTCAGCTTCCTCGACGGGGCCAGTCACCCGGAGGAACTCGCCGAGGAGGCGGCGCGGCTGGGGCTCACCGGGCTGGCCGTCACCGATCACGACGGGTTCTACGGCGTGGTCCGGTTTTCCGAGGCGGCGGCGAACCTGCGGCTGCCGACCGTCTTCGGGGCGGAGCTCTCGCTCGGCCTGACCAGGCCGCAGAACGGCGAGCCCGATCCGGCCGGCCGGCATCTGCTGGTGCTGGCCCGGGACGCGGCGGGCTACGCCGCGCTGGGCCGGACCATCGGCGAGGCCCAGCTCGCGGGGGCCGAGAAGGGCAAACCGGACTACGGCTCGGTGGAGCGGATCGCCGAGACGCTGGCGGGGCACGTGCTGGTGCTGACCGGCTGCCGTAAGGGGCTGGTCCCGGACGCCCTCGCCACCGGCGGGGTCGGGCCGGCGGCCGGCGAGTTGGACCGGCTGGTCGAGCTGTTCGGCGCCGGGAACGTGGTGGTCGAGCTGACCGACCACGGTCACCCCTACGACGACGACCGCAACGACGTGCTCCACCAGCTCGCCCGCAGCCGCCGGTTGAGCGCGGTCGCCACCAACAACGTGCACTACGCGACCCCGGCCCGGCGCCGGCTCGCCACCACCGTGGCCGCGGTCCGGGCCCGGCGCAGCCTCGACGAGATCGACGGCTGGCTGCCCGCGGCCGGCACCGCCCACCTGCGCAGCGGCGCCGAGATGGCGCGCCGGTTCGCCGCCTACCCGGGGGTGGTCGAACGGGCCGCGGAGCTGGGCGCCGAGATCGCCTTCGACCTGCAGCTGGTCGCGCCGCAGCTGCCGGCCTTCCCGATCCCGGAGGCGGGGCACACCGAGATGAGCTGGCTGCGCGAGCTGACCATGCGCGGCGCCCGGGCCCGCTACGGGACGCGGGAGGAGATGCCGGAGGTCTACGCGAAGCTCGAGTACGAGTTGCGGATGATCGAAGAGCTCGACTTCCCGGGATATTTCCTGATCGTCTACGACATCGTCCGGTTCTGCCGGGAGGCGGACATCTACTGCCAGGGGCGCGGCTCGGCGGCGAACTCGGCGGTCTGCTTCGCCCTCTACATCACCAATGTGGACGCCTTCGAGTACGACCTGGTCTTCGAGCGGTTCCTGGCGCCGGAACGGGACGGGCCGCCGGACATCGACGTGGACATCGAGTCGGACCGGCGCGAGGAGGTCATCCAGTACGTCTACCGCAGGCACGGCCGCCGGCACACCGCACAGGTCGCCAACGTCATCTCCTACCGGCCGCGGTCAGCCGTACGGGATGTGGCAAAGGCTTTTGGGTTTTCGCCCGGTCAGCAGGACGCGTGGAGCAAGCAGATCGACCGCTGGGGGAGTGTCGCCACGGTCGATGTCGAGGACATCCCCGAGCAGGTGGTGGCGTACGCGAACGAGCTGCAGACGTTCCCGCGGCACCTCGGCATCCACTCCGGCGGCATGGTGATCTGCGACCGTCCGGTGAGCGAGGTGTGCCCGGTCGAGTGGGGCCGGATGCCGGGGCGGACCGTGCTGCAGTGGGACAAGGACGACTGCGCCGCGATCAACCTGGTCAAGTTCGACCTGCTGGGCCTGGGCATGCTGTCGGCGCTGCACTACGCGTTCGACATGATCGAGTCCAAACTCGACTTCACCAACATCCGGCCGTCCGATCCGTACGTCTACGAGATGTTGTGCAAGGCCGACTCGGTCGGGGTGTTCCAGGTGGAGAGCCGGGCCCAGATGGCGACCCTGCCCCGGCTCAAGCCGCAGGTCTTCTACGACCTGGTGGTCGAGGTGGCGCTGATCCGGCCGGGACCGATCCAGGGCGGTTCGGTCCATCCGTACATCCGCCGCAAGAACGGCCTGGAGAAATGGGAGATGCCGCACCCGACGATGGCCCGGGCCCTGGAGAAGACGCTGGGCGTGCCGCTCTTCCAGGAGCAGTTGATGCAGCTCGCGATGGACTCGGCCGGATTCACCCCGCTGGAGGCGGACAAGCTGCGCCGGGCGATGGGCTCGAAGCGGTCGGTGCGGCTCATGGAGGAGATGCGCGAGCGTCTCTACCAGGGGATGGCGGCCAACGGGATCGGCGGCGAGCTGGCCGACGACCTGTATGTGAAGTTGTGCGCGTTCGCGAACTACGGCTTCCCGGAGAGCCACGCGATCAGCTTCGCGTACCTGGTCTACGTCAGTGCCTGGCTCAAGCGCTACCACCCGGCGGCGTTCTGCGCGGCGCTGCTGAACGCGCAGCCGATGGGCTTCTACTCGCCGCAGTCGCTGGTCGACGACGCCCGCCGGCACGGGGTGGAGGTGCGCCGGCCGGACATCAACCTCAGCGACGCCGCCGCCGTCCTGGAGCAGGAGCCGGACGGCAAGAAGAAGGCCGGTGCGGACGAGCCGCCGCAGGCGTGGGGGCTGGGCGGGCCGGCCGTCCGGCAGGGGCTGGCGAGTGTCCGCACGATCGGGACGGAGTTGGCCGAGGCGATCGAGGCGGAGCGGCGGGCGAATGGGCCGTATCGCAGCATGACCGACCTTTCCCGGCGTACCGGATGTGGAACTTCGCATGTGGAAGCTCTCGCCACCGCTGATGCCTTCGCCGGTTTCGGGCTTTCCCGCCGGGAGGCGCTCTGGGCCGCCGGGGCGGCCGCGCAGGACCGGCCGGACCGGTTGCCGGGGACGGTGACCGGGACCGACGCGCCGATGCTGCCCGGGATGAACGAGGTGGATCGGCTGGTCGCGGACGTGTGGGCGACCGGGCTGTCGCCGGAGGCGCATCCGGCGCAGTTCCTGCGGGAGGAGTTCGAGCGGGTGGGGGCGTTGCGGATCGCGCAGCTCGGGGTGGTGGAGGCGGGGACCCGGATCCGGGTGGGCGGGATCGTCACCCATCGGCAGCGGCCGGCGACCGCGGGCGGGGTGACGTTCGTGAACCTGGAGGACGAGACCGGGATGCTGAATGTGACCTGCTCACCGGGGTTGTGGCAGCGGTATCGGCGGGTGGCGCGGACCAGTTCGGCGCTGATCGTTCGCGGGCGCCTGGAGAAGGCCGAGGGGGTGCTCAACCTGGTCGCGGATCGGCTCGACGCGGCCACCCCGCCGGTCACGCCGGCATCCCGCGACTTCCGGTGATCGGTCGGTATTCTGCCGCTTTGCTGAAAAAGAACCTTTGGTGGCGTACGCAGTAAAAGTCACCAAAAGCGGGAGAGAGCTCACCATGATCAACACCGTCCTGGCCCTGGCGGCGTCAGCCGCGCTCGTTGCCGGCGGAGCGGCGGATGGTCCGCGGGACCACCCGGGCGGCTATGGGAGCTCGAAGCTGACGCTGAGTTACATGGCGGATTCCGGGTTCGCCGATGCGGTCAAGCTCGAATGCGACCCGGCCGGCGGTGGGCACCCGCATCCCGACCTTGCCTGTGCGGAGTTGGCGCTGGTCGATGGGCAGGTCGACCGGATCGAGCCGGCCCGGAACGCCTGCTTCCTGATCTACGCGCCGGTGACCGCCGAGATCACCGGCGACTGGCGCGGCGTTCCGGTCACGTGGAGTCACAAATTCGGCAACATGTGCGAGATGCGCCGCGCGACGGGTGCCCTTTTCGATTTCTGAGCCGCTGGGCGATGCCGGTAACCGGTGGCGCAGGCCGATACGCTGCCCGTGTGGAAACCGCATCGACGCGCACGGCCCGACCGCTCGTCCCCGCCCGCACCGCCGCCGTCTGGGCGGTGCTGCGCCGTGAGCTGGAACGAAACGAGGGACGCGAGCTGACCGTCCTCGACGTCGGGGGCGGCACCGGTGGCTTCGCCGTGCCGCTCGCCCAGTCGGGACACACCGTCACCGTCGTCGACGCCAGCCCCGACGCGCTCGCCGCCCTCACCCGCCGGGCCGCCGACGCCGGGGTGGCCGCGCGGGTGCGCGCCGTGCAGGGCGACGGCGACGCGCTCGCCGGCCTGGTCGAACCGGGCAGCGTCGACCTGATCCTCTGCCACTCGGTGCTCGAGGTCGTCGACCAGCCGGCCGACGTGGTCGCCGCGATCGTGGCGGCGCTGCGCCCCGGCGGCGCGGTCAGCGTGCTGGTGGCGAGCCGGGCCGCGGCCGTCCTCGGGCGAGCCATCAACGGCCATCTGCGGTCGGCGCTGGCGCTGGTCAACGACGAGGACGGGCATGCCGGCGCGCGCGACACGCTGCGCCGCCGCTACGACGCGGAGACCGCCGGGGCTCTCCTGCGCTCGGCGGGCCTCGAGGTCGAGGAGATCCATGGCGTACGCGTTCTGACCGATCTCCTGCCGGCCACCGTCGTCGAGGAGGACCCGCAGGCCCTGCTCGACCTCGAGCTGGCGCTGTCGGCCCGGCCGCCGTTCCGCGACATCGCCTCCCAGCTGCACCTCTTCGCCCGCCGCCGATGATCCCCGACGACCGGCTGCCGGCCTCGGCCTTCGCGACCGTCCGGCCCGCCTACGGGTCGGGGAGCCTCGCCGACCTGATGCCCAGCGTCTGCGCGGTGCTGGGGGTGCCCGGGGCGGTCGACGTCCTCGGGCTCGCGGCGCCGCTCGACGGGGTCGACCGGGTCGCGGTGCTGCTGGTGGACGGCCTCGGCGCGTACCAGTTGCCGGTCGCCGCCCCGCACGCCCCGGTCCTCGCCGACCTGGCGGCCGGTTCGCGGACGCTGACCGCCGGCTTCCCGTCGACCACCCCGGTCAGCCTGGTCACCGTGGGCACCGGCGCGCTGCCCGGCGCGCACGGCGTGCTCGGCTTCACCGTGCGGCAGCCGGACGGCTCGATCCTCAACCACATCCACTGGGACGACATCCCCGATCCGCGCAGCTGGCAGCCGGTGCCGACGACCTTCGAGCGGGCGGTGGCGGCCGGCGTGCCGGTCACCGTCGTCAGCCGGCCGGAGTACGCCGGGACCGGGCTGAGCGTCTCCGCGAACCGCGGTGCGACGTTCGCCGGCGCCGCGAACCCCGGCGAGTTGGCCGCCGAGATGCTCGCCGCGCTGTCGGCCGGCCCCGGCATCGTCTACGGCTACCACCCCGACCTGGACAAGGCCGGGCACGAGGACGGCGTCGACGCGGACAGCTGGCGATCGGCGGCCGCCGACGTGAACACGCTGCTGGACCGCCTGGTCCACGGCCTGCCGGCCCGGTCGGCGCTGCTGGTCGTGGCCGACCACGGTCAGCTCAACGTCCCGCTCACCGGCCGTTTCGACATGGCCGCCATTCCGGAGTTGTCGGCCGGGGTGGCGACGGTGGCCGGTGAGCCGCGGGTCCGCTACCTCTATCCGGCCCCCGGCGCCCAGGCCGACGTGATCGCCGCCTGGCAGGGCGTGCTCGGCCCCGCCGCCTCCGTCCTGACCAGAGAAGAGGCGATCGCCGAGGGCTGGTTCGGCCCGGTCCCCGCCGACCACCTGGGCCGGATCGGCGAGATCGTGGTGATCTGCCGCGACCGCGCGGTCATCCTGGCCGGCCACGTGGAGCCCTCGATCATCGGCAAGCTGATCGCCTACCACGGCGCCCTCACCGCCGCCGAGATGACGATCCCCTTGCTGATCGCCCGCAGCTGATCGCCCGCAGCTGATCGCCCGCAGCTGATCGCCCGCAGCTGATCGCCCGCAGCTGATCGCCCGCAGCTGATCGCCC
>NZ_BOML01000045.1 GCF_016862175.1 Paractinoplanes durhamensis | reverse complement strand
GCCCGCAGCTGATCGCCCGCAGCTGATCGCCCGCAGCTGATCGCCCGCAGCTGATCGCCCGCAGCTGATCGCCCGCTGCTGATCGCCCCCGCGCCGCCTCCCGCCTTCCCGCTGCCCTCCCTCCGCCCTCCTCCTTTCCTCCCGCCCTCCGCCCTTCCTTCGTCCTTCCTTCGCCCTCTGGTTGATCTTGGGGAGGTTCGCGGATGCCGGGCGTTCGTCGGCTTCCCGTTTTTGTCGGGGGGTGGGGCTAGGGTCCCTGACGTGGGACGTAGTCAGGTGGTGCCTCGGGGGCGCGACCCGCGGTTCGGGCCGGATGCCGACGACACGGGTTGCACGATCCTGCATGTCGACATGGATGCTTTCTTCGCCTCGGTGGCCGTCCGCAGCCACCCTGAGCTGCGCGGCAAGCCCGTCGTCGTGGGCGGCGTGGGGCCGCGCGGCGTGGTCAGCTCGGCCAGCTACGAGGCGCGGCGCTTCGGCGTGCGCAGTGCGATGCCCACCGCGCGGGCCCGATCGCTCTGCCCGCAGGCGATCTTCCTGCCGGTCGAGGGCCCGGCCATCGCGGCCGCCTCCAAGGCGGTCATGGCGATCTTCCGGGACGTGACGCCGCTGGTCGAACCGCTCTCCTCGGACGAGGCCTTCCTCGACGTCGCGGGCGCGCAGCGGCTGCTCGGCCGCCCGGCCGAGATCGCCCGCCAGATCCGCGAGCGGATGTTCGCCGAGCAGGAGCTGACCTGCTCGGTCGGGGTGGCGCCGACCAAGTTCGTGGCCAAGCTCGGCTCGACCCGGGCCAAGCCCGACGGCATGGTCGTGGTGCCGGCCGGCCTGATCCTCGAGTTCCTGCACCCGCTGCCGGTCGACGCGCTGTGGGGCGTGGGGGAGCGGGCCGCCGAGACCCTGCGCCGGCTCGGCCTGACCACCGTCGGCGAGCTGGCCCAGGCACCGTTCGGCATGCTGCGCCGGGCGGTGGGCGAGGCCTCGGCCGCCCACCTGCACGAGCTGTCCTGGGGCCGCGACCCGCGGCGGGTCACCCCCGAGCACGTGGAGAAGTCGATCGGCGCCGAGATGACCTTCGACGTCGACGTGGCCGACCCGCTGGTGATCCGCCGGAGCCTGCTCGCGCTCGCCGAAAAGGTCGGCGCCCGCCTCCGCGCGGCCGGCCAGGTGGGCCGCACCGTGTCGATCAAAGTGCGCCTGGCCGACTTCCGGACGGTCAATCGATCTCGCACGGTGCCCACGAGCACCGATGTGGCCCGTGAGATTTTCGAGATTTCCTGGGCGCTGTTCGAAGCACTCGGCGCGAGCGACCATATTCGTCTGGTCGGCGTACGGGTCGAGGGCCTGACCGAGGCCGCCACCACATCACGGCAGCTCAGCCTCGGCGAACCGGAGCGCGGATGGCGCGAGGCGGAGGCCGCGGCGGACGCTGTGGCCGCTCGATTCGGCGGTGCCAGAGTGGGGCCAGCCAGTCTTTTGGGACGAAGCGATCTCCGTCGCACCGAAAATCACCCGCAGCGGACGGTCGTCCCGCTTTCCGAGCCGCCCACCCCCTCGTAGACTTGCTCGGTAAGGCAGCCGACGGCTGTCCCGCGCCACCTACCTGTTTCACCCCGACCTCCGGCTAGGGAGGTCGGCTCAGCTTCATTAGATTCGATGCGCCCGGGGAGGAATGCCGTGCCGCTCTCGGAGCACGAGCAGCGGCTGTTCGATCAAATCGAGCGGTCGCTTGCCGAGGACCCCAAGTTCGCCTCGGCTGTGCGGGCCAGCGACCCGCGTTTCCACGCACGGCGCCGGCTCCTGTTCGCCGCGTTCGTGATCATCCTTGGTCTCGCTCTGGTCGTCTACGGAACGGTGAGCAGCAACACTCTGCTCGGCGTTGGCGGTTTCGTGGTGATGCTGAGCTCGGCCGCCTTCGCGATGCAGTCTCGCCGTAAGGGCAACGCTCCCGACCTTCACGCGGTCGGCGGCACGGCCACCCGACGTACCCGGCAGACGCGCAAGGCAGGATTTCTCGATCGCCTGGAGGACCGGTGGCGGCAGCGTCCGGAAGGGCACCGCTGACCCCGGCGCGCTCAACGCCCTGAGCGCGCACACCTGAACACGCTGGCGCCCGCAGACGCCCAGCGACCGGCAGATGGCGGCCACCGGCCGCCATCGCCGTTTCTCGATGCCTGGCGCCCACCCGCCGCCGGCCTTCCCCGATGCCGTAACTCTTCAGCTGGTTGCCGCGTCGGCTTGATGCCGCCTGTCCGGCGATATGTCGCCCAGCCGGATGCGCCGGGTCGCCGACCGTCTTTCGGGTAGCCGCATTCGTGGTGAGTCACGTGGCCGTGGGCCGTGGGCCGTGGGCGGTTGGGCTGGGCGGTTGGGCTGGGCGGTTGGGCTGGGCGGTTGGGCTGGGCGGTTGGGCTGGGCGGTTGGGCTGGGCGGCTGGG
>NZ_BOML01000044.1 GCF_016862175.1 Paractinoplanes durhamensis | reverse complement strand
TTGGGCTGGGCGGCTGGGCTGGGCGGCTGGGCTGGGCGGCTGGGCTGGGCGGCTGGGCTGGGCGGCTGGGCTGGGCGGCTGGGCTGGCCCGACTTCCTCGATAGCGGGGTCTGCGCAGCGGGGGGTCAGGACTCGATTTTCTTGATGTCGGGGCCTCGAGCGAGCGACGAGAGCCCGATTTCCTGGATCTCGGCCTCTGATTGCGAGGGCGAGACCCCAACTTCCGCGAAGTCGGTAGCCCCGGCCCCTGTCGGCTCGCCTCCACGATCGGTGAGCGGTGATGTCAGAGGGGGCCAGGCGTCGAGGACGGTCGCGTGGCGCAGGCCGCCGGACTCGGCGATCAGCTGGAACCAGGCGGCGCACTCCGGGACGGTGGTGATCTGGGCGGCGGCCTCCTCGGCCTCGGGGCGGCTGCGCCACACCAGCACATCCACCCAGGTGCCGTCGTCCTCCCTGGTCAGGTAGGCCGCCAGACAGGCCGGGAAGCGTGCCCGTAACGCGGCCAGCATCGCGGGCCGGTCGGCAACCAGCTTCTCCTCGGCGCCCGCGCGGACGGTGAAACGGGCGAACTCCACGGTTGTCGTCACGAGCGGGACACTAGATACCGCCTACGACAGTTCCGGGGGAGCGGCATGGTCGAGATGCGGTACACGAAGTGGGGTGGCAAGCGGCACTGGCGGTTCCGGGCCGAGGTGCTGGGCAGCGACGAGTTCGGCTGGTGGTACGGCTGCCCGGCCGGCACGTCGATGCGCCGCGGCTTCGAGGAGCCGATCCTCGTGCACTACGACTTCATCGTGCTGGTGCCCACCGAAGGCCGCTGGATCGCTTCGTGGAACGGGCCGACCCACGAGCACCTGGCCATCTACGTGGATGTGACCAGCGCACCGGTCCGGTCCGGCGACCTGGTCGAGGCCGTCGACCTCGACCTCGACGTGGTGCGCCTGCGCGACGGCAGCGTCGAGCTGCTGGACGAGGACGAGTTCGAGGAACACCAGCTCCGCTACGCCTACCCGCCCGACGTGATCACCCAGGCCCGCGCCACCGCCGACGACCTGATCAACATGATCACCCACCACCGAGAGCCGTTCGGCGAGGTCGGCGACACCTGGCTGGCCGGCTTCCTCGCCAGCCCCTGACCACCAGTCGCAGTCGCCGCCGCCGCAGTCGCCGCCGCAGTCGCCGCCGCAGTCGCCGCCGCAGTCGCCGCCGCCGCAGTCGCCGCCGCCGCCGCCGCCGCGGCCGCCGCCGCGGCCGCTGGGCCCGCCGCCATCGCCGATCGCCGAGGATGAGCCGGTGAAGCGGAATCGCCGCCCCCGTATACGGAGGCGGCGATTCTGTGGTGGGGAGCCCTGGGGCTCTGGGTGGGTTGGTCAGCGGCGGCCTGGGAGCAGGCGGCGTGGGCTGAAGCGGGACAGTGAATCTCGTAGCCGGCCGGACGCCGTTACCGTGCGGGTTGACGCCTCGGCCAAGCCCAGCCGCCAGCGGAGCAGCACTGATGGGGGCAGCAGCACCGCGGCCCAGCGGGTGCGGCGGTTGGCCGAGCGGGCCAGGCCCTTGCGGACCCGGCTCAGGGCCACGGTCAGCTCGCCGCCCTGCAGGGGCTGGCGGGCATACCGTGCCCGTTCCTCGGCCGTGCCCAGCAGGGTGGCCGCGGTGGCCGGCTCCTCGAGCAGGACCGCGTCCTGGACCAGCCGTTGCGCGGTGACGCGGGGCGTTTCGGTCGGGTCGACCGGGATCCGGAAGTCGATCATGGTGTCGAGGAGTTCTTCCCAGGCCGCGTGGGCGTCCTCGCGAGCCCGGGCCGCCTCGGGGGTCACCACGATGTTCAGGTCGGGGCCGGCGGCGTTCGTCGCCGAGATGACCTTCGGGGCCTTCGGCACCGTCGCGGCGTGCCGGTGCCGGCGTAGCAGGACCCGGCGCAGGGCCGGGACCAGCAGCAGCGCGATCAGCAGGGCCGCGAGACCGATGATCCAGAGGGTGGTCGACGAGGTGCCGGTCGACGGGGTGTCGAAGGCGCCGGCGCCGGACTGGTTGTTCGCGCCGCGGTCGGCCTCGTCCGCGCCGGGGGCCGCGGCCGACGAACCCGCGCCCGGTGCTGCCGTGGCCGCCGTGGAGGAGGCGGTGGGAGCGGGGGCGTCGGTGTCGGGTGCGTAGTCGGAGCGGGCGGCGCCGAGCACGTTCGCCGCCGGGGTGGCGTCGAACGGGATCCAGCCGAAGCCCTGGAAGTAGACCTCGGTCCAGGCGTGCGCGTTGCGGTTGGTGATCGACCAGCCGCCCTGGTCGGGGGTGCCGCGGGTGAACCCGAACGCGACCCGCGCCGGGATCCCGGCCACCCGGGCCATCCAGGCGAGCGCCGCCGCGTACTGCTGGCAGTAGCCGACCTTGGTGCGCAGGAATGCCGCGATGTCGGAGCTGTTGCCGGCCGACTGGGTGGACAGGCTGTAGGTGAAGCCGTGGTCCTTGGAGAAGTAGTCGTAGAGGGCGCGCATCTTGTCGTAGTCGGAGGTCTTGCCCTCGATCAGACCGGCGACCAGCGCGTCCACCTCGTCGTCGGGCGGGGTGTTCGTGTACTGCGCACGCAGCGGGTTGTCCTTGCCGAGCGGGTCGGCGGTGCGCAGCTCGGTGGCGGTGTAGGACGCGCGTACGTAATCGAATTCGTAGTCTTTGCCCTTGGTGGTCTGCCGGTTGGAGAAGATCACCTGTTGGTTGGGGTCGAACGACCAACCGCCGCCGATGTCGCTCATGCGCACGGTGTTGGAGTAGATCGGCAGCATGTTCTGCCGGAGCGCGTCGGTGACCTCGATCTTCGCGTGGTACTGCTGGAAGTCGCCGCCGGCGGTGCCGCCACGCGGGTCGGGCAGGCCCCGGTTGAGCGAGTTGCCGGTCGGCGCGCGGTTGCCGAAGCCCTGCGTGGTGAGCTGATCGGCGATCCCGAAGCGCAGGTAGAACGGCTGCTTCTCGGTGGTGGTCAGCTTGAGCAGCTGTTCGGTCTCGCTCTGCTGGAGCTTGCCGCTGAGCGTGGCGAACAGGTTGATCCGGCCGCCACCGGTGCCACCGGCGCCGTTGCCGGCGATCCCGCCGCCGCTCTGGGTGATCTGGGACAGCAGGCCACCGCTGACGGTCGGCACGAGCAACGGCAGCACCACGGCCGCGGCCACGCCGACCACACCGAGCCGGCGGCCGGCCGCGGCGAGCGGGGAGGGCTCCCACACGTCCACGTCGCGGCCGTCGCCGGTGAAGCGGCGGCCGAACCGGCGGACCCGGTCGACGTTGTCGGAGACCAGCAGCCACATGAAGCCGATCGCGCCGATGATGAACGGCAGCATCGGCACGCTGTCGACGTAGACCGCGACCGGCACCGAGTAGATGGCGAGCATCGGCAGGCCGGCCAGGGCCGGGCGCCGGAACACCACGGTGAGCAGGTCGACGGCGATCGCCACCGAGCCGACCCCGAGGACCGTGATGAACAGCAGGCCGTCACGGTCCGGGACCGGCACACCGTACGACCTGGTGTCCTGCCCGGCCTGCTGGAACAGGTCGGCGAAGTGGGCGAAGGTGGCCGGTTGCGGGATCAGGATCTCGTGGCCGCTGGGGAACATCCAGGTCAGGACGAGCAGCAGCACCACGACCTGGCTGACCGCCTGGGCCCACACCGGGAACCGCAGGGTGCGGGCGAGCAGCACCGCCCCGGCGGTCAGGCCGACCGCCAGGATGCAGCGCAGCAGCCAGTTGTACGAGTCGAAGATGGACGAGATCGGCGCGGCCGCGAGCAGGGTGGCCCCGGCCGCGATCACGCCGAGTCGCCGGCGCCCGGTCATCGGATCACCCCACCGACGGTCTCGGCCATGGCGGCCCGCCAGGCGAACCCGCTGGATCCGCGGGCCGCGGCCGGCCACAGGTTGGGCAGGGTCGAGCCGTGCACGACGGGCACCGACCGCCAGCCGGCGTGCACCAGGGCCAGCGCCGCGGCGGCGTGCTCGCGGTCGGAGTCGGTGCGCTCGCCGGCCGTCATCGACACCCAGGTCGCGCTGTCGATGGCGAACCCGATGCAGGTGGCGCCGTTGCCGCGCAGCCCGGCCAGCAGTTCGGCCTCGGCGACCGTGAGCGAACCGAAGATGCCGATGATGAGCCCGCCGTCGGAGCGGCGGCGGACCTGCTCGACGAGGACCGACAGGTCGCCGTTCTGGGCGAGCTTCACGTCGGCGAGAGTGTCCAGGATGACGCCTTCACCGGCCACCTCGGCGGCGTCGATGTCGACGCCGGAGCCGGTGACCAGGCGCATCTTGTAACCGGCGTGCCGCAGGTGCATGGCGATGCTGGCCGCGGCGGACACCGCCCACTCGAAGCTGGCGGTGGGTCCTTCGCCGCGGTGGGCGTAGACCCGGGTGTCGAGCACGACCGTCGCCCGGCTCTCCCAGGGCTGCTCCTCGCGGCGCACCATCAGCTCACCGGTGCGGGCGGTGGACCGCCAGTGCACCCGGCGCAGGTCGTCGCCGCGACGGTATTCCCGGGTGGCGGCGTCGTCCTCGCCGTGCACGGCGACCGAGCGGGCCCGGCTGTCGCCGGTGCCCGCGTACTCCCCGGCCAGGCGCACCGTGGGCAGCGGAACCACCTGCGGGATGACGATGAGCCGGTCGACGCTGGGGAAGGAGCGGGTCAGCTCGCACAGGCCGAACGGGTCGGTCAGCCGGATGACCAGCGGGCCGATCGGGTAGCGGCCCCGCACGTCGGCCCGCACGGTGTACGCCACCGAGCTGGCCTGGTGCGCGCCGAGCCGTTCCAGGACGACCCGGGGGCGGCTGCCCAGTGCGTACGGCAACCTGTCCTCCAGCAGCAGGGTGCCGGTGGGCAGGCGGGACATGTTCTGCAGGCGCAGGATGACCCGGGCGCTGGAGCCGACCGGCGCGCGACCGGGCTCGAGCGACCGGGTGCAGGCCAGCTTGTAGCGGCTGCGCCCGACGTACGCGGCGGCGAGCAGCGGCAGCGCCCCGAGCAGCACGGCCACCCGCAGCAGGTCACGCTCGCCCAGGACGATCGCCGAGATGCCGGCCGCCGCCGCCGCGGCCAGGAAGGATCGGCCGCGCGTGGTGAGTCCTCGCAGGGCCTCCCGCATGATCAGCGCCCCCGCGGCTCGTACTGGGTGCCGCCGTTGGAGGAGGGCCGGGTGTCGTACGGTGAGCGGCTGCGCTCGTGCGGCAACGGCAGCCGGTGCACGATCTCGGACACGATCGCGTCGGTGGTCCGGCGGTTCAGCTGGGCGTCCGCGGTCGGGATGATCCGGTGCGCGAGGACCGGCACGGCCAGCGTTTGCAGGTCGTCGGGGAGCACGTAGTCACGGCCCTCGAGCGCCGCGACGGCCTTGGCGGTGCGGATCAGCTGCAGGGTCGACCGGGGGGACGCGCCGAGCCGGATCTCCGGGGCCTCGCGGGTCGCGGTGACCAGGGCGATCGCGTACTGCTGGACGGCGTCGGCGGCGTGCACCTCACGGGCGGTCTGGATCAGCCGCCGGACGGTCGCCGCGTCGGTGACCGCGCGCAGGTCGTTCAGCGGGTCGTGGGCGCCGTACGCGGTGAGCATGGCCAGCTCGGCCCGCGCGTCCGGGTAGCCCATCGCGATCCGGGCGGTGAACCGGTCGCGCTGTGCCTCGGGCAGCGGGTAGGTGCCCTCCATCTCGATCGGGTTCTGGGTCGCGATCACCATGAACGGCGTCTGCAGCTCGTACGTGGTGCCGTCGACCGTCACCTGCCGCTCTTCCATGCACTCGAGCAGGGCGGACTGGGTCTTCGGCGACGCCCGGTTGATCTCGTCGCCAACCACCAGGTTGGCGAAGACCGCGCCGGGCTTGAACTCGAAGTCGCGCGTCTCCTGGTTGTAGACGCTGACTCCGGTCACATCGCTGGGCAGCAGGTCGGGGGTGAACTGGATCCGGCGAACCGAACAGTCGATGGACCGCGCGAGTGCCTTGGCAAGTTTGGTCTTGCCGACACCCGGCACGTCCTCGATCAGCAGGTGGCCCTCGGCGAGGAGCACGGCCAGCGCCAGCCGGACCGTCGCGCTCTTGCCCTCGATGACCTGCTCGATGTTCGTCGTGATGGCCTGCGCAGCGGTGCGGAATTCATCGCCGGTCATCGATCCACCGGGCTCGTCCCAGGTCGGGGTTGTCACGGGCCTCCTCCATGTCGTTCTCGCCGCGTCGGTAGCGGCTCCGGCGCCCGTGAAAAAGGGCAGCGAAGGGTACGCGGGCTGTACAGCACGCGCCCGTCCCCACAGGTTAGCCCGATCACACCAACTCGCCGAGTGCAGCCGCCGGGCACCATTCGACGGTCGTCAACCGGACACGAATATCGGATAGGTAAAGAATCAGACATCGGTCTAGTTACATTTCACGATCTTCGGACAGAGTCAGCCATCGACGGGTGCACATCAGTGCGCCCGGTCGAGAGGGGCTGAATTGAACCCGTTATCCGTACCGTCCGTGACCCGGCGGGTCGGGGCGGCGACCGCAGGCGTGCTGTTGCTGGCCGGATTGTTGCCGACGACCGCGCAGGCCGCACCGGAACCCGGCAAGGGTGCCGCTGCCACCGATCGCCAGCAGCCGGACCGTCGCGCCGACTACGACAGCCGCGCCGGCCTCGGTGCCGCCGCGGCCGCCCAGCCGACCGCCGCGCTGGCCGCCAAGGTCGTGCCGCAGGCGCCGACGGCGGCCGCGAACAAGCTGCGTGACTCGCTCGGTGTGCAGGGCATCGTCGAGATCGACAAATCCACCGGTACGCCGCGCCGCGTCGCCCGGCTCGACGGCTTCCTGACCGTGAAGAGCAAGCAGAAGCCGGAAAAGATCGCCCGCGACTACCTGGCCGCGCACGCCGACGTCTTCGGTCTCGACGCCGCCGGGATCGCCAACCTGACCCTGCGCCAGGACTACGTCGACGTCGAGGGCACGCACCACCTCAGCTTCGTGCAGACCGTCGGTGGCATCCCGGTGTTCGGCAACGGTCTCAAGGCCCACATCACCAAGACCGGCCAGCTCGTGCAGGTCGACGGCGCGCCGCTCAAGGCGCTTCCGGCGGCGGCCGGCAGTGCCAAGGTCACCGCGGCCGGTGCGCGGGCGGCCGCGGTCAAGGACGTCTTCGGCGACTCCGCCGCCAAGGTCACCAAGACCGACGCGGGCGCGGTGCGGAAGACCACGTTCTCCGACGGCGGCAACGCCAAGCTGGTCTGGTTCCAGGCCGCCGGCGGTGCCCGCCTGGCCTGGCAGACGATCGCGGTCGACGAGGGCTACGTGCACGTCGTCGACGCGGCCAGCGGCGAGGTCCTCTACCGGCAGAGCACGGTCGACGCCGACTCGGCGGTGGCCTGGCCCAACTACCCGGGCGCGGCCAAGGGCGGCAGCCAGAAGAAGGTCGACCTCAGCAAGTGGCTGCCGAACAACTCGCCGCGGCTGGCCGGTAACGTCGCGCACGTCTATTCGGACGTCAACGACGACAACATCGCCAACCCGACCGAAGAGGTCGCCCCGTCCGGGAAGAAGGCGTTCAACTTCCCGTTCACCGACTTCTCCGCGGCCGTCGGCGGCAACTGCTCGGTGCAGTACCAGTGCTCGTGGGACCCGAACACGCCGAACTCGTGGCAGGTCAACCGCGCGCAGAACGCCGCCCAGATGTACTACTTCCTGGGCACCTGGCACGACCACCTGAACGCCAAGCCGATCGGCTTCACCCGGACGGCCGGCAACTTCGAGGCGGTCGACGGCGACGCGGTCCAGGGCCAGTCGGACGACGGTGCGAACACCGCGGACGGCCTGCCCGACGGCGCCCACGTCGACAACGCCAACATGAACACCCTGCCGGACGGCATCCCGCCGACCATGCAGATGTACCTGTTCCTGCAGGACGACCTGTTCCTCGCCGGCAACTCCGGCGACGAGGCGGACATCGTCTACCACGAGTACACCCACGGCCTGTCCAACCGGCTCGTGATCGACGCCAATGGCAACTCCACCCTCGGCGCGGTCCAGGCCGGCTCGATGGGTGAGGCCTGGAGCGACTGGTACGCGATGGACTACCTGGTCAACGAGGGCCTCGAGAAGGACACCGCGACGATCGGAGACGTCCTGGTCGGCAAGTACGTCACGGCCGGCACCACGATCCGGAGCGAGCCGCTCGACTGCACCGTCGGCGCTCCCGCCACCGTCTGCCCCGGCACCCCCGGCGCCGGCTCCGGCGGCTACACCTACGGTGACTTCGGCCGGGTCTACGGCGGTGGCGCGGAGGTGCACGCCGACGGCGAGATCTGGGCGCAGACCCTGTGGGACCTGCGCAAGGCGATCGGCAGCAAGCAGGCCGAGTCGCTGGTGACCCGGGCCATGGAGCTCTCCCCGGCGAACCCGTCCTTCCTGGACGAACGCAACTCGATCCTGGCGGCCGACCTGGTCGTCAACGGCGGCAAGCTGTCCAAGAGCATCTGGAAGGTGTTCGCCAAGCGCGGCATGGGCTACTTCGCCGCGTCGCTGGACGGCGACGACGCCGCACCGGTCGAGGACTTCTCGGTGCCGCCGGCCGCGGACACCCCGCGGGGCACGCTCGCCGGCAAGGTGACCGACCAGGACTCCGGTGTCCCGGTGCAGGGGCTCACCGTCGGCTTCGGCGGGCACGCCTCCGGCTTCGCCGGCGACCTGCAGGCCACCACGGCGGCGGACGGCACCTACACCATCGCCGGGATCCTGCCCGGGACGTACGCGAAGGTCTTCGCCCGCGGCGCCGGTTACGACCAGCAGGTCGCGACGCTGTCGATCCCCTCGCACACGGTCCGCAAGGACTGGTCGGTCCGCCGTGACTGGGCGGCCGCCAGCGGTGGCGCCTCGGTGATCGACTTCACCGGTCCGGACTACACGCCGTACGGCTGTGGCCCGGTCAAGCTGATCGACCAGTCGCAGAGCATCGGCTGGGGTTCGGACGTCGACCCCGCGGGGCAGCACATCACCGTGCAGCTCCCGGCCCCGGTGACCATCTCCGAGTTGTCGATCAACCCGTCCGGGACCTGCGGTGACGACCTCACCGCGTCGACCGGCGGGTACCGGGTGGAGACCTCGCCGGACGGCACGACCTGGACCGAGGCGGCGGCGGGCACGTTCCCGAACGGCACCGCCACGGCCACCCCGGTCGCGCTGAACAGCGGCACCGGCACCGGCGTCGCGTTCATCCGCTACACGATGCTCACGACCCAGGGCCAGGACGCCGGGCTCTGCCCGGCCGACCAGCCGCCGTCCTTCAGCGGTTGCGTGTTCCAGGACTCGACCGAGCTGTCGGTCTACGGAGCAACTTCCTAGCAGCAGAGTGATACCGGTCGCCGCTCACCGGCGGCGACCGGTACCATGCACGCATGGCCCGGCCGTTCCTGCTTCTTAGCCGGCCGTGCTGTCCCTGCCTGTAAGTGGGCTCCGCCGCTAGACGCGGGCACAGCACGGCGAACCCCTCCTGCGTGAGGGGTTTTTTCGTGCCCATCGACTGATTGAGATGCCGACACCATGAGCGAGTCAGAGACCCCGCGGTTCCGTTACACGGCCGCGCTGGCCAACGAGATCGAGCCGCGCTGGCAGGCCTGGTGGGCCGAGCACGGCACGTTCCACGCCCCGAACCCGTCCGGTGACCTGGCCGACCCGGCGCACCCGCGGGCCGGCGCGCCCAAGCTGCACGTCCAGGACATGTTCCCGTACCCGTCGGGCTCGGGCCTGCACGTCGGTCACCCGCTCGGGTACATCGGCACCGACAGCTACACCCGCTACAAGCGGATGGCCGGCTTCAACGTCCTGCACCCGATGGGCTTCGACGCGTTCGGCCTGCCCGCCGAGCAGTACGCGGTGCAGACCGGCACCCACCCGGCGGTGACCACGGCCGCGAACGTCGAGCGGTACAAGAAGCAGCTGACCCGCCTGGGCCTGGCCTACGACGACCGGCGCTCGTTCTCCACCACCGACCCGGAGTACTACCGGTGGACGCAGTGGATCTTCCTGCAGGTCTTCAACTCTTGGTACGACGAGAAGATCCACAAGGCTCGCCCGATCCCGGCGCTGATCGCCGAGTTCGAGGCCGGCACCCGGCCCACCCCGGACCGGACGTGGGCCGAGCTGTCCCCGGTCGAGCGCCGCAGGCTGGTCGACGACCACCGGCTGGCCTACATCAGCGAGGCCCCGGTCAACTGGTGTCCGGGCCTGGGCACGGTGCTGGCCAACGAGGAGGTCACCCCGGACGGCCGCAGCGAGCGCGGCAACTACCCGGTCTTCCAGCGCAGCCTGAAGCAGTGGATGATGCGGATCACCACGTACGGCGACCGCCTGATCGAGGACCTGGACACGCTGGACTGGCCGGAGCCGGTCAAGATGATGCAGCGCAACTGGATCGGCCGGTCCCGCGGCGCGCACGTGGACTTCCCGACGGTGGGCGGCGAGAAGATCACCGTCTTCACCACCCGGCCGGACACCCTGTTCGGCGCGACCTACATGGTGCTGGCGCCGGAGCACGAGCTGGTCGACAAGATCGCCCCAGCGGCGTGGCCCTCCACCGCGAAGAAGGCGTGGACCGCTGGCGAGAAAGACCCCAAAGCGGCGATCGCGGCATATCGGGCCCAGGCCGCCGCGAAGACCGACGAGGAGCGCACCGAGTCGAAGGTCAAGACCGGCGTCTTCACCGGCGCCTACGCGACCAACCCGGTCAACGGCACCGAGATCCCGGTCTTCATCGCCGACTACGTGCTGGCCGGCTACGGCACCGGCGCGATCATGGCGGTGCCCGGCCAGGACGAGCGGGACTGGGAGTTCGCGGAGGTCTTCGAGCTGCCCATCATCCGTACGGTGAAAGCCCCTGATGATTTTGAAGGTGCTTTTACCGGCGACGGACCGGCGATCAACAGCGACTGGCTGGACGGCAAGGAGGTCGCCGAGGCCAAGGCCGAGATGATCGCCTGGCTGGAGCAGCACGGGTACGGCCGGGGCGCGACCACCTACCGGCTGCGCGACTGGCTGTTCAGCCGGCAGCGTTACTGGGGCGAGCCGTTCCCGATCGTCTACGACGAGACCGGGCTGCCGATCGCGCTGCCCGACGAGATGCTGCCGGTGGTGCTGCCCGACGTCGACGACTTCTCGCCGCGCACCTTCGACCCGGACGACGCGAACAGCGAGCCGGAGACCCCGCTGTCCCGCAAGAAGGACTGGGTCAACGTCGAGCTGGACCTGGGGGACGGCCTGAAGTCGTACACCCGGGAGACCAACACCATGCCGCAGTGGGCCGGCTCCTGCTGGTACGAACTGCGCTACCTGGACCCGCGCAACGCGGGGGAGCTGGTCGGCAAGGAGAACGAGGCCTACTGGATGGGCCCGCAGCGCGACGGTGACTCGGGCGGCGTCGACCTGTACGTCGGTGGCGTCGAGCACGCCGTGCTGCACCTGCTGTACGCCCGGTTCTGGCACAAGGTCCTGTACGACCTGGGCCACGTCTCGTCGTTCGAGCCGTTCCACCGCCTGTTCAACCAGGGCTACATCCAGGCGTACGCGTTCCGCGACGCCCGCGGCGTCATCGTGCCCGCCGAGGAGGTCGTCGAGCGCGACGGCAAGTGGTTCTACGGCGACGAGCAGGTCGTCCGCGAGTACGGCAAGATGGGCAAGTCGCTGAAGAACGTCGTCACCCCGGACGAGATGTGCGAGCAGTACGGCGCCGACACCTTCCGGGTGTACGAGATGGCGATGGGCCCGCTGGACGTCTCCCGCCCGTGGGAGACCCGGGCCGTGATCGGCTCGCAGCGCTTCCTGCAGCGGGTCTGGCGCCTGGTCGTCGACGAGGAGACCGGAGAGGTCCGGACGACCGACGCCGCCTTGGACGAAAAGACCCGGAAGCATCTGCACCGCACCATCGCCGGGGTCCGTGAGGACCTGGACGAGCTGCGGTTCAACACGGCGATCGCCAAGCTGATCGAGCTGACCAACACACTGACCCCGCTGCCGGTCGCGTCCCGCGAGGCGATCGAGCCGCTGGTGCTGATGACCGCGCCGTTCGCCCCGCACCTGGCCGAGGAGCTGTGGCGCAAGCTGGGCCACGAGGACACGCTGACCTACGCCGCCTTCCCGGTGGCCGACCCGGAGCAGCTGAAGGCCGAGTCGATCACCTACCCGGTGCAGGTCAACGGGAAGGTGCGCGGCCGGGTCTCCGTCGACCCATCGGCTGATGAAGCGGCCGTCCGGGAGGCGGCCCTGGCTGCGGTCGCCGAGGTTCTCGACGGGCGTACCCCCAAGAAGGTCATCGTCGTCGCCGGCCGGCTGGTGAGTGTGGTTCTGTAGGTTTCGGACAACGACGAAGGGCGCCGCGCGAACCGCGCGGCGCCCTTTCCGTCCGACCTGTGATCAGGCGGCGAGCCTGCGTACGACGTAGTTGCTGCCGTACATCTTGTGCTTGCCGACCCGCGCGCCGGTGTGCGGGGAGTCGTACATGTAGCCGCCACCCGCGTAGATGCCCGCGTGGTAGCCGTACGAGCCGGATCGGAAGACGACCAGGTCGCCGACCCTGATGTTGCTCTTGCTCACGGCCGTGCCGTAATTCTGCTGGCCGTTCGCCTTGTGCGGCAGCGACTTGCCGACTGCCTTCTTGTAGACGTACTTGGTGAAGCCGGAGCAGTCGAAACGGCTCGGCCCCTCCGCGGCGAACTTGTACAGCGCGCCGGTGTGCTTCTTGGCCTCGGCGAGGATCTTGGCGCCGCCGTTGGCCTTCACCGTGAACCGGATGGTCTTCGAGTACTTGACGTTGTAGCCGCCGTTACCCAGGAAGACCGCGCGGAACGTGACGCTGGAGAGTGGCTTGGCGTACAGCTGGACGACGCCGTTGGCGTTGACCTTCTGTGCTGCCCAGGCGGTCCACTTGCCGCCCCGGCTGCCTTCGAGGCGGACCCAGCCGGTGGTAACCGGCTTGCCCGTCGAAGGGTTGTAGAACCGGGCGGTGACCCGCGTCCTCGTTCCGTAGGCAACGCTGAGGCTGCTGGTGGAGGTCTGAACGGCGGGGGTCACCTTGGCGGTGGCCTGGACGGCCGCCACGACGGGCGTGGCGGCGGCTGCCGCGGTGGGGGCCATGAGCTGACCTGCGCAGAGGCAGAGACCCAGGGACAGCGCGGCAGTACCGGTGCCGACGAAACGTCGACGCCGGCTCGAGGTGTGCTCGTGCACGGTAAGGGATTCCCTCCGGCACGCCTGCGAGGTTAGCTGTCGGGTTCGGGCGGGAAGGTGTGCCCGGTCGCTTTCGCGACTTCACCCCGAGGTTTGCCTCGTTGATCCGGCACCGGAGCGGGTGACGGCGAGGCGGACCAGAATTGGGTCCCCCGTCCCTGCCCCCGTATGCCTTTTGTGGTCGTGCGGTGCGTGGTCGCGACGACCGACCCGGGGCAGGGCTCGGCGTGAACCGGATCGTCGCGAGCCGGTTCGTACTGATCCGGCCAGACCTTGCTACTCCACTTTTCTGTTGATCGTCAGGCCCGAATTAGTCACTCTCCGTGTTTGGCACGAGGGTCCGTGTCCAGTTTGTTACCTCCAGGAGACATATGCCATGACGTACGGTGACAAGGCAATTACTGCTTGTCCAAGGTTACGGGTGAAACAGAACACACAAAAAGTGGCGGTAACGAGCCGGAAACCCCCTCGTGCGCTGGCCCGAAGCGGTTAAGTACACTGCCGCCCCTCCGGCAACTCGACGTAACCGCCGGGTCCGGTACCCTCGCTGCGTGACGGACGGGAAATTGCCCCTGCGGGCCAAGGTCGCGACCTCCGTGTCGAAGACCGCGGCCGCGCTCTCCAGGGCTGCGGGACGCGGCGACGGCTCGGTCATCGGCGGATGGATCGGCCTCAAGATCGATCCGGACCTGCTGGCCCACCTGGCCGGCGGGCGCGCGATCGCGCTGATCTCCGGGACCAACGGCAAGACCACCACCACCCGGCTGGCGACCGCCGCGCTCGAGGTGATGGGCCGGGTCGCCACCAACTCGTTCGGCGCCAACATGCCCACCGGGCACACGTCCGCGCTGGCCAAGGCGGGCAGCACGCCGTTCGCGGTCCTCGAGGTCGACGAGCACTACCTGGCCCGGGTCATCGACGCGACCGAGCCGCGGGTGGTGGCCATGCTCAACCTCTCCCGCGACCAGCTCGACCGGGCCAAAGAGGTCTCGATGATGGCCCAGATGTGGCGCGACGCGCTCATCGGCCACCCCGACGTGCGGGTCGTCGCCAACGCCGACGACCCGATGGTGGTCTGGGCCGCGCAGGGCAGCGGGCACGTCACCTGGTTCAGCGCCGGCCAGCGCTGGCACGACGACTCGTGGGTCTGCCCGCAGAGCGGCGACCCGATCGAGCGGGCCGGCGGCGACTGGTGGTGCACGGGTTGCCCGCTGCGCCGCCCGAACCCGCAGTGGCGCGTCGAGGACGAGGGCGTCGTCGACCCGCGCGGCGACTGGCACCTGGTCAAGCTCCAGCTGCCCGGCACGGTCAACCTCGGCAACGCGGCCACCGCGCTCGCGGTCGCGGCCGAGTTCGGGGTTCGCCCGATAGAGGCCCTCCCGCGGCTGGCCACGGTCGCATCGGTCGCCGGTCGGTATGCGCAGGTTGACCGGGACGGACGAAATGTCCGCCTGCTCCTCGCCAAGAACCCGGCAAGCTGGCTCGAGGCGTTCGACATGGCCGAGCGGGCACCCACCCTGCTCTCCATCAACGCCCGCGACCCGGACGGCCTGGACACGAGCTGGCTGTACGACGTCGACTTCGCTCCGTTGCGCGACCGGCCCGTCCTGATCACCGGCGACCGGGCCTATGACCTGGCCGTTCGCCTCGAGGTGAACGCTGTGCCCTTCCGGCACGTTAAGAGCTTCGAGGAGGCGATCCAGGCGGTCCCGCCCGGTCGCCTCGAGGTGATCGCGAACTACACGGCATTCCAGGACATCCGAGCGGAGTTGGATCGTGTCCTCTGAGAGCACCCTGCGGATCGTGTGGATCTACCCCGACCTGCTGTCCACGTACGGCGACCGGGGCAACATGCTCATCCTCACCCGCCGGGCCGCGATGCGCGGCATCCCGGCCGAGGCGTACGAGATCCGGTCGGACCAGCCGATGCCGTCCAGCGCCGACATCTACCTGATCGGCGGCGGCGAGGACGGCCCGCAGGCCCTGGCCGCGCAGCGCCTGATCGCCGACGGCGGGCTGCACCGCGCCGTCAACCAGGGTGCCGCGGTCCTCGCGATCTGTGCCGGTTACCAGCTCTTTGGTCACTCTTTCTTCGCAAAGGGCAGCAAATGTCCCGGGCTAGGCTTGCTGGACCTTCACTCCGACCGGGGCGAGACCCGCGCGGTCGGTGAGCTGAGGGGCGACATCGACCCCCGCCTGGGCCTCCCGCCCCTGACCGGGTTCGAGAATCACGGCGGCCGCACCCACCTGGGCCCCGGGGTGTCCCCGCTGGCCAGGGTGACGGCCGGCATCGGTAACGACACCCAGACCGAGGGCGCCTGGCACGGCAAGATCCTCGGAACGTATTCGCACGGTCCGGCGTTGGCTCGCAACCCAGCTATAGCCGATCTGCTACTGCGTTGGGCGATCGGCGCGGATAGCCTTTCACCCGTTGACGACACATGGCCCGACCGGTTGCGAAGCGAAAGGCTAGCGGCCGCGGGCGCTTGACCAGCACAGATACGGATCATGAGCCGACGATGAGTTGGGGCGGTAAGCCTGCATGACTGACACTTTGATCGCACCTCCGGCCCTGTCCGCCGAGTTGCCGGCCCTGCCGGCACCGGAGCCGATGGGCTGGAAGCGCCGCATCGTTCGCGTCGGGGCACTGGCCGTAGTAGTGGGCGGCCTGGCCGCCGCCGCGGCCCTCCTCCCGCTGCGCGACATCGGCGACGCGATCCTGGCCCTGGGGCACGGCGCGCCGGTGGCGATCGCGGTGGTCGGCGGCCTGCTCCTGTCCGTCCTGGTCCCGCGCACCGCCATCACGCTGGCCTGCGGCGCCCTGCTGGGTGCGGCAACCGGCGCGGCGACGGCCCTGGCCGCCGCGATCATCGCGGCCGCGGCCACCTACTACGCGGGCCGCTGGGCCGGCCGAGGCGCCCTGCACGCCCGGGCCGGCGGCCGCCTGGCCCGCCTGGACGGCTGGCTGAACCGCCGCGGCCTGTCCGCGGTCCTGCTGGTCCGCTTCCTGCCGCTGGCCCCGTTCGGCCTGATCGGCTACGCCTACGGCACGACGAGCGTCTGCCGCAAGCGCTACCTGCTGGGCACGACGCTGGCCTCGATCCCGTCCGCGGTGAGCTACGCGGTGATCGGCGCCGCGGTGGCCAACCCACACGGCCTCAACCCGCTGAGCCTGGCGCCGGCCTTGATCGGCTTCGCCCTGACGACGACGATCGTCTGGCGCTGGAAGCGTGCGGCTCGCCGCGAGGCAGCCCTGCTGACCCCCGCCTGACCAAAAGACAGACCAGGAAGGTCCACCGCGCAATGCGGTGGGCCTTCTCCTATATATAGGTACGCCCCACGACTCCCACAACCGCAGCAATCCCAGCCCCCGCCTGCTCCAACCCCACTCGTCACCGCCACACCTGCGGGGGTGGCCGGCGTCCGCCGCGCTCAGTAGCAGTGGCCTGCAGCCCTTCGTGATCCTTCAGGCGGCGGGCTTCTCGGCGGCGTCGAAGCCGGGCAGGTGGCGCGCCGCGAGGAGGGCGGCCCGGATCTGACCGGCGACGGCGACCGGGTCCGACCGCACGAGGGACGCCGGAAAGCGCAGGATCCGGTCGCCGCTGATCCAGATCTGGTTCTGTCGCAGCATGTCGTCGGTCCACTGCCGGACCTCCATGTGATGGCTGCCGTCGACCTCGACCAGGAGCCGCGCGTTCGCCCAGTGCGCATCGACGAAGCGATTGCGGCCCGCCTCATCGGTACGCCGGACCTGCAGATCCGGCGTCGGGAGCCGATGCCGCCGGCACAGCGCCAGCAGATCGATCTCCGAAAGCGCCGTGGCGCCGCCTGCGATGTCGGCGACCGTCGTGGTGATCAACCGGCGCCGCCGAACCCGGGGAAGAACGTCGTAAACCGCCCGAAGCTCGTCGACCGTGACGCGACCCTGTTGGTGCGCCCTGGTAATCAGAAAGCGTGCCTCGTCATCACTGCCGGCCCAGGCAGCACCGTCGATGACGGCTCGTGCGACGGTGGTCCGTGGCGGCTGTCCGACGTGCTGATGGTTCGCGGGCAGGACCGTGGTCCGGTGCACGCGAACCTGGACCATGTCGGCCGGTAGCCGGGGGAGCCGAATGCTTCGGCCGCGCTCCGCCGGCACGAGGACGTCGATCGGTTCATTCCGCAGGCCCTGCACGCCGCCCTCGATCGCCGCGGCGGCCCCGGCCAAACGACCTCCTCGCCCGGCGACCAGCACCGCGACCCAAAGCTGTTGATCACGCCGGAGCCGCCCGTTCTCGGCAAGCAGCACGCCACGGCAGATCCGGCGCCATCGGCACTGCCGCAGGTGGCCCCGCACGATCCCGGGCCCGAGGAGTCGCCCGGCCTGCGCGGTGGTCAACACCGCGGCCTGCTCGAAAACCACCCACTCGACCTCGTCGGCCTCCGGCCCTGGCACGTTTCGCATCCGCAGACTTTCGCGCATCGAGCCGCTCCGTGCCGCGGGCCTGTGGACAACGCCGCGCTGCCGAGCGCGGAGCACCGAGTTCGTCGAGTTCCTGTTCAAATCGCACCGCATTTCTCCAAGATCGCCAAGACGGCTGCCCGCTAGGCCGCCGACGATCAGGCGCCCCGCGCCGTCCTGAAGCGGGCAGCTGCGCGCCGGCTACCTGCGCCTGGTGCTCGCGCGCTGGGCGGTGTTTGCGTGCTGGGTGGTGTTTGCGTGCTGGGTGGTGTTCGCGTGCTGGGTGGTGTTTGCGTGCTGGGTGGTGTTTGCGTGCTGGGTGGTGTTCGCGT
>NZ_BOML01000043.1 GCF_016862175.1 Paractinoplanes durhamensis | reverse complement strand
CTCCCGCCGGTGCGGCGAGGTGGGTCTGCATGACGACTTCGGGGCGGTCCCGCCGCTGATCTGGCCGGACGAGGCGACCTGCCGGCAACGGCCGTCGCGGTCAGCACCGGAGGGCGACCGTCCGGGCGGCGGTGACCTTGCGCCAGGCGGCAAGCAGCCGCCCAACCGGCCGGATGCCGCGCGCCGGGCAGAGCCCGCAACGTGCGCCGAACCAGCGCACCGGGCCGGATCCGCTAACCAGACCGAGCTGGCCCGCCCCACCCGGCCCACACACCAGGCCGAAGCCCCGACTCAGGCCGAGCCGGCACATCCCACCCAGCCCAACGCTCCCGCTCAGGCCGAGCCGGCACGCCACGCCGAGCCCGCGCGCCACGCCGAGCCCGCGCGCCACGCCGAGCCCGCGCGCCACGCCAAGCCCGCGCGCCACGCCAAGCCCGCGCGCCACGCAGAAGTCACTGGGCAAGATCCGCGGCAACAGTCTCGCCGCGGCGGGCGCCGGGCCGTCCGATGCATTCAGAACACCGCGCCGGGGCAGAAAAGGCCACTGCGGAAAGGGCCGACACTATTCGCCGCTGAATTGATCGGTGCCGGCCTCGAAAAATGGGCGGCACCCGCCCGGGACGAGGAAAGACGAGACAGATCGCCTCCGGGTGACGTCACACCCCGCCTGGCCGGCAAATATTGCCGGCCTACGGTGCGGTGAGAATACCGCCGGTCAAGGACAAATGGCGGTCGACGCCGATCTCCTGCGGGAAGCATTCGTCGTGGCTTACCACCACGGAATACACCCCGGTAGGCGGCCAGGGCGCTCTCCAGCTGGCCGACGCCGGCCAGGTCGCGGTTGTTTGTGGGCTCGTCGAGCAGCAGCACGTCCGGTTGGCCGAGCAGCTGCGCGGCGCGGCGAGGCTGAGGGAGAGCGAGGCTGAGAGAGCGAGGCTGAGAGAGAGCGAGGCTGAGCGTGCCGTGCCAGCGGAGAACTCGCCCGCCCCGAGCGCGCCGAACACGCAGATCGGCACGGCGGCCGAGGGTGACGTCGGCCAGACCAGGGTGAGCACTTTCGGCCTGCGAAGACCGCTTTATTTGTCGCTGGAGATCAACTGTGAGATGGCCGAGCACGCGGAGAGTACGACCGGGCGCAGCTCGCGCACGATCCGCTGGGCCGACCAGTCGCGAGCCTGCACCGCCAGGTTCACCCCGGCCACGACCCGGCCGTCGGGGCCGGTGATCGGGCCGGCCACCGAGCGCAGGCCGTACGCCAGCTCCTCGTCCTGCACCGCCCAGCCCTGCTCGCGGATCCGCCCCAGTTCCTCCTCGAGTTCGTCCAGCGAGACCTTGGCGTTCGGGCCGTGCTGGTCGGGGAACGATGAAGACGTCACGACGTCCCGCAGCGAGGAAGGCGGCAGCGCGGCGAGCAGCAGCTTGCCGATCGACGTGTGCACGGCCGGCAGCGTCGAGCCGACCTGAATGTTGGCGGTGACCAGGTCGGAGTTGCGCAGCCGGATCAGGTAGAGCACCCGGTCGCCGGTGAGCACGGCCAGGTTGACCGTCTCGCCGGTCTCGCTCGCCAGCCGCTGGAGCCGCGGGGTGGCCAGCTCGACCAGGTCGAGGCTGCGCAGCGCGGCGGTGCCGAGGGTCAGCACCCGGACGCCGGGGCGGTAGTCGCCGTTGGGCAGGTGGTCGAGGTACCCCTCGGCGGTGAGCGTCTGCACCACCCGGTAGGCGGTCGGCATCGGCAGCCCGGCCGCCTCGGCCATGTCGGTGACCCGCCAGGTCGGGCGCTGCTCGGTGAAGAGGTTGAGCAGCCGCAGCCCCTTGGCCAGTGCTTCCACCCGGTACTCGGGCTTTGCGTCCGCCGCCGGTCGCGTCATCGAACCCCCCTTGTCTGCTGTGCACGGTGAGCCTACGACCCCGGATTTCACGGCTATTTACAGCCCCGTAACCAACGTCTACGGTATCGGATAGTCGCTTTCATAATGCGAGAACCGCGGTAGAGATACAGGGGTGACACCTATGGGTGACTGGCTTGCGCTGAGCGGAAAACCGGCCCTCGTGATCGGTGCCGGCGGACTGGGAGGTGCCAGCGCGGTCAGCCTCGCGGCCCAGGGCGCCCGGGTGGCCGTCGCGGACTTCAGCGAGCAGAACCTGGAGGCCGTGTCCCGGCAGACCGGCGGCCTGGTCGAGACCATCAAGTGCGACCTGCGCGACCCGCAGCGCTGCCGGGACGTGGTCGAGGAGGCCGCGGCCCGGGTCGGCGTGCCGCAGGTGTTCCTGCACGCGGTCGGGCGCAACGTCCGACGCCCGGTGCTCGACCTGACCGACGCCGACTGGCAGGAGCTGCTCGAGCTCAACCTCTCCACCGCGTACTGGCTGGGCCAGCACGTCGGGCGGCTGATGGTGGGCGCGGGCTACGGCCGGATGGTGTTCGTGTCGAGCGTGTCGGGGCTGCTCGCGCACGCCAACCACGCGCCCTACGCGGCCACCAAGGGCGGGCTCAACCAGCTCGTCCGGGTGATGGCCCGGGAGTGGGCGGGCAGCGGCGTCACGGTCAACGCGGTGGCACCCGGCTACATCGAAACCGACCTGACCAAGGACCACCTCGACAAGGATGGCAATCGAGAAGGCCTGGAGCGGCTCGTGCCGGCCGGCCGCCTCGGCGTGCCGGCCGAGGTCGCCGACGCGGTCACCTTCCTCGCCTCCGACCGGGCGGGCTTCATCACCGGCCAGGTCCTCTACGTAGACGGCGGCCGAGTTCTAGTCTGAAAGGCTTACCAATGGGACTTAACCCCACACCGATCCCCCGCCGCTTCGAAGGCCGTTCCGTCCTGGTCACCGGGGCCGGCACCGGCTTCGGCGCCGAGATCGCCGTCCGCGCCGCCCAGGAGGGCGCCCGCGTCGTCGGCGTGCACTACCGCTCGTCCAAGGGTGGCGCCGAGCAGACCGCCGAGCGGGTCCGCGAGGCCGGCTCCGAGCCGGTGCTGCTGCAGGCCGACATCGCCGAGTGGGCGCAGGTCAAGCAGCTCGCCGACGAGTCGTTCAAGCAGCTCGGCGGCGTCGACGTGCTGATCAACAACGTCGGCGACGTGGCCCGCGAGCAGATGTCGTGGCGGGACATCACCGAGGAGTCGGTCGACCACGTGCTGGCCGTCGACATCAAGGGCACGATGGCCTGCGTGCACGAGTTCGGCGCCCGGATGCTCGACCAGGGGCACGGCTCGATCGTCAACATCGGCTCGACCGTGATCGTCCGCGGCAGCGCCCGCGCCCCGCAGTACGCGGCGGCCAAGTACGGCCTGCTCGGCCTGACCAAGTCGTACGCGCAGGCGTTCGCCCCGACCGTGCGGGTCAACATCTTCGCCCCCGGCTTCATCGAGACCGAGGCGACCCTGGGCCGCCAGGACTGGCAGTCCGGCCGCGGCGACCAGCTGCGCAAGCTCACCCCGATGGGCCGCATCCCGGGCCCCGCCGAGCTGGCCGGCACCGCGCTGTTCCTGGCCACCGACGACGCGTTCCACATGACCGGCGGATACATGGTCGCCGACGGCGGATACAACATGGTCGGCGCCTGATGGGCGCGGTCCACCCCGCCGACGTGCCGTTGGTGGAGGCCCGCGCGCTGGTGCGGCGAGCGGTGGACAAGGCCGAGCAGCTGGGCCTGCGCGGTGCGATCGCGGTGGTCGGCGCGAGCGGCGCGCTGGTCACCGCGTCCCGCCTGGACCACGGCGGTCCGGGCGGCATGGCCCGGGCCCGCTCCAAGGCGTGGATCTCGGCGACCCAGCAGATCCCCAGCTCGGAGCACCTGCGGCGGATGACCTCGCTGCCCGCGCCGATCTCCACCGGCTTCGTGACGGCCTCCCCGGAGGCGCTCTTCCCGGGCGCCGGCGGCCTGCCGCTCCACGACGCCGACGGCACGGTGATCGGCGGCGTCGCGGCCTCCGGCGCCACGGTCAGCCCGTTCCTCCCCACCGGCGTCGCCCCCGAGGTGGTCAGCGCCGACGGAAAACCGGCAAACCCCGAAGACCTCCTTATTGCGTACGCCATGGGCACGCCCTACGTCGGCCAGCACGGCGACGACGCGACCCGGTGGAAGGACCGGTTCGGCGACCTGACCGTCGCGCCGGCCGACAGCCTCGGCATGAAACCGGCGCCCCCGGCGGCCGGGCAGCACCAGCTCGACTGGGCGATCGACCTGATCGACCGGGTGCTGGCCGAGGCCGCCCGGCAGGGCCTGCGGGTGAGCGTCGCGATCGTCGACCCTGGCGGCGACCCGATCCAGCAGGACCGGATGGACGCCGCCGTGGCCGGCGGGGTCGAGATCGCCCTGGCCACCGCGACCACCGCCGCCCGCTTCGGCATCCCGAGCGAGCTGTTGGCCGCCTGGTGCCCGGCCGATCAGCTGGCGGCGCTGCACCCGGCGCCGCTGCTGGCCGTCCCCGGCGGCATCCCGATCGAGGTGAACGGCCAGGTGGTGGCCGGTCTCGGCATCGGCGGCGCCGATCCGGCCCGTTGCGCCGAGCTGGCCCGCGACGCCCTGGCCCGCACCCCGGCGCCCCTGTCATGATCCGGGTTGCCGTGCTCGGCTGCGGAGCCATCGGCAGCCTCTACGCCGCCCACCTGACCCGCGCCCCGGGCGTCGAGGTCTGGGCCGTCGACCCCTGGCCGGAACACATGGCCGCGATCCGCGCGAACGGGTTGCGGGTCACCGGCCTGGCCGACTTCACCGCCGCGGTCGACGCCGTCACCGACGCCCGCGACCTGCCGCCGTGCGAGCTCGGCATCGTCGCCACCAAAGCCCTGCACACGGGTACGGCGGTGGCCGCGGCGGTGCACGCCCTGAAGGACGCCGGCGTGGTCAGCGTGCAGAACGGCGTCGGCAACGAGGAGATCATCGCCGAGCACGTCCCCCGGGTCATGCGCGGCACCATCGTCACCGCGGGCGCGGTCACCGCGCCCGGCGTGGTCCGCTACGACGCCCCGGGCGACTCGTGGATCGGCCCGTTCGAGCCGAGCCCGGCCCGCCCCGACGAGATCGAGCTGCTCGCGAAGCTGCTCAACACCGGTGGGCTCACCACCCACGCCGAGGCCGACGCGCGCGGCCCGCAGTGGACGAAAGTCGTGTTCAACGCGGCCACCAGCCCGCTCTCCGCGCTCACCGGCCTCACCGTCGGCCAGGTCTGCACCGATCCCGGCCTGCGCGCCGAGGTCGAGCGGCTGATCGATGAGGCGCTGGGTGTGTGCGGCAAGGCCGGTATCGCGCTGACCCGGGACCCCCGGGACGCCGTCGAGGAGGCGATCCGGGAGGCGTACGCCCATAAGCCCTCGATGCTGCAGGACGTGCTCGCCCGCCGGGCCACCGAGATCGCCGTTCTCAATGGCGGCATCGCCGCCGAAGGCCGTCGTGTCGGCGTGCCGACGCCGGCCCACGACGCCATGGTTGCCCTGGTTGGCGGCCTGGAAAGGTCCTGGCCGGGAGGCTAGGCGACACAAGTTGGAAATGGTCCGGTCAAGCCATGGACATCTGCCGCACCGGTCCCCTATGTTCTCAAGTAATTCAAGAAATTAGCTTTCACGATGTGAGAGTTGATGAATTTTCTTCCTCGCCTTCTCTCTCCGGTACGGCTCTCAGCCCGTCATTAGAGGAGTTCGATCTCATGACTGTTCTCCGCCGGCGCACCCTCCGCGCCTTGGCCGTCGCAATGGCAACCGCCCCTCTCCTTCTCGCCGCGGCGTGCAGCCACGCGAGCGACTCGACCTCCTCCTCGACGACCGACACCGGCAAGGCGGCCGCCACGCTGCCGAAGACGCTGGTCTTCTCGCCGCTCTCGCTCGCTCCCCCGGCGCTCAAGGGCCTCTCCGAGGGCGTGAAGGGGATGGCCTCCGCGCAGGGCTGGGAGGTCATCGTCCAGGACCCCAACTTCGACGCCACCAAGCAGATCCAGCAGCTCAACGAGGTGATCAGCTCGGGTCGCGCGGGCGCCGCCTGGATCCTCGCGGTCGCCCCCAAGTCGATGGGCGACCTGATCAAGACGGCCCAGTCCAAGGGGGTGCCGCTGCTGGTCAACGGCCAGCCCGCGGAGTACGGCTTCAGCGGCCCCCAGCCCGGCATCACGTTCGACTACATCGACTACACGGCCGGCGGCAAGGCCCTCGGCGAGCAGCTCGGCAAGTGCATGACCGAGAAGTCCGGCGGCACCGGCAAGGCCCTCTACGTGGCCAGCCAGGAGGGCACCGCCGGCAAGGCGGAGTTCGACAAGGCCGCGGCCGACGCCTTCAAGGCCGCCGCGCCGGGCGCCACCCTGGTGCAGACCATCGTCGCGGTCGACCGGGCCAAGGCGCAGACCGACATCGGTAACGCCCTGCAGGGCAACCCCGACCTCAGCGCGGTCTTCTCGGCCAACGACGAGGGCGCGCTCGGCGCACTCGGCGCGTTCAACGCGGCCGGCAAGAAGCTCAACTGCGTCACCGACTTCGGCGGCAACGACGAGGTGCTCAAGGACGTCAAGGACGGCAAGATCTACGCCTCGGTCGCGCTGCAGTTCAGCGACGACACGGCCCAGTCGTTCAACACCCTGGTCAAGATGCAGGCGGACCCGAAGGCGAACGGCGAGGTCCTGGTCGTTCCGCAGAAGACCTTCACAGCCGGTAGCTGAGTGAGGCAGGAATGACCGTGACCATCGCGACTCCGCGAACCGCGAGTGCCGAGAAGGACAAGGACCCGGCGCTCATCCGCTGGCTGATCTTCGTCCGGGACCGGGGCATCTTCGTCCTCTGGGCGGTGCTGCTGATCGCCTTCAGCATCTGGGCCAGCCCGTACTTCGCCAGCATCGACAACGGGATCCTGATCGCCAACGCCGCCGCCCTCACCGCGATCTTCGCGGCCGGCATCGCGGTCGGCATCATCTGCGGCGCCCTGGATCTCTCGATCCCGGGCACCGCGGCCCTGGCCAGTTGCGTCTGCGGCTGGCTGATCACCCACGGCACCCCGACCGGCCTGGCGATCCTCGCCGCCCTGGCCCTCGGCGGCGTCGTCGGGATGATCAACGGCCTGATCGCGCTGCGCGGCTTCAACCCGATCATCGTCACCATCGGCACCCTGTCGGTGATGAGCGGGGCGGCGGCGGGCATCGCCGGGGGTTACACGATCTCCGGCCTGGACTCGCTGGTCTTCATGGGCACCGACCGGTTCGCCGGGCTCCCGGCGCCTGTCTGGATCACGGCCGCGCTGTTCGCGGTGCTCACGGTCTTCCTCACCCGCACCCGGGACGGCATCCGGATGATGGCGGTCGGCGGCAACGCCGAGGCGGTCCGCCGCTCCGGCATCCACGCCGACCGCTACAAGGTGCTCGGCTTCGTCATCAGCGGGTTCTGCGCGGCGCTCGGCGGCATCGTGACCACGGCACTGGTCACCGAGGCCAACCCGGCCGCCAACGTCAGCATCATCTTCAACGCGCTGACCGCGGTCGCGCTCGCCGGCGTCTCGCTCGCCGGCGGGCGGGGCTCGCTGCCCCGGGTCCTGGTCGGCGCGCTCATCCTCGGCACCATCTCGAACGCGCTGACCATCAAGGGCGTCTCGCCGTACTGGGCGACCGCCACCACCGGCCTGCTGCTGCTCGGCTCCCTGGCCGTGGAGAAGTGGGTGTCCACCAGCGTGTCCCGCCGGCTCGTGCAGAACGCGAGCGCCTCCGTACACACCGGAACGAGGTGACCTCATGACGGACAACGCTCTCGAACTACACGGCGTCGACATGCACTACGGGTACGTCCGGGCGCTCGACGGCATCGACATCGCGGTCCGGCAAGGCGAAGTGCTCGGCCTGCTCGGCGACAACGGCGCCGGCAAGTCCACCCTGCTCAAGGTGATGTCCGGCGCGCACCAGCCGACCAACGGCGAGATCCGGGTGCACGGCGCGGAGAAGACGTTCGGCTCCCCCGCCGACGCCACCCACGCCGGCATCCAGATGGTCTACCAGGACCTCGCCCTGGTCGACGCGCAGGACATCGCCACCAACCTCAGCCTCGGCCGGGAGATCCTGCGCAAGGGCCTGCTCGGCTGGCTCGGCTTCGTCGACCACAAGGCGCAGCGCCGCCGGTCCACCGAGGAGATGGAGAAGCTCGGGGTCCGCACGGCCGCGATGACCCGGCCGGTGGAGATGCTCTCCGGCGGCCAGCGGCAGGTGGTGGCCCTGGCCCGCGGCGCCACCCGGGTCTTCAACGACGAGCGCAACGGCATCCTGCTGCTCGACGAGCCGACCGCGGCGCTCGGCTACGAGCAGACCCAGCAGGTGCAGGCACTCGTCCGGCGCCTCGCCGACCAGGGCGTGGCGTGCGTGCTGGTCACCCACAACCTGCCGCTGGCGATGGCGGTCTGCGACCGGATCACGGTGCTCAACCGGGGCCGCAAGGTCGCCGACATCCCGGCCGCCGAGACCGAGAACGACCACCTGGTCGGCTGGATCACCGGCGCCCGCCCGTCGATGTTCGCCTCGGAGGAAGCCGCATGAGGCTCTTCCAGCGCGGATTCGCGGGCTACGAGGAGGCGCGGGTCGGCCGCGTCTTCAACCAGCGCCGGCCCGACCGCTACCCGGCCGCCGTGCTGCTCGCCGAGTCCGCCGAGGACGTCGCCGAGGGCGTGCGGATGGCGAACCAGCGCGGCTGGACGGTCAGCGTGCGCTCCGGCGGCCACTCCTGGGCGGCCTGGAGCGTCCGCGACGACGCCCTGCTCATCGACCTCGAAGGGCTCGATGCGATCGCGTACGACGAGGAGTCCGGCATCGCCGTCGCCGGGCCGGCCGTCCGTGGTGGCCGCGAGCTCGCGCCGTTCCTGACCGAACGGGGCCGGGCGTTCCCCGGTGGCCACTGCCCGACCGTCGGCATCGGCGGCTTCCTGCTCCAGGGCGGGCAGGGCTGGAACAGCCGGTCGAAGGGCTGGGCCTGCGAGAGCGTGGTCGCCGTCGACGTGGTGACCGCCGACGGTTCCCGGCTGCACTGCGACGCCACCGAGAACAGCGACCTCTACTGGGCGGCCCGCGGCGCCGGCCCGGGCTTCCCGGCCATCGTCACCGCGTTCCACCTGCAGACGTACGAGGCGTACCCGCACCTGTTCCACGACACCTGGTCGTTCTCCCCCGACGACGGCGAACAGCTGCTGTCCTGGATGCATGACCTGCTGCCGAAGCTGGACCGCCGGGTCGAGCCGGTCATCGCCGCCACCCGGCTGCCGAACGTGCCGCTCGACGAGGGCGTCCCCCATCCGGGCACGGTCCTGCTGCTGCACACCACCGCGATGGTGTCCTCGCCGCAGGAGGCCGAGGACCTGTTCCGGATCTTCGACAGCTGCCCGCTCCCGGTCCTCGGGCACGTGCGCGGCGAGACCAGCCTCGCCGAGGAGAGCGCCGCCCAGGACGAACAGAGCCCGGAAGGCCACCGCTACGCGGTCGACTGCACCTGGACCGACGCGCCCGCCGACCGGCTCGCCGGGCCGCTGCTGCGGTTGTGGCGCGAGCTGGACACCGAGCACTCGTTCTCGATCTGGTACGGCTGGGCGCCGAACCGGCCGCTGCCGGACATGGCGTTCTCGGTCGAGGGCAACGTCTACATCGCGACCTACGTCATCTACACCGACCCGGCCGACGACGAGAAGTACCGGACCTGGGTGCACGAGCGGACCGCGGCGATCGCGGCCGAGGGCGGGGTCGGCGTCTACCTCGGTGACACCGACTTCACCGGCCGGCAGGACCGGTTCCTCTCCGACGCCAACTACGCGCGCCTGGAGGAGATCCGCGACCGGCGGGACCCGCAGCGGCGGTTCGCGTCGTACCTGGCGGCCGACCCCGGACGGCTCAACGTCCATGGCTGAACCGCGGCTCGACCACGTCGGACTGTCCGTGCACGACCTGGACGCGGCGGCCGAGTGGTACTGCGCCGCGTTCGGTTACCGGCGCGAGATGGTCCTGCGGGTCGAGCCGATCGACCTGGACATCGTCATGCTGCTGCACCCCGGGCACGGCGATCGTCTGGAGCTGTTGCACCGGCCCGGTTCGGTGGCCGGGCTCCGGCCGGCCAACCCGGCCGAGGCGGCACTGTCCGAGGCGTTCGGGCACATCGCGTTCGACGTGCCCGACCTCGACGCCGCCTTCGAACGGGCGGTCGGGCTGGGCGCGCGGGCCGTGATGCCGCCGCAGCCCTCCCCCGAGCCGGGGGTCCGGATGGCCTTCGTGGCCGACCCCGAGGGGAACCTCGTCGAACTGATGCAGAGGAGGCCATCGTGAGCCGGGTACTCGGCCTGTCCGCCGGCAACGCGGGCGGAAGCTCGGAGATCGTGCTGTGCACCGCCCTCGCCGCGGTGACCGGCGCCGACGTGGAATTCGTCCGGCTCGCCGACCTCGACCTGACCGACCAGGGCGACCTGGACTGGCTGTGGGAGAAGCTGGTCGAGTGCGACGGCCTGATCGTCAGCACCTCGATCATGTCGCGGACCATGGCCGCCTCGCTGAAGCTGCTGGTCGACCGGCTGCTCGGCCCGAACGCCGACGCCGCCATCATCGAGCAGCTGGTCGCGGTGCGCCGCTCGGGCAGCGAACCGGTGGTGCCGTTCCGGGTCGACGAGCGGGTGCTCAAGCCGCGGGTGGCCGGTTTCCTCGCGGTCGGCGGATCGCTCACCCCGCAGTGGAAGACGCTCGCCCTGCCGCTGCTGCACACGGTCACGTTCTCCATGCACATCGCCGTCGCCGACCAGGTCGTCTTCGGCGGCGCCGGCACCCCGCACTCGATCCTGCTCGACGACGCCGCCCTGGAACGCTCGGCGCAGCTCGGCCGCAACGTCGCCGGCCAGCTCGGCAAGGCGTTCGACGACGTCGACTACCTGGGCGAGCCGGGCCTCTGCCCGATGTGCCACCTCAGCGTGGTCGAGCTGGACGGCACCGCGGTCGCCTGCGCCACCTGCGGCAGCCGCGGCACGCTGCACGACGGCGGCGCGATCGAGTGGACCGACCTGACCACCTCGGTGATCAGCATGGCCGAGAAGCGGGCGCACGCGGTGGAGATCCAGGAGACCGCCACCCGGCACCGCTCGCTCGCCGCCGAGTTGGAGGCGGCCAGGGCGAAGGTCACGCTGCTGACGCCGGTGTCGCCGCGATGACCGCGCACCGCCTGCGGGTCGAGCACCTGGCCGAGGCGCTCGGCATCCACACCGCCCGGCCGCGCCTGTCGTGGCAGCTCGCGGCCGGGCGGCAGCTCGGATACCGGCTGCGCGCCGACAACGGCTGGGACACCGGCCGGGTCGAGGGCGGCCGCAGCATCCTCGTCCCCTACGACGGGCCGGCCCTCGCGGCCGAGCAGCGGGTCACCTGGCAGGTCAAGGTCTGGACCGAGCAGGGCGAACACGACTGGTCGGCGCCCGCCTGGTTCGAGATGGGCCTGCTGTCGGCGGACGACTGGACGGCCGGGTGGATCGCGCCGGCCGGCGCCGAGGGGCGGCCCGGGCATCTGTTGCGGTCCGGCTTTGAAACGAATCAAGCGGTGGTCCGGGCCCGGTTGCACATCACCGCGCACGGTCTCTACGAGGCGTTCCTCAACGGCGTCCGGGTCGGGGACCTCGAACTGACGCCCGGGTTCACCCAGTACCGCAGCCGCGTCCAGGTGCAGACCTACGACGTCACCGACATGATCGTCAGCGGACAGAACGCGATCGGGGCGATCCTCGCCGACGGCTGGTTCCGGGGCCAGACCGGCGCCCTGCACGCCACCGACCAGTGGGGCACCGAGACCGCCCTGCTCGCCCAGCTGCGGCTGTGGTTCGCCGACGGCACCGCGCGGACCGTCGGCACCGGGCCCGGCTGGCGCTCGTCGACCGGCCACGTCACCGGCGCCGATCTGATCGCCGGCGAGACCTGGGACCTGCGGCTTCTACCGCAAGGCTGGACCACATCGGGCTTCGACGACAGCGGCTGGGCGCCGGTGGCCGAGGTGGACGCGGGATATGCGGCGCTCACCGACTCGCCGGCCCCGCCGGTGCGCCGGGTCGAGGAGATCACGCCGATCGCGGTCACCGAGCTGGGGCCGGACCGCTACGTCGCCGACCTCGGTCAGAACATCAACGGGTGGATCAGACTCGGTCGGCTCGGTGCCCACGGCGTACCCGTAACTCTCACCCACGCCGAGTCGCTCGGAGCCGGCGGCGACGTGACCACCGATCATCTCCGCCCGGATTTTCCGTTTCTGCCGGCGCCGCTGCCGGCCGGCATGGTCGACGTCGTCGTGCCGGCCGGCGCCGCCGGCGAGACGTTCGAGCCGCGCCGCACCACGCACGGTTTCCGCTACGTGCGGATCGAGGGGCAGAAGATCGACCCCGCGGACGTACGCGGCGTGGTCGTGCACACCGACATGCGCCGCACCGGCTGGTTCGCGTGCAGCGACGACCGGATCAACCGGCTGCACGAGGCCGCGGTGTGGAGCCTGCGCGACAACGCCTGCGACATCCCGACCGACTGCCCGCAACGGGAACGGGCCGGCTGGACCGGCGACTGGCAGGTGTTCGTGCCGACCGCAGCGTTCCTCTACGACGTGGCCGGCTTCAGCACGAAGTGGCTGCGCGACGTGGCCGCCGACCAGTGGCCGGACGGCACGATCGCGAACATGAGCCCGTGCCCGCCGGCCGAGGGCGAAGGCTCCAAGATGGCCATGCTGAACGGGTCGGCCGGCTGGGGCGACGCCGCGATCATCGTGCCGTGGCACCTCTACCAGGCGTACGGCGACGAGCGGATCCTCGCCGAGATGTGGCCGGTGATGGAGTCGTGGATCGGGCGGGCCGCGACGATGGCCCGGACCAGGCGGCATCCCGACCGGGTCGCGCGGCGACCGGTGGCCGCGCCGCACGAGGCGTACCTCTGGGACTCGGGTTTTCACTGGGGTGAGTGGCTCGCGCCCGGCGAGGAGCCCGGGGATTTCCCGTCCTTCGTGGCCGCCGACAAGAGCGACGTGGCGACCGCCTACCTGGCGTATTCGGCCGGCCTGATGGCCCGGATCGCGGCGGTCATCGGTGTCGATCCCGTTGGGTACAACACCCTGTCCGCGGCCGCGCGGGACGCCTGGCAGCGCGAATTCGTCGGCCCCGACGGCCGGCTGACGCCGGACACCCAGGCCAACCACGTGCGGGCGCTCGCCTTCGATCTGGTGCCGGCCGCGCTGCGCGAGCAGACCGGCGAACGGCTCGCCGCCCTGGTCAAGGAAGCGGACAACCACCTGACCACCGGTTTCCTGGCCACGCCGGGCCTGCTGCCCGCGCTCGCCGACGCCGGTCACCTCGACGCCGCCTACGCGCTTCTCGGGCAGGACACCCGGCCGTCCTGGCTCGCGATGATCGACCGGGGCGCGACGACGATGTGGGAGCGCTGGGACGGCATCGACGACGACGGCGTGCCGCACGAGTCGCTCAACCACTACGCGAAGGGCGCGGTCGTCTCGTTCCTGCACCGCTACGTCGCGGGACTGTCGGCCACCGGCCCCGCCTACCGGACGTTCCGCGTGCAGCCTCGCCCCGGCGGCGGTCTGACCTGGGCGCACGCCACCCACGACGGCCCGTACGGCCGGATCGAGGTCCGCTGGTCGCAGAACGCCGGCTTCGATCTGTCGGTGTCGGTGCCGCCCGGAACGACCTGCGAGGCGGTCCTCCCCGACGGGACCGTGCACCACCTCGCGCCCGGAGAGCATCACGTAACAGCATCTTGACAGTTCACATTCGACACACGCTAATGGAAACACTGTTTCGGAGAGTGTTACGGCTGACCCCTTGGAGGTCCCGTGTCCCTGTCCCTCCGGCGTTTCCTGGCCGCCGCCACCCTGTCTGTTGCCACCCTCTCTGTTGCCACCCTCGTCACCACCCCGGCCGCGGCCCAAGCCGCCGCGACCGAGGTCGACGGCGACATCAGTGTCCCCTGCTGGATCTACAGCTACACCCAGGACGCCGACTGGTATTTCCCCGCCACCACCACCCCGAAGGCCCTGGTCTACCTGCAGCACGGCTTCTCCCGCTCCGGCGCCAACCTGGCCGACCTGGCCCGTAGATATCAGGCGGCCGGCTTCCTGGTCTTCGCCCCGACCCTGCCGTCGATCGACCTCTACGGCTGCACGGTCAACAACACCGGCAACAACACGGTCTTCCTCACCAGCGTGGCCGCCTGGATCGGCCAGTCGTCGTCGCCGACCGGCGCGCTGGCCAAGAGTTACGCGGCGGCCGCCAAGACCGCCGGCCGCACCGGCTCCACCCTGCCCACGAAATTGGTCCTGGCCGGTCACTCGGCCGGCGGCGAGGCCGTCACCTACATCGCGAACGTCCTGCGCACCACGTATCCGGCGGCGTTCGCCAACCTCGAATATCTGCAACTCCTCGATCCGGTGAAATCCCCGGCCGGCACCAACATGGCGATCGGCCTGACCGGCCTGAAAACCACCGCACTGCCGATCCGCACCATCTCCTCACCGCCCTACCTGGCCAACAGCAATGCGAGCGGCACGGTCGAGCTGACCAGCACGATCAACAGCAACTTCCTTGGGGTACGCCTGACAAGCGGTTCCCATTGCGACGCCGAGGGCAGCAGCACGAACGTGCTGTGCACCCTGACCGCGGGCACGTCCCAGGCGGCGAACGTGACGGCCCTGCAGACCCTGGCCGTCAACTGGACCCTCGACGAGGTCGACCACACGACCACCGCGACCTGTTACCCCGGCGGCACCTACTACCAGGGCCTGCTCACCGCCGGCACGATCGAGACGCTCAGCGGCAACTGACGTCCCGCGACCGGTCGTCCTTCGTGCTCGGTGGGACGGCCGGTCTACCCTGCCGTATGGGCTTCCATGCGCCGTCGGCGGACGACGTCTACCGGTACGCCTTCCGCCTGGACCGGCCCGACCGCGGCCTGGTCGACCGGTTCGGCTGGAGCATCCTGGTCGTCAACGACAACTCCGCCGTCTGCCGCGAGTTCCTCGCCCGATACTGCGCCGACCTGTGCGTCCGCACCGCCGACCGGGTCCGCTTCGTCTTCTTCTCCGACCTGCCCGAGGGTCGGTTCGAGCGGATGGCCTTCGACGCGGCACGCGCAGGACCGAGGGCCACGTTGCTCGGGTCGGTGCTGGAGAAGGTCATCGCCACCGACTTCGAGCGCGACCCCTGGCGCGTCCTTCGCCCTGCGGCACTTCACCCGCTGATCGACATCTCGGCCATCAGGCAGCACGTCGATCGGCAGTGCGACCAGAACACCGCGATGCCCGGGGCCGGGGAAGCGCTCCGGTTCGCGCAGCGGCTCGGCATCGGCCGGCATGTGCCCTGCGTCCTCGTGTTCACCGACGTCGGCTCGCTCTCCATGCGCGTGCTGCCGTTCGCCGGGCGCACCGCCGACCAGGTCTACGACCATCTCCGGGGCTGGATCGACGATTTCTACGCGGAGAACCGCGCCGCCCTGGCCCGCTGGTGGTCGGTCGAGGAGGACATCGAACGGCTGGTGGGGCGGTCGGAGCAAGCCCTGCACACCGTCCGCACCTGGAACAACGGCCGCCTGGAGGCCTGGCGCAACCTGCGGCGGATCCTCGCCGCCCGGACGACCCTGGACACCGACCCGGAAGCCGGCCTCCGCGAGCTGTCGATCATCGCCGCCGACTACCACGTGCCGTGGCAGGTGCGCTCCCGCCTGCAGGACATCTCGGCCGCGCGGGCTCGGCGCGCGGCGCGGGCCGCCCTGGCGGAGCAGCTCGACGACCTCGGCCGGCAAACCCAGCCGGAGAAGATCCGCTCCGCCCTGCGCGTCCTCGACCAGGCCCGGTCGGTGGACCTCTCCCCGCAGTTCCGGGCGCTGGTCCGCGAGGCCCTGGCGGAGCTGACCGAACAGCCACGGCTCATCCCGCCGCGCACTCAGCTCTTCCAGTGGTGGCGGACCACGGCGCAGTCGGTGCTGTCCAAGGCCGCGTACCGCCGGCAGCGTCTCACCTGGCCATGGGACGAGTCCACCACCGTCCTCGCCGAGTCACGCCACCGCGATCGGCTCCGGCTCGAGTTCGCGACCTTCCAGGAGGCGATCGGGCGCGGCCGGCTGGGCGACGACGACGCGGCGACCGCCGTCTTCGCCGCGCTGGCCGCGCTGTACGAGACGCCGGCCGATTCGCCGGCGTGGACCGCGGCCACCGCCGCGCACCGGGAGAGCCTGACCACCGGCCTCCGCCGCCTGGCCGCGACCGCGCCGCGTTGGCTGTTCGGCCTGGAGATCCGCGACTTCCTCCCGCTCGGCGGCGCGAGCGACCCGGACACGTTCAAGGCCTTCGTCGCGAGCTCACCCCGGCTGTCGGCCGCGCTGCCGCCGGACCGCGTCGACCCGGCGCCGTCGGCGGAAGCCCACCTGCACCACCGCGACCGGGTCCGCGACGCCCTGCGGACCGAGGTGGGGCGCCTGCCGGTGGCCACCGGCGAGGACGACGGCCTCCGGCCCCTCCTCGCATCGCTGCACGCCGACCTGACCGCCGCCGCCCGGTCCCGGGCGTTCCCCGGCGACGACACCGTGACCGTGGAGCAGGCCGACCTGGCCACCGTCCCCCGGCTGGCCGAGGCCCTGGAGGAGTACGACCGGGCGATCGCCGGGCTCCGCTTCCCGCACGAACGCGATCCGGTGCTGGTCCCCGTCGAGACCGCACTGAGCCCGGCCGAGGCCGCCCACCTCAGGCCGCCGGCCCCACCCGCGCACGCCGGCGATCAGCTGGCCAAGGTCGTCGCCACCGCCCGCGAGGCGCACGAGCTCCTGCCGCGGGCCCGCCGGGACGCGCAGCGGTGGCGCCTGGCCGGAAAGCTCACCGACGAGCTGAGTGCGGCGATGGACCCGGCCGAGCTGGCCGCCGTGCTGCCCACCGACCCCTCGTCGATCTCCGCCGACGAGCTGGCGTCGCTGCGCCGGCATCTCCCGCCGGCCGCGGACCCGTTGCTGGCCGCCCTGACCGCCACGACGCCGTCCGCGAGCACCGAGCCGGCCGAGTCGTTCGACGTGTTCCTGGCCCACCACAGCGACGACAAGCCCGCCGTCCACGAGTTGCACCGGCAGCTGCTCAGCCGTGGCCTCAACCCGTGGATCGACGTCGAGCGGATCCGGCCCGGCCAGTGGTTCCAGGACGCCATCCAGTCCGGCATCCTCCAATCGAAGACGGCCACCATCTGCATCGGGCCCTCCGGCCTCGGCCGGTGGCAGGCCGCCGAGATCAACGCGTTCCTGCACCGGTGCATCGAGAACGGCGTGCCGGTCATCCCGGTGCTGCTGCCCGGCGCCGAGAAGATCCCCGCCGAGCTCGTCTTCCTGCAGGGCCTGCACCACGTCCGCTTCACCACGGACATCCACGAGAAGACCCCACTGGACAACCTGATCTGGGGAATCACCGGCCGCCGCACCGATTAGCAGATCCCAGCCGGACCCCGACTGCAGCCACATCAACTCCCCGGCGACATGCACGCCCGGCGGCCGCCGCGCCTCGGCCGCGGAAGGCAGAGCTCCGCGCTGCCGGAAGTGAAAGGCAGGGCGCCGCGCTTCGGCCACGGAGGTGGGGCGCCGCGCTTCGGCCGCGGAGCCAGGGCGTCTCGGCGACAATGACCACCATGGCGACCTGCAACCTGTGCCCACCCGGCAGCCGCGACGTGCCCGACGACGAGATGGCCGCGCACCTGCGGACGACCCACCCGGACGTCGACGCCGACGGCACCCAGAAGTCGGACGACAGCCGGATCATCCACGACGCCGCGGCCGGCCCGATCGCCCTCGGCACGGCGGAGCTGAGCGACTGACCGGCTCCACCGCGACAACGCGGCTAGCGGATATGGGCCCGGCCCGGGTTCAGCTCCACCAGCTCGTCGGCGACGTCCGGGTGCGCGTCCGGCAGCAGCAGCCAGCTGCCGGCCACCCGCGGTGCCCGGCTGGTCACCGCCACCAGCGGCGCGATGAGGCAGTATCCGAAAACGAAGACGACCGCCGCCGAGTTCAGGAACGCCCACCAGCCCTCGCGGCCGGCGAACAGGCTCCACCACGCCGCGCCGAGGATCAGCATGGCCGGCGGAAGGCCCATCCGCGGAACCACCCGGCGCAGGTGCCGCACGCGGTCGGCACGGGCCCTGCCCTCATCACCGAGCGGCACGGTGAGCACCGCACGCGACAGCCGCGAGTACGACACCGGAATCACCACCGGCCGCACCTCGCCGGCCCCGACCAGAGCCCGCTCCGGCCATCGCAGGCCCGCCACGTCCGCGACCCGGACGGCCACCGTCACCAGCTCACCCGCTGCTCTTCCGACAGGCACGGACACCCTGGATTCCCTTTCGCCGGCGGACGATCCAGTGACCATAGTGGACGACGACCGCCCGGCGCCGACCCGCGCGAACGGGCTGATCCAACCGTCTTCCCGGCCATCCCCTGCCCGAACTCTCGGCCGATCGGCTGCCGCGTCCGGCCGGCCCCCGAGCCCGCGCCCGGCGACACGCCGGGCACGGACGACCGGGTCAGTTGGTCCAGATCAGGGCGTCGCCGACCGGGCGCTGGGAGCCGCCGCTCGGCTGGTTGACCAGGGTGCCGCGGACCGACATCGTCGTCGAGCCGCCGCCGTCCAGGTTTATCGCGTCGCGCAGGCCCAGGACGTGGGCGACCGCGGCGGTCTCGTCCATCGTCGTTCCCACGCTCGTGGTCCGGCGGCCGTCGATGGTGGCGAGGACGATCTCGCCGGTGCGGGTGGTGCCGGCGATGGTGCGCGGGTTGCGGTCGAAGAAGCTGCCGGAGCCGGGCGGGACCACGACGGCGCCGTTCTCGGTGAGGCGGTAGCGGCCGTTCACGGCGTACACGCCGGGGCGGACCGCCACCCGGTCACCGTCGGCGTCGCGCAGCTCGGAGGTGATCCGCACGCAACCGGTGGCCACGCCGACGAGCACGGCCTCCTGCGAGCCCGTTGCCTGCAGCGCGAGCTGGCCGGCGGTGAGAACGGTGCCGCGCACGGCCGCGGTGCGGACGACGCAGCCGCGGCGGTCGAGGACCACCCGCAGCTGTCCCCGCGCCCGGCGGGGATCGATCGTCAGGACCTGGATCCGCCATGGGCCCTCGGTGGTGGTGTTGATCTCGCCGGGCGGCGCCGGATCGGTGCCGCGGACGATCGACGTGCGGGTGACGCCGGGGGCGACCGTGGTCACCGTCCGGGTCTCGGGCAGGCCGGCGTCGCCGAGCGGCAGGGCCGGCGTCGCCGGGGCCGGCGTCGCGGTCAGCAGGAGGACCGCGACCAGCTGATCAATCATGGTCGATAGCCGACGCGACCGAACTGGCCGGGCCGCCAACGGCCGATGACAACGGCGAAACCGCCAGAAAGCGGCTCAACCGGGAGGTAGCGTGATCCCGGGCGAGGGGAGCCGGGATGGACCAGCAGCTGTTGGATACCGCCGGGGAGGGCCTCACCAGCGCCCAGGCCGAATACCGGCGCCGGCACGGCGATGCGAACACCGCGGTCAAGGGCGGGTCCCGCAGCTACGCCGACATCCTGCGGACCAACGTCTTCTCGTTCTTCAACATCATTCTGTTCGTGATCGGCGCGATGCTGCTGTCCATGGGGCGGTACAGCGACGCCCTGATCAGCGTCGGCCTCGGTCTGATCAACGCGATGATCAGTGCGGTGCAGGAGATCCGGGCCAAGCGCAAGCTGGACCGGCTGCAGCTGCTCGACCGCACCCAGGTGGTCGTGGTGCGCGACGGGCAGGAGTTCAGCGTCGACCCGGACCAGGTGGTGCGCGGGGACGTGCTGCGGGTGCGGGCCGGCGACCAGATCGTGGTGGACGGGCCGGTGCTCGACGGCGACCGGTTCGAGGCCGACGAGTCGCTGCTGACCGGTGAGTCCGACCCGGTGGTCAAGCGTCCGGGCGACGACCTGCGGTCGGGCAGCCTCTGCGTCGCCGGCGACGGGCATCAGCTGGCCCGCGACGTCGGGGCGCACAGCTACGCGGGGCGGCTCACCGCCGAGGCGCGCCGGGCCAGCACCGACAAGACGCCGCTGCAGAAGCGGGTCGACTTCCTGGTGCGCCTGGTCATGTTGCTGGTCGCGCTGATGAGCGGGGCGATCCTCGGCCAGGCCGCGATCGAGGGATTCACGCTGCTGCGGGTCGTGCAGACCACCGCCGTACTCTCCGGTCTCGTTCCCTATGGTTTGTTCTTCCTGATCGCCGTCGCCTACACCGCGGGGGCCGCCACCATCGCCCGGTCGGGGGCGCTGGTGCAGCAGGTCAACGCGGTCGAGTCGGTCAGCAACGTCGACGTGGTCTGCACCGACAAGACCGGCACGCTCACCACCGGCAAGCTCACCGTCGACGAGATCGCGCCGATCGGCGGGCACGACCGGGCCGAGGTGGAACGGCTGCTCGGCTCGCTGGCGCGGAGCGCCACCTCGCCCAACCTGACGTCGCAGGCGCTCGCGGCGGCCCTGCCGGGCGCCGCCTGGCGGCTCCGCGACGAGATCCTCTTCGCGTCTTCCCTGCGCTGGTCGGGGGTTGTTGCTGAGGAGGGTACGTACGTCCTGGGCGCACCGGACGCGCTGGCCGCCCGGCTGAACCCACCCGCGCCGGAGGACACCGTCGCGCGGTGCACCGAGCGCGGTCTGCGCGTACTCGTGCTGGCGAAGGCGGTGGATCCGGCGGCCGGACTGCGCGACGCCGAGGGGCGCCCCGCCCTGCCGGCGCTGGAACCGATCGGGATGGTGGCGCTCGCCGACGAGTTGCGGCCCGAGGTGGTCGACACGGTCCGGCGGTTCCAGCGGGACGGGGTGCAGCTGAAGGTCCTCTCCGGCGACGACCCGCGGACGGTGGCGGCGATCGCCGCGCGGGCCGGCCTGGAGGCCGGGGAGCCGATCGCGGGGGCGCTCATCGACGGGCTCGACGACGCGGCGCTGGATCGGGTGGTGGCCGGGACCGCGGTCTTCGGCCGGGTCGCCCCGGAGCACAAGGAACGGATCGTCCGGTCGCTGCGCCGCCAGCACCACTACGTCGCGATGATCGGCGACGGGGTGAACGACGCCCGCGCGCTCAAGGGCGCGCAGGTCGGGGTGGCGATGCGCAGCGGCAGCGCGGTCACCCGGGACGTCGCCGACATCGTGCTGGTGGACGACTCGTTCGCGGCGCTGCCGCCGGCCCAGCAGGAGGGCCGCCGGATCATCAGCGGCATCGGGATTTCGCTCTACGTCTTCCTCACCCGGGTCGCCACCCAGGGCCTGGTCATCCTCACCGTCACCATGCTCGGGCTGGGCTTCCCCTATTCCCCCACCCAGGTCGGGCTGACCCTGCTCACGGTGGGTGTGCCCACCTTCTTCCTGACCATGTGGGCCAAGCCGATCCCGCCGGACCGGCACATGCTCAGCGGGCTGGCCCGGTTCGTGATCCCGGCGTCGGTGATCACGGCGACCTTCGGGGCCGCGCTCTACGCCGCCATCTACGAGGCGATCACGATCGGGTTCAGCTCCGGGCGCACGCCGGCCGAGGTGATCAACGAATTCGAGCGGTACACCGGCCTGAACTACGGCAGCGACACCGATTTCACCGCGGCCGCCGCCACCATCGCGGCCCAGACCGGCCTGTCCACGTTCTTCTGCCTGGCGTCCTTCATCCTGATCCTCTTCCTCGCCCCGCCGAACAAGTTCTTCGCGGCGTGGACCGCGCCGACGCCGGACCGGCGGCCGACCTACCTGGTCTGCGGCCTGATCGCGGCGTTCGGCGCGATCCTGTTCGTACCGGCGCTCTACACGTACTTCGGCCTGACCGCTCCGGCCCGGACGATGTTCGCGCTGGTACTGGTGATGCTGACGTTCTGGTTCGCGGTGCTCAGCCTCGCCTTCCGGCTACGCCTGCTGGACAAGGTCCTCGGCCTCGACCACCTCCGCGTGCCGGACTGGACCAGGCCTTAAATCTTCGCGCCGACCGCGGACCCGTTCGCCGGGACCAGGAAGTTGGAGGTGCGGATCGAGCCGTCGGTGTTGCGGGCGCCGGTGATCGTGGCCGGGTCGGTGCTGAGCAGGGTCCAGGTGCCGCCGATGTTCCACGAGTTGCCGGACGCCGTCGACGAGCCGAGCGCGACCGCGGTGGCGTTGCCGACGGCCAGGTTCGCGGTCAGTTTCGAGGTGGAGCCGCCGTCGACGTCGAAGCCGGTCTTGGTGTTCTGGTAGGCGGTGCTGCGGCTGATCGTGATGGTGCCGGTGTTGCCGTTGTCGGTGAAGCCGTGCGCCGCGTTGCCGAACGACATGCTGTTGCCGACCGCGTGGTTGGCGGCCGGGCCGGTGCCGCTGCTGCCGCCGAGCTTGAAGCCGTTGCCGTCGCCGGAGAAGTTGGGGATGCTCCACCGGTTGTAGCCGTTGCCGTAGGTGATGCTGCCCTGGATCGTGATCGGCGAGGTGAACGACCAGGCGTCGAAGCCGTCGTCGATGTTGTTCCAGAGCCGGGCGCCGCGCACCACGTTGCCGGTGCCGCTGCCCTCCTTGATGCCGAGACCGTCGGCGCTCTCCCCGTTCTTGCGCGGGTCGCGGTTGTTGTAGCTGTCCAGGTTGACGATGAGGTTGTTGGCCGAGGTGCCCTGCAACTGGAAGCCGGTCTCGTAGTTGTCGTGCGTACTCAAGCGCTCGAAGGTGTTGTTGTTGCAGTTGTTGCAATAGATCGCGTAGGGCCCGTGCACGATCTCCAGGCCGCTGATCTTCCAGTAGGACGCCTCCATGTGGATGGCGCCGCGCTGCGCGGCCGGGATGGTCGAGCCGACCGCGCCGGGCGTGTAGGGCAGCGCCTCGGCCTCGATGATCGGGCGCTCGGCCAGGTAGGCGGTGAGCGTGATGGGCGCGCTCGCGGTGCCGCTCTTGGCGATCGTCACGGTCGAGTCGAGCTTGTAGGTGCCGCCGCGCAGCGCGATCGTGCCGCCCGCGGTGACCGTGGCGACCGCCTTCTGAATGGTGGCGAACGGCGCGTCGAGGGTGCCGGCGTTGCTGTCGCTGCCGGTCGGCGCGACGTAGTAGGTGGTGGTGGCGGCGGCAGCGGCGGCCGGGGCGGGCATGCCGAGCACGGCAGCGGCCAGGGCGAGCGCGATCTTCACGGAAAACCTCCTGTGCGGGGGGACGACGGCACCGCCGTGCCCTTGGCCGAGGGCACGGCGGTCCGACCTACAGGAATGCGCTTTCCTCAGGGAAAACTACGTCGCTCATCGGCGTACGTCAATGCATGCGTGCCTCGACCGCGAGTCTCGTCTCCTCGGCCACCAGGTCGAAGTTGATCTGCGCGCCGGCGAACGCGCCGGCCGCGGCGGCCGTGCCGACCTGGGCCGACAGGTCGGTCACGTTGCCGGCCGCCCAGACGCCCGGCACCTCGGTGCGGCCGGTCGGATCGGCCGGGATGTGCTCGCCCATGCCGGACGGGTGCGGCACCGGCTTGAGGCCGAGGCCGGCCAGGAAACCGGCCCGGGCCACCATCCGGGTGGCGACCGCGACCACCCGCCGCGGGATCACCGAGCCGGACTCGAGGCGGATCGCGGTGATCGCGTCGCCGGCCACCTCGACCTCGGCGATCTTCCCGGTCACCACCGTGATGCCGCGCGCGGCCAGCTGCTCGGCCTGCTCCTCGGGGAGGTCCGGCTGCTCGTGCCGGAAGAACATCAGGTCGGCGGTCAGCTGCCGGAAGAGCAGGGCGTGGTGCACCGACATCGGGCCGGTCGCGATCACGCCGATCGGCTCGTCGCGGACCTCCCAGCCGTGGCAGTACGGGCAGTGCACCACGTCGCGGCCCCAGCGCTCGCGCAGGCCGGGCACCTCGGGCAGCTCGTCGACCAGGCCGGTGGTCACCAGCAGGCGCCGGGCCCGCACGCGCCGGCCGTCGCCGAGGACGACCACGAAACCGTCGCCGTCGCGGGTGAGATCGGCCACCTCGGCGGTCACGATCTCGCCGCCGTAGCCGCGCACCTCCTGCCGGCCGCGCTCGACCAGCTCGAGCGGCGGCATCCCCTCCCGGCCGAGCAGGCCGTGCACGCCGTCGGCGGGGGCGTTGCGCGGTTGGCCCGCGTCCACCACCAGCACCGAGCGCCGCGAGCGGGCCAGCATCAGGGCGCCGTTCAGGCCGGCCGCCCCGCCGCCGACGACTACCACCTCGTACGCATCTTTGACCTGTTCAGACATGCGATCACCTCCGCCGTCGACGGTGCCCCGGTAGGCCGCGAAGTGGCAAGCAACGTTGCCAACCCGGCAAAAGATCGGTTTATTTGATCAACCGCCTCTTGCCAGCCTTTCCGAAAATGCGAGGCATCGTCGGAAATAGGGCATCCCCGCGCGTTCCGGTGTCGGGAATCGGTCGGCGAGAGATCATCTGCGCCCTGGTCGGCGGCGATTGAACGAAGGTAAATTTCTGCCACCGAACTATTGACCATGACAGTCCGATCGACAGATCCTGTTGCGGCGGGACACCGAGAGTGATCCTTTCCCGGCCCGATCCCTGCCCGATCCACATGCCCGGCCAAGCCCTCCGCCCAGGGGCCGACAGAAAGCCTGTGTGCACGCTCCCACATCGTTCACGCAGCGCCGCCCCCCGATAGAGGAGCTGATCGCGTGCCCGTCCATGACGAGGCCGCCGCGTCGCCGTTACGCCGCCGTCCGGGTGGCACCATCCGCAGTCGCATCGCACGGACCCTGGCGCTGCCGGTCGCGGCCGTGCTGGTGCTGCTCGGGGTGATCGCGGTCGGCGAGGTCGACAACTACCGCACCGCCGCGCAGACCGACCGCGCCGTCACCCTCGACCTCGCCGTGCTCGAGCTGGTGCAGGGCCTGCAGTCGGAGCGCGGCCTCGCGGACGGGCTGCTCGACGGCAACACCGACTTCCGCGCCCAGCTCGCCCCGGCCCGGCAGGCCGTCGACCGGCAGCGCGCCGCGGTCGAGGCCCTGACCGGCGACGGCGGTGAGGTGGAGGACCGGGTCGCGGCCGTGCTCGGCCAGCTCGACGGCCTCGGCGGGGTGCGCGCCGCCACCGACACCGGGGCCGGCGCCCGGGTCGCCACCGCCGCCTTCTACACCGCCCTGATCGCCCGGCTGCTCAACGTGGACTTCGGGCTCAGCGCGGTCGACGACACCGAGCTGCGCCGCAACTACGCCACCCTCAGCATGCTCAGCGTGGCCAAGGAATCGGCGTCGCAGGAGCGGATGCTGCTCAACAGCGTCTTCTCGGCCGGCTCCTTCAAGGCCGGCGAGTTCGTCCAGTTCGTCTCGACCCGGTCCTCGCGCGACACCGCGCTGGTGGCCTTCAACCAGTACGGCAACCCGGCCGCCCTGGACACCAAGAACCGGGTGCTGACCACCGCCGACGGCCGCACCACCGGCGCCCTCGAGCTGGCCGCCCTGGGCGCCGCCGACGGCCGCACGCTCGACGTCGACCCGAAGGTCTGGTGGGCGGCGTCCGGCACCGTCCTCAACGACCTGCTCAACGTCGGCCGCGACATCGGCACGACCGCGCAGCAGAACGCCGAGGAGCTCAAGAGCCGGGCCGGTCTGCGGCTCGGCGTGCTGGGCGCGGCGGTGCTGCTGTGCCTGGTCGGCTCGGTCTACCTGGCGCTGGTGGCGTCCCGCGCGCTGGCCCGCCCGCTCACCGCGCTGGCCGGCGAGGCGCACCGGCTGGCCGCCGAGCAGCTGCCGCTGGCGGTGCACCGGGCCGCCGCCGGCAACGCCGACACGCCGCTGCCACCGGTGCCGGTGACCCGGGACGCCAGCGACGAGGTGCGGCTGGTCGCCGACGCCTTCGAGCGGATGCAGAACACCGCGTACGCCCTGGCCGCCGAGCAGGCCCGGCTGCGCCGCGCCACCGCCGAGTCGCTCGCCAACCTCGGCCGCCGCAACCAGAACCTGCTGCGCCGCCAGCTCGGCTTCATCACCAAGCTGGAGCGCGAGGAGGCCAACCCGACCGGCCTGGCCAACCTCTTCGAGCTCGACCACCTGGCCACCCGCATGCGCCGGAACGCGGAGAGCCTGCTGGTGCTGGTCGGCGCGGCCAGCCCGCGGCAGTGGGCCGACCCGCTGCCGATCACCGACGTGATCCGGGCCGCGATCAGCGAGGTCGAGGAGTACCGCCGGGTCACCCTGCGCCGGGTCGACGACATCCTGGTGGCCGGCTCGATGGTCACCGGCATCGCGCACATGCTCGCCGAGCTGATCGAGAACGGCCTGGCCTTCTCCCCGCCCGACGTGGACGTGGAGATCTTCGGCCGGGTGATCGGCGACGGCTACCTCATCGCGGTCAGCGACCAGGGCATCGGCATGACCCCGGCCGAGATGGACCTGGCCAACCAGCGGTTGCGCGGCGAGGGCGACTTCATCACCGCGCCGGCCCGCTTCCTCGGTCACTTCGTGGTGGGCCGGCTCGCCGCCGAGACCGGCATCGGGGTGCAGCTCACCCCGTCCCCGGTGACCGGGGTGACGGCCCGGCTGTCCCTGCCGGCCGCGGTGCTGGTCGAACCCAAGGCGGTAACTGCCGCCCCAGCAGCGCCGGCCCGGCGGATTGCCCCGGCCCCGCGCGAGGACCGGCCGTTGCGCTCCAACACCATCGAGTACGTCGTGGTGGCCGACTCCCCCGTGCGGCATGTCGAGGCCGAGGCGTCCCGCACCCCGAACGGCCTGCGCCGGCGCGCTCCGCGGGCCCGGCGCAACCCGGCCCCCGCCGTCGCCGAGCCGGTGGCCGAGCCCTCGCCCCCGGTCGACGACACGCCGGCGGCGACCCGGGCGCGGCTCACCGCGTTCCGGGAGGGTGCGCTGCGGGCGGCCATGACCGGCCCGACTACAGGAGAAAACGCATGAGCGTCGACGCGTCGGCCGACCGGCACCAGTTCAACTGGCTGCTCGGCAACTTCGTCCACCAGACCGACGGTGTCCGCGACGCGGTGGCGGTCTCCTCCGACGGCCTGCTGATCGCCGGCTCCGACGGGCTGAACCGGGCCGAGGCCGACCAGCTGGCCGCGATCGTGTCCAGCCTCGCCAGCCTGGCCCGCAGCGCATCCCGCCGGTACGACTTCGACGGCCTCAAGCTCATCATGATCGAGATGCGCCGGGGCTTCCTGCTGGTTTCGCAGATCTCCGGTGGGAGCGTTCTCGGCGTGGTGGCCGGCAGTGAGTGCGATCTGGGCCTGGTCGGCTACGAGATCTCCACCCTGGCCGAGCGGTTCGGCACGCTGCTCACCCCGGCCCTGATCGCCGAGTCCCGGCAGCACCTGCCGCGATGAGCGACGAGCCGCGGGCGGGGCGGCCGCCGGTCTTCGACGAGGATCCGGTGGTGCGGCCGTTCATGCTCACCGGCGGGCGCACCCAGCCGGTGCACGACGGGCTGCGGATCGAGACCCAGCTGCGGGCCGCGCCGGCCGCGCTGTCCGCGCCGCTGCGCTTCGAGTCCCGCCGGATCGTCGAGCTGTGCCAGCGGTCGCAGTCGCTGGCCGACCTCTCCGCGGCCCTGTCCGCACCGCTCGGCGTGGTCCGGGTGATCGTCGGTGACCTGATCACCGACGGCTACCTGCGGATCGAGGAACAGCCGGACGAGTTCTCCGTCGGCCTTATCGAAAGGATCCGGGATCGTGTCCGTGCGCTCTGACACGGTGGCGCCACCGATCGCCGTCAAAATCGTGATCAGTGGCGGTTTCGGGGTGGGCAAGACGACCTTCGTCGGGGCCATCTCCGAGATCGAGCCGCTGGTCACCGAGGCCGAGCTGACCGAACACTCGATCGGCGTGGACGACACCTCGGCCGTGTCCGGCAAGACCACCACCACGGTCGCGCTCGACTTCGGCCGGATCACCCTCGACGACGCGCTGCTGCTCTATCTGTTCGGCACGCCCGGGCAGGACCGGTTCGCGTTCCTCTGGGACGACCTGGTCGACGGCGCCCTCGGCGCGATCGTGCTGGTGGACACCCGCCGGGTGGAGGACTCGTTCCCCTCGATCGACTACTTCGAGGAGAACGGCATCCCGTTCATCATCGGGATCAACAAGTTCGACGGTGGCATGCACTTCGACCTGGCCGAGGTGCGCGACGCGCTGGGCGTCCACCAGCGGGTGCCGATCATGGAGTGCGACGCCCGGCACCGCGAATCGGTCAAGGATGTCCTGGTCGCCCTGACCGAGGAGGTACTGGTCCGGCGGCTGGGCTGATCACTTGGGCTGATCACCGTTCGCACTTATGGGGGAGCACACCGTTGCCCTCCATCGATAACCTTGCCGCATGCTTTGTCCATCGTGCGGACTCGACAACGATCCGTCGGCGGGCTGGTGCGCCCGCTGCAACGCGACGCTCTCGGCCGCACCCCCGCCCGGCTACCCGCCGCCGCAGCAACAGCCCACGTACGCTCAGCCGGGCCCTCCTCCCCCGCGACAGGGGACGGGCAACCGGGTGCTGCTCGTGCTGCTCGCGCTGGGGACGGTCGCGCTGCTCGGGATGACCGCGGTCGTGGTCATGCTCGTGCGCAACCGCAACGACCCCGGGCGCGATCCGGTGGCGAAGCCGCCGGCCAACGTCAGTACCGTGCTGCCGACGACGACCACCGCCGCACCCGATCCGACCACGGCCGGCCCCGCGGCCTCGCCACGTGACCAGGCCGCGAAGGTCGACGACCTGCTCGACCAGAGCGTGGCGAGCCGGGCCAAGCTGAACGCCGCGATCGACAAGGTCCGGCAGTGCAGCGGCGCGGCGGCCGCCCTCGGCGACATGAAGGCGGTCGGCGCGGAGCGCACCGCGCAGATCGCCGCCACCGAGGCGCTCGACGTGTCCGGCCTCGACAACGGCGCGGCGATCCAGTCCCGGCTCAAGGCGGCGCTGGGCTTCGCGCTCGCCGCCGACCAGGCCTTCGTCGCCTGGGCGACGCCGGCCGCGGCCGGCAGCTGCGGTGACACCGCCGCCCGCGGCGCCGCGTGGGACAAGGGCCAGGCGGCCTCCAAGCAGGCGCAGGCGGCCAAGAAGCAGTTCGTCGCGGTGTGGAACCCGGTGGCCGGCCCGCTCGGCTTCGCGGAGCGGACCACCGACAAGTTCTAGAAAGGCCAGTGCGCGGCGATCAGGGCGCCGATGGCGGCGATCGCCTCGGCCGCCTTGCTCGCGTTGCCGGCGTTGGTGCTCAGCCGCTCCAGGGCCCGGTCGATCTGTTCCCGGTTGGCCGGGGTCGGCTGGGCCAGGCCCTGCTCGACGACGGCGATGTCCGGCTCCTCGCCGATCGCCGCGCGCAGGGCGGCGATCTGGGCGTCCACCTGCTCGCGCGGGCTCAGCTGGAAGTAGTTGTTCTGCTGGGTGTTGGTGTTCTGCCCGCCGAAGTTCTGGATCCCGCCCTGGAAGTTCAGGTTGTCGAAGCTCATCCGCGGCTCGGTCATGTCAGGCTCCGCTCGTCGGGGTCGGCCGCGGCGGCGGCGCCGCGTTGTTGGTCTGCTGGACGGTGTTGGTGCCGCCGAAATTCTGCACACCACCGTGGAACACCAGGCCGCTGAACGTGTTGACGGACACCTGGCTCTCGAACTCGGACGTGTCCACGCCGTGCTCGCGCAGGTAGCCGATGGCCGCCTCGGTGACGGTCCGGTCGACCAGCTTGATGTACTTCGCACCGTCCAGCTTCTGCATGAACTTGCCGGTCTCCCGGCCGGCGAGGTCGCGCACGCTGAACCGGGCGCCGTAGTCGTAGAACAGCAGCTCGTCGGCGTCGGCCGCGGAGCGTGCCATCCGGCCGTTCAGCCGGAGCGCGTCCCAGCCGACCCGCAGCAGGTAGCGCGGGCCGTAGAGGTTGTCGTGCACGTACGCCCGGAGGGTGTCGCTCCAGGCCCGGCCGACGATCCGGTCGGGGCGCAGCGTGTCGGCGATCCGGAAGTCGGCCCGCAGCGGCGGCAGGACCAGGGCCGCGAACTCCGCGTACAGCAGGCCGCCCTCGACCGCGAGGTGCACGAACGCGGTGACCGAGACGCCGGAGTCCTGGGCCGGCAGGATCAGCTTCCCGTCCGGCGTCTTGATCTCCTTGCCGTTGGCCGGCACCACCACCCGCAGGTAGTGCCGCAGGCCGCCCTGCGGGCACGACTCGATCGCGGCGATCGTCTCCCCGGTGGCCATCGTGCGCGGCGTGTGCGTCTCCGGGTCGATCAGCGGGTCGTCGCTGCGCCGGTAACCGTCGGCGGCGACATACGGCACGGTGTAGACGTTCGGGATCCGCTCGCCCGCGCTCAGCTTGGTGTCGCGCAGTGCCAGGATCGCGTCGTTGACCCGCTTGTTCAGCTCTTGCGGGTCGATCGTGACCCGGGCGCCGTTCTGCTCGGCGGCGCGCGGCCGCAGCGTGACCGCGAACGACCAGCCGTGCTTGAGCTCACCCGAGCCGGCGAACGGGTCGAGGTCGTGCACGGCGATGTTGCCGCGCTGCATCCGCGCCACCGTCTCCAGCCGGCGCTTGACCCGGGGGTTGGTGGCGGGCGGCGCGAACGCCCGGCCTTTCGGCGCCAGCTCACTGAACAGAATGCTGTACGCGTGCCAGCGGGACAGGAACAGCGTGGCCACCATCCCGATGATCGGCAGCAGGGTGAACAGCGCCGCGAATCCCCAGACCGCCCCGACGAACGACTCGGCCAGGTCCGACGTGGACGCCTCCACGGCCAGCGTGCCGAGGCGCTCGCTCAGCCAGTCGGGGGTGAACTTGGCCAGCAGCAGCACCACGACCACGGTGAGGACGAGGGCGGTGGTGCCGAGGACGACGAGGGTGAGCACGCCGGTGCGCAGGACCCGGGCACGGGCGCCGCGCCGGGCCCGGAGCATCTCGATCAGCACACACAGGACCAGCCACCAGACGGTCAGCCAGCCGGAGAGGATGAACCCGGCCAGCAGGAGCGCGGTGACCACCGCGTACCGAATGATCAGCAGGCGCCGGGCCCGCAGGCAATGCCGCACCACGGGGTCGAGGTCGAAGCCGAACGACGGCGGCACGGCCTTGCGTTCCGACTCCACCACCTCGGCGATCACGTCGTTGGCGAAGGTGACGTCGACGTAGGGGCCGCTGCAGAGGCCGCGGGTGACGTCGCTGAACTGCTCGGCAGCGGTGTAGACCGGCATGGTGATCGTCGTCGTCCCGGGATCTGCCACGTGCCGACCTTATTGGCGCCGGTCGTTGTGACGACACCCTACTTAAGGGCCTTTTCAGCCCTCCACAATGCGGAAGACCGGAAAGCCGGGGGCGGCCGCCGCGATCTCCGACTCGGGTGAGTCGGCCTTCAGCCCGTCGAAGAACGCGCCCGTCTCCCACGCCCACTTGCGCAGGTAGAGGCGGATCAGCCGGGGCTTGTCGGCGTCGGCGATCTCGACCGAGGTGAAGTGCTTGGCCCGGCGGCCGAGCCGGAGCTCGCCCTCGCCGGCCGCGCGCAGGTTGCGCACCCACTGGGTGTTGCCGCGCGGCGCGAGCAGGTAACGCTCGCCCTCGTGGCTGAAGAGGTTGACCACGGTGGTGCGCACCTCGCCGCTGCGCCGGCCGCGCACGGCCAGGACGCGGCTGCCCATCAGGCTGACGCCGCGGGCGGTGAGCCACTGGGCGACCTTGTTGAACGCCATCTCGGAACGCTTCGGGGCCAGGTAGCGCATGGCTTCCTCCTCAATTAGAGAGCAGTGCTCTCGCTTGAGAACAGTAAACCGCCAGCACCCGGCCAGAGTCAAGAGCAGTGCTCTCGTTTCTCAGCGGCGCTCACCGGAACGCAGCATCTCGATGGTCTTCGTGACCCGCTGGGCCCGGGTCGCCTCGCGCTTGGCCTCGGTGATCCAGCGGACGAACTCCTTGCGATGCGAGTACGCCAGGGCCTCGAACGCGGCGGCGGCCGGTGCGTCGACGGCCAGGGCGGCGGCGAGATCGTCCGGGACCTCGACCACGCGCGGGGCCTCGTCGGCACTCAGGGTGATCGCGTAGGTCTCGCCGACGGTCACGCCGGCCTGGTCGCGGGCCGCGCGGGCGAGGCCGATCAGGTTCTCGCCGCCCATCCGGGCCAGGCGCAGCGCGAGGGTCACCCCGTTGACCGTGACCTGCACCGGGAACGCCTTGCGGCCGCCGCCGACGGCGGCCGCCTGCTCGTCCGAGAGCACGAACGCACCGGCCGGGCCGCGCGACTCGAGGGGCAGGGTCGTTTCGTCAGCCATGAGGTCACGGTAAATGATCGCGCGATGACCCAAATGATCTTGAAAAAGAACGCCACTGTTCGCCGAGATAACGATTGCAATACGGGGCAGCGATTCGGCGGACGAACAAGTACCGTCGCTGAACCTAACCTGAGAAGAACCTGATTGGACGCATAAAGTGTCGCTCGACTCGCAGCTGCCCCCGCCTCCCGGCTACCCGGCCCAGCCGCCCGCCCCGGAGCAGAAGGGCACCAGCGGCCTGGCCATCGCCGGCCTCATCCTCGCGATCTTCATCGCGCCGATCGGCTTCATCCTCAGCCTGATCGCGATCTTCAAGACCGGCGCCGGTAAGGCCAAGGGCCGTGGCCTGGCCATCGCCGGCCTCATCATCTCGGTGCTGATCATCGGCGGCAGCGTCGCGGTGATCGTGGCGGCGGCCAACTCCACCGTCCTCGACCCGGGCTGCACCTCCGGCAAGGACGCGATCTTCCTGAGCTCGACCACCGTCGACGCCACCACGGTGCAGGCGAGCATCGACGGCCTGACCGCGGCGGCCGGCAAGGCCAAGCACGACGACGTCAAGGCGGCCAACCTCGCCCTGGCCGAGGACTACAAGTCGCTGCTGAAGGCGCTGCAGGGCGGCGAAGCCCCGGCCGACCTCGAGGCGAAGATCAACACGGACGCCGCGGCGTTCGACAAGCTCTGCACGATCGGTGACGGCAAGTAAGTCCGGACCGATCGGGCGGGCGGCATCGGCTTCGGCCGGTGCCGCCCGTTTTCTCTTTACACGGCGGGTACGAATGTCGATACGCTGCGCCGGTGCTGAATGCCAGTTCGCGCGGATCGCGCTGGACGCTCGCCATCGCGGCGGCCGGTAGTGCCGTGCTCCTGACGGCCACGGTGCTGTTCCTGCGCCACGAGATGGGCGCGGATCCGGTAACGCCGGCGGTGTCACTGCCCGGACCGTGGGAGCCGCCGAGTGCCGTCCCGGCAACCATCGCGCCGGCGCCCTCAAAGAGGGTCAGCACAGCCCAGACAAGCGCAACGCCGACAACCAAGACGCCGCCGGCCCCGACCACCACGCGCCCGACCCAGGCGGCGACGCTCGGACCCAACCTCAGCATCGGCGCCCAGTCGGACGGCACCAGCAAGGCCGAGGGCACCAGCTTCGGCAACGTTCGCGACGGCGACCGCACCACCTTCTGGTCCCCGGAAGGCGAGACCGGCGAGATCTCGATCAAGCGGGACACCCCGTTCACCGTGGCCCGGGTGATCATCCGCGAGGCCGCCGGTGGCGGCACGATCCAGTCCTGGCGGCTGCGCGACCACGACACCGGCACGGTCCTGGCCACCGGGACCACCGCCCGGAACATCACCTTCGCCCCCGCCACGATCCGGAAGATCGACTTCGACATTCTCGCCGCGACCGGCACGCCACGGGTGGCAGAGTTCGAAACGTACGGGAGCTGACCGGGGCATAAGCGTCCGGCTATTACGTAGCTGGAATGACATATTTCAATGCGCGGCGGTCGAGAATCGGCGAAACCCCAGCCGTCAGGAGTCAGCGATGAGCCGCACCCTCCGCGCTTCCGCCCCCATCGACCCGCCCGCCCCGCCCGAGGCCCGCGCGACCCGCCGGATCCGGCGCCGCGCGGTCGCCCTCGCGCTCACCCTGCTCGCCGGCGGTCTGGTCGCCGTCGCGACGGCCGGCCCGGCGCAGGCCGCCACGGTGTCCCAGCCGCTGCGCACGATGGTCGCCAACCTGCCGGTCGCCACCGAGGTCCGCACCGGCTACGACCGGGACCTGTTCAACCTGTGGATCGACGCCGACGGCGACGGCTGCAACACCCGCTACGAGGTGCTGATCGACGAGGCCACCACCAAGCCGACGGTCGGCTCGGGGTGCAGCCTGACCGGCGGGAAGTGGCTCTCCTATTACGACGGCGCGACCTGGACGGACCCGTCCGACATCGACATCGACCACATGGTGCCGCTGGCCGAGGCGTGGGACTCGGGCGCCCGGAACTGGACGGCGGCCCAGCGGGAGTCGTACGCGAATGATCTCGGCGATGCCCGCCCCCTGGCCGCGGTGACCGACAACGTCAACCAGAGCAAGAGCGACGCCGACCCGGCCGAGTGGATGCCGTCGCTGTCCAGCGTCTACTGCCGCTACATCACCGAGTGGACGGCGGTCAAGACCCGCTGGGGCCTGAGCGTCGACACCGCCGAGAAATCATCCTTGGCCTCGTACGCGGCGGCCTGCACCAACAGCACGGTGACCGTCGAGGTGGTGCTCGGCAGCGGTTCGACCGCGACCGCGACAACCACGGCCACCGCAACGGCGACGGCCACCGCGACCGCGACCAGCGGCGGCAGCTGCACCGGCACCAACGGCACCGACGTCACCATCCCGGACGCGGGTTCCGCGGTGACCAGCTCGATCACCATCTCCGGCTGCGCCCACACCGCCGCGTCCAGCACCTCGACCATTTACGTGTACGTCGTACACCCGTTCCGGGGTGACGTCTCGGTCTGGCTGTACGCGCCGGACGGCACCTACTACATCCTCAAGTCGGCGAGCAGCTCGGACAGCACCGCGAACGTCAACACCACCTACACCGCCGACCTGTCGAGCGAGACGTCCAACGGCGCCTGGAAGCTCAGCGTCAAGGACGCCTACTCGGGCGACACCGGCTACCTGAACACCTGGACGCTGACGGTCTGAGAAACGGCGACAGCGCCGGCCGGCGCACGGCCGGCGCTGTCCGCACCCATCGTCAGGCGGTGGGGATGGTGTGGCCGTTGCGGTCCAGCCACTGGTCGAACGTCTGCAGCTCCGGGTTCAGCCGGCGCACCTCGCCGAGGTCACGGACGCCGGTGAAGTACTCGTCGAACTCGGTGTAGTACTGCAGCATGTTGCCCGCCTCGTCGGCACCCGGGAACCCGAGTGCCCGGTAGGCGTCGTGGGTGAGCGGCCGGTAGACGACCGGCTCACCGACGGCCCGGCTCAGCCCGGCCGCGATCTGCGCGCCGGTCAGGTGCTCCCCGGCGATGTGCACGGTCCGGCCGACATAGGCAGCGCCGGCCTGGAGGATGCCGTACGCCGTACGCCCGATGTCGTCGACCGCGATGCCGGCCAGCCGGCTCTCCCCCATCGGCAGCGCCAGGGTGAGCACGCCGTTCTCGTCCCGGGTCGCGCCCCAGCCGGTGGCCAGGTTCTCCCAGTAGAACGTGGTGCGCAGGAAGGTGGTGGGCACGCCCGCCGCGGTGAACAGCTCGTCCGCCTCGGCCTTGGCGTCGAAGTGCGGCACCTTGTACTTGTCCTGCAGGGTGGGCATCCGGTCGTCGTGGGCCGGGATGTGGTCGCGGGTGTCCTCGAGGGTCGACCAGACCACGTGCTTCAGGCCGGCCGCGCGGGCCGCGGCGGCCAGGTTGGTCGCCTCCTCGAGCTCCCGGTCGGCGGACATGTGCGCCCAGAAGTTGGTGACCAGGAACGCGCCGTACGCGCCGGCGAACGCCGCGGTCAGGCTCTCCGGGTCGTAGTTGTCGGCCTGGACCACCTCGGCGCCGAGCTTGACCAGCTCCTGCGCGCGGGGCGAGGTGGTATCCCGGGTGAGGGCGCGCACCGCGTAGCCGCCGTCCGGGTCGGCGAGGATCGCCTTGACCAGACCGCCACCCTGAGCACCGGTGGCGCCGACGACCGCGATGATCTTCTTCTCGCTCATGGCTTTCTCTCCCTGTTGCCTGGTTCGTGACCGTGCAGGGGCCACAACCGGGAGAGACGGCAATCTATTTCAAATTTGAAGTGACGTGCGAGACAGGCGCTACGCCGCGTCGGCCAGGTGCAGATCGAAGGACTCGCGCCAGATCGCCCAGCTGGTCTGCGGGGCGTAGCGGCGGGCCTCGTGCATGGCCACGGTCGCGCGGCGGGTCAGCTCCTCGGCCGGGAGCGTGTCGGACACGGCCACGCCGATGCTGGCCGTCATGCCGGTCAGGCGGCCGGACACCACGAGCGGGCCGGCTTCGGCAGCGATCGCGCCGGCCACGTCGTACGCCGAGGAAGCCGAAACCAGATCACGCAGGACGATGGTCACCTCGCCGCCGCCGAGGCGGACCGGCAGGTCCGGAAGGCCGGGTTCGCGAGCGCGCAGCAGCTCGGCGAAAGCGGATCGCACCAGGTCGTCATCGCCGTCACCGGTCACCTCGATCGCCAGAACCGCGTCCATACCAACCTTCCCGGGGTGCAGTGGAGCCCGTCCTTTCGGCAGGACAAGGGCCTGACATGAGAGGACCAACGGCCCTAGGCGCAGGCAACGCGCCGCACGAGGCTGGCGAGCAAGGAGGCGACGGCATGGGCACATCGCGGGATGCTTGGCGTGGATTCCGGGGCGAGAAGTGGCGGGACCGCATCGACGTCGACGGCTTCATCCGGGACAACGTCGAGCCCTACGCGGGGGATGCGGCGTTCCTGTCTGGTGCGACCGGTCGCACCACCCGGATCTGGCGGCACCTGCAGCGGATGATCGTGGCCGAGCGGGAGCGCGGCATCTACGACGCCGACGCGCACACGCCCTCGACGATCACCTCGCACGCGCCCGGCTGGATCGACCGCGACCACGAGCTCATCGTCGGGTTGCAGACCTCCGCGCCGCTGCGCCGCGCGATCATGCCGGCCGGCGGCCTGCGGACGGTGCAGGCCGGGCTGGCCGCGCACGGCTACAGCCTCGACACGACCGTGCGCGCGATCTTCACCCAGTACCGGAAAACCCATCACGACGGCGTCTTCGACGCTTACCCCGCCGACGTCAAGGCCGCCGCCGACGCCCATCTGCTCAGCGGGCTTTCCGAGGTGTACGGGCGTGGCCGGGTCGACGGCGATTACCGGCGGGTCGCGCTCTACGGCGTCGACCGGCTGATCGAGGAACGCACCGCGCAGCGGACTTCGCTCGACTCCCGGCGCTCGTTCGAGGACGTCGTGCGCGGCCGCGAGGAGCTGGCCGAGCAGATCCGCGCCCTGGAGGACCTGCGGTTCATGGCCTGCCGCTACGGCTACGACATCGCCGGACCGGCCACCGGCGCGCGCGAGGCGATCCAGTGGCTGTACTTCGCGTTCCTGGGTGCGGCCAAGGAGCAGGACGGCGCGACCCTGCCGCTCGGCCCGGTCTCCGCCTTCGTCGACATCTACCTGCAGCGGGACATCGCGGCCGGGTTGCTGGACGAGACGGCGGCGCAGGAGCTCCTCGACGACTTCGTGATCAAGCTGCGGATCATCCGGTTCCTGGACGCCCCGGCGCCCGACCTCGCGGACGCCGAGCTGGGCGGCGTGGTGACCCGCACCTCGCACCGGTTGGCGCAGTCCCGCCGCTGTTTTGCCTCCTCGTCCGGCGTTTCACCCTCCGGTGGCTGCGCCAACCTGGCCAAGGCTTTGCTGTACGCGATCAACGGCGGCCGCGACGAGATGACCGGTGACCAGGTGGTTTCTTCGTTGAGCCCGGTCGAGGTGGACGTGCTCGACTACGACACCGTGCTCGCCGCCTACGACACGATGCTCGGCCGGCTCGCCGAGACCTACGTGGACGCGCTCAACGTCATCAATTACATGCACGACCGATACGCGTACGAACGTCTCGGCATGGCCCTGCGCGACCATCCGCTCCGCCGCTTCATGGCCACCGGGATCGCCGGCCTGTCGGTGGCCGTCGACAGCCTCTCCGCGATCAGGTACGCACAGGTCAAGGCGCTGCGTGACTCGTCCGGCCTGGTCGTCGACTACCAGGTCGACGGGGATTTCCCGAGCGTCCGGGACAACGACGACCGGGCCGACGCGATCGCCGTCGACCTGGTCGACCGGTTCACCGCGAAGATCCGCCGGCAGCCCACCTACCGCGGCGCCGAGCTGACCCTGTCGATCCTGACCACCGGCGCCCCCGGCGGCCGGCACACCGGAAACACCCCGGACGGCCGGCGAGCGGGCGAGCCGCTCTGATTGACAGAGCCATATAAGGTACGGCTGTGTCGCGACCGAGCCAGGTAAACGTCGCCTTCGGATTTCAACTCGGCATCGCCGCCGCGCTGCTGCTCTGCGCCGGCCTGATGATCGCCGACGCCTTCCACATGGACGGCCTGATCGACGAGGCCGCCCGCAGCGTCGCCGGCACCGACCCGGCCGAGGTCGCCCAGCAGCGCAGCTGGAACGTGAACAGCACGCTGACCACCGCCATCCCGGCCGTCCTCGTCGCCGGCTGGCTCGCCGTGCTGGCCCCTCGCGTGCGTCGCGGCAGCGGCCTGGCCCGCGGCCTCTCGGTGGCCGCACTCGCCTCGCCGATCGGCTTCGTCCCGCTGGTGTGCGTCGGCTTCCTCGCCGCCGGTCCGGCCGGCAGCCCCGACGCGACCCCGTTCTCGCTCCGGCTGGAAGAGCTGTACAGCGTCGGCTTCTCGGACTTCGTGGCGTCGATGGTCAGCGGCCTGGCCATGATCGGGCTGACGCTCAGCGTGGTGACCATCATCCTGCTGTTCACCGAGCCGGCCGGGAGTTGGTTCCGCCGCGTGGCGCCGCCCGGGGCGCTCACCGTCCCTGGGTAGGGTGCTCGATGTGAAGCTGATCGAGGACATCGTCACGGTGCCGGCGCCGGACTGCGAGATCCGGACGGCGGTGATCCGCCCGGCCGGCGACGGCGCGTGGCCCGGGCTGCTGCTCTACACCGACATCTTCCAGCTGACCGAGTCGTCGCTGCGTTCGGCCCGGCGGCTCGCCGCCGAGGGCTTCACCGTGGTGGTGCCGGAGATCTACCCGCGCGGCCCGCTGGCCGGGGTGGCCCTCGAGTTCGACGACGCCGGCAAGCAGGCCGGCCTCGACGGCGCCCACGCGACGACCACGGCACAGTTCGACTCCGACCGGGTCGCGGTCCTCGACCACATGCAGGGCCGGGCCGACGTCACGACGCTGTTCGCGGCCGGCTTCTGCATCGGCGGTCACCTGGCGTTCCGGGCCGCCTTCGACGAGCGGGTGGCGGCCACCGTCTGCTTCTACCCGACCGGCCTGCAGAACGGTGCCCTCGGCGCCGACGCCGACGCGGGCTCCCTCGAACGGGCCGCCGACATCCACGGCCGGCTGATGATCGTGTTCGGCTCGCAGGACCCGCACGTGCCGGCCGGCGCCCGCCTGCAGGTGATCGCCGGCCTCTACGCGGCCGGCCTCGACGACGTGGAGCTGCACCTCTACCAGGGCGGCGAGCACGCCTTCATGCGCGACATCGGTGCGCGGCACGATCCGGCGCTGAGCGACCTCGCGTACGCCTCGGCCGCCTCTTTTCTTCGCGGCCGCTGACCGCTATTGGTCCATGGCGGCGCGGTAGTCCCGGTTGATCAGCTCGTTCAGGCGCTTCCGGAAGTGCCCGCGCACCGAGTCGTCCGGCATCGGCTCGTCGACCAGCAGCGTCCAGGCGAGCAGCGTGCCGAACCCGCCGTCGGAAGTCAGCTGGAACCGGATCAGGGCCTCCGGGCGGCGCGGCCACAGCGACGACCAGACGACCAGCCGCGGCTTCCGGGCCTCCAGCACGGTCGGCACCTGCTCGTCGCCGAGCAGGTGCAGCCACGGCCGCACCCGATCCCGGGTCGGGTCGATCAGATCGTCGAAGACGACGTGCGGGGGTGCCGGCTGGGTGCGCCTGCGGTGTCCGGCCTCGATCACAACCCTCAGCCTAGTAAGTGGGTCGCCGATACTTCCGGTGTGCGTGACATCCATGAGGTGATCGACCGGCGAGCCGTGACCACCGTCTTCCAGCCGCTGGTCGATCTCAGCAGCGGCGCCCTGATCGGCTTCGAGGCGCTGACCCGTGGCCCGGCCGGCACCCCGTGGCACACCCCCGACGCCCTGTTCGGCGCGGCCCGTGCGGCGGGCCGGGAGACCGAGCTCGACTGGGTCTGCCGGGCGATGGCGTTCCGCACGATCCTGGCGGCCGGCCCCGACCCGGCGCTGACCTGGTTCGTCAACATGGAACCGGCGGCGGCCCGGATCCCCTGCCCGCCCGACCTGGCCGGCACGATCGCCGACGCCGAGCACCTGCGGGTGGTCACCGAGGTGACCGAACGGTCCATCGGCCACGACCCGGCCGGCCTGCTGGCCGTGACCACCGGCCTGCGTGCCGGCGGCCGGGGGATCGCCCTCGACGACGTCGGCGCCGACCCCGGCTCGCTGGCCCTGATGCCGTTCCTGCACCCGGACGTCGTCAAGCTGGACATGCAGCTCCTGCGCGAGCCGGACGAGCCCCGCACGGCCCGGGTGGTGGCGGCCGTCGGCGCGTACGCCGAGACCAGCGGCGCGGCGGTGCTGGCCGAGGGCATCGAGACCGCCCGGCAGGCGATGGCCGCCCGCACGATGGGCGCGACGATCGGCCAGGGCTGGCACTACGGCCGTCCGGGCCCGCTGCCGGAGCACGCGCGGGCGGGTGCGCAGCTGCCGTTCATCGAGCCGCCCCCGCTGAGCACCGGCACGCCGTTCGAGATCGTCAGCCGCCGCCGGCCGGTCACCCGTACGACAAAGAGTCTGCTCATGCCGATGAGCCGGCACCTGGAAGCCCTGTCCGGCGACGGCACCGAGCCGCCGGTCCTGCTGGCGTGTTTCCAGGAGGCCCGGCACTTCAGCGCGGCCACCGCGGCCCGCTTCACCCGGATCGCGGCCAACAGCCCGCTGGTCGCCGCCCTCGGCACCGACCTGGGCGACGAGCCCGCCCCCGGCGTGCACGGCGCGAGCTTCAGCGCCGCCGACCCGCTGCACGGCGAGTGGAACGTGATCGTGGTCGGCCCGCACCGGGCCGCCGCCCTGGTGGCCCGGGAACTGCCCGACGACGCCCCCGACCGCGACCGCCGTTTCGACTTCGCCCTGACCCACGACCGGGCCCTGGTCCTGGAGGCGGCCCGGGCCCTGCTCCCCCGCCTGGCCCCGGCCCCGTCGACCCACCTGCTGCTGACCCGCTCCTGACGACGCGATCCCCTCGACCGGCCCGCCACGCCGACCCGCCAAGCCACGACGACGGCGTCACTCCCCGGCGAGCGCCATGAGAACCTCAGCGTCATCCGCGTGGCTAGCGGTTCACATGGTTCCGGCCGAACGCCCCGCAGGTCAGACAGTTACGCAACGATCAGCCGGGGCCCGGGCCACCGACTTCACGGAAGTTGGGCCTCGCCCCCACAACCAACCGCCCGAGCCACCGACTTCACGGAAGTTGGGCCTCGCCCCGCCAGCCAAAGCCCCAAATCCAGGAAAACGGGGTCTCGTCGCACGCCCAAGACCCCGACATCAAGAAAATCGAAGTCTTGACCCACGCCGCGCAGACCCAGCCTCTCCTTCCGAGCCATCCGCACCGGCTGGTCAGGCGCTCTTGTTCAGGCGCCGCACCGCGGACATGAGCAGCCGCCAGAAGCCGTCCACGTTCAGGCCGACCGCGACGTCCGCGTTCGGCCGGTACGGGGTGCGGCGGTGCAGGTCCACCACGGTCGCGCCGCGGGTGTGGGTGCCGGTCAGCTCGACGGCGACCGGGGCGATGACGGTCTGCACCAGCGACGGTTCGAGGACCGCGGCCACCGCGATCGGGTCGTGCACCGGCGGATGCTGGAAGCCGAACTCGCGCAGGTAGGTGCTCGCGAAGAACGTCATCAGCTCCGCGCAGACCGTGCCGAGCCGGGTGCCCATGCCCTCGAACTCGGCGATGATCTCGGTGGTGGCCAGGGCCTGATGGGTGACGTTCAGCCCGATCATGGTGATCGGGACACCGCAGCGCAGCACGATGTCGGCCGCCTCCGGATCGGTGACGATGTTGAACTCGCCGTAGGGCGTCGTGTTGCCCCGGTCGGTCGAGCCACCCATGAAGACGATCCGCTCCAGGTTGGACGTGACCTCGGGGTGAATGTGCAGCAGCGACGCCACGTTGGTGAGCGGCCCGGTGGCGATCAGCGTGACCGGCTCGGCGGGTTCGACGATGAGCCGCCGCATCAGCCCGACCGCATGCTCACCGGAGACCTCGGCGACCGGCACGTCGAGGTCGGGCCCGTCGAGCCCGGACGCCCCATGGATGTCATCGGCCACGGTGAGATCCCCGACCAGCGGTTTGTCACAGCCCGCCGCGACCGGGACCTCGGCGGCACCGGCCAGCGCGAGCACCTTCAGCGCGTTCACCGTGGTCTTGTCGAGCGTCTGGTTGCCGGCCACGGTGGTGACCCCGAGCAGCCGCAGCCGCGGATCACCCACGGCCAGCAGCAGAGCCAGCGCATCGTCATGCCCCGGGTCACAGTCGATGATCACCGGCAGAGCAGCGGAGTCGGTCACCCCGACGACGATAGAGGTCCGGCACCCCCGGCCGGGACCCCGTTCAGCGCTTGATCAGTGAAGTCAGGTCGATCTCGATGTCGTGCCCGGCGACGGTGACCACCACGCGCGGCCGATCGCCGGCGGCGGCAAGATAGCCGGCAAGCGTGGACAGCAGCATGTCGGGACGGCTCTCGATGCGGCTGATCTCCGACTGCGCCACCCCCATCGCCCGGGCCAGCTCGACCTGCGTGAGTTCCGCGGCCCGGCGCACCGCCGCAAGGTTCTCGGCATAGGTGCGGTCGGCCTCCGCCATCTCCTCACGGATGGCGTCGACCCGCTCGGCAGCGCCCGGCCGCGCCCGCAGCCGCGCAATCCGCGCCTGCGCGGCCTCGGTGCCGACAAAGTTGATATCGGGCTGGCTACTCATCGCCGCCTCCATTGCTCAGTCGCAGGTATGCCGCGATCACCTGGTCGGCGCGGCTGGCGACGCTGTCGTAGAACACGTCGCCCATGTGGGCCTTGTTGTTGCCGAACAGAACGATAAGTGGCGGAGCATCGGGCGGGAACCAAACGATCAGGCGGACGCCGACGCCGTTTCGGAAGGGGTGCGAGATCCGCCAAACCTGATATCTGCCGGACTGCCGGACGCGCCGCAATGTCGGCGTGTCCTCGGTCGGCGGCTCTTTGAGATCCTGCAGGTAGAGCAGCTGAGTGTTGACCAGGTCAAGTTGCTCCTGCGATCGTGCGTGCCCCGCATTCGCTCGACGCTCAAGCTCGGTCAGCCAGACGTCGAACTCGCGGGACCAGTCGATCAGCACCTAGCCAATATAGCACCAACAGCATATTCGGCGAGTGCTGATACCTCGGCTCAAGCCGGAAGTGGCTCGCCGGCCGGCACCCTCGCCGGTGCGGCTTTCTCCTGGCCCAGGGTTACCACCCGGTCTACCTCGGCGGCGATTCCTGGGCGGTGGGTGATCAGCAGGACCGTGCGGGTGCCGGCTGCGGCCAGCAGGTCTCGGGTCAGGGCGGCGGCCGTGTCGTCGTCGAGGTGTTCGGTGGGCTCGTCGAGGATCAGGACCTCGAAGCCGGCCAGCAGGGCTCGGGCCAGGGCCAGCCGGCGCCGTTCGCCGCCGGACAGCTCCATGCCGTGCTCGCCCACCGCGGTCTCCAGGCCGGCCGGCAGGCCGTCCACCCAGTCGCGCAGCCGGGCCTGGGTCAGGGCCTCGCGCAGCTCGTCGTCGGTCGCGCCGGGCTTCGCGATGCGCAGGTTGGCGGCGATCGTGGTGTCGAACAGGTAGGCGTCCTCGGGCAGGTAGCCGACGATCTGCCGGACCCGGTCGGACGGGATGTCGCGCAGGTCGACGCCGTCCAGGGTGATCCGGCCGCCGGCCGGGTCGAGGAAGCGCACCAGCAGGGCGGCGATCGTGCTCTTGCCGGAGCCGCTCGGCCCGACCAGCGCCACCCGGTCCCCCGGCGCCAGGGTCAGGTTGACGTCCTGCAGCACCGGCCGGCCGGGCACCCAGGCCGCGCCGACGTCGGTGAGCCGCAGCGTGTGCGGCCCGACCGGCAAAGCGGCCGGGGACAACGGCTCGGTCACCGGTGACGCGGTGGCCATCACCTCGGCCAGGCGGCGCATCGATGCGCGGCAGGCCGCGAACCGCTGGGCCGCCGCCGGCAGCGTCCCGACCGTCTCGAAGACGGCGAGGGGGGTCAGGACGATGACCGCGAGCAGCTCGCCGTGCAGGTCGCCGGAGCGGACCGCGACCGCACCCGCGGCCAGCCCGACCAGCACCGAGAAGCCGGTCGCGAGGGCGGTGACCGCCGCCGCCATGCCGGCCATCAGGCTGGACCTCCGCTCGGCGGCCCGCAGCGCGGCCCCGGTGGCGGCGAGCCGGTCGAGGCGGTCGGCGGCCGCGCCGTACGCAACGAGGTCCGGAAGCCCGTGCAGCAGATCGGCCGCCTGGGTGGCGAGCTCGCCGCGCAGCGGCGCGAGACGGCCGTCGGCGCGCCGCGCCGCGCGGGCCTGCAGCATCGGCACGCCGAGGCCGACGAGCAGGATGCCGGCGGCGAGGGTGACGCCGGCGATCGGGGACAGCGCGCCGATCAGCATTACCGACCCGGCGCCGACCACCAGCGCCACCGCGTAGGGCAGCAGGACCCGGGTGAGCAGGTCGAGGACGGCGTCGACGTCGGCGGCGAGCCGCTGGGCCAGGTCGGCGCGGCGGAAACCGGCCAGGCCGGCCGGGGCGACCTTGGCGAGGTGGGTGAAGAGGCGGACCCGGACGCTGCCGAGGGCGCGCAGGGCGGCGTCGTGGCCGGTGAGGCGTTCGACGTAGCGCAGCGCGCCGCGGCCGACGCCGAAGGCCCGCACCGCGACGATCGCCACCATCAGGTGCAGGACCGGCGGGTGCAGGGCGGCCCGGGAGATCAGCCAGGCCGAGGTGGCCATCAGGCCGACCGCGCAGCCGGCGGCCGCGGCCCCGGCGAGCACGGCGATCCAGAAGCCGGGACGGAGGAGGCGGAGGTAGTTCATCGGGCACCGACCGGGGTGAGGTCAAGAACGCGGCCCGCGAGCGCGATCAGCTCGGGGCGGTGGGCGGCCATCAGGACCGTACGGCCGTGGGCGAGCCGCCGGATCGCCGCCATGACGCCTTCGGCGGTGGCCGCGTCGAGGTTGGCGGTGGGCTCGTCGAGCAGCACGATCGGCGCGTCGCGCAGGAACGCGCGGGCCAGGGCGAGGCGTTGCCGCTGGCCGGCCGAGAGCCCGGCACCGTCGTCGCCGAGCATCGTCTCGTAGCCGGCCGGCAGGTCGGCGATGAAGTGGTGGGCGCCGGCCAGGCGGGCGGCGGCTTTCACGTCGGCGTCGGCGGGGGCGCCGAGGGCGATGTTGTCGCGGATGGTGCCGGCGAAGAGGTACGGCCGTTGCGGCACCCAGGCGATGCTGTCCCGAAGGTTCACTCCGGACAAATCGACGCCACCCACCGAGACCCGACCGTCACTGAGGGCCGCAAATCCCAGCAAAACACCCAAGGCAGTCGACTTACCGCAGCCACTCGGCCCGACAAAAGCGATAAATTCCCCGGGCTCGACCGTCGCAGAGAGGCGTAGGACCTCTCGATCGCGATAACGGACCACGGCTTCGTCGAAAACGATGGTGCCGGCGGAAATAGAATCAAAGGCCGGAGCAACCGGCGCCGCCAGGATCGCGAACGCTTCCTCGGCCGCGGCCACCCCTTCGGCCGCCGCGTGATACTGCGCTCCCACCTGCCGCAGCGGCAGGTAGGCCTCCGGGGCCAGGATCAGCACCAGCAGGGCGGTCTGAAGGGAGAGATCGCCGTTGACCAGCCGCAACCCGATCCCGACCGCGACCAGCGCCACCGACAGGGTGGCGAGCAACTCGAGCACGAGCGAGGACAGGAAGGCGATCCGGAGCGTACGCATGGTGACCCGGCGCTGCTCCGCGCTGACCCGGCGGATGTTCCCGGCCTGCGCCGCCGCCCGCCCGAAGATCTTGAGGGTGGACAGTCCGGCGATCACGTCGAGGAAGTGGTGGCCGAGGCGGGCGAGGAGCCGGAACTGCCTCCGGTTGGCGGCCTCGGTGTGCATCCCGACCAGCGCCATGAACACCGGGATGAGCGGCAGGGTCAGCACGATGGTGACGGTGGCGACCAGGTCGGCCGGCAGCAGCCGGGCCAGCACGACGGCCGGGATGAGCGCGGCCAGCACGAGTTGCGGCAGGTAGCGGGCGAAGTACGCGTCGAGCGCGTCCAGCCCCCGGGTGACCAGCGCGATCATCTCGCCGGTCCGAACCTGCCCGGGCCCGAGCGCGGCGGCCTGCGCGAACAGCCGCCCGCGCAGCTCGTCCTTGACCGCGGCGGAGGAGCGCACCGCCGCGGCCTCCTGCAGCCAGCCGATCCCGGCCCGCCCGACGATGACCGCCGCGAGGGCGATCAGCGTCGGGGTGAGGCCGGCGAGGTCGAGCCCGTCGAGGAACACCGCGGCGATGCCGTACGCCAGCAGGGTGGCCTGGCCGACGATCAGGGCGGCCTGGGCCACGCCGAGCGCGACGGTGGCGGCGAGGTAGGCCCGGCTGGCGCGGGCATACCTCAGAAGCCGCGGGTCCAGCGGTTTCATACCGGGATCTTCTCCACCGTGAGCCGCTTGCGGAACACCCAGTACGTCCAGCCTTGGTAGAGCAGGACGATCGGGGTGAAGAACACCGCCACCCAGGTCATCACCTTCAGCGTGTACGGAGTGGACGACGCGTTGTCCACGTTCAGGCTGTTCGCGTCGGCGATCGACGACGGCATGACGTTCGGGAAGAGCGTCACGAAAAGGCCGAACACCGCCAGCACCAGGGTGATGCCGGTGGCGATGAACGCCCAGCCCTCCCGGCCGAGCCGGTTGGCCACGAGCGCGGCGATGAGCGCGACCGCGGCCAGCGCGAACAGCACCACACCGACCCCGTCGAAGTGCGCGATCGCGGTCCAGAGCAGGAACGCGGCCGCGATCACCACGGCCGGGATGCCGATCTTCGCGGCCAGGGCGTTGGCCCGCTGCCGCATGTCGCCGTCGGTCTTGAGGGCCAGGAACACCGCACCGTGCAACGTGAACAGGGTGAGCGTGGTCAGGCCGCCGAGCAGCGAGTAGGGGTTGAGCAGGTTGAAGAAGGTGCCGACGTATTCGTGGTGCTCGTCGAGGCGTACCCCTCGAACGATGTTGCCGAAGGCCACGCCCCAGAGCAGGGCGGGCAGCAGGCTGCCCACGAAGATCGACCAGTCCCAGCGCTGCTTCCACTGCTCACCGGTGCGCTTGCCGCGGTATTCGAAAGCGACCCCGCGGATGATCAACGCCACCAGGATGAGCAGCAGCGGCAGGTAGAAACCGGAGAACAGGGTGGCGTACCACTCCGGGAAGGCGGCGAAGGTGGCGCCGCCGGCGACGAGCAACCACACCTCGTTGCCGTCCCACACCGGGCCGATCGTATTGATCAGCAGGCGCCGCTCCCGGTCGTCGCGGCCGAGAATCGGCAGCAGGATGCCGACGCCGAAGTCGAAGCCATCGAGCAGGAAGTAGCCGGCCCAGAGGATGGCGATGAGCGCGAACCACACGGTCGTCAATTCCATGATCAGCAAACCTCCTTGTCAGTACGCGAATGTCAGCGGGCGGTCTTCGGGTTCCGCCTCGGATTCGGGCGGGATCTCCGGCGCCCCGGCCTTGGCGTACTTGACGAACAGCCCGACCTCGATCACCGCCAGCACGCCGTAGAGCAGGGTGAGCCCGATGAACGAGGTGGCGACCGTGCCGGCCCCGACCGACGGCGAGACGCCGTCGGCGGTCTTCAGGACGCCGAACACCGACCAGGGCTGCCGGCCCATCTCGGTGAAGATCCAGCCGAACGAATTGGCCGCGAGCGGCGCCCCGATGGCGAAGATCCCGGCGAGCCAGAGCCAGCGGTTGGTGGTCGTCCGGCCGCCCCGGGTGAACCAGAGTGCGGCCAGCGCGACCAGCATGGCGAGCCCGCCGAAGCCGATCATCAGGCGGAACGACCAGTAGGTGACCGGCACGTAGGGCTTGTAGTCCCCGGCGCCGTACTTCTGCTCGTACTCCTGCTGGAGGTTGTTGATCCCCTCGACCTCGCCGTTGGGGCTGCCGGTCGCCATGAAGGACAGCAGCGACGGGATGCGGACGCTGGCCACCTCTTCGTCGCCGTTGAGCGAGCCGATCGTGAAGATCGAGAAGCTGGCCGGCTTGTCGGTGTTGTAGAGCGCCTCGGCGGCGGCCATCTTCATCGGCTGCTGCTCGGTCATGATGCGGGCCTGCAGGTCACCGGTGATCAGCACGCCGACGCCGGCGATCAGCACCACCCAGGCGCCGAGCTTGAGGCTGGGCCGGAAGACGTCCTCCTGGTTGCGCCGCTTGAGGTGCCAGGCGCTGACCGCGACCAGCACCGCGCCGCCGGTGAGCAGGCAGGCGGTGATGGTGTGCGGGAAGGTGACCAGGGTGGTCGAGTTGGTCAGTACCGCGCCGATGCTCTTGAGCTCGGCCCGGCCGCGCGCCTCGTTGAATTCGTAACCCACTGGGTGCTGCATCCACGAGTTCGCGGCAAGAATGAAGTAGGCCGACAGCCACGTGCCCAGAGCCGCGAGCCAGATCGTCGCGAGGTGAATCTTCTTCGGCAATTTGTCCCAGCCGAAGATCCACAGGCCGAGGAATGTCGACTCGAGGAAGAAGGCGAGCAGGCCCTCGATGGCCAGCGGCGCACCGAAGATGTCACCGACAAAGCGCGAGTAGTCGCTCCAGTTCATGCCGAACTGGAACTCCTGCACGATGCCGGTGACCACGCCGATCGCGAAGTTGATCAGGAACAACTTGCCCCAGAACTTCGTGGCCCGCAGGTATTGCTCCTTGCCGGTCCGCACCCAGGCGGTTTGCAGACCGGCGACCAGAACCGACATCCCGATCGTGATGGGCACGAACAGGAAGTGGTAGACGGTAATGACCCCGAACTGCCATCGGGCCAGATCTAGCGCGTCCACGGACGGATCCTTTCCACTGATTCGGAACTGATCCTTTCGATCAATCCGTCCCGGTGGGCAGGGCCGAAAGTCCTGTCAGCCGGATCGGCGATCTCCGAGCAAACGGGTTGCGAGCACTGCGGCCTGTGTGCGTCGCTCGAGACCGAGCTTCGCGAGCAGACTGGAGACGTAATTCTTCACCGTCTTCTCGGCCAGGAACATCCGGGACGCGATCTCCCGGTTGGTGAGGCCCTCGGCGATGAACTCGAGGATCCGGCGCTCCTGCTCGGTCAGCCCGGCCAGCTCACGCGGCGCCTCCACCCCGTTACGGATGCGCTCGAGCACCCGCTGAGTGATCGCCGGGTCGAGCAGCGACTGGCCCTCGGCGACCCGGCGGACCGCGTCGACCAGATCGGTGCCGCGGATCTGCTTGAGCACGTAACCCGACGCGCCGGCCATGATCGCGGCGAACAGGGCCTCGTCGTCCTCGTAGGAGGTGAGGATCAGCCCCTTGATCGACGAGTCGATCGCCCGCACGTCACGGCACACGTCGATGCCGTTACCGTCGGGCAGCCGAGCATCCAGCACCGCCACATCCGGGCGTAGTGCGGGGATGCGACGGGAGGCCTCCTGGGCCGAGCCCGACTCACCCACCACCTCGATGTCACCGTCGGCCTGAAGCAGGTCGACGAGACCACGGCGGACCACCTCATGGTCGTCGAGCAGAAAGACGCGGATCATGGTTCTTTCCTACCGTTAGTGAGGCCAAGGGTCCAAGTGCCTAAGGTCCTGTGTCCCGAGCCCGTGCTCGGGCTGGGGTGATCGGCTCGATAGTCTAGGCGGCATGTCGTCGGAACCACCATCGCTGGGGCTCGGGCCGCTGTCCCGGGTTCGCCTTGACGAACTATTGCACGAGATGCTCGACCGGGTCGGCGATGTCATGGCCAGCCGCGAACGTCTTCGGGCCCTGCTCGACGCGGTGGTCGGCATCGGCAGCGACCTCGACCTCCGGAGCACCCTGCAGCGCATCGTCGAGGCCGCCTGCGCCCTGGCCGGCGCGAAGTACGGCGCGCTCGGCGTGATCGGCAGCGACCGCACCGAGCTGATCGACTTCATCACACACGGGATCGACCCGGCCACCCACGCCATGATCGGTGACCTGCCGCACGGCCGGGGCGTGCTCGGCCTGCTCATCACCGACCCGCACCCGGTGCGGCTGCCTGATATCACGCGGCACCCCAGCTCGTACGGTTTTCCGGCGAACCACCCGCCGATGCACAGTTTCCTCGGCGTGCCGGTGCGCACCCGCGAGCAGGTCTACGGCAACCTCTACCTGGCCGAGAAGCAGGGCGCCGCCGAGTTCAGCGAGGACGACGAGGAGATCGTGGTGGCGCTCGCCGCCGCGGCCGGCGTCGCCATCGACAACGCCCGCCTCTACGCGATCGCCCAGCGCCGGGAGCGGTGGCTGGCGGCCGCCGCCGAGATCACCGGGGTGCTGCTCGGCGAGGTGCACAGCAACGACGCGCTCCGGCTGATCGCCCGCCGGGCCCGCGAGGTCTCCGGCTCCGGGCTGGCCATGGTGCTGCTCTACGACGAGGCGAACAGCCGCTACACGATCGAGGTGGCCGACGGCGCGGACGGCCTGGCCGGCCGCTCGATCCCGGTCGACTCGGTGGTCGCCACCGAGCTCGGCTCGGAGAAATACCGGTTCCTGGAAAACCTGGCCGCGGTGGCCGAGTGGCCGGCCGCGGTGCCGGACGGGCCGGCCCTGGCCGCCCCGCTCACCGTCGCGCAGGCCATGCGGGGCGTGCTGATCGTCACCCAGCCGCACGACCGGGCCGCCGACGAGGAGGAGGCGGTGCTGCTCTCCACGTTCGCCGGGCAGGCCGCCCTCGCCCTCGAACGGGCCCGCGCCCAGGAGGAGCGGGAGCAGTTCGTGGTCCTCGAGGACCGCGAGCGGATCGCCCGGGACCTGCACGACGTGGTCATCCAGCGGCTGTTCGCGACCGGCATGCAGCTGCAGGGCGCGGTGCCGCACGCGGCCCGGCAGGAGGCGGTCCGGCGGATCAACGCGGCCGTCGACGACCTGGACGCGACGATCCGGGACATCCGCCGCTCGATCTTCGAGCTGCGCACCCCGACCGGCCCGTCGCTGCGCACCGAGCTGCGCGAGGCGGTCGACGCCGCGGTGACGACGCTCGGTTTCCGGCCGGTCCTCGACACGGTCGGCCCGGTCGACAGCGCCATCCCGGACGACATCGTCCCGGAGCTGATGGCCGTGCTCCGCGAGGCCCTGTCCAACGTCGCCCGGCACGCCCAGGCCACCAGCGTCCGGGTCACCGTGCACGCCACCGGCGACGAGGTGTCGCTGCGGATCGAGGACGACGGGGTCGGCGCCGACCCGGCCCAGGCCCGCGGCGGCATCGTGAATATGATCGACCGCGCGGGTGATCTTGGCGGCGAGTTCGAGATCGGGCCCGGCCCCGGTGGCAACGGCACCGTGGTGGTCTGGCGTGCACCCATATCCGGCTGATCGGGACCTTCGGCCCTGAACCGCGGGGCCTCCTGCGCGGCAGTGTGGTCATATGACAGCACTGGAAGATGCCGCCGGCGCGGCCCAGCACGCACCCTCGGTGTTCAACACCCAGCCGTGGTCGTGGCGGGTCATCGGCGACAGCCTGGAGCTGTACGCCGACCCGAGCCGGCGGCTCGACACCGTCGACCGGGACGGCCGGCTCCTGCTGCTGAGCTGCGGCGCCGCCCTGCACCACGCCCGGGTCGCCCTGGCCGCGGCCGGCCACCAGCCGATCGTCGAACGCCTGGCCCGGCCCGACCTCCTGGCGAGGGTGACGCTGGGCGCTCCCACTGAGCCCGACGCCGAAACGAAGCGGATCGCCGCCGCGATCTACCGGCGCCGCACCGACCGGCGCGCCTTCGGCGACAAACCGGTTCCCGAGACGGAGCTGACCGCCCTGCGCCGCCTGGTCGAGTCGGAGGGCGCCTACCTGCACGTGGTCCGGCCCGAGCAGCTGCCCGAACTGGCCGTGACCGCCGAGCTGGCGTCGCACGCCGAGCAGGCCGACCCGGCCTACCGGGCCGAGCTCGACCGCTGGACCACCCGGCCCGACTTCACCGGCGACGGCGTGCCGCCCGCCACCGCGGTGCGCGACGAGCCGCGCCGGGTGCCGGTCCGCCTCTTCGCCCCCGGCGGCGACGCCGGCCTGGCCGCCGGCCCCGCGCACGACGCCGGCGCCGCCTACGTGGTGCTGTTCGGCACCAGCGACGAACCGGCCGCCCTGCTGCGCGGGGGCGAGGCACTCTCCGCCCTGCTGCTGCGGGCCACCGCGGACGGCCTGGCCACCGCACCGATCAGTGACGCCATCGAGGTCGAGTGGCCGCGCACCCTGCTGCGCGGCATTCTCGCCGGTCTCGGCGACCCCTACCTGGTGGTCCGCCTCGGTTTCCTGCCCGCCGACGTCCCGCTGCCCAGCGCTCCGCGCCGCGACCCGCGTGACGTGATCACCATCGTGGAGTAGCCATGGACGCCTACAACGAGGCCGACCTGCACCGTGCGGCCGCGGCCGCCGTCCGCGCGCCCTCCCTGCACAACAGCCAGCCGTGGCTGTTCCGCCTGGCCGGCGGGGCGATAGAGATTCTGGCCGATCCGGCCCGCCGGTTGCCGACGGTGGACCGGACCGGCTGGGCGGCCCGCATCGCATGCGGTGCCGCCACCTACAACGCCCGCCTCGCGCTGGCCGCCGCCGGGCGCCCGGCCGAGGTGCGGCTGCACCCCGACCCGCGGGAGCCGGGCCTGGTCGCCCGGCTCACCCCGGGCCGGGAGCGCCCGCCGACGTACGCCGAGACCGAGCTGTTCGAGGCGATCCCGCACCGGCACAGCAACCGGCAGCCGTTCTGGCCCGACCCGGTGCCCACCGACGTGCGGATCCGGCTGCTCGACGCGGCCCGCACCGAGAGCGGCTGGCTGGCCCTGCTGGTCGGCACGGTCGCGGTGGCCGGCTTCTCGGAGATCGCGACGAGCGCCGACCGGGTGCTCCGGCGCGACACCGCCTACCAGGCGGAGATGGAGGCCTGGCGGCACGCGATCCCGGACTCCGCCCGCGCCCCGATGGCCGAGCCGCAGGACGTCCTGCCGCAGCGCTTCTTCAACGAGCGGCGCCGCGCGCCCGGCCACGACTACGAGCCGGAACCGCTGGTCGGCATCCTCGGCGTGCCCGGCGACAGCGCCGCCGACCAGAGCAACGCCGGCCAGGCGATGCAGAAGGTGCTGCTCACCGCGACCGCGGCCGGCATCGACACGTCCCTGATCAGTCAGCCGATCGAGGTGCCGACGGCCCGCGAGCAGCTGCGCCGTTCGCTGGGCCGGCCCGGCCACCCGCAGATCGTGATCCGCTTCGGTTACGGCACCCCGACCAGCGCGGCCCCGCGCCGCGACGTGTCCGAGGTCCTGACCGGCTTAGGGACCTTGGTCCCGGGCATCGGAGGAGCTTAGGCCCGGGTGCCGCACCCCCGCCGAGAGGAGAGTCAGCCTCAGCGAAATTGATTGAAGGAGGAAGCAATGACCACCATCGGCCGGAGCAACGTGGCCCACCTGGAGCAGGTCGAAGCACCTGGCTCCATGGTCACCAAGACTGCCGCCAAGGTTCTGGCCGTCCTGCGGGTCGCCACCGGATTCGTTTTCCTGTGGGCGTTCCTCGACAAGACCTTCGGCTTCGGCTACGCGACCCCGTCCGCCAAGGCCTGGGTCAACGGCGGTTCCCCCACCAAGGGCTTCCTGTCCAGCGTCGAGGCCGGCCCGCTCAAGGGCTTCTTCCACAGCATCGCCGGCACCCACTTCGCCAACTGGGCGTTCATGATCGGCATGCTCGGCATCGGCCTCGCGCTCATCCTCGGCATCGGCCTGCGGGTCGCGGCCGGCGCCGGCGCCCTGATGATGGCCTTCATGTGGCTCGCCGAGTGGCCGCTGGCCAGCGGAAGTTCCAACCCGATCGTCGACTACCACGTGGTCTACGCCCTGGCCGCGGTGCTCTTCGCGCTGACCTACGCCGGCCAGACCTGGGGTCTCGGCAAGATCTGGGCGAAGCTCCCCTTCGTGCAGAAGAACCGCTGGCTCATCTGACCCACCCCCAACGTGCCCTGCCGGCTGCCCCGGCAGGGCATTTTCGTCATTACGGCGGCGTCCATCCGCCCCACCCCCACCACCCGCGCCCCGGCCGGCGCGCTATTGCGGCGGCGTCCAGTGGAAGTGCGTCGAGGTGGTGATCTGATGGAAGCCGCACCGGCGCAGAATGGGCGCACTGTCCGGCGAGGCGTCGACGTGCAGCAGCCGAAACCCCCGCTCGACCGCCTCCTGGGCCCGCGCCGCGATCATCGCCCGATAGATCCCGCGCCCCCGCCACTCCGGCACCGTGGTGCCACCGAGCAGCGCGACGAATTCGGTCCCCGGTTCGTATCCCGACCAGGCCGTACAGACGAACCGCCGATCAGCCTCGGCGACCAGGATGCTGATCCGGTCAGGAGCCGCCGCCACCTGCCCGATGAGCAGATCCGCCACCCACGAGCAGTCGAACCCCCACACCGCGGTCTGATGATCGGCGATCCGCCGCAGGTCTTCTTCCGCACTCACCCGCCGCAGCGTGACTCCGTCGGGCAGCACCGGTGAAGCCGCCAGCTCCGCGGCGAATCCGAGCAGCACCGCCGAGGGTTCCGCCGCCACGAACCCGGCGGCAACGAGTCGCTCCGGAAGTTCCGGCGGAAGATCATGCCCCGCCCGCTTCCACTCGACGCCTTGGCCACGGTCCCGGAAGAAGTCCCGCTGCCGAGCAATCAGCCGATCCAGCTCAGCACCGCCGACTCCAAGATCACGCGGCGCCCGAATCCGCCCGACATGCCCACCGACGCTCCGCCGGAGAGGCCCGTCGAACTCATGGATCACGCCGGCCAGGGTCGGCATGCGCATCTGCGCGTCATACGCGGCCCGAAGACCATCAAGATCAACCACAGTCAACCTCTCCGAGTACGACGTCGGAGTCCCCAACCGCACAGCGACCCCACCCGCCTGCTCCAAAACCACGACAAAAGCCTCCAGGCGCCGTGAGCGCTCACAGCCGTCAGGCCGACTCGCGCCGCACCAGCGAGGTCGGCAGCACCCGCGACGACGGCCGGCGCCCGCCGATCAGCTGCAGCAGCACCTCGACCAGCTCCCCCGCCACCTGCGACAGCGGCTGCCGGACCGTGGTCAGCGGCGGCATCGTCGCCGACGCGATCGCCGAGTCGTCGAACCCGCCGACCAGCACGTCCTCCGGGACCTTCCGCCCGGCCGCGTGCAGCGCCTGCAGCGCACCGACCGCGAGCAGGTCGGAGGCGACGAAGACCGCGTCCAGCTCCGGATAACCGTGCAGGAGCTGACTCATCGCGGCCCGCCCCTCCTCGATGCCGTAGGCCTCGGCCCGGGCGATCGCGCGCGCCGGAACCCGCCGCCCGAGCACGTCCCGGAAGCCGGCCAGCCGCTCCGCCCCACCGGCCGTGTCCGGCGGCCCGGCCACCGTGGCCAGCCGCTGCGCGCCCCGATCCAGCAGGTACTGCGTCATCAGCCGGGCGCCGCCCCGGTCGTCGGCGGCCACATAGGGCATCGCCGGCCCGTCCGCCGGCGCGCGCCCGCAGACCACCACCGGCACCCCGGTCGCCGGCAACTCGGCGGCGAGCGGATCGCCGTCGTGCATGGACACCAGCAGCACCCCGTCGACGTGCCCGCCCCGGGCGAAGTGCAGGACGCGTTCGCGTTCCTCGGCCGTCCCGGCCAGCATCAGCATCAGCCCGCGCCCCTGCTCCCCCAGCAGCTGGGTGCAGGAGCGCAGCAGGGTGCCGAGCACCGGGTCCTCGAAGAGCCGGTCGGGCGGCTCGCTCAGCACGAACGCGATCGCCCCCGAACTGCGGGTGACCAGGCTGCGAGCGTTCTGGTTGACCACGTAGCCGGTCTGCCGCATGGCCTCCTGGACCGCGGCCCGCGACTCCGAGCTGACGTGCATCGCCCCGTTGAGCACCCGCGACACGGTGCCGCGGGAGACCCCCGCGAGCTCGGCCACGTCCTCCATGGTCGGCCCGCGGCGAAGGGCGCGGCGGGCCGCACCGCGCGATTTGGGGTGTACGGGCGCATCGTCCGGCATCACTACAACCTCCGATCTTGCAGGGCACGATACCGCCCTTGACATTCCATGGTGGGCAGAGCACCGTGAGCGCTCACAGTCTTCCACCGGACTGGAAGGTCCATCGATATGTCCTCGACTCTCAGTCGCCGTTCGCTGCTCGCCGGCGCCGGCGGTCTCGCGTTCGCCACCCTTCTCCCGTCCGTCGCCCAGGCGTCCGGCCACCACGGCAGCACGCTGTCGGTGCGCGGCGCCGACCTGTCCTTCCTCCCCCAGCTGGAGGAGGCCGGGGTCCGCTACCGCGACCTGGCCGGCCGGGTCCGCCCGGCCGAGCAGATCTTCGCCGCGCAGGGCGCCAACTACATCCGGCTGCGCGTCTGGGTCGACCCGCCGGACGGCTACAGCGACAAGGCCCGCGCGCTCGCGCTGGCCAAACGGGCCAAGCGGGCCGGCCTGAAGATCCTGCTCGACCCGCACTACGCCGACTTCTGGGCCGACCCCGGAAAGCAGCCGATCCCGGCGAGCTGGCCGACCGACCTGCCCGGCCTGCTCACCAAGATCCGCACGTACACCCGCGACCTGCTGCGCGACTTCGCCCGCCAGGGCACCCCGGTCGACATGATCCAGATCGGCAACGAGATCACCGCCGGCATCCTGTGGCCGGTCGGCCAGCTCTACCTGCCGGACGGCACCCAGCAGTGGCAGTCCTTCACCGACCTGCTCAAGGCCGGCATCAAGGGCGCGCGGGAGGGCCAGCCCAACGCCAAGATCGTGCTGCACATCGACCGCGGCGGAAAAATGGGCGACACCCGGTGGTTCTACGACAACATCACCACGTACGGCGTGCCGTTCGACATCATCGGCCAGTCGTACTACCCGATGTGGCACGGCTCCCTCGCCGAACTGCAGGCCAACCTGATCGACTCGGTGGCCCGCTACGACAAGCCGGTGCTGATCGCCGAGCTGTCCTACCCATGGACCTTCGAGGACGGCGACGGCCGAGGCAACATCGTCGGCCCCGACACGATCCTCCCCGACGCCGACCGCTTCCCGGCCACGCCGGCCGGCCAGGCCGGCTTCTACGAGGCCGTCCGAGACGTCCTGAAGCAGGTGCCGGACGGCCGGGGCCTGGGCTTCCTGGCCTGGGAGCCGGAGTGGATCCCCGGCGTCGGCTGGCAGCCAGGAGCCGAGGCGTCGAACGACAACCTCACCCAGTTCGACTTCACCGGCCAGGCCCTGCCATCCATCCGGGCCTACCGAAGGCCATAAGAGCCTTCCGACGGCCGCGATCCTTCCGACGGCCATGAGAGCAGACGCCGGCGCGGCGGACCCCCCTTACGCCGCGCCGGCGTCGCTCCCCAGCCCCAACGGCGCGGCGTAAAGGCGCCCGCCGCGATCAACGCGATCAACGCGATCAACGCGATCAACGCGATCAACGCGATCAACGCGATCAACGCGATCAACGCGATCAACATGGTCAACGCGATCAACATGGTCAACACGATCAACATGGTCAACACGAGGCGGCCAGCGCGAAGCGGCCAGCGCAGCGCAGTCGTCGCGGTTGCGGCGACGCGGCCGGTTTCGCCGTCGCTCAGTCGAGGTCCAGGTCCGCGTAGATCGCGGCGTGGTCGGAGCCGGCGTGGACCGCGCTGGTCATCGTCTCGTAGATCGGCCACAGCTTGCCTCGGCGGCCGCCCCACACGCCGCGGCGGAAGATTCCGCCGCCGGTGGTGACGGCCCACAGCGCCGGCGAGAGCAACACGTAGTCGAGCTTGGTGCGAGCGGTGCAATAGCCGTACGTTCCGGGTCGTCCGTTGTCCTCGAATGCCGGATGCTCGGATATGTCCCGCAGGTCGCTTTCCACCGTGAGTGGCTGCAGCGGCTCGCTGTCCGGGGTGTCGTTGAGGTCGCCGACGATCGCCACGTTCTCGATCCCCTCGGCGATCAAGCCCCGGTAGATGTCGGCGACCCGGACCGCCTGGCGCCGCCGGATGGCGTCCGACGCGAGCTTCCCGCCGTACCCCTTGCTCTTGAAATGGTTGACCAGAACCGCGACCGTCCGGCCGGCCGGGGTGCGGAAGTGGTATTCGGCGCAGTCCCGGCTGAACACCCGCCCCACCTGGTCCACGTCGTCGACGTGGCTGCGCTGCCCGACCAGCGGGAACCCGGCCGCGGCCAGCACCCCGACGTCGATGCCGCGCTCGTCGTTGCCGTCCACCACCATCACGTGCGGATAGCGCGGCCGCCCGGCCAGCACCACCCCGGCGTCGGCGAACCGCTTGAGCGCGAACCGGCTCTCCGCCTCGATAACCCCGACGATGTCCGCGCCGACATCGGTGAGAACCCGCGCGGTGTGGGTGAGCGCCAGTTCGTCGCAGCGGTCGGTGGTGAGCTCGGCCCAGCCGATCCAGTCGGCGCGACCACCGGCGATCACGGTGACCGTCCCGTCCCGGGAGCGGCGCAGCAGCCGCCCGCGGTTCTGCCGCAGCCGGGCGAACCGGGCCTGGTCGCTGTTGCGCAGCCCGAGTTTGCCCAGCTCACGAAGGATGTCCCGCTTGACCTCGTCGGTGTAGGCGACCTCTTCGAGGTGGGTGCAGAGCCGCTGGTAGGCCTCGAGGATCGGCCGGCCGGCGGCCCAGGTGCGCTGGTCGAGCGCGCGGGCGCGGTTGAACAGGTTTTCCACGTTGAAGGCGGCGATCCTCATCGCCCTCAGTTCTACTTGGCCGCGGCAATCACCCGGGTGAGCGCGGCATGGAGCGTACGTAAATCCTCGATCGGCATGTCCAGGCGCTCGACCACCGCCGGCGGGATCTTCTCGGCGTCGGCCCGCAGGGCCCGGCCGGTCTCGGTGAGGGTGATGGCCAGGCTGCGCTCGTCGCCGGCCTTGCGCTCGCGCCGCAGGTAGCCGATCGCCTCCAGCCGTTTGAGCAGCGGCGACAGCGTGCCCGGGTCGAGTTGCAGCAGGTCGGAGAGGCGGCGGACGGAGACCGGGGAGTATTGCCAGAGGGCCAGCATCACGAGGTATTGCGGGTGGGTGAGGCCCATCGGCTCGAGCAGCGGGCGGTAGACGGCGACGACGCTGCGGGCGGCGACGGACAGCGCGAAGCAGACCTGTTCCTCCAGCGCGAGCGGATCCTGGTCACTCAAATGCCCGTCCCCCTTCAGTTCGAGCCCATCCTACCGATAGTTGGTACACCAACAGTTGGTGCACAAACTATGGAGGCGGGCATGGTCAAGGACAACCGCGGCGTCGAGCGCAGCCGGATCGGCCGGTGGTTCCACGACACTTTTGACAACTGGTTCTTCCGGTCGCTGATCGGGCCTGCGCAGACCCAGGGTGCCGTGCAAGGCTGCGACGAGAGCGCGCGCGAACAATGGAAGCGTGATCTTGCGACCCGCAAGCGATACTCCCAGGAGCAGCGCGAACGGCGCCGTCAGGAGCGTACGATTTCGTAGCGTAATTGAACGCTCACTAATAGCTATTTTTTCGAATACCTAAATGTCCAGAGTCCTAGCCTCCGAGTACTACGCACGTGCGCACTTGAGTTGGCCGGGATTCGGACAACAATCAGCTCATGACGTACGGCAAGAAAGACCTGCCTTATCCTTACAGCCAGGACTTTTCCGGCATCGTCACCCGAGTGAAGGGTGTCCGGGAGTCCACCCGCGCCGCGCTCGTCAACTCGCTCAAGGTGGCTTCCTACCTCAAGGCGGGGGCCAATCTCGTCGAACGAAACCTCGGTGCGCCCAAGGAGGTCGCCCCGAGGAGTGACGGACGCAAGGAGTACTGGTCAGGTCTGAACTTCTTGTCGGAGCGCGCGTTGTCCCGGGAGGTGGCCGAGCTCGAGCCGCCGTTCCTGCGCCAGCGTGGCACCGGTCCGTACAGATCGACCTGGGCGAGCCACGACGACTATCTGAACGACCTGCTGGCGTTCCTGTTCCACGCGATGAACTACGACCCGCAGTACGGCGCCGAGCTCGAGACGCGCGGCGACTGGCTGGCGACCGACGACAGCTTCGTCGACGCCGTGCACCGGGCCGCCTTCCACGAGATCCTCGCGGTCTGCCGGATGCCCCTGTTCCGCCTGCAGCTGGTCGTCTGCGCGACGGCCGACCGCAACGACGGCATCCACGACGCGATCGCCAACAACTACGCGGGTGCTCTCGAGCCCTGGATGAAGGTCTACGAGCAGACCATCGCCGCCCGCGGCTTCCGGTTGCGCAACGGCATCACCCTTGAGCAGTTCACTAACATCCTGGCTGCCATGACCGAGGGGTTCGCCATTCGGCACCTCGGCGATCCCGGTGCCGGCGTGCTCGGCGACGGGCCCACCGACAACCTGGCCGGCATGGCGATCCTGGCCATGATGAACAGCTACCTCGAGCCGGTCGATGAACCACATGGCCCCGCTCTTCGTGAACTGTTCGAAGGCGCTACGCAACCGATCGAGCACGGGGAGTGACTAGATGACCAGCACCACGGAAAGGCCCGCACCGCGCGCGGCCAAACCGCCCTCGTGGTGGGACCGACAGGGTGACCTGCTGATGCGCCGGCCGTTCAGCGAATTCACCTTCACCCACATGAACTGGCTGATGCCGACCGAGCGGGTCACCCGCGGCATCGTGCACCGGCCCCTGCCTCTCGACCCGCACCGCCTCGACCTGACCTACCGCTTCGAGGGCCGCGACCACACCCTCGCCGACCTGCACCGGCACACCAACACCACCGCGTTCGTGGTGCTCCACCACGGCCGCGTCATCCACGAGTACTACCCCGGCGCGTTCGCCGGCCCGCGCGTCCGGATGCAGCTCTTCTCGATCTCCAAGTCGGTCACCTCACTCCTCGTCGGCATCGCCATCGCCGAGGGCGCCATCGACGGCGTCCACGACCGGGTCGTCGACTACCGCAAAGACTTCCTGGGCTCGGCCTACGAAGAGGTCACCCTCGCCGAGCTGCTCACCATGACCAGCGGCGTCGGCGACCTGGAGGCCTGGGACGTCCCCGACAGCGACATCAAGCGCTTCGAGCAGGCCGCGATGGGCGGCGGCGACCTGGCCGAGGTGGTCAAGTCGGCCCGCCGCCGGGCCCCGGCCGGCGCGGCATTCAACTACTCCACCCTGGACGCCCAGGTCATCGGCTGGATCCTGGAGGCCGCGACCGGCGAGTCGCTGGCGTCCTACGCGGCCGACCGGCTGTGGCGCCACCTGGGCGCCGACCGGGACGCCTACTACTGGCTGACCCGGGCCCGCCCCCGCACCGCCCTGGGGGCCGGCTCGTTCAACGCCACCGCCCGCGACGTGGCCCGCCTGGGCCTGCTGATGGCCCACGACGGCGTGGTCGCCGGTCGCCAGGTGGTACCGAAGGACTGGGTCCGCCGCAGCCGCGGCAACGACCTCCCCCAGCTGGCGGTCGGCAACCTGGGCCCCAGCGGCTACTCGCACTACGGCTACGCCAACCAGTGGTGGACGCTGGGAAGCACCGCCTTCGACGCCTACACCGCACTGGGCGTCCACGGCCAATACCTCTACATCGACCCGTCAGCCGACGTAGTGATCGTCAAGTGCAGTGCCTGGCCGACCCAGGACGACGAGCGCCGCGACCGCGAAACCATCGTCGCCCTGCGCCGCATAGCCGACCACTTCGCCTGCACCCGCTGACCCGACGCCGCGCCGAGCGGCCCTGAAACCGAACCCCATGCATTCCACCGTTGGCTCCGCCGTGCCCTTTTGCACCAGGAAGGAGTGGACAAACAGGACCACGGCGGTGAAATGCCCACCCCCACCGTGGCGACGGCATCCCGAGCGCCGACCCCCCGCGCGGGCTGCCGTCGCCACCAAAACCCCCACAAGCGCCACCCGGCCGGCCAGCACCCCCGCTCCACCCGGCCGGCCGGCGCTCCCCACCCCACCAGCTTCACCGGCGACACCCGGCGCGATCGGCGCGGGGGACGGCGCCCACCCAGACCCGGTCGCCCGGCGCATGACCCGAGCGCTGCCTGACACACAGCGAACGCTGCCTGACACCCAGAAGCGCCGGGCGACCGTCAAGCCCGACCCACCCGTCAGCCGGCTTGCCCAGATCCGGCAGGCGGGTGGGTCGTCCGAAGACTCACCGTCTTCGCCAGAGACCGATCGCCGGCCGGCAAACCTCGCGGCCGGCCGGCGATCACCTCTACACCGGACCTCGCCCCACCGACCCGCACCCGCCGGCCCCCGCACTCGCCCCCGCACTCGCCCCCGCACTCGCCCCCGCACTCGCCCCCCGCACTCGCCCACCCGCACTCGCCCCGCACTCGCCCACCCGCACTCGCCCCGCACTCGCCCCGCACTCGCCCCGCACTCGCCCCGCACTCGCCGCCCCTGGCCCTCCCCGGCCCGACCCGCCGGCCCGACCCGCCGGCCGCAAACGCCAAGTCGCCATCGTCAGCCCGCAGTCACCCGCTCGGGGCCACCCGTCTCGCGGCGGCGGCGATCTCCCCGATCGCAGCGCAGCCCCGCGATACCGTACAGAAATGCGGAACATTGGGTACAAATCAGTCAGGCTTGCCGTCGCCGCCACCACCTGTGTGGCGCTCGCGGCGCCCGTGCCGGCCCTCGCATCGCCGGCCACGTCCGCCCCGGCCGGAGCGACCGCGTCGGCATCCACGCCCGCGCTCGCACCCGTGGCCGTCGCGCCCCGGCCGAAGCGACTGACGGCCGCCCTGCTCGCCCCGAACGACCTGCCGCGCGGCTATGAGCTGATGGCCGACGGCGGCGGATTGTCGATGATGGCCGACATCAACACCGACGCCGACATCTGCGACCAGAAGATCGCCCACAGCGCCGGCGCCCAGAGCTCCGAGGCCGCAGGCGTAGCGTTCACCAAGGCCGGCGGCGGCCCGATGCTCTTCGAGTCCCTGGCCCGGACCGGCCCGCGCGCCGCCCACGAGATCGTCACCGGAGTGGCCTCCGCCGCCCGCCGCTGCCCCACGGTCCTGGTGAACATGCCGACCGCAGGCCAGCAGATCCGCCTGAACATCGCCCCGCTGCGCGTCCCCCGCCTCGGCGACGCGGCCGCCGGCCTGACCTTCACGGCCAAGCTCCCGAACGTCGGCCTGACGGTCCACGGCAAGATGATCTCGGTCGCCCACCGCGGCGTGGCCCTCACGATCATGCTGATCGGCGTCCCGCAGACCACCCCGCAGGAGACGAACGCCATCACCATCGCCGCCGTCCGAAAGCTCCAGCACCGAGCCTGACCACAACGCAAAGGCCCGGCGGCCACGCCGCCGGGCCTTTGGCCACCACCGAGTCGCGCCGAGAGCCAGCGCATTGACCGGCCGCACCCGACATACCGCATTTGTCCACCTTGGGCGGCCGAGGTCAGCGCGATCATGTGGAATTGCGGTGCAAACCGTGCGGTAGATCTTCAAGATCCACGAGTCGGCACAGCACGAGAGGCCGCGAAAGCGAAAGCGAGCGGCACACCTGGGACGAAGCTCGCAAAACCGCCCTGATCCACCACCTCTGAGCGTGGAGCCGCTGGGCAATCAGCACCTCCAGGTAAGCAAAGCAAGGCATGGCCACGCATCGAGCCCGCCGCCCACCGCAGGCGCGCCCCCAGGTAAGCAGAGCAAGGCATCACCCCAGGGCACAGGTCCCGCGCCCCGCCGCGGCGCAACCCCAGGCACGCAGAGCAAGACGTCGCCCCTGGGCACGGAACCTGCGCCCACCGCGGCGCGGCGCCAGGCAAGCAGAGCAAGGCTTGCTTCGGCCCCGGGCACGGGACCCGCACCCACTGCGGCGCGGCGCCACGTAAGCAGAGCAAGGCTTCGACCCTCGGCACGGGACCCGCACCCACTGCGGCGCGGCGCCACGTAAGCAGAGCGAGGCTTCGGCCCGGGGGCCGGGTCTGACGTGCGCTCGCGGCTGCCGGTGGGGGTGAGCCGAACGTGCTGTTCAGGTCGGTCTATTCGTGGCGTGCACGGCTGTCGATCTCGATGGGGTCGAGCGACGGGCGTCTTCGTAACCGAGTGTTCACGCGTCTGGCATTGACCCGGGGTCGACACTGCGTGAATGAGACCGATCGGGCGAATTGCTGACCTGTGGTATCACTTACGGTAGCCGTCTGTGATCTTGATGGCGCACGTCACATCGCTGGGTTGACAAACGCGAGCGGCCGCCGACTAAGTTAGTCCCGCCGTCCGCGTGGGGCTTTCCCCTGCGCGCTTACATTTTCGGGGGAAAAGTGAGAATCGCCGGTCGTTGGCGGGTTTTGGGCGCCGCCGCATGACGCTGCCCGACTCGACGGCACGTCTTCCTCGTCTGCCTCTGCTGGGCGACAAGTCGGTGGCCATGGTCCATGAGTGGTTCGGGGCCACCGGCGGCTCCGAGGCCGTCTTCCTGGCCATCGCCGACCTGCTTCCGCACGCCGAGCGCCTGGTTCTCTGGGCCGACGAGGGCGTGGAGACCGACCGGCTCCGCCTCCACCAGTCCTGGATGGCGCACACCCCGCTGATCAAGAGCAAGGCCCTCGCCCTGCCGGCCATGCCGCTGGTCTGGCGGACGCTGAGCAACCACAAGTTCGACGTGGTGATCTCGTCCTCGCACGCCTTCGCACACACCGTGAAACTGGGCGATCCCGCCGAAACGCGGCATCTCAGCTACATCCACTCCCCGGCCCGCTACGTGTGGAGCCCGGACTTCGACGGCCGCGGCTCGCATCCGCTGCTCAAGCTGCCGCGCAAGGTGCTGCAGGAGGCCGATCTGCGGCTGAGCAAGCACGTGCACGCCTACGCGGCGAACTCGATCGAGGTGCAGGGGCGGATCAACCGGTTCTGGAAGCGCGACGCCGTCGTGATCAACCCGCCGGTCGATGTGCGCTACTTCGCGGGGGCGCCGGCTGACGATCAATATCAGTCGCGGGACTATCTGCTCGGGATCGGCCGCTGGATCCCGTACAAAAACTTCGATCTGATGATTGAGATTGCCGACGCGGCCGGGTTGCCGCTGGTCATCGCCGGGTCCGGGCCGGAGGAGGAGCGGCTGCGGAAGCTTGCCGAGGGCAAGCGGGTGCCGATTCATTTCGAGGTACGCCCGGATCGTGACCGGCTGCGCCGGCTCTACTGGGGAGCGCGGGCGCTGCTCTTCCCCGCGCACGAGGACTTCGGCATCATCCCGGTCGAGGCGCAGGCCTGCGGCACTCCGGTGCTCGGGCTGCGCCGCGGCGGCCTGCTCGAGACGGTCGTCGACGGTGAGACCGGCTTCCTGCTCGACTCGCTGGAGCCGGGGCCGTACGCGCAGGCCGTGCAGCGCCTGCCCGAGCTCGACCCGAACCGGATCCAGTGGCACGCCAACGCCTTCTCCGGCGACCGCTTCGCCGACAAGATCGCCCGCTGGATCGACGATGCAGCCCGGTAACGCCACCACGATCGTCGACTGCAGCGGGGTCGGCGCCGGTGGCATCACGCGCGTGCTCAGCGAGCTGGTCCGCTACTGGCCGGCCGGCGGCCCGCTGCGGATCGTCGCGTCCCCGCCCGGCTGGGAGCCGCCGGCCGACCGGGCGGTCGAGACCGAGGTGGTCAGCCGGCAGGAGCACGGCCGGGTCGGCACCATCGCCGGCGCCACCGAGCAGCTGCGCCGGGTCACCGGCCGCTACCCGGACGCCCGGGTGCTGTCGCTGAGCCCGTCGCTGGCGATCCGCGGCAGCCGACTGCCGGTCACCACGATCGTCCACGACCTCGCCTTCAAGCTGTGGCCGCACAACCTGTCGGCCTCGGTCAAGCAGTACCGCCGGCTCAGCTACGGCACCGCGATCGGCCGCTCCCAGCAGCTGATCTGCGTGAGCGCCCGGACCCGGCACGACCTGCTCGGCATCTACGACGTGCCCTATTCAAAAACGGCCGTCTGGCATCCGGGCAGCGACCTGAGCGTGGTGCCCGGCGCGCTGCCGCCGGACGTGGCGGCGGTGCGCGAGGCGGGCTGGCGCTACCTTCTGGTCGCCGGGCACGCCGCGCACAAGGGCGTCGAGATCGCCATCGATGCGGTCGCCGAACTGCCCGGCTACGTTCTGGTCGTGCTGACCGGCGGCGACCCGGTCGAGGAGTTCCGCCGGGTCGCGGCCCAGTCGCCGGCCGGCCCGCGGGTGCTGTTCCTCGACCGCGTCTCCGACGCGGAGTATGCGGCGACCCTCACCGGCGCGGCCGCTTTCCTGATGCCCAGCCACTTCGAGGGGTACGGCCTGCCGGCCGCGGAAGCGTTACGGTTGGGCACGCCCACCGTCATCTCGCCCGATCCAGCGCTGCTCGAGGCGACCGGCGGTGCCGCGGTGCGGATGGACAGCTGGACCCCGGAGGCGATGGTGCGAGCCCTGCGGCAGGTGGAGAGCGGCCAGTTGCCGGTCGCGTCCGCCGAGCTGGGCGGCCGGTCCTGGCGGGAGGCGACCGAGCATCTGGTCGCGCTGCTCGCCGATGCGCCCGCGCAGTCCGCGCATCAGGGAGGCTGACATGCGGATCGCCATGGTGCACTCGTCGTTCGCCGTCCGCGGCGGCGCCGAGCGTTACGTCCGCGACCTCACCACCGGTCTGCTCGACCGCGGGCACGAGGTGCGGGTCTTCAGCCGGCCGTCCGAGCACGAGGAGGCGGCCGACCAGAGTGTCGGCCGGCGGGTCAGCGAGCGGCTCGGCGACCGCACCGGCCCGCTGCGCAAGGTTTTCACCCACCTCGGTGACGTGGCCGACCCGACCGGCCTGAGCATGCACGACGTGGCCGCGTTCGCGCCGGACGTGGTGCATGTGCACAACTGGCAGGGCCTGGGCATCCGCCCGGTCCGGAAACTGGCCGAGACCTGGCCGACCTGCCACTCGGTGCACGACTTCGCGGTCGCCGACCCCAACAACGCGCTCGGCAACCTGGGTAAGGCCAAGGCGCTCGACGCGGTGCTGGCCGCCCGGTCGGCGATGCTGGTCCGCAACCTGCGCGACGTCACCCTGCTGTTCCCGTCCGAGCGCACCCGGCAGACCCTGCTGCGGCACGTGCCCGCGGCCGCCGAGCTGGCGCAGCGGGTCGTGCTGCTGTCCACCCCGGTCCCGCCGGCCCGCCGCGCGCTGCCGCCGGGCGACCAGCGCACCTTCCTGTTCCTGGGCGCGCTCAGCCCGCACAAGGGCCTGGCCGACCTGCTCGCCGCCTGGACCGCCAACCCGCTCGGCACCCTGCTGGTCGGCGGCGACGGCCCGATGCGCGACGAGGTCGCCGCGCTGGCCGGGCGGGAGCCGAGCGTCGAGTTCCTGGGCTATCTCGGCGAGGACGGCAAGCGGGCGGCGCTGCTGCGGGCCGGCTGGTTCGTCTTCGCCAGCCAGTGGCCGGAGACGTACGGTCTGGTCTGCGCCGAGGCGCTGATCGCCGGCCGGCCGATCCTGGCCAGCCGGATCGCCGAGCCGGTGATGGCCTCCCCCGGTTCCTACCTGCTCTTCGACGAGCCCGCCGACCTGCCCGCCCGGCTCGCCGAGGCGGCCACCATGCCGGCGGCCGTCTACCGGGGGATGACCGCGTCGGCCCTGGCCGACGGCGCCCGCCTGGACTGGGACACCCACGTCGACGCGATCGTCGACAGCTACGAGACGGTGCGATCCCGCCGGCGCCTGCCGGCCGATCGCGGGTGAGGGACATGAGTTTCGTCCGGGCGGCGTCGGTCCGCGAGTGGTGGCGGGAGCACCCGCCCGGCCGCCGTAAGAGCCTGCTGATCGGCGGGTCGGCGGCGCTGGTCGTGGCGATGCTCGGCTGTTTCTTCGCCGGCGCCTCGCCGCTGCTGCCGCCGGTCCTTCTCGCGCTGGTGTTCGTGGCGCTGCGCCCGGTCGCCGCGATGGCCTACGTGGCGGCCGTCGTGTGCGTGCCGCTCGGTCTGTGGCTCCTCGGCATCCAGCGGCTGGTCGGCGACGCGTTCGGCGGCCGGGAGTACGCCCTGAGCCTGTCCGCCTCGGTGGTGGCCTGCGCGGCCCTGCTGGTCACGGTGATCCGCCGGCCGCCGACCCGGGCGCAGTTCCTGACCGCGCTGGCCGCCGGTGCGCTCTACTCGGTGTGGGTCGTCCTCGGCGTGGTGCACAACGGCATCCCGCAGACCCTGGTCGGCGCGCGGCTCACCGTCGTGCCGGTGATCCTGCTGATCGTCCTGTTCGGCCTCACCGGCCGGGAGCTGCGGCTGCAGGTCGGCTGGACGGCGGTGCTGGTGATCGCGAACGGCGTGGCGGCGATCGCCGAATACATCATCGGCCCGGCGAAGCTCGTCGAGTTCGGCTTCAAGGAAGACCTGGCGATCCGCTACATCGGCGGCACCTTCCGGGCGCCCGGGCTCACCCAGGTCAACGCCGAGCTGGGTCTGCTGGCCGGCGCCTACCTGCTCGGCTACGCGGCGCTGTGGCTGGTCCGCGACCTGCGCCCGCGGGAGTGGTACTGGCATGCCGCGGCCGGCGCGGCCGTGGTCGGCCTGGCCCTGAGCACCAGCCGCACCGGCGCCCTGCTGCTGGCCGGCGGGCTGATCGCGGCGGTGGTGCTCAACCGGGGCGGCGGGCCGGCGGCCCGCAAGCGTGCCCGGGTGGTCGGCGCGGTCGTGGTGGTGGTCGTGGTCGGGGGTTTCCTGGCGATCGGCGCCACCGGTTCGAGCAGCACGTTCGAGCGGTTCGGCGTGTGGGGCCGCCTGCTGCGCGACGGCGCCCCCTGGTACGGCGCCGGGGTCGGCGCGGTCGGCGCCGCCACCACCTCGCGGGCGTCCAGCTCGCCGCAGGTGTTCGTGGACAACTACTTCGTCAGCATCTCGCTGCAGCTCGGCATCCCGATCCTGGTGGCGGTGGTGCTGCTGCTCGGCTGGGCGGTCTTCCGGCTCTCCCGCGGCTCGGCGACCAAGCCGCAGAACGCCGTGCACCTCGCGGTGGTCTGCGGTCTGGCGGCCGGCTGCATGATGATCGAGGTCTGGGAGTACGCGGACGCGATGTTCTGCCTCGCGCTGTTCGTCGCGTACGCGGCCCGGGTCACCGTCCCGGCCGTGACCGCGCCCGAGCCGGAGCCGCCGGTGCCGGCCGTGCCGCATCCGCGCACCTCGCCCGACGTGGCCGAGACGGTGCGCCTCCAGCTGGAGCCGTCGCCCGCCGACACGGCGCGCCTCGAGCGGGAGCCGTCGCCCGCCGACACGGTGATCATGAAGCGCCCGGCCACCCTCGACGACACGGTGATCATGATGAACCCCCGCCCGAGAACCCCCGGCCCGAGAAACCCCAGCCCGAGACAGCCCCCGGAACGACCGGAGCGTTACCTGCGATGAGCCGGCTGATCAGCGTCGCCCGCAAGCTGCAGGGCTCCCAGCTGTCGGTGCAGGCGCTGTCCCGCCTGTCCAGCGTCATCCTGTTCCTCCTGGCGTCGTGGGCGGACGGCACCCGGCTGCCACTGGTCGCGCTGCAGGGCGCGCTGCTGGCCCTGCCGTTCACCCTGATGGAGTCGCTGGTCGGCCGGCCGGTCTCGGCCGGCCTGCTCCCCCGGGACTGGGACATCGAGTCGTGGGCCCGCCGCGCGGCGCTCGCCACCATCCTCCCGGTGGCCCTGATCGGCGGGGTCTCGGCGGCGGTGGCGCTGCCCGACGTGACCTGGACCGACCGCCTGCTGATGCTGACCCCGGTGCTGCTGCAGCTCCCACTGGAGGCGGCGTTCTGGGCGATGGCCCGCACCCGCAACACCCGCGAGGCCAACCTGATCCCGCAGACGGTGGCGGTCGGCACGATCCTCGTCGGTGCGGTGTTCGCGCTGGTCGGCATGCGGGTCGACGTGGCCGCGGTGCCCGGCCAGGTGGCGGTGCTGGCCTGGCTGCTGCTGCGCCGCCGGTCGCTGGCCCCGGGCACCGTCCGCCCCGGCTACGTGGCCAGCATCCGGGTCGGCGCCGCCTACTTCGTCACCGCGTCGGTGGACCTGACCTACTCGGTGGCGCTGCCGTCGGTGGCCGGTGCGCTGGCCGGGCCGGAGGCGGTCATCGTGCTGCGCGCGATGGAGCTGGCGTTCGGCCCGTTCCACGTCACGCTGAGCGCGACCACCCGCGAGGACGTGGTGCTGGGCCGGGCCACGAAGTGGATCAACCCGACCCGGTTGCTGACTGTGGCGGGCTGGGCGGTGGTGTCGGCGATCGTGCTGTTCAGCCCGTGGGTGCGCGGCCTGCTCGCCGACGACCTGCGCGACCTGGCGCTGGGCGCGGTGGCCGCCTACTGCGGCTACAAGGGCCTGCTGATGTTCTCCACCTGGCTGTCGGTCCGGCACATGATCTGGGCGACCCCGCGCCGCTACCTGGTCTCCGGGGTGGGCAGCCGGGTGATCGCCCTGGGCGGCCTGGCGATCAGCGTGTTCTGGGTCGAGCGGGTCCCGCAGTTGTTCCTGCAGCTGCTGATCGTCGAGGCCCTGGTCATCCTCTGGTTCGTCTGGCGGATGGCCGGCACCCCCGATATCCCGGACCCACGGGCGGACGACACGGTGGAAATTCCGCTGCCGATAGCCGACCCGGCCGCCACCGCGGAACTTCAGGCTTACTGGCTCAAGTAACTCGCGTCACATCTATTACGCGAGCGGCCCTGGGCAATTCACCGGCGTCGAACGACAACGCGTAATTACCCGATCGCGGATAGCTGCCCGATCGGGAATTGCATTGTTTCAAAAAAGGGTCGGCCGGGTTAACGAACCCGGCCGACCCCTTTACTGCTACCGACTGACTACTTCGCGCTTTCCGCACCGAGCTTTTCGATGGTCGCGGTGTCGTCCTTGCGGACGGCGTCGAACAGCGCCTTCGCCTTCGCCGTGTCCGGCAGGACGACGCTCTGGTCGCCGATCTTGCCGGTGCCCTTGGTCGGGCTGGTGTAGAAGTTGAGGTTTCCGCTGCGCAGGTGCCGCAGCTGGGTGGCCATCGACAGCATGTTCAGGTCCTTGTCGACGCTGACCGTGTCGGTGGTGGCCTTGAGGAACGCGTTGATCCGGGTCGGGCTGGAGAGCACGCCGCCGGAGGACGCCTTGTCCAGGATCGCCTTGATGACCTGCTGCTGGTGGCGGATGCGGGCGAAGTCACCGTCCTTGAACGAGTACCGCTCGCGGGCGTAGTCGAGCGCCGCCGCCCCGTCCATCTGCTGCACACCCTTGTCGAAGTGCCGGATGCTGTTGGCGTTGAGCGAGTGGGTCGAGGTGAACGTGGTCTCCACGTCGACCGTGACGCCGCCGAGAGCGTCCACGATCTCCTTGAAGCCGGCGAAGTCGACGAGGGCCACGTGGTCGATGCGGACGTCGGTGTAGTCCTCGACGGTCTGCACCATCAGCGGGACGCCACCCCACGCGTACGCTGCGTTGATCTTCGAATCGACGTTGCCGTGCTTGCCGTTCGCCGACTTGGGGATGTGCACCCAGGTGTCGCGCGGGATGGAGATCAGCTGCGCGGCGTTCTGGTCCTTGTTGAGGTGCAGCACGATGATCGTGTCGGACCGGGAACCGCCGACGTTCTCCGGGTCGCGGGTGTCGCTGCCGAGCAGCAGGAAGTTGATCGCATCCTTGGCGACCGCGTCCTTCTGCGGGCGGCTGGCCTCGGGGACCGACTCGAACGCGTCGACCCGCTGCACATTGGACTCGACGTTGTGCAGGTAGATGCCGCCGCCGAGGAGCCCGAGCCCGACCAGGACCAGCGGGACCAGGACGCAGATCAGGATGATCTTCTTCTTGTTGCGCTTCTTGTTCTTGTGCTTGCCGGGTGCCACACCCGGCGCGTTCGGATCGTTTGCCGGGCCGATTACTTCGGTGGCATCGCGGTCGTAGATCGGCTGTCTGGTCGGCATGGCTGAGATCGTACTGACAGCCGCAAGTCCGCATCGTCCCGGAGCCGCGGGAGAACGCGCGCAAAATGAAGATGTGATGAATTACATCGGGGGCCAACTGCTTGCGTAATGGCCGAATTGGCGACTATTGCCCGCACGACCAAAGCCATCGAACCACATGAATCGGACAAACCACCCAATGATTCGATATGCATCGACCGGCGGGGGTGTCGGGAAGCGGGTGGTGCCGATCCACAGCAACCTTTAACATTCCCCGTCGATCGCGGTAGATGAACCGCTTTCGTAACACGGGGGAAGTTGATGGTGCAGACAGGTCCTGCGTTCCCGGGGCGCTCCCCGGGCTCGTCGACCGATGGTCCGCGCCCCGAGCCGTCCGAGGAGTCCACGGACGAGCCGGGCCGGCCGGAACAGCAGTCGTTCGATTGGTGGGCGCCGAGCGGGGAGCATCCGATGGAACAGCCGGTCATTCCCGCGCCCCGGCGCAGCCCGGAGGAGCCGCCGACCGAACGGATCATCGTCGACGGCGGTAACTCGCGGTCGACCGTGGTGCTGCCCTACATCCCGTCGGCGAAGGCGTCCCGCACCCGGCCGCTGCGGGCCTGGATGCTCGCGCTGCCGATCGACCTGGCCGCGCTGCTCGCCCCGATCACCTGGAGCCAGCAGTTCTGGAAGGGCACCGTCGCGGTCGCGGTGATCACCGTCGGCGCCTTCATGATCGGCGGGCTCTACCGGGCCCGGCGGCACCTGAGCGTGCTCGACGAGCTGCCGCAGATCTACTTCCGCTTCCTGGCCGCCACCGCCGCGGTCGCGATCGTGGTGGCCGGCCGGCACAACTCGATCAACTACATCGACGGCTTCCTGCGGCTGGCCGGCATCTCGGCCGTGCTGCTGCTGCCGGCCCGGGCGATCAGCCGGGCCGCGGTGCTCTACGCCCGCCGCAAGCGCCTGGTCGAGCACTCGGCGATCATCGTCGGCGGCGGCCCGATCGCCATCGAGCTGGCCCGCCTGCTGCGCCGCTACCCGCAGTACGGCCTGCGCTTCGCCGGCTTCGTCGACGTGCCCTCGACCGCGCACAACAAGAAGGAGAGCATGCCGCTGGTCGGTGAGGTGGAGTCGCTCGAGGAGCTGGTCCGCTACACCGAGTGCGACGTGGTCATCATCGCCGACATCGACTGCTCGGAAAATCGCCTGCTGCGCGCCGTCCGGGCGCCCGGGATGGCCCGCACCGACCTGTGGATGGTCCCCCGGCTGCGCGAGTTCCCCGGCTCGGTCGGTTCCCCCGACCACATCGGCGCCATCCCGGTCGTGCCGCTGCGGCAGCCGACCCTCTCCGGGCCGAAGTGGGCGGTCAAGCGCAGCACCGACGTGTTCTTCTCCGGTCTCGCCCTGCTGCTGCTCTCGCCGATCCTGGCGTTCTGCGCGATCGGCACGTTCCTCGAGGGCGGCCGCGGCATCATCTTCAAGCAGCAGCGGATCGGTCGCTACGGCAAGCCGTTCAACGTGCTGAAGTTCCGCTCGATGCGGCCGGTGGACGACACCGAGTCGCAGACCAACTGGAACATCGGCCACGACCCGCGGGTCGGGCCGTTCGGCAAGTTCATGCGGCGTACGTCGCTGGACGAGCTGCCGCAGCTGTGGAACATCCTGCGCGGCGACATGACCGTGGTCGGCCCCCGCCCCGAACGCCCGTACTTCGTGGACCGCTTCTCGGTGGACTACCCGGAGTACGCGATGCGGCACCGGGTGCCGGTCGGCCTGACCGGCCTGGCCCAGGTCAGTGGTCTGCGCGGGGACACCCCGATCTCGGACCGGGCCCGCTTCGACAACTACTACATCGAGAACTGGTCGCTCTGGCTCGACGTCAAGGTCATTCTGCGCACCGTCGGCGAGGTTTTCCGCGGCGGCGGGCGGTAGGCAACCGGCTGGTCACCTGCTGCTTCGCCGGCCACGCGACAGTGTGGTCATGTCGACGATCAGGTTCGTCTCCCTTGGCGACTCGGTCACGAGCGGCTACGGCGACCCGATGCCCGGCGGCGGTTGGCGCGGCTGGGCGGCGATCCTCGCCGAAAGTCTCGAACCGGCGCAATTCACCAACCTGGCGATCAGCGGAGCGCGGATCGCCGACGTGGCCGACCGGCAGCTGCCGGCGGCGCTCGACCTGCGGCCGACCCTGGCGTCGGTGCTGGTCGGCATGAACGACACGCTGCGCGGCGACTTCGACGCCGCGCACCTCGGCCGCGTCCTCGACGACACGGTGGCCGCCCTGACCGCGGCCGGCGCCACCGTGCTGACCGCCCGGCTGCCCGACCCGGGCCGGATGTTCGGCCTGCCCGCGGTGATCGCCCGGCCGCTGGGCCGGCGGATGAACGCCCTCAACGAGGTGCTCGACCGGATCGCGGCCGAGCACGGCACGCTGCACGTGGACCTGGCCGGCCTGCCCGAGGACACCGCGGTCTACGCCCGCAACAACTGGAGCGTGGACCGCCTGCACCCGAGCGAGCGCGGCCACCGGCTGATCGCGTTCCGGTTCGCGACCGCGCTGCGGGCGGCCGGCCACCCGGTGCCGGCCCTGCCGGGACTGGCCGCCACCAACCCGGAGCCGACCATCACCGAGCGCGTCTGGTGGATGGCGACCCAGGGAAACCGCTGGCTGCTGCGCCGATCGACGGATCTGATGCCGGCCCTGGCCCGGATGGTGGCCGAGGAGCTCCGCGGGCAGCGAGGAGCCGCCGTCGGATAGCGCCGAAAGTAACCACTCCCCCGAATCGCAACTTGCGATAGAGTCACGGAACTTACGACCCGGGGGTGGAGCGACGATGACGAGCACCGAGACCACGACCGCCGACGCGGAGACCGTGGCCGGCCGGGCCATCGCCAACCCGGTGCTGACCGGTTTCCACCCCGATCCGTCGATCCTGCGGGTGGGCTCCGACTACGTCATCGCCACGTCGACGTTCGAGTGGTTCCCGGGCGTGCGCCTGCACCACTCCACCAACCTGGTCGACTGGCAGCCGCTCGGCGGCGCCCTCACCGAGACCCGGCTGCTCGACCTCACCGGCGCCGGCGACTCCGGCGGTGTCTGGGCGCCCAGCCTGACCTACGCGCACGGGTTGTTCCACCTGCTCTACACCGACGTCTCGACGTTCCAGGGCGGCTACTGGGACCCGCAGAACTACGTGGTCACCGCGCCCAGCCTGGACGGGCCGTGGTCCGACCCGGTGGTGCTGCACGGCCGCGGCTTCGACGCCTCGCTCTTCCACGACGAGGACGGCACGACCTGGATGCTGTCGATGGTCGCCGACTGGCGCCCGGGCCGGAACCGCTTCGGCGGCATCTCGATCCAGCGCTACGACCGCGCGGCCGGCGCCCTCACCGGCGACGAGCACATGATCTTCAAGGGCACCGAGGCACGGGTCACCGAGGCGCCCGTCCTCTACCGCAAGGACGGCTGGTATTACCTGGTCACCGCCGAGGGCGGCACCAGCTGGGAGCATCAGGTCACGGTCGCCCGATCAAAAGAGCTCCTCGGACCGTACGAGGCGGATCCGGCCGGCCCGCTGCTCACCTCGAACGGCCACCCCGAGCTCACCCTGCAGAAGGCCGGCCACGGCAGCCTGGTCGAGACCCCGACCGGCCAGTGGTACCTGGCGCACCTGGTCGGCCGGCCGTATTCCACGCTCGGCCGCTGCGTGCTCGGCCGCGAGTCGGCCATCCAGGAGGTCACCTGGACCGAGGACGGCTGGCCGCGGATCGCCGGCGGGGTGCCCGCCGACATCGTGCCGGCCCCGCTCGGGGTGACCGTGCCGGCCGAGCGCCCGGTCTCCTCCGAGGAGTCCGAGGCCGACGACTTCGACGCCGAGAAGCTCGGGGTCAACTGGTCGACGCTGCGCCGGCCCGCCACCCCCGACTGGGTCTCGCTCACCGAGCGGCCGTCGCACCTGCGCATCTACGGCGGGCAGTCGCCGATGACCCGGCTGCGGCCGAGCCTGGTGGCCCGCCGGGTGACCGCGCGCCGGCTCACCTTCGACGCGGTGATGGAGTTCAGCCCCCGTAACTACCGGCAACTGGCCGGCATCACCGGTTACTACAACACGCAGAACTGGTACTACCTGTATGTGACCGCCGAGGACGACGGCACCCCGGTGCTGGGCATCCTCGCCTGCGACAGCGGCAAGGTCCGGATCGTCCCGGACGTGCGCCGCGATCTGAGCGGGGTGCACCGGGTGGCGTTGCGCCTGCGCTTCGACGGTCCCGAGCTTTCTTTTGCGTACGCGACGGATCCCGGCCCCGACCCGCAGTGGCAGGACCTCGGCCCGGCGTTCGACGCCACCACCCTCTCCGACGAGTACGCGGCGCAGGTCATCGACGGCGAGCCCGCGGCCTGGGGTTTCACCGGAGCCTTCGCCGGGCTCTGGGTGCAGGACCTCGGCCGCGAGGGCGGCTTCGCCGACTTCGACCGCGCCACTTACCAGACCTCTGGGTGAAGAGGGGTGCCCGGGCCGGGCAGGGTGCGCCCGGCCCGGGCAACTAACCCCTAGGTAGCGGCGCCCTCCGCGATCGCCGCCACCTTCCACTGGTTGACGCCGTCAGCCGAGCACGCCTTCGTGGGGGCGGCCACGAACAGTGATGCCGTCTCGTCGGGTGGGTACACGCGGTAACCCCGTACGCTCACCGGCTTGCACTCGCTCGCGTCGAAGAAGCCGACGTCGTGGCCGGAGATCGTCGCGTGCGCGACGGCGCCCGGCGCCAGCAGCACCTTGATCAGACCGCCGCCCTGCCGGGTGAAGCCCTTGCCGACCTGGGTGCCCTCGGCGCCGGCGACGAACGAGACGCCCGGGTAGCCGTAGAGCGTGCATCTGTGGTCGGACCTGTTGGCGAAGACCAGGGCGATGTACTGCGTTCCGGCCGCCCCGTCGCCGCCGCCGAGCTTCACCGACAGGTCGCCGGTGTGGCAGCGCGGCGTGCTCGCGACCGGCGAGTCGGTCCGGGTGGGCTTCGCGGTGGGGCTCGTAGTCGCGCCCCCGGTCGGCGCGGCGGTCCCGAGCGCGGAAGAGGCGGACGGCGAGGCGGCGGGAGGCGGGGCGGTGGTGGCCGGAGCCGCCGACGGCGAACCGGAACAGCCCGCGGCGAGCAGCGCCGGCGCGGCCATCAGAAGCAGAAGTCGTCTCATACCAACCTTGTTACCGGTTGACGGCCCACTTCTACCTCACGCGTTCATGCCGTACGTCACCGGCGAGGAGCGGCCGCCCCCCTCTCCCCGCCGGTGACGCGATCACGACGCGGTGGCCGCCGCGGCGGCGCGCCCGGCCTGCCGGCCGGAGAAGAGGCAACCGCCCAGGAACGTACCCTCCAAGGAACGGTAACCATGCACCCCGCCGCCGCCGAAACCGGAGACCTCGCCGGCCGCGTAGAGGCCGGGGATCGGCGCGCCCGCCGCGTCGAGCACCTGGCCCTGCAGGTTGGTCTGCAGGCCGCCGAGGGTCTTGCGGGTGAGGATGTTGAGCCGCACGGCGACCAGCGGGCCCTTGCTCGAGTCGAGGATCTTGTGCGCGCCGGCGGTGCGGCTCAGCGAGTCACCGATGTACGAGAGCGCGTTGCGGATGCCCATCACCTGGGCGTCCTTGCTGTACACGTTGTCGATCTCGCGGTCCCGGGCCTCGATCTGCCGCTGCAGGTCGGCCAGGTTGATCAGGTTGTTGCCGGCGATCCGGTTCATCCCGGCGACCAGCTCGGGCAGCGTGGTGGCGACCACGAAGTCCTCGCCGTACTTCTCGAACTTCTGGATCGGCTCCGGGGTCTGCCAGATCCGCGACAGCAGCTGCCAGACGTCCTTGTTGGTGAGGTCCGGGTTCTGCTCGGAGCCGGAGAGCGCGAACTCCTTGTCCACGATCTCCTGGGTGGCGACGAACCACGAATAGTCGTAGCCGGTGCCGGTGATCGTGCCGAGCGTGTGCAGCGTGTCGTAACCCGGGTTGTCGGGGGCGCTGAACCGCTTGCCCTTCGCGTCGAACCACATCGACGACGGGCCGGGCAGGATCCGGATGCCGTGGTTGGGCCAGATCGGCGCGAAGTTCTTCAGGCCCTCGGTGTAGTGCCACATCCGGTCCGGGTTGACGATCCGGCCGCCGGCCGACTGGGTGATGGCCAGCATCCGGCCGTCCACGTGGGCGGGCACGCCGGTGATCATCTTGGTCGGCGCCTTGCCGAGGCGGGCCGGCCAGTTCTGCCGGATCAGGTCCTGGTTGGCGCCGATGCCGCCGGACGTGACGATCACGACCGGGGCGCGCAGCTCGAAGCTGCCGACGACGGTGCGCGAGCTCGGGGTGCCGCGCGCGGCCGTGCTGGCCTCGAGGATCGATCCGCGTACGCCGGTGACCGCGCCCCCGGTCTTGACGACCTCGTCGACCCGGTGCCGGAACTTGAACACCACCTTGCCCGCGGCCACTCCGGCCCGGACCTTCTTCTCGAACGGCTCCATGACGGCCGGCCCGGTGCCCCACGTCACGTGGAAGCGGGGCACCGAGTTACCGTGCCCGTCGGCCAGGCCGCCGCCACGCTCCGCCCAGCCGACGAGTGGGAACCACTGCACGCCGAGGCCGGCCAACCAGGACCGCTTCTCCCCCGCCGCGAACTCCACATAGGCCCGCGCCCACTTGGCCGCCCAGTAGTCCTGGCCGAGCGGGTCGTCGACCCCGCGGTCGAACCCGGCCGCGCCCTGCCAGTCCTGCCAGGCCAGGTCGACGTTGTCCTTGATGCCCATCAGCCGCTGCTCGTCGGAGTTCACGAAGAACAGCCCGCCGAACGACCAGAATGCCTGCCCGCCGAGGCTGGCCTCCGGCTCCTGGTCGAGCAGCAGCACCTTGCGCCCGGCCGCGACCAGCTCGGCGGTGGCCACCAGCCCGGCCAGCCCACCACCGATGACGATCGCGTCCGCGTCGGTGGCGGCGGCCGCCCCGAACGCGGCCGGTGCCACGGCCTGCGCGATGGCCGCGCCGGCCACCGTCCCGCCGGCGACGGCAAGAGCTTGCCGACGGCTGATTCCTGGCGACTCCATATGCCCTCCCGGCGTTCATGATTTCTTTTCGCGTTTCCGTCGTGCCGTGACATGGAAACAGTTCGATCGAAACCACCGATAGTCGCCGAGCGCCAAGCCGGAGCCGGTTCGTTGTCCGCCGGGACCCAGTACCGTCCACTCATGATCGTCAACTGGAGCGCCGCGGAGCTCTCGGCCGCCATCCACCGGCGCGAGGTCACCTGCGTCGAGGTGATGACCGCCTATCTCGACCACATCGACCAGGTCAACCCGGCGGTGAACGCGATCGTCGCGCTGCGCCCGCGCGCCGAGCTGCTGGCCGAGGCGGCCGCTGCGGACGCCATCGCACCGAAAGGCTGGATGCATGGCTTCCCGTTCGCGGTGAAGGACCTGGCCGACGCCCGCGGCCTGCCGACCAGCGCCGGCTTCTTCCACGACGCGCCCGCGGCCACCGCCGACTCGATCTTCGTCGAGCGCATCCGGGCGGCCGGCGCGATCTTCATCGGCAAGACCAACGTGCCCGAGTTCGGGCTCGGCTCGCACACCTACAACAACGTCTTCGGCACCACGCTGAACGCCTACGACCAGAGCCGCTCGGCCGGCGGCAGCAGCGGCGGCGCGGCGGTGGCGGTGGCCCTGCGGATGGTGCCGGTCGCCGACGGCAGCGACTTCATGGGCTCGCTGCGCAACCCGCCGGGCTGGAACAACGTGCTCGGCCTGCGCCCGTCGGCCGGGCGGGTGCCGAGCGGCGGCGACGAGGTCTTCCTCGCTCAGGCCGGGGTGGAGGGCCCGATCGCCCGCACCGCCGAGGACCTGGCGATGCTGCTGCGCACCATGTCCGGCTACGACCCGCGCGCCCCGCTGTCCCTGCGCGACGACCCGGCCGCGCTGACCGGCCTGAGCGGCGACCTTTCCGGCCGGCGCATCGCCTGGCTCGGCGACCTCGGCGGCTACCTGCCGATGGCGCCCGAGGTGCTGCGGGTGACCGGGGCGGCGGTGCACGACCTCGGCCTGCCGGTCACCACCCTGAGTAACCTGCCCGGCTTCGATCTGGCCGATCTGTGGCCGACCTGGCTCACGCTCCGGCACTGGATGTCCGGCTTCGGCAGCCGGCTGCTGCTCGACGAGCCGGCCTTCCGCGACAAACTCAAGCCCGAGATGGTGTACGAGGCGGACGGCGCGGCCCACCTCAGCGGCCACGAGGTGCTCGCCGCCTCGGTCAAGCGCAGCGCCCTCTACCAGTCGTTCCGCGAGCTCTTCGCGACGTACGACTACGTGGTGCTGCCGACCGCCCAGGTGTTCCCGTTCGACGCGACCCTGCACTGGCCCGACCACATCGGCGACGTGACGATGACCTCCTACCACCGCTGGATGGAGGTGAGCACGTTCGCGACCCTGATCAACGCCCCGGCCCTGGCGATGCCGGCCGGCTTCAGCACCGACGGGCTGCCGATCGGCCTGCAGGTGATCGGCCGCAACCACGACGACCGCTCACTGCTCGAGCTGGCCCTGGCCGCCGAGCGCCGGGCGGACTGGGTCCAGCGTGTCCCCCCGCCGCTGATCAGTTCCTGACCGGGATGCTGTCAGCAATCTGACCGGTGGCCGATCCACCGCCACCTGCAATATGGCGGGGTGCGGAGATTCCGGATCACCTCGACGCTGGCCGTGGTCGTGTCCTTGATCGTCATTCCCCTTGGCCTCAACTACGCCACGGCCAGCGTCGTGGCTCCTGCCAAGTGGACACCGTGGATCTGGGGTGCCCTCGTTCTGTCCACCCTGGCCGCGGTGGCCGTCTCGATGAAGACTCCGGAACCACCAGAAATCACCCGGCAGACTCTCGACGATGCCACGGCGCGGCTGGCCGAGATCGAACTCGACCGGACCGTGGCCGAGCGACGCGGCCGAGCACAGGAATCGGGCCTCGGCGAAGCCCGGTGGCGCAGTCGGCCGGGCCAACCGGACCTGTTCGGGCAGTCGCCGCTCGACCTCGGATCCCACCGCCCCGAGGAGCTCATGGCGGATGCCTTCCAGCAGCTGCCGTCCGGGCGCCTGTCCATCATCGGTGCTCCCGGCTCGGGAAAGTCGACGCTGGCGCTCGCGCTTGTCGAAGGACTGCTGACCCGGAGACAGAAGAGAGATCCGGTCCCGGTCCTGGTGTCCCTTGCGGATTGGAACCCGCGCACCGAACCACCGGAAGCGTGGCTCAGCCTTCGGCTCGCGGTCCTGTTTCCTTTCCTCAGTTCGATGGGCTCCCTCGCGGTGTCGACCTTGGTCGCGGCGGGCCGCATCCTGCCTGTGCTCGACGGGCTGGACGAGCTCCCCGCCGAACTGCAGACGGCAGCACTCGCCCGGCTCTCCGGATCACGGCTGGCGCGGCGGCCTTACGTCCTGACCAGCCGGACCGACGCCTTCGACCGGGCTGCGGAGTCGACCACCCTGCCGCCCGACATGGCGGTGATCGAGCTGCACCCGGCCTCGCCGGACGCGCTCGCGCGGTACCTGCGCAGACACCAAACCGCGGACGACCAACGCTGGGAGCCGGTGCTGACGGAGCTGGCCCAGCACCCGGCCGGGCTGGTGGCCCGCACGCTCTCGATGCCGTGGGCGGCCTACGCGGCCCGAACGGCCTACGCGGATGCCGGCACTGATCCGCGTGAGCTGCTGGACGATGGCCGCTTCGGGTCATCGGCCGCGCTCGAAGGCCATCTGCTCAACGTCTGGCTCGACAGCCTGATGCGACACCGCGAGTTACGACCGTCGGCTTCGCGGCAGCCACGGTTCGATCCAGCGGCGACGAGACGGTGGTTGGGCTGGCTGGCCGGGTATCTGCGCGACACCGACAAGCGGCAGCTGGCCTGGTGGGACCTCGCGCAAGCGCTACCGTCCCCGCTGCGGAACGCCGGGTACTGGCCGATGCTGGCCGTTCTGCTGGCGCCGATCGATCTTAAAGCGGCGATCGTGGCCCTGTGGACCACGGGCATTGCCGTCTGGCCTGATCAGAGGCGGGAGGAGACACCGCGGCAACTCGCCTGGGCACCCGGCCGACGGATTGTCATAGGCATAAGCGGAGCGTTACTCGCGACGGTCGGCCTGGTCGCCCCGCTGTCCTTGCAACCGCAGATCTCCGTCTCGACCTGGATCGCCTGGCTGGCGGCAGCCGGTCTGGCGCTCGTGATTCTCGCGCTCGTGGACGCCGCCGTCGTTCCGATCACCGACCCGGGCGGAACACTGACTCAACAGGTTCGCCGCGATCGGCGCGCGATCCTCGTCCGGGCAACCGCGGCCGGCGTGGCCACCGGCGCCGGCACCGCCGCCGTGGTGGATCGAACGCTCCCGCATGCAGGGTGGACGGTCGCCGTGGCCGCGGCGACCACGTTCGTCATCGTCATGGCCGCGAGTGCCGCCTCCGGAAAGTTCCGGCTTGCTCGCATCTGGCTGGCGGCACGCGGTCAACTGCCCTGGCGTCTGAGCGCTTTCATGAGCTACGCGAACAGCATCGGAGTGCTGCGCTCGGACGCCGGCCGCTTCGAGTTCCGGCACGCGGCACTGCAGGACATGCTCGCCGGTCCGAAGGGCCGGCCAGCCGGACGTCCGGCGATCAAGCCGAGTCTGGCCCAGGCCATCGTGGACGAGGTCTTCGTGCTGCCGGAGGTCGCCATGCGCCTGGCCAGGCAGCAAGAAGTGCGGCCACAACCGAGCAAGCTGGGCGGGCCCCGCGAGGACATCGAGCAGCGCGTCCGCCTGATCCTCGCCGAACGACCCGAAGAGGTGCTCGACCGGGGCCGGGAGGACCGGATCCGATTCCGGCAGGCACACGGCCGGCTGGTACGCGCCGTTGGCCGGCCCGGCTGGACCAGGCTCGCGTGGGCCTACCAGATCGTGCTCTGGCTCTCTCTGGTGTTGTCGCTGCTGGGCGCCGCGCTCACCTTTCTTCCACGATGGGGCCCGGCACTGATCGCCGGGGCCGCGTTGGTCGCTGCCGCCACGACGGCGTCGCGAGCGGTGCAATATCTCAACTGGCGCGTAACCATGCCGATCGGCGTAAGCCTTCCCCGATTACGGGCGGCGGCGTGGCTGGTGCTGGTCGCGGCGGTCGCCGGGGCCGCGATCGCCGTGCCGGTGGACGTCGCCAGGGAACCGGCCCTGATGTCGGCCACCCTGGTGATCGCCGTCTGCTGGCCGCCGGCGGCACTGGCGTGGCTGTTGAGCAGGCCCCACGAACGGATCCAGCAGCGGCTGGCCGCCGACGAGCCGGCCTACTGGCCGGACGCGCCAGGAACCGAGCAGCTGCGCACGGCCGCCGAGCAGGCACGGCAGGACTGGATTACGGCGCTCGCCCGCAACGGGGTGATGCCGTTCCTGCGCGACAAACTGGGTGCCGGCACGAGCCGGTTCAGCACCACGCTGCTCCCATTCGACGCCAGCCGGCTCGGCGGGGTCAGCCGGGTCGACCAGCTGGTGCAGACCCCGGCGACCCGGCAGCTCGACCGTTACCTGCGCGACCTGAGCAGCATCAGTGTCGGCATCAGCGGTTCGCGCGGAGCCGGCAAGAGCACGGTCCTGCAGCGCTTCTGCGTCTCCCAGTTCACCCGGACCACGGAGGACCTGCTGCTGCTGGTGCCTGCGCCCACCGCGTACGACCGCCGGGAGTTCCTCATCCACCTGTTCGCCGAAATCTGCGAACGTGTGGTGGGCGAGGACGACGCGGTCCGCCCGCAACGGCGGCGCCTGCTCACGGCGGCGTGGCGGGCCTTGCCCGGGGTCCTCGTGGCCGGCGGCCTCCTGACGACCGCATTGGCCTGGTCCTGGTCCAGCGTGGTCTCCGCCGCGCACCTGGTGACCATGAGCCAGCGCACCGCCATCATCGTCGGTGGGCTGGTGATCACCGGCCTCGGTCTCATGATGGCGCTGCTGATGAGCCGAAGCGGAGGCCGCGCCAGCCAGCGCTCGGCCACCACCCAGCAGAGTGCCATCGCTCAGCTGAACCGGCTGCGCTACCAGCTCACGACCTCCACCTCGCGGGTCGGCAAGATCGGGCTGCCGCGTGGCGTCGAGTTCAGCACCACGGCGGGCACTCAGCGAACCGAGCAGATGCGCAGCTATCCCGAGTTGGTCGCCGACTTCCGTGAGCTTCTGCACCAGGTCGCGCTGGAACGACGCAGCCTTGGCCGCCGTGTCATCATCGGCATCGACGAACTCGACAAGATCGACTCACCCGCCGACGCGGAACGCTTCCTGAACGATCTCAAGGTCATCTTCGGTGTTCCGGGCTGCTTCTTCCTGGTCGCCGTCTCCGACGACGCCCTGGCTGCGTTCGATCGGCGGTCCCTTTCGGTCCGGACCACCTTCGACAGCGCCTTCGACCAGATCATCACCGTGCCGCCGCTCGGGCTCGACGAAGCTCGCGAGCTGCTGAGTCTGCGCGGAGTCTCGCTCCCCGAGCCCTACCTGTGGCTGTGCCACGCATTGTCCGGCGGGCTCCCGCGGGATCTGCTCCGATCCGTCCTGCAGCTGGCAACCGCGTCCGCCGACCAGGTGGACGACCTGCCGACGCTGGCCCGAGAACTGATCGGGCACGATGTCCGGTCAGTGTTCCGGGCCCAGCTGTTCCAGGCCGAGGTAGCCACCGATCCCGCCCGCCCGGCCGTGACCGCGTGGCTGGCCCGGGCCGCCGACTCCGAAGCCACGAGCGCGGCACTGGAACGAACCGTGACGTCACCGCCGGCCGTCGAGCCCGGGTCCGTCCTGGCGTCGCTGGTAAGCCAGTCCTGCAGCTACGCCTGCTACGCGGCGACGCTGCTTCACGCTTTCACCGAGGACACCCCGAAAACCGTCGACTGGTTGAGCAACACGGACCGAAGCAAGGGCGTAGATCTGCTGGCATCGGCCCGGGCCCACCTGGCGACCAGCCCGGACTCGGCAATGACCCGCGTGCAGCGGTTCCGAGACGAGGCACCGTTCCTCACGCCACTGGCATGAAAGCCGCTATTGTCGGCCCCATGAACGGTCGCCGATCGATCCTTTCGTACAAGTCCGAGGGTTCCGTCCTCAGCCTCTGGTCGAAGGGGTCGGTCCTGTCGATCGGGTCGACCGGGTCGGCGCTGTCCATCGGCTCGATCGGGTCCTACGGTTCGATCGCGTCGATCGGGTCGTTCCTGAGCGTCGGCTCGGTGCTGTCCGCCGTGTCGATCTTCTCGGTGCTGGCCTGGAAGGCGAAGCGCGGCGTCCTAACCCAGGGGAACGGTGATGCCGGCCGAGCCGGTCGACTCCCGCAGCACCACCGAGGTAAGTGACGTCGTCTTCGGCACGTCGTAGACCAGCTCGTCGGTGATGCTCGCGCCCGCGGCCAAGTCGTCGAGCAGGTGCGTGCCGATCCGGACCTCCGCGACCGCGTCCGCGGGATGCGCGGTGCCCTGCGTGTCGTAGGCCTTGGCGAACGCGATCCCCGGCTTGCGGGCCGTGTCGCTGAGGTTGTGAACGATGATGGCGACGGTGCAGAACTGGCCGGTCGCGGTCGCGCCCTCGATGGCGGTCACCCCGCAGTCGTGCGCGGTCACCGTGTACTCGAAGATCCCGTCCTGGGTGACCGGCGTGCCCACCGCTGGGCTTTTGGTGGTTTTGACTGTTTCATCCGCACTGCGGTGCCAGACGAGCACTCCGGCCACGGCCAGGACCGCCACCACCAGAACGACCCACGGCCGGCGCTTGTTCACGCCGCACCATGTCGGCAGCCACCGTGCTCAACTCAAAGGGTTCAGCCGCAGGTCACCGTCGGATTCTCGGTGGCCAGCTCGCCGGCCGGGTTGTGCCGGTAGAGCCAGACGTGCAGGTCGTAGTGCACCGGCATGGGCGGGGCGCCCTGCGGGACCGGGTGCCCGAGCATCGGCCCGTTGAACGGGTGGTCGTAGAGGGCCGGCCGGTCCCGGTCGGTGTTCAGGTCGCCGTCGCCGTCGGGCAGGAAGTACTCCACGGCGGTGAGCTTCAGCCTGCCGTGCGGGCCGGCCAGGTAGAGCAGGATCTCCGGCTTCAGCGGGTCGATCCGCCCGTCGCCGGCGTAGGCCGGGTTCACGTAGTGCAGGCCCATGCCGGGAACGCAGTCCTTGGTCGGCAGGTAGCCGGCGTCGATGGCCCGCTGCACGTCGCGGAATTTCCCGGTGACCGCCAGCAGCTTCGCCCGCTCGGCCTTGGTCAGATGCGCGACCGGCGGGGCGGCCACCGCCGTGCCGCCGCCGCTGAGCGCGCACGTCACCGCGACCGCGGCCGCCGTGCCGCACCGCCGGACTGCCTGCGAAAACGTCATCCCCGTGCCTCCTGGCGATCTTCCTGCTGGACCATTACAGCGTCCGGCCCCGACCGGTGCGGCGTCCCGGCTTTACCCGGACGAGGTAAAACCGGTATCCCCGCCACAGCGCCGCCGGTATGAAGTACCGATGAGCGAGCAGACACTGCCGGGCGGTAACACCACCGGTGCGGTCCGGGCCGGAAACGTCGTCCACAAGCCGGCCGCGCCATGGACGCCGAGCGTGCACGCGCTGCTGCGACATCTGGAACAGGCGGGTGTCGAGGGGGTGCCCCGGCCGCTCGGCTTCGACGATCAGGGCCGGCAGATGCTCAGCTACCTGCCCGGCGAGGTGATCGGCGGCCGGCAACCGTGGCCGGCCTGGGTCTACCGGGACGACACCCTCGAACAGGTCGGCCGCTGGTTGCGGCGGGTGCACGACGCGTCCGCCACCTTCGTCCCGCCGCCGGACGCGCGCTGGTTCACCGGCGACAAGCTGCAGCCCGGCATGGTGATCGGCCACCAGGACGCGGCGCCCTACAACGCGGTGATGGACGGCGACCGGCTGGCCGGCTTCTTCGACTGGGACACCGCGAGCCCGTCCCCCCGCGAGGTCGATCTGGGCTTCTCGGCGCTGCTGTGGGTGCCGCTCACCCCGGTCGCCGCGGCCGAGCTGGTCGGCCACGACCGGCCCGAGGAGCGGTCCCGGCGCCTGCACCTGCTGCTCGACGCATACGGCTACGAGGGCGACCGCCTTGCGTTCGGCCCGGTGATCGTGGCCCGCGCCCGGCGGCAGGCGGCGGTCATCCGCGAGATGGCCGAGGCGGGCGACCCGGCCGCGACCGCGCTGCTGCCGATCGCCGGCCTGCTGCAGAAGTCCGCCGCCGAGGTCGAGCTCCTGCCGCCTTCGTTCTGGGTCGCCCTGGCCTAACCCTTGAAGGCCAGGTAGAGCAGTGCTACCAGGGCCACCACCATCAGCAGGATCAGGCCGCCGACGATCAGGGTCACGGCTGTGCCGCCGCCGTCCTTCTCGTACGCGATGTCGTCCTGCTTGTCGTCGGCCACGGCGGTCCTCCTGCGTGTGGAACTGAACGCCGGGAGGTTAGCCATCAGGATCGGGCCGGGGCGAGGCGTCATTCCGCAGCGCGAAACGCGTCACCGACCGTCATCGGGTGGTGGCGGTCAGGACGCTGCGCACCAGGCGGCCGGCCCGGTGCAGCTCGGGGCCGGGGTAACGCATCGTCGAACCCAGCACGGCCAGGGCGCCGACCACCCGGCCGGAGACGTAGACCGGTACTGCCGCGCCGGACATGCCGGGCAGGAACTCGCCGGACTGGATGGCGTAGCCGCGGTCCCGGCTGGCCGCCACGTCGGCGGCGAGCGCGTCCGGGTCGACGATGGACGCCGTGGTGCGCGGGGTGAGCCGCAGCTTCGGCACCACCGACGCGAGGCCGGACGGCGGCAGGCCGGACAGCACCGCCTTGGCCAGGCACCCGCTGGTGATCGCGTAGCGGTGGCCGACCGGTGAGGTGGCCGCGCCCGGCTGCAGCGAGTGCCGCTTGCCGATGATCAGCAGGGACAGGGTGGCCCAGTCGACCTCGGCGATCAGCACGGTCTCGCCGGTGCGCCGGGCCAGCTCGTCGGCGGCCGGACCGGCCCGGTGGGTGACCGCCGAACCGGCCGTGACCTGGCTGCCCAGCTCGACCAGGCGCACCCCGAGCAGGTAGGAGCCGTCGTCGTCCTGGCGCAGGAAGCCGCGGTCGATCAGGGTGACGGCCAGCCGGCGGACGCTGGGCCGGGGCAGGCCGACCGCCTCGGCCAGCTCGGACAGGGTGAGACGTGGGTGCGCCGCACTGAACGCACTGAGAATGTCCAGCGCGCGGGCGACCGACCGAACCTCCCCGGTCACGGCTTGCGCGCCACCGCCCCGTACGCGTCGATGTACTCGACCTTGCCCGGCTCGGGCCGCCACTTGGTGATCTGGGTGAGGCCGGGCTCCACCAGCTCCAGGCCCTCGAAGCAGGTGGCCAGCTCGGCGGGGCTGCGCAGGATGTAGGGCACGCCGCCGCTCTCGGCCAGCTTGTCGGAGCCGGCCACCACCTCGGGCGACGTGTTGGTGCCGTCCCACAGGACCAGGTGGCTGCCGGACGAGGTCGCTCCGAAGATCGTGCCGACGATCCGGTGGATCTCGGCCAGGTCGGGTTCGTAGCCCATCACGCCCATGAACATGACCGCGGTCGGCTGCGAGAAGTCGAGCGTCTCGGCCGCCTTGGTCAGGATCGCCTCCGGCTCGTGGTAGTCGGCCGGGACGTAGCTGGTGGTGGCGCCGCGCAGCAGGGCGCGGGCGTGCACGAGCACCATCGGGTCGTTGTCGACGTAGACGATCTTCGACTCGGGCGCGATGCCCTGCGCGACCTCGTGGGTGTTCTGCATCGTGGGCAGGCCGGTGCCGACGTCGAGGAACTGGCGGATGCCGGCCTCGGCGGCCAGGTAGCGCACGACCCGGATGAGGAACTGCCGGGAGTAGCGGGCCATCAGCGCGATCTCCGGGTAGACCCCGGCGACCGCATCACCGGCGGCCCGGTCGGCGGCGAAGTTGTCCTTGCCGCCCATCCAGTAGTTCCACATGCGCGCAGCGTGCGGGATGTCAGCCTGGAGCTCTTTGGACAGGTCCTCGTCCGTCATGGCGCTCTTTCTAGTGCCCGAAGATGCCTCGTGGCAAGCGCCGTCCTCAAAGGAGTCAGCGAACACACCGCGCGTAACCGGCCGTGGCCTTGCGGTAGTTGGTGTACCCGTCGTCGTAGTTGAGCGCCCAATTCTTCGTCTTGTCCGGCGCGGCCGAGGTGGATGTCCAGTACCAGCCGTTCTTCACGGTCGAGGGAAATGCGTCGACGTCGATGGCCGGGGCTACCCGCGTCTCGTCGACGGTGGTGGACAGTTCACGAAGGGTCGGAAGTCGCATTTCCAGATCGGCACAGCGCGCCTCCGCCTCCGCCACCGTCATGGTCGCCGTCGAACCGGTCCGTTCCCAGGTCAGCCCGGTCGCCGGATCGGTGACCACGCTGCCGGAAATTTCGTATTCAGGCCGACCCTTACCCTCGGTCGAGGAACGCACACATCGCACCTGATACGCGCCCGACTGATAGGCGCCGTTCGATGCGAGACCCTCGTAGAAGTTGATGATCCAGGCCCGCAGCGGCTCCTTGGTCACCGCCCACGGCGAGGACGTCCAGAAGAACTGCGCCGGCGTCGACGGGAACGCCGCCTTGTCGATCGCCGGCCCCGACCGCGACGGGTCCACGATCGACGTCAGCTCGATCCGGCTCGGCAGATGCCAGGCACCGCCGGCAAGATCAAGTTCGCTGCAGTAACTCTGCGCATCGGTGAACGTGTGCGTCGACGGCGCCACCGCCTTCTGCCACACCAGACAGGTCGCCTCGTCCCGCACCGTCCCGTCCCCCAGATCGGTGTATTTCGGCGCCGCCACCATCGGCCAACTCGCCCAGATCCGGTCAAGCCCGGCATTACATCCAGCCTTCACGGCCGCCGCAACTTTCTTCTTGGCGGCCTTCTTTGCTGCCGCCGACTTCGAGGGGGAAACCGACGGTGACGGCGTCGGCGCCGCGGTGGTCACGGCCACGGAGCTGGGCGCCGCCACGATCTGAGCGGTCGGCGTCGGCTTCGCGTCCGCCATTTGGGTGTACGCGAGGAGACCTGCCACCACCGCAACGGCGGCCGTTCCCGCAGTCGCGAGGGCCCATGATCGCCCCGAGGAGGCGAGGGACTTGCCCCCCGCGATGGCCTGCATTCCGGCCGGAACCGGGACCAGGGCGCAGCCCGCGAGCAGCCGCTCGACGGCCACCTGATCGCGCGACCGCGCGAGGCAGGCCGGACAGTCCCGCACGTGCCGGTCGATCCGCTTGCGCCAGAGCGCGGCCGGCCGCCCGTCCCACCCGGTGACCGTCTCGGCCAGCCCGGCGCAGCGCGGCGACCCGGCCAGCGCGGCCACGATCGCCCGGCCGCGGTCGAGCTGCCCGCGCATCCGCTGCACCCGCACCGCCGCGTAGGCCATGGTCGTCCCGAGCGCCGCCGCGATCTCGCCGCGGGTCAGCTCGCCGGCCGCCTCCTGCCACCACAGCGCCAGCACCGTGCGGTCCTCGCCGTCGAGCCAGCGGGCCGCCTCGGCGACCTGCCGCCGCTCCCCCGACAGGCGCAGCCGCAGGATGGTCAACTCCTCGAAGTCCTGCGGGGCGTCCGGCACCTGGTCGAGCCCGACGGTCGGCAGCCGGCCCTGGTGGCTGCTGATCTGGTGCACGGCGATGGTCAGCACCCAGGAGCGCAGGCTCTCCGGCTGCCGCAGCGACCCGAGGTCGCGGACCACCCGCAGCATCGTCTCCTGGACCACGTCCTCGACGTCCGGGTCGGCGCCGAGCGCGCGGCCGGTCACGTTGTAGACCAGCGGCAGGTAGGCGCGGACGAGCTGTTCGCGGGCCCGCCGGTCACCGCGCTGGGCCGCGACGACCACATCCCGTTCCCGCATCAGCACTCCTCGAATTACCGTTCCGTCGTTTCCGCCGAGCGAGGCTAAATTGTTTTCCGGGTGCCTGTCAATCGGCGGCTCTATTGACGGCAGGCGCATATCACTTTCCCCGGATCGGGTGCGTCACAAGCTCCTGAGCAGGATATTCGTGGAGGAAATGGGGAGCCGATCAGCGTACTCATATTAAGAATTTCTTAAGACCGTGGTGAATTCGGTAATCCGGTGCGCGCGACGCATTTGCCCGTGGCGGCGGCGCAGACCCTAAGCTGGGCGGATGGAGCTGTTCAGTGAGGAGCGGTCGGCGGAGGTCGTCGCCGAAAGCTTCGCGGCGACCGCCGATCCGCGGCTGCGGCAGGTGATGACGTCGCTGGTCGAGCATCTGCACGCGTTCGTGAAGGACGTCGAGCTGACCGAGGCCGAGTGGGCCGCCGCGGTCGATTTCCTGACCCGCACCGGGCAGAAGTCGGACGCGGCGCGGCAGGAGTTCATCCTGCTCTCCGACGTGCTGGGGGTGTCGATGCTGGTCGAGACGATCAATCATCGCAGCGGCGGCACGTCCACCGAGTCGACCGTGCTCGGGCCGTTCCATGTGGTCGAGTCGCCGCCGCGCTCGCTCGGCGATCTGATCGTGCTCGACGACAAGGGCACGCCTTGCCTGGTGTCCGGCCAGGTCACCGGGCCTTCCGGCGAGCCCCTCGCCGACGCCGTCGTGGACGTCTGGCAGGCGAACGAGGACGGCTTCTACGACGTGCAGCAGCCCGGCATCCAGCCGCCGGGCAACCTGCGCGGGCTGTTCCGGACCGATCTTGAAGGCAGGTTCTGGTTCCGGTCGGTGGTGCCGCGCTTCTACCCGATCCCCGACGACGGCCCGGTCGGCCAACTGCTCGCCGCGACCGGCCGGCATCCCTACCGGCCCGCGCACCTGCACTTCATCGTGACCGCACCGGGCTATCGCTCGGTGACCACGCACGTCTTCGTCGCCGACAGTCCGTACCTTGACTCCGACGCCGTCTTCGGGGTCAAGGAGAGCCTGGTCCGTGAGGTGCCGCTGGTGGACGACCCGGCCCGGGCCGAGGCCGCCGGCCTGGACAATCCGTTCCGGACGCTGACCTTCGACATCGGGCTGCTGCGCTCGTGAGCCGGGAGTTCATCTACTCGGCGCTGCCGATGCGGGTGGTGTTCGGGGCCGGGTCGCTGCGCCAGGTGCCGGCCGAGGTCGCCGCGCTGGGCCTTTCCCGGGTGCTGGTGATCAGCGGTCCGCGCCAGGAGGCCGTCGCCAAGCAGGTCTTCGCCTCGCTCGGCTCGCGGGCCGCCGGCATTCTCCCCACCGCCCGCGAGCACGTCCCCGCGGCCACCGCGGCGGCTGCGTGCGAATTGGCCGCCTCGCTCGGCGCCGACGGTTGTGTCGCGGTCGGTGGCGGCTCGTCGATCGGGCTCGGCAAGGCGATCGCCAAGGAACTCGGGCTGCCGGTGGTGGCGGTGCCGACGACGTACGCCGGCTCGGAGATGACCCCGGTCTGGGGGCTCACCACCGACGGGGTGAAACGCACCGGCCGCGACCCTCGAGTACTGCCGGTGAGCGTCGTCTACGACCCGGAACTCACCGTGTCGATGCCCACCGAACTCTCCGTGACGAGCGGCTTCAACGCGATCGCCCACGCCGTCGAGGGCCTCTACGCACCCGACGCCTCGCCGATCGTGTCGCTGATGGCCGAGGAGGGCGCCCGGGCGCTCGTCACCGCCCTGCCCGCGGTGGTGCGCGACGGCCACGACCTCGACGCCCGCGCCGAGGCCCAGCACGGCGCCTGGCTGTGCGGCGCGGTGCTCGGCGCCACCACGATGTCGCTGCACCACAAGCTGTGCCACGCGCTCGGCGGCACCCTCGGCCTGCCGCACTCGGCGACCCACACCGTGGTCCTGCCGCACGTGCTGGCGTTCAACGCGCCGTTCGCCGCCCCCGCGGTCGCCGCCCTCGGCCGGGCCTTCGGCACCGACGACCCGGCCCGCTACCTGTGGGACCTCGCCGACAGCCTGGGCGCACCCGGGTCGCTGTGCGAGCTGGGCATGGCGTTCACCGACATCGACCGGATCGCCGACGCGGTCACGGCGAGCCCCTACGCCAACCCGCGCCCGGCCGGCCGCGAGGTGGTGGCGGCGCTGCTGCGCTCGGCCTGGGAGGGCGCGCTCGGCTGATCAAAGGCCTTGCTGCGGAACAACAGCACCGGCGTGCCGAGGATCAGCAGACCGGCGACCACCAGCGCGGTCCGGGTGCCGGTCAGCGTCGCGAGCACCCCGCCGAGCGCGGTGCAGACGGCGATCGCCGCACTCGTGCTGATCGACCAGGCCGACAGGGTGCGGGCGACCCGGTCGTCCGGGGTGTGCTCGAGCCGGTAGGTGGCGAGCACCGGCCCGTACAGGCTCATGCTGATGATGATGGCCAGCTCCACCGCGATCACCGTGACCAGGCCGGTGACGCCCGGCTGGACGAAGGCGAGCCCGATCAGCCAGATCACCCGCAACGTGCCGACGGTCCGCAGGATCCGGCGCCGGCCGTACCGGGCCACCACCCCGCGGGCCAGCCGCGACCCGATCAGGCCGCCGGCACAGGGGGCCGCGAAGGCCAGGCCGTACTGCCACGGCGGGAACCCGAGCTCACCGACCAGCAGCACCGCCAGCAGCGGCTCGGTCGCCATGATCAGGCCGTTGACCAGCAGCTGATTCAGGAACAGCGCCCGCAGACCCGGGTGGCCGAGGATGTGCCGCCACCCGTCAGTCAGCTTCCGCGTTTCTTTCTGCTGCGCCTCCGGCCGGCCTCCTCCTCCTCGGATCGCGATTAGCGCCAGCGCCGACCCCAGGTAGCTGACCGCGTCCGCCACGACGGTCGTGACCGGCCCGAACACCCCGATCGCCGCCCCGCCCAGCGGTGGACCGACCGCGATCGAGCTCCAGGTGGTCGACTCGAACCGGGCGTTGGCCACCAGCAGGTCCCCCTTCGGGACCAGAGCCTTGAGGTACGCGCCGCTCGCCGCCCCGAACGCCACCTTCGCCGCCGCGACCACCGCCGACACAACCAGCAGTTGGGCGAAGCTCAACCGGCCCAGCGCGTACGCGACCGGAATCGTGATCATCACCGCGAACCGGGCCAGGTCCATGCCGATCATCACCGGCCGCTTGGGCCGGAACTCCACCCACGGCCCGAGCGGCAACGCCAGCAGCGCCCCCACCGCCGGCCCGACCGCCGACAGCGCGGCCACCTCGGCCGGCGTCGCGTGCAGCACCAGCACGGCGATCAGCGGAAGCGCCCCGAAGCCGAAGCCCGAGCCGTAGGCACTGACCGCGTACGCCACCCACAGCCAGCCGAACTGCCGCCCCAGAGCTCTCCTCGCCACGCCAGCGATCCAAGCAGCGCCGCCGACCGCTCCGCAAACAACCGCCCGGTCGGCGAGCCACAACCGTTCGTTGTGCCGCTAGGGTCGCCGGATGGATCTCGACGCCGTGCGCACCTTCGTGGCCGCCGCCGACGCCGGCCAATTTCAGGACGCCGCGGCCGCCCTCGCGATCACCCAGCAGGCCGTCTCCAAGCGCATCGCCGCCCTGGAGAGGGACCTCGAGGTGCGCCTGTTCACCCGCACCGCCCGCGGCATCCAGCTGACCATCGACGGGCAGGCGTTCCTGCCGCACGCCCGCGAGCTGCTCCGGGTCGAGAAGCGGGCGGACGCCTCGGTGCGCCCCGGCCGTCGTGCCCTGCGGGTCGACGTGGTCAACCGGCGGATCGCGGCGGCGGTGCTCCTGCACGACTTCTACCGCCTGCACCCCGAGATCGACCTGGACGTCGTGACCCTCGACATCGGGGTGGCCGCCGCGATCGCCGAGGTCGAGGCGGGCACGATCGACGCCACCTTCCACGCGGTGACGGTCCCGGCCGCCCACCTGCCCCGCCCGATCCGGACCACCCGGGTCATCGACGAGCCGCACCAGCTCCTCGTCGGCCCGCGCCACCCGCTGGCCGGGGCCGCCGCCGTCACCCCCGCCCAGCTGGCCGGCCACCGGATCTGGATGCCCGGGATGGCCCCCGGCACCGAGTGGGCCGCCTACTACGTCGAGCTGGCGGCGGCATTCGGGCTGACCATCGACATGGTCGGCCCGGTGTTCGGCAACGAGGCCCTGCTGGCCGAGATAGCCGACTCGGCCGAGCTGGCGACGCTGGTCGGCGAGGGCTCCCGCTACCTGTGGCCGGACAGCTACGACCTGCGCCGCATCCCGGTCCGCAACCCGGCCCCGATCTACCCCATGTCCCTGATCTGGCACGCCGACAACCCACACCCGGGGCTGGCCGAGCTCAGCGACTACTTCCGCACCCGATTCCGCCCCCACCGCCCGGACGCAGAGACGCCCGGCTCGACCGTTTGGCTGCCGGACTGGCAGTGATCGCGCCGGGCGTGTCGGTTCCTTGACTTCGGGCCCGCTTCCGGCCCGGCAGGCTCAGGGGCGGCGGCTTCGGAGGCCGGCCACCAGCACTACGCCGCCGGCGGCCAGCGCGATCTGCAGGATCAGCTCGATCCAGTCGATGCCGTCGGTGTCGTCGACGCCGATCGCGGCGGCGATGAACGTGCCGATCAGGGCCGCGACGATGCCGATCACGATGGTGAGCCAGATCGGGATGTTCTGCTTGCCGGGCACCGCGAGCCGCCCCAGCGCGCCGATGATCAGGCCGATGATGATCGCGGTGATGATGCCGGAGATTTCCACGTCAGCTCCTCGCTTCGGGGGTTGCGCACGGAGTTCCCGGCCGCTGTCACCGGCCAAACCTCACGGGTCTGCCCGGTCTCCCGCCATCCGCACCGAACGGGCTGCGAGACTGTCTGCTGATCAACGGGGAGAGGTTCGACGGCGGGCGAGGGCAGCACGAAGGCCGTAGTGACGGCGCTGAGCGCGAATCTGGCGATCGGAGTAGCGAAATTCATCGCCGCCGCGATCACCGGCTCGGCATCGATGCTGGCCGAAGGCGTGCACTCGGTCGCCGACTCGGCCAACCAGGCGAGTCCGCGGTTCCGGAGCAGGTGGTGGCGATCGAAAAAGCGTTGCTCGCCTCCCCTGGCGTCGACCGGGTCATCCACTTGCGCACGATGCACCTCGGGCCGGACGAGCTCCTCCTGGCGGCGAAGATCGCCGTCGACGCTCGTGACGACGGGGCCGAGATCGCGGCGACCATCGACGATGCCGAGGCCCGGGTTCGCACGGCCGTCCCGTCGGCAAAGGTCATCTACCTGGAGCCGGACATCTACCACCCGGATCCACGCACACCCGCCGCCTGACCCGAGCCGACGGATTCGACGACCCACCCCGCTCCGCTGCCCAGGCTTCGACACCCGGCTCCGCCGCCCGATGCGCGGCTCCCCCGCCGTCAGGCTGTTGCTCCGCTTCCGATCGGGCGGCGTTCCGGCGGCACATCCACTCCGCATGCGAACCTCCGCGCCCCGATTTCTTGAAATTGGGGTCTTGGCCGGCAACCGACGGCCCGACTTCCCGGAGGTTGGGGCCTTGCCCGCCACCAGCAGCTCCACTTTCCCGAAGGACGGGGTCTCGGCACGCCCGGCAGCTCGACCTCCCGAAGGACGGGTCTCGGGCCGCCCGGCAGCTCGACTGCAGGGAGCTGACTGTGACCCTGCCCGGAAGGATCTAGTCGAGTCACTGTGCGGCTGGCACCGCAACTCGACAAGATCGAGCCGAGGCGAGCCGTCGACGACCTCGCGGCGACCGCGGCGCGCTCCTCGCTGCCGGCGCCACCCGCTTCGACTTCCAGCCCAACTCGATCACTGCTTCGTGTACGCCGATCCGGTGGGACACCCGTTCTGCCTGTCCACCTGGGACATCGCACAGCTCGATTTCCAATAGGCCGGAACCTAGTCACGCAAGCGTTGGCGCAGGGCGGCGGCGATCTCGCCGGCGGCGGTGATCTGGGCCGGGGTGAGCGCGTCGACGAACAGCTCCCGGATGGCTCGCAGGTGCGGGACCGTGGCCGCCTGGAAGGCCTCGGCGCCGGCCGGGGCCTGGACCACGACCGCGCCCCGGCTGTCGGTGGCGCACTCCTCGCGGGTGATCAGGCCGCGCCGCTCCATCCGGCCGAGGTGGTGGGACAGGCGGCTGCGTTCCCAGCCGACCAGCGCCGCCAGCTCGGACGAGCGCACCTGGTTGCCCTCGGCCTCGCTCAGCGCCAGCAGCACCGCGTAGTCGCCGGGCGAGAGACCGGTGTCGGCCTGCAGCCGGGCGGCGAGCACATTGCGGAGCGCCTCGCCGGTCTCCAGGAAGTCGCGCCAGATGCGCAACTCCTCGCGGGTCGGCAGCTTGCGTGTGCCGGGCATAAGAACCCACCCCCTGTAGTTGACATGTCAATCGTACGGCTTCATAGTTGACACGTCAATTACTGGAGGACAGCACCATGAGTGACCTCATTCTCGGCCTCGACACCTTCGGCGACGTGCCGGTGGACGACGCCGGCGCCCCTCTCTCGCACGCCGCCGCGATCCGGCAGGTGGTCGAGGAGGCGGTGCTCGCCGACGAACTCGGCGTCGACGCGATCGCCCTCGGCGAGCACCACCGCCCGGAGTATTCGATCTCCACCCCGGAGACCGTGCTGGCCGGCATCGCCGGGCGCACCAAGCGCATCCGGCTCGGCTCCGGCGTCACCGTGCTCAGTTCGGACGACCCGGTCCGGGTGTTCCAGCGGTTCGCGACCGTCGACGCGATCGCCAACGGCCGCGCCGAGGTCATCCTCGGGCGCGGCTCGTTCACCGAGTCGTTCCCCCTTTTCGGGTACGACCTGAGCGACTACGACGTCCTCTTCGAGGAGAAGCTCGACCTGTTCGCGAAGCTGCTCGACGAGGAGCCGGTCACCTGGAGCGGCACCACCCGTGCCCCGCTTCAGGACGCCGACGTGTTCCCGAAGACCGAGTCCGGCCGGCTGACCACCTGGGTCGGCGTCGGCGGCTCACCCCAGTCGGTGGTCCGCACCGCCCGCTACGGCCTGCCGCTGATGCTGGCGATCATCGGTGGTTCCCCGGAGCGCTTCGCTCCGTACGTCGATCTCTACCGGCGGGCCGCCGACCAGCTCGGCACCGTCGCGCACCCGGTCGGCATGCACTCCCCCGGCTTCGTCGCCGACACCGACGAGGAGGCCAGGGAGCTCTACTACGCGCCCTACAAGGTGATCCGGGACCGGATCGGGGCGCTGCGCGGCTGGCCGCCGCTGAAGCGGGCCGAGTTCGACGCCGAGGCGGAGCACGGCTCGCTGTACATCGGGTCGCCGGACACCGTGGCCCGCAAGATCGCCCGCACCGTAAGGTCACTCGGCGTGGGCCGCTTCGACATGATCTACACCGCCGGTGCGCAGCCGGTCGCCGCCCGGACGCGCGCGGTCGAGCTGTTCGGCGCGAAGGTGGCGCCGATGGTCCGCGAGCTGCTGGCGGAGGAAAAATGACCACGATCGGCATCCTGGGCGCGGGCAAGGTCGGCACCGTCCTGGCCCGCCTCGCCGTCGCCGCCGGTTACCAGGTGCTGGTGGCCGGCTCGGGCGACCCGGCGAAGATCCGGCTGATCGTCGAGGTGCTGACCCCGGGCGCGACCACGGTGACCGCGACCGAGGCGGCCGAGCGGTCGGACATCGTCATCCTCGCGCTGCCGCTCGGCAAGTACCGCACGGTGCCGGCCGGGGCGCTGCGCGGCAAGCTGGTCGTCGACGCGATGAACTACTGGTGGGAGGTCGACGGCCGCCGCGACGACCTCACCGACCCGCGCACGTCGTCCAGCGAGATCGTCCAGGCGTTCCTGCCGGGGGCGCGGGTGGTGAAGGCGTTCAACCACATGGGCTACCACGACATCGAGGAGGGTGCCCGGCCGGCCGGGTCGCCCGGGCGCAAGGCGATCGCGATCGCCGGGGACGACGGCGTGGACGAGGTCGCCGCCCTGGTCGACACGCTCGGTTTCGACCCGGTGGTGGCCGGGCCGCTGGCCGAGGGCGTACGGATGGAACCCGGCACCGAGATCTTCGGGGCCGATACCGACGCCGCCGAGGTCCGGGCGATGCTCGACCGTTTCCCCGACTCCGAGCGCGGCCGGGTCGTCGCAAAAGCGCGCCGATAAGTCTGATCATCCGGGCCGCCCGTCATTCTTTCGGGCAGTCCATTTCGGAATTACCGCCCGCCGCCACCAAAAGGCATCTTTGTGCCGGTAGGAGATTCGTGAACCGAGTGGCATAGTCCCAAAAATGACGGGGAAGGCTTTCGCCGCGGTTTTGGCAGGGGCAATCATGGTGGCGCTGATCGGGGCGCCGGCGCAGGCTTCGGCCAGCAAACCGGTGCAGGTCACGTTCACGTTCGACGACGGCGTCGCCGACCAGCTGCAGGGCAAGACGCTGCTGGAGAAGTACGGCATGACCGGCACCTTCTACATCAACTCGGCGCTGATCGGGCTGCCCGGCTACATGACCAGGGCCGACCTGGATTCGCTCAAGGCGGCCGGCCACGAGATCGGCGGGCATACCGCGACCCACCAAAACCTGCCGACCCTTTCCCCGGCCGAACAGAACCGGCAGATCTGCCTGGACCGCAATACGCTGTTGTCCTGGGGATATTCGGTGACGTCGTTCGCGTACCCATTCGTTGAATTCGATTCGACTACGAAGTCGATCGTGCAGACGTGCGGATACAACTCGGCCCGGGCGGCCGGCGACCTGCGTTCGCCGTTCAGCTGTTCGGACTGCCCGGTGGCCGAGACCGTGCCGCCCGCCGACAAGTGGGCGATCCGCACCCCGGACGACATCGAGAGCAACTGGACCCTGGCCAACCTGAAGAGCGTCGTCACCCGGGCCGAGGTCACCGGCGGGTGGGTGCCGCTCAACCTGCACCACCTGTGCGCCGGCAGCGGCTGCCCGGCCGAGTCGATCACGCCGGCCATCCTCGACCAGTTCCTGGCGTGGCTCCAGCCGCGCTCGGCGCCGACGATCCGCACCACGGTCCGGACGGTCCAGCAGGTCCTCGGCGGGGCGGTCAAACCCGCGGTCGCGCCGACCGCGCCGCCGGCACCGGGGGCGCCCGGCGTCAACACGGTCCGCAACGCGTCGCTGGAGACCGCTGCCACCACCATTCCGGACTGCTTCAGCTCGGCCGGGTACGGCACGAACACGGTCACCACCACGCGGGTGGCCGGCGCGCACACCGGCTCGTGGGCGTCGCAGATCGCGATGACCAGCCGGACCGACGGGGACGCGAAGCTGGTGCCGACGTTCGACCTCGGCCAGTGCTCGTCGCAGGTGGCGCCGGGCCGGACGTATCAGGTGAGCGCCTGGTACAGGTCGACGGTCCCGGTCTTCTTCACCCTTTACCAGCGCAACGCGATCGGGCAGTGGAGCTACTGGACGCAGAGTCCGCGCCTGGCCGCCGCCGCGGCCTGGACCCAGGCGACCTGGCTCAGCCCGGTGCCACCGGCCGCCGCCGTCGCGGTCAGTTTCGGGCTGACCATCGACAGCGTCGGCACCCTCACCGTGGACGACTACGGCCTGGCCGACACCACCGCGGTGCCCGCGCCGGTCGGGGTGAACGCGCTGGTCAACCCATCCTTGGAGACACCCGGGGCGGATGGTTTCCCGCAGTGCTGGACCGGCACCGGCTACGGCACCAACACGCCGGTGTGGACCAGGGTCGCGGACGCGGCCGACGGCAGCTGGGCCGAGCGGCTCGAGCTGACCAGCCGCACCGACGGCGACGCCAAGCTGATCCCGGGCTGGGACAGCGGGAACTGCGCGCCGCTGGTGCTGACCGGCCACACGTACACGCTGAGCCTGACGTACAAGTCGAGCGCGCCCACCTTCCTCACCCTCTACCGGCAGGACAGCGCCGGGACGTGGTCGTGGTGGACGCAGAGCCCGGCGTTCACGGCCTCGGCCGCCTACGCCACCGCGAGCTGGACCTCACCGGTCGTGCCGGCCGGCACCAAGGCCGTCACGTTCGGCCTGACGCTGGACAGCGTCGGGCAGGTGACCACCGACAACTACTCGATGGTCGCGAACTAATCCGTCAACGTGATCGCCGCGGCCGGGCACATGGCCGCGGCGTTCGCGACGACCGGGAACAGCGACGCGGGCGGGGCCGGGTCGAGGAGGACCACGACGCCGTCCTCCTCGCGCTGGTCGAAGACCTCCGGGGCGATCATCACGCACTGACCCGCGCCGCAGCACGAGTCCTGGTCAACGGTTATCTCCACGGTGACGGTCCTTTCCGGACGAGACGCCCAGCAGGTCGGCGATCGCGTCGATCAGCAGGTTGCCGGTCTGCGGCCACGAACCGGGCGGGGCGTTGCCGCCGGCGATGTCCCGCTCGTGGTCGGCACACGTGTGGATGATCAGGTGGCCGACCATGCCGGCCCGGGCCACCGCGGCCGGCGGCACCGCGGCGAGCAGCGCGTCCATCGCCGCGCGCATCGGCGGCGTCGAGGTCGCCGAGTCGATGGCCACCGTGCGCAGGACCGGGTCGATCAGGATCTGGGCCGAGCAGCGGGCGTACCAGCTCGGCACGCCCAGCTCGGCCAGGTGCCGGGTGAGCGGCAGCACCACGCAGCCGATCAGGGCGCGCGGGTCGGTGGCGCGGCTCAGCATCCGGGTGCGCATCCGGTCCATCGGGACCGCGTGCATCCGGATGATCGTGGCGACCAGGTCGGCCTTGGTGCCGATGTGGTAGCCGACCGCGGAGTTGCTGCCCTGGCCGGCGGCTTCGGCGATCTGCCGGTTCGAGACGGCGTGCACCCCTCGCTCCGCGAACAACCTTTCCGCCGTACGCACCAAAAGCTGCTGGGTGGCCAGCGCGTCAGCCCGCACCCGCCGCGGCGAAGCCGCGGTCACCATCGAACCGGAACCTCCTCGATGCCGCCGACGATCAGGCCCTCCCGGCGGCGCAGCTCGTCCGGGCCGACGACGAGATCGAGGCCGGGCAGCCGGTCGAGGAGGACGCCGAGGACGGTCTGCAGCTCGACCCGGGCGAGCGACTGACCCAGGCAGGAGTGCGGGCCGGCACCGAACGCGAGGTGCGGGTTGGGCTTGCGGTCGAGCACCATCTCGCCGGCGTCGGCGAAGGCGCAGGTGTCCCGGTTGGCGGCGGCGAGGTTGGTGATGACCGTGGTGCCGGCCGGCAGCGTCTGACCGGCGACCTCGACCGGCTCGCTGAGGTAGCGCGGGATGCCGAAGTTGGGGTTGGCGTCGAAGCGCAGCGACTCCTCCACCGCCGACGGGATGAGCTCCCGGTCGGCGAGCAGCGACTCCCAGCGGGAGCGGTCGGCCAGCAGCATCGCGACCATCTTGCCGATCATGTTGGCGGTGGTCTCGTGCCCGGCCACCAGCAGGCCCTGCGCCGTCATGATCAGCTCGGCCTCGCCGAGCCGGCCGTCCTGCGCGTCGACGATCGTGGCCAGCTCGCTGAGCAGGTCGTCGCCCGGCTTCTCCCGCTTGCCGCGGACGTGGGAGGCCATGAACTCGTGGAACTCGGCGGCCGCGGTGTCCAGCTCGTCCTGGGGGTAGCGGGTGAGGTTGAGCATCGCGTCGGACCAGTGGGCGAACCGGTCCCGGTGGTCGGCGGGGACGCCGAGCAGCTCGCAGATCACGAAGACCGGCAGCGGGAAGCCGAGCGCGGCGCCGAGGTCGGCCGGGGCGCCGCTCGCCTCCATGTCGTCGATCAGGCCGTGCGCGAGCTCCTCGATCCGCGGGCGCAGCGCGTTGACCCGCTTGGCGGTGAACGAGCGGCTCATCATCCGCCGCCAGCGCAGGTGGCCCTCGCCGCTGCTCATGTCCGAGACCATCGAGCCCTCGTTGAACACGCCGCCGCTCTCCGAGTCGGCGATGCGGGCCGCGTCGGGCTGGGTCAGGTTGTGCGTGAAGCGGGGGTCGGCGAGCATGCCGCGCACGTCGTCGTAGCGGGTGAGCAGCAGTGCCTCGTCACCGCTGGCCATCCGGATCCGGGCGACCGGGCACTCGTCGCGCAACTGAGCCCACTCCTCCGGCGGCTCCAGTGCGGTGGGCTGGGTAAACGGATAGTCCATTGTGTCCCCCCAAGAAATAGCCAAAGAGAAGAAGACCAATGGAACCTAAGTCAGTTGACTGATCGACATCAATGCATGCCCGGCAAACTGGCACAAACGGCTTACAGCGCCTTGTTGAAGATCAGGAAGTCGCAGGGGGTGGCCAGGCGCGGGTGCAGCTCCGGGTAGTCCTCGGTGAGGTCGGTGACCCGGACGACCTGGTAGCCGGCCCGGGTGTACCAGCCGCGCAGGAAGTCCTTGACCGGGTGCGTCCAGGTCCGCGGCACCAGCAACTCCAGCTGCATGGTGGTCAGTCCGCGGGTGCGGGCCCAGCCCTCGGCGTACGCCAAAAGCTCTCGTCCGATGCCGGCGCCGCGCCGCTTGGGGTGCGCCACCAGCATGCCGACCTCGCCCTCGCCGGTGGGCAGCCGCTGCACCCGGGCCGCGCCGACGATCTCGCCGTCCTCCCGCGCGACCACCAGCTCGCCGGCCGCGATCAGCGCGGCCACCGCCGCAGCGTTGGTGCGGTCCGTCTCGCCGGACCACAACCCCTGCTCGGCGGCCGCGTAGACCTCGTTGACCAGGTCGGTGATCGAGGCGACGAAGACGTTGTCGGTGGCGAGGGCCGGATCGGCGAAGGAGATCATTCCTCGGGATGGTAGCGGCGTGATGCGGTTCACCAGGATGAACCCTCGTGTTCGGCCTCGGTGAATTAGGTTAGCCTCACCTCATGACCAGGGACGCTGCGCTCACCGGCGCAGATCTGACGCTCGCCTACGACGGGCGGACCGTCGTGCACGGCGCCGGCATCGCCCTGCGGGCCGGCACCGTCGTCGCGCTCATCGGGCCCAACGGGTCGGGCAAGTCGACGCTGCTGCGCTCGCTCGCCCGGCTGCACCACCCGCAGTCCGGCACCGTCACCCTCGACGGCGCGGACGCGTTCGCGTTGCGCCCCAAGGACTTCGCCCGGCAGGTCACCCTGCTCACCCAGTCCCGGCCGACGCCGGGCGGGGTGCGGGTGCGCGACGTCGTCGCCTACGGCCGGCACCCCTACCGCGGCCGGTTCGGCGCCGGCGACGCCGACGGGCCGGCCCACGTGCAGCGGGCGATGGAGCTGACCGGGGTCGCCGGGATGGCCGACCGGGCCGTCGACGAGCTGTCCGGCGGCGAGCTGCAGCGGGTCTGGCTGGCCACCTGCCTGGCCCAGGACACCGGGGTGGTGCTGCTCGACGAGCCCACCACCTTCCTCGACCTGCGCTACCAGATCGAGACGCTGGACATCGTGCGCGACCTCGCCGACGAGCACGGCGTCGCGGTCGGGGTGGTGCTGCACGACCTCGACCAGGCGGCCGCCGTCGCCGACGAGGTCGTGTTGCTGGAGAAGGGCGTCGTGCGCGCCACCGGCAGCCCCGCCGAGGTGCTCACGTCCGACTTGCTCACCGAGATCTACGGCCTGCGCATCGACGTCCACGTCGACGGTGACGGCCACGTCCGCACCCGGCCGGTCGGCCGGCATCACACCCGAAAGGTTTCCATCTAAATGAGGATCACCCGCCGCGCCCTCGCCACCTCGGCGGTCGCGCTCACCGTGATGCTGATCGCGGCCTGCGGCACCACCGAAGACACGACCGACACCGCCGCCCCGGCGTCGTCGGCGCCCACCGGCCCGGTCGACCTCACCGACGAGCGCGGCACCGTCCACCTGGACGCGCCCGCCAAGAACGTGGTCTCCCTCGAGTGGGGCCTCACCGAGAACCTCGTCGCGCTCGGCGTGAAGCCGGTCGGCGAGGCCGACGTGAAGGGCTACAACACCTGGGACACCAGCGCCCCGATCGACGCCTCCACCCCGGACGTCGGCACCCGCGGCGAGCCCAGCCTCGACGCGATCATCGCGCTCGACCCCGACCTGGTCGTCACCACCACCGACCTGCCGGAGACGGTGATCAAGCAGATCGCCGCGAAGATCCCGGTGCTCGCGCTGCGCGGGTCGGACGGCACCGACCCGATCGGCTACATGCGCAAGACCGTCACCACCCTGGCCAAGGCGACCGGCACCGACGCGAAGGCGACCGAGCTGCTGGCCGGCTTCGACGCCAAGGTCGCGGCGGGCAAGGACGCCCTCGCCAAGGCGGGCAGGACCGGCGCGCCGTTCGTCATGGCCGACGGCTGGGTCGACTCCGGCACGGTCACCGTCCGGATGTACACGCCGACCTCGTTCTTCGGCGGCATCGCCAAGGAGCTGGGCCTGACCGGCCAGTGGACGACCGGCGGCGACAAGGACTACGGCCTCGCGCATACCGACGTCGAGGGCCTCACCAAGATCACCGACGCGCAGACCACCTTCCTCTACGTGGCCAACAAGAGCGACGGCGGCGACTTCACCGACAGCCTGAAGACCAACGCGGTGTGGAAGCAGCTGCCGTTCGTCACCGCGAACAGGGTCAAGCGCATCCCGGACGGCATCTGGATGTTCGGCGGGCCGCTCTCGGCGAACGCCTACATCGACGCCCTCACCGCGGCCGTAACCGCCTGACATGACCAGCACGACCGTTTTACTACCAGAACAAAAGGCGAAAAACGCTCCTAGGACGTACGGCGTCATAGGGGTCTTCGCCGTTGCGGTCGTGCTGCTCGCCGCCCTGGCCGCGGTGCACCTCACCCAGGGCACCGCGCGCCTCGGCGTCGGGGAACTCCTGAACGCCCTCTGGCCGTGGGCACCCGACGACAGCGCCCGGGACCAGGCGGTGGCCGTACTCGTCGCCAGCCGCCTCCCCCGCCTCGCCGCCGCCCTGCTCGTCGGCATCGGGGTCGGCGTCGCCGGCGGGGTGTTCCAGTCGGTGGCCCGCAACCCGCTCGCCTCCCCCGACACCCTCGCCGTCAACGCCGGCGCCTACGTCTCGGTGGTCGCCGTCGCCGCCTCCGGCCTGGCCCTGCCGTTCGTCGCCAACGGCCTGGTCGCCTTCGTCGGCGGCCTGCTCGCCTCCGGCCTGGTGCTGCTGGTGGCCCGCGGCGGCGCGGCCGGCCCGACCCGGCTCGTGCTGGCCGGCTCGGCGGTGGCCCTCGCCCTCAACTCGCTCACCACCGTGCTGCTGATGCTGTTCACCCAGAACACCCTCGGCCTGTACGCGTGGGGCAGCGGCTCCACCGTCCAGTCCGGATCGCACCAGGTCACCGTGGCCGCCCCGATCATCGCGCCGGCCCTGGCCGGAGCGCTGCTGATCGCGCACCGCCTCGACGTGCTGGCCCTCGGCGACGACACCGCCCGGGTGCTCGGCATCGACGTACGCCGCACCCGGGTGCTCGCGGTGACCCTGGCCGTCCTGCTCTCCGCGATCGCCGTCACGGTGGCCGGCCCGATCGGCTTCGTCGGCCTGTGCGCGCCGGTGATCGCCCGGCTGATCGCCCGCAAGGTCCCCGGCCTCGGCGCCCACCTGCGGCTCCTGCCGTTCGCCGGCCTGGCCGGCGCGGTCATCGTGGTCGGCGCCGACGTGCTGATGCGCTGGGTGTTCTCGGCCGACAAGTCCATCTCGGTGCCCACCGGCGTGGTCACCACCCTGGCCGGCGCGGTCGTGCTGGTCTGGCTGGCCCGCGGGCTGCGCGACGGCGGCCCGGCCTCGGTCCCGGCCCGCGGCGCGCACGGCTCGGTCCGCTCCCGCGGCTGGATCATCGCGGTCAGCACGGTCCTGGTGGTGGCCCTGGTCGCCGCGTTCGTCGCGGCCCTGCTGCTCGGCGACCGGATGGTGCTGCTCGGCGACGTCGTCAACTGGGCCAAGGGCATCTCCGGCCGGCAGGTCAGCTTCGTGCTCGACCAGCGCTGGCCGCGGGTCCTCGCCGCGCTCTTCGGCGGCGCCGCGTTGGCCCTGGCCGGCGCGATCGTGCAGGCCGTCTGCCGCAACGCCCTCGCCGAGCCCAGCCTGCTCGGCGTCACCCCCGGCGCCAGTGTCGGCGCGGTCGCCGTCGTCATGCTGCTGCCCGGCCTCGGCGTCTGGCCGGTGCTGGGCGCCGCCACGGCGGCCGCGCTCGGCACGTTCGCCCTGGTCTACTGGCTGGCCGCCGGGCGTGGGCCGGCCTCCGACCGGATCGTGCTGATCGGGGTCGGGGTCAGCGCCGCGGCCACCGCGATCACCACGCTGATCGTGGTCGCGGTCTCCCCGTGGAACGTCAACACCGCGCTGACCTGGCTGTCCGGCTCGACCTACGGCCGCACCACCGCGCAGGTCGTCCCGGTCGCGATCGCCCTGCTGGTGGCGCTGCCGCTGACCCTGGCCGGGGCCCGCACCCTCGACCTGGTCGCCCTCGACGAGGACGTGCCGCGGGTGCTCGGCGTGCCGCTGAGCCGGGCCCGGCTCGGCTTCCTCACCATCGCCGCGCTGCTCACCGCGGTCGCGGCGGTGGCGGTCGGCGCGCTCGCCTTCGTCGGGCTGGTCGCGCCGCACGCCGCCCGGGCGCTGGTCGGCGCCCGGCACAGCCGGGCCATCCCGGTCGCGGTCGGGCTCGGCGCGCTGCTGGTCAGCGTCGCCGACACCCTCGGCCGCACGGTCATCGCGCCGTCCCAGCTGGCGGCCGGCCTGATGACCGCCATGATCGGCGCGCCCTACTTCGTCTGGCTGCTGTGGCGCAGCCGCGCCACCGGCTGACCTAGCAACTCCCCCCGGTCAGGGCGCCGCGCTGCAGGGTGACGTCCTGGCCGGTCAGGCGGATCAGCAGGCCGTTCGGCTGCACGTCGACCCCCGCGTAGATCAGGCCGGCCGGGAGTTTCTGCAGCTCGTAAGTGGTCTCCTGGGGGGCCACCTGGGACAGGACGTTGGCGGCCGGGAAGCGTACGCCGAACATCTCCACCTGGTCCGGGGCGATGTCCAAGGTGCTGCCCTTGATGACCGGGCGGCCGTAGAGGACCACCGGGGTCGCCTCGCCGGAACCGCCGGTCGCGGTCGCGGTCAGCCGCCCGCCCTCGGCGCCGAACACGGTCGGGTTGCCGGGCGGCTGCTTCAGCACCGAGAACGGCTGGGTGGTGACCCCGCCGATGACCACCTTGATGCCCTGCGCGTCCACGCTCACCGACCGGTAGCTCACCCCGGACGGCAGCACCGGCAGGGTCTGCTTCAGGTCCTCCTGGTTGATCTGGCCGAGCACCAGCTTCGCGATCGGGTCGTTCGGCTTGTGGTCGCCGCCGAGGATGTGCACCAGCCTCGGTTCCAGGTTGAGGGTGCCGCCGCTGAGCACCGGCGCGGTGTGGATGGTCAGCGGCACGCCGATCGCGGTGGTGTTGATGCCGAGCAGGCCGTTCGCCGCCGTGTAGGAGACGGTCCGGCCGCCGACGTCGGTGGGCAGCGTGCTCAGCGCGTTGACCGAGACACCGCCGATCCCGATGTGCACGCCGTCGGTCCGCGGGGTGATCGAGTTGTAGGTGACGCCGGCCGGCAGGTGCGGCAACTGCTGACTGCGTACCCCACCGGCAAGATCGCCCACCTGCGAAGCCGGCAGCGACTTCCCGAAGATCTCCAACCGCTCCGGCACCGACTGCGCGGTCTCGCCGCGCAGGCGCATCTTCATGAACAGCTTGGCCTGGACGTTGTCGGCGGCGTCGGCCGGCATCGTCACGTCGACGCTGAGCCCGCCGTCGCCGGCCCGGTGGAAGGTGCGCTTCGGGGTGCCCTTCGGCGTGGGCAGGTTGGCGAAACCGACCGCGATGGTGGCGTCCATGCTGCCGACGTGGGTGCCGCCGGCCGGCTGGGTGACGTCGCGCATGGTCGCGGTGAAGCGGGCGTGCGGGACACCCGAGAGGGTGGCGTCCGGGACGGTCAGCTTCACCTCGGACAGGTTCTGCCGCAGCGCCTGCGGCACCAGCGTCCCGCCGCCGACGGTCACCTCGGTGGCCACCGCCGCCGCACCCGGGCAGGCGACCTGGCTGCTCACCCGGTCGACGATCTGCTGGCGCAGATAGCCGTCGAGCAGCGGCAGGGGCACGGCGTAGGCGAGCATGGTCAGCGCCAGCAGCAGCACCAGTGCGGTGGCCGCGATGGCGATCCATTTATGGCGCGTGCCGCGCGCGGAGTGCAGCGGCCGATGCGCCTCGGTCCGGGTCTCCGTCTCCACCATGGTCATGTCGACACCCCCTTCGGCGTTGTTTACGTGCCGGTAACCTCCGGAGGTTCATCCACACGGACCTAATTGGCACTCTCCGCGACTGAACCGGGCGAGGCGCTGATCCTGTTCCATGCCCTGCTGCGCCGCCGGGAGCAGCTCCGCTGACCCCGCGGTCACTACCATGCGATGAGTTCGGCGGCGGACGCCGGTCAGTACTTCACGAGGAGGTGGCGTGGTGGACACCGAGTTCGTTCAGCAGGCGGATCCGTACCGTCGCGAGCTGCTGGCGCACTGCTATCGCATGCTGGGCTCGGTCTACGACGCCGAGGACCTGGTGCAGGAGACGTACGTCCGGGCCTGGCGCTCGTACGACCGTTTCGAGGGCCGCTCCTCGATGCGCACCTGGCTGCACCGCATCGCCACCAACGCCTGCCTCACCGCACTGGAGTCGCGCAGCCGCCGCCCGCTGCCGATCGGCCTCGGCGCGCCCAGCTCCGACCCGGCCGACGACCTGATCGAACAGCGCGAGGTGCCGTGGCTGGAGCCGCTGCCGGACGCGATGCAGGGCGACCCGGCGTCGGTGGTGACCGGCCGGGAGAGCATCCGGCTGGCCGTGGTCGCCGCCATGCAGTATCTTCCGCCACGGCAGCGCGCGGTCCTGATCCTGCGGGACGTGCTGCAGTGGCCGGCGGCAGAGGTCGCCGAGATGCTCGACATGACGGTCGCGTCGGTGAACAGCGCCCTGCAGCGGGCCCGTGCCCACCTGTCGCACGTGACGGTGTCCGCCGACGAGATGACCGAGCCGGACTCCGCCGCCGAGCGCGAGCTGCTGGACCGTTTCGTGGCCGCGTTCGAGGCCAAGGACATCCGCGCGATGGTCGACATCTTCACCAAGGACGCGGTCTGGGAGATGCCCCCGTTCACCGGTTGGTACCAGGGCCCGGACGACATCGCCCGCCTGGTCGACACGCGCTGCCCCGCGAAGGGCCCTGGTGACATGAAACTGCTCCCGATCCGGGCGAACGGCCAGCACGGGTTCGGCCTCTACATGCGCGACGGCGACGTCTACCGCCCGTTCAACATGCCCGTGCTGACCCTGACGAAGGACGGCGTGAGCCACGTGTCGTGCTTCTTCGACCTGCGCCTGTTCCGGACGTTCGGCCTGCCCGAAAAACTGCCGGTGACCTGATGGACGTGGCGCTGCGGGCCGGGGTGGCCGTGCTGGAGCGGGCAGTCGCGTACTGCCTGGGCAGCCTTTCCCTGGTCACGCCGGCGCTGCTGTCCGCACCGACCCCCTGCCGCGCCTGGGACCTGCACGCCCTGCTGGAGCACCTGCTCGACTCGATGGCGGCGCTGGAGGAGGCCGCCGAAACCGCGTCGGTCACCCTGCTGCCGCCGCCTTCGCCGGGCGGAGTGATCCCGCAGGCGCGGGACCAGGCGGTGCGCTTGCTGGGCGCATGGGCTTCCGCTTGCGACACCCCTTTTTCCGTACGCGTGGAGCACGCGACCCTGAGCGCACCTTTGGTAGCCGGCGCCGGCGCGATCGAGCTGGCGGCCCACGGCTGGGACGTCTCCCAGTCCTGCAACCGCCCGCGCCCGATCCCCGACGACCTGGCCGACGAGCTCCTGGACCTGGCCGTCCTGCTCCTGCACCCGGCCGACCGCCCGGGCCGCTTCGCCCGCCCGCTCCCCCTGCCGTGCGACGCCCCACCGGGCGCCCGCCTGCTGGCCTTCCTCGGCCGCCGGTAAGGCGGTCGCCGCGGCCCGGGCCAAGGCCGAGTGTCGGCCGCCGTGGTCGTCGGCTACGCGGTAGCCCGGGACTGACCAAAAGGCCGGGGTGACGGGCACATCGCCCGCCACCCCGGCCCGGTCATCAGCGCAGGGCGTACGCGCGGATGACCGTCTGGGTCACCGTGTTGTTCTTGCTGTCGGTGGCCGAGACGCGCAGCGAGGCGAAGCCCGCGCCGCGCGGGTGGTTGACGGTCGCCACCCGGTTGTCGCCCGAACCGCGCACGTCGGCCCGGTGCCACGTCTTACCGTCGTCGTAGGACACGTCGACCCGCACCGACCTAGCCGTGCCGGCGGTGGAGCCCGGCTGGTGCTCGACGGTCAGCGGAATCTCGAAGCGGCAGCCCGACGCGGCCGTGTTGGCGCTGTCCAGGCGCGGGCTGATCCGGACCGTGGAGAGCGGCAGCCGCTGGTAGCCCTCGGCGGGTGCGTGCCCGGACTTGAACGTCCACGACGCGCTCACCGAGGTGGCGAACAGGTGCGGAGCGCTCCGGGTGGCCGAGGCCTCCAGGCGATAGGTCCCGGTCGCGGCCGGCAGGTCGAACTCGTTGCCGTCGCCCAGCTTGGTGCTGCCCTGGTAGAGCGCCGCCGTCTGGGTGTCGACCGTGGAGAAGCCGGGGTGGCCGGCTCCGTCACCGAACAGCGACGGGTACGCCATCAGGTGGTCGCCCTGCCGGGTCACCCAGTCGCCCTCCCAGAGCGGCTGCGTGACGTTCGGCCCGAACACCGCGGTGTTCCACGCATGGTGGTAGGTGCGACCGGCCCGGAACGGCACCCGGCCGGCGATCTGCTCGCTGATCAGCTCCGGCCATTCGTCGTCGCCGGCGGCCGGCAGCTGCTGCATGAAGTCGCCCATCCACGGCGCTTCGGTGTTCACGTACTCGGTGCGGTGGAACGGCAGGCTGAACGGCAGCGCGGTGAACCAGCCACCGCTGTTCTCGGAATACTGGGCCATGTTGCCCTTGGTGCCCTCGGCCCCGGTGGCGGCCACCGAGTAGTCGGCCTTGATCGTGGCCAGGTCACTGAGCCGCGGCTTCTTCACCAGGCCGTCGAACATCTTGCCGGGCTGGAAGTAGGCCAGGTCGGTGGTCCACGGGCTGTTCCGGAACCGGCCGTCCGCCCCCGGAACGGCGAACCCGCCGTTCACGCCGGCCAGGAAGAAGTCCTTGGACACCGACGAGGCCGGCGCCGCGAACAGCTGGTCGAAGGTGAGGCCGAGCGCGCTCGCCGAGATGCCGAACTCGGGAAGCGCCCAGTCCGCGTTGACCGCGGCCAGCGTGGTGCCGGCGTCGGCCTGCGGCGCCTTGACCACGATCGGCTTGGCGGTGCGGCCGTCGAACGTGACCGTCTTCGCCTTGTCGACGACCAGCTCGGTCAGGGTGAGCATGGCGGTCGTCTCGTCCGCGGCGTTGTTGATCCAGACGAACGCGCCGTAGCGGCCCTTGGGCACCCGGACCGTCTCGGTGCCCTTCTCCTGGTAGACGTCGAAGTTCTGGAACGTGTCCAGGTTGAACAGGCCCGCGTAGTGGTCGAGGCTCGGCGTACCGTCCCGGTTGATGGTGTTGACCGTGAGGTCGTAGCTCTCCACCTCGCGGTCGACCCCGACCGGCGTGACCACCCGGACGCCGCCGTCGGCGGTGGCCGTGAGGTAGCCGCCGAGCGTGCCGTCGGACAGCGCCGGGTTGCTGGTGTCGGCGGTGACCGTGGTGCTCGCCGTGCCGCCGGCCGGAACGGTCAGCGTGGTGGCGGCGACCGAGAACGGTGCGGACAGCGCGGAGAGGGTCAGGGTGACCGCCGCCGTGCCGGAGTTGCGGTAGGTGATCGTCCTGGTGACCGGCTGGTCGTCGCCGTGCGGCCAGATCGCCAGGCCGAAGCTGAGGCTGCCCTGGTCGGCGGAGACGTTCTGGGCGATCTCGCGGGCCACGTCGACCCGGCCGGCGCCCTGCTCGAAGACCCCGGTGCCGTCGATCGGCTTGGCCGAGCCCATCAGCGTGTTCTTGCGCAGCGCCGACGACCAGGACGGGTGCTCCTGGGTCAGGATGGCGGCCGCGCCGGCCACGTGCGGGGTGGCCATCGAGGTGCCGGAGAGCGACACGTAGCCGTCGACCGGCGCCGGGTCACCGATGAAGCCGTTCTTGGCCTTGGCGGCCACGATGTCCACGCCGGGCGCGGTGATGTCCGGCTTGATGGCGTGGTCGCCGACCCGCGGGCCGGTGCTGGAGAAGTAGGCCAGCTGGTCGTCGCGGTCGACGGCGCCGACCGCGAGGGCGGCGTCGGCGGTGGACGGCGAGCCGGCCGAGTTCGGGCCGGCGTTGCCGGACGCGATCACGAACAGCGTGTTGTACTGCGCGGTCAGGTCGTTGACGGCCTGCTCGAGCGGGTCGATCTCGGGGGTGTCGCCACCGCCGAGGCTCATGTTGATCACCGGCGCGCGCTCGGCCGCCCAGGCCATGCCGGCCAGGATCGCCGAGTCGTCGCAGAACTCGGTCTCGCACACCTTGCCGATGAGCAGCTTGGCGCCGGGGGCGACGCCCTTGTAGCGGCCGCCCGACGCGGCGCCGGTGCCCGCGATGATCGACGCCACGTGGGTGCCGTGCCCGACCTCGTCATCAGCCGTCGCGGTGGTGGTGAAGTTTTCCGTGCCGGCGATCTTCCCGGCGAGATCCGGGTGGGTGGCGTCGACGCCGGTGTCGAGGATGGCGACCGTGGTGCCGGTGCCGTCGTAACCGGCCTGCCAGGCGGTCGGCGCGCCGATCTGCGGCACGCTGTGGTCGAGCGTGACCTTGCGCTGCCCGTCGAGCCAGACCCGCTGCAGGCCGGGCTTCAGCGAGCGCGCGTTCGTGCCGCCGCCGGTCAGCGACGACCAGAGGGCGGCCCGCTCGGTCAGGTTGGCCTGGGCGGCCATGACGCCGACGGCCGGGATGTCGCGGGTGACCCGGGCACCGCCGGCGGTGAGCGCGCTGCGGGCGCCGGTGGCGCTGTTCTTCGGGTACGAGATGAGCAGGTGCAGGTCGGCCCCGCCGCGCCCGGTGAGCGCGCCCAGGTCGAACAGGCGCTTGTCGATCCGGCCGGCGCGCAGGAGCGCGAGCGCGTCGGACGGGATCACGTAGCGGTGGCCCTGGACGGTCTGGCTCAGGAACCGGACTTTGCTGCGGCCCGGTCCGGGCTGAACCGATGCGCCCTTGCCGTTGGTGGTGACCCGGTCGCCGGTGATGAGGGTGACCGAAATTGCCTTGTTCGACGAATCCAGAGCGGTGGTCGTGGACGGCGCTGCTGCCGCCGGTGCCTGTAGGGCCCCGATGACCAGGGCTGAGCTGAGCAATACGGCGGGCAGTCTTCGTCTACGCATCTGGTGCCTCCCCGTGCCGGGTCCTTCCCGGCCCCGGGATAGACCCTTGCAAATGCGCGCAACCCACGCCGCCCGAAAAAGGGAAAACCTTTTCCTAACTGGACGCCAAGGGATTGACGGGCGGGACCGGCCGTACGTAACGTGGCCGAAATCCCAGGGTGACATCGCGATCGATGAGGTGGGTCCCGTTGAGAAAAGGTTTTCTTAGTTTCCCGGTCATCACTCTTCTGGGGGTGACCGCCTCGCTCGCCGTCGCCGCCGGGCCCGCGGCGGCGGCCGACGTGCCGGCGCCGGTGGTCGCCTACACGTTCGACGCCGACGATCTGGCGACCGGGGTGATCACCGACTCGTCCGGCAACGGCCTGAACGGCACGCTCGTCAACGGATCCACCGCGTCGCTCGTGGACGGTGCGCTCGTGCTGCCCGGCGGCGCCCCGACGTCGACCGGGGCGTACGTGACGCTGCCGCGCGGCGTCCTGGCCGGCCGCACCGACCTGACCGTCTCGCTGCGGGTGAAGTGGGACGGCGTCCTCGCGCCCTGGCAGTGGATCTACGCGCTCGGCAAGGACACCACGAGCCGCATCTTCACCACCCCGTACAGCGGCGACGGCCGGTTGCTCACCGCGGTCGCGGCCAACGTCGGCGGCGCCGCGGCGGAGGTGTACGGCTCGGCCGCGCTGCCCGCGAACGCCTGGAAGACCATCACGTTCACCCTGGACACCTCGGCCGGCCGGCTCAGCACCTACCTGGACGGCGCGTTCGTCTCGTCGGCCGCGACCACGGTCACCGCGGGCGCGCTGATCGATGCGGCCACCACGACGTCCGGCTACATCGGCAAGTCGTTCTACGCCGACCCGCTGTTCGACGGCGCGATCGACGACTTCCGGGTCTGGGACACCGCGCTCTCCGCCGCGCAGGTCGCCGAGGGTCAGACCGTGCCGGCGGTGACCGGGCTCAGCCAGACCGCGTTCCCGGTCGGCACCACGATCGGCACCGCGCCGGCCCTGCCCGCCACCGTCCGCGGCACGTTCTCCGACGGCTACGACCGGGACGTGCCGATCACGTGGGCCGCGGTCGACCCGTCGGCCTACGCCCAGCGCGGCACGTTCACGGTGGCCGGCACCGCGGCCGGCCGGGCGGTCACCGCCACCGTCACCGTCATCCGCGAGGGCGAGATCACCATCGACCTCGGCAAGTCGACCGGGAAGTTCCACGGCGGGGCGGCCGGCTCGCTCTACGGCCTCTACGGCGAGGGCGTGCCGACCAACAACCTGATCGAGGGGATGAACCTGCGGACCGTCTCGACCAAGGCGCAGGACGGCCCGCAGCACCCGGGGGCGGACGCGCTCGAGGTGGTCAAGCCGCTCGCCGACAGCACCGACGGCGATGTCTACATCTACATGACCGACATCCACCGCGGCTTCCCCTACCAGTGGCCGGGCAGCACGCCGGCCGAGAAGCTGTCGCTGTTCGAGCAGAAGATCGGCGTACAGGTCGATCAGGTCCGGAAGCTGGATAGCAAATATCAGGACAACATCGTCTTCGTGCCGTTCAACGAGCCCGAGGGCAACATGTTCGGCACCGGCGAGTGGAGCTACGACGGCGTCTCCTGGCTCACCGATCCCACCGACTATTTCCGGGCGTGGGACGAGGTCTACCGGCTGATCAAGGGCAAGATGCCGGCGGCGCGGATCGCCGGACCCAACACCAGCGTCCTGTTCAGCCAGGTCAAGGGCTTCCTGCAGCACGCGGACACGGCCGGCACGCTGCCCGACGTGATCACCTGGCACGAGCTGAGCCACCCGGAGGCGGTCCGCGAGAGCGTCGCGCAGTACCGCGAATGGGAAGCCGAGGTGCTTCCCGGCAAACACCTTCCGATCAACATCAACGAGTACGCGTTCAACTACCACACCTCGGTGCCCGGGCAGATGATCCAGTGGATCTCGGCGATCGAGGAGTCCAAGGTCGACGCGGACATCGCGTACTGGAACATCGACGGCAACATCTCCGATTCGGCCGTGCAGGCCAACCGGGGCAACGGCCAGTGGTGGCTGTTCAACGCGTACGGCAGCATGACCGGCGACACGGTGGCGGTCACGCCGCCCTACCCCGGCCAGAACTACACGCTGCAGGGCGTCGCCACCCTCGACAGGTCCAAGCGCCAGGCCCGCGCGATCATCGGCGGCGCCACCAGCAAAGGTTTCGTCCAGTTCGCGAACGTGCCCGCGTCGTTCGGCCGGAAGGTGCACGCCTGGGTGCGCGAGATTCCCTGGACCGGCCAGGTCGGCGATTCGGCGCAGCCGCGCCTCATCACCGAGAAGGATCTTGCGGTGGGCGGCGGCGCGGTCTCGCTTGATTTCGGTACGGGTGACCTGCCCAAACTCAGCGAATCCTCGGCGTACGAGATCGTGTTGTCGCCGGCCACCGGTGGTTCCGCGGCCGCCGCATCGACGACGCTGTGGCAGGGCTCGTATGAGGCCGAAGCGGCCACCTACACCGGCGGCGGCTACAGCAAGAACGGTCCGGAGGGCTCGACGGCCGACGTGTCGAAGTTCTACACCTCCGGCGGGTACGACGTGGGTGGCCTGCGCACCGGCAGCGACGGAGTCCTCTCCTTCGATGTCGACGTGCCGACCACCGGTAAATACGACCTGTCGGTGTTCGCCAACTCGCTGAACACCTACCCGCTGGTGCAGGAGCAGGGGCCGACCAACGTGTTCCTGCGCGTCGACGGCGCCGCCGAGCAGGAACTGTTCCTGCCGCTCGGCTACAAGTGGGTGGTCTGGGACCACACCGACACGACCGTGACGCTGACGGCCGGCAAGCACACCATCGCGCTGGCCGCCAAGAGCCTCGACGGCACGAAGGCCACCAAGGGCGACACCATCCTCGACCGGATCACCCTCGCACTGCCCAACCCGGCCGCGGGTACGTCCACCTACGAGGCCGAGCTGGCCTCGCTGACCAGGGCGCTGCCCACCTACCTGCTCCCCCGCAAGGCCTCCGGCTCCGGCGGCGCCGCGGTGGCGCCCGGCGGCAGCGCGACGTTCTGGGTCTACTCCAAGGCCGACGCCGAGGCGACACTGAACCTGGCGGTCGTCGCGGGCGCGGCCAAGCTGGCGGTCAACGGCGTCGACGTGGGCACGCTGACCCCCGGCCACACCAAGGTGGCGGCGTCGCTGTCCGGCGGCGTCAACAAGATCACCGCCACCGGTGTCGCCCTGCTCGACAAGCTCGACGTCACCCCGGCCGGCACCAGCCTGCGGGCGACCACGGTGGAGGCGGAGAGCGGCACCCTCGCCGGCACCGCCACCGCGACCGCGAAGTCCCTGGCCAGTGGCGGCTCGGCGGTCACCGGCGTGACCGGCGACAACACCCTGACGGTCAGCGTGCCGGCCACCCAGGCCGGCACCTACGCCCTGCGCATCCGCTACTCCAACCCGGAGCAGGCCGAGGCCACCCACTACAACCCCGACCCGCTCGCCCGGCACGCGGACATCGCGATCAACGGCGGCGCGGCCAAGCGGGTGCTGTTCCCGCACAGCTTTCACGACAACAACTTCTGGGAGCTGACCGTCCCGGTCCAACTGAAGAAGGGCACCAACACCATCCGCTTCTCCTCGGCCGAGCTGCCCAACTTCGACGGCACGACGTACGCCTCCAACGTGTGGCCGGACGTCCTGCTCCGCTCCGCGTACGCCCCGGTCCTCGACAAGCTGACCGTCACCCCGTACAGCAAGCAGCTGCGCTGAACGACCGCCCGGGGTGAGCGAGCCGCTCACCCCGGGCCCCTAGGGCTAAGCGTGCCGGCCCGGCAGCGGCAGGAGCGCCGGGACTCGGCGCATGTGCTCGGCGTAGGCCGGACGGCGCTGCAGGGAACGGCGGTCCATCAGCGGGACGCTGATGAAGGCGAACAGGGCGGTCATCGCGATCGGCCCGGCGATCGTCCACCACCAGTCCGGGGCCGCGGCCAGGCCGAACAGCCACAGGCCCCACCAGAAGCCGATCTCGCCGACGTAGTTCGGGTGCCGCGAATAGCGCCACAGGCCCCGGTCGATGACCTGGCCGCGGTGCGCCGGGTCGCGGGTGAAGCGGCTCATCTGCCGGTCGGCGACGGTCTCCAGGACGATCGCGCCGGCCGTGACCACTACGGCGACGACGTCGAGCCAACGCCACGGCCGGTCGGTCACCGTGGCCGCGGGCCAGACCGCGAGCAGCCCGGCGAACACGATCAGCGTCGGCATCAGCTGGATGCCCAGCAGGCTGACCAGCCAGAACGGGAGCCACGGCGGGCGCTGCTCGCGCAACTGCACGTAACGCCAGTCCTCGTGCGCCAGGCCTCGCCACCCGCGCGCCCAGTTCGCGGTCAGCCGGATCGCCCACGCCACCACCAGCAGCAGCACGACCGCCTGCCGCGCGGTGAGCCCGTCGGTCAACAGCCACACCCATCCCATGACGATCAAGGGCGGGGCGATGCTCCAGTACGCGTCGTACAGGCTCGCATTTCGCACGATCAGGCTCAGCCCGAAGATGACGCCGGTGGCCGCGAGGTCCGCTTCGAGCGTACGCAGCAAAGGGTTTGATCCTGATGTGGCAAGGACAGCCCAGGCGGCGAGGCCGGCCACCAGGTAGCCGAGGGCCACGACGGTGAATCCGGCCCGTCGTGAGGTGCCCAGATCGACCGGCATGACTAGAGGGTAGACGGCGTAACGCGGGTGAAATCGTCGGCGTCGATCCTGCTCCGATGGATGACTGGCGCGGGCACATCATCGTCTGCGGGCTCGACGACGTGGGGCTGCGCACGGTCGAGCAGCTGCATCTCGCCGGGGTTCAGGTGGTCGTCGTCGAGGACGATGCCGATCCGCGTCTCGTCCGGGTGGTGCGCGGCTGGGGCGTGCCGATCGTGGTCGGCAGTCCGCGGCTCGTGGAGACCCTGGACGAGGCCGGGCTGGCCGGGGCGGTCGCCGTCATCTGCGTGCTCGCCGACGACCTGCACACCATCGAGGTGGCGCTGCTGACCCGGGAGAACCGGCCCGACCTGCGGATCGTGGTGCAACTGCGCAACCCGGCCGTCGGGCGCGCGCTGGCCGCCCTGTCGATCGCCGTCCTCGACGTGGCCGGGCTGTCCGCGCCCTCGCTCGTCGAATCCTGCCTGGGCACCGGCGCCCACGACCTCGACCTGGACGGGCACCCGTTCCTGGCGATGCAGGTGGTGGCGGACGCCGACAGCCGGCTGCGCACCCGGTTCGGATCGCTCGCACCGCTCGCCGTGACCGGCGCCGACGGCGGCGACATGGTGGTCTGCCCGGGCCGCGACCACCGGGTCCGCAAGGGCGACCTGGTCACCCTGTTCGGCTCGGCCGCCGAGCTGGCCGAGGCCGGGCTCGGCGGGCCGGCCCGTTCGCAGCCCCGCCGGCTGCGTGGGCGCCGGCACCTGGCGCGGTCACTGCTCGCGGCGCTGGACCGGCGGCTCGCGTACGTCTTCGGTGCCCTGTTTCTGCTCGCCGGCGTCTCGATCGTGGTGCTGCGGCTGAGCTACCGGGAACCCGACGGCACCCGGATGAGCGTCCTCGACGCCGCCTACTTCACCGTCGAGACGATCGCGACCGTCGGCTTCGGCGACTTCAACTTCCGCGATCAGCATCCGTGGCTGCGGGCCTTCGCGATCACCCTGATGATCTCCGGCGTGCTGCTGGCCACCACGTTCTTCGCGCTGCTCACCAACACCGTCGTCACCCTGCGACTGGAGGAAGCCCTCGGCAACCGGCGGCTCCGGCAGCTCAGCGGGCACGTCGTGGTGATCGGGCTCGGTTCGGTCGGGGTCCGGGTGGTGGAACGGCTGGCCGCCGCCGGCATCGACGTGGTCGTCATCGAACGCAACGAGAACAGCCGCTACGCCGCCCAGGTCCGGGGCAGCGGCATCCCGGTCATCTTCGGCGACGCCACCCTGCCGCAGACGCTCGACCGGGTGCAGTTGTCCACTGCCCGCGCGGTCGCCGTGCTGACCAGCGACGACCTGGTCAACCTGGAGACCGGGCTGGCCCTGCGCGACCAGCTCGACGGCGACGTGCCGGTGGTGCTGCGCCTCTTCGACCGCACCCTGGCCGCGACCGTCGAGCGCAACTTCGGGCTCGGCCGGACCCGCTCCACCGCCGCCCTCGCCGCGCCGTGGTTCGTCGGCGCGGCCCTCGGGCTGGACGTGATCGCGACCTTCTACGTGGGCGCGCAGCTGATGCTGGTCGGCCGGCTGACCGTCGCGCCCGGCGGCGGCCTCGACGGCCTGGCCATGCAGGACCTGTCCGCCCGCACCCGGGTGGTGGCGATCAGCCGGGCCGCCGCGGGCGGCGCCCTGGAACACCCGCCGCGCCGCGACACCCGCTTCGCCGCCGGCGACCAGGCCTACCTGATCGGCCCGTACGAGGAGTTGCTGCAGGTCCTGCGACGCGACACCCTTTCCCCGAGCGCGCTCCGGCCTTAGCGCCGGCCCTCTTGGGCGGCCTTGATGCTCGCCGGGTCCGGCCCGGAGAAATGCATTCTCTACCGGTCGATCCGGAATATGCACGCCTATGCGACCGCCCCTTGTGAGTGAAACTCATCTACTTCTGCAGCGGTCACTGCGTGAGTAGGGTGAAGGTTCAGAACACGACCCGAGCCACGGACACGAATATTCCGTGATCGACTTGACCCCCGACGTATGGTCCGGCTTGTGAAATCTGATGCGCCGCAGTTGACTCTGGTAACCAGCCTGTGTGGAAGTGGCACCTGCCCGACCGTTTACCGGACCGATCGGGGCACTCTGGTGGTGCAGGGCTACACAATCACAGCAGACAATGTAGACATCGACCTGCCGGCGGGCGAGCAGTTGGTGGAGGTCCCGGCAGATCTGCTCGCCGCAGCCCTGCGGGCGAGCGAATAGCGCAGTTCGATCGGGATGGAAGGGGGCGAGGAAAGGTGACCGAGTCGCCCCCTCCTGCCGAGCAGCCCACGGCCGAGCAGCCCGCCGATGCGGTGGGTGCCATGCTGGCCCGCTGGCGTAAGGCACGAAAGATGACCGGCCAGGCCCTCGGCGACCGGGTCGGGATGAGCCAGGCCAAGATCTCCCGGCTGGAGACCGGCGCGGTCACCGCCGAGCCCGCCGACGTGCGGCTGATCGGCGAGAAGCTCGGCATCCCGGCCACCGAGGTGATCCAGGCGGTCGCGCTGGCCGAGCGTGGCCAGGAACGACTCACCGACTGGACGACCGCCCGGCCGCGCTTGGTGGAGCGCCAGCAGGAGGTCGGCCGGGTGGAGATGCAGGCCCGGGAGATCCGCGTCTTCCAGCCGGCGGTCGTCCCGGGGCTCACCCAGACGAGTGAATATGCCCGGGCCGTGCTCTTCGCCCTCAAGGACCTCTACGACCCGCACAACAGCGACTCGCCGCTCGCCGTCTCCGAGGCGGTCAACGCGCGGATGAAGCGCAGCGAGATCCTTTTCCTGCCGGATCACAAGTTCTATTTTCTGATCACCGAGCAGGTCTTACGCAATCGAGTCTGCGAACCCGCGGCGATGGTTGCGCAGATCGCCCGGGTCCGCGAGTTGGCAAACTGTCAGAATGTCGACTTTCGAATCCTCCCGGATACGGCCGAACTACCCGTAGCGCCCTATCACGGGTTCAGCATCATCGACGATCGGCAGATCAGTGTCGATCTGCTCAACACGATGGTCTGGTCGAATGGACGGAAGACGATCCAGGATTACCGGCGGGTCTTCGATGCCCTTCTGAGCGTCGCGAGTACCGACATCAATGATCTCCTGAATGCCTATCAGGCACGGTACGCCCGAATGCTGCTGCCGGAATCAATGGCCGGCTGACAGATTCCGGCACTTGTCAGGGTCAGTTCGCGTTTCCTAACGTCGATTCATGACGAACCCCCAATTGCTGGTCACCACCTGCAGCGGCGGAAGCTGCCCGACCGTCTACCGCACCGATCGCGACACCGTGCTGATCCAGGGCTATGCCACCACCGCCATCACCCCGCCGGACGGTGAACTGCTCGTCGAGATCCCCCGCGACCTGCTGCTCGAGGCCGCCCGGCGAATCCAGGAACAGGATGGCTGACTTCGAGCCTTGATATGTACGAGCGTACACAGCGTGTGTACGCTCGTACGCATGACACTCGTGGCCCCCGCCCCGCCGGGTCTGGTCGAACGGCGCGCTCGGGTGGCGGTCGCCGCCCTGTTCTTCACCAACGGTGCGCTCCTCGCCAACCTGATTCCGCGTTATCCCCAGATCAAGGCCGATCTCGGGCTCAGCAACGCGGCCTACGGGCTGTCGGTGGCGGCGTTCCCGACCGGCGCGATCGTCGCCGGCCTGGCAGCCGGGGTGCTGGTCCGCCGGTTCGGCTCGGCGAGCGTGGCCGTCGCCGGCACGTTCCTGACCGCGGCCGGCGTCCTGCTGGCCGGCGTGGCTCCCGCGGTGGCGGTGTTCGCCGCGGTGCTGTTCCTGGCCGGCGCCATGGACGCGATCACGGATGTCGCCCAGAACGCCCACGGCCTGCGGGTGCAGCGCCGCTACGGCCGCTCGATCATCAACTCGTTCCACGCGATCTGGTCGATCGGCGCGGTGACCGGCGGCGCGACGGCCGCCGCCGCGATCGCCCTCGACCTGCCGGTCGGCGTCCACCTGGGCATCTCCGGGGCAGTGCTGACGGTGGTCGCCCTGGTGGCATGGCGCTTCCGCCTGCCCGGCAGCGAAACCGAACCCGAGACCACTCCCGACACCACGCCCCACGCCGACCTCGACGCCAGAGGCGACGCCGACCTCCGCACCGCAGGCGACCTCCGGGCCGAGGGCGGGGCGGGCTCCGGCGGCGAGTCGGCGGCCGGGCGCACCGGGCCGGCCGTCGGCCGCGGGCTCCCCGGCCGGCGGGTCTGGCTGATCGTCGGCGCGCTGGTGCTGATCGCCATCGGCGGCACGATCGTCGAGGACGCGGGCAACTCGTGGGCCGCCGTCTACCTGTCCGGGTCGCTGCACGCCGCGGCCGCCGTCGCCGCGTGGGGCTACATCGCCCTGGTCGGCGCCCAGTTCATCGGCCGGATGATCGGCGACCGGCTGGTCGACCGCTTCGGCCAGCGCACGGTCGCCCGGGCCGGCGGCCTGATCGTCGCGGCCGGCATGGGCCTGGCCCTGGCCGCCCCGACCGTGGCCGGAACGATCTGCGGTTTCGCCGCCGCCGGCTTCGGCGTGGCAACGCTGGTCCCGGCGGCCATGCACGAGGCCGACGAGCTGCCGGGCCTGAAGCCCGGCACCGGCCTGACCGTGGTGTCCTGGCTGATGCGCCTGGGCTTCCTGCTCTCCCCACCGGTGGTCGGCGCGATCGCCGACGCCACCAGCCTGCGCGCCGGACTGTTGGTCGTCCCATTCGCCGGCGTGCTGGTGATCCTGCTGGCCGGCGTCCTGCAGCCCCGCCGCCGGGCAGCGCCCGCCCCACTCGGGTAATCCGGCGGACCACCGCCAGACACAGCCCGGAGCAGCCCGGAGCAGCCCGAAGGGGCAACGACGACGGACAGCTGCGGGTGGCAGGCGGCCTCCGGGGGCGGCGGGTGGCGCGCTGAGGCCGGCAATACCAAGCCGGGGCCGGTGCCGACCGGGCCGACGCACTGCCGCCCGCACCGACTCGGCGGCGGCGGCCGGAAGCGCTAACCGGCCCCGATGAATCGGCATTGGGGCCTAGCGTGAGGTGATGAGCGACAGCCCGGTTCCGTACTACACGGCCCTGCTCGACGCCCATCCCTGGATGCGCGAAGCGTTGTGCCTGACCTGGGCGTGCGGGCTCGGTGAGGGCGATCTGATCCGCGGCTTCGGGGGCGATCCGGCGGCGGCGGAGCCGATGACCATCGCGGTGTTCGAGCAGTTGACCCGCAGCGAAGGGCTCGATGTGGTCAAGGTCGGGCCGGCGGGCGGCGAGTGGCTGCTGGCAATGGAGGGCTACGGGTTTCAGGGGTCGCGGCGCGAGGTGCTGCGATCGCTGTCGCGGCGCGGGCAGGCCGTCAACGTCTACTGGAACATCAACGCCTACAACCACTTCAGTTACGCGCAGGACGGCCGCACCGTCACGGTCTTCGACATGTCCGGCGCCGGCGATCGGTACGGCACCGACCCGGCCGCCCTCGACAACCTGATGACCGGGCTCCCCTTCCACCGCGAGGGCGATCATCAGGCGGCCGGCCTGGCTCTCGCGGAACGGATCACCGGATGCCGCCTGACGCTCGATCTGCTGGCGGCCACGCTCCCGAGCGCCGTCTTCACCCCGGTGCCGCAGGATCTCGTGCCGGAGGATCTGATCGACCACCCGGCGCTCGCCGATCCGTTCCTGCAGGACCTGCTCGCCGAACCCACCCGGGCGGCCCTCCCCGCGATCGGCCATCGGATGGCGGCGATCGTCGCCGAGGATGCCGGCATCGGCGACTACCCGGAGGTCCAGGAGGTGCTGGCCGGATCGGGGCCGCCGGTGGAAGCGGTGCGCGAACGGCTGCTGGCCCGCTATCTCGGCCTGGCCGCCGTGGCGGAGGACTACTCCGCCGGCGAGCGGCGCGGGGCGGCGCTCTGGACCATGTATGCGATCGGCGAGATCAACGCCCAGCTCGGCCCGGACCCGAATCCGCAGCGCCGCGACCGGATGGTGCAAGGTGCCTTCCACCCGCTGCGGCCGGACCTCGCCGCCCAGTTCGAGGTCCTGACCCGAGTCCGGGACCACCTGCACCTCTCGGCCCGCGGCTGAGCGCTGTCCCCGGTCGCCCGGAACGGGCAGGACGTACGGGACGGATTCCTGGCTTCGTTCCTGGTCACCGGATCGCAGGCCGCCGGGGACGGCGGAATTGGTGGCCAGGGAAAACATGATCTCGGGGGCGTTGCCGGAGAGGCGGCGGCCGGTTCGGCGGGTGGTGAAGCGGCGTCACAGGTCGATGTGGGAGCCCATGATCACGGTGTGGTCGCGGGGCAGGGCGAAGTGCTCGGCCGCGTCGGCGGTGATGTACGAGGTGGCGATGAACAGGCGCTTGCGCCACGGGGCCATGGTGGGCGCGTCGCCGCGGCGCAGGGTGATCTTGGACAAGAAGTAGGAGGCGTTCTCCAGGTCGAGCCGGCCCTCGGTCCGGGCCGGGTCGAGCAGCTGCAGCGCCGCCGGCAGGTCCTGGGTGTCGGCGTAGCCGAAGCGCACCGTCACGAAGATGATGCCGTCGTCGGCGTAGGCCAGGTCGTCCAGCACCACCCGTTCGGCGTCCGGCACCCACGGCACCACCATCGTCTCGATCGAGATGATCAGGACGTGCTCGTGCCGCACATGGTTGTGCTCGACGTTGGCCCGCATCGCCAGCGGCGCGGTCTCCATCCCCCGGTTGAGGAACACCGCGGTGCCGGCCACCTTGGCGATCCTGTCGCCGGACTCGCGCAGCTGCTCGATGAAGCCGGGCAGCGAGCCCTCGCGCATCCTGCGCTCCGCCGTGATCACCTCCCGGCCGCGCTGCCAGGTGGTCATCACGGTGAAGGCGGTGAGCCCGATCAGCAGGGTCAGCCAGGCGCCGTGCAGCAGTTTGGTCAGGTTGGCCGCCAGGAACAGCAGGTCGATCGTGACCAGGATGCCGGCGCCGGCCGCGAGCAGCCATGGCGGGACCTTCCACCGCCATTGGGCGATGTAGAAGAACAGCAGCGTGGTGATGGTGATCGTGGCGGTCACCGCCAAGCCGTAGGCGTAGGCGAGAGCGGCCGAGCTGCGGAAGGCGAAGACCAGGGTCAGCACCGACACCAGCAGCAGCCAGTTGATCCAGGGCACGTAGATCTGCCCGATCTCGGACTCGCTGGTGTGCGTGACCCGCAGCCGGGGCAGGTAGCCGAGCTGGGCGGCCTGCGACGTCACCGAGTAGGCGCCGGTGATCACCGCCTGGGACGCGATGACGGTGGCGGCTGCCGCCAGCAGCACCAGCGGCAGCCGCAGCCACTCCGGGGCGAGCAGGAAGAACGGGCCACTGGCGTGGGCCGGATCCTCGACGATCAGGGCGCCCTGGCCGAGGTAGCTGAGCACGCAGGCCGGGAAGACCAGGAACAGCCAACCCCGGCTGATCGCCCGGCGGCCGAAGTGGCCCATGTCGGCGTAGAGCGCCTCGGCGCCGGTCACCGAGAGCACCACGGCGGCCAGCGCGAAGAAGGCGATGCCGAAGTGCCCGGCGAGGAAGCTCACCGCGTACGTCGGAGAAAGGGCTTTGAGAATTTCGGGATTCCGGGCGATGCCGCCGATGCCGAGCATGCCGATCGTCCCGAACCAGATGATCATCACCGGGCCGAAGACCTTGCCGACCGCGGCGGTACCCCGCCGCTGGGCCAGGAACAGCGCGACGATGATCACCGCGGTGATCGGGACGACGGCCTCGCCGAGCGACGGCTCAACGATCTTGAGGCCCTCGACGGCGGAGAGCACCGAGATGGCCGGGGTGATCATGCTGTCGCCGAAGAACAGGGCGGCGCCGAAGATGCCGAGCGCGGCCAGGAAGACGGCCAGTTTGCCGCCGTAGCGCGGGCCGGACTGCCGGATCAGCGTGATCAGCGCCATCGCACCGCCCTCGCCGTCGTTGTCGGCGCGCATCGCGAGCAGGACGTAAGAGACCGTCACGATGATCATGACGGACCAGAAGATCAGCGAGACCACGCCGAACACGTTGGCCGTGGTGATCGGAACCGGGTGCGGGTCGTCGGGGCTGAAGACGGTCTGCAGGGCGTAGATCGGGCTGGTCCCGATGTCACCGAAGACCACGCCGAGCGCACCGACCACGACCGCGAGCCGCACGGTGTCGTGCGGGCTGGCATGAGCCACAGCTCCTCCTCGACCCGGAATATCCCAGAACGGACATTACGGGCCGAGGAGCGGCCATAACGCGGAAACTGAGGTGTTAGCGGTGCGCCCGGGCCGACGGGGCGGCCAGGGTCGAGGCCGTGGTGGCGGTGACCGGGGTGACGGTCCAGTCGGGGTGGCCCGGCATCGGCGGGGTCTTGGCGCTGTAGAGCCAGTCGGTCAGGAACGACGTCAGGTTCTGGCCGGACACCGTCGAGGCGAGCCGGATGAAGTCGCCGGTCGAGGCCGACTTGTCCTTGTATTTACTGACCCAGGCCCGCTCGATCTGCCGGAACTTCGCGTCGCCGACCTTCTGCTGGAGCGCGAACAGCACGATCGCGCCACCGTCGTAGACGTTCGGGTTGAAGACGTCCCAGATCGAGTCGGCCTTGATCGGCTGCGCCGACGGACCGTACTTGGCGCGCAGCTGGTCACCGCGGGCGTAGATGCTCTTGTAGAGGTCGGTGAGGTTCGTATACCCCGAGTAGTTCTCCAGGTTGCCGGTCTCGAGGGCGTACTCGTACTCGTACCAGGTGGCGTGGCCCTCGTTCTGCCAGACGTCGCTCCACTCCCACGGCGCGACGCTGTCGCCGAACCACTGGTGGGCCAGCTCGTGCGCGGCCACCGGGTCGAGGACGTAGGACGGCAAGCTGAACCACCACGTGTCGAACAGCGACAGCGTCTGGGTCTCCAGCGCGAAGCCGAGCACGGCGTCGATGACCAGGGTGCCGTAGTTCTCGAACGGGTACTTCCCGACCTTGCCCTGCATCCAGGGGATCTCGTTCATCTCGTCGGCCGCCTTGGGCAGCAACTCGCCGGCGAGACGGCGCGGCACCACGTCGCGGACCGGCACGCCGCCGGCCTTACCGCGGTCGTAGGTGATGAAGTCGCCGACCGCGACCTGGATCAGCTCGCTGGCCATCGGGTGGTTCTCCCGGTAGACCGAGACCACCTGGCCGCTCTTTTCCCGGCTGCTGACCTGCACGCCGTTGGCCGTCCCGGTCCAGCCGACCGGGTTGGTGATCCGGATCGTGTAGGTGGCCTTGTCGCGCGGGTGGTCGTTGCTCGGGTAGAGATTGTGCGTCTCGTCGGGCTGACCGGCCACGATGGTGCCGTCCGGGGTGCGCACGAAACCGGCCGGCGAATCCGCGTCGGCCTCGATCGGGGTGGCCTTGAAGCCGGAGACCCGGACGGTGAACTTCCGATGCGACGGCAACGCCCTCTTCGGCGTGATGATCAGCTCGTCACCGGAGCGGGTGAAGCGGGCCGGCTTGCCGTTCACGGTGACCGCGCCGACCGCGTCGCCGCCGAAGTCGAGGTCGAAGCGGGACAGATTTTGCGTGGCGACGGCAGTGATCGTCACATCGCCGGAGACCTGCTGCGCCGGATCCTTCTGCGGATAGGTCAGGCTGAGGTCGTAATTCTGAACGTCGTAGCCCCCGTTGCCGAGCAGCGGGTACAACCGGTCGCCGAGCCCGGCGGCACCCGGCGTCGCGCGCCCACCCGAGGCGGACGCCGGTCCGGCTGCGATCACCACGACACCGGTCACGCTCAGGATCGTCGCCGATCCCAGCGCCACCAGGCGTGTTGAGACGTTACCCAAATCAGCTCTCATGGCCGCCGAGCGTAACAATATATCTAGATCAATAAGTACCGCTTTTCGGCCGACCCCCCGGCGAAAAGCATGCGGGGCGGTGCCCCCCTCCGCTGAGCCTCCCCCTCTGGTTCAGCGTGACACCGCCCCTGGCTTGCCCTTCAGGTTCCTCGGTGTAAGGGGTGCCAGCCAGGGCGGAAACCGGTACTTCATCGGCACTTTGGCGGTCAGCGGTTGCGCCGCAGCACACAGTCGCCGCAGGTGCCGCCGCCCGGGATGCGGTAGTACAGGCAGCAGTTGTTCCTGGTCAGGACGCGGCGCGGGCCGGTCGGCGAGGGACGGCGCAGGGTGCCGGTGCCGGCCAGCGGCGGCAACGCGAGCAGGCCCTCGACCAGAGCACCGGCCCTTTCACCGGCCACCGGGTCGGCCGTCGTGATCATCGTGGCCGCACCGGCCAGTGCCGAGGTCACATTTCCCCATAACACCTGCGGGGAAAGGCGGAAACGGGCACGGCAGGCGAGCAGCACGGGCTCCAGGATCGCCTCGACGGCGACCTCCCGGAGGGCTTCCGGCGAGGCGGGCCGGGTTCCGCTGATCGATGCGTACGCGATGGGCAGTGGACCGGCCGGCACCGGCCGCCACCACAACGTGGTTTTCGTGGCCGCCGGAACGGTGCCGGTGAGCGCGGCCGCACCCAGCAGCGGGGAAAGCACCCGGGCGGCATAGCCGAGGAACGCGACCGACGCGACCACCCGCCCGGGAATCGCGTCCTCGGGCAGCCCGCCCATGGTCGCGAGCGCGGTGCGGGCCGCCGCCACCCGCTCGGCGAGGACCGTCCCGTCCGCCAGCTCCGGCCAGGGGCGCCAACCGGAGAGGTCGCCGGCCGGCTCCCAGCCGAAATAGGGCCCCAGGCCGGCCGCCCGGGCCAGCGCCTCCGCCGCGTCGACTCCGCTCACCGGTCGAGGGTAGTGGACGTCCATCGGAACTTGACCGGAACTTTGGGGTGCAGGCCTTGCTATCCCGCAAGTGACTCCACCTGAGAGGATTGCTGGACATCTATGGCGGTTTTCGTGGGGAGTTAGGTGTTCGCTGACCTGGTGCGCGCTCACCGCCGGCGGCTCGGTATGACCCAGGAGGAACTCGCCGAGCGAGCCGGCGTCAGCGTGCGCAGCGTCGGCAAGTGGGAGGCCGGGAAGATCGCGGCGCCGCGGATGTGGACGATGCGGCTGCTCGCCGACGCGTTCCGGCTCGAGGGCGCCGACCGGGAGCGTTTCCTGCGCTCGGCGACCGAACCGGCCGTCACCCGATCCGAGATCACCCCCGCCCAGCTGCCGAGCGACCCGTCCGGCTTCACCGGCCGCGACCGCGAGCTGGTCCGGCTCGACGACCTGCTGGCCGGCCCGCCCGAGGAGTCGGCCCGCGGCGTGATCATCTCGGCGGTGTCCGGCACCGCCGGGGTCGGCAAGACCACCCTGGCCATCCGCTGGGCGCACCGGGTCCGCGACCGCTTCCCCGACGGCCAGCTCTACGTCAACCTGCGCGGCTTCGGCCCGGTCGGCCCGCCGGTGCCGGCCACCGAGGCGCTGCGCGGGCTGCTCGACGGGCTCGGCGTCACCCCGCAGCGCATTCCGGCCGACCTGGAGTCCCGGGCCGCCCTCTACCGCAGTGTCCTGGCCGGCCAGCGGATGCTGATCCTGCTCGACAACGCCGGCGACGCCGAACAGGTCCGGCCGCTGCTGCCCGGCGTCCCCGGCTGCGTCGTGGTCGTCACCAGCCGCGACCGCCTCGCCGGCCTGGCCGTCGCCGACGGCGCCCAGCTGCTGCTGCTCGACGTGCTCGACGCTCCGGCCGCCCGCGACCTGCTGGCCCGGCGGATCGGCGCCGACCGGGTCCGGGCCGAACCGCAGGCCGTCGACGACCTGGCCCGCTCCTGCGCCCGGCTGCCCCTGGCGCTGGCCATCGTGGCCGCCCGGGCCGCCGCCAACCCCGGGTTCCCGCTGACCGCGATCGCCGCCGAGCTGCGCCAGGCCCGGTCCCGCCTCGACGTGCTGGCCGGCCCCGACCCGGCCACCGACGTGCGCGGGGTGTTCTCCTGGTCGTACCGCAAGCTCGGCGCCGACGCCGCCCGGCTGTTCCGGCTGTTCGCCCAGCACCCGACCCCGGTGGCCGGCGCCCCCGCGATGGCCGGCCTGGCCGGGCTGCCCGACCGCCGGGTCCGGTCGGCGCTGCAGGAGCTGGTCGCCGCGAACCTGGTCGCCGAGCAGCTGCCCGGCCGCTACGGCTGCCACGACCTGCTCCGCGACTACGCCCGCGACCTGGCCGAGGAGTTCGACTCGGCCGACGAGCGGGACGCGGCCACGCTGCGGGTGATCGACCACTACCTGCACACCGCGCTCAACGCCGACCAGTGCCTCAAGCGGGCCCGCAACCTCAGCGGCCGGCGCCCCACCGAGGTCACCGCCGGCGCCGCCCCCGAGTCGTTCGGCGACGGCGCCGCGTCGATGGCCTGGTTCGCCGCCGAGCAGCCGGCCCTGCGCGCCTGCGCCGGTCTGGCGGTGGCCGCCGGCCTCGACACGAAGGCCTGGTGGATGGCCTGGGCGGTGCTCACCTACCTGGAACGGCGGTGGGACAAGCGCAACTGGGTGACCTGGCAGATGCTCGCCGTCCAGGCCGCCGGCCGGGCCGGGGACGTGCTGCTGCAGGCGGTCAGCCACTACAACGTCGGCTACGCGCACGCCGAGCTCGGCGACCTCGTGCAGGCCCGCTCGCACCTGACCACCGCGCTCGCCCTCTACCGCAAGCTCGGCGACGTGCGCGGCATGGCCGACGTACACCTCAACCTGGGGATCGTCGCGCGCCGCGAGGGCCGCTACGCGGAGGCGCTCGAGGAGGGCGAGCGGGCCCTGGAGCTGTCCCGGCAGGACGGCGACCGGATCGCCGAGGCCCGGGCGATGAACAACATCGGCTGGTGCTACCTCACGATGGGTGACTTCCGGCAGGCCCTCGACCACTGCCGGCGGGCGGTCACCGTGCACGAGGCGGCCGGCAACCGGATGGGCGCCGCCCACTCGTGGGACAGCGTCGGCATGGCCCACTTCCGGCTGGGCGAGATGACCGAGGCGGCGAGCTGCTACCGGCGGGCGGCGGCGCTGTTCCGCGACGAGCGCGACCAGCAGTACCAGGCGATCGTCCTGTCCCACCTGGGCGACGCCGAGGAGGCGGCCGGCCGCCCACGAGCGGCCCGGGACGCCTGGCGCAACTCCCTGGCCATCCTCACCGAGCTCGACCACCCGGACGCCGACGAGGTGCGCGCCAAGCTGACCGCCCACGACGTACAGAGCAAGGCGGGTTGAAAAGCATGATGGAGTGGGTGGAGACCGCCCTGCCCGGCCGCCACGTGGTGTCGTCGCGGGTACTGACCGGCGGCTACAGCAACCACAACGTGCTGCTGGAGATGAACGACGGCACCCGTTTCGTCCTGCGGCGCTACCTGGGCAAGAACCGCTGCGCGGTGGAGGCGGCCCTGTCCCGCCGCCTGCAGGGCGTGGTGCCGGTCCCCGCAGTCGTCGCCACCGACGAGCCGGCCGGCCTGCTGCTGTCCGAGTTCGTGCCCGGGACCCCCGAGATCCCCGGCTACTCGGCCGGCGAGACACTGGCCAGGCTGGGTGCGGTGACGTTCGAGGCGCCCGGCTTCTTCAGCGACGAGACCCTTACCCCGGACGGGACCGAGCCGATCGGCTGGCTGGACGCTTTCGTCGACAGATGCCTGCGCGAGGGAAACGCAGCAGGCCACCTGACCCCTTTAGACCAAAAATCCTTGCTGAGGTACGCCGCGGCACTGTCCCCCGAGCTGGACGTCCTGCAGGGCAGCCACCAGCTGGTACACGGCGACTACAACCCGAAGAACCTGCTCGCCACGACGGAGGTGACCGCCGTACTGGACTGGGAGTTCGCCTTCAGCAGCTCCCCGCTGTTCGACATCGGCAACATGCTCCGAGACCCACGCCCACCAGGCTTCACCGACGCTTTCCTGCGCGGCTACCAGGACGCCGGCGGCACCCTCCCCGACAACTGGCAACAGCTGAGCCGGGCCCTGGACCTGTATTCCCTGGCCGACTTCCTGACCCGCCCACCCGACCACCGCTACTTCGGCAAGGCCGTGGACCGCATCCGCGAGCTGCTGCGATGATGCCCTCGATGGCGCAGCAGCGGATCATGATTCAGCGATGGTGTGACGATCACGACCAAGTCAGTTCTGATCGACTGCGGCGGACGCCCTACATGCTTCTCGAACGCTCGGTTGATCGCGGGATCTCGTCCGGCGATATAGCGGGCTGTCGGCGTGTACCCGTTGCCGGCGGCCGTCATCTCGGCTACCGGTCCTGCAAATCGTCCGCTCAGCGCGGGTCGGGACTTCGATTTCCTTGATGTCGGGGCCTCGGACCCGCAGCCAGACCCCGATTTCCTGGCTCTCGGCCTCTGGCAAGCGGGCTAGGCCCCAACTTCCGCGAAGTCGGTGGCCCTGGCCCCCGACCCGGCGTCTGGCAGCCGGCCACACCCGTTGGCCGGCTCGGTGGGACATCTCGCTCGATGCAACCTCCGGATGGGCCGCGTGCCTCTCACTCTCGACGAAGGGGGCACTGCCTAGTGGATGGCGACGACGAAGACGGGTTTCGGGAGTTTGTTCGGGTTCGGTTTGATTCGTTGCGGACTCTTGCCTATCTGACCTGTGGGGACTGGCAGATTGCCGAAGACGCTGTGGCCGGCGCCATGGCTCGGCTCTATCTGCGGTGGGAACGGGTTGCCTCGCCTGATGCCTATGTCCGGACCATGGTTGTTCGGGCTGCCGTTCGGGAGAAGCGGCGGCCCTGGCGGCGGGAACGGTCGGCCGGCGACCTGTTGCCCGACGTTGCCGGGCCGGATCTCTCCGGTGACGTTGATGAGCGGCTTCGGCTTCGGGCCGCGCTGCAGAAAGTGCCGCCCCGGCAACGTGCCGTTCTGGTGCTGAGGTTCCTCGAGGGCCTCAGCGTCGACGAGACGGCCGAGGTCCTGGGCTGCCGCTCCGGCACCGTCAAGAGTCAGTGCTCGCGCGGGCTGGACACGCTGCGCACGGTGCTGGCGGCCGAAGACATCCTCATCCATACCGAAGGGAACGACCATGGTCTATCACGTCCGCGACGTGCTGGATTCGGCTCGGCCGGTACCACCGCCGGCGCACACCAGCACCGATGACATCATCGCCCGGGCTCACCGGATTCGGGGGCGGCGGCGGGCGGTGGCGGGCAGCGCGGCCGCCGTGCTGGCGGTCGCCGCGATCGGGGCCGGAGTTCTCGTGAAGCCGTCCGGCGGCAACAGCATGCCGACCGGCGAGGCGATCGGCGAAGGCTTCAGTACCGTGTTCGGGGAGTACCGCACCGGACCGGAGCGGATCGGGCCGGTCACCCAGGTCACCGCCGGGTTCCAGGAGCTGCCGGTCTATCGCGACGGCGACACCTGGGACGACGACCAGGGCCGCAAGTATCCGCTGACCGACGGGGCGATCACGTTCTACGCGGCCGGGGTCTTCGATCCGGCGACGCTCGGGTCGCAGGAGTCGGGCGTGACGTTCGGGGCCGCCTTCCCGGTCACGGTCGGCGGCAAGGAAGGGATCGGGCGGAAGATGACGCCGGCGGCGACCGGGCTCCAGAGCGCGCCGCCGGATCAATCCGTGCGGACGGCGCTGGCCTGGCAGTACGCGGATGACGCCTGGGCCGCCTACGTGCCGCGGGCGACCGACCGGTCGAGCTCCACCGCGGACGCGATCCGGATCGCCGAGGCGGTCGTGCCGGGGGCGAGCCACGAGGTGCGGGCGCCCTTCCGGATGACGTTCGTGCCGGCCGGATGGCGGACCGTGTCGGCCGAGGAGAACACCACGGCCTACAGCAACATCGTCTCCGAGCTGTACCTCTTCAACGGCACGCTGCCGGCCGCCGACCCGGTCGACATCCGGCTGGACGGCGTCAACATCCTGGTCATGCGGGGCCAGCCCAAGGACGGCGACATCCGCGGCAAGGACGGCGTGCACTGCTACACCGTGCCGGCCTGCACGCGGGTGATGGGTGACTACTTCATCGACGTGGACGGCCGGGCCAGCGGGCTGTCGGCGGCCACCGTCCGGCAGATCGTCGACGGGCTGAAGCCGGTGGACTTCACCGACCACAACGCCTGGTTGCCGATCGGCGGATAGGGAAATGGCCCGGCCGGAAAGAAACGGCCGGGCCACTCCGCAACGCGTCAGCTACAGCCGATGCCCGACTCGTAGCCGGCCGGGGACTTGCCGGCGGCCATCCTGTCGGCGATCTCCCAGAAGACCTCGGGCCAGTCGCCCTCGGCGTTCATGTCGTTGAGGACCTTCCACTTGTGGCTGCTCGACATCGCGTCGGCCGCCTTCTGCTGGGCGGCCTTGTCGCCGGCCTTCTGCGCGCGCAGCCACTCGCTGATCCAGCCGCAGCCGACCAGGCCGGTCACCCCGGCGCCGAACTGGTACGGGTCGTTGGTGCCCATCGCGGCCAGGCGGGACCGGTCGAAGCCGGGCGGCAGCGGGATGCCGGCGAGGATCTTGTCGGCGGCTGCGGCGGCGCGGTCGGGGGTGACGATCTCCGGCGGGAGCGCGGCCAGCCAGGTCGGCACGTCCGCCTGGATGATCTTGGCGACGACCGCGTCGAACGTGGCGCGCGTCCAATTGCCCCCCGTGCGCAACTCGACGTACGAACCGTTCTTCGGCTTCACGATGATCGCGAAGTCGTTGGCGCTGTAGGTGAACAGGCTGCCGTCCTGCCCGGCGACCTTGGCCGGCTGCGGTGCGCTGACGTCCAGCCGGTCCTTGTAGCGGCTGTCGTAGTCGCTGGTCGGGTACCAGTTCATCTCCAGGCTGCGGTCACCGTTGGTGAAGCCGATGGTGCCCGACTCCTCGGTGAAGCCGTAGACGGTGGTCGCCTTCCAGCCGGGCTCGTCGATGAGCAGGCGCGGGTTGTCCTGCGCCGCCTTCAGCACGAGCTGCGACCACGCGGCAGCGTCGTAGGTGGTCACCGCCGGTGCGGCCTGCTGCCGGTCGCCCGTGGGCGACTGGTTACGCAGGACGGCGGCGACACCGAGGATGGTGATGAGGACCGCGGCGGCGGCCACGGCGGCGCCGAGCCGGCGGCTCAGGGTGCGGCGTGCGGTGGGCTGGGACATGATCTCCTCGAGTAGGGTCTGCCCGGCCTCGTCGAGGTGCGCGATCCGACGGTACGGGTCGGCGTCGCGGACCCTCCGGTCCAGCTGCTCGTCGGTCATCTGCCCTCCTCCGGGACGGGTGCTGCCAGGACGTCGAGTACATGTCCGGGCGGTCCCGGATCGTGACCGATGATTTCGCGGAGCCGGGCCCGCGCCCGGGTGAGGCGGGTCCGCACCACCGCCGGGCTGACGTCGAGCACCACGGCCGCCTCGCGCGGTTCGAGATCCTCCCAGACGGTGAGCATCAGCACCTCGCGGTCGAGGTCGCCGAGACGGGCCAGGGCGGCGCGCACGGTCAGCCGGTCGGACACCTCAGTGCCCGGATCCGGGGCATCGGCTGCGGTGAGGCGCTGCCGGAGGCGTACCCCTAATCGATCTCGGCGCACCCCACCACGCAGATGGTTGGAAAGCACCCGCCGGGCCACCCCGTAGAGCCAGAGGCGCGCCTCGGCGCCGTCCGGAATGTCACGATGTCGCCGCCAGGCGACGAGGAAGGTCTCGGCCACCACATCGGCCGCATCCGCCGGCTGGTCGACCCGCCGTGTCGCGTAGGCAAGCAGGTGCTCGAAGTTGCCGGCATAGATGTGCCGGAACCTGTCCTCGTCCGCGGTCGCGAAGGTCACGTCCCGTCCATGTCCGGCAGGCTGCTCATCGTGACAGGTTAATTTCCGGGCGCCAGTTTCGCGGCGGCCGTCAGGGCGATCTTGTGCATGCCGAGGACTCCGATGTCGGTGCCGCCGACCATCATCAGGATCGCGGTGCGGCCGCCTTCGGCGAAGACGATCAGCCTGGTCACGGTGGGCGACGGAGTTGCGGTTCTGATGAGTACGCCGGAAGCCCGCGCGCCGAGCTCGGGGACGCGCATCTTGGTGATCGTGAGGGTGTGGTCGTCGCCGAGCCTGACCTGCGGGCAGCGGCGGGGTGCGGCGGCGATCTCGGCGACGAGGGCGTTCGCCCTGGCCGGACCGGCGGCGATGAGGATCTCGTAGAGCAGTGGGCCGCCGGCCCGCCGGATGAACGAGGTGTGGGTGGTGATCGCCGGGCGGTTGACCACGCTGCCGACCGCGACCGGGTCGGTGCAGATGGCCGGATCGGGATCGCCGGGCCGGACGATGTCGTTCCAGTCCTCGGCGTTTTCGTAGCCGGGCAGGTCGGCGGCGGTGAGCAGAGCGGGCGGCGGCGCCGCCCGCGCCGGGCCCGCCAGCAATGCCGCGGCGGTCATTCCGACGACGACCGCAGTGAGGTGTTTTATCCGTTTTGTGGGCATAAGGTACGGTAACGCGGGTTTATCGTCGTATGACGGTAAATCCGCCGGGTAGCACTCTCGCTCGCACGGTCCCGGCGTCCCGGGCCCGCTGGATGCCCTCGCCGTCGTAGACCTCGACCACCGCCGGGCCGGTCAGGTTCACCGACTGCGTCGTGCGGGCCGCGCTGCGCAGCAACGCGGTCGTGCGCCCGCCGCCGCCGATGACGTAGCGGGACACCAGCGGTTCGAGCATGATCGCATCCAGCACCGCTCCCCCGCCGGTCGCGGTGGCGACCAGCTCGGTGTGCCCGGCCGGCAGCTCGCCGCCGAGCGTCACCGGCAGCAGCGCCCCCGGCGCCGGGGAGGCACCCTGCGCGCCGACCCGATGCCGCACCGTGCCCAGCTGGTGCCGGCCGGATGCCCAGGCGGTCACCGCGGCGCTGCCGGGCCGCAGGTCGACGACCGGCAGCACCAGGTGCGGCCGGTCCGCGGCCGGGAGTTGCCAGCGGATCGAGGCGCCCGCCGGGAGCTCGACGTAGCTGCCGTTGCTGAACTGCGATTCGCCGGTCCACGCCGACGGCGGCGTGACCACGGTGCCGCCGCTGCCCTGTTCGGCCTCGACCGTGATCGCCCCGGCCCGCTCCAGGATGTGGCCCTGCCGGGCCAGCGCGGCCACGTCCGGGTGGGCGTCCAGGGCCAGCATGCTCAGCAGGCCGTGGATGGTGGATTCGGCGCCGGCGTTGTGGTTGACCGTGCCGTCGCCGGCGATGCCGTCGACCGTCCGGCCGGTCGCCGGGTCGTAGGCGGGCGCCCCGGCCGCGTTGGCCCCGAAGTACCAGGCGGCCAGGATGCCGGCGAGCCGGCGGAAACCGGTGCGGCCGGTCGCGCCGGCCACCGCGAGCAGCGACTGGAGGCGCGAGTCCACGCCGTACGCGATCTGGGTGCGGTCGATCCGGGCCGGCAGCCGGCCGTTGTCGGGGCCGCCCGAGGTGAGCAGCCACGGCGTGAAGACGGCCGCGTCGGCGACGGCCGGGCGCAGCAGTCCGGCCCGGGCCAGCGCGGCCGGCATCTGCGACGCCCACGCGTGCCAGTCGGAGCGGGACAGCGCCCAGGGCAGCACCGCACCGAACGGCCAGGTGCGCGGGCCGCCGCCGGACAGTGCGGCGATGCCCTCGGCGAGTTGGCGCAGTTGTCGCGGCGCCTGGCCGTAGGCGGCCAGGCCCAGCACCGCCTCGGCGGTGGCGTCGGCGCCGTCGACGATCAGCCAGGCGGGCGCCCACCGGCCGTCGACGGTCTGCCAGGTGCCGTAGCGGGTCAGCACCTGACGGTCGAGGGCGCCGATCGCCCGGTCGAGCCGCTGCTTGAGGAAGCCCGCGAACTCGCGGTCGCCGATCCGCGAGCCGGTCCGCCAGGCGGCGTAACCCTCGCCGAGCGCCCACACTGCGCGGGCCAGCCAGTAGGACGGGCCGCTGTCGGACGGGTCGGGCAGCTCAGCCGGTGAAGCGCTCGGGTTGAGCGTGCCGTCGGCCCGCATCCAGAGGACCACGTTGCCGTTCGGCGACTGGAAGTAGGCCAGGCCGCGGAGCAACTCGTAGGAGGCGGCCCGGCTCGACGTGGAGCCGGTCTGCCGCCAGTGCCGCAGGTAGACCACGGCGGCGCGGGCGATGTCGTCGGAGTTGAACGCGCCCTGGCCGGGCCCGCCGCCGATCCGCCGGTAGGTGCCGTCCGGGTTGGGCTCGGCGTAGGTCCACAGCACCCCGATCGGGCCGCTCCCGAACGTCGTGTGCCCGGTCTGCGCAGGCGGGGCGACTTGGTCGCGCAGGAAGTCGAGGTGGGCGAGGTTGGTCAGCGGAGCGGCTGCGTCAGCCGCGGTGGACGTCAGCAGCGGAGCTGTCAGGGCGAGGCCGCTGCCCAGCAGGACGGTTCGGCGCTTCATCGCGCACTCCTTCGGTGATGCGGTCCAGCCGGGCGACGCCGATCTTCGTGTCCGCCATGCCGTAGAAGACGTAGTGGACGCCGTCGACCTGCTCGATGGCGGTGGGGAAGACAACCTTGGGCACGGTGCCCGACCGCTCGTCCGCGGTCTCCGGGACGAGGATGGGCTCGGCGGTGCGGGACAGGACGCGGGCCGGGTCGGCCGGGTCGAGGATCATCGCCCCGGCGGCGTAGGTGACGTCCTGGCCGGTGGGGTCCCAGCCGGGCGGGACGTAGCCGACCGCCCCGTGGTGCAGGAGCAGCCAGCCCTCGGGCACCCGCAGCGGCGGCGGACCGGCGCCGATCTTGACTTTCTCGTACGGGTACCGCGGCGTCGCCACACAGCGGTGGTCGCGCGGCCGGACCAGCGCGGTGATGTCGGCCGCCACCTCGGCGACCGGGAGATAGGAGATCCAGATGCCGGGCCGCTCGTCGGTGATGCCGGCCGGCAGGTGGACGCCCTCGCCGGGCCGGACCCAGCCGAGGTCCCACATCGGCCGGTGCAGCATCGCGTAGCAGGGCTCCCCGCCCGGGCCCGGCACCGGTTCGGGGAAGAAGACGGCGTCCTTGTTGGGGAACAGGTTGAGGTCGGTGTCCAGGCCGGGCTGGTAGCCGAACTGGACCGGGCCCAGCCGCCGCCAGTGGGTCAGGTCGGCGGAGACGGCGAGCGCGAGGCGCGGGCCGAGCGGCCCGAACGCGACGTACGTCATGACGTGCTGCCCGAGGCTCGGCACCCAGGTGGTGCGCGGGTCCTCGACGCCGGCACTGGCCCGGCCGCGTTCCCAGCCCTCGTCCGGCGCCAGCACCACGCCCCGGCGGTGCACCCCGACCGGCACGCCGTCGCGGATCTCCACCTCGGCCAGCCCGATCCGGGACACGTTGCCGGCCGCCACCAGCCGCGGCAGCAGGTGCAGTGTCCCGTCCGGGGTGCGGCCGCTCGCCGGGTTGAGCACGCCGCCGGCCTCGAACGGGTCGCCGGTGTCCGGCGCCATCAGCACGCCCAGCCTGGTCATCGCGTACCGGATCATCCTTTGACCCCGGAACCGAGGTCGGTCGAGACGAACTGGCGCTGGAACGCGATGAACAGGCCGACCGCCGGCGCGGCCAGCACGCAGGCGCCGGCCAGGATCGCGCCGAACGGGTTGGCGGCCCGGGCCGACACGGTGCTGATGTAGTTGGCCAGCGAGACGGCGAGCGGCTGCATGCCGGCCTCCTTGGTGACCAGGAACGGCCAGAGGAACTCGTTCCACGGCCCGATGAAGGTCAGCAGGACCGCGGTGAGCAGGGCCGGGCGCACCAGCGGCAACGCGACCGACCAGAGGACCCGCACCTCACCGGCGCCGTCGAGGCGGGCCGCCGCGAACAGGTCGTCCGGCAGCTGCAGGAAGAACTGCCGGAAGATGAAGACCGCGGTGGTGTTGATGGCGAACGGCAGGATCATGCCGAGGTACGAGTCGGCCAGCCCGTAGCCGCGCACGATCAGCACGTAGAGCGGGATCAGCAGCAGCTGGAACGGGATCACCTGCACGAGCAGGACCAGCATGAACAAGGTGCCGCGGCCGCGGAAGCGCAGCCGGGCCAGGGCGTAGCCGGCGAGGACGCCGAAGACGACCGTGCCGAGCAGCACTCCCCCGGTGAAGATCCCGGAGTTGATCAGCGAGCCGATCAGGTCGACCCGCGAGTTGATGTCGGCGTAGTTGTGCAGGGTCAGGCCGCCGGTCGGGAACGCGCCGGCCACCGAGGTGTCCGGTTCGGACTGCAACGAGCCGATCAGCATGTAGTAGAAGGGGAACAGGAAGAGCAACGCCCCGGCGAACAGGACGACATAGCGCAGCACCTTCATGTCAGTCCCTCTCGATGAGCCGGCGATTGAGGTACGCGACGATCAGCACCCCGAGGACGAGAAGGACGCCGAGCGCCGCCGCGAAGTCCGGTTCGCCCTGCTGGATCCCGCGCTGGTACATGACCAGCACCGGCGAGGCGGACGCGCCGTTCGGGCCGCCGCCCCCGGTCAGCAGGTACGGCTCGGTGAACAGGTTGGCGCCGGTGATCAGGGCCAGGATCACCACGAGGGCGGTGGCCGGCCGGACCGCGGGCACGGTCACCGACCAGAACCGGTGCCACGCGTTCGCGCCGTCGACCGACGCCGACTCGTACAGCTCCGTCGGCACGTTCTGCAGCGCGGCCAGGTAGAGCAGGATGAAGAAGCCGAGCTGTTTCCAGGTCACGAAGACCGCGATGACCGGCATCGCGAGATGCTCGTTGATCAGCCAGGACGGGTCCGGCGCGAGCGGGCCGAGCGCCGAGTTGACCAGGCCACCGGAGTTGAACAGGAACATCCACACGCCGACGACGGCGACGCTGGCGGTGACGTACGGGACGTAGAACGCGACCCGCAGGAACGTCCGCGCGTGCACCACCCGGTTCAGCGTGACCGCGAGCAGCAGCGCGAGACCGGTGGTCAGCGGCACGTTGATGACCAGGAAGACCACGATGTTGCGGAACGCCTGGTGGACGCCCGGGTCGCCGAGCACGGCGCGGTAGTTGTCGAGCCCGATGAACGGGTGGTCGACGATCGCGCCGGGCGCGGCGAAGAAGTAGTCGTGGAAGCTCATCCACACCGCGAACCCGAGCGGGTAGGCGAAGATCACGGCGAGGTAGACGGCGTACGGCGCGGACAGGATCAACCCGACCGGGTGCCGGCCGAGGACCTTGGCGATCATGAGCCGCTGGCGAGCTGATCGACCTTCTGTGCGGCGGCATCGAAGGAATCGGCCACCGGCTTCTTGCCGAAGATCACCGATGCGGAGTACGCGTCCCGGAAGGCCTGCCAGATCGCCACCGAGTTGGGCACATTCGGCACCTCGACGGTGCGCGCGGCCTGGTCGGCGAACTGCTTGTACTCCGGATTCTTGGCGAAATAGTCGGGATAGGCCGCGGCCAGGTCCGTACGCAAAGGCATCTGACCGGTCTTGGCGAGCAGCTCGCCGTCCTGCTCCTTGCTGGTGGCGAACTTCATCACTTCCCAGGCGGTGGCCCGGTTCTGGCAGGCGCTGTACATGGCGACGTTCTTGGCGTCGCTGAACGTCTTTATCTGCTCGGCGGGCTTGCCGGTCGAGGTCGGCACCGGCACCGCGCCCCACTTGACCTTGTCGCCGTAGACCGCGATCGCCCACGGTCCGACGATCGCCATGGCGGCCTTCTTGTCGGCGAACGAGTCGCCGTTGTACTGCTCCTTGGCGGCCAGGCCCTCGTCGTAGAGGGTCTTCCAGAAGGCGGCGACCTTCTGCCCCTCGGGCGAGTTGAACTGGGCCTTGCCGTCCTGCACGAGCTGCTTGCCGTCGGTCTCGGCGGCGAACAGCGGGTAGAAGTCGAACCACGACTGGAAGAACTCGCCGGCCGGGGAGGGGTAGATGGCGAACGGGGCGGCGTTCTTCGCCTTGATCGCGCGGGCGGCGGCGAGGAAGTCGTCATACGTCTTGATCGCCGGATTCGCGCCGGCCTTGGCAAAGATGTCCTTGTTGTAGAAGATCATCACCGGGTTGGACTTCCACGGCAGCTGGTAGAACTTGCCGTCCGGCGATTTGTACTGCTCGGCGGTGCCGCCGGTGCGGTCGGCGATGTACTGCGTGGCGCCGTCGAACGAGTCCAGCGCGACCAGGCCGCCCTGCTTCTGGAACTGCGGGATCGCGGCCGGCGCCGTGTTGAAGATCAGGCAGGGCGCGTTGCCGGCCGTGATGGCCGCGCCGATGACCTCTTCCGAGCTCTTACCGGCCGGGATCTCCTGGGCGGTGATCTTCTGGTCGGCGTGCGCGGTGTTCCAGGCCTCGACCATGGCTTTGCCCCAGGCGAGTTCCTCCTGGTTGTTGGAGAGCCAGACGGTGATCGGGCCGGCGGCGGCGTTGGCCTTGGTGGCGTCGCCTCCGCCGCTGCCGTCACAGCCGGCAGCGAGGAGGGTGAGGGTGAGGAAGGCGGCCGGGAGGGTGCGTTTCATGGTTCCTCCTAAAGGACGCGCGGAGGTCGAGCCGAACGTAAACCCGTTTCCGCTCTCCCGCATTTCGAGACGAGAGGGCCGTAGGCTCGTGATCATGACGATGTCGGACACGGATCTGGAGTTTCTGGAGCGGGCGGTGGCGCTCGCCTGGGAGGCCCGGGAGCGCGGCGATCATCCGTTCGGAGCGCTGCTGCTCACCCCGGACGGGACGGTCCTCGAAGCCCGCAACAGCGTGGTCACCGGGTCGGACCCGACCGGGCACGCGGAGACCAACCTCGTCCGGCTGGCCGGGTCCCTCGATCGGGCGACCCTGGCCGGCAGCGTGCTCTACACCAGCACCGAGCCCTGCGCGATGTGCTCGGGCGCCATCTACTGGTCCGGCATCGCCCGGGTGGTGTTCGCCCTCTCCGAGGCCGACCTGGCCGGGATGGTCGAGGAAGAGGAGGGCATCCCGCCGCTGCGGCTGCCCACCCGCGAGGTCTTCGCCCACGGCGGCCGGGAGATCGTCGTCGACGGCCCGGCACCCCTGCCGAGCGCCACCGAGGTGCACGCCGGCTTCTGGGACTGAGTCGCCTTTCCGGCAGGTGAGCGCAGTCGCCGGCCGGGGATTGGTACCGTCGTCGCGGCGCGATGATCACCGCGCCCGCACATCGGTCGAGGAGTCGGCATGGGTCTTTGGGACAAGCTCAAGGGTGAGCTGGTCGACATCATCGAGTGGCTCGACGACAGCCGGGACACCATCGTCTGGCGGTTCCCCCGCTACGAGAACGAGATCAAGATGGGCGCCAAGCTCATCGTGCGCGAGTCGCAGACGGCCGTCTTCGTCAACGAGGGTCAGATCGCCGACGTCTTCACACCCGGCACCTACACCCTGACCACGCAGAACATGCCGATCCTTTCGACGATCAAGGGCTGGAAGTACGGCTTCGAGTCGCCGTGGAAGGCCGAGGTGTATTTCGTCAACACCCGGCAGTTCACCGACATGAAGTGGGGCACGCAGAACCCGGTCATCGTCCGCGACCCGGAGTTCGGCGCGGTCCGGCTGCGCGCGTTCGGCGCCTTCGCCATGCGGGTCACCGACCCGTCCCTGCTGCTGCGCGAGCTGGTCGGCACCGACCCGCAATTCCGCACCGAGGAGGTGCAGGAATACCTTCGCCAGCTGGTCGCCAGCCACCTCGGCAGCGCTCTGGCCACGGCCGGGGTGCCGATGCTCGACCTGGCCGCCAAGCAGCAGGCGATCGGCAGCACCCTCGCCGCGGTGCTCACCGACGAGCTCGCGCCGAGCGGCATCTCGATCCCGAAGTTCATCATCGAGAACATCTCGGTGCCGCCCGAGGTCGAGGCCGCCCTCGACAAGCGCACCTCGATCGGCGTGGTCGGCAACCTGGACAACTACACCAAGTTCCAGGCCGCGAACGCGATGGAGGACGCCGCCAACAACTCCGGCGGGGCCGGCGAGGCGTTCGGGTTCGGCCTCGGCATGGCCGCCGGCCAGCGGGCGACTCAGGCGATGAACACGCCGGCCCCGGCTCCCGCGGCTTCCGGCCCGCCCCCGTTGCCGACCGCCGAATGGTTCGTCGGCGTCGACGGGCAGCAGCAGGGTCCGTATGACCTGGGTGCGCTGCGCACTCAGGCGTCCGGCGGGTCGCTGACCCGGGACACCCTGGTGTGGAAGAACGGCATGGCCGGCTGGCTCGCCGCCGGGCAGGTCCCCGAGCTGGGCAGCGTCTTCGCCGCGGTCCCGCCGCCCCTTCCGCCGCAGTGAGCCGGAGCGCAGTGAGTCAGAGCCAGTACCCGTGTGCCAACTGCGGGGCGAACGTCGAGTTCGCCCCCGGCACCACGGTGCTCAAATGCCCGTACTGCGGCGCCGAGACCCCGCTCGTAGCGGTGGCCGGGCGGCAGATCCGGGAACACTCGTACGCCGAGTTCGCCGGCCTGCCCCGCAAGCCGATCGCCACCCTGGCCCCGCACACCTTCACCTGCCAGGGCTGCGGCGCGGTCACCCAGAGCGACAAGATCTCCGACCGCTGCCAGTTCTGCGGTGCTCCCCTGGTCGCCGACGTCTCGTCCGGCGACCAGGTCATGCCGGAGGGCGTGCTGCCGTTCGCGATCGACCGCAAGGCGCTGCGGGAGGCGCTGCGGCAGTGGGCGTCATCGCGGTGGTTCGCGCCGAACGGGCTCAAGAAGGTCACCGAGGCCGAGTCGTCGCACAGCACCTACCTGCCGCACTGGACCTACGACGCGCGCACCGTGTCGCACTACCGCGGCCAGCGCGGCGACCACTACTGGGTCACCGAGACCTACACCGAGGACGGCCAGACCCGGACCCGGCAGGTGCAGAAGACCCGGTGGCGGTCGGCGAGCGGGGTGGTGGCCCGCGACTTCGACGACGTGCTGATCGCCGGCACCGGCCGGGTCGCGCCCAAGCATCTCGACAAGCTGGAGCCGTGGCCGCTGCCGCAGGCCGAGGTGTACCGGCCCGAATACCTGGCCGGGCACGAGACGCTGCGCTACGACGTCGAGCCGGAGACCGGGCTGGGCACGGCCAAATCCCGGATGGCGCCGATCATCGAGGGTGACTGCCGCAGCGACATCGGCGGCGACGAGCAGCGGGTCGAGGCGGTCGAGACCCAGTACTCCGACGTCACCTTCAAGCTGATGCTGCTGCCGGTCTGGATCGCCTGCTACCTGCACGCCGGAAAGACCTACAACATCCTGGTCAACGGACGTACGGCCGAGGTCGCCGGCGAACGCCCGTACAGCGCCGCGAAGATCGCCGCCGCGATCACCGCCGCGGTCCTGCTGATCATCGTGATCGTGGTGCTGATCGCCCTCAACCGAAACTAGTGCGGGCCCTCGTCGTAGGGGTTGAACGGGTCGTCGCCGAGCCGGGCCTCCACGGCGCGGGGCTCGTACATCTCCTCGACCACCCGCAGGTAGAGCTCGTTCGGGTTGGGCAGGGCGGTGATCCGGGCGGATGCGGCTGAAGAAGCCCATCCCCGCGATGACGTTGAACCGGAACCCGCCGCTGTCACCCATCGTCGCCTCCCGCTCACAGCGTAGGGGCCGGGCGTGTTTGATGGCGGGATGGATGTCGCCGAGATCGTCGCGCGCGAGTTCGGGCTCGGGCCGGTGCTGGACTGGACGCGGGCCACCGCCGGGGTGATGAACCTGAACTGGCGGCTGGTCACCGAACGCGGAACCTACGCCGTGAAGCTGCAACGGGACGGGACACCGGAGCAGATCCGGGCCGTGCACGGGGTGCTGGCGCAGCTGGACTTCCGGGTGCCGCTCCCGTTGCCCGCCCCGGACGGCGACACCCTGCTGCGGGTGGGCGACGACTGGTACTCGGTCTTCCCGTGGCTCCCCGGCACCCATCCCCGCGAGGGCGGCCTCGACCTCGATGCCTGCGCGGCCTTCGGGGACATGGTCGGGCGGATGCATCTCGCGCTGGCCCGGCTGTGCCCGCCGGCGCCACCGACGATCATGGACGTTCCGGCGGCCGGCGACGAGCTCCGGGAGTACGCCGAGCTCGGGCCGGGCGACGAGTTCGACCTGCTCGCCCGGGAACAGATCGCCTGGCGGCTCGACCTGCTCGCGGAGCTCGGCGAACAGCGGCCCGCCCCCGGCCCGGTCGGGCCGGCCGGGTGGACGCACGGCGACCTGCAGCCCTACAACCTGCTGGCCGAGAACGGGCGGGTCACCGGTGTGCTCGACTGGGACCGGCTCGGGGTGCGCACCTACGGCCTTGAAGTGGTGCGGACCGCGACGATCACCTTCAGCACCGGTGACCAGGGCGCGGTCGACCTTGCGCGGGTGGCGGCGTTCGCGCTTGCTTACCGCGTACACATCAAGGTGTCCGACGCGGAGCTGGCGGACGCTGCCCACCGCAGGTGGTGGGTGCTGGCCACCGACCCGTGGCCGCTCGACCGGCATTACCGCGACGGAGACACCACCTGCGACCACCTCTTCGGCCGGCGGGGCCGGGCTCTGCGCTGGTGGACCGGGCACCGGGCGGAGGTCATCGCGGCGCTGACCCATCGGTGAACCGGCCGATCCACTCGGTCAGGAGCTCGGTCATGTCTGCGACCCGCCGTGGGCCATCAGGGTGACCAGGATGGCCCGCCTGGTCCGGTGCGAGAGCGCGCCGAACACGGCGTCGAGCCGATCGAGATCGACCAGTCCTGGATAGGGTGCCTTCATGAAACGCACCGCGCTGGTCACCGGGGCATCGTCGGGCATCGGCAGAGCGACGGCTTCGTTGCTGGCCGCGCGCGGCTACCGGGTGCTGGGCACGAGCCGCAAGCCGGGCACCGCCGCGGACGGCGTCGAGATGGTCCAGCTCGATCTGGCCGACGACGACTCGGTCGAGGCGCTGGGCGAGCTTCTCGGCGGCGTGGACATCCTGGTCAACAACGCCGGCGAGAGTCAGTCCGGGCCGTTCGAGGAGCTGCCGACCGATGCGTTGCGGCGGCTCTTCCAGGTCAACGTGCTCGGGCCGGTGCGGCTCGCCCAGCTGGCGCTGCCCGGGATGCGCGAGCGCGGCTACGGCCGGGTGGTGATGATCGGCTCGATGCTGGCGTCGTTCCCGCTCGCCTACCGATCGTCCTACGTGGCCACCAAGGCAGCCCTCAAGGGCTTCGCCAACGGCGCCCGGCACGAATACTCGCCCTACGGCGTCTGGCTGACCACGGTCGAACCCGGTTCGATCAACACCGGCATCAGCGAGCGCCGCACCGAATACCTCGCCGCCGACTCGCCGCACCGCCCCGAGTTCGAGAAGATGCTCGCCGCCCTCGACCGCAACGAGAAGGCCGGCATCTCCGCCGAACGGGTGGCCGCGGAGATCGTCAAAGCCATCGAGGCGGAGAAGCCCAAGCAGCGGTACGCCGTGGGCAGCAACGCGCCGCTGGTGTTCGCGCTGCGCCGGATCGCGCCGGCCGCGCTCGCCGAGAAGCTCACCCACCGCCGGCACGACCTCAGCCGCTGACCCGGGCCCGCTGGATCAGCACCACACACGCCAGGACCACCACCGCCACGCCGATCGACAGTGGGGTCACCGCCTCGCCGAGCAGCAGGGCCGACCAGATCAGGGTCAGGATCGGCTGGGCCAGCTGGATCTGGCCGACCTTGGCGATGCCGCCCCTCGCCAGGCCCGCGTACCAGGCGAAGAAGCCCAGGAACATGGAGATCACGGTCAGGTAGCCGAAGGCGGCCCACGCGCTCAGGTCCGCCTGCGGCGGGTGCGACCAGGCGGCGAGCACGGTGATCGGCACGGTGACGGGCAGGGCGACGATCAAGGCCCAGCAGATGGTACGGGCGCCGCCCAGCTCACGGGCGAGCGCGCCGCCCTCGGCGTACCCCAATCCGCAGAGGACCACGGCCAGCAGCAGGTAGAGGTCGTCGGCCGACAGGCCGCCGTGCACCGTGCCGGTCGCGATCAGGAAGGTCAGGACGACGAGCAGGCCCGCGCCGCCGGCGATCCAGAACAGCGGCGGCGGGCGCTCACCGGCCCGGACCACCGCGAAGATCGCGGTCATCGCCGGCAGGACGGTCACCACGACCGCGCCGTGGGCGGCGGTCGCGCCGGTCAGGGCGAGCGAGGTGAAGAGCGGGAAGCCGACCACCACGCCGAGCGCGACCACGGCCAGTCGCCGCCACTGGGTGCTCGTGGGCCGGGTGGCGCCGGTGCCGGTCAGGTAGATCCAGGCCAGCGCGGCCGCGCCGACCGCCCGGCCGAACGCCACGAACCAGGGGTCGAGCTGCTGGACGGCGACCCGGGTGGCGGGCAGCGACATGCTGAAGGCGAGCACGCCCAGGGCGCCGAGGGCGAGGCCCGCTGTCACCGCTTCCGTTACTCTCGTGGGGGCGGTAGCGCTACTCTTGGTTCTCATGAATGACGGTAACGCAGCCGGCCGCGTTATCCAAGATCTCCGGCGGCTGGCGACGGCGGCCGCGCCCGGCACGCGGCTGCCCTCGGTGCGCGAGTTGACCGCCCGGCACCAGGCCTCCCCGGTCACCGTGGCCGAGGCGGTCCGGCAACTGGCAGCTCAAGGGGTCATCGAGACCCGGCCGGGGCAGGGGACGTTCGTGGCCGCCCGGGCTGCGGTGCCGGTCGCGCCCGATCTCTCCTGGCAGACGGTTGCGCTCGGGGCCGCTCCGGCCGGGGATGCCGACATGGCGGCGCTACTGGCGTTACCGCCGGCCGGGGCCATTCCGCTTTCCGGGGGCTACCTCGACGCTGACCTTCAACCGGCCGCCGCGCTCGGTGCCGCCCTTGCCCGGGCGGCGCGGCAGCCGGCCACCTGGCAGCGCGGGCCGGTCGAAGGGCGAGCCGACCTGCGGGCGTGGTTCGCTCAGCAGTCCGGCACCGGGCTGCGCGCCGACGACCTGGTCATCTGCCCCGGCGGGCAGGCCGCCCTCTCCTCGGCGCTGCGCGCGCTCACCTCACCCGGGGACACGCTGCTGGTCGAGTCGCCCACCTATCTCGGGGCGATGGCCGCCGCGCGCGCGGCCGGCCTGCGCATCGTTCCGGTTCCGGCCGACGCCGACGGCGTACTTCCCGATCAGTTGGCCGCGGCTTTCCGCCGTACATCAGCAAGGCTCTTCTATTGTCAGCCGCTGCATGCCAATCCCAGCGGGGCCACCCTCGGGTTGCATCGCCGGAAGGCGGTGGCTTCGGCGGTCCGCGCGGCTGGGGCGTTCCTGCTCGAGGACGACTATGCGCGCGACCTGACCATCGACGGGGACGCACCGCCGCCGCTCGCCGCCGACGATCCCGACGGGCACGTCATCTACCTGCGCTCGCTCACCAAATCGGCGGCGCCCGGGCTGCGCATCGCCGCGATCGGCGCCCGCGGGCCGGCCGGTGCCCGGCTGCGCGCCGCCCGGCTCCTCGACGACTTCTTCGTGGCCGGGCCGCTGCAGCAGGCCACCCTGGAGTTCGTGACCGCGCCCGCCTGGTCCCGCCACCTGCGGCACCTGCGCACCGCCCTGCGCGCGCGCCGCGAGGCGTTGCTGACCGCCCTGACCCGCCACCTGCCCGACCTGGTCCCGGCGGCGATCCCGCGCGGCGGCCTGCACCTGTGGCCACGCCTGCCGGACGGCACCGACGACCTGGCGGTGGCCGCCGCGGCCGCCGCCGAGGGCGTGATCGTCTTCCCCGGCCGGCCATGGTTCCCGGCCGAGCCACCGGCCCCACACCTGCGCCTGACCTACGCCGCGTCCCCACCCGACCGGATGGACGAAGCGGTCCGGCGCCTGGCCCGGAGCCTGCCATGAGCTCCTGGCCCACCGAGCTGCGGAACGCGCTCCGGGTCGGGCGGCGGCTGGCGGTCGAGGTGCCCGGGTCCGGCCCCGGCCGGCGGGCCTTCGTCGACATCACCCCCGATCGCGGCGACTCCCCCGGTTTCACGGTCGCCCATCGGGAGTACGACGCCGCGATGATCGACGGTTTCGACTACGACATCGGCGAGGTTCTCGTCCGCCGGGCCCGCGCGGCCGACGAGACGCAACTGCTGGCCGTGCTCCGGGAGTGGGAGCTGACGCCGGACCGGTTCGACTACGCCTGGAACACCGCCGACCCGCGCTGACCCCATCGATTGACATTGCTGGTCACCATGGGGGTGTGGTGGTGCTGTCCCGGCTGGAGTCGGGTGACTGGGTGCGGTGGCGGGTCGGCCGTCGCCGGCTGGCGTGGCTTCCCGGTGCTCACGTGCTGGGGGCGCTGCAATTCGCGCAGGACCCGTTCACGCTCTTCGTCGCGATTCCGGTGCTGGCGTGGTGGCTGGGGACGTGGCTCGCCGCGCTGCTCGCGACCCTGGTCGTCTGGCCGGTGCGGATGGTCACCGGCCGCTGGACGGTGGTGGCGTACATGCTGAACAGCCCCGGCGACGAGCGGTTCCGGCGCCTGCGGGTCGACGGCCGGGAGGCGGCCGACGCGACCGTTCAACAGTGGGCGTCCGACATCCGGGCCGCCCAGCTTCCCGCCTCCCAGGCTTTCGGCGTCCGGCAGAAACCCGGTGAACATCGCTCCTGATCCGCCGCAGAACGACCCTCGTCGGCACCCCCGTGATGCCCCGGGCAGCATGACTAGGCTGGGGTCATGGCCGACAGGGCGAGCCGGACGGTGGCGTGATGCGGGAGCAGCGGACCGTGCCGCCGCGGATCCGGGACGTCGCGGCCGCGGCCGGCGTCAGCTATCAGACCGTCTCGCGGGTGATCAACGATTCGCCGAACGTGCGGCCGGAGACCCGGCAACTGGTCGTCGAGGTGATGGAGCGCCTGCAGTACCGTCCGAACCGGGCCGCGCGGGCGCTGGGCCTGGGCCGGGCCCGGGCGGTCACCGTGGTCACCGCCAACACGACCCTTTACGGGTACGCGAGTCTCCTGCAGGGCGTCGAGGAGGCGGGGCGGCTGCTGGGGCTGGCCGTGGGCATCCGCGTCGTCGAGTCGGATTCGGCGGCGGACGTGCGGCACGCGGTCGACTACGTCAGCGACCCGACCGCGGGCAGCGTGGTGGTGGTCGCGTTCGACCCGGCCGGCACCGGCGTGCTGCGGCTGCTGCCCGACGACGTACCGGTGGTGGCGGCGACCGAGGCGGGCGGCCTGCCCGGTTCCGATCATCGGATGATCTTCCTGGACGAACGCCAGGCGGCCGCCGACGCGACCCGGCATCTGCTGTCGCTGGGGCACCGCACCGTCCACCATGTGGCGATCCCGTCCGAGGCGCCGTTCGCCGCCCGGCAGGTGGGCTGGCGGGAGGCCCTCGCCGAGGCCGGCGCCCCGGTGCCGGACGTGATCGGGGCGGGCTGGGACTCGCACTCCGCCTACCTGGCCGGGCAGCAGCTGGCGACCGATGATGACGTCACCGCGATCCTGTGCGGAAACGACGACACCGCGTTGGCCGTACGCCGTGCCCTGTACGAAGCGGGCCGGGACGTGCCGGGCGACGTGAGCATCGTCGGGTTCGACGACGTGCCCGGCGCCGCCTACTGGACGCCGGCGCTGACCACGGTACGGATGGATTTCGTGGCGCTCGGCCGGGCGTGCGTCTCCGCGCTGGCCGACGAGCACCGCCTCACCGGCGAGCCCGACATCCGCTGGCTGGGCATCCCCGGGCTGGGCATCCCCGGGCTGGAGGCTCCGCGGCTCATCGTGCGGGAGTCCACGGCACCGCCGCCCGCCACACGTCGGTAACAAACTCGTAACGGCCCTTTTCTCCGAGTCGTGTGACCGGTCACACTCATGGCCGATGATGTGACCGGTCACATTCACGATCATTGATTTCAGAGTCATTGATGGAGAGGCGCGCTGATGAGATCGAGACAGCTTGCCGTGATCACGACGGTGGTGCTGATGAGCACAATGGCCACAGCCCCGGCGCAGGCAGCCGCGTCGCAGCTCACGGTCGACCTGGCCACCGGCACCGGCGCGCTGCGCTACGGCGCCACCGGCTTCCTCTACGGCCTCGGCGACGAGGGCATCCCCAACGAGACCATGCTGGCCGCGCTCAAGCCGCAGGTCACCGCGCAGAAGGCCCCCGACGGCCTGCAGCACCCGAACGGCGACGCGCTGAAGATCGCGCCGATGTTCAAGCGGGCCGGCGGCCGCGACATCCAGGTCTACATGCAGGACGTCTACAAGCAGTGGCCGTATGACAACGCCGGCATCACCGACTACCTGGCCAAGGTCGACACGATGACCCGCAAGATCGTCGCCGATCCTTATCGGAGCTCGTACGTCTACGTGCCGTTCAACGAGCCCGACGGCATCTGGTATTCGGGGAATCTGACCGGCCTGCTGGCCGACTGGAAGACGGTGTTCCAGAAGATCCGCTCGATCGACGCGACCGCGCGGATCGCCGGCCCCAACTTCGCGAGCTACCGCTCGGCCGACCTGAAGACCTTCTTGACGTACGCCAAGGCCAACAGCGTGCTGCCCGACGTGATGACCTGGCACGAGCTCGGCAACGACTTCTACTCGAGCTGGCAGGACCACTACAACGACTACCGCGCCATCGAGACCGCCGTCGGCATCAGCGCCCGGCCGATCACCATCAACGAGTACGGCCGCTCCTCCGGCGACCTCGGCGTGCCCGGCAACCTGGTGCAGTTCGTGGCCAAGTTCGAGGCGAGCAAGGTGGACGGCTGCCTCGCCTACTGGACCACCGCGGGCGGCCTCAACGACCTGGTCACCCACAACAACCAGGCAACCGGCGCGTGGTGGCTCTACAAGTGGTACGGCGAGCTGACCGGCAACACGGTGGCGGTCACTCCCCCGTCGGCCGGCGGGTCGCTGCAGGGCCTCGCGGCACTCGACGCGAACAGGAAGCAGGCCCGGGTGATCTTCGGGGGCAACAACCCGGCGTCCGGCACCTACGACACCAACGTCGTGGTCAAGGGCGTCCCGTCCTACCTGGGCACGACCGTGCACGCGACCGTCTGGGGCATCGACAACACCGGGCTGGCCGCCTCGGCCGCGCCCTACGTGGTCAAGGAGGGTGACTTCACCGCGTCGAGCGGGCAGGTCACCGTGCCGTTGACCGGCCTCAAGGGCCAGTCGGCGTACCAGATCATCGTCACCCCCAACACCGACACCAGCACCGCGGCGGCCAACCGCTACGAGGCGGAATATGCCGCCCTCGGCGGCACCGCGAAGGTCACCTACGGGACGAACACCGGCTACGCCGGCACCTACTTCACCGAGGGGTACGGAGCCAGCAGCACCGCCTCGACGAAGTTCGTGGTGTCCGCGCCGTCCGACGGCTACTACAACCTGAGCCTGCGGTATTCGGCCGGTCCCTACACCGGCGCACCCACCGACCGCTCGCTGCGGGTGCGGCTCAACGGCGCCGACCTGACCACCGTGGCGCTGCCCGGCACCGCCGACTGGAACACCTGGAAGACCGCCACCACCAAGGTCTACCTGCCGGCCGGGATCAGCCGGGTGGAGTACAACGCGTACGCCACCGACGACCGCGACGCCGTCAACCTCGACTACCTGGACGTGGCCGCCACCAGCGGGACGGTCACGGCCTACGAGGCGGAGGCGGCGAGCAACACGCTCGGCGGTGCCGCCGCGGTGGTCAGCGACACCGCCGCCACCGGTGGTAAGTACGTCGGCTGGATCGGCGCCGGGAGCGCCAACACGCTGCGCTTCAACGGCGTGAGCGCGGCGGCCGCCGGGCGTTACCGGATGGTGGTCGGCTACGCCAACGGCGAGCTCGGCGACGGCGCCACCAACTACAACAGCAACATCGTCGACCGGTACGCGGAGATCAGCGTCAACGGCGGCACCGCGAAGAAGGTGTTCTTCCGCAACACGCTCGGCTGGTCCAACTACTGGACCACGGTCGTCGACGTCGACCTGGCGGCCGGCGCCAACACGATCACCTTCGGCAACGCCTCGACCGGCTACGCACCGAACATCGACCGGATCCAGATCGCCGCACCCGTCGGCTGATCGATCGGAAACAGGAGCAACATCGTGAGGTCCACTTCCCTGGACTGGGGTCTGGTCATCGACCTGCCCGACGACGGCCCGGCGGCGATCTCGGGGCAACCCATCGTCGAGGTTCTCGCCGCCGGGTTCGGGCGGGCGCACGTGTCCCAGCGCAACGTGCGCACCGCCATCGGCGCCGGCATGCGGGTCGCCGGCACCTCGGCGGACCGCGACGGGGTGCACGTCGACCAGCGCGACGAGCAGACCGGGCTGCGCAGCCGGGTCAGCTTCCGCTCGGCCGGCGGGGTGGCCGCGTGCCAGGTCCGCACGACCGTCACCAACGACGGCGCCGAGCCGATCCTGCTGCTCGGCGTCACCTCCCTGGCCCTCGGCCTCCCCCCGGTGGCCGCGCTCGACCTGCTGGCCGGCGACAGCGAGTGGATCGGCGAGGGCCGCTGGACCAGGCGGCGGCTGCGCGACGACCTCGTCCCCGACCTGAGCCTGCCGCTGCACGGGCAGGACGGCCGGGGGCGGGTCGCGCAGGTCGGCACCGGCACCTGGTCGACCGGCACCCACCTGCCGGCCGGGGCGCTGGTCGACCGCGACTCCGGAGCGGCCTGGCTGTGGCAGATCGAGCACAACGGACCGTGGCGGTGGGAGACCGGCGAACGGCTCGGCGGCGCCTACCTGGCGCTGCTCGGGCCGACCGATCTCGACCACCAGTGGCAGCAGCGGCTCGAGCCCGGCGAGTCGTTCACCACCGTGCCGGTGTCGGTCGCGATGTCCGGCGACGGCTTCGACGCGGCGGTGGCGGCGATGACCGCGCACCGGCGGGCCCTGCGGCGGCCGCACCCCGCCGACCGGACGCTGCCGGTGGTGTTCAACGACTACATGAACACGCTGATGGGCGACCCGACCACGGCGAAGCTGCGGCCGCTCATCGACGCGGCGGCCGCGGCCGGCGCGGAGGTGTTCTGCGTGGACGCCGGTTGGTATGACAACGACACCGCCTGGTGGGACAGCGTCGGCGAGTGGCAGCCGTCGCAGACCCGGTTCCCGGGCGGCCTCGAGGAGGTCGTCGCCCGCATCCGCGACCGCGGCATGGTGCCGGGGCTGTGGCTCGAACCCGAGGTGATCGGGGTGCGCAGCCCGATGCAGGACAAGTTGCCGCCCGAGGCGTTCCTGCAGCGCGGCGGGGTGCGGCTGGTCGAGCACGGCCGGTACCACCTCGACCTGCGGCATCCGGCGGCGGTGGCGCACCTCGACGAGGTGGTCGACCGGCTCGTCGACCAGCTCGGCGTCGGCTATGTCAAGCTCGACTACAACATCGACCCGGGGGCGGGCACCGACCTCGGCGCCGCCGGCCTGGGGAATGGCAGCGTCGGCGCCGGGCTGCTCGGGCACAACCGGGCCCACCTCGACTGGCTCGACCGGGTGCTCGACCGGCATCCGGAGCTGATCCTGGAAAACTGCGCGTCCGGCGGGATGCGGGCCGACTACGCGCTGCTCGCCCGGATGCAGCTGCAGTCCACCAGCGACCAGCAGGACTGGCGGCGCTACCCGCCGATCGCGGTGGCCGCGCCGCTGTCCGTCCTGCCCGAGCAGGCGGCCAGCTGGGCCTACCCGCAACCGGAGATGAGCGCCGAGGAGGCCGCGTTCACGCTGGTCACCGGCCTGATGGGGCGGCTCTACCTGTCCGGCCGGGTCGACGGCATGAGCGAGCGGCAGCAGCGGAACGTGCGGGACGCCGTCACGGCGTACCGGAAGATCCGATCGGACCTCGCGCAGGCCGCACCCGCCTGGCCGCACGGTTTGCCGGGCTGGGACGACGCCTGGCTGAGCCTCGCGCTGAACGCGCCCGGCGTCACCTACCTGGCGCTGTGGCGCCGCGACGGTGCCGCCACGACCACCCTGCACCTCGACCACCTGCGCGGCCGCCCGATCGAGCTGGACGTGCTGTTTCCCCTGCATCTGCCGGCCTGGACCCATGCGTGGGACGCCGCCGGCGGAACCCTCACCGTCACCGCGGCCGGCGACGAACCGTACGCCGCGCGCCTGTTCCGGATCACCCCGACCGAAGGATCACGATGAAACGAATAATCGGTGCCGCCGTTATCGCCCTCCTCGCCCTGACCGCCTGCAGCGACCCCGGAGCCGGCGACACCCCCGCCGCGTCCGGTGACACCGCCTGGCCCGCGCCCGACACCAAGCTGGACGGCGTGAAGCTGACCATCTGGGCGGCGCAGAACAGCAACACCGTGCCCACCAAGGTGATCGACGGTTTCCAGAAGGCGACCGGCGCCACCGTCCAGGTCGTCACCATCCCCGACCCGTACGAGCAGGGCATCCAGACCAAGGTCGCCACCGGCGACAAGCCGGACATCGCGTTCTGGCAGCCGACCGCGTCGATGCTGACCGCGCTGAACGCGAAGTCCAACCTGCAGCCGCTCACCGGCGCGCCGTGGCTGGACAAGCTGGCACCCGACCTGCGCGACATCACCGGCATCCTCGACAAGACCCGGTATGCGGCGCTGATCACCAGCCCGGCGGTGGAGGGCGTCTACTACAACAAGGAGGTCTTCGCGGCCAACGGCATCACGGCCACCCCGAAGAACTTCGACGAGATGATCACCCTGGCCCGGCAGCTGAAGGCCAAGGGCGTGACGCCGTTCTACGAGATGGGCGGCGACCGGTGGGCCACCCAGTGGTGGGTGCAGGTGCAGCTGGCCGACGCGGCCAAGAACGGCCTGTGGGACAGGGTCAACACCGGCAAGGAGAAGTTCACCGACCCGGCCGTGCTCGACACCATCAAGAAGTACCAGGCGCTGATCGGTGAGGGCCTGTTCAACACCGACATCAAGACGGCCAAGTTCGAGGACCAGGGCGCGGCGCTGCTGAACGGCAAGGCCGCGATGGTGGTGCAGGTCAACTCCTTCTTCGGGCAGCTGCAGGCGAAGGCGGACACGGCCACCCTGGACAAGAAGATCGGCTTCTTCCCGATCGCGCCGTCCGGCAACGTGGGCACGTTCATCCCCGACCAGTCGAACGCGCTGGTCGCCTTCAAGACCGGCGACGCCAAGCGGGAAGCCGCCGCCCGGCAGCTGCTCGCCTACTGGATGGGCCCCGGCTACGCCGACTTCGTGGCCGACCGCAACACGGTGTCGCTGGAGACCGCGGTGCCCAGCCCGGCCGGCGTGCCCAAGGCGCTGCAGGACGTGCACGCGGCGCTGCCCGCCTCGGTGGGGTCGATGCAGGCCCTCGCCGTCGCCAACCCGGATCTCTACCTCAACCTCGCCGACATGATCGCCGGGACGATGACCCCGGAGCAGGTCGCGAAGGCCACCCAGGACCAGTTCGCCCAGCTCGCCAAGGCCGCCGGGGCGGCAGGGTTCTAGGGATGCCGACCACTGCCGAACTGCCGGTGCGGGCGCGCGCTTCCGCCGCGCCCGCCCCGGCCCCACGCGTCATCCGGCGGCGTACGCATCCGATGTGGTTCCTGCTTCCGGCGTACGCCCTGCTGGTCGTCTTCTTCGTGCTGCCGACACTGTTCAACTTCGTGTACGCGTTCACCGACTGGTCCGGCTTCAAGAGCGCCATCAACCCGGTCGGCTTCGACAACTTCACGTCGCTGGCATCGGACGGCACGCTGTTCCGGTCGCTGCGGATCACCCTGATCTACGCCGTACTCGTCGCGGTCTTCCAGAATGTCTTCGGTTTCGGCCTGGCCGTTCTGCTCGAACGCGACACCCTGGTCAACCGGATCGCCCGGACGTTCTTCCTGGTGCCGGTGCTGATGTCGGCGCTCGCCGTCGGCTACATCTTCCAGGCGCTGCTCAAGCCGGCCGGCGCGCTCAACGGCGTCTTCGGGATCGGGTACGCGTGGCTCGGCGACACCACCTGGACGCTGGTGGTGGTCGCGCTGATCCACGCGTGGAAGTGGATGGGGTTGTCCATGCTGATCTACCTGGCCGGGCTGAAGACCGTGCCGGAGGACGTGATGGAGGCGGCCCGGATCGACGGCGCGTCCCGGTGGCGCACGTTCTGGACGATCCGGGCGCCGTTGCTCGCTCCGGCGGTCACGTTCACGGTGGCGACCGCGCTGCTCGGCTCGATGAACGGCTTCGACATCGTGCAGGCCACCACCGGCGGCGGGCCGGCCCGCACGACCGAGATCCTCAACATCTTCATCTACCGGACGTTCGGGCAGGGCCTGTTCGCGCAGGCCACCACCATGAGCCTGGTGCTGTTCCTGCTGGTGGCTCTCTTGGCGTTCCCGGTCATCTACCTGCTCCGGAAGCGGGAGGAGATCTTATGAGCGACCACCCGCTGTGGCGGCGGCTGCAACCGTTCGCCGCTCTGCTCCTGGTCGTCGGGCTGATCGGCGCACCGTTGTGGCTGGTGATCGTCACCGCCGGCAAGTCGCAGGGTGAGGCGATCAACCCGAACTTCTCCCTGCCGACGCACTGGCACCTGCTCGACAACGTGCGGCAGGTCTGGGTGGACGCGGACGTGCCGGCCGCGTTCCTGGGCAGCATGCTGATCGTCGCGCCGACCGTCGTGCTGGTGCTGCTGCTCGGCTCGATGGCGGCCTGGGTGCTCGCCCGGCGCACCTCGCGGCTGATGGCGGTGCTCTACGCGGTCGGCATCAGCGGCATCATCCTGCCGCCGGCCGTGGTCACCGTCGTGCTGCTGCTGCGGCAGCTCGGCCTGGCCGGCACCGCCATCGGGATGATCTGCGTCTACCTCGGCATCTACCTGTCCACGGTGATCTTCTTCGTGACCGGGTTCGTCCGCACCATCCCCGAGTCGCTGGAGGAGGCCGCGCAGATCGACGGCGCCGGCCCGATGCTGGTGTTCCGCCGGATCGTGCTGCCGCTGCTGCGGCCGGTGCTGGCCACCGCCACGATCCTGATCTGCCTGTACGTGTGGAACGACGTGTTCTACGCGTTCTTCGTGGTCGGCGGCCGGCTCGACACCCTGCCGCTCAACCTGTTCCGGGTGGCCAGCGCCGGCCTCTACCTGAACAACTGGCACCTGATCTTCGCGTACGTGATCCTGATGAGCCTTCCGCTGGTGGTGGTCTTCGCCGTCGCCCAGCGAAAGATCATCTCCGGCATCACCGGAGGTGCCGTGAAATGACCCCGTTGCTACCCGCGCCAGGCCTTCACTCGGGTCGCGGCGCGGGTGGCCAGGGTGACCGTGTCGGACTTCTCCGCCGAACCGGACTCCCAGCCGCCGTTGCTCACGAACGCGATCGTGTCGCCCTGCCGGACCGCCGCCCAGAACACCTGGTTGACCTGGTTGTCGATCGGCTCGCCGGCGTCGTCGGTGGCCGGGCGGGTCCGCTCGATCAGCTCCGAGTCGTCGCCGGCCCCGATCGAGCCGCGCAGGAAGTTCTTAGCGGTCACGCCGTTGTCCTCCTTCTGCGACGCGCAGCCGCGCACCGCCGCGCGCAGGTCCGTCATGAACTCGGTCGCGCCGGCGCCCTTGTAGACGATCACGTTCTCGTAGACGGCGGCCTTCGGGGTCGAACCCTCGGTCGCATCCTTGCTCGCGATCAGGAGCAGCTCGGTCCCGCGTACCCCGACCTGGTCCTTCTGTTCGTAGCCGGCCTTGCAGAAAGCCGGCAGCGCATTACCGTCCGAATCCAGTCGGTTGGGCTTCTCCTTGGCCTTCTCGGGAGCGTCGGACTCCTGCAGGAAGGCACTGTCGGGGATGCCGGCCGGGATCGCCTTGGCGGGCCCGGCCGAGGTCGGCGCCACCGATGGCGACTCGGCGGACGTCGGGGAGGGTGCCGAGGTCACGTCCGCCGCCGGCCGGTCCGGCTCGGTGCCCGAACAACCGGCGACGATCAGCGCCGCCACTCCCCCGACAAAACCGCTCGCCACTCGGCGACCATTCACCATCGTCATCCTCCGTGATTCGATGTGGGCATCATGTCCGATGTCGTCGAGCCGCGCCGGGTTTCCGGTGGCACCGCACGGCTGTTCCCGGTGCCGGTGGCTACCAACCCTGGATGCGGGCGGCGGCACGGGCGTGCCGGGCGAGGATGTCCTCGGTGTTGTCCGCGACCAGGTGTCCGTTCTCGACCACCGGCCGGCCCGCGACGACCGTGTGCCGGGCCGCGCTGGGGCCGCAGCGCAGCCACGCCTCGATCGGATCGGTGCGGGCCCCGGCGTACGCGACGCCTTCCAGCGGCCAGCAGACCAGGTCGCCGGCCGCACCCACGGTCAGTTCGCCGAGCTCCCCCTGCCGGCCGAGGCAGGCGGCACCGCCGCGGGTGGCGATGTCCAGGACCTCGCGGGCGGTCATCCCGGTCGGGCCGAGCCGCTGCCGGCCGAGCAGCAGGGCGGTGCGGGCCTCTAGCCACAGCGACGCCGAGTCGGTGGACGCCGACCCGTCGCAGCCCAGCCCGACCGGCACCCCGGCGGCCCGGAATTCCCGCACCGGGGCGAACCCGCCACCGCCGATCAGCATGTTGGAGCTCGGGCAGTGCGCGACGCCGACGCCGGCCGCCCCGAGCCGCTCGATCTCGCCCTGGCTCGGGTAGATGCAGTGCGCCACCCAGGACCGCCCGGTCAGCCAGCCCACCTCCTCGAACTGCTCGATCGGCCGGCGACCGAAGCGCTCCAGGCAGTAGGTGTCCTCGTCCGGGTCCTCGGCCAGGTGGGTGTGCAGGCGGACGTCGAGGCGCTCGGCGAGCTCGGCGGCCCGCGTCATGAGGTCAGGGCTGACGCTGAACGGCGAACAGGGCGCGATCGCGACCCGCACCATGGCACCCCAGCCCGGGTCGTGATGCTGGTTAACCAGGCGCTCGCAGTCGGCGAGGATCTCGTCCTCGTCCTGGACCACTTCGTCGGGCGGCAGCCCACCGTCCTTGCGCGAGACGCTCATCGAGCCGCGCGTCGGGTGAAAGCGCATGCCGAGCTCCCGGGCGGCGGTGATCTCCGCCGACCAGAGATCCCCACCGTTCTTCGGCGCGACATAGAGGTGGTCGGTGGTGGTCGTGCAGCCGCCGAGGGCCAGCTCGGCGAGCCCGACCCAGGCGGAGAGGTAGGAGGCTTCCTCATCGAGCCGGCTCCACAGCGGGTAGAGCCCGGTGAGCCACTCGAAGAGCGTCCCGTTGACGACCGGCCGATAGGAGCGGGTCAGGTTCTGATAGATGTGGTGATGCGTGTTGACCAGCCCCGGCGTGACAAGGCAGCCACCGGCGTCGAGCACCCGGGTCGCCTGCGGCGGCACATCCGTCGACCCGCCCACCCCGCTGATCAGCCCACCGGTGACGGCAACCCAGCCACCCGGGATCTCCCGGCCTGCGGGGTCGGCCGTGGCGACCAGCAGGGCGTTGCGGACGAGCAGGTCAGCGTGTTGATCCATACGGCTAATGTCGCACTCGCTCGTTACGAGCGCAGGACTCCGAAGACCACGCCGGCCACCACCGCGCCGATGATCGCACCGACCACCACCTGGGCGACGGTGTGGTCCTTCAGGTGAACCCGGGACCAGGCGACGCCGGCGGTGATCACGCTGGTGAGCAGCATCCACGGCCCGAACACCATGGTCAGCACCACGGTCGTTGCCGCGGCCACCCCCGCGTGGACGCTCGACTTCCAGAAGTGGTTGATGGCGGTGGCCACCACGCCGCCGGCCAGGGACGCCACGATCAGCGCCGTCAGCTCTCGCGGGGCATGTAACAAAAGGAGCAGAGCCACCCCGATCGTTACCGACGCCAAGCCGAACAACATCGGGCGCAATCGCTGCTCCCGCACCCCGATGTGCCGGTCTCCCAGGCGCCCGCGACGCACCCCGTGCAGGATCATCGCGTACGGGATGATGGCGCAGAACGTGCTGGCCAGCAGGCCCCACAGCAACCCGGCGCCCACCGACGACGCGGCCTGCGCGCCGACGATCAGCGGCAGCACGGCGGCCAGCACCGCGGGGGCGAAAACCTCGGTCAGGCCGCGTGCCAAGGTGTCTCTGGTGTTACGCACCGATCACATCCTGCCTTCCATGGGAGCGCTTCTCGTGTTGAAATGAAGATCTTCGATCCGACATGGGCTGCGATGCGTATCACTGGTGAACCGTGGCAGACACGCACGGCGAGTGGAGGTGCCGCGGTGTCCGGTAACGCGGGCAACAGGGATGAACGGAACTGGTTCGAGGCGGTCAGTGAGCCTACCCAGTCGATGCCGACCATTCCGCGGCAGCCGCCGCCGGTGGTGGTCGCGCGGGCGGTCATCGTCTATCAGGAGAAGCCGCGCAAGCCGTGGCGGCTGTGGGCGTTCACGGCCGTGCTGGTCGCGCTGACCATCGGGGTGGTGCTGGGGCAGACGGTGGCGTTCGAGCCGACCTACCGGTCCACCGCCAACGCGCAGACCCCGGCGCCGGCCGACGTGATCCAGTCGCTGCCGAGCACCGCGCCGGCCTGGCCGGACGAGGCGCACCGGCTGACCGCGCCGCTCGGGACGATCAAGACCCGTACCCTCGAAGTCGCCGCGACGTCGGCGACGGTGCTGCATGTGCGCAGCGCGGATCTGGGCGACAAGCTGTTCGACATCGCGACGATCGACCGCAGTGCGGTGCCGAAGCTGACGGACACCAAGGCCGCCGCCAAGGTCGATCTGACCAAGACCGGAGAGGCGGGCACGATCGGCGCGGAGATCCAGCTCAACGCGAAGGTGGCGTGGACGCTGAAGCTGACCGGCGGCACCAGCGAGCAGAACGTCGACATGCAGGCGGGCGGGGCGAAGGCGATCACGCTGGCCGGCGGCACCGCGCACGCGGTGCTGCAACTGCCACCCCCGACCGGCACGGTGCGTCTGTCGGTGGCGGGCACGATCGGCGAATTGAGCGTACGCCGTAAAACGGGCACCGCGGTTCGCCTGAAACTGACGTCCGGCGCCAAGTCGGCGACGGTCGATGGCAAGACGCAGGGCGAGGTGAAGCCGGGCACGCTCAGCTCCCCCGACTACAAGACCGCGAAGAACCGCTACGACGTGGCGATCTCCGGCGCGGTGTCGGCACTGGTCGCCGAGACGTTCTGAGGAGGGTCTTCGCCTACCCTTCCGTCGATCGCCTCGCGGAAGAGGTCGGCGTGGCCGGTGTGCCGGGCGTACTCGTCGTGCAGGTCGACGACGATGCGCCGCAGGTTGGGCCGGTTCCCGTCGCCGTCGGCGGTGAACTTCGCCGGCTGGTCCAGCCCTCCGTCGGCCAGCGCCGCCGCCATCGCCGCCCGGGACCGGGCCACCGCGTCCCGCCACAGGCCGTAGAGGACCTCGGGTGAGTCGTCGGCCGCGGTCCGCCAGACCCAGGCCGGATCGTCCCGGTCGGCGTCGGACAGCGGCGGCCCGGGCGGCCGGCCGCTGAAGTCGATCGTGTACCGCTCCTCCACCATGGCCAGGTGCTTGACCAGCCCGCCGAGCGTCATCGCCGACGGCGGATGCGCCCGGCCGAGGGCGGCGGCGTCGAGCCCGCCGGTCTTCCAGGCGAACGTGGCCCGCGACCGCACCAGCGCGAACAACAGCATCTCCTGCTCGCCGGCGGTCAGCGACGGCTCGTGGAACGCGATGTCGTCGGTCATGGCGCCCAGGTTAGGCTCGGTTCCGGACGTTCGGCGTCCGGAACCGGGAGCGAATCGTGAACCCCACCGCCCGCGCCCTGCAGACCCTCGACCTCGTCCAGAGCAACCCCGGCATCACCGCCGACCGCCTGGCCGCAAAGCTCGATGTGTCGGAGCGCGCCGCCCGCCGCTACGTCGGTTTCCTACGCGAGGCCGGCATCCCGATCGAGTCGTCCCGCGGCCCCTACGGCGGTTACCGCATCGGCCGCGGCCTGCGCCTGCCGCCGCTGATGTTCACCGCCGGCGAGGCTCTGGGCCTGGTGATGGCGGTCCTGGACGGCCACCACGACGCCGCCGAGGGCCCGGCCGGCGCGGCCCTCGGCAAGATCATGCGAGCGCTGCCGGAGCCGGTGGCCGCGCAGGCCGCCGCCGTACGCCAAAAAGCCGCCCCCGCCCCCGACCGCGCCGCCGCCCGCCCCGACCCGGCCATCACGGCCGCCCTGGTCGCGGCCTGCGAGCAGCGGCACCGGACGACGCTGCGCTACCGCACCGAGTCGGGAACCGAGCGGGACCTGCCGGCCGACCCGTGGGCGGTGGTGATCCGCCACGGCCGCTGGTACCTGTTGTGCGGCACCCCCAACGGTCGCCGCGCCTACCGCGTCGACCGGGTCCTGCACGTCGAACCGGGACCCGAGACCTTCGAACCACCGGCCGATCTGGACCCGGTCAAGGAGCTGGAGGAGCATCTCGCCACCGGCTGGGAGTTCGCGACCGACGTCCTGATCGACGCACCGCACGCCGAGGCGGCACCGCGCGTCCCGCCGAGCCTGGGCCGCTTGACCCCGGCCGGCGAGAACCGCTGCCGGCTGACCGGCACGACGAGCAACCCCAGGTGGTACGCCGAGCAGCTGGCCGCCGTCCCGGTTCCCTTCACGATCACCGGAAGCCCGGAGCTGAAGGCAGCAGCCCGCCGGATCGCCCACCGCCTGCTGGCCGCCACGGATTGATCGTTCGTAGGCTGGACCGGTGACGCGTCGTGGTCCGCGGTTTCTGGTGGTCGGGCCGGATCGGTTCGCCTGGTCCGTCGGGCACGCCCACGGGGCGGGCGACGGGAAGCGCTGGGTGGATTGCCGTGAGATCGTGCGGGTCCGCCGGGAAGGCGCCAAGGGCCAGCTCTTGTTGATCTTCAGGTCTCGCGACGGCCACCTCGCCGCGGACGGGTTCCTGATGCACGGCGGCTTGGTGATGCACGCCGATGGCCGAACCCTGAATCTCAACGAACCGGGCGTGGTCCGGGCGTTGCTCGACGCGGCGATCGCCGGCGGATGGCAGGCCGACGCGCCCGGTCAATCCGAGGTCGACGGATGGCCGCTGTTCGACGCCTGACCAGCGAGAACGGCGGATCGCCGCTTGGCCGTGCGGGCTATCCAGCGGCCGTCGCGGTGCTCGACCTCGATCGGATGGGCGAACGCCGCCGTTACGTTCTCGCTGGTCAGCACCGTGCCGACCGGGCCGGCGGCGGAGATCCGGCCGTCGGCGATCAGCATGGCGTGGGTGGTGGTCTCCGGGAGTTCCTCGAGGTGGTGGGTGACCAGGATCGAGGTCAGGCCGGGGTGGGTGTGGGTCAGCAGGTCGATGGTGTCGAGGAGCTGTTCGCGGGCGGCGACGTCGAGGCCGGTCGACGGTTCGTCGAGCAGGAGCAGCTCCGGGTCGGGGATCAGCGCGCGGGCGATCAGGGCCCGGCCGCGCTCGCCCTGGGAGAGGGTGGGCCAGATGTCGCCGGCCCGGTCGCCGAGGCCGAGCAGGTCGATCAGGTGGTGGGCGCGGTCGAGCTCGTCGCGGCCGGGCTGCCAGCGCATCGGGGTCTCGACGGTGCCGGTGATGCCGGTCAGCACGATGTCGAGGACGGTCAGCGGCGAGCGCAGCGGGTGGCGCGGGTTGACGTGCCCGATCTGCCGGCGCAGGGCTTGCAGCTCCACCCGGCCGAGCTGCTGACCGAGGACGTGCACGCTACCGCTGGTCGGATGGGTCACCGCGCCGCAGAACCCGAGGATGGTGCTCTTGCCGGCACCGTTGGGCCCGAGCATCACCCAGTGCTCACCGCGAGCGACGGTGAGGGACACCCCGTGCAGGATCTCCTTACCGTCCCGGCGAAAGGTGACATCGGCCAGATCAAGAACTGCCGTCAAGGGGAACCTCACTCGGGAACAGCCGCGGACTTCACCGAGGCGCTCAACGCATAGGCGGCACCGGCGGCGGCGTCCGGCTGCCGCTCCTGGATGGCGTGGAGGAGCCGCGCGTGGGCGGCGCCGACCTCGGGATCCTCCGGCAGCACGGCGGTCTGCTCGATGGATTCCTCGATCAGCTCGGCGACGGCGGCGTGCAGCCGGATGAGCAGCGGGTTGCCGCCGGCATGGATCACCGCGCGATGGAACAGGCCATCGGCATGCGAATAGCCCGCGCGGTCCCCGGCGTCGTGCGCCAGCTTCCGGGCCTCGAAACTCGCCGCGAGGTCGGCCAGCGCCGCCGGGGTGGCATGCTGCGCCGCGAGCCGGGCAGCGGCCGCCTCAAGACCGGCCCGAGCATCGAGCACATGCTCAAGAGCGGACAGGTCGTCCCGCACCAGCACCCCGGTGATCTCGTTGGTGGCACGCACATAGGTGCCGTCACCGATGCGAGCCTCCAGCAGCCCGGTCACGCTCAGCCCACGCAGCGCCTCACGCACGGTAGCCCGGCTGACATCCAGCTCGGCGGCCAGCTCATGCTCCCCCGGAATCTTCTGCCCGACCGCCCACCGCCCCGACGCGATCAGCTCCCGAAAGCCCTCAGAAACCTGCGTGACCAGCGGAATCTGCCGAACCGGCGCACGCATGCCACTCACCTCCGGCTACCGCCAACCCCGATCAGTCCCCCACCCTAGTGCAGATGTCAGACATCTGCACATCAAATATGGGTACGCGGCGTCCCAGCCCCCAACCGCACCAGCGCCGCACCCGCCGCGCACACCCGGCTGAGCGGCCCCGCCCGCCCCGTCGGGCCGCGACGGCCGGGGCGACCCCGCAACAACCAGCGGCGCGGCCGCGCTCGGCGGCCAACCCGGCCTGTCCGACCGCGGCCGTCACCTCGGGTCAGCGGGCCAGCCAGCCGCCGTCCACCGGCAGGACCGTGCCGTGGATGTAGCGGGCCGCGTCCGAGGCCAGGAACACCACCGCGCCGGCCAGGTCGGCCGGCGTGCCCCAGCGGCCGGCCGGGATGCGGTCGAGGATGGCCGTCGAGCGGGCCGGGTCGGCGCGCAGCGCGGACGTGTTGTCGGTGGCCATGTAGCCGGGGGCGACCGCGTTGACGTTCACGCCGTGCGCGGCCCACTCGTTGGCCAGGGCCTTGGTCAGGCCGACCACCGCGTGTTTCGCCGCCGCGTAGGCCGGGACCCGGATGCCGCCCTGGAAGGACAGCATCGACGCGACGTTGATGATCTTTCCGCCGCCGGGGGTGTCGAGCATGACGCGGCCGGCCGCCTGGGACAGGTGGAAGACCGCGGTCAGGTCGACGGTCAGGACGTCGTTCCAGTCGGTGGCGGTGACCGCGACCGCGTCGTCGCGGCGGATGATGCCGGCGTTGTTGACCAGGATGTCCAGGCGGCCGAACTCGTCGAGCACGGTCTGCACGGTGCCGGCCAGCTCGGCGGGGTCCGCCGAGCCGAGGTCGCCGGGCAGGTAGAGGACCCGGCGGCCGAGGGCGGCCACCGCGGCCATCGTGTCGGCGGGGGCGGAGCGGCACAGCAGGGCCACGTCGGCGCCCGCCTCGGCCAGGGCGATGGCGCACCCCTGGCCGAGTCCGCGGTTGCCGCCGGTGACCAGGGCGACCCGGCCGTCCAGGCGGAAACTGTCCAGGATCATGCTCAGTGGCCCAGGTCGCGCAGCATCGGCACGGTGCGGCCCACCCACGACAGGTTGACGTCCTCGAAGGCACCCTGGGTGCGCTGGGTGCCGGCCAGGAACCACAGGTAGTACGTGGTGTAGCCGGGCGCGCTGGCCACCGTGTGGTAGCCGGACGGCATCATCTGGACGGCGTGGTTGCGGGCGGTGTAGTTCTCCTCGTACCCGTCGTCGGTGTAGACCCGGGAGATCCCGAAGCCGTCGCCGGGCGACACCCGGAAGTAGTACATCTCCTCGTGGGCGGCCTCGCCGGGCAACTCGTCGAACTTGTGCCGATGCGGCGGGAAGGTGCTCCAGTTCCCGGAGGGCGTGTAGGTCTCCCCCACGATCAGTCGCCGCGCGGGCAGCTCGGGCTGGGCGATCTCGGTGAGGATCTGGTGATAGGTCCGGCCGAAGTTGGCGGCACCCCAGCGGCCGGCGGCGACCTGGTCGGGCGCGATGACGTAGGGGTCGGTGGCCAGGTCACTGGGCGCACTGGGTAGCGCGATCTCCACCGGGGAGGACGCGGAAATCGTGTAGGAGGACCCGGCCGGAATGTAGACCGAGTGCGGTTTCCCGCCGAACACGTTGGGCCGCCCGCCGACCGTGAAGGACGCGGCGCCGACGGTGAACGACGCGAACCCGCCGAGCACGACGGCCAGGATCTCGCGGTCACCGGACTCCCCCGACCACGATTCGCCGGCGCCCAGCCGTAGGAGCTGGAAGTCGAGCAGCGAGCACGGATTGAAGGGCAACGAGTTCACGCCGGACGCCGACGGGATCGTGCAGTGGTACTGGTAGTCCATGGGTCTCCTCACCAGGGGTCGGTCCAGTCGGGACGGGTGATGCGCGTGAGCGCCTCCAGGTAGAAGTAGTCGCCCCAGAGATTGCCCTCGTCCACCCCCACGTCCTTGGGTTTGTCGTAGACGCCGTGCAGGATCAGCGCGTTGGAGTCCGGTTCGCCGGCCGTCGAGTAGCCGTCGATCAGCGACGTGAGAATCCGCCCGGCCGCCGCCCGATACCGCTCCCCGCCGAGGGTGAGCAGCCCGCAGACCGCGATCGCCGCCGCCGAGCTGTCCCGCTCCTGACCGCTCCCGTCGCCGAAGACGAGATCCCAGTAGGCGACCGCGTCGGCGGGCAGCCGGCTGAGGAACCGCTCGGCGCAGCGCTCGGCGGCTTCCCGCAGGGTCGGATCGCCGGTGTGCCGGTAATTGAGCGCGAATCCGTAGATCCCCCACGCCTGCCCGCGGGCCCAGCACGACTCGTCGGAGCTGCCCTGCTCGGTCTCGCCGCGCAGCGGTTCTCCGGTCACCGGGTCCCAGTAGTAGGTGTGGAAGGTGGTGCCGTCCGGCCGCAGGATGTGGTCGCGCAGCTGGGTGGTGTGCCGCCGGGCCACGTCGGCGTAGCGCGGGTCGCCGGTCACCTCGGTCGCCCAGAACAGCAGCGGCGTGTTCATCAGGCTGTCGATGATGGTGCGCCCCTGCTGCCGCGGGTCGGTCATGTCGCCCCACGCCTGGATGATCCCGGCCGGTTCGAGCACCCGGGTCAGCAGATGGTCGGCGGCGGCGACCGCGGCGTCCCGGGCGACCGTGTCACCGGCCAGCCGCCACGGCACCACGCAGGAGAGCGTGTAGAGGAAGCCGAGGTCGTGGGTGTCCACGTCGGACCGCGACGCGATCCGGGACGCGAAGCTGGGCACGTGCCCGGCGGCCGCCCGCGCATACGACGGGTCCCCGCTCAGCTCGTGGGCGAGCCACAGCATGCCCGGCCAGAAACTCGTCGTCCAGCCCACGTTCCCGCCGCGGTCGGCATATCGGCCGCCGTCGGTGGTGTCACCCGGATAGCGCAGGCCGAACTCCGCGATGTTCGCGTCGACGGTGCGCAGGGCGGCGGCCACGGCCTCGGCGTTGGGACGGACGTCGGTCGCCGTCATGCGGCTCCTCTCGTAGCGGGCAGTACGGCATTGAGCGAAAAGCGGCTCCCGGCCCACACCAGGTAGAGCAGTGGGGCGGCGGCCAGGCCGAGCGCGAGCGCCGGCCGGCTGGAGAGCAGGGCCTCGAACAGGCCGAGCACGGCCAGTGAGAACAGCGTCAGATACCAGTGCCGGACGGCCAGGTAGAGGCTGACCCGGCAGGCGTCCCGCACCCGGACGGCCGGCCGCTCGGACAGCACGACCAGCGCCGGCAACGCGGTCGCGACCACCAGGATCATCGCGACGACCAGGATCGGGATGACCAGCGCACCGGCCTGGCGACCCCAGACGAACCGCAGGTCGACGCCGAGCACGACGACCACGGCGGTGGCGGCCGCGGTGAGCGGTGCGGCCCGGCGCGCCGAGGCCCGCCACACCCGCGCGAAGGTCCGGGCCGCGGCGGTGTCGCGATCGGCCGAGTACGCGGCGAGCACCGCGAACGCACCGCACAGGCCGGGACCGGCCAGCGGCGCGAACAGCGCCAGCAGCGGCCAGGATCGGGCCGGGTCGGTGGTCATCAGCAGCACGACCAGCGGTGCGCAGGACAGGATGAGAAGGACGTTGGTCATCAGGCCCACGTAGGCGATGTCGAAGGCCAGGCCGATGCGGGCGGACATCGCGCTCATCCCTTCAGCCCGGTGCTGGCGATGCCTTCGACGAAGTAGCGCTGCCCGAGCAGGAAGATGATCGCGATCGGCAGTACCGACAGCACCGATCCCGTCATGATCAGCGCGTATTCGGCGTTGTAGGTGTTCACGAACGTCTTGAGGCCGATCTGGATCGTCCACAGGTCGCGGCTGCGCAGGTAGATCAGCGGCCCCATGTAGTCGTTCCAGGTCGTCACCAGGGTCAGCAGGGTGAGGCTGGCCAGCGCCGGCACCGACAGCGGCAGCATGATCCGCCGGTAGATGCCGTACTCGCTCATCCCGTCGATCCGGGCCGCGTCGAGCAACTCGTCGGGGATCGACTCGTAGTACTGCTTCATCAGGAAGACGCCGAACGCGCCGAACGCCTGCAACGCGATGATCGACCACAGGGTGTCCGACAGGTGCAGCTTCGAGAAGAGGATGAACTGCGGGATCATGTAGGACTGCCAGGGCACGGCCAGGGTGCCGATGTAGGCGAGGAACAGCACGTTGCGGCCGGGGAAGCGGACCTTGGCGAAGCCGTACGCGGCGAAGCTGCCGGTGAACACCTGCAGGAAGGTGACCGCCACCGACAGGATCAGGGTGTTCTTGAGCCAGGTGGTCAGGTCCGACTTCTGCCAGATGTCGACGTAGTTCTTCCAGACGACCGGGTCGGGCAGCCACTGCACCGGGATGGTGTAGACGTCGTTGTTCGACTTCAGCGACGACATCAGCATCCAGTAGAACGGGACGAGGATGGCCGCGGCGGCGACGAGCAGCGCCGCATAACCGAGCAGCCGGTAGCCGCGCCGGCTTCGGGCCGGTGGCGGGTCGAGCGCGAGCCGGGTGTCGGCGACCGGTACTTCGAGCAGCGTCATCAGTCGGTCCCCCGCCGGTTGATCACGAACTGGACGATCGTGATGACGAAGCAGATCGCGAACAGCGCGATCGACACGGCCGACGCGTAGCCGAACTGGTTCTCCACGAAGCCCTTCTGGTAGATGTACTGCGACAGCACCAGGGTCGACTGCCCCGGCCCGCCGTTGGTCATCACCAGGATCACGTCGAAGACCTTGAAGCTGCCGATGGTGAGCAGCACGACCACGAAGAACGTGGTGGGCCGCAACCCGGGCAGGGTCACCGCACGGAACCGCTGCCACGCGTTCGCGCCGTCCACCTTCGCCGCCTCGTAGAGCTGACCCGGGATGGTCTGCAGGCCGGCCAGGAACAGCAGCATGTAGTAGCCCATCTCGCGCCATGTCCCGACCACGATCACCGCGGGCATCGACCAGTCGGCGGAGGTGGTCCAGCCGGGCGGATTATCGATGCCGATCCCGCGCAGCACCGCGTTGATCGGCCCGTAGCCGGGGCTGAACAGCATGTTCCACACCTGGGCGAGCGCCACGATCGACGTGATGTAGGGGAAGAACGCGACCGTCCGGAAGAACGCGACGCCGCGCAGCCGCTGGTTGAGCAGCAGCGCGAGGGCGAGCGCGGCGCCGAGGGTGAGCGGGATGTGGAAGACCGTGTAGTAGACGGTGTTGCGCAGCGCGGTCCGGAAGCTGGCGTCATGCAGCATCTGCCGGAAGTTTTCCAAACCGGTCCACTCCGCGCCGCCGAACACGTTCCAGCTGGTGAACGCGTAGTAGAACAGCAGCCCGACCGGCACGAGGGTGAGCACGGCGAAGCCCACGAAGTTGGGCAGCAGGAACGACCAGCCGACCACCGTGTTGCGCAACACCTGCCGGCCTCGCCTGCGGCGGGCCAACGGCAACGATGTCATCTCAAGCTCCCGGGTGGTTTCGGTGCCGCGGGTGTACGGCGTGAGGCCCCACCCGCGGCACCGGCTGTCACTTGTTGAGGACCTCGGTCTTGGCCCGGTTCTGGGCCTCGGTGATCGCCGCGTCCACGCCCTTGCTGCCGGACATGACCGCGGTGTGCAGGTCGGACAGGATGTTCTGCAGCGCCGCCGTGTACTTGCTGACCGGGTTCTCCGGCTTCGTGTCGTGCTTGGTGAAGGCGAACTTGGACAGGTCGTCCTGCGGCACGCCGGGCAGCTGGAAGAAGGTGTCCTTCACCGCCTCGGTGTCGGCCGGGGTGATCCCGATGCCGGCGAGCGCCTTCGCACCGTCCGCTCCCGCGGCGTACGCAAGGAATGCTTTGGCCGTTGCCTCTTTGTTCTTGCCGATCTTGGGGTTGATGCCGAGGCCGGTCGGGTCGCCGAAGGTGACCGGCGTGGCCGAGGTGCCGGTGGTGGCCTTGGTCTGCTGCGGCGCCGGCGCGAAGCCCCACTCGAACTTCTCGGCGTCGCCGGTGCCCTGCTGCTTGAGGAGGGTCGCGATATACCACGAACCCATCACCATCATCGCGGCCTGCTGCTTACCGAACTGCGCCTGATAGGTGAGGCTGTTGGTGGTGGCGTCGCCGAACTTGACCTGCGCCCCGGCGTTCTGAAGATCAAGGGCACGGTCGTAATACGGTTTGAGGTAGCTGAAGTCGCCGCTCTCGATGGTGGCGCCGCTGGTCTGGGCGAGCGCGAAGCCCTGCACGGTCGACTGCCAGATGTGCTCGTAGTCGCCGACCGCCTTGGACCCGGCCGCCTTGAGCTTGGCGGTCAGCTCCTTCGACGCGGTCGCGTAGTCGTCCCAGGTCCACGAGCCGTCCGGCAGCGAGACGCCGGCCTTCTGGAAGAGCGTCTTGTTGTAGTAGAGGACCCAGGAGTCCTGCCGGTACGGGATCGCCCAGGTCTTGCCGTCGGCCTGGTAGCTGGAGATGCCGCCGACCTTGTCGCCCAGCTTCGACGCCACGTCGGACACGTCGAGCAGCTGCTTGCCGTTCTGGTAGGTGTAGAAGTTCTTCAGCGTCTTCTGGGCGTAGATGTCGGGGGCCTTGCCGGCGGCGAGGTCGGCGACCATCTGGGTGTCGTAGTTGGCGGCGTCGTATTCCTTGAGCTCCACGGTGACGTCGGGGTGGGTCGCGTGGAAGCCGTCGGCGAGGGTCTTGAACTCCGGTGTGGTGGCGAAACTCCAGCCGGCGAGGGTCAGCGTCTGCGGACCGGACGAGGATCCCTCGTCGTCGCCGCTGCTGCAGCCGGTCAGGACCAACGAGATCGCCGCGGTGGCGCCGAGGACGGCCGCGATCGAGCGTTTCATCGGTACTCCTCTGTTGTTAGTGGAGTGCGGGTGTGGATCCCGTCGGGCCAGGTGGCCCGCACCTCCCACCCGTGGTCGATTTCGATCACCGCGCGCGGCGGCGGGACCGGGTCGCGCTGCAGGCTGACCAGCGCCGCGACCCACTCCCCCGGGGTCGCGGCCCACTCGAGCCAGGGCACGGTGGTGACGCCGCCGAGGGGGCCGGCGTCGTCGTGGCGCTCCGCGCCGGGCGTGGCCGCGCCGATCAGCGGGACGAGGTGTGAGAACAGGTCGCCGGTGACCGGCCAGCCGCCGATCCGCAGCCGGCCCGCGGTGTCCGAGCACGCGAGGCGGATCTCCCACGGGCCGCGGACCAGCGAGAACACCGTGATCTTCCCGGCCGGCCGGGACTCGCCGGTGCGGCCGTGGCCGTGGTCGCGCTGCTCCGGGCCGGGCGCGTTCCAATGCGCGAGGCCGGTGGAGCCGGCCACGCCGACCTCGCCGTCGACCCGGACGGTCAGGGTGCGGAAGCCGGTGCGGTGCGAACGGCGGGCGGTGTGCGGGTCGATCAGCACCGCCGACTGGTCGAGCGGATCGGTCCAGCCGCTCTCGTCGAGGATCGGGGCGGTGGCGGTCGAGTAGCCGATCCGGGCGTAGAGCGGGGAGTCGCCGGTGGTGGCGCCCTCCACGTCGTGGTCGGTGCCGTGGTTGATGACCCGGACGATGCCGTCGGCCCGCGCACCGGAGATCAGCCAGCCGGGGGCGCGGACCGCCCGCAGCACGTCGCCGGTCTCGATCGGCAGCGGCTCGGCCGGCTCGGTCCACACCGGATGGTCGGCGGGCAGCGCGATGCCGAGCATCCCCTTGCTCGCCCAGTAGGGCGAACCCGGGCCCGAGTAGGCCTGGGCGAGCCGCGGCCACGGCCGGTGCCAGCCGATCGGGAGCAGGCCGTCCTCGCCCGGGACGCCGCGGTCGGCGAAGTGGTGGACGACCCGGTCGGCGGCGTGCCGGAGCGCGCCCGGGGTCAGCGACGGCACCCCGGCCAGGGCACCGGCCCAGAACGGCGCGGCGGCGGCGAAGCGGTAGGTGAGGCTGCGGCCCTGGATCAGCGGCGAGCCGTCCGCGCCGATCATCGCGATCGCGTCCTGCAGGAAGCGGTCGAGGTCGGCCGTGTATTGCGCCGTGCGGGACGCGGCCAGGTCGCCGGCGCCGGCCATCCGCGACCACAGGGTCGGGTAGATGTGCAGCGCCCAGCCGTTGTAGTGGTCGTAGGCGCGGGTCGCACCGTCGGCGAGCCAGCCGTCGTCGCGCCGGAAGCTGTCGTGGGTGTCCAGGTCGGCGACCATCTCGGGGCCGGACCACGGGCCGCCGACCGAGCGCAGGAAGGTCTGCACGACCAGGCGGAACCACACCCAGTTGGTCTGCGGGTAGGTGTCGTCGCCGACCGCCGGGGACAGGTAGTCGACGATCCGCTCCTGCACCTGCGGCTTGAGGCGCTCCCAGATCCAGGGGCGGGTCAGGTCGAGGATCAGGGCGATCGAGGCCGCCTCCACCTTGGCCTGGCCGTGCTCCTCGAGGCGGGTCCAGCGCTCGCCGTCGGGAGCGTCCGGGTCGGTGCCGGTGGTGAGGCCGGTCGCATACCACTCCGCCAGCTCGTCCAGGCCCCGGCCGCGCTCCCCGGCCAGCCGGAAGCCGGCCAGCAGGAACGTGCGGGCGAAACCCTCCAGGCCGTCGATCGCGCGGCCGTAGCCGCCCTCGGCGCCCGGGAACGTGATGCGGGCGTGGCCGGGGGAAGCATGCCGGCGGGCGGCGGCCAGCATCCGGTCGGCCGGCCGCAGCCAGTCGTCGCGGGTGTGGCCGGTGCTGTTCTCGGGCACGCGTCACTCTCCGAAGGGCTCGGTGGGTGGGGGTTGAGGAACGTGAACGCGGGTGGTTTCCGGGACGTTAAACGCTCAGAATCAGTCATGTCAACGCCATGTTCATCCTGATTGGAATCAGAAGTGATCTGATACGCTCACGTCCGATCACATCGGAGGAGACGGATGTCCGATCTGCTGCTCCCGCCGCCGGCGGCACTCCCCGTCGCCCCGGCCACCGACCGCGTCGTCTGGGATCGGGCCCGGCTCGACGACGCCACCATGGGCCTGCTCGTGGCGCGCGCCGAGACCGAGCGGGCCACGCCATGGGCGACTCCGCTGGCCAGTGGATTCGCCCGCTACTTCCGCGACGGCGACCGCGACGCCTACGAGCAGGTGCTGTGGGAGCGGGAATACCGCGTCAACCGGGCCGTGGTGATGGCCGCGGTCACCCTCGATCCATCGTGGATCGACGAGGCCGCCGACGGGCTGATCCTGCTGTGCGAGCAGAGCACCTGGTGCTGGCCGGCCCACGACGACACGTTCACCCGGCACGGCTCGGTGCTGCCCACCGTCACCGACCCCTACCTCGACCTCGGGGCGAGCGAGGTGGCGATGCAGCTGACCTGGGCCGACCATCTGCTCGGCGCGCAGTTCGACGAGCGGGTGCCGGGCCTGCGGGCCCGCATCCGCTACGAGGTGGACCGCCGGGTGCTGACCCCGTTCGAGACCCGCCGCGACTGGCACTGGCTGGGCCTCGACGGCGACGTGCACAACTGGAACCCGTGGATCCACGGCAACGTGCTGGCCGCGGCCCTGCGGCTGGTCGAGGACGAGGAGCGGCGGGAAGCCCTGGTCCGGCTGATCGTCGAGGGCCTCGACCGCTACGTGGCGTCGATCCCGCCCGACGGCGCCATCGACGAGGGGTATGCGTACTGGTGGAACGGCGCCTGCCGGCTCCTCGAAGCGTTCGACCTGCTGTCGCACGCCAGCCGCGGCGCCCTCGGGGATGCGACCGCCTGGCCGGCGTTGCGCGAGACCGTCGCCTTCCCGCACCGGCTGCACCTGGGCGGCGAGTGGTATCTGAATCATGCCGACGGCCCGGCCCGGCCGCCGCGCTCGCAGCCGTGGGATGCGCTGCACCGGGCGGCCCGGCTGTTCGGCGACCGGGCGGCGGAGGCGCACGCGGCCGCGCACCGGGTGCCGGCCGGCGACGAGCAGCAGGGGCTCGGCCGGCTGGCGCGGGCACTGACCGATCCCTTGTGGAACGCGGCCACGCCCGGGCCGGCGGCCCCGACCGAGGACGTCTGGTTCCCGTCCACCCAGGTGCTCATCGCTCGGGGCGAGCGGCTGACCCTGGCCGTCAAGGGTGGGCACAACGGGGAGAACCACAACCACAACGACGTCGGCAGCGTCGTGGTGGCCCTGGGCGGGGTGCCGGTGCTGGTCGATCCGGGGCGGCCCACCTACACGCGGCAGACGTTCGGGCCCGACCGCTATGCGATCTGGACCATGCGTAGCTCGTGGCACAACACCCCGACGATCCACGGCGTCCAGCAGTCGGCCGGTCGGCGGTTCGCGGCCCGTGACGTGGAGGCCGGGAACGGTCAGGTCTCGCTGGAACTTTCCGACGCGTACGAAATAGAAGGAAGCTGGCGGCGGACCGCTCGGCTTTCGCGGGACGTGGTTGTCGTCAGCGACGAGTGGGCGCTCGCCGCCGGGAGTGGATCGACGGTCGTCCATTACGTGCTCGCCGGATCGGTTTCGGTCGGCGAAGGCCGGGCGGAGATCGTCGCGCTCGACCGGGCGGGTGCCTTGATCATGTCGTGGGAGCCGGCGGTAGCCTGCTCCGTCACCGTGCGCGAACTCGATGACCCGATGCTGCGCGACGTCTGGGGCGAGCGCCTGACCAGGCTCGACATCGACGTCTCGGCGCTCGGGCCGGACGGTAGGCTCGATCTGATCGTTAAGGAGCAGCGGTGAGCACCTCTGACAAGCGCGGGCCGTTGCAGGTCGCCCGGCGTGCCCAGTTGCTCGAGGCGCTGCAGCGCAACGGTGTCCTGCGCATCTCCGACCTCACCGACGCGCTCGGCGCCGCGGCCGTCACGATCCGCCGCGACATCGCCCAGATGGCGTCGGAAGGCCTGGTCAAGCGGGTGCACGGCGGTGTCGCGCTGCCGTCCGCCGACCTGCCGGCGGCGGACGAGCCGGGCGGTGAGTCGATCGGGATGCTGGTGCCGTCGCTCGACTACTACTACCCGAGCGTGGCCCAGGGCGCCGAGGAGGCCGCCCGCGAGCTGGACATGCGGATCGTGCTGCGCGGTTCGTCGTACGACTCGGAGGACGACCTTCCGCAGCTCAGCCGCCTGGTCGAGCAGGGCGCCGACGCCCTCGTGGTGGTGCCGAGGATGGACGCGCCGACGTCGGCCCGGACGATCGAGTGGCTGGCCGGCCTGGACATCCCGGTGGTGCTGCTGGAACGCACCGCCACGGCCGGGCCGCACCACGAGGACCTCGAGTCGGTGGTGACCGATCATGCCCTCGGCGCCGCGATGGCCGTCCGGCACCTGGTCTCTCTCGGACATAAACGGGTCGGCGCCATCCTGGCCGAGCACAGCCCGACCAGCCCGCACATCCAGCGCGGCTGGCTCACCGCGCTGGCCGAGTGCGGCCTCGACGCCGGCACCCTGGCGACGATCCCCGACGCCCGCCTGCCCGAGTGCGCGGCGGCGCTGGCGAAGGCCCTGGCCCAGTGCCGGGACACCGGCATGACCGGGCTGCTCGTGCACGCCGACGCCGAGGCGATCGCCCTGGTCCAGCGGTGCGAGGAGCTCGGGCTCACGGTGCCCGGCGACCTGTCGATCATCGCCTACGACGACGAGGTGGCCGGGCTGTTCTCGCCCGCCCTGACCGCGATCCGGCCGCCGCGCCGATCGATCGGGCGGGCCGCGGTGCGCCTGGTCGCCGACCGGCTGTCCGATCCGGATCGGCCCACCCACCGGGTGGTCATCAGCCCCTCGCTGACCGTGCGCGCCTCCACCGCCGCGCCTGCGTAACCTCTGCTTTACCGGTTAAGAAATCTCCCTATGGGAGCGCTCACATCGAGGCACATCGAATCAGCCGTTCGGTGGATGCGTCGATCGACATCGATACGAAAACGTGCAGGGCGAACTAGCAACGCCCACATCCACGGGGGAGTGTTCGGTGCTCGTATCGAGTCGATTCAGGCTGCTCTGCCATGCCCTGATCGCGGCGATGATCGCCGCCTATCTGGTTTCGTTCCCATTCACGCCGGCCTCGGCGGCACCGGTCGCCACGGCCGGAGCCGGGCCGGTCAACCGCCCGCTGCCGGCCACCGCCGCGGCCAATCACGGCCTGCCGGCCGGCGAGTCCGCGCCGCCGGTGCCGCCGGCGGTCGCCACCGACGGCAGCAAGCCGCGCGTGCCCACCGCGGCCGAGAAGGCCAAACGGAAGCTGTCCGCGGCCCTGGCGCCGACCACCAAGCCGATCGCCCGCGGCGGCTTCCTGCTCGGTGACACCTCGCTGGTCGTCTACTGGGACGCCGAGGTCAACACCGGCGACCCGACCTCCTGGGGCCGCTGGTTCGCCACCGTCACCGACACCGAGACCGGCGCCGAGCAGCGCTCGATCGAGCTCGGGCAGGCCGACCTGAGCCGCTGCGCCAGCCCGGCGCTGCTGTGCCGCAGCTTCGGCGCGGCCGACGGCTGGGTGCTCGACCCGGCCCGCACCTACACGGTCACCGTCACCGAGATCGCCGCCGACGGCACCGAGCAGACCAGCCCGCCGTCCGACGCCGCGCACCCGCGCAAGGTCGACGACGTGCCCACCGTCGCCGCCGGGCAGGTCGTCGGCTGCGGCTGCAGCACCGTGCTCGGCCCGACGGTCACCGCGCAGGCGCTGCGCGGCGCCACCGTGAACACCGCGACCGGCCAATACCTTCGGGTCGAGCGCGACTTCACGATGCCGTCCTACGGCATCCCGTTCAACCACGCCCGCTACTACTCGTCCGGCAACACCAACGTCGGCATGTTCGGCCCGGGCTGGAGCTCCTCCTACGACATCCGGATCGTCGCGGCCGACAACGGCGCGGTGCGGGTGCGGGCCGAGGACGGCTCCGAGGCGGTCTACCTGGCCCGGGCCGACGGGAGCTTCGACGCGCCGGCCGGCATCCGGGCCACGCTGTCCCGCAACGGCACCGGCTGGAAGCTGGTCCCGCCCGACCAGCGGGTGCTCGCCTTCGACGCGGACGGCCGGCTGCTGTCCATCAAGAACGCCCGCGGCCTCGGCATCACCCTCGCCTACGCGACCGCCGGCCCGCTGAGCACGGTCACCGACGCCAGCGGCCGGGTGGTCCGCTTCGAGTTCCGCACCGACCTGCGGCTGATCACCAAGATCATCCTGCCGGACGGCCGGTCGACCCAGTTCGACTACCAGGACGGGCGGCTGCTCAAGACGCAGGACCCGCGCGGCTACGTGACCAGCTACTCCTACGACGCGGGCGGGCGGCTCGCCGAGATCACCGACGCCCGCGGCGCCAAGCTGATCCGCAACACCTACGACGCGAACGGCCGGGTCACCCAGCAGCTCGACCCGGAGGGCGGCAAGACCACCTTCGACTGGAAGCCGACCGAGCAGATCGCTGTCACGGTCGACCCGGACGGCGTGACGGTCTCGGACGGCTACAAGAACAACGTCCTGCTGTACAGCCAGAACGGCAACAGCGACACGGTCAACCATCGGTACACCGGGAAGCTCAACAAGAACCTGGTGATCGACCCGAAGGGTAACCAGGAGGAGACGAAGTTCGACGACGCCGGCAACCCGATCTCCCGTACGGCGCCGGACCCGTTCCTGTTCACCGAGGTCAACACGTTCGACGACCGCAGCAACGTCACCGCGGTCAAGGACGGCCGGGGCAACACCTGGGACTACCGGTACAACCAGTTCAACGAGATGATCTCGCAGAAGGACCCGAAGCAGGGCACCGGCTACGAGTACACGTACGACGACAAGGGCCAGGTCAGCACGCGCAAGGACCCGCGCGGCAAGATCACCGAATACGAGTACGACGCGTACGGCGACCGGACCGCGGACGTCGCGCCGACCGGGCGCCGCACCGAGATGTTCTACGACGGCACCGGGCGGATGACCTCGGTCGTCGACCCGCGCGGCACGGTGGCCGGTGCCAGCAAGGACACCTACCGCACCCGATTCACCTACGACCAGATGAACCAGGTCACCGAGACCTGGCAGCCCGGCAAGGGCCAGCCGAGCCGGACCACCTACGACGAGCTGGGCCGGGTGGTCGTCTCGACCGACCCGCTGTCCAACTCGAGCCGGTACACCTACGACCTGGCGAGCCGGCTCGTCGAGGTCAAGGACCCGATCGGCAACGTCACCGCCACCACCTGGTCGGCCGGCGGCCGGCGCACGTCGGAGACCGACGGCGAGGGCAACAGGACCAGCTGGACGTACGACAACAACGGCCGGGTGTCCACCGAGACATCGCCGCGCGGCAACGTGACCGGCGCCGACAAGGCCCTGTACACCTCGGTCTTCCACTACGACTTCAACGGCAACCTGATCCGCACCGACCGGCCGTACGGCACGGACGGCCGGCGGGTCGAGGTGGACACCGCGTTCGACTCGCTCGACCGGCCCACCGAGCAGGGTGACCAGTTCAAGAACGGCACCAAGGTCGGCTACGACAACAACGGCAACGTCGTCTCGATGACCAACGAGCGCGGCGAGAAGCTGGAGAACTTCTACGACGAGGCGAACCGGCGCACCGGCAGCTCCGGTGGTTCCGGCGCCGCCGCCGTCGAGTACGACGACGCCGGCAACGTCATCAAGCAGACCAGCCCGACCGGGGGCGTCTCCACGACGTCGTACGACGACGACGGGCGGGTCGTGGCGGTCGTCGAGCCGCGCGGCAACGCCACCGGCGCCGACCCGGCCGACTTCACCACCAGGTACGGCTACGACCTGGCCGGCAACCCGGCCACCGAGACCGACGCCCTCGGCAACGTGGCCGCGGCCGGCTACGACCCGAACAACCGGGTCACGTCGAGCACCGACGCCAACGGCAACGTCACCAAGTACACCTACGACGCCGCCGACCGGCTCGCCTCGGTCATCGGGCCGGACGCGACCGGCGGGCAGGCGCTGACCTACGGCTACAACGCCGACGGCCAGGTGATCAAGCGGACCGACCCGCTCGGCCACACCGCGTCCCTCGAGTACGACCGGGCCGGCCGCACCACGGTCAGCACCGACGGGATCGGCCGGCGCCGCGAGTACGTCTACGACGCCGACTCCAACCTGGTCGAGGAGGTCACCGCCCGGATCGTCGAGCTGGGCCGCCCCGACCCGAACCGGCCCGCCCGGACGATCTTCTACGCCTACGACAACCTCGGCCGGCTGATCAGCAAGCAGCTGGGTTCCGGCGGCACCGCCTACACGTACGGGTACGACGCCAAGAACCGGCTGGTCAGTGCGGCCGACCCGGGCGGCGTACTCAGCTACGACTACGACGTCACCGACCGGCTGACCACGGTCACCCGCGGCGGCGAGGTGTTCAAGTACGACTACGACTCGACCGACCGGATCATCGGCCGCACCTACCCGGACGGCACGAAGATCGGCGCCGACTACGACGACGGCGACCGGATCACCAGCCTGACCGCCACCCGCGGCGGCACCAGCGCGAACTACGGCTTCCACTACGACGCCGCCGACAACCTGACCGGCATCGACTACCCGTCGGCCACCGGCATCACCGAGAGCCGCAGCTACGACCGGGCCGGGCGGATGACCCGGATCGCGGCCACCAAGGGCGACACCACGCTGTCCGCGTTCGACCTGACCCTCGACAAGGTCGGCAACCCGACGAAGATCATCAAGGCGACCGGCGAGCCCGGGCAGCCGACGATCACCGAGGCCGCGGCGTACACCTACGACAAGGCCAACCGGATCACCGCCGAGTGCTACGGGGCGCAGACCTGCGCAGGGGCGACGGCCGCCCGCACCGACTACACGTACGACCTGGTCGGCAACCGCACCACCATGAAGAAGGTCGCCACCGGGGAGAACACCACCACGTCGTACGCGTACGACGCCGCCGACCAGCTCACCACCGAGACGGTCAGCGGCACCCGGAGCAGCAGCCGGGCCTTCACCTACGACCTGGAGGGCAACCAGACCCAGGCCGGGACGGACAGGTTCACCTACGCCCTCGACCACACGATGACGTCGGCCTCGGTGAACGGCACGACCACCAACTATGCGTACGACGCTCAGGGCAACCGGGTCTCCGGCACCTCGGGTACCGGGTCCTCCGCGATCACCCAGACGTGGAGCTGGGACGTCAACGCGAGTCGGCCGCTGCTCGCGCAGGAGCGGCAGACCGGCGCCGCCGCCCGCGACTACCTGTACGACGCGAGCGGCCTGCCGCTCGGCCTGATCGCGGCCGACGGCACCCACTCCTACCTGCGGGACTGGCTCGGCGGAGTGTCCGGGGTGGTCTCCCCCGCCGGCGCCGCCGAGTGGGAGTACGCCTACGACGCGTTCGGCGTGGACCGCGGCACCAGCAAGAAGGCCGACGACGCACCGGACAACCCGTACCAGTATGCCGGCACCTACCAGGACACCAGCCAGGGCGACCGGTACGCGATGGGGGTCCGCAGCTACGACCCGTCGACCGGGCGTTTCGCCTCGGCCGACCCGGCCACCCAGCCGGCCACCGACCAGGCGGTGTCGACCTACTCCTACACCAACGCCCGGCCGACCGTGCTGACCGACCCGTCCGGCGCCGACCCGGACGGCATGGCCGACACGTACGCCGACTACTACCAGGCGATGGCGTGCGCCAACTACCCGCCCGCCTGCGCCGCCACCACGGACGCCAACACCGCGGCCGCCGGTGAGGGCGAACAGCAGGTGGAAAACCCGGACTGGCAGAACTCGAAGAAGCTGGTGGACGAGGCCGGCAGCTTCGTCAGCAAGATCGGCGACGAGATCGTCAATCTGATCCTCGATCTGGTCGGCTTCAACGACGCGAAGGCCTGCATCACCGAGGGCGACATCCTGGCCTGCATCAACACCGCGTTGCAGGCGGTGCCGTGGGGCAAGATGTTCAAGGCGGCCAAGGTCGCGATCAAGGCGATCGGGGTCGGCCGGCGCCTGGTCGACGCGTACAGCCGGCTGAAATCGGCGAAGAACGCGCTCGCCGCGATCCCGCGCTACATCAAGAAGCTCACCCAGACCGCCGAGGAAGCGGCCGACTCGAAGAAGTACGCGGACGAGGCGGCCAAGGCGGCGAAGGGCGCCAAGGATGCCGGCGGCAAGGCCAAGGCAACCTCGCAGAAGGCCGCCGACAACGCCAAGAAGGCAAAGAAGAAGGAGAGTACGACCGGGGAGAGTTGCGAGGTCGCCAAGGGCGGCACGACCCGGCTCGCGTCCAACTCCTTCGCCGCCGGCACCCCGGTGCTGATGGCCGACGGCAGCCGTAAGCCGATCGAGAAGGTGCAGGCCGGCGACACCGTCATGGCCACCGAGCCGTCGGCCGCCCTGACCGCGCCGTCGCAGGTCATCGCGACCGTGGCCGGCACCGGCGAGAAGTCCCTGGTGGACCTGACCCTGGTCGGCGCCGGTGCCGGTGGTGGCGGGCCGCCCGCGGTCATCACCGCCACCACGGGCCACAAGTTCTACAGCCTCGACCGCGACCAGTGGGTCCCGGCCGGCGAGCTGAAACTCGGCGAAACCCTCCGCGACAACCGCGGCGGCAAGATCACCCTCACCGGGCTGAGCGAGCACACCGCCGAGACCACCGTCTACAACCTCACCGTCGACGACGAGCACACCTACTACGTGGTCGCCGGCGACAACCCGGTCCTCGTCCACAACTGCGGCGCCGGCGCCGACGCCGAGTCGCTCGCCGAAGCGGCCCGCTACCGCGCCGACGAGTTGCACAAGGCGCTCGACCCGATCGCCCGCAGCAAGCGGACCACCGCCGTCATCTCGGCCTACGACCACGAAGGCCAGATCGTCGACGTCGTCTCGGCCAGCGGACGCGGGCTCAGCCGGGCCCAGAAAGAATTGCTGGGGGCCGGCGAATACATCGCCAAGTCCACCGGGAAACGGTCGCACGCCGAAATGAATGCGCTCGCCTTCATCGAGTCGAAAGGCTGGACACCCATTGCCGGTGGCGCATCGAGAAACGTCTGCGGAAAGTGTTCCGCCGGGCTCCGGGCGTCGGGCGCTAGGCTGTTCGGCGGTACCTTCCCCGGCCGAGGCAGCAGGATGAGGTTGTTCAGATGGTTCTGAAATTCGACCGGGCGGGCGTGGCCGACAGCTTGACGCGGATCGATCAAGATCGAGCTGTCGCGTTCACCGCCGCCTGTGTCCAGCGACGCAAGCCCGGCGTGGATCTGCTGCCCGACCAGGGGCGGCAGGCCGACCTGGCAACGTTCGAGACGACGCTGGCGGACCTGTGGGCCGTGGCGGCCGGCGACCTGGCCGCGTCCGAGCGCAGCTGGGACGGTCTCGACAACTTCGCCGAGCTCCAGTCCGAGGAGGAGGCGGAGGGCGCGCTGGCCTTCGGCGAGGATGCCGTCGCCGCATTGTGGTATGCGACGAAGCTCATTCGCGACGACAATCGCGAGTTCGGTGTCCACTGCGCTTCGCGATGCGTCGACTCGGCCGGTTTCCTCGACGATCTCGCCGACGATTCGGCCGACTTCGCCGACAACGAGATCCGGCTCCAGTCGGCCGACCTCGACGACCTCACCCGGCCCGGCACGCCGATCACCGAGGTCATCTCCCGGCTGCGGGAAAGAGCAGCCGGCGAAGCAACCCGAACGGCCTCAGCCATCGCGGACATCGACGACGAGGACTAACCCTCCACGAGTAGCCGCCCGGCTGCGCAACGACGCGACCTGCGTCCGCACGCCGCCGGGCGGCTCGCCGGACGGGCCACGTGGCAAGCGGCCCGAGGCCCATTTACCGTTTGGGATACGTCCGTTGACCAAGATTCAGGACATCGTCGCCCGGCTGCGCGAGGACCCGTCCTGTGTCTTCGCGCCGCCGGGCGACGGTGCTCCCCCGGTCCCCGATGGACTGCCCGCCGACCTGCGCGAGTTCTACGCCGAGTGCGGAGGTCTGGCCCTGTTCCCCGACGCGCCGTTCGGGTGGGTGATCGCCGGTGAACGCGACCTGACCCCGACGAACCTGCCCGGCGGTCGGCGGGGTGGTGCGCTATGCCGACTGAGACGGCCGCGCGGCCGCCCCGACACCAACACGGCATCGAACAGGTGGCCCCCGGGGACACCGGAACGATCGGGGCGGGCAGCCGGCGCGGGTGCGCGGCATTCAGGCGACGGTCACCGCGATGGTGTGCAAGCCGGTGGCGCCGTTCGGGAACGGGGTGGCGCGGGTGGCGGTCTGGGGTGTGCCGGTGGCGTCGGTTGCTCGCACGGCCAGGGAGTGCGGGCCGGTGGTGGCCTTCCAGGTGTAGCGCCACTGGACCCAGGTGTCGATCGAGGGGACCGGGAGCAGCTCGGCCCTGTTCCAGTCGCCGCCGTCGACGCTGACCTCTACCGCCCTGATGCCCCGGCGCTGGGCCCAGGCCACGCCGGCCACGGTGACCGGGCCGGCCGCCGGGTGGGCGAACGGGCGTGGCTTGTCGATGCGCGAAGCGGTCTTCACCGGGCCCTCGGCTGACCAGCCTCGCTCCACCCAGTACGCGTCGAACTTCGCGAACGTGGTCAGCTCCAGCTCGGTCAGCCACTTGCAGGCGCCGGCGTAGCCGTACAGGCCCGGGGTCAGCATGCGGACCGGGAAGCCGTGCTCCAGGGGCAGTGGCTCGCCGTTCATGCCGACCACCAGCATGGTGTCCCGGCCGTCCAGGGCGGTCGCGGTCGGGGTGCCGATCGTCATGCCCTCGGCCGAGCGGGCCACTATCTGGTCGGCACCGGCCTTGATGCCGGCCTCGGCCAGCAGCGGCGCCAGCGGCACGCCCAGCCATTTCGCGGTGCCGATGTAGGGGCCACCGACCTCGTTGGACACGCAGTTGAGGGTGATCACCCGTTCGACCAGCGGGCGCCGCAGCAGATCCTCGAACGACAGCCGCATCTCGTTGCCGACCATCCCGTGGATCCGCAGCGACCAGGAGTCCGGGTCGATCCGGGGCACGGTCAGCGCGGTGTCGACCCGGTAGAAGTCGCCGTTACCGGTGACGAAACCCGGCCCGGTGCCGGGCGGCACCGGCCGGCCCACGTCGGCCGCCGCGGGAAGGCGGATGTCGGCCCGCGAACGGGCGGCGGACCCGCCGCGAATCCGCCGGATCCCCACCGCGCCGCCCTCAGCGACCACCGCACCGCCCGCCACCAACGCCGCGGCCTGCAGGAAACGCCGCCGATCGAAGTCACCGACCGGACGCGCTTCCTCCGACACGGCCGCAGCCGCCCCGGACCGCGCATCCGAGTCCACCTCGCCCGGCGTTGCCGCAGATTGCACATCCGCGGACGCCATGCCCAGCGTTGCCGCAGATTGCACATCCGCGGACCCCATGCCCGGCGTTGCCACCGATTGCGCATCCGCGGACACCGTGCTCGGCGCGGCCGTGGCGGGCGCTGCTCTGTGGAGCAGCCACCAGAGGGTCACGCCGGCGATGGTTGCGCCCAGTAGGGACGGGACCGCGTCGAACGGAATTGCGGCTGGGCGGGACAGGGCCGCGGACGCGCCGGCTGCCCCCAGTACCGACGCGCCCGCTGCCACCGCCCACCGGTGCCGGCGGCCCAGTGCGCCGGTGCCGGCCGCCAGGAGGATCAGGACCAGGCCGACCGAAGCGAGCAGGACCGGCTTGTCGTGGGTGCCCAACTCGCGTACGGCAAATTCTTTGATCGGGGTCGGGGTTGCATCGATGACCGCTGCACCCACCGCTACCAGCGGGGACGCTTCGGGCCGGGTCGCGGCCGCGAGAAGTTCCGCGACCGCGACCCCGAAGCCGGCGGCGACAAGCCCGGCCAGAGAGCCTCGCATCAGCTCTTCGGCATCAGAACGGAGTCGATGATGTAGACGGTGGCGTTCGCCGTCTGCACGTTGCCGCAGATCACCGAGGCGGCGCCGTCGACCTTGAAGTCCTCGCCGCTACCGCTGACGGTGACCTCGCCGCCCTGCAGCGTCTTGTGGCTGCCGGCCAGCTCCGCCGGGGTCAGCTTTCCCTGCACCACGTGGTAGGTGAGGATGCTGGTCAGGGTCTTCTTGTCGGCCAGCACCTTCTTCAGGTCGGCGGCCGGGATCTTGGCGAAGGCGTCGTTTGTCGGCGCGAAGACGGTGATGTCGCTGGCCGAGTTCAGCGAGTCGACCAGGCCGGCCTGCTTGACCGCGGTGACCAGGGTGGACAGCAGCGGGTTGCCGGACGCGGCGGTGGCCACCGGCACCTGGGCCATGGCCTGGAAGCTGCCCTTGTCGGACGGGTCGGTCGGCACTGCCGCGCAACCCGCGCCGAACGTGGCCATCGAGTCGGCCGAGGACGGTGCCATGGTCGGCGCCATCGTGGTCGTCGTGGGAGCGGCCGCGGTGCTGCCGGAGTCGGTCGAGTCGTCGCTGCCGCAGGCGGTCAGCGAGATCGAGAAGGCTACGGCAGCGGCGAGGGCGGTGAGCTTCGTTGCTCGCATGGTGTTTTTCCTCCATCTATCGGGATTAACACCAGTAATTCGGAGCGGCGGAGCCCGCGGATAGGTGGAATCTCAGGTCAATTTCAAATCGGCCAGCATCGTCGTGGTCGGCTGGGCCGAACCGTTCGGCGGCTCCACCGTCACGCCGACGTCGGAGACCCCGGACATCCCCTCGACGATCTGCGCGTATGCCGTCTGGCCCGGCACCAGCACACCGGCTGACGCCGGGATGCCGCCCGCCACCGTCCACAGCTGGTAGACCCGGCCCGCGGAGGGTGCGCTGTCGGCGGCGAGCATGATCACGCCGGCGTTGTGCAGCGGGGACATCGCCACCGTCACCCGGCCGCCGTTGCTCAGGGTCTGCTCCCGCACGGTGAGGTCGGGGGCGGTCAGCACGGCCTTGATCCGCGCCTCGGCCGCCTGCGCGGTGACGGCGGCCGTGTGCTCACGGCGTACCCGCTGCTCCTGAACGACCGCGACCGACCCACCCACCGCAAGCACCACGGCCGCCGCGGCGGTCAACCGGCGCCAGCCGGGAGCCGGACGGCGAGCCGGCACCGGCACCGGGGCCGAGACCGGGGGAAGCTGGCGGGTCGCCGTGATCGTGGCGAGGACGTTCTCGCGCAGCCGCGGCGGCGGCACCGACCAGGTCCCGTCGGCCAGCCGGGCGGCCGCCGAACGAAGATCGTCGGTCTCCTCCCGGCACTCCGCGCACTCGCGCAGGTGCCGCTCGAACGCCGCCCGTTCGATGTCGTCCACCGCATCCAGCACATACGCCCCAAGGAGGGCGTGGATGTCCGCACTCATGCCCGAACCCCCGCTCCCAGGCAGTCCCTAAGTCGGATCAGCCCGTCTCGCATTCTTGCCTTCACGGTCGGCAGCGTCGCGCCGACCAGCTCCGCCACCTGCGGATATGAATTGCCCTGGTAGTAGGCGAGGACCACGGCCTGGCGCTGCAGCTCGGTGAGCCCGTCCAGGCAGTGCCGCACCTGCTGACGTTCCAGGCGGCCGGCCACCTCGTCGGCGACCGCGTCGTAGGGGGTGTCGATCTGTGAGCTGCCGGTGCGGAACGTCCGGTCGGCCGAGGCCTGCTCGGACCGGGCCCGGTCGACCGCCCGCCGATGCGCGATCATGAACACCCACGAGGTGGCCGAGCCGCGGGCCGGGTCGAACCGGGCCGCCGTGCGCCACACCTCGACGAGCACCTCCTGGGCGACCTCCTCGGCCTGCCCGGGGTCCCGCAGGACCCGCCGGACCAGGCCGTACACCCGCGGCGCGACCAGGTCGTACAGCGTGGCGAAGGCCTTCTCGTCGCCGGCCGCCACCGCGCCGAGGAGATCGCTCTCGTCGGGGCCGGCCCGGCCACCGGGAACGGCCGACAGATGGTCGGTCCGGCGGCCCGCGCTGTACTCGGTCATGTGGTCCATCCTCCGCGAGGGTTCGGTCCCGCTCAGGGTTATTCGGAGCGGACGGACCTGCGGATAGGTCCCATCACGCACGGGGGAGGTATTCACTGGGATTGGCAGATGTCTATCTCAAGTGGTCGGCTGATGGCATCAAACCCCCACTTGCGGAGGTTCGTTCATGAGACGACGCACTTCGGTGGCCCTGGCCATCGCCCTCCTCGGCGCCACCGCCACCCTCACCGGCGCCGGTCCGGCCGGTGCCGAGCCGGTCGCCGAGCCGCAGCCCGCCCAGTACGAGGTCTACGACGTGCGCACCCAGGCGCAGCTCGACCGGATCGCCCGCTCCGGCGCGGCGATCGACGACGTCGAGCACCAGGTCGTCACGGTCACCGCCGCCGACACCGAGGTCCGGACGCTGCGCCGGCAGGGCTTCCTCGTGCAGCCGATCCTGCAGACCTACGACTTCCCCGCCTCGGACGCGGCGTACCACAACTACGCCGAGATCATCACCGAGGTGAACGACGTCGTCACGAAATATCCGGCGATTGCCAGTAAGAAGGTGCTCGGCAAGTCGTACGAGGGCCGGGACATCGTGGCCGTGAAGATCTCCGACAACGTGGGCACCGACGAGGCCGAGCCGGAAGTTCTCTACGACGCCAACCACCACGCCCGCGAGCACCTGACCGTGGAGATGGCGGTCTACCTGCTGCACCTCTACACCGACAACTACACGAGCGATGCGCGGATCAAGAGCATCGTCGACAGCCGGGAGATCTGGATCATCCCGACCGTCAACCCGGACGGCTCCGAGTACGACGTGGCCACCGGCTCGTACCGGTCGTGGCGCAAGAACCGGCAGCCGAACAGCGGGGCGTCGGCCGTGGGGACCGACCTCAACCGCAACTACAGCTACAAGTGGGGCTGCTGCGGCGGCTCGTCGGGCACGGCGTCCTCGGCCACCTATCGGGGGAAGGCGGCGTTCTCGGCTCCGGAGACCGTGGTCCTGCGCGACTTCGTGGCCAGCCGGGTGGTCGGCGGGGTGCAGCAGATCAAGGCGACCATGGACTTCCACACCTACGCCGAGTTGATCCTCTGGCCGTACGGCTACACCACCGCGGCCACCGCGACCGGGATGACCGCCGACGACGCGAACGCGTTCCAGACCCTCGGTGAGCAGATGGCCGCCACCAACAACTACACCCCGGAGCAGTCGAGCGATCTCTACATCACCGACGGTGGGCTGCTCGACTGGCTGTGGGCGACCTACAAGATCTTCGCGTACACGTTCGAGATGTATCCGACCAGCGCCGGTCAGGGCGGCTTCTACCCGCCGGCCAGCGTGATCAACCGGGAGACCGCCCGTAACAAGGATGCGGCGCTGATCCTGGCCGAGGTGGCCGACTGCCCGTACAAGGTGATCAACAAGTCCTGCTGATGGTTGAACGGCCGGGGTGGGCGGGACCTCCCACCCCGGCCTTCACCAGAGGATCAGGATTGCGTACGGCTCCACTGCTGGTTGGTGCCGGTGCCGCAGGTGTACTGCTGGATGTCGGCGCCGTCGGCGGTGTTCGAACTGACCACGTCGAGGCACTTCCCGCTGTGCCGGGCCTTGATCGTGAAGTAGCTGCCGGTCGCGAGCCACTGCCACTGCTGGTTGGTGCCGCTGCCGCAGGTGTACTGGATGATGTTGCCGCCATCAGCGGTCGAGGAGCTGGCCACGTCGAGACACTTGCCGCTGTTCTGGTTGACGATCCGGAAGTAGCCGCCGCCGGCGTCCTGGAACTCCCACTTCTGGTTGCCGCCGCCGTTCCAGGTGTACTGCTTGATCTCGGCATTGTTGGCGGTCGAGGCGCTGACCGCGTCCATCACCTTGCCGCTGTTGCGGTTGGTGATCCGGTAGTAGGTGGCCGCGTTACCGGTGATCGTCCCGGCCGCGGTGTCGATGGTGATCGTCGGATACCAGCTGAGGCTCATGCTTGTCGCCGAGGGAAAGGCGATCGGGAGCCAGACGTACGTCGAGTCGTTGACCGGCCCGCCCCAGGCACCCGCCCAGCGGTCCCCCAGGTAGAGGTAGCTGGTGGTGGAGGTCCCCTGGATCGGCAGCACGTAGGTCGGCTGGGAGCTGAACGTCGTCGAGTCGCCGACGTTGGTCCAGCCGCTCCAGGGGCCGCTGATGCTGGTCGCGGTGGCGTATTGGGCCTGGTTGGGACTCCAACCCGTGGCGGCGGAGGTGAGCATGAAGTACGTGCTCCCCCGCTTGAAGAGCGCGGGTGCTTCGCGATGCCCACCCGGCCAGAAATTTCCGACTACAGCCGATATGCCGGTAAAATCGGCTGTCAGGCGATAAATCATAAGGTCGTAGTTCTCGTTGGCCGCGGAGATCATGTACGCCGTGCCGTTGTCGTTGAACAACGTGATGTCCCGGGACATATAGGTCCCGGACGGGCGGAAACTGCCCTGGTACGTGTAGGCGCCGTCGACCGTGGACGACACCGCCACCGCCGCCCGCGCCTCGCCGTAATCCGTGCTGTTCTCCTTGTGCATCCACATCACATACTTGCCGGTCGACGCGTTGTAGATGACCTTGGGCCGCTCGATGTTGGCGCTGGCCAGCTCACTGGCCGACGACGAGGTCAGCACGTTGCTGCGGAACTCCCAGCTGCGCAGGTCGGTGGAGCGGTAGACGGACACCGCCTTGAACGTGTTGTCGGCGTTGCGGTTCTCGCCGAACCAGTAGTAGTAGGAGCCCACCTGCAGCACTCCCCCGCCGTGCGCCTGCACGGCCGCGCCGGAGGTGTCGGTGAACTGGGTCCCGTTGGTCACGGTGACCGCCGCCGCCTCGGCGGCGGGCGCGAGGAGCAGAGGCACCGCGCCCAGGATGAGCGCCGCCAGGATCGGTGCGAGTCGCCTTTTCATGCCCCCGTTGGTAACCGAGCCGACGGTCGCGCCGCCATGAAACGTTCATAGACGAAACCACTCGCACATCGTTGACCATCTATACGCGGGAGGTTATGTTAACGTTCACGAAACAATTGGGAGCGTGCCGTGACCCTCTTCCAGGTGCAGCGCCACGAGCGCCTGATGAGCGAGTTGCAGCAGCACGGCGCCGTCCGGGTCAGCGAGATCGCCCGTGACCTCGGCGTCAGTGAGCTGACCATCCGGCGCGACATCGCCGCGCTCGCCGCCCGCAACCTGGTCACCCGGGTGCACGGCGGCGCCACCCTGCCGAGCCGGGCCCGCCCGATCGGCCGGCCGCGCACCACCGCGCTGACCGTCGGCATGGTCGTGCCCTCCCTCGACTTCTACTGGCCACCGGTGGTGGCCGGGGCGCGGGCCGCCGCGGCCGCGCTCGGCGTCACCGTCCAGCTTCGCGGTTCCACCTACGACCCGGACGAGGACCGGCGGCAGATCGGCCGGCTCGTCGAGGCCGGTGAGGTGCGCGGGCTGCTGCTCGCGCCCAGTCTGGACGGCGACGACGCGATGATCGACTGGATCGGGCGGCTGCGGCTCCCGGCCATCCTGGTCGAACGGCAGCCGCGGCGGTGGACGGCGGCGTCCCGGCAGGTCGAATGGGTGCGCAGCGATCACGCCCTCGGCCTGGAGATCGCCCGGCATCACCTGCACGAGCACGGTCATCGCCGGATCGGGTTGCTCGTGTCGCGGGGCAGCCCTACCTCGGCGTACCTCAAAGAAGCGTGGCTGACCGCCCGCAATGACCACCCACCGGTCGTCCTCGACGATCCGCCGGACCGGCGGGTCATCCGTGACCTGCTCGCCCGGCGCACCGTCGACGCTTTGATCGTGCACAGTGATCCGCACGCGATGGCGGTGGCGCAGGTCTGCGCCGAGGAGGGCCTGCGGGTGCCCGAGGATCTGGCGCTGATCTCCTACGACGACGAGATCGCGCACCTCGGGGAGCCGCCGCTGACCGCGGTGCGGCCGCCGAAGAACCATGTCGGGCGGCTCGCCGTCGAGTTGATCGTGTCCCGGCTGCTCGACGGTGATCGGCGGCCGGCCCGCGGCATGCTGGTCGCGCCCGAGCTGGTCGTACGCGAATCGTCGTTCGGTTCTGAACGTTTCGGACTGCCTCGGTTCGCTTCGTAGCGTCGGCGTACGAAAAAAGCTCCGATGGCACCCGTGAAGACTCTGCGGAACGCCACCATCCTCGTCCTGGTCGCGGCCGGCCTGGCCGTGCCCGCCGCCACCCCCGCGGTCGCCGCCACCGCCGGTTTCCGCGGCGTCAACTGGGCCGACCAGCGCGACAACTTCGTCGACGACACCCTGGTCCTCGGCGGGCTGTCGACCTCGGACAGCTACGCGACCACCCAGACCAAGGCGAACGGGATCCTCGACGGGTTCGTCAACAACCTGGGCGCCAACACCGTGCGGATGCCGGTCAACTACGCGACCGTGTCCGGGTCGTACTGGAACTCCTACACCGGCGCCATCGACGCCGCGACCGCGAAATCGCTCAAGGTCATCCTGTCCTACTGGGAGGGCGCCAGCTCGCGCAACGGCACCGTCGACAACACCACCCAGTACTGGTCGATGTGGCAGACGATCGTCACCAAGTACTCGGGCAACGCGAACGTCTACTTCGAGCCGTTCAACGAGCCGTACGGCTACAGCGACACCGACTGGAAGAACCTGGCCGCCTCGTGGCTCACCACCTACTCCGGCGTCCCCCGCGGCCGGGTGATCATCAGCGGGGCCGGCTACAACCAGCGGCTCACCACGATCGGCAGCGACACCCGCTTCGACGGCACCCTGATCTCCCGGCACACCTACCAGTTCTTCGACTCGAGCCGCACCACCGAGGACTCGTGGCGGGAGTCGCTGCGCACCAGCGTCGGCGCCTACCGGGACCGGGTGCTGATCACCGAGTTCGGGGCGCCGATGACCGACGGGCGCAACTACAACACCACGTCGACCAGCGACAGCTTCGTCGCGTTCATCCGGGGCACGGCCGCCGAGGCGCGCGCCGAAGGGCTCGGCACCGTCTACTGGCCGGGCGTCCGGATCGCCGACCCGTACCGGCTGCAGGAGATCACCAGTAGCGGCGGTCTCACCACCACGAACGCCTCCGGAAGAGATCAACTCCGCTACTCGTGGGGCCTGGACGGCGGCGGCAACGTGGCGCTCACCCACTACCGGGTCGACAACCGCAACAGCGGGAAGGCGATGGACCTGGTCAGCGCGTCGCTGGCGGACAGTGCCGAGGTCAAGCAGTACGCCTGGAACGGCGGGCTCAACCAGAAGTGGGCGTTCGAGGACCTTGGCACCGGCTACGTCCGGGTGGTCAACCAGAACAGCGGCAAGTGCCTCGACGTCGCCTCCGCCTCCACCGCCGACAGCGCCAACGTCATCCAGTACACCTGCGGCAGCGGCACCAACCAGCAGTGGCAGTGGGTCGCCTCCGGCTCGTACTACCTGCTCAAGGCCCGGCACAGCGGCAAATGCCTGGACGTGGTCGGCGCCTCGACCGCCGACGGCGGCGACATCACCCAATACACCTGCAACGGCGGCACCAACCAGCAGTGGAGCCGGACCGCGGCCTAGTTGCAGTGCTCCAGCGGGCTGTCGTAGGCGGCCGCGCCGATCGATCCGCCCCACATCACGCACAGCGCCTCGGCCTTGGCCTTCACCGGGCCCGCATAGTACTGATACGCACCGCTGTCGGTGATCCGCTCGTCCCCCTCCACCTCCAGATAGGCACCGACGTCGGTCTTCGCGCCGACGTCGGTGGCCTTGAGGGTGACCGTGCAGTTCTTCAGCGTCGTCGCGTTGTAGAGCAGGAAGACCCGGCCCAGCACGGTGCCGCCGTCCTTGAGCGGCGCCTGATCGATGATCACGAACGCCGACCCGCACACATCGCGCGGTGTGTAGGGGTTCGCCACGGCGGCGGAGCTCGTCTGCGACGGCTCCGGGGCCGGATCATCGGGGGTGGTTGCGGTGGGTTCGGCCCCTCCGGGCACCGTCGCCGACGGCAACACCCCTGCTGATGTACGGGTGGAAGCCGCGGACGCCGGCACCGGTGCGGTGGATTGCCCCGCGGTCGGCAGGCCGATCGGCTTCTGCTCGCCGGGGCCGCCGCCCTTGCCGAAGTCGGGGGCGTCGATCCGGTTCGCGCCGGGCGGGCCGCCCTGGGCGGGGCTGGGATCGGGGCGGACGGCGACCGCGATGCCGACCCCGGCCGCGGCCAGGACCACCGCGGCCAGCACGGCGAGGGCGGTCTTGCGCCCGCCTTTTTGCCGGTTTTTCGGAGATTCGGGCGGGCCGGCCGCCTGGACGATCGTGGGTGAGGTGGGCGGTGGGGACGAGACGGGCGGCGCCGGCATGGGGGCGGCCGCTACCTGGGTGTAGACCGGCATGCGGCGGGACGGGCCCTGGCCGGTCAGGGCCACCCGGGCCGCGGCCGAGAACGCGGCCGCGCTCTGGTGCCGGCGGGCCGGGTCCTTCTCCAGCGCGCGCAGCACCACCGCCGCGACCTGCGGCGGCACATCCATCGGCAGGGTCGGCGGGTCGGCCACGATCAGCTGGGCGATCACCTGCAGCGGGTTGTCCCCGATGTAGGGCGGGCGGCCGGTCAGACACGTGTAGGCGACCGCGCCCAACGCGTACACATCGGTGGCCGGCGTGACCGGTTTGCCCTCGGCCTGCTCGGGTGCCATGTAGTGGGCCGAACCCATCACCACGTTGGTGCCGGTCAGGCCGGCGCCGGTGGTCGAGCGGGCCACCCCGAAGTCGACGAGCACGAGGGCGCCGCCGGGCCGGACGAGGAGATTGCTCGGCTTCACGTCCCGGTGGATGATGCCGGCGTCGTGCGCGGCCTGCAGCGCTTCGGCGATCTGCCCGACGACCGCGACGGTCTCGGTCGCGCTGAGCTTTCCGGCCGCCTCGATCCGCTTGGCCAGGGACCTGCCCTCGATGAACTCCATGACCAGGAAGTCGACGCCGCCGTCGCCGCTCTCGCCGAAGTCGTAGACCTGCACGATGCCCGGGTGCCGCAGCGACGCCATCATCCGGGCCTCGGTGCGGAAACGGGCGATGAACTCCCGGTCGGCGGCGAGGCCTTCCAGCAGCACCTTCACCGCGACCGGCCGGTGCAGCAGCAGGTCGGTGCCGCGCCACACCTCACCCATGCCACCGGCGGCGATCCGCTCGGTCAGTTCGTAGCGCTCGCTGAGCACGGCTCCGGGGGACAGCACCCGGTCATGGTACTGGCCGGACCCGTGGGCCCGGCCAGTAGCAAGCGTACGAATACTGTCAGTGTTCGATGCCGGCCCGCCGGCGGCGCGTCAAGACCACGAGACAGACGCCCACCACGATCACCGCGAGCCCGGTTCCGACCATGGCGAACGCGGCCGGGCCGGTGGTCGGCAGGCCACCGCCGTCGTCATCGCCGTCACTGCCGGCCTGCCCGCCGGTGCCGCCCGACGCGGACGGGGAAGCGCTGGTGGGGCCGGTCGCGGAGGCGCTGACCGACGGGCTGACGCTCGGGCCGGCCGACGGGTCGGTCGTCGGTTCGGTGGAGTCCGACGGCCCCGGGGTGGGGCTGACCGCCGCGCCCGCGATGACGCTGAACGTCGCCGAGTTGTCGGCCGGCTTCAGGTCGATCGCGCCCGGCCGGATGCTGGAGATCTCGACTATGCCGCCGTCGAGCTTCACCGGACCGGTGACGTCCGCGGAGACCGTGATCTCGAAGTCCTGCGAGGTGGTGTTGCGCATCGGCGGCCGCGAGGGCGGCTGGATGGGTCCGCTGACCGGGCTGAACCCGCAGGTCGCATACTGCCGGCCGACGCTGTACACGCAGCCGAAGAAGTCGTCGTTGCTCCGGGCGAACGTGGCGTTCTCGGGCAGCTTGATCTGGAGGCCGAAGCGCTCGACGGCCGTGTCGTTCAGGTTGGTGACCCACACCGTCAGCTTGCCGGTCTTGCCGGGCGTGATCGGATTGGCGACCGGAACCGTGCCCTCGAGCTGGTCGTAGTTGTAGACGTCGGGGGCGGCGACGGCCAGATCCACGCCGTGCGTCTTGAAGCCGATCCGCACCCCGAACGTGGCGCTGTCGTTGGTCGCGTCAACGTCACCGGCGGCCACGATCGAGACGGTCACCGCCCCGGCTTCCCCCTCGACGGAGCCCGGCTGCGAGACGAACCCGACGTACTGGAAGACGGCCGACGCCCCGGCGCCCGGAAGGGCGGCCTGGTCGAGCGGGCAGGTGATGGTGGTGGTGTCTTCGCGGCAGACCTGGCCGCGCGCCCCGCGGCTCGCACTCACCTGCGTCTCGTCCAGAGCCGACAGGTCGATCACGAGGGTGGCCGAGGACGGCTTCACCGCGCCGTTGCCGGCCACGGTGATGCCGGGCAGCGCGGCGGTGCCGGCCGGCGAGACGACCACGTCGGTGTCGACGACGCTGACGCCGAGATCGACGTCGGCCGCGAACGCCGGCGCCCCGCCGAGCGCGACGGCACCGGCCACCATGAACGTGGCCAGCCCGACGCGGCCGAGATTACGCAGAGACATGGAAGGGGCCCTCCATCAGACCTCGATCCGGATACGGCGGCGGCGCGCCGCGACCACGAGTGCGATGCCGGCCACGAGTATGGCGGCTCCGGCCCCTCCGATGGCAATCCCGGCCGGGCCGGTGATCGGCAGGCCACCGCCGTCGTCGTCCCCGCCCGCCTGACCGCCGGTGCCGGCCGACGGGCTCGTTCCGGCCGAGGCCGACGGGGACCCGCTCGGGCCGGTGGTGGCGGACGTCGACGGTGCGGCGCTCGGGTACCACCCGGCGATGACCGCGAACGACTGGGTGTTGTCGGAGAGGTCGCTGTCCACCAGGTCGGGAGCGGCGACCGTGACGCTGCCGCCGCCCAGGCCGACGAGGCCGCGCACGTCCGCGGAGACCTTCAGGTCCAACCAGTACTCGATGTAGTCGCCGGTGGGGTTTGACGCCGACAGCGGCTTCAGAACCTGCGAGAACCGGCAGTCCGCGGCCCGGCGGTCGGCGGTCATCACACAGCCGCCGTACTCCTGGCTGAATGCGGTGTGCTCGGGCAGCTTGATCTTGACGGCGACGCCCTCGGAGGCCAGGTCGCCGTAGTTGGTGACGACGAACCGGAGCGGGCTGGTCCGGCCGGGCGGGATCGGTTCGTTGCTGTTGCGGCCGAACTCGTCCCGGAAGGTGACGTCCCACATCGTGGTGCGGAGGTCGACGCCGTGCCGCTTGTCGGCGATCGTGACGCCGACGGTCCGGCTGTCGTTGCCGGCCACCGCGTCACCGTCGGCCTTGACCGAGACGGTGACCCGGCCGGCATAGCCGGTGGCTCCGTCGCGCGCGCTTACCCCGAGGTACTCCCGGTGGGTGCCGCCCGGGTTCGGCAGAAAACGCCAGTCGGACTCGCAGGAGGTGACCTTGTTCTCCTCGGCGGGGCAGCTCCGGCTCAACCGCGGCACGCTGACCTTCGTCAGGTCCAGACCGGACCAGTCGATCATGTAGGTGACCGAGAGCGGCCTGGTCGTGCCGTGGTTCTCCAGGGTGAACAACGCCGGCTTGCCGAGGCCGGGCGCCGACAGCGTGACGTCGGAGAGGCTGATGCCGAAGTCGACATCGGCCGCGAAGGCCGGCCCTCCGCTGACACCGACGGCACCGGCCGCGATCAGGACGGCCGCGGCGAGGCGGGCGAGGTTACCCCGCCACGTGGTCGCCATCAGATCTCGATCCGGACCCGGCGACGGCGCGCCGCCACCATCAGCGAGACGCCGACCACGAGCACGGCGATGCCGGCGCCGCCGATGGCGATCCCGGCCGGGCCGGTGACCGGCAGGCCGCCGCCGTCCTCGTCGCCGCCGCCCTGGCCGCCACCTTGGCCGCTGGGGCTGGCCGAGGCCGAGGGCGAAGTGGTGGCCTGGCCGCCGGCGTAGACGCCGAACGTGTCCACGTTGTCGGAGGCGTCGACGTCGCGCAGCTGGTCGGCCGTCGCCCACTTGATGTAATCCGGCAGGGCCGGGACGGCCGCGCGCTTGGCGATGGCCGCCTCGTAGGGCGCCTCGCCCAGCGCCTCGACCGTGATCGCCCCGCCGGGCAGCATGACCGGGCCCTTCGCGTCCGCGGCGACCAGCACCTCGAATGAGAAGAACATGCCGTTGCCGTCGTCGATGATCTCGCCGATGTTCTGGCGCGGCGTCAGCGGGAACTGCGGCAACTTGCAGTCGAGGGTCCGGCCGCCGGAGCCGCTCACGCAGCCGTTGTAGACCCGCTGGGTGAACGAGGTGTGCGGGGGCAGCTTGATCGTGACGCGGACGCCGGTGGCGGTCATGTCGCCCTGGTTCAGGATCAGCGGGATGAAGATCGACGTCTTGCCCGGCGGGATCGGGTCGTCGGTGAAGGCGCCGTTCGGGTCCTGCCACTTCACGTCGTTGGCGACGACGCCGAGGTCGGCCCCGTGCGCCGTGCTGATGGTGACGTCGACGGTGCGGCTGTCGTTGGCGGCGACCGCGTCCCCGGCGACCTTGACCGCGACGGTGAGCTTGCCGGCCGAGCCGGTGGCACCCGCGACGGCGAGCAGCGGAACGACGTACTTCGTGGTCTGCCCCGGGCCGGGCACGTCCCGGTCGGCCACCGCGCAGGTGCTGACACCCTTGTCGGTGGTGCAGCCGTCGAACCCGGAGAGCTTCACCTTGCTCGTGTCCAGCGCGGACGCGTCGAACGTCACGACCACGGCGGCCGGCTTCGTCGTGCCGAAGTTGTGGACGTCGACCGTGGAGAACTTGCCCACGAAGTCGGCCGTGAGCGTGGTGCCGGCAACGTCGATGCCGAGGTCGACCTGAGCCGGCGCGACCCGGGCTGCCAAGGCCGGCGCCGCGGTCAGACCGACGGCGCCGGCGGCAACGAATGCGGCCACTCCGAGGCGGCCGAGATTACGTAGAAACATGGAAATGGCTCCCCGTGAGCGGCAAAGCTACGGGGAGGAATGTAGCGACGAACGTCGACGTTGTCTGCCCCGGCCCCGGCCGGTGTGCCGACCGTTGCCCCAGCGTGTCCCCGCCGTTACCCCGGCCGTCGGGCCGGCGGCCGGCCGTGGGTTACGAGACCAGGGGCTTCAAGGCCTCGGCGGCGGCGGCGACCGTGCCGGGGACGTGGCCGTGCCGGACCAGGTTGAGCGTGATCCCGGTGATGCCGGGCTCGATCACGTCCTTCTGGAGCTGCTCGGCGATCTGGTCGAAGGTGCCGACGAAGACCCGCGCCAGCCGCTCCGGCGGAACACTTGCCAGCAGCTTCTCGGCCTCCGCCTCGGACTCGGTCGGGAGCAGCATGGCGAGGTAGCTGGTGGCCAGGGTGGCCGGGTCACGGCCGGCCTCCTCGCAGCGCTGCCGGAGCACCTCGACCTTCTTCGGCACGTCGCCGCGGTCGCAGATGATGTTCATGTGGTCGGCGAAGCGGGCCGCCAGCCGGAACGTCTTCTTCTCCCCCGAGCCGCCCAGCATGATCGGGATCTGGCCGCGGTAACGCGGGTTGTTCATCGCGTTCTCGACCTTGTACCACTTACCGGCGAAGGTCGGATTTTCCCCGCGGAGCATCGGGGCGATGATGTTGAGCGCCTCCTCCAGCCGCTCGAACCGGTCGGTGAACGTGCCGAACTCATACCCGAAGTCGTCGTGCTCCCGCTCGAACCAGCCGGCGCCGATGCCGAGGATGGCCCGCCCGTGCGACACCATGTCGAGAGTGGTGACGGTCTTGGCGAGCATCGGCGGGTTGCGGTAGGTGTTGCCGGTGACCAGCGTCGACAGCTGGATGGTCTCGGTGGCCGTGGCCAGCGCGGCGAGAGCCGTGTAGGCCTCCAGCATCGGCTGGTCGGGCGTGCCGATGCCGGGCAGCTGATAGAAGTGGTCCATCACCAGGACGGTGTCGAAACCGGACGCCTCCGCCTCCCGGGCCTGGGCGATCACGGTGTCGAAGAGCCGCTCGACCGGCGTGTCCGGGTAGGTGAAGTTCGGGATCTGGTATCCCAGGCGAATCGTCATACCCCCAGCCTTACCACTCCTGCGTTGCCGCTGCCCCTCAGTAGGTGGCCCGGCCCCCACTGATGTCGTAAACGGCACCGGTCGAGAAGGTGACCTTGTCGGAGCAGAGCCAGGCGATCAGCTCGGCGACCTCCTCGGCCCGGCCGACCCGGCGCATCGGGATGAGACCGGTGATGTGGGCGAGGGCTTCGGCACCGGTGTCGGCGTTCATCGGGGTCTCGATCACGGCCGGGGCGATCGCGTTGGCCAGCACGCCGGTGGTGGCCAGCTCCTTGCCGAGCGACTTGGTCAGGCCGATGACGGCGGCCTTGGAGGCCGAGTAGGGCGACATGTTCGGGTTGCCGTCCTTGCCGGCCATGCTCGCGATGTTGACGATCCGCCCCCAGCCGTTGCTGATCATCCCCGGCGCGAAGGCCTGGCAGGTGTTGAACGTGCCGTGGACGTTGACCGCGAAGGTGCGCTCCCAGCCGTCGAGCGGGATCTCCCACAGCGGCGCGTTGGGCCCGACGATGCCGGCCGAGTTGACCAGGATGTCGACCGGGCCGGTCTCGGCCGCGGCCCGGCGCACCGCGGCCGCGTCGGTGACGTCGACCCGCAGGTCGGCGCCGTCGGCCAGGTCGAGGGTGCGGACCTTGACGCCGTCGGCGGCCAGCCGGGCCGCGACCGCGGCACCGATGCCGCTGCGGCCGCCGGTGACCAATGCAGTCCGGATCGGTTCGGGGCGCATCAGTGCGACTCCCGGGAGACCTGCCAGCCGCTGGCACCGATCAGGAAGTCGAGGTCGGCGCCGGTGCTGGCCGGGCCGACGGTGTCGACGTAGAGCTTCTCCCAGCCGCGGGTGGGTGCCGCGTAGGCGGCCGCGGCCTCGGCCGACGGCGCGCGGGCGGCCAGCTCGTCGTCGGGGACCTCCACGTCGAGGCGGCGTTTCGCCACGTCGAGCACGATCATGTCGCCGGTGCGGACCTTGGCGAGCGGCCCGCCCGCCGCCGCCTCGGGGGTGACGTGCAGGACCACCGTGCCGTACGCCGTGCCGCTCATCCGCCCGTCGCAGATGCGCACCATGTCGCGCACCCCGGCGGCGAGGAGCTTCTGCGGCAGCGGGGTGTTGGCCACCTCCGGCATGCCGGGGTAGCCCTTGGGCCCGCAGCCGCGCAGCACCAGGACCGAGTCGGCGGTGACGTCGAGGTCGGGGTCGTCGAGCCGGGCGTGCAGGTCTTCGATCGAGTCGAACACCACCGCCGGGCCGCGATGCGTGAGCAGCTCCGGGGACGCCGCCGCCGGTTTGATGACCGCACCGCCCGGGGCGAGGTTGCCGTAGAGGACCGCGATCCCCGCCTCGGCCTGCAGCGGCTCGGCCCGGGCCCGGATGACCTCCCGGTCGTAGACGCGGGCGTCGGCCAGGTGGTCGACGAGCGGGCGGCCGGTGACCGTGAGCGCGGCCGGGTCGAGCAGGTCGCGCACCTCGGCGAGGACCGCGTGCAGGCCGCCGGCCCGGTAGAGGTCGTCCATCAGGAAGCGGCCGGCCGGCTGCAGGTCGACCAGCAGCGGGACGGCCGAGCCGACCCGGTCGAAGTCGTCCTGGGTGAGCTCGATGCCGAGCCGCCCGGCCAGGGCGAGCAGGTGCACGACGGCGTTGGTGGAGCCGCCGATCGCGGCCAGGGCGACGATCGCGTTGAGGAAGGACGCGCGGCTCAGCACGCCGCTCGGCCGCCGCTCGGCGTCGACCATCTCGACCGCGAGGACCCCGGTGGCGTGCGCGGCCTCGAGGAGCCGGCTGTCGGGGGCGGGGGTGCCGGCGATGCCGGGCAGGGTCATCCCGAGCACCTCGGCGAGCAGGCCCATCGTCGAGGCGGTGCCCATCGTGTTGCAGTGGCCGCGGCTGCGGATCATCGAGGACTCGGAGCGGCGGAACTCGGCCGCGCTCATCGTGCCGGCCCGCACCTCCTCGGAGAGCTGCCAGACGCCGGTGCCGCAGCCCAGCGGCACGCCCCGGAACGTGCCGGTGAGCATCGGGCCGCCGGGCACGACGACCGCCGGGATGTCGACCGACGCGGCCGCCATCAGCAGCGCCGGGATGGTCTTGTCGCACCCGCCGAGCAGCACCACGCCGTCGATCGGGTTGGCCCGCAGCATCTCCTCGATCGCCATCGCGGCCATGTTGCGCCAGAGCATCGCGGTCGGCTTGACCAGCGTCTCCCCCAGCGACACCACCGGCAGGTTGAGCGCGATGCCACCGGCGGCGTGGATGCCGTCGGCGACGCTGCGGGACACCTCGTTGAGATGGGCGTTGCAGGGGGTCAGGTCGGAGGCGGTGTTGGCCATCGCGATGTGCGGCCGCTCGCCGTCGAACGCGTCCTCGGGCAGGCCGCGACGCATCCAGGCTCGGTGGATGTAGCTGTTGCGGTCGTCGCCGCCATACCAGCCGGCGCTGCGCCTCTCCGGATGCCTCTCTGGATGCCTCTCCGGATGCCTCTCGGTGTGCCCCTCGGTCATCTCCGACCTCCCTCGAGGATTCGAATGGGTGTTCGAACGCTACCGCCGGGCCGTCCCGGAAAGATAGAGCTTTCATTCTGTCGGAACGAGGGTCTAGCATCCGGAACATGACCGAACCCGACAGCCGCCTGGTGGGCGCCGACCGTGTCTTGGCCGTCCTGGCCGAGCTCGCCCGGCACCCGCAGGGCATCGGTCTGGAGGACATGGCGCGGGCGATGGCCAGCCCGAAACCGACGGTCCACCGCTGCCTCGCGTCGCTGCGCCGGGCCGGTTTGGCGGCCCAGGACGGCCACGGGCGGTACGTTCTGGGCGACGAGTTCCTGCGGCTCGCGTTCGCCCACCACGAGGCCCGCCCCGACCACGTGCGGGTCCTGCCGGTGCTGCGCGCCCTCTGCGAGAGGTATGGCGAGACCGTGCACTATGCGACCTTGGACGGGCGCTCGGTGGTCTACCGGTCGAAGCTCGACCCGCCCTCGGGCGCGGTCCGGCTCACCTCGGTGGTCGGCGGCCGCAACCCGGCACACACGACGGCCGTGGGCAAGCTGCTGCTCTCCACGGTGCTGGAGAGCGAGGCCGCGGTCCGCGCGTGGGTCGGCGACACCGAGCTGCCCACCCCGACGACCCGGTCGGTGGCCACCGCCGGCCAGCTGTGGGACGAGTTGCGGATCACCCGCGAGCGCGGCTTCGGGGTCGACGACCAGGAGAACGAGTCGGGCGTCAACTGCCTGGCGGTCCCGGCCTACCTGACCTCGCCGACCGTGCCGAGCGGCGCGATCAGCATCAGCGGCCTCGCCTATCGCACCCCGATCGAGAAGCTGGTCGGCGACGTGCCCGCGATCCTCGCGATCGTCGCCGGGAGGGAGACACCGTGACCGGCTCACTGGACGCGGTCGCGGTCAGCCCCGGCCGTTACGAGCTGGGCGAGGGCCCGATCTGGGACGCGGAGCGGCAGCGCCTGCTCTGGGTCGACATCCTGGCCGGCAAGGTGTTCGCCGGCCGGCTCGACCCGTTCACGGTGACCGACACCTGGGAGTTCCCCGGCCTGGCCACCGCGGTCGCGGTCGCGGCCGGCGGCGAGCTGCTGGTCGCCGAGCGGGAGACGCTGACCCGGGTCGACCCGGACGGCTCGCGCACCGAGCTGGCCCGGGTGCTGCCGGCCGGCGGCGGCAGCCGGCTCAACGACGGCGCGGTCGACCCGGCCGGCCGCTTCGTGGTGGGCAGCATGGCGACCGACGGCCGCACCGGCGAGGAGGTGCTGGTCCGCTTCGAGAACGGCGGGCTGACCACGCTCGACGACGACCTGACGCTCTCCAACGGGCTCGCCTGGACGGCCGACGGCAGCGGGCTCTTCAGCATCGACTCGGTCGCGCGGCTGATCCGCAGGCGCGACTACCCCGACGGCGAGCGCCACGACCTGTTCGCGGTGGAGGCCGGGCTGCCCGACGGCATGTGCCTGGACAGCGACGGGAACCTGTGGATCGCGGTGCACGGCGCGGGCCGGGTCGAGTGCCGCAGTCCGGGTGGCACCCTCTTCGGCGTCATCGAGGTCGGCGCGCCCCAGCCGACCAGCGTCGCCTTCGCCGGGCCCGGCCTCGACGTCCTGGTCATCACCACCGCGACCGAGGGCATGTCGGCCACCGACCTGGCCGCCCACCCCGACTCCGGCCGGGTCTTCACCGCGTCGGTCGGCGCCACCGGCCTGCCCACTCCGTACTGGAATCCGTCCCTGTAGAAATCGGAGACCTTGTGTATCTCATGCGCATCGGCGCCCCCGGCGCCGAGAAGCCCGTCGTGCGGGTCGATGACAGCTCCTACGTCGACGTCTCCGACCTGGTGACCGACTTCGACGAGAGCTTCTTCGGCAGCGGCGGCGCCGCCGGGCTCGCCGGGCCGGTCGCCGAGCGGATCGCCGCCGGCCGGACCGAGTCGTTCGGCAGCCAGCGGATCGGGGCGCCGATCGCGCGCCCGCATCAGCTGCTCTGCATCGGCCTCAACTACCGCGATCACGCGGCCGAGACCGGTCAGGCCGTGCCGGACGAGCCGATCCTGTTCACCAAGTCGCCCAACACCCTGATCGGGCCGAACGACGACATCCGCATCCCGCGCGGCTCCACCAAGACCGACTGGGAGGTGGAGCTCGGCATCGTCATCGGCAGCCGCACCTCCTACCTCGACTCGGTCGCCGACGCGGCCGCCGTGATCGCCGGCTATGTGCTGGTCAACGACGTGAGCGAGCGCGCGTTCCAGATGGAGCGCGGCGGGCAGTGGAGCAAGGGCAAGTCGGCCGAGACGTTCAACCCGGCCGGCCCGTGGCTGGCCACGCCGGACGAGATCCCGGACGTGCTCGACCTCGACATGACGCTGGACGTGAACGGGGTGCGGCGGCAGACCGGCAACACCCGCACGATGATCTTCGACCCGTTCTTCATCGTGCACCACCTGAGCCAGTTCATGGTTCTGGAGCCGGGCGACCTGATCAACACCGGCACCCCGCCCGGCGTCGGCATGGGCTTCCGGCCGCAGGTGTGGCTGCAGGCCGGCGACGTGGTCGAGCTGTCCATCTCCCGGCTCGGCACCGCCCGGCAGAGCGTGATCGGCCCCCGCTGATGCGCGCCGTCGTCCTCACCGGTCCGGGCAAGGCCGAGGTGCTCGACGTTCCGGCGCCCGAGCCCGCGGCCGGCCAGGTGGTGGTCGACGTCGAGCGGGTCGGCGTGTGCGGCACCGACATGGAGCTGTTCAGCGGCGAGATGAGCTACCTGCACACCGGGGCGTCGTCCTACCCGCTGCGGCCCGGGCACGAGTGGTGCGGCACGGTCACCGCGGTCGGCGCCGGGGTCGACGAGAGCTGGGCCGGGCGGCGGGTCACCGGCGACACGATGATCGGTTGCGGACACTGCCGCCGCTGCCTGCAGGGCCGGCACTGGGTCTGCGAGCAACGGTTCGAGCTGGGCATCCGGGACGGTCTGCCCGGGGCGCTCGCCGAGCGGGTCGCGGTGCCGGCCGGCTACCTGCACGCGCTGCCCGACGCGGTGGACGCGACACTCGGCGCGATGGTCGAGCCGGGCGGCAACGCGCTGCGCAGCGTCGAGGCGGCCGGGCTGACCGCCGGGGAGCGGCTGCTGGTGCTGGGCACCGGGACGATCGGGCTGCTGGTCGCGATGTTCGCCCGGGCCCGCGGGGCCGAGGTGCATCTGATCGGCCGGGGCCCGGAGGATCTGGCGCTGCCGAGATCGCTGGGCTTCACCCAGGCCTGGACCAGGGAGACGCTGCCCGACCAGCCGTGGGACGGGGTGGTGGACGCGTCGACCGGCGCCGAGATGCCGCCGTTCGCGCTCGAGCGGGTCGAGCCGGGCCGCCGGGTCGTCTACATCGGGCTGTCCGTGCCACCCAGCCTGATCGACACCCGGGATCTGGTGCTGAAGGACGTCACCGCGGTCGGCATCCTCGGCGCGTCGGCCGGGCTGGCCGGGGCCATCGAGGCGTATGCGGACGGCTCGGTCGACCCGCGTCCGCTGGTCGCCGCCACCGTGAGTCTCGACGAGATCGTCGATGTGTTTGCCGGCCGGCGCCCGCCCGGCGCCGGGCCGAAGATCCACGCGGACCCCAGGAGATGAGATGAGCGAATTCGACGGCCTCACCGCGATCGTCACCGGGGGTGCGTCCGGGATCGGGCTCGCCACCGCGGGGCTGCTCGCCGCGCGCGGTGCGCGGGTCGCCTGCCTCGACCTCAATCCGAAGGTGGAGCAGCCGCTGACCGGCTTCCTCGCCGACGTCACCGACGACCGGTCGATCCGGGCCGCGGTGGATGCGGCCGCCGAGGCGCTGGGCGGCATCGACTTGGTGATCAACAACGCCGGGATCGGGGCGCAGGGCACGGTCGAGGACAACGACGACGCCGAGTGGGCGCGGGTCTTCGACGTGAATGTGCAGGGCATGGTCCGCACGACCCGGGCCGCCCTCCCCTACCTGCGCCGGTCGTCGCACGCGGCGGTCGTCAACGTGTCGTCGATCGCGGCCACCGCCGGGCTGCCGCAGCGGGCGCTGTATTCGGCGACCAAGGGCGCGGTGCTGTCGCTGACCCTCGCGATGGCCGCCGACCACCTCCGCGAGGGCGTCCGGGTCAACTGCGTGAACCCCGGCACCGCCGACACCCCGTGGATCGGCCGGCTGCTCGCCAAGGCCGACGACCCCGACGCCGAGCGGGCCGCCCTGGCGGCCCGCCAGCCGACCGGCCGCCTGGTCAGCGCGGATGAGGTGGCCGCGGCCATCGCCTACCTGGCCAGCCCGCTTGCCGCGGCCACCACCGGCACGTCCCTGGCCGTCGACGGCGGCATGCAGGGCCTGCGCCTGCGCCCCCGCACCTGAGCACAGGCCGCCCCGGCCGGCCCACGCTCGCCGGGCCGGCCGGCCCGACGCGACAACCGACCCAGCGCGACAACCGACCCGACGCGACAACCGACCCGACGCGACAACCGGCCCGACGCGACAACCGGCCCGGCGCGAGGGCCAGGTCTTACAAACCCATTACGACCAGGTCTTACGGACCGGTGACGTGATGGTCCGAGCCTCATCGGCGTCGATCCGGCCGCCGTATCCCCGCCTGCCGGCAGCCCCCACGCCCGGGTGCTGCACGTAGGAAGGGATCCGGATGAACGCAAGACCACGCACCGTCCGCCGGTGGGCCGCGCTCGGAGTTCTCGTGGCCACCGGGGCGGTCACCGTCGTGTTCGTCTCCAGCGGCGGCCGGGGCACGGCGTCGGCGCAGACCAGCCTCGCGCAATACGTTCCGATCGGGCGGGTTGCGCCCAACGTCGTCGTGCCGAAGCCCGGCCGGAACGCCGCCACCGGGGTTTTCACGGTTGACTGCGGCACCAACGGCAACGGCAAGTTCAGCCCGGACAACCCGGTCGCCCAGCCCGGCATCAAGAACGGCGCCGAGCATGTGCACGACTTCGTCGGCAACCTGGCGATCACCGCCGACACCCCGGACGACGTGCTCGCGTCGTCGGACACCACCTGTGCCGACGGCGATCGGTCGTCGTACTTCTGGCCGGTCGTCCGGATCGACGGCTCGGTCCGGGCCGAGGCCGGGCCGGTGACCGGCGGTGCCGCACCCACGGTGTCCTGCCCGGACGTCGCGGGCCGGCTGCCGGTGGTGCCGGCCTCGGTGCGGGCGCAGGTCGCCGCGCAGCTGGCCCGGCTGGATCAGCTGACCCGGGCGGCCCAGGCGAAGCTCGGCGGCAGTGACCGGATCGACGCCCGCCGCAACAACAGTGTGCTGGCCGGTCTGCGCGGCGAGCGGGCCGCCGTGATCAAGCAGATCAGCCGCACGATGGCCCGGGCCGGGATGCGTCCGTCCGGACTGGTCTCCACCGTCGACTGCGAGATCGGCTACGAGGGACTGCACGCCGGGCACACCGCCGCGGCGGCCGCGGCGAGCGGGGCGACCCCGACGGTCTCCTGCCCGGACGTGAAGGGGAAGGTCAGCGGGGTGCCGGACCAGGCCGCCGCCGAGGTCGACCGCAACCTCACCGAGCTGGACCGGCAGATCGCCGAGGCCAACCAGCGCCTGGTCACCGCCGCCGGCCAGGGCGGGTCCGGTTTCGCCGAGAACGCGGTCCTCGGCCCGCTCAAGGCCAAGCGGGCGGCCACCATCGACCGGATCCGCATCGCCATCGGCCGGCGCGGCACCCCACCGGCCGGCCTGGACGCCCTCGCCGGCTGCGCACTCAACGGGGTGGCCCCAGCGAAGACGACGCCACCGGCGGCGGCTCTGCCCGCCCCGGCCGGGCCCAACCTCGAGCTGCCCAACAACACCGGCAAGATCCTGCGGCCGGTGTCGGTGCTGATCGAGTACCGCGGCAACGCGACCGGCAAGGTCACCCCGATGCCGAAGTTCCTGCGGGAGCTGACCGGCGACGCCAAGCCGACCAGCCGCGGCCCGGCCAACGCCCGGGCGACCTGGACCTGCTCCGGTTTCGCCGACCGGCTCGCCGACAAGTACCCGATCTGCCCGGCCGGCCGCCGGGTGCAGCGGGTCCAGGACTTCCCCGGCTGCTGGGACGGTAAGAACATCGACAGCGAGAACCACCGCTCGCACGTGGCGTTCGCCGACCCGCGGAGCGGCGCCTGCCCGGCCGGTTTCGTCGCCATCCCGCAGCTGCGGATCACCGTGTCGTACGCGATCCCGCGGGATGTCCAGGAGCGCGGCCAGTACGCGCTGGACTCGTTCCCCGAGGAGAACCACAACCCGTTCTCCGACCACAACGACTTCGTCAACGTCAACTCGGACCGGCAGATGACGAAGATCGCCGCCTGTATCAACGCGGGCCGCCGTTGCGGCTGACCGGCGCGGGTGGCGCGGGTGGCGCTAGACGGGCGGGCGTCACCCGGGCAGTACATGATTCGATGGGGCATGCCCCGATACGAGGACGTTCTCGAGCCGCTGCGCACCGCCTACGACGGGCATGCCGCCTGGCGCGACGGGTTGTCGAAGGAGCCGTGGAAGGTGGCCGAGCGGCAGGCCTTCCGGGATCGGCTCGAGCCCGGGTCCCGGCTGCTGGAGGTGGGGGCCGGGCCCGGGCAGGACAGCGCCTGGTTCCGGGCCGAGGGCATGTCGGTCGTGGCGGCCGACCTCTCCCCCGCGATGGTCGAGCTGTGCCGGGCCAAGGGCATCGACGCGTACGTAAAGGATCTGTTGCATCTTGATTTTCCGGCGGAGTCGTTCGACGTGGTGTTCGCGATGAACTGCCTGCTGCACGTGCCCAACGAGGACCTGCCGGCCGCGCTGGCCGCGATCCGTGACGTCGTGCGGCCCGGTGGTCTGGTGTTCGTCGGGGTCTACGGCAACGAGACGCCGTTCGAGGGGCCGCTCGACGGCGACCAGCACGACCCGCCGCGCTTCTTCTCCTGGCGGTCCGACGAGCAGTTGTGCGCGTTCGCCCGGCCGCTGTTCGAAATCGCCGACTTCCATCCGGTGATCACCGACAAAGGATTCCGCTTTCAGTCCCTGACGCTGCGCCGGCCCCGATGATCGGATCGAACCGGGTCGGATGATCCGGCCGCATCGGCCGACACGTCGCCGAGCGGACAGTGGCGCCGCGTCCGGCGGAGAAACATGCGCCCGATCAGCCCGCCGCGAGATCGGTGACCGTCATGGCCGAGCGCCCGAGTCTTCCCGAGAAGCTCAAGTCGTGGGTGCCGCTGCTGGCGCTGCTGGTCGGCGGGGCGGCGAGCATCGCGATGGGCGAGGCCTCCGGCCTGCTCGCCCGGCTGCAGTTGGCCGGCCAGCCGTCCTACGGGGCCGGCGCGCTGACCGGTCCGGGGGTGCCGTGGGTGCACCGGTCGGTCACCGACGCGACCCTGCGACTCTCCACCGCGGCGCTGATGTCGGCCCGGTTCCCGTTCATCACCCCCACCGGATCGCTGGTCTTCTGCCCCGTAAAAGGCGACGGGACCCCCGCCAAGACGTTCGACGTGGACGGTGGCTACCTGGAGAACAACGGCATCGCGCTCGCCCTCGACCTCTGGCGGGCCCTCGAACCGGAGGTGGCCCGGCGCAACCGGGCCGCAGCCGGCGACCAGCCGCTGATCGTGCCGATGCTGGTCGTGCTGGACAACCACTACCAGCGCGGTGGTGCGGCGGCCGCCGCGCAGCGCCCGGCCGAGCTGATCGCGCCGATCAACGCGTACATGGCCCCGCACGCCGCGCAGACCGACCCGATCATGCTGCAGGACGCGCTGATGGAGTTGTCCGGCCGGCCGCCCGGCGAGGAACTCGGCCAGGTGCGGGTCGGGACCAATCAGTGCGGCAACAGCCGGGTGTTCCGGGTGGCGCCCAACGAGCATCCGGGGGTGGAGGCGCCGCTGGGCTGGGTGCTGTCCGCGGCGTCGCAGGCGGACCTGCGGCAGGAGCTGCGCACGCAGGTGGCCACCGGGGAGCCCTGCAAGGCGGTCACCGACGCGGCGGCCGGCACCGTCCCGGCGCTGGAGCCGGGCGGCATGGCACCGGCCCTCCAGATGCTGGGCGGCGCCCTGAACGTGTACTGATTCGGCGGTAGGCTCCGCCGCGATGATGCGGGTGGGCGTGCTCGGGCCGGTGGAGGTCCGAGACGGGAGCGAGCTCGTCGCCGGTGGCGGCGATCGGCAGCAGGCCGTCCTCGCCGTGCTGGTCGCGGCGGCCGGCCGGGTCGTCTCGGTCGATCGGCTGGCCGACCAGGTGTGGAACGGTGCACCGCCGGCCCGGGCCGGATCGGTCCTGCAGGTCTACGTGTCCCGCCTGCGCCGGCTGCTGGAACCGGACCGCCCGCCGCGCAGCCCGGCCACCACGCTGGTCTCCGAGGCCGGCGGCTACGCGCTGCGCCTGCCGGACGACGCGGTGGACGCCTGGAGCTTCGAACGCGACGTCCGGCTGGCCGCCGGGTTGCCGCCGGCCGACGCGGTCGAGCTGCTCCGCTCCGCCCTGGAGCGGTGGCGCGGCCGCCCGTACGAGCAGTTCGGCGACGAGGACTGGGCGCGTACCGAGATCGCCCGCCTGCACGAGGCGCGGTGCGTCGCGCAGGAGCGGGCGGCGACCGCCCTGCTGCGGCTGGGCCGCACCGCCGACGCCGTCCGCGCGGCGCGGGAGCTGGCCGACGCGGAACCGCTGCGCGGCGAGGCGTGGCGGCTGCTGGCGCTGGGCCTGTGGGCGTCGCACCGCCCGGCCGACGCCCTCGATGTGCTCCGCGCCCACCACGCCCGCCTCGGCGAGGAGCTGGGCCTCTATCCGGAGCCGGCCCTCGCCGCCCTGGAGCGGGCGATCCTGGAGCAGCGCACCGGCGTGCTCGCCGGGGCGGTCGGGCCGGCCCGGGCCGGCACTTTCGCGGGCCGGATCGCCGAGCTCACCGAGCTGGACCGCCTGATGGAGGAGGACGGCGACGCCCCCTTCGCGGTGATCTCCGGCGTCGGCGGGGTGGGCAAGACGACCCTCGCCCTGGCCTGGGCGCAGCGGACCGCGAGCCGCTACCCGGACGGTCAGCTCTACGCCGACCTGCGCGGCTTCGGTCCGGAGGACGCGCCGGCCGGCCCGTCGGAGGTGCTGTTCGCGTTCCTGGCCGCGCTCGGCATGCCCGAGCACCGGGTGCCGCCGGGCCTGGACGAGCGGGTCGCGCTCTACCGCAGTGTGCTGGCCGGCCGCCGGATGCTGCTGGTCCTCGACAACGCCCGGGACGCGGCCCAGGTGCGGCCGCTGCTGCCCGGCGCCCGCGGCTGCGCGGTCGTGGTGACCGGCCGCAGCGAGCTGGCCGGCCTGGTCGTCGCCGAGGGCGCCCACCTGCTGCGGCTGGAGGCGTTCGGCGCCGACGACGCCCGCGACTACCTGCGCGCCCGGCTCGGCGCCGACGTGGCCGACGCCGACCCGGCGGCGCGCGACGCGGTGGTGGCCCGCTGCGGCGGGCTGCCGCTGGCGCTGGCCGTGGTCGGGGCGCGCGCGGCCCGGCACCCCCTCGCCGTGGTCGCCGGGGAGCTGGCCGGCGAGCCGGGGCTGGACGCCTTCACGACTCCGGCCGACCGGAAAGCGGCCGGTGACCGCAGCGACCCGCGCTCGGTGTTCAGCTGGTCGTACCGGCACCTGCCGCCGGACGCGGCCGAGCTGTTCCGGCGGCTCGCGCTGCACCCCGGGCCGTACGTGACGCTCGACGCGGCCACCGCGGTGGCCGGCGGTGACCGCCGGGACACCCACCGCCTGCTGCGCCAACTCGCCGACGCCCACCTGATCGTGGAGAGCCGGCCGGGGCGCTTCGGCTATCACGATCTGCTCCGGGCGTACGCCAAGGAACTTGCCGGCGATGAGCGGGAGACGCTCGACCGGCTCGCGTGGCACCACCTCTACGCCGCCGCGAATGCGGCAAAGGTCCTCTATCCGTTCCGGCAGCCGCCGCGAGTCGAGGAACCGCCGCCGGAGATGTCGGCGCCCGCGTTCACCGAGCGGGAGGCCGCGCTGTCGTGGCTGGACACCGAGTACGACAACGTGGTGGCCCTCGCGTCGCTGCGCCCGGCCCTGCTCGGCCGGTTCGTGTGGGCGATCGGGCAGTTCCAGCAGGATGTGCGGTACCACCTGGACGAGACGATCGAGCTGACCACCCGGGCGCTGGCCGAGGCCGAGCGGGACGGCGACCAGTGGTGGATCGGCTACCTGCACTTCATGGTCGGGCGGGCCTGGCTGCGGCTCGACCGGGGCGCCGAGGGGCAGCCGCATCTGGAGCGGGCGATCGCGGTCGGCCGGACCACCGACGACCCTGGGCGGCTGGCGCACGGGCTGCTCGCCTATGCCATGTCGATCACCCCGGTGAACACGGTGCCCACCGCCGAGCAGGCCGAGGCTGCGTTCCCGTACGCGACCGAGGCGCGCGCCGTCTACCAGCGGCTGCCGCCGAACGTGGCGACCGCCGAGGAGGCCAACACGCTCGGCGTGATCGGCTGGTACCACTGGTATCGCCCCGGCGGCCGCCCGGAGGCGTTGCGGCTGCTGCGCGAGGCGGTCGAGGTGCACGGCCGGGCCAACCCGTACGGCGAGGCCAACGCCCGGATGGAGCTGGGCCGGATGCTGCTGCTCGCCGGCGACGTGGCCGAGGCGATCGACGAGTTCGGCCGGGCCCTGGAGATCTTCGGCGACCGCCGGCCACTGCGGATCGAGCCGCTGGTCGGCCTCTACCAGTGCCATCTGCGGGCCGGCGACACCGCGGCCGCCGCGCGGGCCCGGGACGAGGCGCTGGGCCTGCTGGAGATCGCGCACTACCCCGACCTGGAGCGGATCACCACGATTCTGGAACCGGCCGCAAAATTCTCCTGAACCGATTCCCGCGGCGCCCGTAGTGAGGGACATGGCCGCGAACAACAACTTCGACGTGGACACCAGCATCCTGGCCCGGGAGTTCTTTCAGGGCTTCATGGGCCGGGTCGGCGACATCGGGCGGAACCTGAAGACCGAGCTGGAGGCGCACCCCGCGTTCAAGGCGGGCCGGGCGGCGACCGGCGAGGCCGACGAGGCGGTGACCGCCCTGCCGAAGGCCGTCGACGTCGCTCCCCCGGTGATCGAGATGCTCGGTGCCCTGCCGAAGAACGGGCAGCAGAACATGAACGACGCCGGGCAGATCTTCGCGAACATGGAGGAGGAGCTGGCCGACTCGATGGGTGGCACCGACACCCACGCCGACGGCGGCGGCCGGCACTGATCTGCCATGTCCATCGAGATCAGCGGCGATTTGGCGAAGTTCCTCCAGGTCCTCACGGGTGAGGAGTTCCCGCAGGCGGACGAGGACAACCTGTTCGCACAGTCGCGCGCGCTGCACAAGGCGGCTGACGACGTCACCGACTCGGCCGACCAGTTCGTGGCCGGGGTCAACGCGTTCCGCAACGGGGTCAACGGGCAGACCGAGACCCAGTTCGTGGAGGACATGCGGCGCTACGTGATGGACGATCCCGGCTACATCGGGATCACCGCCAAATACGTGAACCGTCTCGGCCACAGCTACCGCAACACCGCCACCGAGCTGCAGTACGCGAAGCTGATGGTGATCGCGGCGCTGATCGAGCTGCTGCTGGAGTTCCTGGTCGCGCTCGCGATGGCCTGGATCAATCCCGGGGCGGCGGTCGCCAAGCTGCTCCAGGGCCGGTTCATCATGCAGCTGCTGGAGCGCAGCCTGGTCGCCCGGATCATCGCCCGGGTCATCGCCGCGCAGGTGGTCGGGATCGGCCTGCAGACCGCGATGGACGTGCTGGTGCAGGCCTACCAGTTCAGCCAGGGCACCCGGGACACCTGGAACAAGGAAGCCACCATCGCGGCGGTCGAGATCGGCTCGCTCGGCGGCGTGGTCGGTTTCGGCATCGGCAGCGGGCTGAGCGGCATCGGGAAGCTGCTCAACAAGGTCGGCTCGCACATCCCGACCCCGAAGATGCTCGACAACATCCAGCTCAGCGACAAGACCAAGAACTTCTTCAGCCACAGCGTGCCGCACGCGGTGCACGAGATCACCACCGAAGCCTCCTCGGAGATCATGACCGAGGGCCTGTACAACTCGATGAAGGGCGAGGGCTTCAAGGTCAACGCGGTGTACGCGGGCCTGTCCGGCGGCATCTCGGCGGTCGCCGGCCTCGGCGGCACGAGCATCGGCGCGATGCTCAACAAGTCGCACGCCCCGAACTGGAACCGCCCCTCGGTCACCACGCCGTCCGAGGTCCCGTCCTCGGACACCGAAACCACCCTCCCCAAAGATCAAGATCCCGATTTGGGTACGCCGGGGGAAGGCGAGACCGCGCCGCCCAGCGAAACCGGCCCGGTCCCGTCGTGGGTGACCCCCGCCGCGGGCGCGACCGCGGCCGGCACCGCAGCCGCGACCCCGGGAGCGGGCCGGACCACAACGGGGACCACGGCGTCCGGCTCGTCGACCTCAGGCTCGTCGACCGTGTCCGGGCCGTCCGAGGTGTCGGCAGAGAGCTCCTACGACCTGAACGCGGCGGCCACGGCGGACACGACCGCCGCCGGGCCGTCCACGGTCGACAGCGCCACCGTGGACAGCGCGTCTCCCGCCGAGCGGGCCTTCGCGACGCCCGCCCAGGCGCAGCCGGTCAGCACGCCGGCGTCGGCCGTCGCGCCCGTCGCCGCGGCCACGACCGTCGCGCCGAAGCTGACCGAGGCGATGGACAAGCTCGCGCCGGTTCCCGCCGGCCGGTCGGCGGACCCGCTGGCGGACTGCGCGGTCCGGGTCGGCGACGTGCTCGGCCAGCTCGGCGCCCGCGCCGTTCTCGACGACCTGGCCATGGCCCGACCGGTCGATGTGGTGGAGCAGCGGCTCGGCGGCCGATTCGCCCCGGTCACCGAGGCGGCGCTGCAGGCGTCGCTGACGGACGGCAACGTCGCCGCCCTGCTGCTGGAACCGGCCGGCCAGGACAAGCACATGATGCTGGTCACCAAGTCGAACGGCCGGTTGGTGACGGTCGAGACGCAGGCCGGCGCGGACAGCCGGGTCGAGCCGTTCACGTGGACGGCCCCGATGAAGGCCGTCCAATCCGGCGGCGACCTGCGCCAGGTGCATCCGGAGAGGGAGGGCGTGGTCGGCATACCCGTGGAGGTGCGGCCGGACAGCACGCTCAGCGCCCTGCTCCACCCGCCGACGTCGATCAGCCCACGCGGCCGGGTGAAGGGCCCGGCTGAGGAGGGCGCCGCGCAGGAGGCCGGCGACGTCGAGGACTGGACGCTCGTCGAACCGGACGAGGTCAAGGGCCTGCCGCGGAGCATGGCCCGCAACGGCAAGGGCAACCGGCTGCAGAAGACCCGGCCGAAGGACGCGGACAAGACCGTCCTGCGGGCGAGTGCCGCCCGCTCCACCCTGGCCGCGCTGGCGATGCCCGGCCTCGACGCCGGCCGCCCCGCCGACCCCACGGCCGGCCCGGTCACCGCCGAACCGAGCCCGATCCAGCAGCACATGCTGGTCACCGCGGTCCGCGCGGCGGCGGACGCGCAGCGGCTGGCCGCGCTGTTCGGCCGGCTGCGCCAGGAGGGGTTCATCGCGAACTCGATGTCCGCCTTCACCAAGGTCGCGTTCAGCCAGATGGCGCTCAACTCGGCCCGGCAGGAGCTGCAGACGCACCTGCACGAGCTGGCCGGGCTCGCCCCGGACTCGCCGGAGATGGACCGCGTGCTCGACGAGACCCGGCGGGCGATCGGCGTGGTCAAGGCGACGGCCGAGCGATCCGGGCAGCGGGTCCGCAGGACCCTGGAGCACCGGACGGTCAAGGCGTACCAGCAGCACCGGCCGGACGCCGTCCGCGAGCTGATCGACAAGTACGGCGGCAAGGTGACCGCGCTCGTCGAGCTGTTCGAGTTCAGCAGCGTCCCGGTGGCCGGCGCGGTCCAGTTCAGCTTCACCGCGGCCCAGGCGGCGTTCCTGGAGGGCCGGGCCCTGGTCCAGGTGCACGCGCTGGAGCGGGACTTCTCGTCGCTGCAGGCGGTGGCGGCCCTGGACGACAAGCCGCTGATGATGGCCCAGTACGTGGTCGCCCGGCAGAAGCTGCTGGTGCACCTGGCCCTGGACGCGGCCTCGATCGGTGGCAGCCTGGTCCCGGAGTGGGGGGTGGTCAAGGTGGCGCTCACCAAGATCACCGACAAGTACCTCGACGAGCGGCTGAAGATCACCGAGGACTGGCTGGCCGGGAAGGATCGGCCGGCCGACGTGCCGGGGCGGTTGCGCGAGGCCGGGCGGCGCGTCTGGGACGACACCCGGAACACCCTGAAGGAGAAGCTGACCGGCGCCGAGTTCGGCAACCTGCTCCTGGAGACGGCCAAGGCGGAGAAGGTCGAGCCGCCCAAGGTGGCCGCGTTCGTCACCGAGGTCGTGCTCGACTCGGTGCTCGGCGCGATCTTCCGGCTGGCCGACATCGACGGCGCCGGCGTGGTGGACGGCGCCGACATGCGGGGCTGGATCCGCCGGGTGACCGGCCACGAGACCCCGGCGGTGCACGAGACCGAGACCCCGGCGACCCCGGCGACCCCGGTGCACGCGCCGCCGCCGGACGGGTTCCGCAAGGTCTCCGCGAACGGCTTCCCGATCGTCACCGTCGACCCCGGCAGGCAGGACGGCAGCCGCGCGTGGGTGGGCGCCGACTTCCACGGCGTACTCGTCTGGGGATGGCTCGGCGGTGACGGGAACTTCACGCCGATCGAGCCGGGCGACCATCTGGTGGAGAAGCCGCGCTGGCTCGGCCGCACGGTCGCCCGCGAGGAATTCCACGCGATGGCCGAGGACGTCACGATCGGCGGGCGCTGGTACCAGCCGTTCGCCGACTCCTTCACGTTCCTGTTCGTCAGCGACGACGGCCGGGCGTTCTGGGCACCCGGCACCGCGCAGACCGGCGGGCTGGTCAGCGACGAGCACGACGTGCAGCACGAGCTGATCGCCCACCCCACCTGGCTGCGGACGTCGTTCAACTGGACCGCCCCGGCCCGGCTCGAAGCCGACTTCGGCACCCTGGACACCGCGGACCCGCAGGTCGACTCGCTGGAGATGCAGCTGTTCGGCGCCGAGTACGCCCGCCGGCTGCTGGACACCCCCGGCAACGAACCGATCCGGTTGCACGTCAAGGGCGTCAGCCGCAACGCGCTGCGCCCGGAGAACGCGGCCAAGCGCGCCGAGGCCCTCCGCGAGCGGGTGGCCGACCGGGTCGTGCACGAGTACGGCAAGGCGCGGATGTTGCGCGGCCTGGAACCGGCCGAGCTCGACACCGACCGGATCGTGGTCATCGAGGAGGGCGACGCGGCCGAGGCACCGCCGTCGCGGCGCACCGGGGCGTTCACCCGCGACGCCCGGGCCTTCGCCTGGATCGACGGGACCCCCGCGTCCACGGTCACGCCCACGGCGACCCCGGATCCGGTCTCGGCGCACGTCCCGAACCGGGTGATCGGCGAGATGGGCAACCTCCCGCCGATCGACGAGAACGTCACCGACCCGCTGACCGACTGCGTCATCCGGGTCGACCAGGTGCTGGGCGGGCTCGGCGGCACGGCCCGGACGCTGGAGGAGGGCACGGCCCGGCCGCAGGACCGGGTGCAGCAGCGGATGGGCGGCCGGTTCGCGGCGGCCACCGTGGACGACCTGACGGCGGCCCTGCTGCCCGATCACGCGACGCCGGTGCTGCTCGAGCCGATCAACGGCGTACGCCACATGGTTCTCGTCGTGCACACCGAGACCGGCCTGGTGGTGGCCGAGACCCAGGCGGCCGGCCAGGACCGGTACGAGTTCCTGTCCGCCGAGCACATCGGGCCGTTCCGGGTGGTCGTCGACGGCGGCAACCAGCTGCGGCAGGTCCGGGCCGGGGACGGCCCGCGCGGGATGGTCTCCGGCGGCGAGATCACGCCGGGCGGGCAGACCGCCCGGGCGCTGATCGACCCGCCGCTCTCCACCGAGGCGCAGGGCCGGCTGCGGAAGCAGCGGCGGCGCGGCGGCGCGGTCCGGTCGTTCCAGGCGTCCCTCATCGGCACCGCCATGCTCGGGACCGGCATCCGGCCGCAGCTGGCCGGCCTCAGCCCGAGCGGCCCGACCGCCGCGGCCGTCCTCGACATCCGCCCCGGCCGGCACGACGGCGAGCTGATCGCCGCGCTGGCCCGCAAGGTCACCGAGGGCCGGCGGCAGTCCCTGGATCTGCGGAAGCTCCTGGAGAAGGAGTTCATCAACAACTCACCGACGGCGACCTACCGGGTCTGGTCGGCGCGGCACAGCGTGGATCTGGCGATCCAGCAGCTGGAGGAGGTGGTGCGGGAGTACCAGGACGGCGGCCGCACCGACGCCCTCACCGTCGAGCTGATCGAGATGGTGTCGCGGCTGTCGGTGCGGATCGAGCACGCCGGGCACAACGTGCGGGAGGTGCTGGAGGACAAGGCCGTCGAGGGGCACGTCTCGCTGCAGAAGACCGGCGTGGTGGACGGGATCACCGCGGTCGGCGAGGGCGTCAACCAGGGCCTCGGCCTGCTCAGTCTGGCCACCGGCCCGATCGCGGCGGCGGCCGAGTTCGGCGTGTCGGCCGCCCGGGAGGCCGCGATCAGCGCGTTCGCCGCCTACCGGGAGAGCCACTTCCGCAGCGACCACTCGGTGGCGGCGGCCATGCAGACCCTCGACGCGAAGCCGTTCGTGCTGGCCGAGCACGCGATCGAGCAGCAGCGGCGGGCGTTCACCCTGCTGCTCGACGCGGCCTCGATCGGCGGCAGCCTCGTCCCGGGCTGGGAGTTCGTCAAGACCGGCCTGGAGAGCATCGCCGAGGCCTACCTGGACGCCCGGGTCCGGACGAAGTTCGCCGACGAGATCGCGGCGCAGCCGGGCGACACGGCGGCGGCCCGCGCGCGGCGGATCGAGGCGGCCAAGAAGCAGCTCTGGAAGGACTTCGGCGCGCAGGTCAAGGAGAAGACGTCGAGCCCGGAGTTCTACCAGAAGGTGTCTGGCGGCGACGCGATGGAGGCCGGCCACCTGGCCGAGGAGATCGGCCTGAAGTCGGTGCTCGGCGCGATCTTCGAGCTGCTCGGCGTCGACCCGGTGGAGAAGGTGACCGGCGCCGACATGCACCGGTGGATCCGGGTGGTCACCGGGAACACCCCGGAGATGCCGCCGTCGCCGCTCTCCCCCGCGACGCCGGTGCACGCCCCCGTTCCGGCGCACTTCGACCGGGTCGACGCGGCCGGTCACCCGATCATCACGGCCGACCGGGCGAGCGGGCGGGCCGGGGTGGACTTCCACGGCGTACTCGTCGGCGGCTCCTATGACAGCGGGACCAACGCCTTCACGCCGGACGAGCCGCTCGACCACGACCGCGAGTTGACCCGGTGGCGTAAGCGGATCCTGCACCGCGACGGCTACACGATGGTCGGCAAGGGCGGCGCCGAGCTGGTGCGGGGAAAGTGGTACCGGCCGTGGCCGGCGAAGATGACCTACCTGTTCGTCGCCGCGGACGGCACCGCCACCTGGGCGCCCGCGTTCGCGCCGACCGGCGGCACCAACAGCGACGAGTACAACATCGCCACCGAGCTCGGCAAGCACCAGGACTGGGTGCACCTGGGCCTGGACTGGACCGCGCCGGATGCCCTCGAGGTGGATTTCGCCCGCTCCGAGACGACCGGCCCGCAGTTCGATCCGTGGGAGCTCCAGCAGTTCGTGACCGAGGCGGCCCGGCAGATCGTGGACCCGCCGCACGGCGTGCCGACCGTCCGGGTGCAGGTCTCCGGCCGCAGCACGCTCGGCCTCGACACCGAGCGGGCGGGCCGGCGCGCCGAGACGGTCCGGGCGGCGGTGGCCGAGCGGCTGCGCTCCGCGGTGCGCGCGGCGGCGCAGGTCCGCGGCATTCCGGAGCCCACCGTCGACCCGGCCGAGTACGTCTCGGTGGTGGCCGACACCACCGAGACCACGGTGACCGGCCTGACCGGCCGCGGCCGCGCCACCGTCCAACTCGCCGAGGTGACCGCCCCGCGGCCGGCCGACCTGGTGCCGGCGGCGGTGACCGAGGCGCTGGCCGAGACCGACCGGTTCCCGGGCCCGCGCCGGCCGTCCGACGACCCCCTGGTGGACTGCGCGGTCCGGGTCGGCCATGCGCTCGGCAAGCTCGGTGCGGTCCGCCGCGGCGCCGTCGACGACGGCTCGGGCCGGCGCCCGATCGACACGATCGCCGAGCGGTTCGGCGGCGAGTTCACCCGGGCCGGCCTGCGGTCGCTGCGCGCGTCGCTGCGGCCCGGCCACGCCACCGCGGTGGTGCTGGACGCGCCGCGCCAGGCGCGGCACGCGGTGCTGGTGGTCCGGGCCGGGGACGCGCTGGTGCTGGTGGAGACCCAGCCCGGCCAGGGGCGCCCGCGCTTCGAATACCTGGCCGACAACGACCCGCGGTTCCGGTTCATGCAGGTGCCCGCGGACGCCGAGGGGCGACTGCTGCAGGCCGGTGACCGCCGGGTGGTGGCGAGCGCCGAGCCGATGGTGGTCGACGGCGCCCCGAGCGACACCGTGCTGGCCCAGCTCGATCCGCCGGCCACCGTGAGCCCGCACGGAAAGCTGACACCGGAGCCGTCCCGCTCCGACTCATGGGACGAGATCGAGGCCCCACCGGTCGAGACCCTGCCCAAGCTCCTGATGGAGAACGGCCGGCCACACGCCAACGTGCTCCACAAGCAGGGCCCGCGCGCGGTGAAGATGCTGCTGGGCAACTCGACCCGGGCCGTGTTCGCACCGCTCGACGCGCCGGTGCCCGACCTGCACTCGAGCCTGACCCCGATGGCCGAGGCGGTGCTGGCCTCGCCGGTGGACAAGGGGTTCGACCACGCCTCGATGGTCAGCGAGGCGCTGCGCGTCGCCGGCAACGCCCAGCGGCTCGGCAACGTCCTCGACCAGCTGCGCGGGCAGGACTTCGTGTCCTCGGGGCCGGTCGCGTGGACCCAGATCTTCGCGGCGCGCCTGCAGATCGACCGGGCGGTGGCCGCCATCCAGCAGGACCTGATCGCGTTCACCCGGATCCCGCCGGACGCGGAGGACGCGCTGCTCATCGCGTCCGAGCTGATGAGCAGCATCGAGTGGGTGTCCCGGACGGCCGCCCGGACCGCCGAGTCGGCCCGCACCGCGCTGGAGACCCGGGTCACCGAGGCCTACCTGCGCGCCCAGCCGGACAGCGTCCGCCAGCTCATCGAGGAGCACGGCAGCAAGCTCGCCGAGATCACCACCCTGTTCGAGATCCCCGGCGGGCCGATCGCCGGCGCCGTCTCGTTCGGCTTCTCCGCGTTGCAGGCCGGCCTGCTCGAAGCCCTGGCCGCGGCCCGCCTGCACAACTTCACCAGGGACCACTCGACCCTCGACGCCGTCGCGAGACTCAAACCGGCCGATATGGCCGAGTACGTCAACGCCCGCGAAAAGCTGGCGGTCAAGATGGCGCTCGACGCGGTGTCGATCGGCGGCGGCATGCTGCCCGGCTGGGGCATCGTGAAGACCGCCATCGGCAAGATCGCCGACAAGTACCTCGACGAGAAGCTCAAGCACACCAAGGATCTGCTCGAGGGGACCCCGCGCGACACCGACCTGCACGGCGCGATGGTCCGGGTCTGGGCGGACACGAAGGTGACCCTCAAGGAGAAGCTGACCAGCGCGGAGTTGAAGTCGACGCTGGCCGAGGTCGCCAAGGAGAGCGCAGAACCGTTCAAGATCGGCGAGCTGGTCACCGACACGGTCCTCGAAGCCGTGCTCGGCGGCGTCTTCCAGTGGCTGGAGATCTCCGCCCTGTCCGTGCTGACCAGCGACGACGTGCACGACTGGCGCAACCGGATCGGCGGGCTGCCGGCCGCCGAGACGATCGAGGCGGCGCCGGAGACGCCCGTGCACCCCCGGCCGCCGATCGGGTTCCCGCGAACCGACCGGAACGGCTTCCCGATCGTGGCCGTGGACGACAGCGGCGGCCGGCATCGGGTCGGCATCGACTTCCACGGCTCGCTGATCTGGGGCGACCTGACCGACGGCACGTTCACCCCGGCCGAACCCGGCGACCATCACGTCGAGAAGGCCCGCTGGCAGGGCCGCACGCTCGGCAAGGACCAGTACCGCGAGATGGTGGACACGGACGCGGTGACCGGGCGTCTCTACCAGCCGTGGCCGGACCGCCTCGACTACCTCTTCGTCACCGACGACGGCCGGTCGCTGTGGGCGCCCGCCACCGCCGCCACCGGCGGCTCCCGCGGCGTGCAGCACGACATCCGGCACGAGGTGATGAACCACCCGAAGTGGCTCGCCACCAGCTTCACCTGGACCGCGCCGGACCGCCTCGACGTCGACTTCGACGCCACCGACACGGCCACGCCCAAGGTCGACCCGTTGCAGATGCAGCAGTTCGCGTTCGAGGCGGCCCGCCGGATCGTCGACGCCGCCCCGGTCACCGTCTACATCGAGGGCCACAGCAGCAACGCGTTCCGCCCGGAGAACGCGCGGCAGCGGGCGGAGGCCGTGCGGGACCGCCTCGCCGAGCGGATCGACCACGAGGTCGGCAAGGCCCAGCTGATGCGCGGCCTGGATCGGACCGACGAGAGTCACGCCTCGATCATCGAAATCGTCGACGACGGGCAGAAGACCGAAACCCCCAAGCCGCTTGCCGTACGCCGTGGAATGCTCACCCGCGATCCGCGGGCGGTCGCCTGGATGAGCGCCCCCACCCCCACCCGTACCCCGGAGATCGCTCCGACCGTGACCGCACCGCCGGAGCAGGCCGTCGCCGAGCTGGTCTCGCCGCGCGTCCGCGAGGCGATGGCCAAGCTCGACCCGGTCCGCCGGGAGGACGAGGACGTGCTGACCGACTGCGTGAGCCGGGTGAACACCGTGCTCAGCGAGCTCGGCGGCACCGCGGTGACGATCGACGAGGCCACGGCGGCCAAGGGCGCCGACCGGATCGCCCAGCGGCTCGGCGGCACCTTCCAGGACACCACCGTGGCCGACGTGCGCGCGGCCCTCGCCGAGGGCACCGTGACGGTTCTGCTGATCGACGCGCCCGGTCAGGCCAAGCACGTGGTGCCGGTGCAGATGACCGCGAAGGGGCTGGTGCGGCTGGAGACGCAGGCCGTCCCGGAGCATCGCTACGAGATCCTCGGCGACGACGACCTGCCGATGGTCAAGGTCGTGCTCGGCCCGGACCGCAAGCTGCTGCAGGTCCGGGTGACCGAGGGCAGGGGCGTGGTGGCCGGCGCGGTGGTCCCCGAGACGGCGGGCCGGACCGCGCGCGCCATGACCGACCCGGCGTCGACGAACGATGCGCAGGGTTTCGACAATCGGCGGCGCCTGCACAAGCCGAACCCCCATCCCCCGCCGCCGCTGGGCGACACGCTCCGCTGGCCACAGGGGTACGCGCTGATGGCCGCCCTCAAGACGACCGGTGTCGCGGCGCCCGAGCTCGGGCTGACCGCCGCGGGCCCGGCCGCCACCATCGCGCTCGGCCCCGACCACCCCGACGCCATGCTGATGACCGGCGTGATCCGCAAGGTCGGCGAGGGCCACCGGCAGTCCGCGATCCTCGCCCAGCTGCTGGACTCCGAGTTCGTCAGCACCTCGGCCCTGGCCACCTACCAGGTCTGGTCGGCGCGCCGGGACGTGGACACCGCCGTCCAGCAGCTGGAGGGGGTGCTCGAGCAGTACGTGGCGGCGAACCGCGCGGAGACCCTGACGCCGGAGGTGGCCGAGCAGACCACCCGGCTCGCCCGGGAGATCTCGGAGGCCGGGCACGACGTCAAGGCCATGCTCGAACACAAGAGCATCGAGGTCCACGTCGAGCAGCAGCCCAGCCGGGCCCGCACCACGATCAAGAAGGTGAGCGAGCGCCTCAACGGCATCCTCGGCCTGCTCAGCCTCGGGTCCGGGCCGATTCCGGCGGCCGCCTCGCTCGGCGTCTCGGTGGTCCGGGAGACGGCGCTGAGCTCCCTCGCCGTGTTCCGCGAGCGCGAGTTCAACGGCGAGCACTCGGTGCTGGCCGCGATGGCGACCCTCGACACGAACCCGTACGCCGTCGCCGAGCACGTGATCGCCCAGCAGAAACGCGGCTTCACGCTGCTGCTCGACGCCCTCTCGATCGCCGGCAGCATGACGCCGGCCTGGGATTTCGTCCGGATCGCGCTGTCCACCACGGCCAACAGCTACCTGGACGAGCGGCTGCGGGTCAGCGTGCACGACGAACTCGGCGCCGACCCGTCGGTGTCCAAGGTGGCCCGGGTCAAGGCGCGGGTCTGGAAAGAGTTCAACCAGGCCATGCGGGAGAAGATGGCCTCCGGCGACCTCGTCAAGATGATGGCCGACGCCGCCACCGGGGCCGGGTTCGACCCGCTCAAGGCCGGCCAGATGATCGAGGAACTCACGCTCGGGCCGCTGCTCGCCGGCTTCTTCGAGCTGATGGGGGTCGACCCGGTGCAGCCGGTGACCACCGCCGACATGTACGGGTGGATCCGCGAGATCACCGGGCACACCAAGGCGGTCCCGCCGTCGCCGGTCAGTCCGGTCGCGCCCGAGCACGACCCGCTGCCGGCGCACTCCGACCGGGTCGACGGTGCGGGCCGGCCGATCGTATTGATCAAACCTGGCATGGTCGCCGTCGACTTCCACGGCGTACTCGTGGAAGGCACCCTCGACCCCGAGACCAAGGCTTTCACCCCCACCCGGCCGGCCGAGCACAACCTCGCGCTGACCAAGTGGCGCAAGCGGATCCTGCACCACGACGGCTACACCGATCGGAGCGGCGGCGCGAAGGTCAAGGGCCGCTGGTACCAGCCCTTCAAGGGCGAGCAGAACTATCTGTTCGTGGCCGAGGACGGCGCGGTGACCTGGGCGCCCGCGTTCGCCACGACCGGCGGGATCAACAGCGGCGAGTACAACGTCGCCACCGAGCTCCGCAAGCGCCCGGAATGGGTGCACCCCTTCGCCTGGGCGGCGACCGGCACCCTCACCGATCCGGCCGACCCGCTGAGCTTCCAGCTGTTCGCGGCCGAGGTGGCGCGCCGGATCGTGGACGCGCCGCACGGCGTACCGGTCGCGAAGGTCGAGGTCGGCGGGAAGGACGCGGCCGCGGTACGCGAACGGCTGGTCGAGCGGGTCGGCGCCGAGATCCGCAAGGCCACCTGGGCGCGCGGCCGGGCCGACGTCACCGTGGACCCGGCCACCCTCATCGAGGTGACGCCCGGCGCCACGACCCGGATCGTCGAGAACACCACCCCGGACGCCGCCGACGTGCTCCCGGCGCAGCTGCGGACGGCCATGACCACCCTGGACACTTCACCCCCGCTGGACACCCGCGATCCGCTGGTCGACTGCGTGCTGCGGGTCAACCAGGTGCTCAGCGAGCTCGGCGGGGTGGGCCGGACCACCGACAGCGGCGCCGGGTCGCGGCCGGTCGACACGATCGCCGACCGGCTCGGCGGCGCGTTCACCCGGGCCGGCCTGCCCGGCCTGCGCACCGCGCTGCAGCCCGGCCACGCCACCGTGGTCGTGCTGGAGCCGCCGGACAAGCCGCGGCACGCGGTGCTCGTCGCCCGCGCCGGGGACGCGCTGGTGCTGGTCGAGACTCAGGGCGGCCCGCGCTACTCCTACCTGGACGCCGAGGACCCGCGCTTCGCGATCATGCGGACCGTCACCGACGGCCGCGGGCACCTGCGGCAGCTCGCCACCGACGGCACCCGGCGGGTCGTCTCCAGCCCGGCGCCGCTCGACGTGACCTCGGCCGCGAGCGATGGCGTGCTGTCCCTGCTCGACCCGCCGACCACGACCGATCCGCAGGGCAAGCGCGACGCCAACAAACTCCAGAAGCGCCGGGTCGGCCCGTCCGAGCAGGACGGCAGCGTGCTCGCGGCCGGTATGCGGAACAGCCTGGCCACGGTGGCGAACGCGATGGACGTACCCGTCCCCCTGCAGGTCCTGCACCCGACGAACCCGGCCGCGGCCCTGGCGCTGGCCGGCCGGCCAAGCCCCGACGACGAGCTGCTGGTCGGCCTGTTCCGGTCGATCAGCGTGGGCCGGCGGGTGCTCTCCTCCCTCGACCAGCTGGTCCACCGGGAGTTCGTCTGGCAGGAGCCGATCGTGGCGATGTCGGTCAACACCGGCCGGCGCTCGATCAGCATGGCGCTGCTGGCCGTCGACCGGGCCTCGGCCGGCCTGCGGCTCGACCCGGAGAGCTCACCCGCCGCCCTGATGACCGCGGTGGCGGCGCTGAACCTGGCGGTCAAGAACGCCGGCCGGTCGGCCCGCGAGGCGATCGAGAACGCGGCGGTCAACGCGCACGTGCACGCCCGGGAGGACGCCGTGCGCGACCTCGTCAAGGACCACGCCGACAAGATCAATACAGTGGTCGGGGCGTTCGACGTGGGTGGCTCGTTCGTGCCCGGCCTGGTGGCGTTCGGGGTCAGCCTCGGCCGCGAGACCGTGATCGAGTCCCTGGCCGTCTGGCACCGGCACGTGTTCCGGGCCGGCAACTCCGCCCTGGTCGCGGTCAGCACCCTGGACGAGAACCCGCTCGCGCTCGCCCAGTACATCGCCAACAAGCAGCGGATCGGCCTCGGCCTGATGCTCGACGCGGCGTCCATCGGCCTCGGCCTGGCGCCGGGCTGGGAGATCGCCAAACTGGTGATCACCAAGGTGTCCGAGAGCATCCTCCAGGAGCGGCTGCGCCTGGCGAAGCAGCAGATCGCGGTGGTCGAGGAGGGCAGCCCGGACACCCAGCCGACCCGGTTGCAGGGCGCCCTGCGGCAGGTCTGGTCGGACACCCGCGAGACCATCGTCGACAAGGTCAGGAACGGCGGGTTCGCCGAGGTGGTGCAGGAGCTGGCCAAGGAGGGCAAGCTCGACCCGCAGAAGGCCGCCCTGTTCACCACCGACGTCGCACTCTCCACGCTGCTCAACGGGTTCCTGCAGCTGATGCCGATCGACCCGGCCGAGGTGGTGACCGGCGACGACATGCGCCGCTGGATCCGCACCGTCTCCGGCCACCAGGGCCAGGCGGCCGCGCCGCCGAGCCCGACCACGCCCGTGCACGCGGGCCTGCCGCAGGGCTTCGCCGCCGCCGACCAGCACGGGCACCGGATCATCACCACGCAGGGAAGCGCGGTCGGCATCGACTTCCACGGCGTCCTGGTGTGGGGCGACCTGTCGGCCACGAACGAGTTCTCGCCGGCCCGCCCCGGCGACCACGACCATGAGCAGAAGGCGTGGTTCAACCGGGCGCTGGCCGCCGACGGCTACTTCGACGAGGACGGCACCAAGGTCCCCGGCCGCTGGTACAAGCCGTGGGCGAGCGTGCACACCTACCTCTTCGTCGACGACGAGGGCACGGCCACCTGGGCGCCCGGCATGGCACCGACCGGCAGGCTGAACAGCGCCACCCACAACGTGCACCACGAGGTCCCCGCGTGGGTCCGCCCGTTCTCCTGGGACCCGCCCGCGTCCCTCGACGTCACGTTCGACGGCGACACACCCCGGCTCGACCCGCTGCGATTCCAGCAGCTGGCCTTCGACACCGCCCAGAAGATCGCCCGCGGCGAGGAGGTCATCGTCAACGTGGAGGCCGGCGCCGGCGCCACCGCCACCCGCGCGCAGATCGTCGAACGCCTCGAACGGGAAGTGCGCCGGGCGCTGTTCGACATGGGCGCGGACCGCGAGATCGAGGTAGCTCCGCACGTCGTGATCGTGACCGGGAACGACACCCTCTGGCAGCGCCTGACCAGCTCCGGCCTGAGCGTCTGGATCAGCACCCCGGCACCGGCCGGCACCACCCGGGTGGGGAACGGAAGCTGGGCCCTGGGCGCCGGCCCGACAACGCGATGACCGAGTCCCGCTGAGCACTCGTCCCGTCGGCCGGCCCTCCGCCGGCCTGCGCAAGATGCCACCGGCCTGCGCGAGATGCCGGGTGGTTCGGGAGATCAAGTCGGCTTCGGGTGGGCTGGGGCTACCTCGCGCAGCGGCTTCACGTGGCAGGGCGTGGCCGTATGTCGACGTGAGGCGAGCCGGCTGGCCCGATTTCCTGGATAGCGGGGTCTGCGCGGCGGGGGTCAGGACTCGATTTTCTTGATGTCGGGGCCTTGGGCGTGCGACGAGACCCCGATTTCAAGGATCCCGGCCTCTGACTGCCGGGGCGAGGGCCCAACTTCCGCAAAGTCGGTAGCCCCGGCCCCCGGCACCCGGCCGGGTGGCTTGGTTTCCGGGCGGTGTCCGGGGTCGGTCACGGCAGGGACGCCGCTTTCGGGTGTAGCGCGTGGCGACGGCGGCGGGCGAACATCGCGGCTGCGGCGATGGCGACGCCGGCGGCCGGGGCGGCGGCGACCCACACCCGGCCGCTCTCGGGGGCGTTGGTCGCGGCCAGGGCGGCCGGCGGGTCGAGCAGGCCGGTGCCGCGTGCGGTCTGCGTTATCCGCTGCTCGGCCCGGGCGGCGGAAAGCTTCGGGAAAGCGGCGCGGACCAGGGCGGCGGTGCCGGCCACGTAGGCGACGGCGTACGCCGGGTCGCTCGCCACCCGGGTTCCGGATTCGCCCGGGCCGGGAACGGTGACGTCCACGCCCGGGGCGGTCACCTCCGCCACCCCGGCGGCGGAGACGTCGGCGGACGCGCCGCCGGCCGCGATAGAGCCGACCCGGAGTACGCCGTCGGTGGCGGGCGTACTGCCCTCCGGTCCGGCGGGCGCCACCACCAGCACGTCGTGCGCCACCGCGTTGGCCACCATCGCCTCGACCGCGGGAGCCGATGTGCCGGCGTAGCTGCCGAGCGCGATCACCCGGGCGCCGGCCGACAACGCCACCTCGATCCCGGTCGCGACCCGGGCCGGATCGGCGGGAATCGGGCCGCTGGTCACCCGTACCGGAAAGATCCTTGCCTCGGGGGCGACGCCGCCGTCGGCGGAGGCGATCAGCCCGGCCATCGCCGTGCCCGTGCCCAGGCAGTCGCTGTCGCCGGTCCGGCCGGTGGTCAGGTCGGCGCCGACGTCGACCCGCCCGGCCAAGCCCGGGACCGCCCGGTCGACGCCCGAGTCCACGACGGCCACCAGCACACCGGCGCCCCTGGTCAGCGACCGCACCCGATCCAGGCCGAGCACCTCGTCCGGCCACGAACCGCCGGCGCTCGCCGGACCCGCCGGGCCGCACGCGGCGGCCGTCTTCGCCGCGACCACCTCGGGGAGCCGGCCGTAGCCGACCTCGGACCCGTTGGCGTCCCACGGCAGGATCAGCGGCCACCCGGCCGGCAGCGACTGCCCGGCGGTGGTGAGCCCGATGCCGCCGGACATCGTGCGGCCCTCGTTGAGCCGGACGATGTCGGCGGCCCGCGCCGCGCCGCCGAGGAACCGGCCGGCGACCTCGGCGGCCGTCTCCGGCTTCCCGGCGTAACCGTCGGCCACCACGTAGTACTTCACGTACCCGTCCTCGGCCGCCGCCGGGGCCGCCGTGCCGGCCAGCCAGCCCAGCAGCACCGCCGCCGCGATCAGGAAGCGCATCTCTGCCCCTCGGCCCGGCTCACGGCCGACCAGCGGGCCGGCATCATTCGTCCGATCAGGACCGGGGCCGCGCGGCCGCCGGTGTCGGCGGTCAGCCGGCGGGCGGCGGCGAGTTCGTCGCCGCGCAGGCCGCCGCTGAACACCACGCCGGCCAGTCCGGCCGGGTCGGCGGGGAACGCGGTCAGGCGCTGCCAGCTCGCCGGCGTCTTCCGGCCGAGCGCCTCGCCGACCACGATGACCCGGTGGCCGGCCGCGTCCAGGCATTCGGCGATGGCCCGGCCGTGCGCGCGGCTCAGCTCGGTGTCGCCGGTCATCGTGAAGACGTCCGGCACCAGCGACAGGTCGATCCAGAGATGCCAGCCGCCGGCCACGCCCAGCTCGGCGGGCAGACCCATCGCGCTCGGCGTCTCACCCGGCGGCAACCATTGCGAAGATCCGGTTACGCGTACGTCGAGGGCGCCGGCCGATCCTCGTACGGTCAGATCCTGTCCGTCCTCGACAGCCGGCGGCGGATCGCTCGGCGCGGCCGGCTCCGGTGCCGGCCTCGCGCGGCGGCGCAGGACGATCAAGACGGCCACCGCCATGCCGACGATCGCGGTCGCTGCGACCAGCGCCGTCACCACCAGCCACAGCGGGTTCCCCGGCTCGGACTTCGGCTCGTTCGGCGGCGGCGCCTCGGCCGTCGACGGCGCGGCATCCAGCACGCCCGGGCCGTGCGCGTCCGCCGGGAGCAGCAGGATCCAGCCGGCCTCCAGCACCGTCGGATCGGTCATCCGGCCGCCGTCCGGCTGCGGCCGGTCCCGGTTCAGGTCGTAGATCTCCGGGTAGCGGTCGCCGGTGCCGAGCGTCTGCAGGGCGATCGAGAAGAGGTAGTCCCCGGCGCCGACGACGTAATACTTGCCGGCCGGATCGGCATGGGCCGGCGCGGCGGCAAGCAGCACCGAGCATCCCAGCAGCAGCGCGGCGAGGCGCCGGATGACAGCGTTCACGCGTCTACTACGTGATCCGGCGCGGACGGTTCACCGTTGCGGAAAAGCAATCCGCGACCGGTAGATTCCGGTGGCCCCTGGTCCCGTTCGAGCACAGGAGTTCCGCGCTGTTCCCCTCGCGCGCCGCCGTGGTGTCCGCCTGCCTCGCCGTGATCCTGTGCTGGGCCGGTGCGCCGGCCGCGGCCGACCCGAGCCCGTCCGGTGAGTACCGGAAGTACACCGTGGTCCGGGCCGTGGACGGCCATCCGGAGAGCCCCGCCCAGATCGCGCTGCGGGCCCTCGGCGACGACGGCCGGGCCGCCGAGATCCTCGCCCTCAACCGGGGCCGCGCCGAACCGGGCGGCGTCACCGTCACCGGCTCCGGCCCGCTCGCCGCGGGCTGGGTGCTGATCCTGCCGTGGGACGCGGCCGGCACCGGCGTCGAGTACGGCGCGGTGCCCGACGCCGCCCCGCCCGACGCCGTCGGCGACTGCGGAACGGCGACCGGCCGCCCGGTCTCCGGACTGTCCTGGGCCCAGCTGAAGCTCGCGCCCGAATCCGCCTGGACCCGGGGCAAGGGCACCGGCGTGCTGGTCGCCGTCCTGGACTCCGGCATCACCGGCGCCAGCCCGGCGCTGACCGGCCGCGTCCTGCCCGGTGCCGACGTCAGTGCCGCCGACGGCACCGGCCGGGCCGACAACGACTGCACCGGGCACGGCACCGCACTGGCCGGGGTGCTGGCCGCAGCTCCGCAGAAGGATGCGGGCCTGGTCGGGGTGGCCCCCGAAGCGACGCTGCTGCCGGTGCGGATCGGCACCGGCACGACGGCCGGCCGGGACGCCCTGACCGCCGGGCTGCGGGCCGCGATCGACGGCCGGGCCGAGGTGGCGCTGCTCGGGGTGCGCACCGACCTCACCGACCCGCGGGTGCAGACCGCGCTCGCCTCGGCGGTCGCGGCCGGCGTCCTCGTCGTGGTCCCGGCCGCGGCCGCCGACGTGCCGGTGCCGCCGGGCGTGCTGCGGGTCGCCGGGGCCGGGCCGAACGGCAAACCCGTCGACACGTACGCCGAGGGCGCGGCCGACCTGGTGGCCCCCGGATCGGACATCGTCAGCCTGGCCCGGACCGGTTCCGGGCAGGTCCGGGCGAACGGCCCGGAGTTCGCGGCGGCGTTCGTGGCCGGCACCGCCGCGCTGATCCGGGGCGCCCAGCCCGGCCTGACCCCGGCGCAGGTCGCCGACCGCATCGTGGACGGCACGGACAGCACCGGCTTCCTCGACGTGGCCGCCGCCGTCCGCGGATCCGGCACCGGCTCGTCGGTGCTCAGCTCCCCCGGCGGCCTGGTCGCCACGGTGCTCCTCGGCCTGCTCGCGGTGGGCGCCCTGCTGTTCGGCGCGCGCCGGCGACGCACCTCACACCCAGCGATGTCAGACGATTAACACGCGCCCGGTAGGTTCCACGGTGGCCGGACGGACCGGCAGGAGGGAGTCGCTGAATGGTGGCGACAACTGTGCCCGAGACGGCGGACGGCCGGGCGGCCGAGGTCATGCGCGGCCTGCACGACGCACACGCCGAAGCGGTGCTGCGGTTCCTGCTCAAGCTTTCCCTCGGCGACCGGCAGCTGGCCGAGGACCTGCTCCAGGAGACGATGGTGCGGGCCTGGCGGTCGATCGAGTCGCTGGACACCGAGCCGGAGACGCAACGCCGCTGGCTGTTCATCGTGGGCCGGCGGGTCGCCATCGACGCGGCCCGGGCCCGGCAGGCCCGCCCGGCCGAGGTGGGCGCCCTCGACCTGACCCGGATGCCGGCCGAGGGGGACGCGGCCGAGCGGGTGGTCGCCGCGCACACCGTGCACAAGGCACTGCCGCGGATCAGCGCGGAACACCGGGCGGTGCTGACCGCGCTCTACTTCCGCGGCCTGTCCCCCGCCGAGATCGCCGGCGCACTGGGCATTCCGGAGGGCACGGTCAAATCCCGGACGCACTACGCGCTGCGGGCGCTGCGCGCCGCCATCGGCGCCGTGGACGGGACATGACCGCATGCAGCAGCCATGCCTTCTCCCTGCCCCGTGGCGTTACGCTGGTCCTCGCACCGCTTGGCGCTCGAGCCGATCGACAGGAATCCGACGAGTCCATGACTGACCTGCACCACGAAACCTTGCAGCCGCTCTGCGGCGCCTACCTGTCCGGCGCCCTGCAGCCCGCCGAGGAAGCCGACTTCGAGCGCCACCTGGCCTCCTGCCCCGACTGCATGGACGAGTGCGAGCGCCTCGGCGAGACCGCCTCCGGCCTGTCCCGCCTGCCCGCAGCCGACGTCGAGGAACTGCTCCGCACCGAGCCATGGCCCCCGACCACCGCCGCCGCCCCGTCTGCCGCGTCCGCGCCGGCCACTCCCGCTGTCGCCGCCGCGCCTGCTGCCGCTGCCTCCGCGCCTGCGGCACCCGCCGCCGCGCCTGCCCCCGCATCCACGCCTGCTTCCGCCGCTCCCGCCGCGTCCGCCCCCGCCGTCGCGCCTACTGGCGTGCCTGCCGCACCGGTGAAGACGCCGGCCGCGGCCGGGACGCGGCCTCCGGCTCGGAACGGCGACTCCCGCGGACCCGGGCGGTCCCGCCGTCGCCGGCTTGTCGGCTCGGTGCTCGCCGCGCTCGTCGTGGCCGGCCTCGGCGTCGGCGTAGTGGTCAAGCTGGCCGAGAAGCCGAGCACCCCCGCGGTGCAGACCGACCAGGTCGGCGCGGTCTCGGCCGAGGGCACCGGCGCCGCCGCCCGCCTCGCGGTCACCGTCGACAAGACGAGCAAGGTCAACGCGACCGTGTCCGGTTTGACCGAGGGCGAGCGCTACAAGCTCTACGCGATCGACGCAGCCGGCACCAACCACCTGGTGACACAGTGGACGGCCGGCCCCGCCGCCGAACGCACGATCACCGGCCGGACCGACGTGCCGCTGGCCGATCTGGCGTTCTTCGCCGTCACTCGCGGCACCGCCGACTCAGCCGTGGTCTCCGCAAAGGTGACCCACTAGGAACAACGCCGTTCAGCCAGGCAAGTCCGGTTGGCGGCCAAGGTGCGTCGATCGAAACGCGGGAAGCCCGAGGCCTGCCGCCTCTCATCGACGAGATCTTGTGGATCTCGTGTTCGGTTCTGACCGTAACTCCACTACGTTGGACCGACCCCACACGCCGACGGCGGCGGCCGCCGCCGACCCTGGCTGAATGGCGTCGCCGCCAGGGATCTACTGGCGGGACCACTTCTGGTTGGCGCCGCCGGTGCAGTCCCAGGCCTGCAGCTGGGTGCCGTCGGCGTTCACGTTGTCGGTGACGTCCACGCATTTGCCGTTCACGTAGTTGACCAGGTCGTTCGAGTCGTTCACCCAGAACTTCTGGTACCAGGCGCTGGTGCAGGCGGCCAGCACCACCGCCGTGCCGTTGTCGCCCGCGCCGCCGGCAAAGGACAGGCAGTCGCCGCCGGAGCGCAGGCTTCCGTCGCTGCCGGTGGACCACTTCTGGCCGGCCGAGCCGTTACAGGTCCAGATCTGCAGGCGGGAGCCGGACGACGGCACCTCCAGGCACTTGTCGCCGAGCGTGACGATCTTGAAGGTCGGGGTGGCCTGGGTCGTCGCGGCCGGGGCGGCGGTCGTCTTGACCGGCGCCGGTGCGGCGGCGGCCGTGGTGGTGGTCGTCGTGCCGCCCGCGCCGGGTGCCGCCGCGGCCGGCGGGTTGCCCGGCGCCGGCGCCGCGCTGCTGGCCCGCACCGGAACGGTCGGCGGGACGGCCGGCACTCGGGCGCCCGGCGCGGCCGTGGCGGTGGCCAGGCGCGGGTCCTTCGCGTAGTAGGCCGCGAACGCCAGCACCTGGTCGGTGAAATCGCCGGCCGGGTCGGCCGCGGTCGGTGCGGCGGTGACCGGGCCGCCGCGGAACGCGTCGAGCGCTGCCGGGTACGGGTCGGCGGTGAGCCCGCCGAGCGCCGAGGTCAGCGAGCACATCGCGGTGGCCAGGGTCGGCACCGCGTCCTTGGGCTGCCACGGCGACTGGCCGCCGCGGGCGTAGCGGGACCACAGGGCCGGCAGGAACTGGGCGATGCCCTGCGCGCCGTCCGCGCCGAGCAGGTCGGCCCGGAACGAGGAGGCGGCCATCAGCTGCCCGGCGATCCGCACACCGGTGACCTGCGGGCACTGCTTTCCGGCGGCGACCACGAGCGGCAGCAGGGTGGCCGGCAGCGGGACGGGCTGGGCGGTCTTGACCGGCGCCGCCGAGGTGGTCGGGGCGGCGGAGTCGGCCGGGGCGACCAGGGCGGAGTGGTTGGTGTACCAGTCGGCGTAGGCGACGACGGTACGCACGTAGTCGCGCGCGTCCGCCGGGATGCCGCGGGCGGTGCGCACCGCGTCCACTCCCGATTTGTGCGCGGCGAGCATCGGCTGCCAGAGATCGTCGCCGAGGTCGTCGCGGCGCAGCTGCCCGGCCAGGTCGCACATGAGGTGGGCGAGGGCGGTGGTCTCGGCGGCCGGGTCGTGCCGGGCCGCACCGGGCCAGGGCGCCCACAGCTGCCACTGGGCGTCGGTCAGACCGGCCACGCCGGAGCCGCCGCCGGAGGTGGTGGCGTCGACCTGGAAGCGACTGGCCGCCATCAGCTGGCCGGCCAGCCGGGCGGCGGTGAGCTGCGGGCAGGCCAGCGCGGCCCGGGCGATGACCGCGACCTGGCTCGCCGGAACGGGATCGCCGACCAGCTCGTTGCTGTCCGATCCGCCGCGGAGCGCGGCCCCGGCCACCGCGCCACCGACTCCGGTGAGCAGCAGGGTTGCTACGCCGCCGGCCAGCAGGCGGGCGGCGCGGCCGCGGGGAAGCGACGACGTGACACGTCGCCTCAGGGCGTTCAGGGCGGCCACGGAACTCCTCGGCGGATGGAGGTGCGGAGAACCGGGACATCCTCCACAGGTGCACTTGCACGCGACTTAATCGCCCCCCCGGCAACGTTCGTCAATATGACGCGGCGGAGATCACGAGCGCGCCGGAACAGACTCATGCGGGAGCACGGCGGCGCCAGGCGGCGGCGAGGGCGAACACCAGCAGGGCCGCGGCCGCGCCGGCCGCGGTCAGCAGGGCGGTGCGGGCCGATGTGGAGATGCCGGGCGGGACGGGCACCGTGATCGGGGCGGCCGCCGCCATGGTTCCGGCCGGGCCGCCGCGTGGCGCGAGGGCGGTCACCGCCGCGTAGGCGTCCAGGGTGGCGGGACCGCCGGGCACCGGGCGCGCGGTCGCTTCGAGCCGGTCGCGCACCTGGTCCGCGGTCAGGCCCGGATGGTAGGAGCGGACCAGCGCGGCCGCGCCGGCCACGTAGGCGGCGGCCACGCCCGCACCCTCCACCCCGTAGTGGCCGGGTCCGGTCGGCCCGATGCTGAACGCCCCGTCGGCCGGCGCGGTCAGGTCGACCCCGGCCGCGGCGGGTGCGGCCGCCGCCTCGGCCGCGCTCACGGCCAGCGCCTCCGGGTAGGCGGCCGGATAGGCGACGCCGGTCCCGGAGTCGGCGGCCGACGCCACCACCAGGGCGTCCCGGCCGGCGGCGTACCGCACGGCGCCGGCCAGGGTCCCGCTCGGCGCGGTGACCCCGGTGGCGACCAGGATGACGTCCGCGCCGTCGTCGGCGGCGGCCCGGATGCCGGCCGCGATCCGGTCGCCGGTCAACTTCCCGTCGGCGTCGGTGACCCGGATCGGCAGCACCGTGGACGAGGGCGCGATGCCGGTGAACCCCGAGCCGCCCCGGGGCCGGGCGGCGACGATGCCGGCCAGCGCGGTTCCGCGTCCCCGGCAGTCGCTGTCCGCCGGGCCGCCGGTGACGTCGGTGCCGGGCAGCACCGCGCCGCGCAGGTCGACCGCGGCCGCGCTGACCCCGGTGTCCACGACCGCCACGACCACGCCCCCTCCTCTGCTCACCGGCCAGATCGTCCGCGGGGCGAGTCGCCGCAGCGGCGGTGGCGTCTCGGCCGAGGTGACCGGGGACGGCGGCACGCACCCGCCGGCCGGCGTCGGCAGGGTCGGCGGGGCCGCGGCGAGCGCGGCCAGGAGCAGCAGCCGGATCATGCGGGGCTCCCGGCGGGTACCGGCTCGGCGTACGCCGTCTGAATGAGCTTGAAACCGCGCCGGGTGAGCACCATGGCCCGCCCCGGCGGGAGGTTTCGGCCCTTGACCCCGCCGAGCAGGGCGCCCTCGCTGGGTGGGCAGGAGAGCGCGACGTCCGGGCTGTTGGTCTCCTGCAGGCGGCGCAGCAGCGGGTCCATCGCCATCCGCATCAGGTTGGCGGTGCCGCGCACGGCGACCAGGTGGAAGCCGATGTCGGTGCCGTGCGGCACGTACGGCATGAGCGGCAGCAGCGGGTTGTCCTGCCCGGCCAGCAACTCGAAGTCGTCGACCAGGACGAACAGGCGCGGCCCGGTCCACCAGTCGCGGCGGCGCAGCTGTTCGGGGCTGACGTCCTTGCCGGGCAGCCGGCCCTGGAGCCCGGCCACCGCGTCGGCGACGGTCTCCCGGGTGGAGTCGGCCGACACCGAGTAGCCGAGACGGTATTCCGGCGGCACCGCGTCGAACAGCTGCCGCCGGTAGTCGACCAGCATGATCCGGGCCTCGTCCGGGCCGAACCGGGCGACGATGGACCGGGCCAGGTGCCGCAGCAGGTTGGTCTTGCCGCTCTCGCTGTCGCCGAGGCCGGTCAGGTGCGGCAGCTCCGCGAAGTCGTGCCAGTAGGGCTGCAGCGCCGTCTCGTCCAGCCCGAGCGGGACCCGCACGTCGCCCTCGGCCGGCGGCAGCTCCCCGGCCGGCAGCGTGGCCGGCAGCGTGCGCACCGGCGGCGCGTCCGGCCCGCCCCAGAACTCGGCCGAGGTGGCGGCGAGGGCGCGGACCCCGTCGGCCAGGTCGTCCGGGTCGGGGTTGCCGTCGATCCGCGGCAGCGCGGCCAGGAAGTGCAGCTTGTCGGGGGTGAGGCCGTGCCCGGGCACCCGCGGCACGGTGGCCGCCATCCGCAGGTCGACCGCGGAGTCGACGGCGTCGCCGAGCCGCAGCTCCAGTTTGCTGCCGAGCTGGTCGCGCATGCTGTGGTGCACCTCGGACCAGCGGGCCGAGGTGACGATCAGGTGCAGGCCGAAGGTGAGGCCGCGGGCGGCGATCTGGCGCAGCGAGACCTCGAGGGCCTCGAACTCCTGGCGCAGCGTGAACCAGCCGTCGACGACGAGGAAGACATCGCCGTACGGGTCGTCGGTCACCCTGCCCTCGGCCCGCCACCTCCGGTAGGTCTCCAGGCTGTCCACGCCGAGCTCGCTGAACCGCCGCTCCCGGGCGTTGAGCAGGGCGATCACCTCGGCCACCGTGCGGCCCACCTTGTCGGCGTCGAGCCGGCCGGCCACGCTGCCCACGTGCGGCAGCCCGGCGATCGTGCTGAGCGTTCCGCCGCCGAAGTCGAGGCAGTAGAACTGCACCTCGCGCGGGGTGTGGGTGAGGGCAAGGGCGCAGATCAGGGTACGGATGAGGGTGCTCTTGCCGCTGCGGGTGCCGCCGGCCACGCCGAGGTGCCCACCGACCCCGGACAGGTCGACGGTGAGCAGGTCACGCAGCTGCTCGAACGGCTTGTCGATGAAGCCGAGCGGCACCACCAGCTTGCCGCGGCCGGGCCAGTCGCCGGCGATCAGGCCGAGGTCGGGGTCGGGGACGAGCGCGGTGAGCAGGCTGTCCAGGGTGGGCGAGGCGGCCAGCGGCGGCAGCCACACCTGGTGCGCGGGCGGCCCGGAGTCGACCAGCTGGTCGGCGACGACCGCGAAGACGCTGCGGCCGGTGGGAATCTCGGCCTCCTCCGTCGACGGGGACGGCTCGGCCGTCGACGGCGGCACGTAGTCCAGGCCGTACGCGACCACCTGGCGCTGCACGATGTCCTGCTGGGTCCGGCGCGCGCTGCGGCGGAACTCCCCCGAGACGTACGCGGCCTTGAACCGGATCAGCGTCGACACGTCCTTGCGCAGGTAGCCGTTGCCGGGCGAGCTGGGCAGCTCGTACGCGTCCGGCACGCCGATCACCGAGCGCGACTCCATCGCCGAGAAGGTGCGCAGGCCGACCCGGTAGGACAGGTGCGATTCGAGCTGGCCGATCCGGCCGTCGTCGACGCGCTGCGAGGCGAGCAGCAGGTGCACGCCGAGCGACCGGCCGAGCCGCCCGATCATCACGAACAGCTCGATGAAGTCGCGGTGCGCGGCGAGCAGCTCGCTGAACTCGTCGACCACCACGAACAGCGTGGGCAGCGGGTCGAGCGGGGTGCCGGCCGCGCGGGCCTTCTCGTATTCGAGGACCGAGGTGTACCCGCCGGCCGCGCGCAGCAACTCCTGCCGGCGGACCAGCTCGCCGTGCAGGGCGTCGCGCATCCGGTCGACCAGGGCCGCCTCGTCGGCCAGGTTGGTGATCACCGCCGAGGTGTGCGGCAGCCGGTCCAGGCCGAGGAAGGTGGCGCCGCCCTTGAAGTCGACGAGCACCAGGTTGAGCGTCTCGGACGAATGCGTGGTGGCGAGGGCGAGCACGAGCGTACGCAGCAACTCGCTCTTGCCTGATCCCGTCGCCCCGATGAGCATGCCGTGCGGGCCCATCCCACCCAGCGCCGATTCCTTGAGGTCGAGGTCGACCGGCGCGCCGGAGGCGTCGACGCCGATCGGCACCCGCAGCCGGTCGTTCGAGGAGCGGGCGGCGCGCAGCGTGGGCAGGTCGAGGTGTTCCAGGTCGGGGATGCGCAGCAGGGCGCCGAGGTCGAAGTCGGCCTTCATCGGCTCCTGCGCGATCTCGGCGGCCACCCCGAGCCGGTAGGGCGAAAGGATCCGGGCCACCACCCGGGCGCGGATCACGCTGAGCCGGTCGGGCACGGCCAGCTGCTGCCGGGTCTCCACCCCCGCGCGGTCCCGGCCCAGCATCGTCACCGCCGGCTCGGTGACTTCCAGATTGAGTACGCCTTTGGCGACGGTCACCGGCGGATCATCCAGGTCCACGAGTACGGCGTTGCGGTACCCGCCGCTGGTGAACCTCGTGCCGGCCGGCACCCGCCCACCGTCGCGGATCACCACGACGTACGGCTCGTCGCGGTCGGCGGTGGCCCCGGGCTCATACCGGGGCCGGCTGCTGAACTCCTCGCCGAGCAGCTGTTCGAGGCGCTCGACGCTGTCGGCGGCGAGCCGGGTGGCGCCGGCCGCGTCCTGCTCGGTGAAGTGCTGCAGGTGCGGCAGCCACTTGGCCCAGGCCCAGTCGGCGGCGCCGGCCTCGTCGACGCAGAGCGCGATCCGCACCTCCTCCGGCGCGTGCATGGTGACGAGCTGCCCGACGATCGCCCGGACCAGCCCGCGGGTGAGTTCCTTCTCGCCGGTCAGCCGCACCTCGGCGAAGCCGGGCAGGAAGATCGCCACCGGCTGGTCGGCGAGCGTGCTGTACGCCTTGATGAAGCGCCGCAACGACTTGGCCGACAACGGTTCGAGATCCTCGACCGGTTTCGTCTGCAACGGCGCGATCCGCACCGCGAGGCGCTGTTCACCGGTCCCCGCCCGTACCTCAAGGAAGTCGGGGTGGGTGGGCCGGCGCTCCCAGCGCCGGGTGGTCATCGCCACCGACCACAGCGAAGCCGGGTCGGGATGCCGCCACAAACTCGAATCACGCTGCTGTACGGCGTACTTCCGCACCCGCTTGCGGTGCTGGGCCAGGTAGCGCAGGTAGTCGCGCCGGTCGCCGCCGCTCTTGCGTTTGCGGTCGCCGCCGCTCATCGCCATCTGGCCGAGCATCATGCCGCCCATCGCGGCGCCCATCATCCCGGCCATCACCCAGGTCAGCGCGCCCCGACCGGAGCCCATGAACATCAGCATCATGACGCCGCTCATCAGCGCCATCGGCAGCACCATCATGGCCTGCTTGAGCCCCTTGGGTTCGGGCTCGGCCAGCTCGGGGGGATCCTGCAGGCCCAGCTCGCCGGTGGGCATCTCCGGACCGCTGCGCCGGGCCGGACGCCGAAACAGGACCGTCGCCATTGCGCCTCCAGGTGAGTCGGGGTTCGCCCCCACAACGGACGGCGGGCCCGACCGGGTCGAAAAAGTTTTTCCGGATCTGGCGTGAACCAGTTCCCGGCCGCTTCGTAGTGGGGGCCATGACGGATGCCTCCACCGCCGAGATGTGCCGCCTGGTCGTGTGTGGACCGGACCGGCAGATCGAGGTCGCCGTGCCGGCGTCGGTGCTGGTCGCCGACCTGCTGCCGGCGCTGCTGCACCACCTGGGCGAGGGCCTCGCCGACAACGGCCTGCCGCACGGCGGCTGGGTGCTGCAGCGGATCGGCACCGCCCCGCTGGACGAGGAGGTCACGGTCGCCGCCGCCGGCCTGCACGACGGCGAGGTCGTGCACCTGCGCCCGCGCGCCGAGCAGCTGCCCGAGGTGGACTTCGACGACCTGGTCGACGGGGTGGCCACCGGCGTCGGCAACCGGCCCGGCAAGTGGCGCCCGGAGATGATGCGGTGGGCCGCGCAGGGCGCCGCCGCGGTGCTGCTGGCGGTCGGGGTGGCCGGCCTGGCGATGCCCGGCCCGGCCCTGCCCCGGGCGGCCGTGGCCCTGTTCGCGGCGCTGGTGTCGCTCGCGGCCGGCGCGGTGCTGGCCCGGCGGCTGGACGAACCCGGCCTCGGCGTGGTGCTGGCCGCCGCGGCGGTCGGCTTCGCCGGGGTGGCGGGCCTGATCCTGACCGGCGGCGACAGCGCCCCCCAGCTGCTCGCCGCGAGCGCCACCGCCGCCGCCACCGCCGTCCTCGCGGCGGTCCTGCTGGGCCCGGCCGGCCTCCCCTTCGTCGCGGCCGCTACCGCGGCGTCGCTCGGGGTGGCCGCCGGTGCGTCCCGGGTGCTCGCCGGTCTGACCGGCGGGCAGGCGGCGGCGGTGGTGGCGGTCCTCGCGACCGCGCTGGTGCCGGCCGTGCCGATGCTGGCGTTCCGGCTGTCCGGCCTGCGCCTGTCGCCGCTGCCGACCAAGCCCGAGCACCTGCAGGAGGAGCTCGACCCGGTGCCGGCTGCCCCGCTGATGGAACGCTCGCGGGTGGTCGACGCGCAGATGACCGCGCTCTACGCCGGGCTCGGCGCCGCGGTGACCCTCGGCGTCGCGCCGATCGGCCGCACCGGCGGCTGGGCCGGCCTGCTGCTGCCGGTGCTGCTCGCGCTGGTGTGGCTGCTCTCGGCCCGGCCGATGACCAGCGGCCGGCACCGCCTGGCCCAGGGCATCCCGGCGTTGGCCGCGCTGGCCGGCAGCATGCTCGGCCTGCTGTCCGCGGCCGGCCCGCTGGTCCGGCTGGGCCTGCTGGCGGTGGTGCCGCTCGGGGTCTGGATCATCGCCGGGTTCGCCCGCACCATGCGCGAACGGCGGCTGATGCCGTACTGGGGGCGGATCGGCGACGTGCTGCTGACCGTCGCCGCGGTGGCCCTGCTGCCGGTGCTGCTCGCGGTCCTCGGTGCGTACGGCTGGTTCCGGGCGATCGGGGGCTGACGCGATGCAGTCCCGGCGCGATCAGGCGCATGCCCAGTCCTATCTGTTCGGCCGGCTCACCGCCGGCCTGGTGACCGGCGAGCTCGACAGCGCCGAGACACCGCACCGCCGGACGATCACCGGCCTCGTCGCCGGCGTGCTCGTCGCGGCGCTGGTGGCCGGCGGGTTCGCGGTCTACGGCCTGTTCGTGCCGGGCGGCGCGACCTCGTGGCGCAAGTCCGGCACGGTCGTCATCGAGAAGGAGACCGGCACCCGCTACCTGTACGCGCAGGGCCGGCTGCGGCCGGTGCTCAACTACGCGTCGGCCCGGCTGCTGCTCGGCGACAAGCTCACCGTGAAGTCGGTGGCCGGCGGCTCCCTCGACGGGGTGCCGCGCGGGCTGCCGGTCGGGATCGTCGGCGCGCCCGACGGGCTGCCCACCCGCGGCCTGGGCAACACCTGGTGGACCGCGTGCGCCGCGGTCGGCGACGGCGTCACCGCGCTCACCGTCCAGGTCGGCGACTCCCCCACCGGCACGCCGCTGGACGCGGACCACGCGCTGCCGGTCGAGGCGGACGGCGACACCTACGTGATCTGGGACGGCCACCGCTACCGGCTGGCCGAGCCGTGGGTGTCCAAGGTGCTCGGCTACGACGGCACCACCGTGCCGGTGCCGGCCGCCTGGCTCGACCTGATGCCCGCCGGACCCGACCTGGGCCCGCAGGAGGTGCCCGGCCGCGGCGCGGCGGGGCCGCCGGCCGACGGCGCGCCGACCCGGGTCGGCCAGCTGTTCACGGCCGGCGACGACCGCTACTACGTGCTGCTCGGCGACGGGCTCAGCCGGCTCACCCCCACCGCGTACGCGCTGCTCGCCGGCGACCCGCGGACCGCGCAGGCCTACCCGGACGGGGTGGTGACCACGACCCGGATCAGCCCGGCCGCACTCGCCCGGACCCCGGTGTCGGCCCAGGCTGCGCGGGGCGCGGACCTGCCGGCGACGATCCCGTCCGCGGTGCCGCCGGCCGGTGCCACCTGGTGCGTGCAGAACTCGCCCACCGAACAGACCCGGCTGGTCGCCGCGGGGGCGGCGCCCGCCCTGAACGTCACCCGGGCCGGCGTCGGGCTGACCCGCGAGGCGCGCACCGCCGACGCGGTCGCCGTACAGCCGGGCCTGGGCGGCCTGGCCGTGGCCGGCCGCCCCGACGAGACCCCCGGCTCGGCCCTCTACCTGGTCACCGACGCCGGGACGAAGTTTCCGCTGGCCGGTGCCGCGGTGGCCAAGACGCTCGGCTACGCGCCGGAGGCCGCCACCGTGATCGCACCGGACCTGCTCGACCTGCTGCCGACCGGACCGCTGCTCGACCCGGACCGGGTCGTGGGGTGAACGGCAGCCGGACCCTCGGCGACCCGACCGGGTCCCGACCGCACATGGCAAAGGAGAAGTGATGGCACAGCTGAACAGGGTCGACGACACCAGTCTCCACCCGCTCGTCGGCCAGCTCGAGGACGCGCACACCCAGCTCACCAACGTGCACAGCAACGTCTCCGCCTCGCAGGCCAACCTTCAGGCGGGCTGGCAGGGCGAGGCGTCGCTCAAGCACGGCGCCGCCACCAACCAGTGGCTGGACGGGCTGGCCAAGGTGCAGGAGGGCGTCCGCGACCTGCACGGCATCATGTCGACCCACGCCAACGTCAGCGCGCGGGCCGAAGGCGACATCGCCGCCCAGTCGTCGAGCTGGACCTGATCCCCCTTCACCGCACACCCCGATCGGAGCAGACACATGGCTAGCTTCAACGTCAGTTACGGCCACATGGACGGCGCGGCCGACGACCTGCACACCGCCACCACGCACATCGAGACCCTGACCGATCACGTGCAGGAGCGGTCGAACGCGTACTTCACCACCAACGACGGTGAGACGCAGCTGCAGTACACGCAGGCGCACGCCAAGATCAACGAGGGCCTGAACAGCATGCGGTTCGCCGCCGCGGTCGGCCGCCAGAAGATCGAGGAAGCCAGCGCGGCCTACAAGCACACCGACAGCTCGACCGCCGGCCTCTTCTGAGGATGACCGGCCGGGACGGGCGTGCCAGCCGCCCGTCCCGGCCACCCACTACCGGGAGCAGCCCATGGATTACTCCGTCCACACCCCGTACATGCGCACGCTGCAGGCCAAGTTGAAGGCCGTGCACGACAGCATCCCGACCCACGGCGAGGGCACCACCCAGACGTTCGCCGCCAACAAGGTCGGATGCGGGACCGACGCCTTCACCCCCGGCACCGAGGTGGAGACCACGATCGCCGCGACCTCGAAGGCGATCGGCGCCCGGACGGTCATGCACAGCAAGGCCCTGCACGCCCTCTACAAGGGGCTCGACGACCTGATCAACACCACCGATCACGCCGAGTCGCTGGTCGAGATGTCGGTGGAGACCTGGAACGACCATTTCGGCGACCCGTTCGCCGGCGGCAGCACGACCACGACCACCACCGCCGGCTGACCTTTCCGCACCACGCACGCCCGACCCGGCGCAAGGAGCATCGCCATGGCCGCAACCGACAACCCGCCCACCGAACTGTCCGCGTGGACCTGGGACGACGTCGTCATCCACATCTTCGGGATGGGGAACGACAACGCCGACGGAAGCAGCGGCAAGGTCCTCAACCGGAACCTGGTCGCCGGGCCGGGCGTGCACTGGATCCAGTTCGTCCAGGCGGTCGACTCCGGCGTGATCGAGAACTACGGCGACGACTCCGACGGCAACCTCAACGTCACGCCGGACGACTCCAACGACATCTTCTTCGCCGTCTACAAGATGTGGCGGGAGAACGGCAAGACCTATTCGCGCAACCTCACCGTGCAGGCCAAGGTCACCTTCTGGGATCAGCAGGGCGGGACCAGCCCGGCCATCGCGTTCGAGACCTATTACCAGGGCAGCCGCAACGCGCTCGACAAGCTCTTCCAGGACCGGGACGCGATCTTCGACCCGACCTCCTTCCACAGTGCCGGCGTGCTGCTGCATGAGGCCGAGCTCTACCTGACCGCGGCCGACGCCGCGCTCAAGCAGGTGCTCGACGACGTCGGCAGCGACACCTCCGGCCTGCAGGGGACGGCGGCCGGCGCCTTCGCCGCCTCGCTGAAGAAGCTGCACGACGACATCCACTTCCTGGCCCGGGACATGGATGCGGGCACCGACCACAGCTGGTCGAAGAAGGTCTACGAGACGTCGAACGACCTGTGGGACTTCCGGAACAAGGTCAACCAGTCGTTCGGGATGTTCGCCGACCACACCGTGCAATGGTTCAACGGCTTCAACCCCTGGACCCTGCGGGCCGCGCTCAAGCAGATCCTGAGCAGCGTACGCATCGGCAACATGAAGGCCGTCCCGATCACCTTCCCCGACCCGTACGGCTACGGCTCCAGCTCCGGCACGGTCGACATCACCACCGCGTCGGGCTGGGTCGCGCTCGACACCCTGATGAAGGGCGCCTGGCTCAAGCAGGCCCAGGTGCTCGACGCCGAGGTGCGCTCGGTGCTCGGCCCGTTCACCGACAGGCTCAGCACCCTGGCCGACGACGTCCGCGACCTCACCCCGCCGCCGACCGCCACCACGGGCAACACCAACACCGGCACCGACATCCCGGACGTCGGCGGCGGCACCGGCTCCGACATCCCCGACATCGGCGGCGGTTCGGGCACCGACATCCCCGACGTCGGTGGCGGATCCAGCGCCGACATCCCGGACATCAGCGGTGGCTCCGGATCCAGCGGCCTCGACGGCCTCGGCGATCTCGGCAGCGGCTCCGGATCCGGTGGCCTCGACGGCCTGGGCAGCGGCTCCGGCTCCGGCTCCGGCAGCTCCGGCCTCGACGGCCTCGGTGACCTCGGCACCAGCGACCTGAGCACCGGTGGCCTCGGCACCGGCGACCTGGGCAGCGGCGGCACCGGCGGCCTCGGTGACCTCGGCGGCTCCGGCCTCGGCTCCGACCTCGGGGTCGGCACCGGCGCCGGCACCGGTGGGGCCGGCAGCCTGGGCAGCAGCATCCCGATCCTCGGTGGCGTGTCGAGCGGCCTCGGCGGCCTCGGCGGTTCGAGCGGTTCGAGCGGATCCAGCGGCCTCGGCGGCGGCTCCAAGGCGAGCGACCTCGACCAGCTCGGCGAGGGCACCGCCTCCTCGCTCTTCCCGACCGACGTGGACGGCGCCGACATCGGCTCGCTCGGCGGCGGGGCCGGCCTCGACGGCACCACCACCGCCGGCACCGGGCTCGGCGAGAACCTCGCGGGTCTGCTCGGCGAGCCCGCCACCAGCAGCGTCACCACCGGCAGCCCGCTGAGCAGCGGCAGCTCCTCGTCGGGCATGCCGTTCATGCCGCCGATGGGCGGGATGGGCGGCAACGGCCAGCAGGAGGACAAGGAACGCGAACGCAAGACCTGGCTGGAGGAGGACGAGGAGGTCTGGGGCACCGACCCGGACTGCTCGGTCGCCGTGATCGGCCGCGAGGAGTTGCCGGCCGAACCGTCCGTCCCAGTGCCGGCCGCGCCCGGCCGTGGCGGCACCCGGCAGACCCCGGGGTTCAGCCCGCTGCGGCGCCGGGGCTGACGCGATGCCCGAACCGACGATCTCCTACGACGGCTGGACCTGGGAACAGATGGTCCGGAACGTGTTCGGCTCCGCGGTGCCCAACGATCGGCTCAAGGTGGCCGGCCCCGGCATCGACTGGGTCCGGTTCGCCGAGCTGACCACGGTGAAGACCGCCACCGGCAGCACCCCGGAGCTCACCGCGGGCCCGAACCAGTTGCTCGGCTACCGCAAGACCGGCACCGAGGGCAGCCAGGACGTCTGGCAGGTGGTCCGCGGCTGGATCTCCTTCTACGACGGGAACCCGGCGCCGAACGTCGCGTTAGCCGACTTCTACCAGTCCACCACGACCGCGCTCACCACCTTGTTCGCCGACGGCAACCGCGCGTTCGACCCGCTCAGCTTCCACGACGCGGGCCACCTGCTGAAGCAGACCGAGGACTACCTCACCTCGGCCCAGGCCGACCTGCGGGCGCTGATCACCGACCTGGGCGACGCCGCGGACTTCCAGGGCACCACGGCCGCGATGCTCCTGGCCGCCGTGCAGCGGCTGCACGCCGACACCGATCTGCTACTGAAGGACATGACCGGCGCCGGGGTCCGCTGGTCCGACCAGGTCTACTACACCTCGAACGACCTGTGGGACTTCCGCAACAAGGTCAACCTGGCCTGGCGCGAGTTCAGCGACCACACCTTCCAGTGGTTCAACACGTTCAACCCGACCGAGCTGATCGTCGCGGTCCGCACCGTCCTGGAGCACTTCGACCAGGGCACCCTCAACGCCGTCCCGATCGACATCCCGAACACGTACGGCACCGGGCAGTACACCGGCACCTTCGACCTGACCACGGCCGGCGGCTGGAGCGGGCTCGACGCGCTGCTCCAGCGGGCCTGGACGGAGCAGGTGGAACGGCTGGACGCCCAGATGCGCGGCTATCTGACGACGCTCGGCGAGAAGCTGGCCACCACCACGTCGATCATCAAGAAGTTCACCTCGACCGGCGAAGAACACCACGAGAACACGGGTACGAACACCGGCGGTGACGGCTCGGGCGGCAACGGTTCAGGCGGCGACGGCACGATCTCCTCGGGCGGCGACGGCACCGACTTCGGCGGCGGTTCCGGGGGCTCCGGCGGTTCCGGGGGCTCCGGCGGCTCCGGGGGCTTCGGCGGCCCGGACGGCGTCCTGGGCGGGGGCGGCGACGGTTCGCTGACGGCCTTCGGCTTCGGGACCGGTGGCAGCTTCGCCACGGCCGATGGCGGTCTCGGCAGCTTCGACCAGCTTTCTACCTCGGTCACCAGCGGCAACGTCATCGGCGGGCTCGACGGCGCAGGCGGTGCCACCGGCTTCGGCGGCGGAAGCATCGGCGGCGCCGGGAGCATGGCGCTGGGCCTCGCCGGGCTCGGCGGGCTCGGCCGTTTCGGTGCGGACGGCGGCACGTTCACGAAAGGGCCGAACCAGTACGGGGCGGTCGGCGCGGACGGCCTCGACGGCACCGAGGCGGGCGGGACCGGCACGATCGGCGCCCTCGGGAGCGCCGGCGGCGGACTCGGGATCGGCGGACTCGGCGCCGACGGCGGCAGCAGCGCGGCCCTGGCCAAGGGCGGCTCCGCCGTCGGCGACGACCTGGCGGGCCTGCTCGACGGATACTCGGCGGCCACCGGCCCCGGCGTGTCCACCGCCACCACCGCCGGTGAGATGTCGCCGGGCTTCGGCGCCCCCGGTGGCTTCGGGGCACCGGGCGGGCTCGGCGGCCAGGACGGCGAACGCCAGCGCCGCCGCCGCGGGGCCGAGGACCCGGAGGCCTGGGGCACCGACCCGAACGCCCAGGCCGCGGTCGTGGGCCGCACCCACGCGCCGGCCAAACAGGACGCCCCCGACACCGCCGTCGAGGGTCTGCCCACCGGGCCGCGGCCCGAGCCGGTCGAGGCTCCCGCCGAGGAACGCGTCCAGATCCACGGCATCCGCTGACGTACGAGGAAAGGAAGCAGCCATGACCAGTCCGCAGATGAACCAGGTCGAGCAGGCGATGGCCGAATTCGAGCGGCAGAAGGCAGCGCTCGGCGAGATCGAACGCGGCCTGCACGGCTCCAGCACGACGGTGGTCGCGAAGAACCGGGCGGTGGCGGTCACGGTGAACAGCAGCGGCGCGGTCGCCGAGATCAAGTTCCCGACCTCGGCGTACCGGAGCATGTCCGGCGCCGAGCTCGGCGACCTGCTGGTCAGCACGATCGAGGAGGCACGGGCCGAGGCGATGGCGCAGACCATGCAGGCGTTCGCGGCGGTGCTGCCCGGCGGCCAGGCCATGGTGGACGCGTTCACCGGCCGGGCCGGCGGCAACGTGGAGACGCCCCTCGAAAAGCTCCTCGCCGAGGTGCTGCTCGACGGCGACCGCCCCGACGACGGTCCGGCCGGGCGCTGATGACCGCGCCGCCCGTCGCATCGGTCCTGGTCCGGGCCGAGATCATCGATGACACGCTCCTTCTGTACGCCGAGGGCGAGCCGGCCGCGGACGCCCGCGCGGTGGCCGCCGCCCTGCCGCACGTACCGGAGCGGGCGACGGTGGTCTGCACGGCCGAGGTCGCCGGGCGGCCCGACCTGTTCGCGCTCCTGCCCGGCCTGCTGGTCGAGCACCTCGCCGGCCTGGCCGACGGCATCCGCCTGGTCCCGCTCGGCCCGTACGCCGACCGGGCGGCGGTGCCCGCCCTGGCCCGGGCCCTCGGCGCCGAGCTCGGCCTCGACCAGCTGACCGTCGCCCTCGACCCGCCCGGCCCGGTCCCCTTCCCACCCGACTTCGCCACGAAGCCGCCGGCGGCCGCCCGGCCCGCGAAAGCCGGCCCGGCGGCGCCGCCGGTCACGGTGGCCACGGCCCTCGTGGACGAGAAGACCGCGCGGCCGCCCGAGAGGACCCAGCCGCCCGACAGGACCCTGACACCCGACAGGACCCTGCTGCCCGACAGGACCCTGCCGCTGTCGGCCATCCCCAAGCCGGCACCGGACGAGACGACCAGCCGACTGGTGGCCCTCGCCGGCCCGGCGCCGGCCCGGCCGCTGTCGGCCGCGAAGACCACCCGCCTGACGGCGATCCCCAGAACACCACCGCCCGCCCCCACCGCACCCCGGCCGGCCGAGAAGACAACGCGCCTGACGGTCGTCCCCACCGAGACGCCGACCGCGAGCGAAGTGCCGGCCGCCGCGACCGAGGCGCCGACGGCCGAGGCCGAGGTGCTGCCGTTCCGGCGCACGCTGCCCCCACCCACCCCGGCGGCCCCCGACCGGGAGCCGGAGCCGGTCGGCGACGAGGTCGCCGAGCTGCTGACCGCCCGCCGCCCGGCCCCGGAGCCGCCCTCGCTCAGCCTGGTGGCGGCGGCGCGGCCCGAGGAGCCGGCCGATCCGGAGCCGCACCCCGCCCCGGCCGCCGAGGTGTCCACCGCCGAGCGGGCCCGGATCGTCGTCCCGCGCCGCCGGCTCGGCCGTGACCACCCCGGCGACGACCTGCGCAAGCTGCTGGCCGGCCGCTACGACGCGTACTCCCGGGTGGCCGCCCGCATCCTCGCCGAGGAGCCCGGCCTGCGGGTGGCCGCCCAGACCGCCCCCGACCTGCTCGCCGGCCTCATCGCGGTGCGCGCCTACGGCACCGCCGAGCGGGCCGCCGTCAACGCGGCCCTGCGCGGCGCGGCCGACCCGCGCGCCGAGGCCCTCGCCGCCTGGATCGCGTACGGCCTGCATCGCCTCCCGGCCGTCTTCGGCCCGGTGTTCCGCACCGTCGCCGAGCTCCCGTCCGACGCGTACCGCAAAGGCACCGTGGTAACCGAGCCGGCCTTCCTCGACGGTGAGCGGGTCCGCCCGGCGCCGACCGGGCCCGAGCTGGTGATCTGGTCGGCCGGCGCCCGCCGGGTCGGCCGGCTGACCGACGGCGACCTGGTGCTCTTCCCGCCCGGCAGCAGCTTCGAGGTGCTCGAGGCCGAGCCGGACCGGGTGTATCTGCGCGAGCTCCCCGGCGGCCGCCCGGCCGCCGGCGGCGAACGCCTCGCCGAACGGCTCGCCGCGGTGCCGCCCGGCGCGGCCGGCCCGGCGATCGACGCACTGACCGACCTTCCCGGCCTCGACGAGCACGGCCGGATCTACGTGACGCGGACGAATGATGAGGTGGCGTCGTGAACGGGACCATCGTGGCGGTCTCCCAGACCGATCCCGGCTGCCGGTCGAGCATCGGCGCGGCGCTCGCCGAGGCCCCGCCGGGGGTGACGATCGTGGTGCAGCCCGGCGTCTACCGCGAGCAGCTCCGCCTCGCCCAGGGCGTACGCCTGGTGGCCGAGGAGGGCCCCGGCACGGTGACCGTGGACGGCGGCGGGCAGGTCGCGGTGTTCGTGGCGGCCGGCACCGTGACGCTGACCGGCATCGACGTGGTCGGCGGCGGCGCGAAGCTGCCCGCCGTGCAGCTCGGCGGCGGCCGCCTGGAGCTGGTCCGGTGCACGGTGCGCGGCGGCGGGATCGTGGCCGTGCACGTGCCGGACGGCGAGTTCGCCATGCGCGACGGCAGTGTGACCAACCCGAGCGGCGCCGGTCTGCTGTTCGAACGCCACGGTTCGGGCCGGGTGGCCGGCACCCGGATCGCCGGCCTCGGCTCGGCGGGCGTGGTGGTGACCGGCGGCGCCGACCCGCACCTGGTCCGCTGCACGATCACCGACGCGCGTGGGGCCGGCCTGGTCAGCACCCGCGGCGGCCGCGGCGTCGCCGAGGAGTGCGTGATCAGCGGCGTCGACGGCCACGGTGTGGTCGTCGAGGAGGACGGCGGCGTGCGGCTCTCCGGCACCACGATCGAGCAGGTCGGCAGCGTCCCGGTGCTGATCACCGGCGGCGTGCCGGTGCTGACCGGCTGCACGGTCCGCGCCGAATCCGGGCCGGCCGTGACGGTGGCCGGCCTGGCCCGGCCCACGCTGCGCGACTGCACCCTGGAGGTGGCCGACGGCTACGCACTCAGCATCCAGGAGCAGGCGACCGGGTCCTACGCGGACCTGACCGTGACCACCGGCGGCGAGGGCGCGGCCGTGGTGGTCACCGGCCGGGCCGCGCCGCGCTTCGAGGGCGGCACGTTCGCGGCGCCGGGCGGCGTCGGCCTGCTCTTCGCCGACCAGGCGACCGGCGGCGGCGAGCGGATCACCATCGGTCCGGCGCGCGGCGGCCTGCGGGCCCGCGGCTCCGCCCGGCCCGAGATCGAGGACCTGACGGTCCGCGAGACGACGGAGGAGAGCGTCGAGGTCACCGAGCAGGCCCATCTGACCGTACGCCGGGGAACGCTCACCGGCGCCGGGGCGGTGGTGTCGGGCGGCGAGCTGGTGCTCGTCGACGTGGCGGTGCAGGGGGCCGGCACCGGGCTGATCGCGGCGGGCGGGGTGCTGCGCGGCACCGGCCTGCGGGTGGAGTCGTGCCGAACCGTCGGCGTGCTCGTCCAGCGCGGCGCCGAGCTGACCCTGCGCGGCAGCCGGGTGCAGGCGAGCGGCGGCCACGGTGTCCGGTTCGCCGCCGAGGCCCGGGGCGAACTGGTCAACTGTGTGGTGGTGGAGAACGGCGGCGACGGCATCCGGGTCGAGACCCGGGAACCGATCCGGCTGATCGGCAACGAACTTCGCGGCAACGCCGGCGAGCAACTGCGGACGATCGGCGGCGAGGTCACCCGTACCCCCAAACCGCCGGAGGCGCCCTTGACCTTGCCCTCCGCACCCGTCATGCCGGAAGTCGCCCCGGTGAGCGGGACCGGCGACGCGTCCGCGGCGTTGCTGGCCGAGCTGGACACGCTGGTCGGCCTGGCCGGCGTCAAGCGTGAGGTGGCGACCCTGGTCGGGCTGCATCGGATCGCCCGCAAGCGGCTCGCCGCCGGTCTCTCCGCGCCGCCGATGTCCCGGCACATGGTGTTCGCGGGCGCGCCCGGCACCGGCAAGACGACGGTGGCCCGGCTCTACGGCAAGATCCTCGCCTCGCTCGGCGTGCTTCCCGGCGGCCAGCTCGTCGAGGTGGCCCGGGCCGATCTGGTGGCCGAACACATCGGTGGGACCGCGGTGAAGACGACCGAGAAGTTCCAGGAGGCGATCGGCGGGGTCCTGTTCATCGACGAGGCCTACACCCTGGTGTCGGGCGGCGGCAAGGGCGGCGATTTCGGTCAGGAGGCGGTCGACACGCTGGTCAAGCTGATGGAGGACCACCGCGACGAGGTCGTCGTCATCGTCGCCGGCTACTCCACCCAGATGCGCTCGTTCCTGGCCGCCAACCCCGGTCTGGCCTCGCGGTTCGCCAAGAGCATCGAGTTCGAGAGCTACTCCACCGACGAGCTCGTGCTGATCGTCGAGCGGCTGTGCAGCAGCCACCATTACGCCCTCGAATACGACACCCGGATCACGCTGACCGGGCATTTCGCGAAGATGGCCCGCACCGAGTCGTTCGGCAACGCCCGGGTGGCCCGGCAGGTCTTCGAGGAGATGCTGAGCCGGCAGGCGCTGCGGCTGGCGGTCAGCGGCGCCGACGACGGGGTGGAATTGGCCCGGTTGCTCCCCCAAGATTTGGGCGAGGTTGCTCAGCCGGATGCTCCGTCCTCGGGTGAGCTCGACGCGATGCTCGCCGAGTTGCACGCCATGATCGGCCTGGACTCGGTGAAGAAGGAGGTCTCCGACATGGTCGATCTCCTGGTCACCGTGCGGGCCCGCACCCGGGCCGGGCTGCCCGCGCCGTCGGTCTCCCGGCACCTGGTCTTCTCCGGGCCGCCCGGCACCGGCAAGACCACGGTGGCCCGGCTCTACGGCCGGTTGCTCGCGGCGCTCGGCGCGCTGCGCGGCGGTCAGGTCGTCGAGGTGGCCCGGGCCGACCTGGTCGGCGAGTACGTCGGGCACACCGCGCAGCGCACCCGGGAGGCGTTCGACAAGGCCCGCGGCGGGGTGCTGTTCATCGACGAGGCGTACACGCTCGCGCCGCCGGACGCCCGCAACGACTTCGGCCGGGAGGCGATCGACACCCTGGTCAAGCTGATGGAAGACCACCGCGACGAGGTGGTGGTGATCGTGGCCGGCTACGAGGACGAGATCGAGCAGTTCCTGGCGGCCAACGCCGGCCTCAACTCGCGGTTCTCCCGGCGGATCCACTTCGCGTCCTACACCGCCGACGAGCTGGTGGCGATCGTCGAGGGCCTGGCCCGCTCGGGCGGCTACGACTGCCCCGGCGACACGTTGCTCGCCCTGCGCCGCCTCTTCGAGCAGGCGCCGCGCGGCAAGGGCTTCGGCAACGGCCGCTTCGCCCGGCAGGTGCTGGACGAGGTGATCACCCGGCAGGCGGGCCGGATGCGCGGGCACACCACGCCCACCGTCAGCGACCTGCGCACCCTGCGGGTCGACGACGTCGCATGATCGTCTCAAGCGTGCGCCGTCCCGGCCCGGTACGGTGATCGCCATGGACGGCGACACCACAGCCAGGCTGGCGGTTCTCATCGACGCCGACAACGCGCCACCCGGCATCGGGGCCGCGCTGCTCGCCGAGATCGCCAAGTACGGCACGGCGAACGTGAAACGCGCCTACGGCGACTGGACCAGCACCTCCCTGCGCGGGTGGAAGGAGCAACTGCTGGCCCAGTCGATCCAGCCGATCCAGCAGTTCGCCTACACCACCGGCAAGAACGCCACCGACTCGGCGCTGATCATCGACGCGATGGACCTGCTCTACACGGCCAGGTTCGACGGCTTCTGCCTGGTCTCCAGCGACAGCGACTTCACCCGGCTGGCCGCCCGCATCCGCGAGTCCGGCCTGACCGTCTACGGCTTCGGCGAACGCAAGACGCCGAAGCCGTTCGTCTCGGCCTGCGACAAGTTCATCTACACCGAAAACTTGCTGGCCCCGGCCGCGCCGGCCACCGCGGCCGCCGAGCCGAAGTCGTCACTGGCCTCGGTGACGACCTTGCTGCGCAACGCCGTGCAGGCCGCCTCGGACGACGACGGGTGGGCGCCGCTCGCCTACGTCGGCAACATCATCGTGAAGCAGCGCCCCGACTTCGACCCCCGAACGTACGGCTACGCGAAGCTCTCCGACCTGGTGACCGCGACGTCCCTGTTCGAGACCCAGCGCCGTGCGGTCGGCGACGGCAAGCCGAACGTCATCTACGTCCGCACCGGCACCGGCTAGGGCTTGCGGCCGACCGCGCAGTACTGATCGATGACCGGCTCGTCGGCCTCCGGCCGCCACCGGGTCACCGAGACGACGCCCGGCTCGACCAGCTCAAGACCGTCGAACAGCTTCGCGATGCGCTCCGGGCTGCGCAGGTGATATTTCGGCTCGGCCGACAGGTTCCAGATGCGGGTGGCTTCCCGGTTGTCCTCGGTGGTGTCCCCACCGTCGTACATCGCCAGATAGCTGCCGGACGGCAGCGGCGCCATCAGCCGGTCGATGATCGCCTTGGCCTCGTCGTCGCTCTCGATGTGCCCGAGAATGCCCATGACGAGGACGGCCGTTATTTTGTCCGGGTCCATCACCTTCGCGGCTTCGTGCAGGATTGCTTCGGGGTCGCGCAGGTCGGCGTGCAGATAGGCGGTCACCCCTTGCGGCGTGCTGGTGAGGAGCGCCCGCGCATGCTCCTGAACGAGCGGGTCATTGTCGACGTAGACGATCCGCGCATCGGGTGCCGCGGCCTGCGCCACCTCGTGCGTGTTGTCGGCGGTGGGCAACCCGGTGCCGATGTCGAGGAACTGCCGCACCCCGGCCTCGACGGCAAGAAACCGGACGACCCGCACCAGATATTGCCGGGAGAGCCGCGCACTGGCCGCAAGAGCCGGCAGCGACTGCAGAATCTGATCCCCGACGGCCCGGTCGGCCGGGAAGTTGTCGGTGCCCCCGAGCAAGTAGTTCCAGATCCGCGCCGTCAGCGGCGTGCTGCCGTCCACCGTCACCCTGACCTCCACTGTGGATCGTCAACCGTCCGGCCCGACAATACCTTTGGCGAAGAAGACCCGGCGGTATCCGTGCTGCGTCGTCCGCCCCACCTCGCGAAATCCGCGCCGCGGGTAATACGCGATGTTCTCCGTCATGGCCTCGTTGGTGCACAGCCTGACCTCCGGCAGCCCCAACTCCCGCGCCCGCTCCTCGGCAAACGCCAGCAGGCGCGACCCGACGCCGCGCCCGTGTGCCTCCGGCGCCACCGCAACCGTCTCCACCTCGAGAAACCCGTCGGCGACAGCGCACTGGATCATCCCGACGATCCGCCCGTCATCCCCGACGTCGACCCAGCAGCGCCCCTCCCCCACGACAGCGGCGTAATCCACCCCCATCGGCGCCGGCTCCCGCCCGATCCGCGGCACATAGACCAGGAAGGCCGCCCGAACGAGCTCCCGGACAGCGGCCACATCCGCGGCCAGCGCCAATCGCATCAGATCCCGGCCGCGATCTTCGCCGCCGCATCGACCAGCGCCCGCCCGATCCGCTCCACGTCCGCGCTCTCGTCGACGTAGACCACCGCGATCGCCGCCCGCGCCCCGACAACCGGCGCGGCAACCGACCGCAGCCCCGGAAGCACCTCGCCGAACGACACCGCCCACCCCGTCTCCCGGGCCGCCACCAGCTCCGGCCGGTCCGACGCCGCGGGCGCTTCCGGGATGAGCATCGCCACCCCCGGCGCCCCGCGGTCCACCGGATGCCGGGTGCCCGGCCGATAGGTGACATGGGCGGCCGTGTCCTGCGGTTCCACGCTGACCACGGTCACCGCCTCGTCCCCCGCCCGGACCACCAGGAAGGCGGTCATCCCGAGCTCACCGGCGAGGGCGTTGAGCCGCGGCCCGGCCGCCGCCTGCAGATCGTTGCGCACCCCGCGGGCCAGCCCGGTCAACCCGAGCCCGAGCCAATAGCGCCCGCCCGCGTCCCGCTCGACCAGCCGATGGTCCTCGAGCGTGCGCAGCAGCCGGTAGGTGATCGACCGATGCACCCCGAGCCCCGCCCCGACCTCGGCGATCGTCTGCGGCGAACCGGCCGCCGCGAGGAGTTCGAGAATGCGGATCCCGCGGTGCAGCGTCTGCGACTGCGGCAGTTCCGGCATGCGTCCAGCGTACTGATCCGGTCCGCCCCGCCGGCACCGTGCACGAATTGGCGCCCCAGCGTGCACGCGATGGCTGCCGAAACCCGGGACGACACCGTCCACTGGGCAGATGCCACGGACTCAGATGCTCATCGGCGCCGACTGGATCGAGGCCGGCGACCGGGCCACCTTCCCCTCCCACGACCCCGCCACCGGCAAGGTGATCGCCGAGCTGATCAGCGCCGGCCCCGCCGACGTGGACGCCGCCGTGCACGCCGCGGCGGAAGCCTTCGACGACTGGGCCGCGATCGTCCCGGCCGAACGCGCGCGGCTGCTGCTGCGGGTGGCCGACCTGGTCGAACAGCACGCCGACGAGCTGGCCCGCCTGGAGACGACGGATCAGGGCCAGCCGCTGCCGATCAGCGCCGGCTTCGCCATCCCGATGGTGATCAACCAGTTCCGCTACCACGCGGGTTGGGCGACAAAACTCACCGGCATCACCGTCGACGTCTCCATCCCCGACATCGACTACCGCACCCGCCGCGAGCCGCTCGGCGTCTGCGCCCTGATCACCCCGTGGAACTTCCCGATCATGCTGCTGGCGTTCAAGCTGGCTCCCGCTCTGGCCACCGGCAACACGGTGGTCATCAAGCCGGCCGAGCAGACGTCGCTGTCCACGATCCGCCTGGCCGAGCTGTGCCGCGAGGCGGGTCTCCCGCCCGGCGTGGTCAACGTGGTCACCGGCGGCCCGTCGGTGGGCCGGGCCCTGGTCGAGCACCCCGGCGTGGCGAAGATCAGCTTCACCGGTTCCACGGAGGTGGGCCGGGAGATCGCCGCCACCGCCGGCCGGTCCCTGAAGCGTGTCTCGCTGGAGTTGGGCGGCAAGGCACCCAGCGTGATCACGGCCGACGCCGACATCGACGCAGCGGTAGCCGGCAACCTGATGGGCGGCCTGCTCAATTCCGGTCAGGTCTGCGCCGCGTACACCCGCTTCTACGTGGCTCGCCGGAAGGCCGACGAGTTCACCGAGAAGCTGGCCGCAGGCGCCGCCGCCCAGGTCCTGGGCCACGGCCTGGACCCGAAGACCCAGCTGGGCCCGCTGGTCTCGGCCGAACAGGCGGAGCGGGTGGACAGCTACGTCCGCCTGGGCGAGGCGGAGGGAGCCACGTTGGTCACCGGCGGACACCGAGCAGACGGCGACGGCTACTTCTACCAGCCCACGGTGTTCGCGGGCGTAACCGACAGCATGCGCATAGCCCGGGAGGAGATCTTCGGCCCCGTACTCTCCGTGATCCCCTACGAGGACGAGGACGAGCTCAACCTGGTGGCGAGGGCCAACGACACCGACTACGGCCTGGCCGCGGTGATCTGGTCAACGAACATCCGCACCGCCAACCGCATAGCCCGCCGCATCCGAGCCGGCTCGGTCTACATCAACATGCCGCCGCTGCTCGACCCCGCCGCCGCCTGGGGCGGCATGAAGGCCTCCGGCTTGGGCCGCGAGAACGGCTTCGACGCGATCGAGGCCTTCACCGAGGTCAAGAGCATCTGGACGGCCCTTTAAAAGATCAACTTCAGGATGTCGTAGCTGGTTGCATGGCCCAGACCGTCGCTCACGCCGAGGCCGGGCCGGGGCCCAGCAGAGCTGGCCCTGGCCCTTCTTTCTGCGTAAGTGGCAAAAACGAACGAAGCGGGTTGCCGACCGGTGACCGCCCAGACTTGGAGTATTCCGCACCCACCCCATGATCGGTACGTCCGCTAACCGCCCATCAGTTGGGGGAACCACAGGCGGGCGGCGGCGTCGCGGGCCACCAGGAAGCCGGCTATGCCCAGCACCCAGCTCAGCATTCCGCTGCTCCGGGCCATGATCCAGGCGTTCAGCCGCTGCAGCACCCTCTCCACCCAGGCCGGACCGGAGACGCGCAGCAGGAACAGCGCCAGCGCCGGCAGGATCATCACCACGCAGTAGCCGGCCAGCAGCACCGCCGTCGACCAGCCCGGCAGCCCGGCCGTCGCCATCATGCCGATCGCCCCCAGGTAGGGCAGCATCGTGGCCACCTCGGCCAGCGCCGCGAGCAGAGCGAGCCCGGTCAGCGCCCCCGACCCGGACGCACCGCCGACGGCCCGATCGCGCCAGCGCGCGACGGCGGCGGCCGCGGCGGCCTTGCGTTTCTCCACCCAGAAGCTCAGCGCGAACAGCGCCAGCCCGACCACGAGCTGGGCGATCAGCAGAGGCCGGCTGTCCCCGAGCCCGCCGGCGGCGGCCGCGACCCGGCTGCCGCCCACGACCAGCAGCAGGCCGGCCACGAAGTAGAAACCGGCGATCGTGCCGAGATAGCCGAGCAGCCGTGTGGCGCGAATCCCGCCCGGCGTCAGCAGCAGCCAGACCGGGATGAACAGCGTCCCGATGCTGGTGCTGTCGACGAGCGCCAGCCCGGCGAGCGACAACAGCAGGACGGCATCCACCGCCCCAGAATAGGGACCGACCGCCGCCGGCGACGCCCCCGCGCGGCCGTTCAGTCGTAGTAGGAACCGAGCGATTCGTCGGCGATGTCGTGGCCGTCGGGATACGGAATGCCCAGCTCCTGGAAGAACACGTGGGCCAGCAGCTCGGTGTGGTGGTAGTAGACCAGCGCCGACCGCAGCGACGGGCCGCTGTGACCTGCCCTTCCCCCGCTACGACCGAATCGTGCCGACCCGGGCGACGCTCAGGTAGCGGCGCGCCGCCCGGTCGCCCATGCGGGAACGGATCCGCTCGGCGATGGCGTCGAGCAACGGCTCCCGCACGGCCGGGTCCAATTTCCGGTACGGCGAATTCGTCCGCAAAAGGTCGGCGAAGCCGTTGCCGTCCAACCATTGAACGGTCGGGTACCACCTGGTCTCGGCCGGCGAGAACAGCGAACTCCAGTCGAAGCCCTCCGCGCGCACCTCATCCTCCAGCGGCGGATGCCCCCAGTCGGGGTCGCCCGGGGCGAACCGCTCGTGCAGGTCGGCGGTCTCCGCGTACATCTCGGGCTCGTCCTCCCGGCGGTGGACGACGTTGCCCAGCACGGCCAGCCGGCCGCCGGGTTTCAGCACGTCGTGGGCCCGCTGCCAGCCCGTCGCCGGATCGATCCAATGCCACGACGACGCGGCCACCACCGCGTCGAAGCGGGCGCCGCGATCGTCCCACTCCTCGAACGAGGTCGTCCGCACGGTGACATTCGGATAGTTTCCCAGCTTCCGGCGGGCGATCGCCGCCATCTCGGCACCCGGCTCGAGCGCGGTCACCGTGCAGCCGAGCGCGGCCAACGGCACGGTCGCGTGCCCGGTGCCGGCGCCCACCTCCAGCACCGACGACCCCGGGCCCAGACCGTCGAGGTCGGCGAGGTCGGCGAACAGCTCGGGCGGATAACCGGGCCGGACCCGGTCATACAGCTCCGGCACCTCGTTGAAGACCTGCCCGAGATTTGTCATGCCCCCATCCTTCCAAAGGGGTGTGACAGGATTCCGCGATGTCGCTGCGGATCGCCACCACCCAGCCGGCCGGAAGCACCGACCCCCGGCACAACGGCCGCACCGCTCGCGAGCTGATGCGCCAGGCCGCGACGGCCGGCGTCCGCCTGATCCACCTCCCCGAGGGCTTCCTGTCGGGGTATGCGAAGGAGCAGGTCGCCGACTGGGCCGACGTCGACTGGACCACCGTCCGCGGCGAGCTGGCGGCGACCGCCGACCTGGCCACCGAGCTCGGCATGTGGGTGGTGATCGGCTCCGCGCACCCGCTGACCCCGCCGCACCGCCCGCACAACAGCCTCTACGTGATCTCCGACCGCGGCGAGATCGTCACCCGCTACGACAAGCGCTTCTGCTCGAACACCGAGATCACCCGCTTCTACAGCCCCGGTTTCGAGCCGATCGTCTTCGAGGTGGACGGCTACAAATTCGGCTGCCTGATCTGCATCGAGGTGAATTTCCCGCAGCTGTTCGCCGAGTACGACCGCCTCGGCGTGGACTGCGTGCTGCTCTCGGCCTGGCCGGTCGACAAGATCTTCTACCGCAAGGCCCAGGCCCTGGCCGCGATCCACAACTATTGGCTGAGCCTGTCCGTCCCCCACCAGAGCGCCGGCTTGATGCCCTCGACGATCTTCGGCCCCGACGGCAGCGAGCCGGCCACCATCACCGCCGGGAACGAGCTGGCCATCGTCACCCTGGACCGCACCGCCCCCGAGTTCCACATCCCGATCGACCTGGCCCGTCCATGGCGAGCCGAGGCCAACAGGGGCGACATCTACCGCACCCGCCAGGTCGACGACCCGCGCAGCACCGACCGCACCCGCATCTAGGAAACCCACATGCACGTCCTCGACGACCCGCACGGACTTTCCCCGAGGGCCCAGGCTTTCCTACGCCGAGCGTGGGTGGAGCCGCCTGCGGCGCCTCAGTCATCCCTGCGGGATCAGGCAACCGATTTCGCCGTACGGCGTGAAGGCTTCACGGCCCGTTTCGGCGGCTTGAATTACGACGTACGCCGCAGCGTCCGAATCAGAGATCAACGGCTGGACAGCGTACGCCGCTGGCGGTTCGACCTGCTCGAAGCGGTCCACGCCGAGCGCCGCGGATGGTCGTTCGACTGGTACGGCGAGCTTGTGTCGTCCCCGGTGTTCTATCTGGCGCACACCGACGGCCGGGTCGGGGTGCGAGCCGGCGGACCGTTTCTGGAGGTGTGGACATCGTTCGACCACCTGATCGAAAGCCACGCACTGATGGACGAGCTGGCCGGCTGGGACCCGGTGACGCCGTCGTCGCTGGAAACTTGGGTGCCCACCCGGCCCGACGACGACCAGCTGACCGAACTCCTCGCTCCGTTGTCTCCCGTCCCCGAGGCATCCGGCCCGTGCGACCGATGGTGGCGCTCCGACGACCTGGCCGTCCGCCAGTTCCACGCCTGGACCGACACCCGCCCACGCCCCATCGGCACCATGATCTGGAGCCGCCGATAACTCGCTGTCGCGCCGCCCGAGCAACTGCGAGACTCAGTCCGTCCCGACAACAGGCGCTCCGGGGCGCCCGAGGCCCGACGGCCGAACCGGTGGAAGTACGAGGCGGCTCACGGGGCGGACGCACGCGTGGTGCACGACCGGCACCCTGAATAGTCGCCACCGGACCCGGGCCTACCTCTCCGGGGCTGCCCGGGACCGCCCGGCCGCCGTAACCTGTTCGGATGCATCGGAGCCGGTTGTCCACCCTGCTGATCGACGCGCCGACCGGCGAGGCCGCCAAGGCCGCCGCCTTCTGGTCGGCGGCGCTCGGCGTGCCCGCCACCCCGGTCCCGGACGAGGAGCAGTTCACCTCGCTGCCGGGCATCCTGGCCGGGCTGACCGTGGCCGTGCAGGCGGTCGACGACGAGGCCCGCTATCACATGGACATCGAGACCGACGACGTCGACGCCGAGACCGCCCGGCTGCTCGGGCTGGGAGCGGTGGAGATCAACCGCTGGCTGGGGTGCCGGATCCTGCGCGTTCCCGGCGGGCACATCCTGTGCGTGATTCCGCTGCACAGCGACCCGGAGGTCTTCGCCCGCAACGCCAAAACCTGGGAGTAGACCGGCGAGCCTGGGACACCGGTCGCACCGACCGGCTGGGCGGCGATGGTCAGGCGGCTTCGAGAGTCGCCTTCAGCTCGACGATGCCGCGCTCGGTGCGGGCCCGCACCGCGGGTGCCATGTCGTGCGGCAGGACGTCGGTCAGCCAGACCAGCCGGCTGCCCTGACCCTCGGCGAAGACCTGAAACGTCGCATGGTGGTAGGTCAGCGGCAGCTTCTGGCCGCCGACCACCGCGTACGCAAGACGCTGTTCTTCGTTGTCGATGGAAATGATGAGCTCGCGGATCTCGGAGCCGTCGGGCATCGTCAGGATGCGGATGTCACCGTCGATGCTCGCGGAGGCCACCCGGCCCGGCAGCAGTCGTTCGTGGACAGCACCGACGTCCGCGATGGCAGCCCAGACGTCCGCGGCGGGCAGATTGATGAGCGCCTCGGCGCGAACCGTAGCCACCCACCGATCATTTCAGAGCGCGCGTCGCGGCCAGCGCCCAGGCCACCAAGGCCGGCTGGCCGAGCAGGCGCAGGGCGCGCTTTCCGTCGGTGTCGAGGCCGAAGCCGTCCTTGCGCTCGACGAACTGGGCGATGTTGCCGGGGAACACGCCGACGAAGAAGCCGGCCACGGCCGTACCCAGCAGGCGGCGGGCCGGTTGCCGCCAGGTCGTCAGCAGTGCCGCGCCCAGCGCCAGCTCGGCGAACCCGGACACCAGCACCACCCGGTCGGGGTCGACCGGGAACCAGGACGGCACCTGCGCCTGGAACTCCTGCCGTTTGGTGGTCAGGTGGCCGCTGCCGGCGGTGAGCAGGACAGCGCCGAGCGCGGCCTGGCCCAGCCCGCGCAGGACGGCTCCGGAGGATCGGCTCATGCCCCTACGATCTCCAGTTTCGCCGCCGCCAACCCTCATCCGGCCACCGGATCGAGGACGACGACGGCGGTTTCCCGGCCGCGCTGGGCGGCGAAGCCCGCCAGGTCGCCGTAGCCGGTGCAGTTGAGCAGGGCCGACCAGAGGCGCTCCCGCTCCTCGCCGGTGGCCTCGCGCGCGGTCACCGGGTGCGAGCCGGTGACCAGGTCGACGCCGGCGTGCGGGTCGGCTTGCAGGTTGAGCCACCAGGCGGGGTCGGCCCGGTCCCAGCCGTTCATGGCCAGGGTGACCAGGCGGTCGCCGTCCTCCAGGTAGCCGAGGACGACGCCCCGCGGGCGCCCGGATCGCCGGCCGGTGGTGGTCAGCCGGAGCATGCCGAATTTGCCGCCGGGCGTGGGGGCGGACAGGCCGACCCGGTCGGCGGTGACACGGAGCAGGGTGCGGTGGGCGCGCCAGGCGCTGCGGATGAACCATCGGGGCGGGAGCTTGGGCATCATGGCCTCCTACGGTGTAGGTCTACGCCGTAGAGTAGACCCTACGGCGTAGGGCAGCAAGTAGGATTCCGCCGTGGCCCGACGCTCCGACGAACGCACCCCGACCCGCGCCAACAGCCGGCTCAGCCGAGAGGGGATCGTGGCCGCCGCCGTCGAGCTGGCCGACCGCGACGGGCTGGCCGGCTTCAGCATGCGGCGGCTCGCCCAGCACCTGGGCGTGGACGCGATGTCGCTCTACTACCACGTACGCGACAAGGAAACGCTTCTCGCCGCGATGGCCGACGCGGTGACCGCCGAGATCGCCGCCGACGATCAGAACGGCGATGAGGCCGGAGCCTGGACCGACCGTCTACGGGCACTGATCATGCAGGCCCGGCGCACGATGCTGCGGCACCCGTGGGCGGCCCGGGTGATCGAGGAACGGGACACGCCCACCCCGGCGGTGCTGCTGCACATCGAGCGGGTGCTGGCGATCATGCGCGCCGGCGGCTGCTCGGTGGATCTCTGCCACCACGCGATCCACCTGCTCGGAAGCCGCATCCTCGGCTTCAGCCAGGACCTTTTCGACGACGCCCCCGGCGCCGACCCACCCCCGCCCGAGGTGTTCGCCGCGCTGCCGCATGTGGCCGAGCTGGCCGCCGCCGTCGCGCACAGCGGAGAGCTGAGCGGCTGCGACGACGAGACCGAGTTCGCGTTCGCCCTCGACCTGCTCCTGGAGGGCCTGGCGAGAAGGCGCGGCTGAGGCGCTACTTCTTCTCGCAGGCCACGCCGTCCTTGTCCCGGTCCAGGTGGGTGTTCTTCTGGTAGGCCGCCAGGTAGACGGTGAAGCCGGTCACCGGCTTGCCGCTCTTGACCTTGTCGGTCCCGCCCGGCCGGGTCCGGCCAGGCGGAATGAGCGACGATCAGCCGAAGGGGGCGATCTTGGCGGCATGGTCAAGTTGCTGGTAGCTTCTTGACGATGCAGTCAAGTAATGCCGAGCCGGTGGTCGTCGAGGAAGAACCCGAGGCTGTCGAGCCGCCCCCTTTGATCCTTTTGGAGCCGGTCGAGGACGCCGGCACCTGCACACCGGATGGATGGTGCAACTGATGAGTGCCAGCGTTTTCGGGCACGCCGCCGAGCCGATCGTGGTGGACGTCTGGAGCGACGTCGTCTGCCCGTTCTGCTACCTCGGCCACGCCATCCTCGAAGAGGCCGTCGAGCGGTTCCCGCACGGCTCCGCGGTCCAGATCCGCTACCACAGCTTCCAGCTCAACCCGGGCTTCGCGGTGGGCGACGCGATCCTCGCCGACGACTACCTGACCAAGCAGTACGGGATGCCGAAGTCGCAGTTCGAGGCCTCGCACGCGCAGCTGTCCGCGCGCGGCGCCCAGGCCGGCCTGGACTACCGGTTCGAGACCACCCTCATGGTCAACACCCTGGACGCGCACCGGATGATCCACCTGGCCAAGGCGCACGGCCAGGAGCTGCCGATGGTCGACCGGCTGTTCAAGGCCGAGTTCACCGAGGGGCTCAACCTCGCCGACCACGCGGTTCTCGCCGACCTGGCCGTGGAGCTCGGGCTCGACCGGGCCGACGCGGTCAAGGCCCTGGAGACCCAGGCGTACGAGCAGGACATCCGCGCCGACCTGGCGCAGGCCCGCCAGCTCGGGATCAGCGGGGTGCCGTTCTTCGTCTTCGACAACAAGCGGGCCGTCTCCGGCGCGCAGCCGGCCGAGATGTTCCGCAAGGCGCTCGACATCACGTGGCAGGACCGGGCGACCCAGTCAACATGACCGCTGAGCAGCGGCTTCGGGCCGACGCGCAACGCAACGTCGAGGGCATCCGCCGGGCTGCCCTCGACGTCTTCCGCACCGGCGGCCTGGCCACCCCGCTCGACGAGGTGGCCCGGGTCGCCGGGGTCAGCAAGGGCACGATCTATCACCGTTTCGGCAGCCGCCGCGGGCTGATCGACGCGGTGGTGGAGGAACTCGTCGCCGAGCAGGTGCGGGAGATCATCGAAGCGGTCGAGGCGCTCGACGGGCCGCTGGTCCGCTTCGAGGAGTGGTTGCTGCGCACGTGGCTGCTCCAGTTCGACGAGCCGGCCGCCAACGACGTGCTGGTCCGGATGCTCCCCGAGTCGGAGCCGCTGACCACGCTGTGCGACCGGGCGGCCAAGTTCGGCCGCCGGCTCCTCGACGACGCGCAGGCGGCCGGCGTGGTCCGCCCCGACCTCACGCCCGAGGATCTGACCTGCCTGATCCTCGAACGCGGGGTGATCGTCCGGGCCTGCACGAAGCAGACCCGGGCCGACTACCGGCGCAGGCTCGACTTCGTGCTCCACGGGCTCAGGACCCCGCCGGGGATCACCGCCGCCGGGTCGTAGGGCTGCCGGGTGTAGACGAACGTGCCGAAGTCGAGGTGGGTGACCGCGCCGGCCTCGTCGCGGACCGCCCGCACGTCCTCGCCGTCGTGGTAGCCGCCGACGCCGACCCACTGGTCGTCGCCGGTGGGGCGCAGCCGGCCCTCGACGGCACCGGAGACACTCGTCAGCTCCAGCCAGCCGTCCGCCCGCGGCTTGAGCAGGTGGGCGGCCGGACCCCAGTACCAGGGACCGGCCAGGGCGAGCAGTTCCGGCACGATCGACTCCAGCGGCTCCCACGGCGCCGGGATGCGCGGCTCGCGGTCGGCGACGATGTCGAGCAACTCGGCGGCCAGGCTGCCGACCCGCAGGCCGGCGGTGGTGTTGGCCAGCACCACCGCGGCCACGTCGTCGCCGGGGCTGGTCCAGACGGTGGCGACGAAGCCGGGCATCGAGCCGGTGTGGCCGCTGAGCAGCCGGCCCTCGCGGTTGCGGAGTTCCATGCCGAGGCCGTAGGAGCTGTGCCAGCTCGTCACGTCGGGGGCGCTGGCGGGCGTACGCATCAAGGAAATTGACTCTGCGTCGAGGACCCGGTCGTCGCCGTGCATCAGGAACTGGGCGTAGCGGGACAGGTCCTCGGCGGTCGACCAGATCTGGCCGGCCGGCGCCATCCGGCCGGTGTCGGTGAGCGGCTCCGGCTGCAGGACATCGGCCCAGGGGTGGACGGCCCAGCCGAGGGCATGCGGGGCGACCGGCAGCAAGGTCGTGCGGTTCATCCCGAGCGGCTCGAGGATCCGCTGTCGCAGGACGTCGCCGAACGACGCGCCGCGCAGCTTCTCCACCAGGGCGCCGAGCAGCGCGAACCCGGGGTTGGAGTAGTGGAAACCGCGATCCTCGCGCGGGGCGCTGCCGAGCACGTCGGTCAGCTCCGGGCGCAGCGTCCCCTCGGTGCGCTCCCACCACGGTCCGGGGGACTCCGATACGAGGCCGGCCGTGTGCGCGAGCAGGTCGCGGATCCGGGCGCCGTCGGCGAGGGTGCCGGGCAGGTGCGCGCCGAGCGGGTCGGCCAGCCCGATCAGGCTCTCGGCGTGCAACTGCAGGACGAGGACCGTCACGAATGTCTTGCTGATCGAGCCGATCCGGTACTGCACGTCGCCGCCGGTGTCCCTCCCCCAGCTCTCCAGCCACACCGGACCGCCGTCGCGCACGATCGCGGCGACGACCGACGGCGCCCGGCCCTGGACCTGGCCGGTGGCGAGACGATGGCGCAGCGCGCGCCGGGTTTCCGCAAGCAATTCGGACATGGCGGCAACCTACCGCCGTCACCGGCCGGCGTTCATCCGATATCCGTAGCGGTGCAGGAACGGCAGCGCGAGGGCGGTCGAGGTGAAGCGCGGGCCGAAGTGCTGCTCGGAGCGCCACCGGTTGTCCGGCTTGACGGCGATCTCGCCGTTGCGGAAGCGGCTCGGGTTGCCGGCGATCGTGTGGTTCGGCTTGAGCACCACCGTGTTCTCGTCGACGAACGGGCCGTCGGCCGGTTCCACCCCGGTCATGGTCAGCACCCGCTCGATGGCGGCCTGCGGCTCGGCCGCGAAATCCTCGTAGCGCAGCCGGGTGTGCCGGCCCGGGAAGGCCCGGCCGAGCCGTTCGGTGATGGCGTTGCGGACCAGCCAGTGCATGGTGCTGGAGGTGGGCCGCTGCAGGATCGTGCTGCCGTTGCGCTTCTCCGGCGGCGGGGCGGCCCGCATCCACGAGTGGGTCACCGCGCGCGGGTCGCGGACCATGTGCAGCAGGTACGGAATGGTGCCGGGCATCCGGGTGAGCAACGCGGCCCCGGACGGCACCTTCGACGAGTCGACGATCAGCTCGGCCCCGGTCACCTCGGCGATCGCGTGGTAGAGCCGGGTGTAGATGTCGAGGTATTCGGCGGCCTCGGCGGAGAGCGCGCCGTCGGTGAGGTGCTGGGTGTGGCGTACCCGGATCGCCTGCTTCTGCAGTGCGACGACGTGCGCCGGGTCGGGCCGCCGCGAGCCGAACGCGGTTTCGAGGACGTTCTTCCAGGTGGCGCACTTGGCGAACGGGATGCCACAGCCGCACCGCCGGCCGATCATGAGGCCGCGATGCCACAGGTAGAACAGCTCTCCGGTGGAGAACACGTTCTTGTAGGAGTTGAAGATGTTGTCGACGATCGTGGTTCCGCTGCGCCCCCACCCAGCGATATACAAGATCTTCACCATGGCGCAGTATGTTGACCAACAAGGTTAGGTATTGGCCCGGAGAAACCTGTCCAGCTGCTTTGAAGATCACGGCGGCGCTCCGAAAACCGCCCGGAACTGCCTGGCCAGGTGACTCACGTCGAGCAGGCCCCACCGGCGGGCGACGGCGGCGGTGCCCCGGCCGGCCAATGCCGGGTCGGCCAGGTCGCGCCTTATTCGTTCCAGGCGCTCCCGGCGGATCCAGGCGGCGATCGTGAAACCCCCGGCCGCGCATGCCTTGTGGACCTGCCGCACCGACACCCCCAGCGCGGCGGCCACCGACTCGACGCACAGGCCCGGATCGCTCAGGTTGGCCAGCGCGAACGTCCGGACCCGCTCGGCGAGGGTGCCCGGATCGGCCGGTGGGGACGCCGGAGCTCCGGCGTAGACCGCGAGCATCGTCGAGGCGACCGCGTCGGCCAGGTGCGAGGCGGCCGGCGACCCGGTGTTCCGGGCCAGCTCCTCGACCAGCAGGGTCAGCGCCCGGCCCGGGCCGGAACCGACCGAGACCGGCAGCGCGGTGCGCAGCCGGTGCGTGCCCAGCCGCGACCTCGGCACCGCGACGACCAGGGCCTCCCAGCGCGGGTCGTCGCTGTGCAGAAGGTACGGCCGGATCGTCTCGTAGGCCACCACGCTGCCGGCCGCGACCACGCACCGCCGGCCGTCCTGTTCGAGGCGGCTCGACCCGCGGCGCTGCCAGGCCAGCTTCACGAACTCCGGGTCGGTCGAGCACAGCAACCGGCCGCTGCGCCGGACCGTGCTCGGTGACGTGCGCAGATGCGCGACGATCAGATCGCCGGCCCGGGCCCCGCGCAGCGATCCGGAGAACGCGACGCCGTCGTCCGGGCGCACCTGCACCGGCGCGCACGCCGCCGACACCGCGTGCTCGAACCAGTCGAGCGGGCCGGTGGTCACGTCGCCGGCTCGATCCGCCCGGTCACTTCCCCGAACGAGATGCGGGTGCCGCCGGCGCCCGGCGCGGTGGCGCTGATCGTGACGACGTCGCCGTCCTCCAGGAAGGTGCGGGTGCTGCCGTCGGCCAGCTTCAGCGGGTCGGCGCCGTTCCAGGACAGCTCGATCAGCGATCCGCGCTGGTCCCGCTCCGGGCCGGACACCGTGCCCGAGGCGAACAGGTCACCGGTGCGCAGCGCGGCGCCGTTGACCGTCAGGTGCGCGAGCTGCTGGGCGGCCGACCAATACATCCCCGCGAACGGCGGCGTGCTGATCAACTCGCCGTTCAGCCGCACCTCCATCGCCAGGTCCAGGCCCCACGGATGGTCGGCGTCGTCCAGATAGGGCAGCAACGGCTCGTCCCGGGCCGGCGGCCGCACCCGGGCCGCCTCGAGATCTGCCAACGGCACGATCCACGGCGACATCGAGGTCAGGAACGACTTGCCGAGGAACGGGCCGAGCGGAACGTACTCCCACGCCTGCAGGTCCCGCGCCGACCAGTCGTTGATCAGGCACACCCCGAACACGTGCTCGGCGAACGCGCTCACCGGCACCGACTCCCCCAGCGCCGACGGCACGCCGACGACGAACCCGACCTCCGCCTCGATGTCGAGGCGGAGCGAAGGCCCGAACGTCGGTGCGGCCTCCGGGGGCTTGCGCTGGCCCTTCGGCCGTACGACGGGGGTGCCGGACACGCGCACCGTGCCGGCCCGGCCGTGGTAGCCGATCGGCAGGTGCGTCCAGTTCGGGGTGAGCGGCGGCGACCCGGGGCGGAATATCCGGCCGATGTTCTCGGCGTGGTGGCGGGAGCTGTAGAAGTCGACGTAGTCGGCGATCTCCGCCGGCAGGTGCATGGTCACCTCGGCCGGCGAGATCATCGGGCCGTCCAGGTGGGCGATCCGCTCGCGCAGCGCCGCCCACCCGGCCGGGCCCTGGGCCAGGAACGCGTTCAGGCTGCCGGTGGCGTGGACCGGGTCGCCGGTGGCCGCGGCCAGGTCGAGGATCTGGCCGTTCACCTGCACGCCGGTCCGGGGCGCGGTGCCGGGAGTCGAGAAGATGCCGTAGCCGGTCATGCGGCGCTCCGATCGGCGTGGGTGGGGTCCGGCTCGGCGGGGTCCGGCTCGGCGGGGTCCGGCAGCAGGCCGAGGACGGTCAGGTCGGCGATCGGTTCGAGGACGCTGCACGTGCCGAACGACGTGAACAGCCGCCGGGCCTCGGTCGCCTGGGCCGGTGACAGGGCCCGCACGGCGGCCGCTATCCCCGGACCGTAATCGGCCTCCAGGTGACCCTCCGCGATCACGACCGACTCGCCGTCACCGAGCGCGGCCGCGGCCAGCAGCACGTTGAGGAAGCCGTGGTGCTCGAAGCCGGTCGCCGGATCGGTGTGCCGGATCGCGTGGTGCAGGCCGGCCGTGCACTTGAACGCGACGTCCCGGGCGGCGCAGGCGGCCATCGCGTCGGCCAGCGCGGCCGGCGCCGGGAAGAGGTCGGCGCGCAGCCCGCCGGTGCGCAGCTTCGCCCGGTACCGGGTGCCGGCCAGCACCTCGACCACGTGCCGGGCGTGCCAGGCGAGCTCCACGTAGGCGGGCACGTCCGGCGGCAGGACGTCGTCGAGGATCTTGACCGTGTCGCGGGCGTCCGGCGCCGTCGACTGCACCGGGATCTCGACCGCGGCCACGCGCAGGCCCGGCCGGTCGGCGGCCCGGAGCGCGGACGCCAGCTCGTCGGGGGCGGCGATCAGCGCGAGATCCAGGGGTGCGTCTTCCACCGCGTACGCAAGGAGCTGCGGAAGCCTCGACGCGGGCGTGACGAAAGGTCCCACCAGGTCGCCGAAGCGGGCGCGCAGCGACCGATGAGCCGGGATCGCCTCGTCGAGGGGTGCGTTGCCGGGCGGGAACAGCGCGGCGTCGTCGAACAGGCCGGTGAACATCATGACGGCCCCCGGCCCGACCATGACCAGGCGTACCGGCCGTCGTCCGACGCGGTGCCCGCCTCGCCGAGGCCGAGCGGGCGGAACGTGTCGACCATGACCGCGGTCTCGTCGAAGAACTCGGCGCCCAGCGACCGCTCGACCGCGCCCGGCTGCGGGCCGTGCGAGTGGCCGCCCGGATGCAGCGAGATCGAGCCCTTGCCGATGCCGGAGCCCTTGCGGGCCTCGTAGTCGCCGTCGACGTAGAACATGACCTCGTCGGAGTCGACATTCGAGTGGTAATAGGGCACCGGGATGGCGAGCGGGTGGTAGTCGACCTTGCGGGGCAGGAAGTTGCAGATGACGAAGTTGGCGCCCTCGAAGACCTGGTGGACCGGCGGCGGCTGATGCACGCGGCCGGTGATCGGCTCGAAGTCCTTGAGGTTGAACGCGTACGGGTAGAGGCAGCCGTCCCAGCCGACCACGTCGAACGGATGCTCGGGGACGACGTGGACCGTGCCGGTGAGGCCGCCGGGGCCGTCGCCGCGGTGCTTCACGTAGATCTCGACGTCCGTTCCGTCCTGCAGGAACGGCTCGGCCGGGCCGCGCAGGTCGCGCTCGCAGTACGGGCTGTGTTCCAGGAACTGGCCGTAGCGGGACAGGTAGCGCTTCGGCGGCGCGATATGCGAGTTGGCCTCGATCGCGTAGGTGCGCAGCGGCTCGTCGCCGGTCGGGACCCAGCGATGAGTCGTCGTCCGCGGGATGATCACGTAGTCGCCGGGGCCGACATCGAGGGCGCCGAACGTCGTCTCCACCGTCGCCGTGCCCCGCTCCACGAACACGCACTCGTCACCGACCGCGTTCCGGTAGAGCGGTGACGGCCGGCCCGACACCGCGTAGGAGATGCGCACGTCCGCGTTGCCCAGCACCAGGCGGCGGCCGGTGACCGCGTCGACCGCCTTGTACTCCTCGCCGACGAACAGGTCGTGCAGCTTCAGGTGGCGCGGGATCAGCGGCGCGTTCGCGACGATGCTCTGGTCGGGCAGCTCCCACGGGCGGGCGTCGACCAGCGCCGACGGGATCCCCCGGTGGTAGACCAGCGACGAGTCCGAGGAGAAGCCCTCCTCGCCGACCAACTCCTCGGCGTAGAGGCCGCCGTCGGGCCGCCGATGCTGGGTGTGCCGCTTCGGCGGAATGCTTCCGACCTGCCGGTAGAACGTCATTGTTTTACCTCCGGTTTGTTCAGCATCCGGTTCAGGGCCGGCTCCACCTCGTGGGCGGAGCGGACCACGGCGGCCACGTGCGCGTCGGGGCGCAGCAGCCAGATCTCGCCCGGCTCGGCCCCGAGCGCCTCGCGGAGCTCCGGGTCGCTCATCCGGTGCGACTCGACTTTCTCGTTGTGCAGAACGGGCATTTCCGCGTCGTCCCCGACCAGCACCATGATGCCGTTGCGGGCTTTCGCGCGCAGCCTCGAGGTGCCGATCGGACAGTCCGGGACCAGGATGCCGGGCGCCGGGACGGGCACGTCGCCGCGGGCCGGCCGGCCCGGGAACGGGCGGTGCGGGTCGGGGGTGGTCAGGGGCGAGTCGACATACCAGAACGGCTCGGCCAGCCGGCCCGAGTCGACCTGGCTGCGCGCGGACGGGTCGACCGCGGCCTTGGCCAGGATCTCCCGGCGGCGCCGGGCGTCGCGCTCGGTCGGCGGCACCAGGAACCGCATGGTCGCGCCGGTCACCGCCAGGTTTTCCGCGGCCGCCGCGTGCCGCTCGTCGTGGTAGCTCGCCAGCAGCGACTCCGGCGCCCAGCCGTGGGCGACGAAGGCGATCTTCCAGGCCGCGTTCTCGGCGTCCAGGACCCCCGAGTTGAGGCCGCGAGCCCCGAACGGCGAGACCAGGTGGGCGGCGTCGCCGGCCAGCAGGACCCGGCCGACGCGCATGCGGTCGGCGATCCGGGAGTGGAAGCGGTAGACGGACTGCCAGAGCAACTCGTACGGCCGGTCGCCGATGACCAGGCGGATGCGCCCGTCGAGGTCCTCCTTGGCGATGTCGAAGGTGGGCGGGACCTGCCAGTCGATCCGGAACGTGTCGTCCGGGCAGGGGTGGATCAGTACCTGCCGGCCGGGGTTCCACTCCGGGTCGAAGTAGAAGCGGCGCTCCCGTTGCCAGCCGGGCAGGTCGGTACGGATGTCGCAGATCAGGAAATGGTCGTCGAAGCTCTCGCCGTCGAAGCTCACCCCGAGCTGGTCGCGGATCAGGTCACCGCGCGCGCCCGGGCAGGCGACGGCGTAGGAACCGTCGATCGTGCCGTTCACCGTCACCCCCTCGTCGTCCTGTGTGATGGTGCTGACCGCGGTGGCCCACCGCACCTCGATCAGCGGGTTCCCGGCGATCTTCTCGTCCAGGATTCGCTCGGTCTCGCACTGGGAGATGTTCACGAACGGCGGGAAGGGTGACCGGCCCCGATCCGTGAACGCGAAGCTGAACAGCTCCCGGTCACCGTGGAACGTGCGTGCCGTCGTCCAGGTGACCCCGCGCCGGGCGATCTCGGCCCCGGCACCCACCGTCTCCCATACGTCCAGCACGTCCCGTTGCTGGCAGATCGCCTTGCTGCCGACCATGTCGCGTTTTTCCCGGGCGTCGAGCATCAGCACCGGCAGGCCCCACCGCGCCAGCAGCAGCGCCGCCGTCTGGCCGACCGGGCCGGCGCCCAGGACCAGGACCGGCTTCATCCCTGAAGCTCGTCCCACACCTGGCGGTCCCGCTCGGCGGTCCAGATGATCGGCCGCTCGACGCCGTGGAACTCGTCCCAGAGCCGCTGCACGTCGAACGGCAGGCAGTGTTCGAAGATCGGCCACCGCCCGTACTTCGGTGCCAGCGCAGCATGCGTCGCCGCGAACGCCTCGCGGAGAGTGCCGCCACGCTTGTAGGCGTCGCCGACCGTCTGCTGCATGGTGAGAAGGAAGTCCCGGGTCTGCTCGACCGCGGCGTCGACCTCGTCGCGGCCCCGGGCGATCGCGCCGCGACCACCGACGAGTTGCTCGGCGCCGAGGGCCTTGACGTTGTCGAGCGTGCCGGACGCCCAATCGAAGTGGAAAGCGTCTCCCGTGTAGAGCGCCGCCTGCGACTCGACCAGGTCGCCGGCGAAGAGGATGCCCGACCGCGGCAGCCAGGCCACGAGGTCGCCCTCGGTGTGGCCGCGACCAACATAGCGCAGCTGCAACTCGCCGCGCTGCCCCCCGAGCTGGATCGTCAAACTGTCGGTGAAAGTCAAGGAAGGCCAGGTCAGGCCGGGGATCGAGGCCGGCTCTTCGAAGAGACGCGGCATTCGTCCGTACTCGCTTTCCCAATCCTGCCTACCGCGCTCGGCGATGAGCCGGCGGGTCTGCTCGGTGCTGACGATGACGTCGGCGCCGAAGGCGGCGGCGCCGAGCACCCGCACCGCGTGGTAGTGCGACAGGACCAGATAGCGGATCGGTTTGTCGGTGTGTTCGCGCAGCTTGGCGAGCCAGCGGCGGGCCGCGACCGGGGTGGCGAGGGCCTCGAAGCAGACCAGGAAATCCTCGCCCTCGATGGCGCCCACGTTGGGGTCGCCCTCGGCGGTCAGCGCGTAGACGCCGTCGGCGAGGACCTCGAGGGTCTGCTCCTTGGCGTCCAGGTCCGCGGAGGAGGCGAAGGGCTTGGCGGCCATGACGGGCTCCCTAGTTCGATATCCGAACAACTAGCTCATTTATCGATCCGGACGTTACAAGCCTGTTTCGCGGCCCACAAGGCAAGCCGTCCGTCCACATCGGACTCCCGGCTTTTTGTCGTACGCCCCCGCTAACGTTTCGGCCCATGCGGAGTTTCGAGTTCGTCGAGGGCACCTCGGCCAAGTTCTGGGAGATCTGGCGCGACGGCGCCGAGGTCACGGTCCGGTGGGGCCGTGTCGGCACGAGCGGCCAGACGAAGGTCAAACCCTTCGACGACCCGTCGCTCGCCCAGGTGCACACCGACAAACTCATCACCGAAAAACTTCGCAAGGGGTACGCGGAGGTCAGTTCCACCACCGCAGCGGCGGCCGCCCCCGCTTCCACGCCCGCGCCGGCTCTCACGGTGCCCGCGCCCGCTGCCGCGCCGCCGGCCCCGATCCCCGCTCCCGCTCCCGCTTCGGCTCCGGCTCCGGCTCCCGCTGATGAGGACACCTTCGTGGTCCCCACCGGGTGGTACCGATACCGCTACGCCCGCCGGGGCAGCGCCGGCCTCGGCACATTCACCCCCGACCCCAAGGCCCGCGCAACCGTCGACGAAGAGATCAAGTGGCGCCCCGGCCAGGTGCGCGAGATCGTCGAGGCACCCGGCACCGACCCGGCCATCCGGCAGCCCGCCCTCGCCTGGCTCGGCGGCGACACCACCGCTCCCCCGATCGGCGCGGCCGCCGTCGCAATCGCGGCCTCGTTCGGCCACTGGGGCGACGACGGCAAGCCGGCCGCTTTCGCCGACCTCTGGATCACCGACCGGGGCCTGCTGTTCGCGATCGAGGCCGCCGTCGAGCTGATGACCCTGCGCCTGGTCGAGGGCGGCCATCGCATGCCCGGCCGGCAGACGTTCGAGATCCGCCCGATGCGGCCCGGCGAGGAGCGCTCCGCCGGGTGGAACATCGATGTGCCGCTGGCCATCGCGCTGCGGGTCCGCCAGGCGCTCGCGACCGCCCCCGACGACGACTACGCGGCCGCGCTGACGCTTCTCACCCGCTACCGCTCCGGCCACCTCTATTCCCGGGTCGCCACCTCGGTGCTCGCCCCCGGCCAGACCGAGTGGGTCGAGCAGGACATCGCCGCCGCCGACGCGGCGAGCGACGGCTACCTCGGCATGGCCCTGATCACCGCGGCCGGCACCGGCGACCAGGCCACCCTGCTCTCCTCGCTGGTCAACACCTGGTCGGCGGCCGGCCAGATCGGCCTGCCGGTAACCCTCGCCGACGGGGTCGGGCCGGCCGCCGCGCCCGCCCTGCTCCACTGGTTCGACGAGGACCAGGGCGCCGATGCCCAGCGCCGCGTGCTGACGGTGCTCGCCGCGCTCCCGGGCGAGGCGGCGATGGCCGGCCTGATCGAGCGGGCCGACGTCAAATACGTGGTGCCCGCCCTCCTCGAGATCGCCGAGCGGTTCCCGGCCCGGGCCCTGCGCCTGCTGGCCGAGGCGGCCGGCAAACGGGTCATCGCCGACCTGCTGCGCGGTCACGTCCTCGCGCACCCCGACCTGATCGACGAGGTGCGGCCGGCCCTGACCCCGGAGGCCGCGACCCGGGTCGACGCGATCGCCGACAACGCGGCCTCCCTCATCGTCGCCGACCCGAGCGCCGTGCCCGCCCTGCTGGCCGCCCCGCCGTGGCAGAACCGGGCGAAGGCCGCCAAGCCGATCGTCATCCCCGACCTGACCTGCGACGACCCGGCCACCGTCGAGTGGCTGCCGGGCGAGCGGGAGACCTGGTCGCAGACCAGGATCGACGCCTACTACGACGGCAACAAGGACGACTGGGCGTCGATCGCCAAGCGGGTCCTGCTCGGCCGCACGTCCTATTACGAGCCGGTCCGGTTCTTCACCCAGGCCCCCGAGATGTTCGTCCGGCCCGCCCTGGCGCAGTGGCGGCCGCACGAGACCTACGAGTCCGGCACCTGGATGCGGGTCGTCGCGGCCCGCTTCGAGGTCGACGCCCTCAAGCCGATGCTGCACCTGGCCCAGCGCACCGCCGAGATCGCCCCGGCCCTGCTGCCGTTCTCCACGCCCGAGCTCGCCGTGCAGATGGCCGACTGGCTGGCCCGGCTCAAGAGCGCCCGCCGGCTCGCCCTCACGTGGCTGCTGCGGCACCCCGCGACGGCCGCCCGGGCGCTGGTCCCGGCCGCGCTCGGCAAGGCCGGCACCGCCCGCCGCCAGGCCGAGAGTGCCCTGTTCGCGCTGCACACCAACGGCCACACCGAGGCGGTCCGGGCGGCCGGCATCTCGTACGGCCCGGTGGCCGCCGCCGCGATCGACACGCTGCTCGCCACCGACCCGCTGGCCGTCCTGCCCGCCAAGCTCCCGGCGACCCCGCCGTGGGCGGTCCCCGGCCTGCTGCCCCCGGTTCCGCTGCGCGACGGCGCCGGCTGCCTGCCCGCCGACGCGGTCACCAACCTGCTCACCGTCCTGGCCCTCTCCAAGATCGACGAGCCGTACGGCGGGGTCGAGATCGTCAAGCAGGCGTGCGAACCGGCCGGCCTGGCCGAGTTCGCCTGGGGTGTGTTCCAGCGCTGGCAGTCAGCCGGCGCCAGCGCCAAGGAGGGCTGGGTGCTCGACGCGCTCGGCCTGATCGGCGACGACGAGACGGTCCGCCGGCTCACCCCGCTGATCCTGGCCTGGCCCGGCGAGGGCGGCCACACCAAGGCCGTGACCGGCGTCAACGTGCTGGCCGCGATCGGCAGCGACGTGGCGCTCATGCACCTGCACGGCATCGCCCAGCGGGCCAAGTTCAAGGGCCTGAAGGCGGCGGCCAACCAGAAGATGGACGAGGTCGCCGCCGCGCTCGGGCTCAGCGCCGAGCAGCTGGCCGACCGTCTGGTGCCCGACTTCGGCCTCGACGCCGACGGCAGCCTGCGCCTCGACTACGGCCCCCGCCAGTTCGTGGTGGGTTTCGACGAGCAGCTCAGGCCGTATGTGACCGATGCCGCCGGCAAGCACCTGAAGGCGCTGCCCAAGCCCGGCGCCCGCGACGACGCGGCCCTGGGCGACGCGGCGTCCAAGCAGTTCGCGGCCCTGAAGAAGGACGTCCGCACGGTTGCCGCCGACCAGATCCGCCGGCTGGAGCGCGCCATGGTCACCGGCCGCCGCTGGTCCGGCACCGAGTTCCGGCAGCTGTTCGTCGGCCACCCGCTGGTCTGGCACATCGTCCGCCGCCTGGTCTGGGGCGTCTACGACCCGGCCGGCACGCTGGTCGGCGCGATCCGGGTCGCCGAGGACCGCACGTTCACCACCGCGGACGACGAGGCGACCACGGTCCCCGACGACGCGCTCGTCGGCGTCGCCCACCCGCTGCAGCTGGCCGGCGACCTGCCCACCTGGTCGGAGTTGTTCGCCGACTACGAGATCCTGCAGCCGTTCCCGCAGCTGAGCCGGGAGACGTTCGCCCTGACCGAGCAGGAGGCGACCGAGAGCCACCTGCACCGCTTCGAGGGCATCACCCTGCCCACCACCAAGCTGCTGGGCCTGGAGCGGCGCGGCTGGCGCCGGGCCGAACCGCTCGACGGCGGCGTGCAGGGCGCCATGGAGCTGGAGCTGGGCCCGCGGGTGGAGCTGGCCGTCGAGCTCGACCCCGGCATCATCGTCGGCATGCCCACCGAGTTCCCGGAGCAGAAGATCACCGAGATCATCCTGCACGACGGCAGCGTCTCCGGCTGGTCCCGCGGCAGCCATGGCAAGATCCAGCTCGGCAAGCTCGACCCGGTCGCCGCGTCCGAGATCATCCGCGACCTGACCGACATCACCTCGTGAGGCCTCCCATGATTGTTGACGTCACCGAGCCCGCCGACGCCGTGCAGCGGCCACCCGCGGAGACCCGCTACGCCGCCGAGCTGGCCCGCCTGCACGCGGCCGACACGGCGGCCCGCCCGCCCGGCTGGCACCTGAGCGTCCAGGCCGCCCGCCGCTTCGTGGTCGGCGACCCGGCCCTGGACGTGTCCCGCAAGTTCGTCGGCGACCCGTCCCTGATCGACCGCGCCCTGATCACCCTCGCCACCAGCCGCGGCCTGATGCTGGTGGGCGAGCCCGGCACCGCGAAGTCACTGCTCTCCGAGCTGCTGGCGGCCGCGGTCAGCGGCGACTCCACCCTGACCATCCAGGGCGGCGCCGCCACCACGGAAGACCAGATCCGCTACTCGTGGAACTACGCGCTCCTGGTCGCCGAGGGCCCGTCGAAGCGCTCGCTGGTGCCGGCCCCGCTGCTGCGCGGCATGGCCGAGGGCCGCACGGTCCGCTTCGAGGAGATCACCCGCTGCCCGCTGGAGGTGCAGGACTGCCTGCTCTCCCCGCTGTCCGACCGGGTCCTGACCGTCCCCGAGCTGACCGGCCCGGACGCGCTGGTGTTCGCCCGCGACGGCTTCAACATCATCGCCACCGCGAACACCCGCGACCGCGGCGTCAACGACATGAGCTCGGCCCTGAAACGCCGCTTCAACTTCGAGACGGTCTTCCCGATCGCCGACTTCCGCACCGAGCTCGACCTGGTGACCGACGAGGCGGCCCGCCTGCTGCGCCGCTCCGGCGTCACCGCCGAGCCCCGGCGCGACGTCCTGGAGGTCCTGGTCACCACGTTCCGCGAGCTGCGCACCGGGGAGACGGCACGCGGCGACTCGATGGACCGCTTGTCGGCCGTGATGAGCACCGCCGAGGCGGTCTCGGTGGCGCACGCGGTCGGCCTGCGCGGCTGGTTCCTGCGCAGCGAGCCCGGCAACGCGGAGGACGTGGTCGCCTGCCTGGCCGGCACCGCCGCCAAGGACAGCCCCGACGACCTGGCCAAGCTCCGCCGGTACCTTGCGCAGCAGGTCACCTGGCGCGACGGCGACCAGTGGCAGGCCCTGCACCGCGCCCGTCACCTGCTGCCCGGCTGAGCCATGCCGGTCACGTTCATCGGCGTCCGCCACCACAGTCCCGCCTGCGCCCGGCTGGTCGCCGACACCATCGACGAGCTACGCCCGGCCTACGTCCTGATCGAGGGCCCGGCCGACTTCAACCCCCGGCTCGACGAGCTGCTGCTGGGCCACGAATTCCCGGTGGCCATCTTCAGCAGCTACCGCGACGAGGAGCGGCGGCACGCATCATGGGCGCCGCTGTGCGACTACTCCCCCGAGTGGCTGGCCCTGACCCACGCGCGCAAGGTCGGCGCGACGGCCCGCTTCATCGACCTGCCGGCCTGGCACCCGGCGTTCGACGGCCGCACCAACCGCTACGCCGACGCCGAACTCCGCTACGCCGACGTGATGACCCGGCTGTGCCGCTCGTTCGAGGTCGACAACACCGACGCCCTCTGGGACCACCTGTTCGAGCTGGCCCCCGCCGAGTCCCTCACCACCCACCTGGACACGTATTTCGACCTGATCCGCGGCGACGCCGACCCGGGCGAATCGGACCGCGCCCGCGAGTCCTACATGGCTTCGTGGGTGGCCGCCGCCGAGGCCGCAGCCGGCGACCGCCCGGTCGTCGTGGTGACCGGCGGCTTCCACCGCCCGGCCCTGGTCGCGGCCCGGGCCGCACGGCCCGCCGTCGATGTCGCCGGGCCGTCGGTACCGGCCGCCGTCGACATCGTCTGGCCGTCGGTGCCGGCCATGCCGGACGGGGCGATCGGCGGCAGCTTCCTGGTTCCGTATTCGTTCCGGCGCCTGGACGCCTTCGACGGCTACCAGTCCGGGATGCCGTCGCCCGGCTACTACCAGGAGCTCTGGGAGTCCGGCACGGACGGCGCCGCCCGGCACCTGGTCGAGGCCGTGGCCACCCGGCTCCGCGAGCGCAAACAGCCGGTCTCGACCGCCGACCTGATCGCGGCGCACGCCACCGCCGACGGCCTGGCGACGGTGCGCGGGCACCGGCACCCCGGCCGCACCGACGTGCTCGACGGTCTGGTGTCGGCGCTGGTGAAGGAGGCCCTCGACGTACCCCTGCCGTGGTCGCAGCGCGGGATCCTCGGAGCCGGCAGCCACCCGGTCGTGGTCGAGATGGTCGCCGCCCTGAGCGGAACGCGCGTCGGCCGCCTGCACCCCGAGACGCCCGCGCCGCCGCTGGTGCACGACCTGGACGCCGAGCTGTCCCGGGCCGGCCTGGACGGCTCCGCCGACCTGGATCTCGACCTGACCCGCGAGCCGGACCGGCTGCGCAGCCGCGTGCTGCACCGGGTCCGCGTGCTCGGCCTGCCCGGCTTCCGCCGCGACGCCGGCCCCACCACCGGCCTCGACCCGATCCTGCGCGAACGCTGGACCCTGCGCCCCACCGCCGAACGCCTGCCCGCGGTGATCGAGGCCGGCGCCTACGGTGCGACGCTCGCCGACGCGGCCGGCGCCGCCCTGGCCGACCGGGCCACCCAGGCCGGCCGCGACGTGGACGCGCTGGCCACCGTCCTGTTCGACGCCGCCCTGGCCGGCATCACCGACATCTCGTCCCGCACCCTCGCCGACATCGAGGCGTCGGTGGGTTCCGCGCCGGAGCTGGGCCCACTGGGCCGCATGCTGGCGGTGGTCCTGACCATGTGGCGGCACGACCACCTGTTCGGCACCGCCCACAGCGCGACCCTGGGCACCGTGATCGAAGCGTCGGTCCGCCGGGTGATGTGGCTGGCCGAGGGCATCCGAGGCGGCGACGCCCCCGCCGACCCGGCCCGCATAGCGGCCCTGGCCGCCTGCCGCGACGCCCTGCACCACGCCGGCCGCCGCCTGACCCTGGACCGCGAGGCGGCCCTGGAGACGGCCACCCGCCTGGCCACCGACGACGAGGTCCCACCCGACCTGCGAGGCGCAGCCTTCGGCTTCCGCTGGGCCCTGCTCCCCACCCCACCGTCCCCCACAGAACCCACCGCCGCAGCATCGGCCGGCCACCCGGCGCAGCCACCCAACGCCACATCGCCGGTCGACGTAGCGGCATCTGCCCAGTTCGCCGTGCCCGCCGACGCCGCTGCGCCGGCCGAGACCCTTGCCGCGCCCGCAGCACCCGCTGAGCCACCGGCGCCGCCTGTCGATGCCGTTGCAGCGACTTCGGCGCCGGCCGGGAGTGCTGCTCCCGAGGTGAGTGCCGAGTCCGGCGGGCGCGGCGGGCTCGGCGTTCCCGCCGGTGCGGTTTCGGCGCCGGGCGCTTTCGATCCGGTGCGGGCTGTTCGCGGGGCGTTCGTGCCGCGGTCGGCCGGGGACTGGCTGGCCGGGCTGTTCGCGCTGGCCCGGGAAGAGGTGTTGCAGCACCCGGAGATCGTGGGGCTGCTCGACGAGCTGATGTCGGGGATGGCCGCCGACGACTTTCTCGTGGCGTTGCCGGCCCTGCGGCAGGCGTTCGCATACTTCCCGCCGCGCGAGCGGGAGGCCATCGCCGGGCGGCTGCTCGCCCGGCGCGGGATCGGCGGGACCGGGCGGCTGCTGCTGCGCGGCGGCGGCGACCCGGCCGTTGTGGCGGCCGGCATGGCGCTCGACGAACTGGTGGACGCCGTGCTGCGGCGGGAAGGCCTGATCGGAGGGCGTCGTGACTGATCCCGACCTGGAACGGTGGCGGCTCGTCCTCGGCGAGCCGGCCGCCGCGGCCGGCGAGCTCGGCGCGGAGGCCGCCCGGCGCGACGCGGCCCTCGACTGGCTCTACGGGCGCGACGGCGAGCTCGACCAGCGCGACGTCCGGCGCCGGGCCGGCGGCAGCGGGCCGTCGCCGCTGACCACCGTCGACTGGCTGAACGACATCAACCAGCTCTTCCCGAAGGAGACGGTGGAGCGGCTGCAGCGCGACGCCATCGAACGGTACGAGATCACCGACATCGTCACCGACCCCGAGGTGCTGCGGACCGTCGAACCCAACCCGGCCCTGCTGCGCGCCGTCCTGCAGACCAAGCACCTGATGAACCCCGAGGTCCTGCGCCTGGCCCGGCGCATCGTCGAGGCCGTGGTCCGCGACCTGATGGCCCGGATGGCGACCGAGGTGCGGTCCGCGTTCACCGGCACCCGGGCCCGCAGACCGAGCCGCTGGAAGCAGGCCCGGGACTTCGACGTACGGCGGACCCTGCGCGCCAACCTCGGCCACTACCGGCCGGACGAGCAGCGCCTCTACATCGAGACGCCGCACTTCTTCTCCCGCAGCCGCAAGCACGTCGACCAGTGGCAGGTGATCCTGCTGGTGGACCAGTCCGGCTCGATGGTCGACTCGGTCATCCATTCGGCCGTCACCGCCGCCTGCCTGTGGGGCCTGCCCGGGGTGCGCACCCACCTGGTCGCCTTCGACACGACGGTCGTCGACCTGACCCAGGACGTCGACGACCCGGTGGAACTGCTGATGAAGGTCCAGCTGGGCGGCGGCACCGACATCGGCCTGGCCGTCCGCTACGGCGCCGGCCTGATCGAACAGCCCCGCCGCGCGATCGTGGCGGTGATCAGCGACTTCTACGAGGGCGGCTCGGAGGGCGCCCTGGTCCGCGCCGTCCGCGACCTGGTCGAGCAGGGCACCAAGGTCCTCTGCCTGGCCGCCCTGGACGAGGAGGCCAACCCGGTCTACGACCGTTCGATGGGCCAGCGCCTGGCCGACGTGGGCGCCGCCGTGGGAGCGATGACTCCCGGCCGGCTGGCCGAGTTCGTGGCCGAGCAGGTGACCCGATGAGAGCGGATCTCCTGGCCCTGACCCCCGACACGTTGGCCGAGCTGACCAACCGGGGCCTGGTGAAACGCGCCGGCCGCGAGGTGGACCGGGAGCCCCCCACGCTCTCCGAGGACCCCGACGGCACGGTCCACGCCACCGCCCCCGACGGCACCACGACGACCTTGCCCACCGGCGGCCTGGAAGCCGGCAAGTGCAGCTGCGGCGCCCCCGGCGTGTGCCGCCACATCGTCGCCCTGGCACTCGCCTACCAGCACTCGCACGACGCCACCACCACCGCAGGCGAAGCACCGCCAACAGCCGGCTCCGGCGATCTAGTCGACTTTCCGGTCGATCGTGGCGACAACTCATCAAGATCAACCACCGCACGGCAACCCGCCTCCGATCTTGTCGATTTGCCGCAAGCAGATGCCCCAGACTCCACAAGATCGCCCGCGGGTCGGGTCGAAGACGCAGAGCCCGGCGCAACCGCTCAGCCCGATGCGAGCACGAGCGCGGACACCTCCGCGGGACCGAGCGCCAGCGCGGATGCCGGGGCAAGCGGTGCTTGGTCTGGTGTGGTGGGGGGCGGGTGGTCACCTGGGGAATTCACTGATGCTCAGGTTGTCGCTCGGGTCGGGGAACGTGGGGTTGCTGCGGCGCGGCGGGTGGAGCGGGCCGGGTATGTGGCTCGGGTTCATCGGGGGCGGCCGGGGGATCCGGTTCCTACTGTGGAGCTTCCTACCGCGACCGTTCGGTTTCTTGTGCCCCGGGACCTTGGGTTTGCTCGGACCGATGCGGTGGCCGGGGTTCGGGACGACGTCATTGCGCTTGCGGTCTGGGCATTTCGGGCCGCCGACGAGCGGGCTCCTGGGCGGAGTGACGTTCAGGTTCAGGTCGGTGGTGGGGCTTCGGCTGTCGGTGGGGCCGGGCTTCGGCGGGCCGTCGGGCTCGCCGGACTTGTGCTTCGGGAAGGGGCCGTGCACCTCGGGGCGGGGATCGGGGCTGAGGTCACCTCGGTTCGGCGGGGGCTCGAGTCGGAGCGGATGCGGTGGCCTCTGCTCGCGGTGGATGACCTGGTCGGGCAGCTTGACGCCTATCGGGAGCGGAGTGCGCGGTATCGGCCGGAGGCGCTCGCCGATCATGTGGCGGAGCTGTTCGCGCGGGATCGGGCTCTCGGTGGGGCCGGCCTCGCCTCCCGGGTGCTCGGGACCGACGAGGCGTCCGAGACTCCGCTGCGGCGGGCCCGGCTCGACGGGCTCGGGGCCCGGGTCTCGGTGGTCGGAGCCGAGCGGGTCGTCGAGGTCTTCCTCGCTCATGCGGACAGTGCGAGCGTTCTGGTGCTGCGACGGGCGTACGAAACGGAGGAAGCCGGACCACGGCTCGGCGAACGCCGCGTCGCCGGCGTGACCCTCCGGGCGCTCGCGTCGGGGGCCGTCGTCACCGAGTCGGCGTCGCGCAGCGCCAGCCGGACCGTGCGGCTCGGCAGCCGGCGGCTCAGCCGGACCGAGGCGATGACCTCGCGCGGGTCGTGGGAGCAGCTGCCCCGCACGCTGATCGCGGCCGACCTGGGGCGGCTCGCCGCCGAGCTGGCGGCGTTGCCGCCGCGGCAGATCCGGGCGCGGGTCGAGGCCGAACTGGTCCGGGTGGTGCCGGTCGCCGAGGTGCTGTCGATCAGCTACGCGCCGGGGGCGCAGCGGCTGGACGCCGTGATCGCCGACGAGTCCGGCACCACCGCGACGATCAGCGCGACCCACGCGGCGTGCGCGCCCGGCCGGCTCGACGCGGTGGCCGAGGCGTTGAGCGGCGAGGTTCGGTTTGTCGCGGGCAGCGTGCGGCGGGCCGGCGGGAGTGTGCTGATCGATCCGATCGGCTTCGCGGTGGGCGACGGCGTGCTGGTCCCGGATCTGGCGCCGGCCGGGAACGGCACGGACCCGCAGCGCCTGCCGGACACCGCGACCGATCCGCTCGGGCACGCGCTGGAGGAGGCGTTGTCGCTGCTGTCCGAGGTGGCCCACCGCGGCCTGCTGCACACCCCGCCGACCATGCCGGCCCGCCTGCACGCCGCGGCCGACCGCCTCGGCCGCACCGGCCTGCGCCGGGTCGCCGACACCCTGAAAACCCTGGCCGCGCTGCTCGGCCCGGACCCGGACGAGGAGGCGGTGACCGCTTGGGTGGAGGCCTACCTGCGAACATCCGTCGCCGCCGAACTGCGCCCCTGAACGCAGCACGCGCTGCCAGGGGGGGTTCTGGCTTTACCTCCCACCCCGGTTTGGATCCCGGCAAGGTGGTAACGCTGCTGTCGGAGAGAGACGAGGTGTGCCATGGCCATCAGCGAGACGGCCCGCAAGAACCACGAGCAGCTGTTCCCGGGGCACGTGTCGACCCTCGCGGTCACCGACCCGGAGCTGATCGAGTACTTCGACAACTTCGCGTTCGACGAGGTGCTGCAACACAGCGACCTCGACACCCGCACCCGGCTGATGGTGCAGTTGGCCGCCCTCATCGCCGGGCAGGCGATAAGGGAGTACCGGATGATGCTCGGCGCCGCCCTCACCGCCGGTGTCACCCCGGTCGAGATCAAGGAGATCGTCTACCAGGCCGTGCCCTACGCCGGCATGGGCAGGGTCTACGACTTCCTGCACGTCACCAACGAGGTGCTCACCGAGCACGGCGTCGTGCTGCCGCTGCCCGGCCAGTCGACCACCACCCCCGAGACCCGGGCCGAGAAAGGGCTGGCGGTCCAGAAACAGATCGTCGGCGCCGAGCGCGTCGACGCGATGTACGCCAACGCGCCCGCCGATGAGCAGCACATCCAGCGGCTGCTGTCGGCCAACTGCTTCGGCGACCACTACACCCGTAACGGCATCGACATCCCGACCCGCGAGCTGCTCACCCTGGCCATGCTGATCTCCCTCGGCGGCGCCGACCCGCAGGTCAAGGGCCACGTCGCCGCCAACCTGCACGTCGGCAACGACCGCGCCACCGTGCTCGCGGTCATCACCCAGCTGCTGCCGTTCGTCGGCTACCCGCGCACGCTCAACGCGCTGCGGGCTCTGGACGAGGTGGCGCCGCCGGCCAGCGAAGAACGGTAGGCCAGGATCGAAGCATGACCGACGTGATTGTGGTGGGCGGCGGGGTGATCGGGCTGACCGCGGCGATCCGGCTGCTGGAGCGCGGCGCCGCGGTGACCGTGTGGACCGCCGACGACCCCCTCGACACGGTGTCGGCGGTGGCGGCCGCCGCCTGGTACCCGACCCGCACCGACGGCAACCCGCAGGTGGCACGGTGGGCGGCCGCGACCTACCGGGAGTTCCGCGAGCAGCTGGCCGACAGCGTCCCGGGACTGCTGCTCCGGCCGACCCGCAACCTGCTACGCACCCCGATCACCGAGCTTCCGTGGTGGGCCGGGGAGGCGGACGGCGTACAGCTGCGGGAGGGCTTTGGTCCGTACGCTCAGGAACTGCTTTTTCTGGCCCCGCTCGCCGAGATGGACACCTACCTGCCGTGGCTGGCCGGCCGCGTCGAGGAGGCCGGCGGCCGGATCGAGCGCCGCCGGGTGAATGCGCTGGCCGAGGCCGAGGCCGATTGGGTGGTCAACGCGACCGGGCTGGCGGCGCGCGAGCTGGCCGGCGACCCGGCGGTGCATCCGGTGCGCGGGCACATCGTGCTGGTCGAAAATCCGGGCGTGACGGTGGCGGTCCGTGATCAGAACGGTTCCACCTACGTGCATCCGCGCTCCCGCGACGTGGTGCTGGGCGGCACGTTCGAGATCGGCCGCGGCGACCTCGACCCCGATCCGGCGGAGGCGGCCGCGATCGTCGAACGCTGCACGAACCTGGTGCCGGAGCTGCGCGGGGCAAAGATCCTGGCCGAGCGGATCGGCCTGCGACCGGCCCGGCACGGCGGCCCTCGGATGGAGATCAACGGCAACATCATTCATGCGTACGGGCATGGCGGCGCCGGCATGACGCTGTCCTGGGGTTGCGCCGACGAGATCGCGGCGGCCGTCCGATGAGCACCGAGCGTAACGGCCAGTCGGTGCTCAGCCCGGCCGCCGTTAAGAGCGCCAGCCCGACGCCGGCGTGAACGGCACCACCGGCGGCCGGTCGGCCGTCGTGGTCAGGTCGATGCGGCGGCCCTCCGCGGCCGAGCGCAGCAGCGACGTCATCGCGTCCAGCACGTGCAGGGCGAGGGCGCCGCTCGCCCGGGGTGCGCCGGTCGTGATCATGTCGAGGAGGCCGATGCCGCGGCCCGCGCCCTGATAGCCGGCCGACGGTTCCAGGGTGCGCCAGTCGTCGGCGCCCAGCGCGAACAGCCGGACGTCGCCGTCGAAGTGGTTGGGGTCGGGGACGGCCAGGGTGCCGGTCTCGCCGTGCACCTCGATCGGGGCGGCCGTGGTGCGGACCGCGTCGAAGCTGGTGGTGATCGTGGAGAGGACCCCGCCGGCGTGGTGCAGGACGCCGGTGACGTGGGTGTCGACCTCGACGGGGACCGGCGAACCGGCGCGCGGGCCGGACCCGATGACCCGGGAGTCACGCAGGCGGGAGGCGGCGCCGGTGACCGCCACGATCGGGCCGAGCAGGTGGATCAGGGCGGACAGGTAGTAGGGGCCCATGTCGAGCAGCGGGCCGCCGCCGGGCAGGTAGTAGAAGTCGGGGTTCGGGTGCCAGCGTTCGTGGCCGGGTGTGGCCATCACCGCCACCGCGGACAGCGGGCGGCCGATCAGCCCGTCGTCGACGGCGGCCCGGGCGGTCTGGATGCCGGTGCCGAGCACGGTGTCGGGGGCGCAGCCGACCGCCACGTCGAAGGCGGCGGCCTGGTCGAGCAGGGCACGCGCGGCGGTCATGTCGGCGGCGAGCGGCTTCTCGCCGTACACCTGCTTGTGGTTGGCGATGGCCGCCAGCGCGACCGGTCCGTGCGCGGCCGGCACCGTGAGGTTGAGAACCGTGTCGACCTGCGGGTCCTGCAGGAGTTCGTCGACCGGGAGGGCGCGGCAGCCCGCCAGGCCGGCGGCGACCGTCGCGGCCCGGGCGGCGTCGATGTCGGCGACCGCCGCGATGGTGACGCCGGGATGGCCGGCCAGCGTGCCGAGGTACGCGGCGGAGATGAACCCGGTGCCTACGATGCCGACGCGGTGCGGGCGGCCCACAGCATGCCCCTTTCGACGACGGTGCGGATGTTCGGGTTCTCGAGGACGTCGAGGCTGTGCCCGGGCGTGGTGACGACGATCCGCCCCTGACCCCACTGTCTGGTCCAGATCACCGGCGAGACGATCGGCCGGTGCCACGGATGCCACGGCTGGACCGGGTGGGTGGTGGTGGCGAGGACGTCGATGAGGTCATCGTGCAACACCCAGTACTGCTCGGTGGTGAGTTCGAAATCGTCCAGGCCGGTCGTGATCGGATGATCACCCGTAAAAGAAACACGATAAGTCAGGAAATTGTCCGTTTCATCCCCGCCGCACGCGGAAGGCTCCTTCCCGGGGTGGGTCGCGAACTGGCCGCCCACCAACTGCAGATAGTCCGACGAGGCACGGAACGAGTCGGCAATACCGCCGTGCCAGCCGGTGAACCCGGTGCCGGCCACCACCGCTGCCCGCAGGCCCGCCAAAGCCTCCGGCGAGATCGACGACATGGTCACGCACTGCACGATCAGGTCGGTTGACGACATCACCGCGGCGTCCGCGTAAATCGACGGCGAGTCGGAGATCCGGACCTCGAAACCACGAGAAGCGAGGAACGGCAGAAAGAGGTCCGTGGCCTCCACCGGCCGGTGCCCTTCCCATCCCCCGCGTACCACCAAAGCCTTCATGCCCTAACGCCTACCAGATCAAGACCGCCCCCGCCCACCAAAAGGCGCGAAGACATAGACAAGCCTCAATCTGAGGACTAGCTTCCCGAGGAAAGCGCTTGCCTACCCTCCACCGAGTAGGAGAGACACCCGAATGAAACGTGCCAAGACCCTGACGGCCCTGGCCGCCCTCGTCCTCGTCGGTTCCACCGCCGCCGTGGCGAGGGCTTCCGTCGAGCCCGCCGCCGTCACCGCCGCCGACCCGCAGAGCACCACCGAGAACCTCAACCGCGGCCTGATCAGCCTGCGGGCCGGCACCGGCAACTTCCTGTCCTGGCGGTTGCTGAAGTCCGACCCGGCCGGGGTGACCTTCGACGTCTACCGCGACGGCACCAAGATCACGACGACCGGCAAGACGAACTTCACCGACGCCGGCGCGAAGGTCGGTGCCGCCTACACGGTCCGGCCGACCGGCGCCTCGACGCTCGCCGCGGACGCACCGGTGGCCGCCCTCGACGCCGCCTACACCGACGTGCCGATCCAGATCCCGGCCGGCGGCACCACGCCCGACGGCGTCGCCTACACGTACGCCGCCAACGACGCCTCCGTCGGTGACCTGGACGGCGACGGCTCCTACGAGATCGTCCTCAAGTGGGATCCGTCGAACGCCAAGGACAACTCGCAGTCCGGCTACACCGGCAACGTGTTCATCGACGCGTACAAGCTCAACGGCACCCGGCTGTGGCGCATCGACCTCGGCAAGAACATCCGGGCCGGCGCGCACTACACCCAGTTCCAGGTGTTCGACTACGACGGCGACGGCAAGGCCGAGGTGGTCATGAAGACCGCCGACGGCTCCAAGGACGGCACCGGCGTGGTGATCGGCAGCTCGACCGCCGACTACCGCAACTCCTCCGGCTACATCCTGTCCGGCCCCGAGTTCCTGACCGTCTTCGCCGGCCCGACCGGCAAGGCCCTGGCCACCGCCGACTACGTCGTGCCGCGCGGGACCGTCTCCAGCTGGGGCGACTCGTACGGCAACCGGGTCGACCGCTTCCTGGCCGGCACGGCGTACATCAACGGGTCGTACCCGAGCATCATCATGGCCCGCGGCTATTACACCCGTTCGGTGATCGTGGCCTGGGACTTCCGCAACGGCGCCCTCACCCGGAAGTGGACCTTCGACAGCAACTCGTCCACCAACGGTTCGGCCTGGACCGGCCAGGGCAACCATCAGCTCTCCATCGCCGACGTCGACAGCGACGGCAAGGACGAGATCCTGTACGGGGCGATGGCGATCGACGACAACGGCGCGGGGCTGTGGAAGAACGGTCAGGGCCACGGCGACGCCTACCACGTGGGTGACCTGATCCCGAGCCGGGCCGGCCTGGAGGTCTTCAAGGTCGACGAGGACACCTCGAAGCTGGCCGCCTGGATGGCAGACGCGAAGACCGGCGCGATCATCTGGTCCAACGCGTCCTGCGGCTGCGACAACGGCCGCGGCGTCTCGGACGACATCTACGCCGGCAGCCCCGGCGCCGAGTCGTGGTCGTCCGGCGTCTCCGGCCTGTTCAACACGTCCGGTGCGAACATCGGCCGCAAGCCGTCCAGCACCAACTTCGTGATCTGGTGGGACGGCGACGCGCAGCGCGAGCTGCTCGACGCGACGCACATCGACAAGTACGGCACCAGCGCCGACACCCGGCTGCTGACCGCGAGCGGCGTGCACTCCAACAACAGCACCAAGGCGACCCCGTCGCTGCAGGCCGACATCCAGGGTGACTGGCGTGAAGAGGTCATCTGGCCGACGACCGACAACAAGGCCCTGCGGATCTACTCGACGACCGACGCGACCAGCATCTCGCACGTGTCGCTGATGCAGGACCGGATGTACCGCGAGGCCGTGGCCTGGCAGAACACCGCCTACAACCAGCCGCCGCACCCGAGCTTCGCGCTCGGCTAACTGATCGGACAGGGGATGTCGCCACTCGGTCGTGGCGGTATCCCCTGTTTGCGGCATTCATCGGATTCGCATTCACCAGCGACCATCATCCTGTGAGCCCTCGTCGCATCCTCGGGTGTGCCCTTACCGTGGTCGCCGTGATGTTTGCCGCCGACACCGCCGACGCCAACGCCGGTCCCGGCTTCGAGGTGCATGCCAACATTGCGTACGCCGCCCCGGTCGGCGCCGGAACCCGGGGCCACCTGCTCGACCTCTACCTCCCGCGCCAGCCGGGCCCGAAGCGGCGACCGCTGCTGATCGTGATGGGTGGCAGCGGCTGGTACAGCGACAACGGCAAGGCGTACGCGGCCGACCTGGCCCCGTTCTTCACCAAGGCCGGTTACGTCGTGGCCGGCGTCTCCACCCGGTCGAGCCGACAGGCGAAGTTCCCGGCCCAGCTCCACGACGTGAAGGCCGCGATCCGCTGGCTGCGCGCGAACGCCGGCACCTACGACATCGACCCGCGCCAGGTGGCCGTGATGGGCGACTCCTCGGGCGGCTGGACCGCCGCGATGGCCGGACTGACCGGCGACCCCGGCCGGTCGACGGACGTCCAGGCGGTGGTCGACCTCTACGCGCCGACCGACTTCCTGACCATGGACGCGCACATGCTCCCGGGCGCCTGCGACCACTTCAACCACGCGTTCGGCCTGACCGAGTGCCACGCCGACCCGCGCTCCCCCGAGTCGTCCCTGCTGGGTCACCCGATCCGCACGCGTCCGGATCTCGTGCGAAAGGCGAGTCCGATGACGTACGTCACCAAGCACTCCCCGCCCTTTTTGATCGCCCACGGTGAGCGGGACGGTCTGGTCCCCACCCACCAGAGCGATCTGCTCTTCGCGGCGCTCGCCGCGGCGGGCGTGCCCGCCACGTATTACCTGGTCCCCGGCGCGGGTCACGACAAGCGGATCGTCTCGCCGGCGAACGAGCAGGCGATCGTGCGCCGCACCGCGGGCACCTCGCCGCCGGGTACCCGGCCGACCCTCGCCACCATCGAGGCGTTCCTGCACAGCTCGCTCTCCCACTAAAACGAACGCTCGTTCTTGACACGCGGGGCGACCCACTTCTACTCTCCAAAACGAACGCTCGTTCTCTTTTGAGGAGTAGTCATGTCATCGGCCACCGCAGCCAAGGCGCCCTCGCCGTGGATCCACGTCGCGGGTGTCGTCGCCCTCCTGTCCATCGCTCTCAGCGTCCTGGTCACCGCGTTCGCCTGGCCCGCCACCCGGTCCTCGGTGCACGACGTGCCGATCGCCGTGGCCGGCCCGGCCGCCGCCACCGCCCAGGTCACCGCCGCCCTCGAGCAGCGTCTCCCCGGCGGCTTCGCGATCACCACCGTCGCCGACACGGCCGCCGCCGAGACCGCGATCGGCAACCGCGAGGTCTACGGCGCGATCGACCTGTCCACCGGGAAACCCCAGGTGCTGACCGCCTCGGCGGCGAGCCCGGTGGTCGCCCAGACCCTGCAGGGCATCGCCGCCGCGCTGTCCGCGGCCGAGCCCGGCACCGAGGCCGCCGTGGCCGTCCGCGACCTGGCCCCGCTCCCGACCGACGACCCACGCGGCGCCGGCCTGGCCGCGGGCGCCCTCCCGCTGGTGATCGGCGGCATGATCGCGGCCGTGGCGCTGACCTTCCGGATCCGCGGCACCGCCCGCCGGGTGACCGGCGCCGTCTCCTACGCGGTCGTCGGCGGCCTGGCGATGGCCGCGATCCTGCAGTTCTGGCTCGGCTCGATCGACGGCACCTACGCCCTCAACGCGGCCGTGATGGCCCTGTCCCTGGCGGCCACCGCACTCACCCTGCTCGGCCTGGAGTCGCTGCTGGGCTTCCCCGGCTTCGGCCTGGGCGCCGCGGTGATCTTCCTGCTCGGCAACCCGCTGAGCGGCGCGGCGAGTGCCCCCGAGATGCTGCCCGGCTGGTCCGGCGCGCTCGGCCAGCTGCTGCCGCCCGGCTCGGCGGTCACCCTGCTGCGCTCGGTGGCGTTCTTCGACGGCGGCGGCGCGACCCGCCCGCTGCTCGTCCTGCTCAGCTGGCTGACGTTCGGCCTGCTGCTCTGCGCGGCGAGCACAGTGCGCCGGTCCCGCCGCCCCGCCGCCGCCGAGCCTGAGATCACGGCGTCCCCCGCGCTGGTCTGAGAGCCTCACCTTTTGCAACCGGATCTGCAACCGCGGTGCAACCGGGGTCCCGTGTACTAATCGAATGCGGGTAGATCGGGGCGTGCTGACTCGACTCGACCCCGTTCTGTGCGCGCTGGTCGTCGCGAGTCTGCTGCTGATCCCGTGGTTCCTGTTCGGGCCCGGCATCGACATCTCGTTGTGGGCCGTCCAGGCCACCGTCGACGTGATCACCGTCGTGATGGCCTGGCGGCTCTTCCGGCAGCCCGGCATCGACAAATACACCAGGCGCTTCTGGGGTGCGGTGGTCTTCGCCATGGCCAGCAGCGCGGTCGCCGACATCTATCAGACCGCGCTGGTGGCCGGCGGTCGCCCGGCCGGCCAGACCAGCGTGGTGCAGACCGCCTTCGTGGTCGGCGGCATGGTGGTCGCGGTGGTCACCATGCTCCGGCACCCGTTCGGCGGCACCGGCCGGCTGCGGCTGCGGCTCTGGCTGGACGCGGCGACGGTGCTCACCGCGGTCGGCGCCTTCCTCTGGTATTTCATGCTGGCCGGCGAGCTGACCGGCGGCCGGACCACCACCGACCGCCTGGCCGCCTCGGCCACCACCGCGGTGATGATGCTCGTGACGTTCGCCGTGATCAAGCTGCTGTTCAGCACGAACGCCCCGTTCCAGCAGCTGCCGGGGGTGATCGGCGCGCTCGGCGTGACCGGCACCGCGGTCGCCGCGCCGCTGGCCGCGCTGTTCATGGACCACTCCGACCCACGGATCATGTACCTGGCCCAACTGGTGCCGTGCGTGTTCATCCCGATCGCCCTGCGCCTGCAGGAGGTGAACAACCGGCGCCAGGTCGAGCAGACGGCGGCAACGCGCCGGAAGAAATTCAGCCGCCTGCCGTACGCCGCGGTAGCCGGCACCCAGGTCCTGATGATCCTGGCGCTGCCCGGCATCGGCGCCGACATGCGGATCTGGGGCGTGGCCGCCGGCGTACTGATCAGCACCGTCCTGGTCCTGGCCCGCCAGCAGGCCGCCTTCCACGACAACGAGCGGCTGCTCGCCGAGATCAGCCGGCGCGACGAGTGGTCGAACGCGCTGGCCCAGCACGCCTCGGACACCACCATCGTCACCGACGGCAGCCAGCGGGTCCGCTACGCGAGCCCGTCCGCGGTCCGGCTGTTCGGGCTGCAGGCGGGCGAGGAGACCAGCGTCGACCTGGGCGGCCGCATCCACCCGGACGACATGGGGGTGGCGCAGCTGCTCCTCGACGAGATGACCGGCGGGGCCGGCACCGCGGCCGCCGAGCTGCGGGTGCTGCACGTCGACGGCACCTACCACTGGACCCACCTGATCGGCACCGACCTGCTGGCCAACCCGAACATCCGCGGCCTGGTCTGGAACGGCCGGGACGTCACCGAGGCCCGCCGCCTGCAGGACGAGCTGCGTCACCAGGCGACCCACGACGTGCTGACCGGCCTGGCCAACCGCTTCCTGCTCCAGCAGAAGGTGCTGACCGCCGACCCCGGCCTGCCGATCAGCGTCCTGGTCATCGACCTGGACGGGTTCAAGCAGGTCAACGACGTGCACGGGCACCACGCCGGCGACCAGGTGCTGATCGCGGTCGCCGACCGGCTCCGCGAGCTGGTCGGCGACTCCGGCACGGTGGCCCGGCTCGGCGGCGACGAGTTCGCCGTGGTGCTGGCCAAGGCCGAGCAGGAACGGGCGACCGGCCTGGCCGCGATGATCAGCCGGGTGGTCGCGGAGCCGATCGCGGTGACCGGCGCGGTGGTCTCGGTCGGTGCCAGCGTGGGCATCGCGACCGGCACGCCCGCGGAGGCCGACCGGATGCTGCGCGAGGCCGACGACGCCATGTACCGCTCGAAGCAGTCCCGCCGCGGGCTGGTCGGGCACCACCGCTGAGGCCTTCCTATCGGGCAAGAACTTTCTCGATGGCGGCGATCGACTGCCCGGGGCTCTCGTAGAGCACGGCCCGGATGCCGACGTCGCGGGCCGCGTCGACCAGGCGCGGGGCGTTGTCGAGGAAGACCATCTCGGCCGGCTCCACCCCGAAGCGACGGCAGGCCAGTTCCCACAGGGCCGGGTCGGGCTTGTTCATCCCGGCCTCGTGCGAGTAGATGAGGTCGTCGACGAGGTCTTCCAGCCCGTACGCAGATTGCTCTCGTTCCCGGGCCCCGACGAAGCTGTTGCTGAGGATCCCCGTGCGATAGCGCGGGCGCAGACCGCGCGCGTACTCGATGAGCTCGGTGTTCGCGACGCCGAGGTACTGCCGCCACATGTCCGCCATGATCGCCTCGACCTGCCCGGCGGTGAGCCGGAGCCGGTCGCGCATGGCGTCGTTCACCTCGGCCTCGGTGACCTTGCCGATCGCGCCGGCCGCCCACACGTCGGCCATGACCGTGCCGATCGTGCCCGCCGCAAGGCCCAGCGTGGCCTCCCAGCGCGCGTCGAAGTCCATCGGCTCGTCGATGGCCAGCACGCCCCCGATATCGAAGACAACCGCTCGAATCGTCATGCTCCGCACGGTATGGCGGCGACCCCACCGGGCTCCATACGAATAACTGCGTAGTCACCGACCAGGGCGGATGTGCCGAAGGCCGGGCAACCGACCCTTTTCCGGGGGTACAAAGTCCCTGTTGTGTACCGATCCGGGTGGGGACTCTGATCGTGGGGCCCGAGCCACCGCCGGGCCACGACCAAGTAGGGACCGCAATGACCACTTCGCAACGCCGAGGGCTGATGCTCGCCCTGGCGACCGTGGGCTTCGCCGTGAACTTCTGGGCCTGGGCTCTGCTGAGCCCGCTCGCCGTCAAGTTCACCGCCGCCCTGCATCTGAGCTCGTTCCAGCAGGCGCTGCTGGTGGCCGTTCCGGTCGTGGTCGGTTCGGTCGGGCGCATCCCGGTCGGGGCGCTGACCGACAAGTTCGGCGGGCGGATCATGTTCCCGCTGGTGTCGGTCGTGACCATCGTCCCGGTGCTCTTCCTCGGCCTGGCCGGGCACGGCTCGCTCGCCGCGCTGCTGATCGGCGGCTTCTTCCTCGGCATCGGCGGCACCGCGTTCGCGGTCGGCGTGCCGTTCGTCAACGCGTGGTTCCCGCCGGAAAAGCGCGGCACCGCGGTCGGCATCTTCGGCGCCGGCATGGGCGGCACCGCGATCAGCGCGCTGACCACCGTCAAGCTGGTCAACGCGGGCAGCACCGCCACCCCGTTCATCCTGACCGCGGTCGTCCTCGCGGTCTACGCGGTGGTGGCCTACCTGGTGCTGCGGGACGCCCCGGACCGGCCGGTGCCGACCGCGCCGCTGTCCGAGCGGCTCGCCGCGACGCTGCGCCTGAAGATCACCTGGCAGGCGTCCGCCCTGTACGCGGTGGCCTTCGGCGGCTACGTCGCGTTCTCGGTCTACCTGCCGTCCTACCTGAAGACCGCCTACGGCCTGACCCAGGCGGACGCGGCCAACCGGATGGCCGGCTTCGTGCTGCTCGCCGTGATCATGCGGCCGGTCGGCGGCTGGCTGTCCGACCGGATGCCCGCGAGCCGGGTGCTCGGCATCGCCCTGTCGGTGGTGGTGGCGGGCGCGGTCCTGCAGTCGTTCACGCCACCGCTCGCTCCGCTCGGCACGATCGCGTTCCTGGCCATGGCGGCGGCGCTCGGCTGCGGCAGCGGCGCGACGTTCGCCCTGGTGGCGCAGAACGCGCCGGGCAACCAGGTCGGCTCGGTCACCGGCGTGGTCGGTGCGGCCGGCGGTCTCGGCGGGTTCGTGCCGCCGCTGGTGATGGGCGCGATCTACGGCCACTACCGGGACTACGCGCTCGGCCTGATCCTGCTCGCCCTGGTCGCCCTCGCCGCGCTGCTGCTGAACGTCTTCTCGGTGAGCCGCCGGCCGGACAAGACGGCCATCCATGCATGATGATTGCCATAGACAAGTAATGTGCAGAGTCGCCGGACAAACCGGGAGGATCCACCCATGCCCAGCAGACTCGACGACCCGCTGACCGACGCCCTGGTCGGCACCCGCCGCTTCTTCACCAAGGCGGAGGTGTCGGCCGACCATCGAACCCTCTTCCAGATCGGTGGCCGCCAGTCCGACGTCTTCTACCGTGACCGCTGGTCGCACGACAAGGTGGTGCGCTCCACGCACGGGGTCAACTGCACCGGCTCCTGCTCGTGGAAGGTCTACGTCAAGGACGGGATCATCACCTGGGAGGCGCAGCAGACCGACTACCCGAGCGTCGGGCCGGACCGCCCGGAGTACGAGCCGCGCGGCTGCCCGCGCGGGGCCGCCTTCTCCTGGTACACGTACTCACCGACCCGGGTGCGCTACCCGTACGTCCGCGGTGTGCTCCTGAACATGTACCGCGAGGCCAAGGGCCGACTGAAGGACCCGGTCGCGGCCTGGGCCGACATCACCGGCGACCCGGAGAAGGCCCGCAAGTACAAGTCGGCGCGCGGCCGGGGCGGCCTGGTGCGGGCCTCCTGGGACGAGGCGACCGAGATGATCGCGGCCGCCCACGTGCACACCATCAAGGCGTACGGCCCGGATCGGCTTGCCGGTTTTTCGCCGATCCCGGCGATGTCGATGGTGTCGCACGCGGCCGGGGCCCGGTTCTACAACCTGCTCGGCGGGGCGATGCTGTCGTTCTACGACTGGTATGCGGATCTGCCGGTGGCGTCGCCGCAGATGTTCGGCGACCAGACCGACGTGCCCGAGTCGGGCGACTGGTGGGACGCCGGCTACCTGATCATGTGGGGCTCGAACCTGCCGGTGACCCGCACGCCGGACGCGCACTGGATGGCCGAGGCCCGCTATCGCGGCCAGAAGGTCATCGCGGTCGCCCCCGACTACGCCGACAACGTGAAGTTCGCCGACGAGTGGCTGGCCCCGGCGCCGGGCACGGACGGCGCCCTGGCGATGGCGATGGGGCACGTCGTCCTGAAGGAGTTCTTCGTCGACCGGCAGACGCCGCACTTCGCCGACTATGTCGCTAAATATACGGATCTGCCGTTTCTGGTCACGCTCGACGACGCCGGGGACGGCACCTACCGGCCGGGCAAGCAGCTGACCGCGGCGCAACTGCCGGGCGCGCTCGCCGACACCGAGAACGCCGCGTTCAAGACGGTGCTGCTGGACCACGACGGGATGCCGGTGGTGCCGAACGGATCACTCGGCTTCCGCTACGGCGAAACGGCCGGAAAGTGGAACCTCGACCTCGGCGACGTGCGGCCCCGGCTGTCGGCCGACGGGGGCTCCGACGCGCCGGTCACCGTCGTTCTCCCCCGCTTCGACACCCCGACCGGGGAGGCCGCCGAGATGCGGCGCGGCGTCCCGGTCCGGCGGATCGGGGACCACCTGGTCACCACCGTCTACGACCTGATGCTCGCCCAGTACGGCGTGGCCCGGCCCGGACTGCCCGGCACCTGGCCGACCGGCTACGACGACGCGGACGAGCCGTACACCCCGGCCTGGCAGGAGACGATCACCGGCGTACCCGGTCAGGCGGCCGCCCGCATCGCGCGGGAGTTCGCCACCAACGCCGAGGAGACCCGCGGCCGCTCGATGATCATCATGGGGGCCGGGACCAACCACTGGTTCCACTCCGACACGATCTATCGCTCCTTCCTGATGCTGACCACGATCACCGGCTGCCAGGGGGTCAACGGCGGCGGCTGGGGGCACTACGTCGGCCAGGAGAAGGTCCGGCCGATCACCGGGTACAGCGTGCTCGGCACCGCCTCCGACTGGTCCCGGCCGGGCCGGCAGATGATCCAGACCGCGTACTGGTATCTGCACACCGACCAGTACCGCTACGACCCGTTCTCGGCGGCCACGCTGACCGCGTCGAAGGCGGGCGGCTCGTTCACCGGCCGATCCACCGCCGACCTGATCGCGTCGTCGGCCCGGATGGGCTGGATGCCGTCGGTGCCGCACTTCAACCGGAACCCGCTCGAGCTGGCCGACGAGGCGGCGGCGGCCGGGGTGCCGGTCGGCGAGCACGTCGTCGGCAAGCTGAAAAGCGGCGAGCTGCGGTTCGCCTGCGAGGACCCGGACGCGCCGGAGAACTTCCCGCGGGTGCTGACCATCTGGCGGGCCAACCTGCTGGGCTCGTCGGCCAAGGGCAACGAGTATTTCCTGCGGCATCTGCTCGGCACCGACCACGGCGTACGCGCCACGGAAGCGCCGGCCGGCGCCCGCCCCACCGACCTCGAGTGGCACGAGGAGGCGCCCACCGGAAAGCTCGATCTGCTGCTCACCATGGATTTCCGGATGACCTCGACCACCATCTACTCGGACATCGTGCTGCCCGCCGCGACCTGGTACGAGAAGCACGACCTGAACACCACCGACATGCATCCGTTCGTGCACTCGTTCAACCCGGCGATCGCCCCGCCCTGGCAGACCCGCACCGACTGGGACACGTTCTTGACCATCGCGCGGGCGTTCAGCGCCATGGCGGCTTCGCATCTGGGGACGCGAATGGACGTCGTCGCCGCGCCCCTGCTGCACGACACCCCGGACGAGATGGCCAACCCCTACGGCCGGGTCGCCGACTGGAAGCGCGGCGAGTGCGAGCCGATCCCCGGCAAGACCATGCCGAAGCTGGTGCCGGTCGAACGGGACTACGGTGCGATCGCCGACAAGATGGTCTCGCTCGGCCCGCTGCTCGACACGCTCGGCGCCACCACCAAGGGCGTCACCTTCCAGGTCGGCAAGGAACTCGACTACCTGCGGCAGAAGAACGGGGTGCACGCCGCCAACGGCCGGCCCTCGATCGCCCGCGACGTCGACGCCTGCGAGGCCATCCTGGCGCTCTCCGGCACCACCAACGGGCACCTCGCCACCCAGGGCTTCCGGCAGCTCGAAGCGCTGACCGGGATGAAGCTGGCCGACCTGTCGGCCGAGCACGAGGGCAAGCAGATCACCTTCGCCGACACCCAGTCCCGGCCCACCCCGGTGATCACCTCGCCGGAGTGGTCCGGTTCCGAGTCGGGCGGCCGCCGCTACTCCCCGTTCGTGATCAACGTGGAGCGGCTCAAGCCGTGGCACACGCTCAGCGGCCGGCAGAGCTTCTACCTCGACCACGACTGGATGGCCGAGCTGGGCGAATGGATGCCGATCTACCGGCCGCCGCTGAACATGCACGCGCTGTTCGGCGAGCCCAAGGTCGGCGACCAGGGCGAGCTGGGCATCACCGTGCGCTACCTGACCCCGCACAACAAGTGGTCCATCCACTCCGAATACCAGGACAACCTGTTCATGCTGTCGCTGTCCCGCGGCGGCCAGAACATCTGGATGTCCAAGGAGGACGCCGCGAAGATCGGCGTGCACGACAACGACTGGATCGAGGCGGTCAACCGCAACGGCGTCGTCGTGGCCCGCGCGATCGTGTCGCACCGGATGCCCGAGGGCACCGTCTACATGCACCACGCCCAGGACCGGCTGATCGACGTGCCGCGCACCGAGACCAACGGCCGGCGCGGCGGCATCCACAACTCGCTCACCCGGCTGCTGATCAAGCCGACGCACCTGATCGGCGGCTACGCCCAGCTGTCGTTCGCGTTCAACTACCTCGGCCCGACCGGCAACCAGCGCGACGAGGTCACCGTCATCCGGCGCCGCAACCAGGAGGTCGAGTACTGATGCGCGTCATGGCCCAGATGGCGATGGTGATGAACCTCGACAAGTGCATCGGCTGCCACACCTGCTCGGTCACCTGCAAGCAGGCGTGGACCAACCGCAGCGGCGTCGAGTACGTCTGGTTCAACAACGTCGAGACCCGGCCCGGCCAGGGTTATCCGCGCCGCTACGAGGACCAGGAGAAATGGAAGGGCGGCTGGACCCTCAACCGGCGCGGCCGCCTCGCGCTCAAGGGCGGCGGCCGGATCAAGAAACTCTTCAGCATCTTCTCCAACCCCAAAATGCCGGCTATCGCCGACTACTACGAGCCGTGGACGTACGACTACGAGAACCTCACCAATGCGCCGCTCCAGGAGCACACGCCCGTGGCCCGGCCGAAGTCGCTGCTGACCGGCGAGGACATGAAGATCTCCTGGTCGGCGAACTGGGACGACAACCTCGGCGGCTCCCCCGACCACGGCGACAAGGACGTGCTGCTCAAGGGCATCGCCGACAAGGTGAAGTTCGAGTTCGAGCAGACCTTCATGTTCTACCTGCCGCGGATCTGCGAGCACTGCCTCAACCCGTCCTGCGCCGCCTCCTGCCCGTCCGGCGCGATCTACAAGCGGGCCGAGGACGGCATCGTGCTGGTCGACCAGGACCGCTGCCGCGGATGGCGGATGTGCGTGTCCGGCTGCCCGTACAAAAAGATCTACTTCAACCACCGCACCGGCAAGGCCGAGAAATGCACGTTCTGCTTCCCGCGGATCGAGGTGGGCATCCCCACCGTCTGCTCGGAGACCTGCGTCGGCCGCCTGCGCTACATCGGCTTGATGCTGTACGACGCGGACCGGGTCCTCGACGCCGCGTCCACCGAGGACGAGCACGGCCTGTACGAGGCGCAGCGTGATGTGTTCCTCGATCCGTCCGACCCGGCGGTGATCGCGGCCGCCGAACAGGCCGGCATCCCGCGCGACTGGATCGAGGCGGCCCAGCGCTCTCCCGTCTACGCGCTGATCAACAGGTTCAAGGTGGCGCTGCCGCTGCACCCGGAATACCGGACCATGCCGATGGTCTGGTACATCCCGCCGCTGTCCCCGGTGGTCGACGTCGTCCGCGACACCGGCTACGACGCCGAGGACAAGGGCAACCTGTTCGCCGCGATCGAGGCCCTGCGCATCCCGATCGACTACCTCGCCCAGCTGTTCACCGCCGGCGACCCGGCCCCGGTCGACCTGGTGCTGCGCCGGCTGGCCGCGATGCGCTCCTACATGCGCGACATCAACCTCGGCCGCGACCCCGACGAGTCGATCCCGGCCGCGGTCGGCCTGACCGGCCAGGAGATGTACGACATGTACCGGTTGCTCGCCCTCGCGAAGTACGACGAGCGGTACGTGATCCCGCCCGCGCACGCCGAGCAGGCGCACAGCCTCGAAGAGCTCGCCACCGAGTGCAGCCTCGACTACGACGGCGGCCCCGGGATGGGCGGCTCCGGGCCGTTCGGCGAGCAGTCCGGCAGCCCGATGCCGATCGCGGTGGAGAACTTCCACATGCTCGTCGACCGCCAGACCAGCGACACCATGGTCGACTCCGGCAACAAGGAGCTACGGGTCAACCTGCTCAACTGGGACGGCAAGGGCCGCCCCGAGGGTCTGTTCCCGCCGCGGGACGAGCGCCGATGAACGCCCGCGCCTGGCAGTGTCAGTCCCTGCTGATCGGTTACCCCGACGCCCAGCTGCGGGACCGGGCCGGCCTCCTCGCCGAGGCCGCCGCCACGCTGCCCACCCCGGTCGGCGACCCGCTGCTGCGCTTCCTCGACCATCTGCGTTCGACGCCGGCCGGCCAGTTGGAGGCCGACTACGTCGCCACCTTCGACCACCGCAAACGCTGCTGCCTGTTCCTCACCTATTACGGCGCCGGCGACACCCGCAAGCGCGGCATGGCCCTGCTGGAGATGAAGCAGCAGTACATGGCGGCCGGGCTGGCCCTGACCGACGAGGAGCTGCCCGACCACCTCTCGGTGGTGCTCGAATACGCCGCGATCCAGCCGGCCGAGGGCCTCGACCTCCTCCTCACGCACCGGGCCGGCCTGGAACTCCTGCGCCTCGCCCTGCACGACGCCCACTCCCCGTGGGCCGACGTGCTCAACTCGGTCTCCGCCACGCTGCCCGCCCTCGCCGGCGACCAGCGCACCGCGGTGGCCAGGCTCGCCGCCCAGGGGCCGCCCGCCGAGCAGGTCGGCCTCGCCCCCTTCGGCCCGCAATTCGAAGGAGCCCGATCGTGACCGGGACGCTTCTGTTCGTCGTACTCCCCTATGTCTGCCTGGCGATTTTCGTTCTCGGCCACGTCTGGCGCTACCGCTACGACAAGTTCGGCTGGACCACCCGCTCGTCCCAGCTCTACGAACGGCGCCTGCTGCGGATCGGCAGCCCGATGTTCCACTTCGGCATCCTGCTGGTCGCACTCGGCCACGTCGGCGGCCTGCTGATCCCCGAGTCGTGGACGGAGGCGGTCGGGATCAGCGAGGGCGCCTACCACGCGGTCGCGTTCAGCCTCGGCACCGTCGCCGGCATCTGCACCCTGGGCGGCGCCGCCATCCTGATCTACCGCCGCCGCACGGTCGGCCCGGTCTTCTCGGCCACCACGGTGAACGACAAGATCATGTACGTCCTGCTGATCGGCGTCATCGTCCTCGGCCTGGGCACCACGGTCCTGGGCAACGTGACCGGCCACCCGCACGACTACCGCCTGACCGTGTCACCGTGGTTCCGCTCGATCTTCTACTTCCAGCCCGACCGCACCCTGATCGAGGCGGCCCCCATCGGTTTCCGCCTGCACGTCATCGCGGCCTGGATCCTGTTCGCCTTCTGGCCGTTCAGCCGCTTGGTGCACGTGTTCTCGGCCCCGCTGGGCTACCTGACCCGCCCCTACATCGTCTACCGAAGCCGCGACCGGCAGCTGGGCTCCCGCCCGGTCAAGCCCGGCTGGGAACGAGTGCCATGAAGACCTCACTCACCGAGTTGGCCACCCGCCTGCTGGCCACCGCCCGCGAGGCCCCGGCCGGCCGAGCCGCCGAAACCCTGCAGGGCGGCCACAACAAGGTCCTACGCCAGACCGCGATAGCCCTGCTCGACGGCCGCCGCCTGGACGAACACGAGAACCCCGGCGAGGCGACCCTCCAGGTCCTGCTGGGCGAGGTACGCCTGATAACCGGCCCCGACCACACCGACGTCAAGGCCGGCGAGCTCCTGATCATCCCGGACGCCCGGCACGCCCTGCTGGCCCTGGAGAACACGGTGCTCCTGCTGACGGTGGCCAAGCTGGTCGCATAATGCACCGATGACGAGCACGCTCCGCCTGATCGGTTACTGGTCCGGCCCCGAGGAGCCGACCGATTTCCCCGACGTCCGAGCCTTCGTCGCCACCGAACAAGACGCCGCCACCGAGCAGTCGGTGGCGGCGTATCTGCGCTCCGGAACGATCTTCGTAGCCGCAGCGGGCACATCAACCTGCCGCTTGTGCGGACTCCCCAACGGTTCGACCGAGCGAACAGACGGCCACCACTTCGTGTGGCCCGACGGCCTGGCCCACTACGTGGAGACCCACCACGTCCGCCTGCCACCCGAGGTCGTCTCGCTGGCAGCCACCACCACCCCCGACCCGGTCGACCCCGACGCCTTCGAACAGGCCCTGTTCAGCGGCGACCTGACGATCGACCTCGACTGGTGGCGCAGCCTCCGGACAGATGCTGCACCAGAGGGCTGCGGTTGACGGCAAACGCACCACGCGATGGGATGAACTGCGCAACCTTTGACGGCTGGAGGACGATGGCGCGTCTGACGCTGCCCGAGTTCCAGGCCAGGATCCACCGCTTCGGCCGTGAGTCGCTGCATCTGGAGCTGCGGGACTCGTACGGCACGGAATCCGAGCTGCCGAGGATGGCGAAGTGGGCCGCCGGCGAGGCCGACGATCTCGCGTGGCTCGCGCCCTATTGCGACAAGGTCCGGGCCTCATAGCGCAGATGCGCGTCGTCGACGCGGCCTACCGCGAGTGATGACGGCACACCCGCGCCGGCCAGCGCCGCCTGCATGACTCCGCCGCGGCCCGCTACGAGCGCACTCGGTTGATACGCGCTCATGGGCACTGGAAAGCTCGGTTCGACCTCGTGCAACAACCCGCAACTTTCGCAGTACGCCGCGGTGCGAGCTCACCCTATGCGCTACCGAAAGTGGCGCTCCAGCTACACACTGACACGATGACGGCATACCCCCGCGACGCGGCTGACGCCTACAAGCTGCCGTGTCCGTTCCGCTGGCCGCCTCAAGATGGCGGTGAGAGAGGAGTCCGACAATGCAACCTTCGCGTCCGGCGACGGTAGTCGCCCCGCTGTTCTCGTCTACGGCGTTGCTGCCGTTGAGCGAGCCCGGCGGAGTCTCGTACCCGATGCAGAACACCCCCGGTGTGCTGCGCCCCTACTCAGCCACCCTCGCGGTGCCGATGCCGCTGACCGGCAAGCACAACACGACCAGCACCAGGCCGGCGACGTCGATCCCGACGCAGCGCTCCGACGACGGGAAAGTCGTGAACGATTCCCAATCGGACACCGGCCAGGACAGCTAGGGGCGGGCCGTGAACACCTCGGACACCGTACTCATCCTGACCTGCGCCGAGGATTCGACCGCCGACGCGGTGACAGCCGAGTTGGCGCGGCGGGACACCCGCGTGGCCCGGATGGACACCGGCGACTTCCCGACCGCGCTACGGATGAGCGCGACCACGGCGGACGGCGGTTGGACGGGTCGGCTGGCGACCGATGACACCAGCGTTGATCTTGATGATGTGCGTTCGGTGTACTTTCGCCGGCCGACCCGATTCCGGCTACCTGCGGGGATGTCTGCGGCTGACGAGGTGTTCGCGGCGGTCGAAGCACGGCACGGGTTTGGCGGGCTGCTCGCGGCACTTGACGTGCTGTGGGTGAACGAGCCGATCCGGCAGGCGGCGGCGGAGTACAAGCCGCTGCAATTGGCGACCGCCGCCGCCTGCGGCCTGCGCACCCCCGCGACGTTGCTTACCAACCTGCATCAGGAGGTGATCGACTTCGGGAACAAGATCGGCGGACCGGTGGTGTGCAAGCAGTTGTCCTCGCTGGTGTTCAGCGAGAACGACGAGATGCGCACGACGTACACGACGGTCATCGACCCGGCGACGATCGAACCGGCAGCATTCGCCGCGACCGCGCACCTGATCCAAGAATTCGTGCCCAAGGCATACGAGGCACGGGTGACGGTGGTCGGCCGGATCCCGCTCGGCGTGGTCATCCGGTCGGCCTCGGAGGCGGGCCGGATCGATTGGCGGTCGGACTACGACGCGCTGACCTATGAGCGAATCAAAGTCCCCGAGGCCGTGACCGACGGCGTCGGCAGGTTCCTGGACGCCCTGGGGCTGAACTACGGCGCGTTCGACTTCGTTATCACCCCGGACGGTGATTGGGTGATGCTGGAATGCAACCCGGCGGGTCAATGGCTGTGGCTGGAACACGAGACGGGCGTGCCGATCGCGGCCGCGCTGGCGGACCTGCTCACGGAAGGACGCGACCGATGATCGTCTGGCAGCCGTACGCTGCCGCGCTGGTGACAGAGCTGGCCCATGCGGGAGTGCTGGCGCCCGGCTGGCGCCCGCCGTTCGAGCAGGTGCCTCGGCACGTATTCGTGCCGGAGTTCTTTACCGACGATGACGAGCGGGTCAGTGCGGACGATGCGGCTCAGCATGATCGGTGGCTCGCGTCGGTGTACTCCGACACCTCGTTGACGACGCAGCTCATGACCGCGCCCGGAACCGATCTGACCTGGCCCACCAGCTCTTCGACCCGGCCGAGTCTGATGGCCCGGATGCTGGGTCTGCTCGACGTGGCCGGCGGACATCGGGTGTTGGAGATCGGCACGGGCACCGGATACAACGTGGCGTTACTGAGTCATCGGCTCGGTGACACCGACGTGACCAGCATCGACATTGATCCCGCGCTGGTCGAGACCGCCCGGGAACGACTCGCGGGCCTGGGGTACCGGCCGCGCCTGAGCGCCGGGGACGGCGCGGAGGGCGTCGTCGAGCACGCACCCTATGACCGAATCATCGCTACCTGTGGAGTACCGGAGATCCCCCTGGCGTGGATCACCCAACTGACGACCGGTGGGCTGATCGTGGCCGACGTCCGGGGCGAACTGGGCTCCAGCCTGGTGGTTGCTCGCAAGAGCACCCCGCACTCGGTCGCCGGCCGATTCCTCACCTCGTCCGGACACTTCATGTGGATGCGCGCCAAGGCTGACAACCCGCTGCGTAACGGCGGCGGGTTCGGCGCGGTGTACGACTTCACCGAACCGAAGACCGGCACGACGAACATCCCGCTCGCCGCGTTTGATGACGAGGACTTCCGCTTCGCCCTGCAACTCGCGGTGCCCGGCCTCGGCGCGGTCGGGCACGCGATCCGAGACGGCGGCGAAGGGATCTTCCTGGTCACCGAGGATGACACGTCCTGGGCAGAGATCAGCCCCGATACCGGCAACGGATCAACCGTCCTGTACGGCGGGCCACGGCTGCTGTGGCCCGATGTCGCTGACACGTGGCACTGGTGGAACGGCCGTGGACGCCCCGAGCGATCCCGATTCGGGCTGACCGCTTACGACGATGGCCGTCAACTCATCTGGCTCGACCGGGAGGACCAACCGATACCCCGACACTGAGCGGCGGCAAACTCCCGGAATCCCCCGTACCGATCATCGGACCCTCCTGACTGGACCAACGCAGTCTCCTCCGCCTCGGGTTGGGCCGGGTTGACGACGCGGGCTACGTTATCGATAATCGATGTATCGACTTTCGATAAGGAGCTTGGTCATGCTGGAATCTCTGCGCCGGCCCGACTGGCTGGACGAGTTGCGTCGGCTGCTCGGTATCGCGGTTGTTCTGAGCGGCATCGGCACCGCCGTGAGCACCGTCGCCGTCCTCGCCGGGCGGCCGGTGGAGGTCACCGTCGCCGGGTCCGCCCTGGCACTGCCCGCCCTGCCGGCCGGAGTCAGTGCGGCCGACGGGATCCCGCTTCGGCTGGACGATCCGACCGCGGCCCAGCGCGGCTGGGAGCTGCTGTCCACGCTGCCGGGGTATGCCCTGCTCACGCTGGCGCTGGTGCTGCTCTGGCGGCTGACCGGGCAGGCCCGCCGGGGCGATCCGTTCACGGTCGACGTCGCGCGGCGCCTGCGGCGGCTCGGTCTCCTGCTGGTCGCCGCCGGGCCGATCGTCTGGGTGACGGAGTTCCTGGGCGACTTCGCCCTCAGCGCCGGCGCCGACACCGGCGGGGTGTACGCGACGCTGGATCTCACCGCCCCGGCGGCGTGGGCGCTGGCCGGCTTCGGCGCGCTCGCGGTCGGCGAGATCGTGCGCCGCGGCCAGGCGATGCGGGTCGAGCTCGACGGGGTGGTGTGATGCCGCCCGAGGAAGCCCATCGCATCGAGGCGCACATCGACAAGCTGCTCGCCGAGCGCGGCATGACCCTGACCGAGCTGGCCGACCGGGTCGGCATCACCCTCGCCAACCTTTCGATCCTCAAGAACGGACGGGCCCGGGCCGTACGCTTCAGCACGCTCACCGCACTCTGCGACGCCCTGCAGTGCCAGCCGGGCGACCTGTTCACCTGCCATCCGGCCGATTGAAGAGAACGGCTGCACAGTGGATCAGTGGGGGCAGATCCGCTTCACCGCGGACAGCCGCACCCTCATCGCCGGCCAGGGCGACTGGACGGTCGCCGTCTGGCGCCTCGATCCGGGCGAGGCCGTCGAACGGCTGTGCGCGGTCGCGGCACCGGCCGCACACTCCGAGAACAGGGCGCCCCCGGAGCTGTGCGGCCGGTAGAAGAATTACGCGTACGGGTCGAAGGGGATGCCGGTCGGCTTCGCCGCGTTGAGCAGCGACTCGAAGCGGCCGTCGCTGATCTTCTGGGTGGCCGAGCCGAAGTCCGCGGTCACCATCTTGGTGCGCAGCTCGACCGTGGGCCAGCCGTCCCAGCCGACGAGCGCCGGGTAGCGCCAGTTGTGGTAGTGGTTCTCCGGCGGCTCGTCGTTGCTGTTGGCGAGCCGGAAGAAGTGGGTCGACGCCCCGTCCTTGTGGTAGACGACCTTCGGGTGGGTGCCCTCGAATCGCACCGCGGAACTGGCGTAGGTGACCTGGCTGGAGTGCTGCGTGGTGCTGACGTATTTCACCTCGTTGGCGGCCTGATCGACCCACGAGATGACGTGTTCCCAGTCGTGCCGGTGACCGCCGAGACCACTGCCGGCCACCGCTTGATCCTTTTCGAAATAGCTGGCGTAGATGATCGCGCACCAGCCGTTGTTGCACTTCGATCGGGAGTATGTCTGGGAGTTGTCGAGGTCGGACTGGTCGCGGCAGCTGCCGTTGACCGCTCCGGTGGTTTTGAGGCCGCCGTTGAGGGTCCCGTCCGGCCCGATCGCCGGCACCGCGTAGCAGCCGTCGGTGTCGTAGTCATAAGCGGGCGAAAAGGACTGCTCGTACCCGTTCGCGTTCTGCGGCAGGTTGTGTGGCGGGTCGGCGAAGGCCGGAGTAGCGGGGATCACAATCAGCAGGAGGGCGAGGCCGGTGGCGATGCCGATCCGGCGGGGATGGTCACGGCGCATGGATGGGGGTCCTTCGTCGCGTTTTCAACATTGCGGTAATGGCTGGGAAATCTTCGCTTCCGCCATAGAACCGAGTCAATGATGGACGTGAAGTTGCCGCCATATCACTATCGGTCACGCGCGAGCATTCTCCGCTTCACGACGGGGTTGACTCTTGCAACGTGAACCTATATTTAATTTCCTGCAGTGTTGGGCCCGGTTCGGGCGGTCTCGCCATTACGAGGCTCGAAACACGCTCGTGCCAGGAGGAGTCGACGGATGCCGGGACAGACCGCCGCAAAGGGTAAGCCGACCAAAAAGGCGAAGCGGTCGAAGGCCCCGATCTGGACAAAAATGGTCCTGACCTTCGGCGTCGTGCTCGCTCTGGTCAGCGTCAGCGGTCTGATCGGCTCGCGGTATTTCCTGGGCAAGCTCACCAACAACATCCAGACGACCGAGAGCGTGCTCGACGACACCACCGGCACGGTCTCCTCCGGCAAGCTCCCGGACGGCGCGATGAACCTGCTGATGCTCGGCCTCGACACCCGCACCGGCTGGGAGGAGAAGGGCGAGACGTCCCGCTCCGACACGATCATGATCCTGCACATCACCGCCTCGCACGACCAGGCGTACATGATCTCGATCCCGCGGGACATGAACGCGCACATCCCCGCCGACAAGTCGATGAACTTCGGCGGAGCCACCGAGAAGGTCAACGCGGCGTACGCGTACGGGTCGATGAACGGGCGCGGCTGGGCCGGCGGCGCGAAGCTGGCCACCAAGACCATCAAGGAACTGACCGGGATCAGCTTCGACGGCGTCATGGTGATCGACTTCGACGGCTTCAAGGGCATCCTGGAGGCCATGGGCGGCGTCTACATGTGCGTCGACAAGGACTCGTGGTCGAGCCACTACATCGTCGTCGACGGCAAGGTGAAGTACGCCGAGGGCGCCAACCCGGAGACCGCGCCGAAGAACGCGCTGTGGTTCAAGAAGGGCTGCCGCAACATGCAGCCGTGGGAGGCGCTGGAGTTCTCCCGCATCCGGCACTCGACCAACGGCGACTACGACCGGCAGCGTCACCAGCAGCAGCTGCTGCGCGCGATGGCGAAGAAGGCGACCAGCGCCGGCATCATGACCAACCCGGCCAAGGTGGCCGACGTGCTGGCCGCGGCGGGTTCGTCGCTGAAGATGGACACGCACGGCGTGAAGGTCACCGACTTCATCTTCGGCCTCAAGGGCCTGGCCGCCGCCGACCTGATCCCGATCAAGACGAACGGCGGCACGTTCGCCGGCGGCGGCAACGGCAACGAGGGCGTCACCCAGGCGACCACCGACCTGTTCGCCGCGACCGCCGCCGACAAGCTGCCCGAGTTCCTCGGCCGCCACCCGGAGCTGCTGATCAGCGACGGCGGCACCGCCAAATAGGCATCAGCCCCACACCTCCCCCGGTCCGGCGGTCGGTCATGCCGTGAAGCTAGGGCCGGGATGTTCGAGCAGGGTAAGGGCGAGAATCGGATGACGTACGAAGAAGCCCTGCGCCATTATCGATCGGCGGTGGCGGCCGCCGACGCCGACGCGTTCGTCGCTCCGCTGGCCGGCGCTGACGATCCCGAGGCGCTGCTCTGGGCGGCCTGGCAGACGGTGACATCGTTCGCCGCCGAGGCGAAGAGCGACCAGGAGCTGGCCCGGCTGAGTGCATTGGTCGCGGCGGTGCAGGGTCAGGAGCTTTCCGGCGTACGCGTATGGGAGCTTCGGGTTTTTACTGATTTGCCGGTTCTCGGCGCTCAGTTGCGCGAGGAGTGGAACGGCGGCCGCCCGCAGGCCGAGTGGACCGCGCTGAACTCGTTCGCCGCCCGGCTGACCGCGGCCGGCACGCACGACGCGCTGCTGCTGGGCCTGTGGACGATCAGCTCGGCGCTGGAGACCTTCGAGGGCCCCGCCGAGAATCTCCCGGCCGCCGTCGAATGGTTCACCCAGGCCGGCGATCGGCTGGCCGGCGCCGCGATCCACGGCCGCACCTACGCCGCCCGCCTGGGCGAACTGGCGGCGCAGGCCGGCGTGACCGAGCCCGGCTTCAGCGTCCCCCGCTGGGCGTTCTGGCGAAGCCGCCTGCAGACGCTGTCGCGGGAGGGCTTCAAGGCGATCAAGCGGTACGACGCGCGCATCGTCTCAGGCGGCAAAAAGTAGGGCGGCGCTGATCAGCACGACGATCGCGGTGGCGAAGTGGATGCCGAAGGCGGTCGCCCTGGAGCCGCCGTTGCGCAGGACGATCAGCGTGTCGCCGAACGGCGCGAGCGCGACCACGAGCATGAACCACGCCTCGGCCTGCGTGCCGACGAAGGCGAGCAGGGCCAGCCCGACCAGCCCGTAGGTGAGGTCGCGGACACCCTTGACCGACAGGTAGGCGGCCCCCTCCCCCGCGGCGACCGGCACGCCGTAGCCCGCCGCGGCAGCTTGCGGGACCAGCAGGAACCGGAAGCCGATGAAGGCGATGAAGAGGTCGAGCACGATGGCGAGCCCGTAGGCGAAGGCAGTGAGCATGACGACTCCCATTTCTAGCAGCGCTAGGATTTGAATCGACGCTAGCAGATCGTCGACAGCACATCTAGTGCCGCTAGAATTCCTGCCATGACTGTTCGAGAGCGCCGCGAGCGCGAACGCGAGGACCGGGAACGGCGGATCATCGACGCGGCCCGGGAGATCGCCGAGGCCGAGGGCTGGGACGCCGTCACGACGCGCCGTCTCGCCGAGCGGATCGAGTACAGCCAGCCGGTGCTCTACAGCCACTTCAAGGGCAAGGACGCCATCATGGCGGCGGTGGCGATCGACGGCTTCGCCGAGCTGGCCGCCGAGCTGCGGGCGGCCCGGACCGAAGCCGGACTGGCCGAGGTGGCGACCGCTTACACGCGGTTCGCGGAGACCCGCCCGGTGCTGTACGAAACCATGTTCACCAGCGCCGTCGACCTGACCTTCGCCAGCACGGAGACGCCGGCCCCACTGCAGGCCGGGTTCGGCGAGCTGCGCGAGGCGCTCCGGGCCACGAACGGCGACGAGGACCTCGACGCGCAGACCGAGGTGTTCTGGGCAAGCCTGCACGGCTTGATGACGCTGATGCGGGGCGGCCGCCTGCGCCGGGAGGATCACGACCGGCGGCTCGCCCTGCTGCTGCAACGCTTCAGCGGTCAGGCCCGGCGCGGGAGCTTCCAGCCCGGCCGCGGGAAGTGGCAGGTGTAGCCGTCCGGGATGCGCTCCAGGTAGTCCTGGTGCTCCGGCTCGGCCTCCCAGAACGCCCCGGCCGCGGTCACCTCGGTGACCACCTTGCCCGGCCACAGCCCCGACGCCTCGACGTCGGCGATGGTGTCCTCGGCGACCCGCTTCTGCTCGTCGGTCTCGTAGAAGATCGCCGACCGGTAGCTGGTCCCGATGTCGTTGCCCTGCCGGTTGACCGTGGTCGGGTCATGGATCTGGAAGAAGAACTCGAGCAGATCCCGGTAGGACGTCACGGCCGGGTCGAAGGTGATCTCGATGGCCTCGGCGTGACCCTCATGGTGGTAGTAGGTCGCGTTGTCGACGTTCCCCCCGGTGTAGCCGACCCGCGTGGCGACAACTCCGGGCCGCCGCCGGATCAGATCCTGCATCCCCCAGAAACAGCCGCCGGCCAGAACCGCCTTCTCCGTGGCCATCGCGCACTCCCCATCCATCACTCGGTTCAGTCCGGCCAAGCCTACGACCCCCGCCCGCCCGACCAGGGCGGCAGCGACACATTGGTGTAGTGGGTTGCTATAGTGTGTGTCGCACAGTATCGTGTTGAGCATGACAATGGATGCGACGCTCTCGGGGCACCTGCAAGAGTTGCGCCGCGGCACCGTCGTCGTCGCCAGCCTCATCGTCTTGCGGACGCCCGGTTACGGCTATTCGCTGCTCGAGACGCTGAGCCGGGCCGGCTTCGAGGTCGAGGCCAACACCCTCTATCCGCTGCTGCGCCGGCTCGAGGCGCAGGGGCTGCTGACCAGCGAGTGGAACACCGACGAGGCCCGCCCGCGCAAGTTCTACCGGACCACCGAGCAGGGCGACGCGATCGCCGACACCCTGCGGTCGGAGTGGACCCGGATCGATTCCGCCATCGGCGACATCGCAAAGACCACGGCCAACGACAAAACGGGGAGTGCAGAATGACCAGTCTCATCGACCGCTACGTCTACACCGCCCTGCGCCGCATCCCGGAGCAGCAGCGCGGCGACATCGACCGGGAGCTGCGCGCCAGCATCGAGGACGCGGTCGACGCCCGTGTCGAGGCCGGCGAGGAGCGGGAGACCGCCGTCGAGGGCACGCTGACCGAACTGGGCGACCCGGATCGGCTCGCCGATCAGTATTCGGGACGGTCCAATGTGCTGATCGGGCCGGAGTTCTACCCGGCGTGGCGGCGGCTGCTGACCCTGATGCTGGCGGCCGTGCTCCCGATCGTGGTGATCATCGGCGTGGTCGTCCAGCTGTTCGACGACCCCGACATCGGCAAGGTGATCGGCGGCGCGGTCACCGCCATCCTCAACGTGGGCATTCAGATGGCCTTCTGGACGACCGCGGTGTTCGTGGTCCTGGAGCGGACCGGGGCCGGTCCCGGCCGCACCGGCCTGCGGCTCGACTGGACGCTGAAGGACCTGCCGAGGTATGAGCCGAGCACGGTCCCGAAGACCGAGGTGGCGGCGGGCGTGGTCTGGCCGATCCTGCTGACCGCGGCCCTGCTGTGGCAGCACTTCGGCCTCAACGAGGTGCCGGTGCTCAACCCGGCGAACTGGTCCTTCTGGTGGCCGTACATGATCGTGGCCCTCGTGATCGGGGCCGGCTACCAGATCTGGCTGTTCCGCCGCCGCTCCTACGACCGCACGGTGTCGGTGGTCAACGCCGTGCAGCAGTTGCTCTTCGCGGTGCCGCTGATCTGGCTGCTGGCCTCCGACCGCTTCTTCAACCCCGAGTACCACCACTTCGCCGACCTCAACGGCGGCGACGTCAAGCACTGGTTCACGGTGGGCGCGATCATCGCGGTGGCGCTGGGCACGCTCTACGACATCGTCAAGGTGATCCTGCGCGGCGAGCAGTCGCGCCGGGGCCTCCCGTCGAAGGTCCCCGGCACGGGCAACTACAACTTCGGATGAACCGGCTCGATCAGACCGCCTGCGGTGAACCGCAGGCGGTCGATCGCCGTCTCCCGGTGGGTGCCGTCCCCGCCGGGGACGGCGAAGCGGTGATAGGCGATGTACCACTCGTCGGTCCCCGGCGCCTGCACCACCGAGTGGTGACCGGTGCCGAGAATGCCCCGCTCGAGGTCCTTGCTCAGGATCAGGCCGTGCGGGGTGAACGGGCCGGTCGGGGTCGGCGCGGTCGCGTAGGCAACCTGGTAGTCGGCGCTGCGGGTGTCGTTCTGCGACCACATGAAGTAGTAGGTGCCGTTGCGCTTCACCACGAACGGCGCCTCGTTGTACCCGGCCGGCGTGATCTCCTTGACCTTGGCCCGATCAAAAGACACAAGATCAGCATTCAGCGGTACGACGTACGCGTGACCCTGCCCCCAGTACAGATAGGTCGTCCCGTCGTCGTCGGTGAAGGTGGCCGGGTCGATCGCCTGCCCGGCGAACGAGCCGGCCGCGACCAGCGGTTTACCGAGGACGTCCCGGAACGGCCCGGCGGGGTTGTCCGCGACCGCCACCCCGATGCTGGCGTCGGCGCAGAAGTAGAAGTAGTACGTCCCGTCGTGCGCGGTGATCGTCGGCGCCCAGGCCCGTGAGTCGGCCCAGCTGACGTCCGGCCCGAGGTCGAGGATCACCCCGTGGTCGGTCCAGTTGACCAGGTCGGTCGAGCTGAACGCGTGGAACTGCGTCCCGCACCAGCCCGCGAAGCCGTCGGTGGTCGGGTAGAGCCAGTAGACCCCGTCGAAGACGGTCAGGTTCGGGTCGGCGTTGAGACCGGCGGGTGCCACGGCGGCGGGATCGGTGCCTTCGGCCAAGGTGAGCGCCTCCCTCGGGCTCAGGGCCCGGCCAGTTGTTAACGTTCACGCAGTGTCCGGGGGATTTCCGGCCGGAGTCAAGGACATCAACTCATTTCCATCTATGCTGTCGCGATGAGAGCCGTTCGCTTGATCGTCGCCGCTACTCTCGTCACCTCCGGACTGACCGTCCAGGCCGCTCCCGCACACGCCGCCGCGGTGTCGAAGGTGAGCGTTCACATCGATCCGTCCTATCAGCAGCCGGCGTTCGAGGGCTGGGGCACGAGCCTGGTCTGGTTCGCGAATGCGACCGGCGGCTACCCCGAGCCGATCCGGCAGCGGCTGGTCGACCTTGTGTTCGGGGCGGACGGCCTCAACCTGAACATCGCCCGCTACAACATCGGCGGTGGCAACGCGCCCGACGTGCGCACCGACTACATGAAGGTCGGCGCCACCATGCCCGGCTTCTGGAACGCGCCGCCCGGCACGACCCACAACGACACCGACTGGTGGGACGCCGACGACCCGGCCGACTGGAACTTCGACGCCGACGCCAACCAGCGCTGGTGGGTCGACCAGATCAAGGACCGGATCACCACGTGGGAGGCGTTCAGCAACTCGCCGCCCTACTTCCAGACGGTCAGCGGTTACGTCTCCGGCGGCTTCAGCGCCACCACCGACCAGATCCGCACCGACCGGGTCGACGCCTTCGCGACCTACCTGACCAGGGTCGCCGCCCACCTGGAGCAGGCGCACGGCATCCACTTCGACACGATCAACCCCTTGAACGAACCCAACACCAATTACTGGGGTACGACGCTGGGCGCCGACGGTCAGCCCACCGGCGGCCGTCAGGAGGGCGCCCACGCGAGCCCGGCCCTGCAGGCGACCGTGGTCAAGGCGCTGGACCGCGCGCTCGCCGGCTCCACCACCAGGGTGTCCGCCCCGGACGAGACCAACCCCGGCACCTTCATGACCGACTGGGCCGGCTACGACGCGGCGGCCCGGGCCGCCGTCGACCGGATGAACGTGCACACCTACGGCACCGGCCGGCGGACCAGCGTGCGGGACGCGGCCAAGGCGGCCGGCAAGCCACTGTGGATGAGCGAGGTCGAGGGCGACTTCGGCACCGGCACCACCGACTACACCGGGATGGGCCCGGGCCTCGGCATGGCCGGCCGGATCATCGACGACCTGCGCGAGCTCGAACCGTCGGCGTGGGTGCTGTGGCAGCCGATCGAGGACGCGATCCCGCAGCAGGCCGGCGGCGGCAACTGGGGCGAGATCCACATCCCGTTCAACTGCGCCGCCGACGCCACCGCCGAGACCTGCCCGATCCGCACGAACACGAAGTTCGACACGATCCGGAACTTCACCCACTACATCCGCCCCGGCGACCACCTGGTCAAGGTCGACGACACGGCCAGTGTGGCGGCGGTCCGCGCGTCGTCGGCGACGGTCGTGCACGCCAACAGCGGCACCGACGACCAGGCGGTCACCCTCGACCTGTCCGGCTTCGGCCGGATCCGCCCCGGCGCCACCGTGACGCCGATCGTGTCGAGTGCGGTCGGCGCCCTGGTCAAGGGCACACCGGTCCGGGTCAGCGGCCGCTCGGCCACGCTGACCGTCCCCGCTCGCTCGGTCACCACCTTCGAGATCGCCGGCGTCTCCGGGGTGGCCCGCAACGTTGCGCTCGTGCAGCCCGGCCACGTCTACCGCCTGCAGGGCGTGGCGAGCGGCCGATCGCTGACCGACGGTGCGGTGCTGCGCACGACCGATCCGGCGAGCGCTGCCCAGCTCTGGACGATCGACGGCCGCGGCACCGTGACCAACGCCGCCACCGGCACCCGCCTGGCCGTGCGCTCCGGGGCGCTGGTCACCGACGGCACGGCCGCGGACGGCACCTTCGCCGAGTGGAGGATGTCGACCACCGGCGACGGCAGCTGGACGCTCATCAACGCGGGCAGCGGCACCCTGGTCGACGTGACCGGGCAGGCGACCGCCGACGGCAGCCCGGTCGGCACCTACACCCCGACGTCGGGCGCCAACCAGCGCTGGACCGTCATCGACGAGACCGTCCTGCGCACGACGCCCGCGATCACCTACACGGTTCCGCGCCTGGCCCCGACCCTGCCGGCCACGGTCACCCCGATCTACCGCAACGGCGCCCGCGGCACCCTCCCGGTCACCTGGACCATGCCGCCGGCGTCCGCGTGGCGCCGTCCCGGCACGGTGGTGGTGAGGGGCTCGGCCACCGATCCGCTCGGCGGCACGCACCCGGCGAGCGCCAAGGTAACCGTGGACACCTTTGTCGCGACGGCGCCGGCCCGCGTCACGACGTACACCGGAGGAAGCCCGAGTCTCCCGCTCACCGTGACCGGAATCGGCCGGCACGGCGGCCGCGCCGCCCTGCCGGTGACCTGGGAGGCCGGCACCTTCGACCAGGTGGGCACGGTGACCGTGCGCGGCACCGCGACCGTGGTGGACGGGAGCACGCTGCCGGCGACGGCGATCGTGACGGTGGTGGAGCCGATCGAGGTGAACGCGGCCCTGGACGAGGGCGTGACGATGACCGCGACCTACACGGAGAGCGGCTACTCCCCCGCCGGCCTGCGCAACGGCAACCGCACGGAGAAGGCCTGGTCGAACTGGCGCTCCGGCACCAAGAACCCGGCCGACACGCTCACCGCAACCTTGCCCGCCGCACGCGACCTGACCCGCGTGGTCACGTACTTCTACCGCGACGGCACCAACGTCAGCTTCCCGGCCAGTCTGCGCGCGCAGATCCTGACCGCCGACGGCACATGGCAGGACGCAAGCCCCGAGATCACCGTGCCCGAGACCGGCACCCCGACGATCGACGTGCCACTGACGGTCACCGCCCGCGCTTCGGCTGTCCGCATAGTGATGACAGCCCGCCCATCCGGCTACATCACGGCCAGCGAGATCGAGGTGTACGCCAAGGCCGCCCCGTAGAAGGTTTCGACCACTTGCTCTGCGCACATAGACGCGCCGCTCCGCTGGGCGGGTGATTTGGGTCGTCGGCGTGCCGCGAACCACTCACCTGCCCTCGTCCGCGCCCCTCAGGGAACGGATCATGCTCTGCAGGCTGGTATGCGCGGCCGACTGCTCGGCCTCGGTCATCCCGCTCAGCATCCGGACCTCGACCGCCCGGACCGCGGCCGACGCCGTCGCGAGGCTTCGCCGGCCGAGCGGGGTGAGCCGCGTGGGCAGCGCCTTGCCGACCGGCGCCTCGGCCGGCCTGGTCACGTAGCCGTCGCGTTCCAGGGCCTGGAGCAACACGTTCATCGACTGCCTCGTCACGAACGCTCCGCGCGCGAGCTCGGAGTTGGACAGCCCCGGGCGTTGCGCCAGCAGTTCGAGGCAGGAGTAGTGCGTGACGGTCATCCCGAGCGGCCGCAGCACCGCCTCCATGGCCAGGCGAAGGGCGCTCGACGCCTCTTTGAGCAGGTAGCCGAGGGAAGTTGCCAGATCGACGACGCCATCACCTTGCATCATGTCAGTATTCTGACATACCTTAGTGCATGTCAGTAGACTGACACGAACCGAAGGAGCGCCCACCATGCCGGTCACCGGCCCCGACTTCATCTCCCTGCAGGCGAGCGACCTCAAGGCGTCGCAGGCGTTCTACGAGCAGTACCTCGGCCTGGTGCGCTCCCCCGCCGGCCCGCCGCACGCCGTGGTCTTCGAGACGAAGCCGATCGCCTTCGCCCTGCGCGACATCGTCCCCGGCACCGACCTGGCATCGGCCTCTCAGCCCGGCATCGGCGCGGCGATCTGGCTGCACGCCACCGACGTCCAGGCCATCCACGACGCCCTGACCGCCGACGGCCACCCCATCGTCACCGCCCCGATCGACGGCCCGTTCGGCCGCACGTTCACCTTCGCCGACCCCGACGGCTACCAGATCACCCTGCACGACCGCGCCTGAACGCTAATCAAGTGGCCGGAACAGCCGGCCGAGTTGATCCTCGAGGATCCGGAGCGCCGCGGCGCCGTTCCGCTGGCCGCCCAGCACGCTCGAGCCCAGGCCGTTGGTCAGGGCGAGCAACGCGGCCGCGGTGAGCTTCGGGTCCACGTCGCCGGCCACCTCGCCTGCCTCCTGAGCGGCGGCGATGTGCTTGGCAAGCAGCGATTCCAGCTTGTCGGGGTAGACGGCGCCGTGCCGCTCGGCCATCTCCGGCTCGCTGAACACCAGGGTGTAGAAGCCGGTGTAGGCCCGGGTCAGCCGCACGCTCTCCTCGTCGGTCGGCAGGGCGGCCGTGAGCGTGCCGTAGACGACGGTGCGTGCGGTGACCGGGCCGAGCGCCCGGATGCTCGCCGATACGCGTTCGGTGAGTTGCTCGCCGAGGTAGGCGAGCGCGGCCAGCAGCAGTTGCTCCTTGGTGTGGAAGTAGTACTGCACGAGGCGGAGCGAGACGCCGGCCTCGGCGGCCACCTCCCGCATGGTCGCGGACTGCAGGCCGCGCGTGCTCGCGATCCGCAGCAGGGCTTCGCCGATCTGCCGCCGTCGCTGCTCATGGTCCACCCGTTTCGGCACCGCTTGATGATACGCTCGTATCACTAAACGGCGTTGAACGGAGGCCACGATGCCCGTCGGCGAGTTCCGGAATGACCAGGCCCGTGATCGTTTTTTCACCGTCTACGACGATCTGGTCGCGCGGCTCTGGCCGTCCGCGTCGGTCGACTCCGATGTGGTCACGAGCTTCGGCACGACTCGCGTCCACCGGCTCGGTGCCGGCGATGAGACTCCGTTCGTGCTGCTGCCCGGCTCGGGCGGGCCGTCGCTGATGTGGCACGCCTACGTCGGCCGGCTTGCCGCATCCCGCCCGGTGATCGCGATCGATCTCGTCGGTGAGCCCGGCCCGTCCGTCCAGACCCGCGCCATCGACAGCGGCGACGAATGGTCCGCATGGCTGGACGAGGTTCTCACCGGGCTGGGCGTCGACCGTGCCCACCTGGTCGGCACCTCGTACGGCGGGTGGATCGCCCTGCGTCACGCCCTGCGATCACCGGATGCCGTCGCGAGTCTCGCGCTGCTCGACCCGGGCGGCTTCGGGAAAGTCAGCCGGAAGTTCCTGATCTGGATAATCGCGTGCGGGCTTGCCGGGTTCGCGCCCCGGGCGATCCGGCATGCGCTGGCCCGCCCGCTGCGCAACGTGGCACTGCGCGACGACGACGCCATGCCGCTGGTCAAGGCCACCTTCGGCTTCCGCCGCCGGCACATCCTGCCGGCCCCGCTCACCGACGACGAGCTCGGCCGGATCACGACGCCCACGCTGGCGCTGGTCGGCGGCCACAGCCAGCTGTACGACGCACGCGAGGTCACCGCCAGGATCAGCGCCCGGATGCCGCACGCCGTCGCCGAGATCATCCCCGAAGCCAGCCATGACCTGGCCCTCTGGCGCCCCGACGAGCTCGCCGCCCGGATCGTCACCTTCGCCGCCGGCAGCCCGGCCCGGGCCTGACGGTCGATCGCCCGCTTCAGGCGGGCAGGCCGTCGAGGCGGGCCAGGACCTGCAGCATCACCTCGTCGGCGCCGGCGCCGATCGAGGTCAGGCGGACGTCGCGCAGCATGCGGGACGTCCAGGTGTCCTCCAGGTAGCCCATGCCGCCGTGGAACTGCAGGCACCAGTCGGCCACCTCGCGGATCAGGCGGCCCGCCTTCAACTTGGCCACCGTGGCCATCCGGGTGATGTCGTCGCCGGCCATCAACGCCTCGGCGGTCTGCAGGTTGTGGCTGCGCAGCAGGTCCACCTCGGCCTGCAGCTCGGTCAGGCGGAACGCCACGTACTGGCGGTCGGCCAGCGGGCGGCCGAAGACCGTGCGGTCGTGCACGAAGGCCCGGGTGCGGTCCAGCGCGTACTGGCATTGGCCCGCCGTCGTGTAGGCCGCGAACACCCGCTCCGTCACGAACTGGCGCATCTGCTGCTGGAAGCCGCGGCCGATCTCGCCGATCGTGTTGGCCACCGGCACCCGCACCTCGTCGAGGGCCAGCTCGGCGGTGTCGGAGCAGCGGTTGCCGAGCTTCTCGAAGGTGCGCACCACGCTGAAGCCGGGAAGGTCGGTGGGGACGACGATCTGCGACATGCCGCGGTAGCCGCCCTCGTCGGAGGTGCGGGCCAGCAGGCACAGCCAGTCGGCCTGGGCGCCGTTGGTGATGTAGACCTTCCGGCCGGTGATCACCCAGTCGTCGCCGTCGCGGACCGCGCGGGTGCGCAGCCGGGACACGTCGGAGCCGGTGTCGGGTTCGGTCACGGCGATCGCGGTCACCGCCGTACCCGAAATCGCTGGCCTGAGGTATTGATCTTTCAGCTCCGGCGTGCCGAACGCGTGCAGCGACGGTGTCGCCATCATCGCCTGCACGCCGAGTGCCATGCCGACGCCGCCGGCGTGCATCCGCCCGTACTCCTCGGCGGCGACCAGCTGGAAGCTGTGGTCGGCGCCCTCGCCGCCGTAGGCCTCGTCGTATTCGAGGCCGAGCAGCCCGAGCGCCGCGGCCTTGGGGAACAGGTCGTGCAGCGGCACCCGGCCGGCCGCCTCCCACCCGTCGACGTGCGGGTTGACCTCGGTGTCGACGAACCGCCGCACGCTGTCCCGGAAGGCTGCATGGTCCTCGTTGAGCCGCATTACCGCACGGTAGCGACCCGGCACCGGAAAAAACAAGCACGCTTGCTTGTTTTTCCGGGCTGTGCCACTGTCACCTGGTGCTGCGCATCGGCAACTGCTCCGGCTTCTACGGCGATCGGCTCGCGGCCATGCGCGAGATGCTCGAGGGCGGCGACCTGGACGTCCTGACCGGCGACTACCTGGCCGAGCTGACCATGCTCATCCTCGCCCGCGACCACGCCGCCGACCCGGCAACCGGCTACGCCCGCACGTTCCTCACCCAGCTGCGCGACTGCCTGACCCTGGCCCTGGACCGCCGGGTCCGCATCGTCACGAACGCCGGCGGCGTCAACCCGTCCGGCCTGGCAGCAGCCATCCGAGCCCTCGGCCTACCGGCCCGGTTGGCCCTGATCCGCGGCGACGACCTCACCCCGCGCGCCGCTGAGCTGGGCTTCGGCGCCGGCGTCACCGGCCGGCCGTCGGCCCCGGCGGACCAGAGCTTCGGCGCAGGGGCCACCGGCCGGCCGTCGGCCCCGGCGGACCAGGACCGTCACGGCGGGCAGGACCCCAACCGGCTCCCGGGCACGGCGGAGCGGAGCTTCGGCCGGCCGCTGGGGGCGCACGCTTATCTGGGTGCGTTCGGGATCGCCCGGGCTCTCGAAGCCGGCGCCGACATCGTGGTGACCGGGCGGGTCACCGACGCGTCGTTGGTGATCGGGCCGGCCATCGCGCATTTCGGCTGGGGGCGCACCGACTTCGACCGTCTGGCCGGTGCCACCGTGGCCGGGCACGTCCTCGAGTGCGGCACCCAGGCCACCGGCGGCAACTACCCATTCTTCGCCGAGATGGACGATCTCCGGCACCCCGGCTTCCCGATCGCCGAGATCCACGACGACGGCACCTCGGTCATCACGAAACACCCCGGCACCGGCGGCGCCGTCAGCGTCGGCACGGTCACTGCCCAATTGATGTACGAGGTGCAGGACGCTCGCTACGCAGGCCCCGATGTGACGACCCGCCTCGACACGGTGTCCTTGCAGCAGGAAGGCCCCGATCGAGTGGCGATTTCCGGGGTACGCGGTGAGGCTCCCCCGCCGGACCTGAAGGTCTCGCTGACCGCGGTCGGCGGCTTCCGCAACGAGATGACGGTCGTCCTGACCGGCCTGGACATCGAGGCGAAGGCCAACCTGTTCCGCCACCAGTTCGAGGCCGGCCTCCCGGCCCGCCCGGCGTCCCTGACGTGGTCGCTGTCCCGGGTCGACACCCCCGACGCGCCCACCCAGCAGCAAGCGTCCGCGCTGCTCACGGTCGTCGCCCGCGACCCGGACGAGAAGAAGGCCGGCCGCGCGTTCGCCAACGCCGCGGTCGAGGTCGCGCTGGCCTCCTACCCCGGCTTCTTCAGCACCACCCCACCAGGCCGCGCCCACCCCTACGGCGTTTTCACCGCCGGCTACGTCCCGCAGGCCACGGTGGCCCACGAGGTGCTGCACGACGACGGCACCACCGAGCCGATCGCCCCACCCGCCGAAACCAGACCCCTCTCGCCCTTGTTCGGGCCGGGGATCCTCCCGAGCCAGACTCACCCCGATTTCCAGGAAGTTGGCGCCTCAATCGCCGCGGACACCCCGACATCCAGGAAGACGGGGGCGGCGCTCGCAGACGGGCCGGACCCAAATTCTGAAGAGACCAACAACGAGCCGGGGATCCTCCCGAGCCAGAGCCGCCCCGATTTCCAGGAAGTTGGGGCCTCAATCGCTGCGGACACCCCGACATCCAGGAAGACGGGGGCGACGCTCGCAGACGGGCCGGACCCAAATTCTGAAGAGACCAACAACGAGCCTTCTTTTCCCGATAAATCGGAAATATTGAATGGGGTTGGCAGCGCGGAGCGCGCCGGGACGGATGGCGCCGCCGGGCGGGCCGGAACGGACATCGCCGTCGGGCCGCCCGGGACGGCCAGCAACACCGAACGGGCTAGGACGGACATCCCCGCCGGGCCGCCCGGGACTGATGGCGCCACCGAACGGGCAGGAACGGACATCGCTGCCGAGCAGGGCGAGCACGGGCACGGGGTGCGGCGGCTGCCGCTCGGCACGATCGCCGGGGCCCGGTCGGGCGACAAGGGCGGGGACGCCAACATCGGGGTCTGGGTGCGTCAACCGGCGGCGTACACCTGGCTGGTTGGGCTTTTGACCGAAAAGGTTCTGCGGGAACTGCTGCCGGAGACCGCGGGGCTGCCGATCGCGATCACCCGGCTTCCGAATCTTCTGGCCGTCAACATTGTTGTGTCGGGGCTGCTCGGGGAGGGCGTTGCCTTCAACGCCCGGTTTGATCCGCAGGCCAAAGGGCTCGGTGAATGGCTGCGGTCGCGGCTCGTGGACATTCCGGAATCGCTGCTGGAGGAACTGTGACCGTCCTGCGATCCACGCTCGATCCGGCCGGGGCGGATGCCGTCGCCGCGCGGGAAGCGATGCTCGAAGCGCTCGCCGGCATCGGCGCCGAGACCGCGAAAGCGGTGGCCGGCGGCGGCGCGCAGGCCGTCGCCCGGCATCAGGCCCGCGGGAAGATGACCGCCCGGGAACGCATCGAACTGCTCCTCGACCTCGACGCGCATTTTCTGGAATTGGGGGCGCTGGCCGGCTACGGCTCGCCGTTCGCCGTCGGTGGCAGCGTCGTCGCGGGAATCGGCGTGGTCAGCGGCGTCGAATGCCTGATCGTCGCCAACGATCCGACCGTCAAGGGCGGCGCCAGCAATCCGTGGTCGTTGCGCAAGACGCTGCGGATGCACGAGATCGCGTTGCGGAACCGGCTTCCGCTGATCGCCCTCGTCGAATCCGGGGGCGCGGATCTGCCCACCCAGAAGGACGTGTTCATTCCGGGCGGGGCGGTCTTCCGGGATCTGACCCGGCTGTCGGCGGCGGGGATTCCGACGATCGCGCTGGTGTTCGGCAATTCGACGGCCGGTGGCGCCTATCTGCCGGGGATGAGCGACCACGTCGTGATGATCGAGAAGCGGTCGAAGGTGTTCCTGGCCGGGCCGCCGCTGGTCAAGGCGGCGACCGGCGAGGAGTCCGACGACGAGTCGCTGGGCGGGGCGGAGATGCATGCCCGGGTGTCGGGGCTGGCCGACCATTTCGCCATCGACGAACCGGACGCGATCCGGATCGGGCGGCGGATCGTGGCCCGGCTCAACTGGCACAAGGACGGGCCGGCGCCCACCCCGGCGCAACCGCCGCGTTTTCCGGCCGAGGATCTGCTGTCGATCGTGCCGCCCGGATTGAAGTCGCCGTTCGATCCGCGGGAGGTCATCGCCCGGATCGTCGACGACAGCGATTTCGACGAGGTGAAGCCGCTCTACGGGACGTCGCTGGTGACCGGATGGGCGCGGCTGCACGGCTATCCGGTGGGCATTCTCGCCAATGCGCAGGGCGTGTTGTTCAGTGCGGAGGCGCAGAAGGCCGCGCAGTTCATCCAGCTCGCCAACCGGTCGCACACCCCGCTGCTGTTCCTGCACAACACGACCGGCTACATGGTCGGCAAGGAATACGAGCAGGGCGGCATCATCAAGCACGGCGCCATGATGATCAACGCGGTGTCGAATTCGACGGTGCCGCACGTGTCGGTGCTGATCGGTAACTCGTACGGCGCGGGGCATTACGGCATGTGCGGGCGGGCCTACGATCCGCGGTTCGTGTTCGCCTGGCCCAGTGCCCGCTCGGCGGTGATGGGCGCCCAGCAACTCGCCGACGTCACCTATCTGGTGTCGAAAGCGTCGGCGATGGCCCGCGGGAAACCGTTCGACGAGGACGGCGCCCAGGTGGTCCGCACGATGATCGAGCAGCAGATCACCGCCGAATCGATGCCCCTCGTACTGTCCGGAATGGTCTACGACGACGGCATCATCGACCCCCGCGACACCCGGGACGTCCTCGGCGTCGCGCTGTCCGCGATCCACTCCGCGCCGGTCCAGGGCACCGACGCCTTCGGCGTCTTCCGAATGTGAGGCGGACGATGATCACGAGTGTGCTGGTGGCCAACCGCGGCGAGATCGCCCGGCGGGTCTTCGCCACCTGCCGCCGCCGCGGCCTGGCCACGGTGGCGGTCTTCGCCGACCCGGACGCCGGCTCCCCGCACGTGCGCGAGGCGGACAGCGCCGTCCGGCTGCCCGGCGAGACCGCGGCCGAGACCTACCTGCGCGGCGATCTGATCATCGCCGCGGCGATCAAGGCGGGCGCCGACGCGATCCACCCCGGTTACGGGTTCCTCAGCGAGAACGCCGATTTCGCGTACGCCGTCCGCGACGCCGGACTGATCTGGATCGGTCCCACGCCCGAGGCGATCCAGGTGATGGGCTCGAAGATCGAGTCGAAGCGGCGGATGGCCGTGGCCGGCGTCCCGATCCTGGACCGCCTGGACATCAGCGAGATCGGCGAGAAGGAGTTGCCGGTGCTGGTCAAGGCGTCGGCCGGCGGCGGCGGGCGGGGCATGCGGGTCGTCCGCACGCTGGCCGAGCTGCCGGATGCGCTCGCCTCGGCGGCCCGGGAGGCGGCGGCCGCGTTCGGCGACCCGACGGTGTTCTGCGAGCGCTACCTCGAGGGCGGGCACCACGTCGAGGTGCAGGTGATGGCGGACGAGCACGGCACGATCTGGGCGCTCGGCGAACGGGAGTGCTCGCTGCAGCGCCGCCACCAGAAGGTGATCGAGGAAGCGCCGTCGCCGCTGGTCGACCGGCTCGGCGGTGACCTGCGCACACGGCTCCTCGCGGCGGGCCGGGCGGCGGCCGCCGCGGTCGGCTACCGGGGGGCCGGGACGGTCGAGTTCCTGGCCGACGAGGCGGGCGGGTTCTGGTTCCTGGAGATGAACACCCGCTTGCAGGTCGAGCACCCGGTGACCGAGTGCGTGACCGGGGTCGACCTGGTCGGCCTGCAGCTCGACGTGGCGAACGGGCGGCCGCTGGCCGGCCGGGAACCGGCGATGACCGGGCATGCGATCGAGGCCCGGTTGTACGCCGAGGACCCGGCCGCGGACTGGCGGCCGCAGACCGGCACGGTGGTGCGCTTCGACGTGCCGGCCGCGGACGGCATCCGGGTCGACTCCGGGGTGGCCGACGGCAGCGTGGTGGGGATCCACTACGACGCGATGCTGGCCAAGGTCATCGCGTACGCAGATGATCGGGAGACGGCGGCGCGGCAGCTCGCCGCGACCCTGCGCCGGGCCCGCGTGCACGGCGTGACCACCAACCGGGACCTGCTGGTCGCCAGCCTGCTGCATCCGGACTTCCTGGCCGGAACCGCCGATACCGGCTTTTACACCCAGAACCCTCCGGCCGATCTGCTCGCCGGCACCGGACTCGAACCGTCGCTGGCGGCGTTGATCGCCGCCGTCTCCGACGCGGCCGCCGAGCGCGGGCCGCTGCTTCCCGGCCTGGGCAGCGGATTCCGCAACATCTCGGTGGGCTTCCGGCAGCGCCGCTACGCGATCGGCGTGAGCGAAATCTCGGTCAAATACCGATTTGACCGGGACGGTCTCACGGTCGACCGAGGCGAATCGACGGCGGGCAGCGACGGCGGCTCGGCGGCGGCCCCGGCCGGTCCGCCGGCAACGCCGGTAACGCTTGTCGAGGCGACGAAAGACCAGGTCGTGCTGGATCTGGACGGCGTGTGGCGCACCTTCGCGGTCGCCCGCTTCGACGACCGTGTCGTGGTCGACGGTGCGCTGGGCTCGGCCGAGCTGCGGCGCCTCCCCCGCTTCGCCGACCCGGCCGGCCGGATGCCCGCCGGCGCCCTGATCGCCCCGATGCCCGGCACGGTCGTCCGGGTCGCCGTCGCGGTCGGCGACACCGTCACCGCCGGTCAGCCGCTGGTCTGGCTGGAGGCGATGAAGATGGAGCACGCCGTGCGGGCCCCGGCCGCCGGCACGGTCACCGAACTGCCGGTCCGGGTCGGCCGGCAGGTGGCCCAGGGCACGCCGCTGGCCGTGGTGACCGATGACTGACGTCCGGCCGAAGCAGGACCGCAGCCGCGCCACCCGGCAGCGCCTGCTGGAGACCACCATCCGCTGCCTGGCCACGCACGGCTGGGAGACGTCCACGGTCGGTTTCATCGCGGCCGAGGCCGGGCTCAGCCGGGGCGCCGTGCAGCACCACTACCGGACCCGGGAGGCGCTGATCCTGGGGGCGCTGGAGTTCATGTTCGAGGAGCGGGCGGCGCTGCTCGACGCGCTGCCCGAGCCGACCGGCGCCGGCACCGCACGGGTGCACCGGGTCGTCGCCGGCCTGGTCGACACGATCGGCGGCGAGCTGTTCCGGGCGGCCCTGCAGGTCTGGACGGTCGCCGCCGCCGACCCCGAGTTGCGGGCCGCGGTGGTCCCGCTGGAACGCCGTTTTGCGCGCGGCGTGCACCTGCGGGCAGTTCGGTTACTCGGTGTCGATGACACCGACCCGGAGGTCCGCGCTCTCCTCCAGGCGACCCTCGACATGGCCCGTGGCCTCGCCTTGGCCGACGTTCTGACCGACGACTCGCGGCGACGCGCCCGGGTGGTTCGCGCCTGGTCGACGCAATTGGCGGCCGCTCTGCAACCGATTTCGCCCGATTCGCACGCGAAGTGATCACGCCCACGTCCCCGGCTCTCAGCAGCGTTGCGTAATATTTCGGGCCGCAGCCTGTACGCCGACCGCCGAACCGAGGACCACGATGCCGCTCACGCCAGCAGACATCCACAACATGGCCTTCAAAAAGCCGCCCATGGGCAAGCGTGGATATGACGAGGAAGAGGTGGACGCCTTTCTCGACGAGGTCGAGCAGGAGCTGATCCGTCTGCTCGAGGAGAACAACGTCCTGCAGGACACGCTGCAGCGCGGCGGTGGCGGCGGCCTCGGCGGCGGCCCCAGCTCCACGCAGACGAACATGCAGCTCAACGCCGAGCTCAACGACCTGGTCAACCAGCTCGACCGGCTGCAGGAGGCCCGCGCCCGCGCCGAGCAGAATGCCCGCAACGTGCAGTCGGAGCTGGAGCGCAGCCGCAACTCGGCGCTCGTCCCGGTGGCCCCGGTCGACGACGACCGCAACGCACGGGTGCTGATGATGGCGCAGCGCACCGCCGACGACCACATGCGCGACGCACAGGCCGAGTCGGACCAGATCATCGGTTCCGCCCGCGGCAAGGCCGAGCAGGTCACCAGCGAGGCGCAGCTGAACGCGGCGACGATCGAGAGCGACGCGCGGCGCAACCACTCCGAGGCGATCAGCAGCATCGGCGTGAAGCGGACCGCGATGCTCGAGGAGATCGAGCGGCTGGGCCAGCTCGCGCAGAGTTACCACACGGCGCTGAACAACCACGTCAACCAGCAGCTGCAGGAGCTGAACGGGGTGCCGGACGGCGGTATCGCCTGAGGCGGTGCATTGACAGCATCGATCCCCGCCGAATATGTTCGGCCGTCAATCCGACGGGGGAGATGATGATCGATCAGTTCCGGCGCTGGGGCGCCGTCCTGCTGCTGGTGACGCTGGCCGGCTGCACGCAGGACAAGCCGTCCGCGACGCCCGGTTCGGCCCCGGCCGCCTCGTCGGCGGCCGCACCCTCGTCGCCCGACGCGCCGTCCCCCGTCGGGCCGTCGGGCCCCACCCCGCCGTCGCCATCGGCCGCCCCGGGGTCCTCCGACCCGGCCGGCAGCGGCTTCAACGGTCTTCAGCTGGTGCGCACCGGCGGCATCGCGGGCATCACCGAGACCATCACCGTCAAGGCCGACGGCACCTGGGAGAAGGACACCTCCAAGGGCGCCAAGGACAGCGGCAAGCTCGACATCGGCGACCTGGGCAAGCTCACCGGCCTGGCGTCCGACCCGCGGATCAAGACCGAGTCGGATCGCAAGGAGACCACCGGCCGCTGCAACGACACGTACATCTATCTGTTGATCGTCAATTATCAGATGGTCCGGTATGACACGTGTCCCAGCGCGGGGACCCCACCGCCGCTCACCAAGGAAATCGTCGGCCTCGTGCAGTCGGCCACCACATAACAACGGGCGCCGGCCAGATGGCCGGCGCCCGCCCCCCCGTTACCCCGGACCGGCTCAGCAGCCGTTGCCGAGCTTCGTCGCCACGGCCACCGAGGTGAAGCCGTCGCAGTAGCCGCCGCTGCCCATGTTGACCGGCTTCCAGGCGCCGGTGGCGGTGTTGTACTTGAAGAGGATCCCGGCCGGGTCGACGTCCTTGACGATGGACATTCCGGTCGCCCAGCCACCGGTGCAGGTCACCTCGGTCAGGTGGGTGTCGCTCGGCACCCGGTCCGTCCACGCCGCGTCGTTCTTCAGCGCCTTGTCGAGCACCGCGGCGGTGACCGGGCAGGGGCTCTTGGCGGCCGGCGGCTTGGCCGAGCTCGACGTGGCGGTGGCCGGCGTGGTCGTGGTGGCGGCGGCGGTCGTGGCCGCGGTCGTGGCGGCGGCGGTGGTCGTAGCGGTCACCGGCGCGGCCTGGCCGTCCACGGTGTCGACGGAGGAGTCGCAGGCGGCGAGCGAGGCGGCGGCGAGAAAGACGGCGGCGGCAACGGCGAAGGTGCGCATTTTTTATGTCCCTGGTGAAGTTCGGATGTGCTGTCCTTCAATGCGATGCGCCTGAAGGGCCTTTGGTTCATAACGAGCGGATAACGGAAACCGCCCCGGACCAGATCGCGGTCCGGGGCGGCGATGCGCAGGGAACCTAGCTCACCGCGGCCGGAACCGGCAGCAGCTGGTCGTTGACCGTGGTGGTGCCGCCGAGCGCGGCCGTGAAGGTCTCGGCCTCGTCGTAGCTGAGCTTCTGGTACGCCCACTGGATCTGGCCGTCCACGGTCCGGAAGTAGACCTTGAAGTCACCGGCGGGCAGCTTGTCGATGGTGTAGTTGCCGTTGGCGTCGGTGGTCGCCGAGTACTCGTTGGCGTTCATGTTGACGTAGCTGACCCGGACCCCGGCGGCCGGCGCACCGGTCGCGTCGGTGAGCGTGCCGGTCAGCGTCGCCGACTCGAGGAGCTGGTCGTCGACGTGCACGGTCCGGCCGGAGCGCACGGTGTAGCGGGTGGCCGCGTCCCGGTCGGTGGTGTGCGGGGCGAACTGATGGAGCCGGCCGTCGGTGAAACGCAGCACGTACGTCTCGTTCGGGGCGACCCGCAGCGAGTACGTCCCGTCGGCGGCGGTGACGCCGTCGAAGCTCCGGGCGTGCTCGTCGTCCTCGGCGTTGACGACCACCCCGGCGGCCGGCGAACCGGTCGCGGTGGTGACCTTCCCGGTGACCTTGCCGGCGGCGTAGACGACGCTGTCGGCCTTGGTGGTGCGGCCGGCCCGGACGGCGTACTCGACCGGAGCGTCGACGCGGCCCGGCGCCCACTCGGACCAGCCGTCCCGGTCGATCTGGATGTCGTAGCCGCCCGCGTCCAGACCGGTGACCCGGAACTTGCCGGCGGCGTCGGTGTGGGTCTGCGCCGCGATGTTGGGCGAGTTCGGAACGAGGATGGTGATGTCGGCGTCGGCCACGACCGCACCGCGGGTGTCCCGGACGGCGCCGGCGAGGTTGCCGGTGGTGGAGTTGCCGGCCAGGGCGGGCGAGGCGACGAGCGGCGCCGCGGCGACGCCCACCAGGGTTGCGGCCAGGATGACGGACTTGAACATTGGGTGGTTCCTTCCCCCGTGTAGTTGCTGTGAGGGGGACGCTATCGACGGCGGGAGTAGGGTCAGGGCCGTCGGCGCGGGGGTCGGCACGAAACCGGGAGTGTCCACTCTGTAACTGTCAGGAGCGCGACGATGCGAGTCCGGGCACGAGGCCTCACCTTCGACGTTTTCCGCGGCGGGCCGGCCGGCGGTGGCACGGTTCTGCTCCTGCACGGTTTCCCGCAGAACAGCCGGCAGTGGGCCGCGGTGCAGCCCGCCCTGTGGACGGCCGGGCTTCAGACGATCGCGATCGACCAGCGGGGTTATTCACCGGGTGCGCGGCCGGACGCGGTCGAGGCGTACCGGACGGTCGAGGCCGCCGACGACGCCGCCGCGGTGCTCGACGAGCTGGGCCTGGCCGAGGTGCACGTCATCGGCCACGACTGGGGTTCGCTGGTCGCCTGGCAGCTGGCCGTCCGGCACCCCGAGCGGGTGCGCACGCTGACCGCCGTCTCGGTCCCGCATCCGGCGGCGCTGTGGCAGGCCCTCACCGACGACGCCGACCAGCAGGACCGGTTCTCGTACGCCGAGTTGTTCCGGGAGACCGAGCGGGCGGCCGGGATTCTTCTCGCCGACGACCAACGGCGGCTGCGCCGCATGTTCTCCGGGTCCGGGCTCGGCCCGGAGGGCATCGAACGCTACGTGGCGCCGATGCGCGAGCCGGGTGCGTTGCTTGCGGCGCTTCGGTGGTACGCGGCGATGGCCGAACCCGACTACCTGGGCGTAGGCCCGGTCGCGGTGCCCACGACGTACGTCTGGAGCGACGGTGACCTGGCGATGGGCCGCACCGCGGCAGAAGCCTGCGCCGACTGGGTGAAGGCGGATTATCGGTTCGTCGAGCTCGCCGGCGTGACCCATTGGATCCCGGATCAGGCGCCGATCGCCCTGGCCGAGGCTGCCCTCGACCGGATCGCCCCCCGCGGCGCTGCCGTGCGCTGATGGCGCACGGCAGCGCGCCGAGGATCAGACCGGCGCGGTGGCCGGGTCGTCCCAGAAGACGTAGACGGCGCCGTAGGGCACCTTGACGACCTGGCCCGCGGTGCACGAGCCGGTCGGCGCGACGCCGCCCGAGGTGAGCAGGCGGTTGATGTAGTCGGCCTTGGCGAGCAGGCCGGCGCCGGTGTGGCTGGTGACGGTCAGCAGCAGCTCCGGGATCGTGCCGGTACGCGGCGACGGCACCGGCGAACCGGCCGTGATCAGCGAGTTGTCCCGCAGCGACTGCCAGCTCGGGCCGCCGAAGTGGTGGATGCGGCCGCCGGTGCCGAGAAGCTGCGCCTCCGGCGTCGACTTGCCGGTGAACGCGCCGGTGGTGGCACCGTCGGCGACGACGCACGTGTAGTTCTGGGTGCCCTTCGTGACGAAGAACGCGCCGATCGGCTTCGACTTGGCCGGCGGCTTGATCGCGTCCGCGATGAGCGGGATGGAAACGGCCCGGGCGTCCGCCCCGACCGCGGCCGGGGCGGCAACCTCGGCCGCCGACGCGTTGTAGCTGACGGCACCGATCCCCGCCACGACGGCGGCCATGGCGGCCCCACCGAGAACGCGGACACGTGAGCGACGTGTGTTGAGCATGGAGTTATCCCCCTGAGGAAGGTGTGTGTGGGCCCCTACCCACCCCCCTCCGTACGAGCCGTCGACGGCAACGGATGAAGGTCAACTATTCTGTTACCCGTTTGTTCACTTTGGACTGGCCGTTCGACCTAATCCTCGCGCCAGCGTCGGCGTGGTGGTGACCCGGACGCCCACCGCATCCCACGCGGACCGCACCGCCTGCTGTTCGGCGCTGCCGGCGCCGTACAACTCGTCGGCCTTGCGGAACGTCGTGTCGGCGAAGCCCTGGAAGTCGGTGGTCGAGGTCGACGCGCGCAGCGACTCGTACCAGATGTGCCCCGGCGCCTCCCACGAGAAGCCGCCGATACCCGTCGCCACCAGGTAGAACGCCTTGTTCGGGATGCCCGAGTTGATGTGCACCCCGCCGTTGTCACCCTCGTCGGTGTCCGGCAGGTCGGCGTAGTGGTCCATGTGCGCGGGCTGCGGGTCCTTGCCGAACATCTCGTTGTCGTACGCCGTACCCGGCGCCTTCATCGACCGCAGCGCGTCGGCCTCCACCCCCGGGGTGAAGATCTCGGCGCCGATCAGCCAGTCCGCCTCCTCCGCCGACTGCTTGCGGCTCCACTGCTTGACCATCGAGCCGACGACGTCGGACAGCGACTCGTTGAGCGCGCCCGACTGGTTCCGGTACTCGAGGTTGGCGGTGTGCTCGGTGACGCCGTGCCCCAGCTCGTGCGCGATCACGTCGAGCGACCCGGTGAAGTCGCCGAAGACCTCGCCGTCCCCGTCGCCGAAGACCATCTCCTGGCCGTCCCAGAACGCGTTGTTGTAGCGCCGCCCCCGGTGCACGTAGCCCAGCAGGCGCAGGCCGCGGCCGTCGATCGAGTCGCGCTGGAACACCTCCCGGTAGAAGTCCCGGGTCGCGCCGAGGCCGTCGAAGGCCTGGTTGACCGACGCGTCCTTCACCGGCGCGTCATCCTCCGAGCGGACCAGCTCGGCGCGCGGCAGGAAGGTCCCGTGCTCGCAGTCGAAGACGCTGCGCCGGCCGCTGGCGGCCGCGCCGAGCGCCCCGGCGATCAGCCCGCGCACCTCCCGCTGGCCGCGTAAATGCGCGGTGGTGAGCAGGGTGTTGAGGGCGGCCTCGCGAACAACGTCGTTATCGCTGTCGAGGAGCCGGTTCAGGAGGTAGGGCGGAGTGATGCAGTTGATCCGATAAGTCATGGCGCACTCCCAAGTTGGTCAGTGCGCCGATACTCTCAGTGATCATTGCCGGGTACGAGGGACCAGTCCCCATTCAGACAGCGCGCCCCACCGAGCGGGTGACAAACGCGCTCAGATCGGCCGTCGCGTCCAGCGGCAGCACCTCGGCGACGTACTGGTCGGGGCGCACCAGCACCATGCACCCGGCGTCCCGGTCGACGCCGCGCAGGTCGAAGATGTCGCCGCGCCGCGGGTCCGGGCAGAAGATCTTCTCGTAGTCGATCAGGCTGAACCGGCCCTTCCGCGGCAGCAGCACGGCCGGCATCGCCGCCGGCGCCACCTCGCGATGCCCCTGCTGAAGGACGGCGCGGATGTCGATCCCGGGCGCGTTCGCACCCAGCCACGCACACACCCGGGCAAAGCCGTCCCGCGTCCGGTCCGCGAACAGATAGAGCCGCCAGGCCCCGTCGGCGAGAGCCACGTGCCCGAGATGCACCGGCTTGGCGTCGGCCAGGCGCACCACCGGCGCGGAATGAAACCGCATACCAACCGGAAAACCAACGGCGAGTTCCTGGTACGCCCCCGCACCCGTGATCATCGACGACGAGTAACGCGTGGCCACCCCCGCCGTGAAGCGACCCTGGGTGACGAAATACCGCTGGAACTCCGCACCGGACCCGGCCGGCCGGGCACTGAACATGCCCGCGAACTTCCGGTCGAAGTCGATCAGCTCGGCCGCCACCCGCTGCCGCTCGGCCGAATAGGTGTGCAGCAGCTCCGGCCGGGCGGTGCCACGCAGCACGGCCGCCAGCTTCCAGCCGAGATTCCAGGCGTCCGCCATCGACACGTTCATGCCCTGCCCGGCCTTGGCACTGTGGGTGTGGCAGGCGTCCCCGGCGATGAACACCCGCGGCAGCCGGGTCGCCTCCGCTCCGGCCGGCACGTCGTCGAACTTGTCGCACAGCCGCTGCCCGATCTCGTACACCGACCACCAGCCGACGTCCTTGACCTCGATCGTGTACGGATGCAGGATCCGGTTGGCCGCCTCGACCAGCGTCGCCGGCGTGACACCACGGCCGTCGGCCAGCTCGATGTACAGCCGGACCAGGTAACCGCCCTCCCGCGGGATGATCAGGATGCTGCCGTCGTTCGCCGACTGGATCGCCGCCTTGAGCCGGATGTCCGGGAAGTCGGTCACCGCCAGCACATCCATCACGCCCCACGACACGTTCATCGGGTCGCCGGCCAGCTCCCGCCCGATCGCCGACCGGATCGCACTGCGCGCCCCGTCGCACCCGACCACGTAGCGCGCCCGGACCTCCGTGGCCTCGCCGCTCTCGTCCCTCAGGGTCACCGCCACCCGGTCGTCGCCGATCTCCAGGCTCTCCGCGCGCAGTCCGTAGAACGGGCGCAACCGGGCCGCCGAGCGTTCCATGTGCTCCCGCAGGTAGTCGAGCATCCGCGCCTGGTTGACGATCACGTGCGGCATCTCGGACAGGCCCTCTTCGACGTCGTCGACCCGGCCGGCCCGCACGATCCGGCTCGGGTCGGCCGGATCGGGTTGCCAGAAACAAACCTCGTTCACCTGGTACGCCTCGTCGATGAGCCGCTGCGCCAGCCCGAACGCCTGAAACATCTCCACCGTCCGGCACGCGACCCCGTCGGCCTGCCCGACCGCGAGCGGGCCGTCCCGCCGGTCGACGACCACGGTGGAGATCTCCGGGAACGCGGCGAGCTGCGCGGCCAGGACGAGACCGGCCGGCCCGGCCCCGACGATCAGCACATCGGCCTCGGCGGGCAGCCCGTCCGGCCGCTCAGCAACAGAGGGATGCGGCTCCTCGACGGTCGGATCACCCGGCCGGTAGCCGTTCAGATAGAACTGCATCGCCCGAGCCTACGCATCGACGGCCTTCCTCAGCGCCGCCGGCGCAGGGCCGCCGGCTCAGGGCCGCCAGCTCAGGGCCGCCGGCTCAGGGCCGCCGGCTCAGCGGTGCCAGCGCAGCGGGCCCGGGTGGACGCTCCACCAGACGCGCCGCCACCAGGACCGGCGAGCCCGCAGGGCCGTCGAGTAGGCGACTGCCTGCCGGCCGGCCTGCTCGGCCTGCCCGTCGTCGGCGGCCCCGGGCGCGAAGCCGACCGTGTTGATCCCGGCAACAAGTTGATCAAGCGGCGGCAAAGCACTCTCCGCCGGCCGCTCGACGACCAGCGTGCCGGTGCCGGCTCCCGCCCCGAAACCGCCTGTGGTGCCGTCGGCCTTTGTCCCAGGACCGCCTGCGGTGCCGTCGGCTTTTGTCCCAGGACCGCCTGCGGTGCCGTCGCCCGGACCGCCTGCGGTGCCGAACACGTCCATTCCGGCGTCGTCCGGCGGCCGGCCCGGCGCGGCGCGGCGGAGACGGCCGGGTTTCGGCGGGGCGGGCCTGGCCGCGTACGCAGCCGCCTCAGTCGCCGCGAGATGCCGCGGCAGTGGGTGGCCCGCCAGGCGCAACGCATCGCTCAGCTCGGTCCAGGCGCCGGTGATCCGGTCGTCGGGTGTGCCCGACGTGAGCCGGCGCCGGCGCAGACCACGCCGCATCGACAGGATCACCACCGCCGCGCCGAGCAGCACCAGCAGCAGCGACCCCGACGTCCCCCCGGCGACGAGCACCACGCCCGGACCACCGCCGGCACCGGCAGCGAGCACGGTGGCCGACGCGGAGGCCGACGCCGACTGGCTCACGGTCGGCGCCTCGGACGGCGGCGTCGGCGGGGTCGTCGGCTTCGGGATGAAGTCCTCCTCGACCGGCCGCGGATTCTTCGACTTCGGCATCGGATCGAACGGGACCCACCCGAGCCCGTCGAACAACACCTCCGGCCAGGCGATCGCGTCACCCCCGGTGACCGTGCCACCGGCGGCCGGCGCGTCGAATCCCACCACGACCCGCGACGGCAACCCGGTGAGCCGGGCCAGCAGCGCGAACGACGCCGCGAACTGCTCCGACGTCCCCACCTGCCCACCTTGACCACGCGGCCCGAAAAGAAAGAACGCCAGGTTCGGGTACGCATGCCCGCTCGGCGCGTCCGACACCTTCCGGTAGTGCTCAGCGATGAACGCCTCGATGGCAGCGGCCCGGTCATAGGCAGCGCCGTTGCCGTCGGACAGCTGCTCGGCCAGCCGGGTGATCTGCTCGGGCACGTCGTCCCCGATGGCCAGATAGCGGGCGACGGCGTCGCCCGACGGCACATCGGCGGCCGCCAGCAGGTTGTAGTCGGGCGTCTGCACCTGCGAGTCCACGGTGTATTTGATCCCCGAGGTGAGCTGCTCCGACCCGATCAGCGTGCCGGTGGCCGCGTCATAGGCGACCCGGGCCCCGGTGACCTGCGTAGGCGTCGGCACCACCGGCAGCAGCCGCCCGGTAAGCCCGTCGACCGTGATCTCCTGATGCACGTTGCTGACGGTCGCGTCCGGCATCGGCGGCTGAGTCGGCAGCACCCGCCCCGCGTTGCGATAGGTGGCCCCGACCCGCCAGGTGATCCCGTCGTAGTCCGGCAGCACCGCAAGCCGAAGCCGCACTTTCCGGCCCTTGTTCCCCGCAGTCCCGCCGGCCGTGCTGCCGGTGCCGCCCGTCGCCGCGCCGCTGCTACCCGTTGCCGCGCCGCCGGTCGCCCCGCTGCCGGTCGCCCCGCTGCCGGTCGCCGGGCCCACTTCGAGCAGTCGCTGCTCAGGGCTCAGTGCCCAGCCGGAGATCCGGTTGAGCGGGCTCTCGTCGAGGCTGTCCACCTGCGGCGGCTCCACATACTTGCGCGGATCGACCGGCGTGGCCGCCACCTGACCGCCCACCCAGGGCCCGACCGCCGCCGCCAGCACCAGCACCGCCGCAAGCCCCGCCGCCGCTCCGGCAAGAGCCCGCCCACGCACCTTCGCCCGGGTGGCCGCCGACACCCCGGCCAGCTCGGTCTCGTTCTTCGGCCGCGCACTCACGGCCATCCCCACCACCGCGAGCCCGGCAAACCCGAGCGTCGTCCACCCCGCCACGGAGGCGTTCGGCCCGACGACATAGAGCGCCCCCGCATAGAGCACGACCGCGGGAAGCATTCCCAGAAGCACCCGCCCGGCCCGCACCGCGATCTCCCCACCGGCAAGCCCCGCAAGCCAGGCGGCGATGACCGGCACCACCAGGGTGTCCGGCGCAGGCTCAACCGGAATCATCGCGGTGAGCAGCCGCGGAATCCCATTGACCAGCGAATCCCGCGCGATCTGAGCAAGCGGTTCGCTGAGTTCAGCGCGCCCGGCCCCAACCCGGAGAACAACGATGGTGTACGCCCCCAGCAGCCCCGCCGAGATAGGCGCCACCACCCAGTTGGGCAACCGCCGCGCCGCAAGACTGAGCCCCACAGACCCAACGGCGGCCCCCGCGACAAGCTCGACGATCAGCGAACCCGCAAAGATCCCACCGAGCACGACCCCCGCCAGCGAGATCATCCCCGCCAGCACGGCCGCCACCGCGCTCCACCGCCCCCACTTCACCATCCGCGCACCCCGCCCCGCACCGCGGCGAACTCCGCATCACGCCGCCCCGAGGCCAGGCCGAATGCCGCCTGCTTCACCATCCGCGCACCCCGTCCCACGCGGCCGCGAACTCCTCGCCGTTGTCGGCCTCGATGACGATGAGGCCGTCGGCGGCCGAGACCGGCGCCGCGTCGCGGTCGCCGAACAGGCCGGCCATCACCACCGGGTACGGCCCACGCAGCCCGCTGACGGCGCCCAGGTCGCCGCGCCCGCCCGGCCCGGTGAGGAAGACCAGCGTGTCGCCGAGCCGCCCGGCCCGCATCCGCCGCAGGGTGGCGTCGAGATCGCCCGGCCGCAGCACGGCTTCGGTGAGCACATCCAGGTAGGGCCCACTCGGAACGGCCGTAACCAGGTGCAGGCTGACCGGCAGATCTTCCCGAACGGCCGCCGCCACGATGGAGGCCGCCGCTTCACAGGCCGACTCGAACGACTCGGCAACCCCGTCCCGTCCCTGCGGGTGAGCGGCGGCCCGGTCGTCGAGCAGCACCACGATGGTCGGTTCCGAGGTGTCCAGCTGTTCCCGCACCATGAGCTCGCCGACCTTGGCCGAGCTCCGCCAGTGCACCCGCCGCAGTTCGTCCCCCACCACGTACTCCCGCAGCGAGTCGAACGTGATCGTCCCGTGCGGCACCTTGTCGATCCGCCCGTCAAGGCTGCGAGCCATCCCCGCCGGCACCGCCCGCAGCAGGTGAATCCGCGGATGCACCCAGACGGAGGCCACCCCGCCATAGGTCCGAGCCAGGCTGATCAGCCCGAGCGGGTCTCCGCGAGTGACCCGCAACGGCCCGATCGGCACCACCCCACGCCGGCTGGTAGGCACCGGATAGTCAACGGTGGTGTCCTTACCGGGCCGAAGCCGCAGCAGCGGAACCGGCACCGCTTCCCCACCACACCGATCGGTGGCGACAAGGTTGGCGGCTCGAAGCCGGCTGGTGTTCCGCACGGTGAGCGTCATCCGAGCCGGTTCACCCCGGGCAACCCGGTCGGGGTCGGCAACCCGTTCGACGCCGAGCCGAGGCCGCCAGAACGCAAAGACAACCCCACAGACGACCGCGACAAGCGCCGCAGCCCCGAGAAGAGCAAGATCCGGATACCCGAAGCGGAACCCCACGACGAGCAGCGCAACCGCACCGCCCGCCAGCCCGACCCCGCGCCCGGTCATGCCACCACGCCCAAGCCGTCCTAGGATCCTGGCCCGATTGCCTATCACTGCGCGGCCAGAACCGCCACCGCCGCCACCGCTACCGGCGCGGGTGGGACCGTCGCCGGCCGGCGGAGCGCTGCCGGCCGGCGACGGCGTATGAGTCCCCGTTGTCCCTGCGTTTCCCGCCGTGGGCGGCGGTGTAACCCCGGCCGGCGGCGGCATGCCGTCGCCGGCTTCGTGCGATGGTCCGGCCATGCCCGCTCCCCCGGTCACGCCCCGGCCGCGACGCGGTTGTCGGGCAGCGGAACCGGCACCGAGCGGATCGCGTCGTCGAGCACCTCGGCCGCGGTCACCCCGCGCAGTTGCGCGTCGGCCGACAGCAGCACGCGGTGCGCGAAGACCGGGCCGATCAGCTCCTTCATGTCCTCGGGCAGCACATACCCGCGGGAGTTGATCAGCGCGAACGCACACGCGGCCCGGGTCAGCGCGATCACCCCGCGCGGGCTGACCCCGACGCGGACCTGTGGATGGTTTCGGGTGGCGGCGGCCAGGCGCACCGCGTACCCGTAAAGGGGGTCGGCGATGTGCACGCGCATGGCCATTTTCACCATCTCGCCGATGGTGGCCGTGTCGGTGATCGGTTCGAGGGCGTCGGGCGAGCGCAGCGCGGCCCCGCGCAGCACCTCGATCTCGACGTCCTCGCTCGGGTAGCCGACGGAGAGTTTCACCAGGAACCGGTCGAGCTGGGCCTCGGGCAGCCGGTAGGTGCCGTCCATCTCGACCGGGTTCTGGGTGGCGACGACGAGGAACGGCTGCGGCACCGGGTGCGGCACCCCGTCGACGGTGACCCGCTTCTCCTCCATCACCTCGAGCAGCGCCGACTGGGTCTTCGGCGAGGCCCGGTTGATCTCGTCGGCGATGACGATGTTGGCGAACACCGGCCCCGGGTGGAACTCGAAGCCGCGGCTGGCCTGGTTGAAGATGGTCACGCCGGACACGTCGGAGGGCAGCAGGTCGGGCGTGAACTGGATGCGCCGCCACTGCCCGTGGATGGACGCGGCGATGGCCCGCGCGAGGGTCGTCTTGCCCACGCCGGGCACGTCCTCGAGGAGGACGTGCCCCTGCGCGAACAGCGCGGTCAGCGCCAGCCGCACCACCTCGGGCTTGCCCAGCACCACCGTCCCGATCCGGTCGGCGAGCTGCGCGGCCACCTGGGCGAAGCCCTGGATGTGCTGCGGCGGCAGCGGTTCGTTGTGCACGGTGGCGCCCCTCAGCAGGTCGGCAGGTCGTTCAGGTCGTCCCCGCCCTCGAGGTTGAGCCACGCCCACGGGATGTAGTTCTTACCGCTGTAGTTGACCTGGATCCACCAGGTGCTGCGCTTGTCGCTGTTGTAGATGTACGCGTACACCTCTTCACCGGACTTCTTGCAGTACGCCTGCAGGCGCGTGCCCGGTTTGGCCCAGCCGACCTGGTTGTCGTTGTCCTGCTGGGTGCCGCTGAAGATCTCGTTGCCGTTGCGGCCGGACACGTCCTTGTCGCAGTAGGTCGCGGTGTCGCCGTTCTCGCCGTTGTTGCAGGTGGCGATCCCGTACCGGGAGTCGGTGGTCGTGGTGCTCCTGGCCGTGACCGACCCGGCCGCGTTCTTGGCGGTGACCGTGAACGTGTAGGCCGTGCCGGCGGTCAGCTTCGACACGCTCAGCTTCGTGCAGCTGCCCGACGCCGAGCTGCCGGTGCCCGAGCTGTCGACCGAGCAGCTCGCCGTGCCACCGCCCTGGTCGACGGTGAACGAGATCGCCGCCGTGTCGATCCCCGGGTCCACCCCGGTGATCGTCACCTTCGGCACCGACACCGTCTTGGCGGTGGCCGTGCCCGGCTCGCTCTCGCCGGCGTCGTTGACCGCGCGCACCTCGACCGCGACGGTCTCGCCGGCCCCGAACCCGGTCAGCGTCACCGCCGTCCCGCCGGTCACCTCGGACGACTTCCCGCCCGCGCGCACCACGTACTTGCTGATCGCGCTGCCGTTGTCGGCCGGCGCCTGCCAGGTCACCTTGATCGCGCCGGCCGTCTCGGCGACGGTCGCCGCGTCGACACCCTCCGGCTTGCCCGGCTTGTTGAACGGCACGACGCTGCCACTGACCGGCGACGCCTTGGACCCGGCACCACGCTCGTTGACCGACACGACCGTGAACGCGTACTGCTTGCCGTACTCCAATTGCCCCGCCGCGATGGTCAGGGATGTCTCGGTGGCGTCCCCGATCGGCGCACTGCCGCCCTCGGAGATGGCCGTCACCGTGTACCGCTTGATCTCCAGCCCCTGCCCGTTGGCGGCCGGCCAGCTGACCAGCACGGTGCCGTCCGGTTTGGCCTCGGCGGTCACCGCGGTCGGCGCGTCGGGCACCTCGGACGTCGGCTTGACGCTGTTACTCGTACGCGTAGGCCCGTCGCCCTTCTTGTTCACGGCGTGCACCGCGAACTGGTACGACTCGCCGTTGGTCAGCCCGGTCACGGTCAGCGACCGCTGGTCGGCGCCGACCTGGAACGTCTTGCCGGCGCCCTCCACCACGTAGCGCGTGATGGGCGCGTTGTTGTCGGCCGCCGCCTGCCAGGTGACCCGGGCCTCGGCGTTACCGGCCGCGGCCTTCACGTTGCGCGGCGCTCCAGGCTTGGCCACCAGGGGTTTCTTCGGCTTCTCCGGCGGCGGCGGATCGGTGTTCGGCGGGGTGGCCGGCGGATCGCCGCCGAGCACGTCGTCGGCGTACTTGTCGACGGTGCGCACCGCATGGTTGTCGTCGACGACCCGGGCGGTCGAGGAGCCCGGGGCGTTGATGAACAGGTAGCCCTCGCGCACGTCGAGCTCGAGGTCGCCGCCCGGCTTCTGGAACGTGATGTCCTTCTGCGCCTTGCCGGCCGCGTCGAAGACGTGCACCTTGCCGGTGTCGGAGTCGGCCACGTAGAAGAAGCCCTCCCACGCCACCGCCGGTTGCAGGGCGTCACCGTCGCCGGGAACCGTGAAGTCGGCACGCACGCCCTGGTCACCGACCACATAGACGTGCCGCGAGTCGGTCACCGTGACCGGCACGGATCGCCCGTCGGTGTGCGGCGCGAGCGAGCCCGGCCCGGTCAGCGGAAGCGTCTGCTTCACCGCCGGCGCCGCGTCGCGGATAGTCGCGAGCAGATTGGTGGTGCGGTCGAGCACCGCGACCCCGTCATCCAGCGTGGACACGGTCAGGTCATGACTGGCGGCCGCAACCGCCTCGGTCCGGACGATCCGCGGCCCACCGGCGGTGGCACCGCCGGGCGAATCGGACGGCAGCGAGGCCGGCGCGATGGCTGTGACGGTCCCCTCGCTCGGCGCGGCGATCCACAGCTTGCCCTTGCCGTCGAAGATGCCACCGGTGATGCCCGGCGGGAAGCGCAGCGGCTCACCGATCGGCCCCAGCGTGCGCGGGTCGAGCTGCTGCACCTGGCCCTGCACGGTGTCCACCACGAACGCGGAATCCTCGTCGAGCGCGACCCGCACGCCGAGACCCGGGCTGGAGGTGGAGTTCCAATACTCCTGCAAGGTGGTCAGATCCAGCGATCCGATCGCACCGGTATTCACATCCCGGAGCAGCACGAACCGATCGGTCTGCGTCACCTCGAGCGCATGCCCGCGTGCCTTGGGCACGTCGACACGCGTGTCGACCTTGGCGGTCACGCCGTTGATCCGCGCGACCTCGCCTTTGGACCGCGACCACACCCAGGAAGCCGCGTCGAAGCTGGCCACGGCCTGATCGGCCGCTCCCAGCCCGAGCACGGTGAACCCGAGCCCACCCGCGAGCGTAAGGACGGTCCCCATCGTGACGAGGTAGCCCCGACTACGCCATTTACGTCGCTGCGCGGTCACCCGCACACCCTCCGTGCTGGCGCTATCTGCGCTGGTCACTACCGCAATCCTCCCCCTCTGACGGACCCCCATCCGTAAGGACGGTGGCAATCATAGGGGGAGGTGGATAGCTGTCGACACCCGGAAGTCACGGTTGTGGATAACTATGGTCGCCGAGCGTGATCGACTTCTCAGGACGGACGGTCCGTACAGGCCTGCTGCGAGGTGGCAAACTTGTTGTTCCGATAGACCGCCACCACTGCGAAGCAGTAGTTCAGGGTGGGGTTGAGCGCCTGCACCTCATAGGACGTCTGCCCAGGTCCGAGCGTGGTAACGGGCTTGAGCTGCTCCCCCGGATGCCCCATCGCGACAAGGAACGAAACAGACCCGTCACTGGGGTCCTTCCAGGTCACCCGAATGCTCGCCCCGCTGTCCTTGAGAACCACACCACTGGGCGGCGATCCCCCGAGAGTTGGCACATCGTCCTTCTCCGCAGGCTTGTCCGACCGATTCGCAAGAACAAAAACCAGCGCGGCAACAGCGATCACAGCGGCCAGCACAGCCGCAACGGCAGCAAAAATCCCCAGACCCCGCTTGCCGTACGAGGCGGAAGCCCCACCCGCCTCCACGATGTACGGAGGCCCGCTTTGTCCCCACCCGCCGTTGGGCGTGTCGGGATGAACGATGGTCGCCTCAATCGCATACCCAGGATGAGGCACCGGAAACTGCGGGGCCGGACTCTGCGGCGTCCAGAT
>NZ_BOML01000042.1 GCF_016862175.1 Paractinoplanes durhamensis | reverse complement strand
GCCGTCCAACTCTGCGGCGCGAAGCTCGGCGGCGGCGCCGCTTCCGACGTCCAGCCCTGCTCAGCAGCGCTGTCCGGCACCGGGCTGTGAGGCGCCGGATTCAGCGGTGCCGGGTGCTGGGCCTGGGGTCCCGGGTGCTGGGCCTGGGGTGCCGGGTACTGGGGGACCTGGGCCTGGGGTGCCGGGTTCTGGGAGGCTTGGACCTGCGGCTCGGTTCGGGGCGTGATCGTCGGATGGGCCGCGGTGGCCTCCTCGATCGGGTTGATCGCCGGCCGGGTGGAAGCGTGCGGGCTGGTCCAGACCTGCTGGTTCTCGGGAGACGGCGGCGCGACCGTGCTGCCGGTTCCGGGTGCCGGGTCGACACGGGGCTCGCGGGGTGCCGGGATGTTCGGGTTGATCACCGGCAGGACCGCGGTCACGTCGCTCACGCCCTGGTCAGCTACCGGACCCGGGCCGGGGCCGGGGCTGACGTTGAGCGGAAGCGGCGTGGTCGGTTCGTCGCCGTGCACCGGTGGCGAGGACTGCCAAGGGTTGACGCTGGGCGCGGGAGGCGGCCCAGGCCAGGTTTGCGGTTGGGCCGCGGTGAGACCGCGTACATCTGCCTGCTGATCTTGCCCAAGGTAAGCCCGCGCCCGCGCGACCGCCCAATGCCCCCCACCCAGCGCGGCAGGCCCGAACTCAGCCACCCGCCCGAACGCTTTGCGAGCTTCATGCCGATTGCCAAGCTCCTCGGCAACCACCCCGATGTCGTGGGAGATCTCCACCATGAGCGCATCGGAGTCCCCAAGCCGCCACGACCCAGCGGCATAGGCTTCCTCAAGCACCCGCCGGGCGCCCGCAGGATCGTCCGCTTTCTGCAAGACGGTGCCAAGCTGATAGGCAGTGCGAAGAACGTCAGGATCATCCTCAGAAAGGTTGACTTTCCCAAGTTCCACGGCACGCTCCAGCACCGCCCGAGCACCCGCAAGATCGCCAGAGTCAGCAAGCTCTTGCGCACGCTGCCAAGCAGGACTGAGCGGAGACGGCTGCGACACGCGAGCCATGCTGCCCGGTACGTCCCCCAGACGCCAGGCCGGGCCCCAATGCCCAGCTTTATGCCCCGAAATGTCCCACCCCCACCCTCCCTGCAACCCCATGTTGGGGCCGTGTACAGTTCTCTCCTGTGCGGCTCACCGAGCCGCCGATACTCACCTGAGCTATCGGCGGTGAAACAGGCTGCAATGCAGGTCCGGGTGGCGGAATGGCAGACGCGCTAGCTTGAGGTGCTAGTGCCCTTTATCGGGCGTGGGGGTTCAAGTCCCCCTCCGGACACGTTAGACAGTGCTGTTACCCAGTTTACGGCGTCGATAGACGTCCTGAACTGGGAAAACAGTGACATTGCCGGTATCGATACAACCGGCTTGATCCCCAGTGACACCGACGCCGAACCCGGCGACCGATGCACTGATGCGATGACCCACTCTCTTGACGCTGCGCACCGCGGTCGCGTGATCATCGATCGGCTACGCCCGCGGCAGGCGATGCGCCCGGCCCCGTCGGAGCACCCGGATGACGTCTCGGATACCGACGCGGCGGTCCTGGATGCTGCGCCCATCGGGGCGGCGGTCAGGGTCGTAGCGCTGCCGGCGGTGCCGGTCATCACGCCGTGGCTGTTCGACGTGGTCACGCTCGACGGCGGTGGCCGGTTCGTCCCCCGCGACGCCGTCGACGTGTTGCGCTGGCGCACCTACACCGACGTGGCGTTGCGCATCACGGCCGATCACCGGGTCACCGCGACCAAGGTCACCCGTCGTGCCAAGGCCGCGGCCCAGGCCACGGTGGTGAGCACGGACGGGCGGGGCCGCCTGTGCCTGCCGTCCGCGCATCGGACGTGGCTGGGCGTCGAGCCTGGCGACCGGGTGCTGGTGGGCACGAACCGCCGATCCCAGCAGCTCGTGTTGATGCCGGCGGCGACTCTGGCGGGAGTGCTGGCATGAGCGCGGACGCCAAGACCTTGCAGGCGATGCTGACACTGCTCGCCAACGCCGGCATCACGCCGGACGACCTACAGGCCGCCGCCAGCCAGGCCGACTCCGGCGCTGTCTCCACCGTTCCCACCGTCGCGCAGTTCGTCCCTCAGGTCGCGGAGGTCACCTCCCCCACCACGCGGCGCACCTACGGGACGTATTGGAAGCTAATGGTTGCCATGATCGGCACCCTGGGGCTGGATCAGGTCAAGCCGATCGACATCGCCCGGGTCGCCGCCACCGCACGGGACAAGTCGGTGCAGCGGCGCAACGGCCGTGGTGGGGTCGGCGCGCAGGAGAACGCCATCTCGGCGATGCGCGTCATCTTCCGGCACGCGGTGGCGAACAAGCTGGTCGGGGAAAGTCCAGCGTTGGCCGTCCCGAAGCCCCGGCGCAAGAAGAGCACCCGCCGTGGCCTGTCGGACGACGAGGTCTTCCAGGTCTGGGAGGTCGTCGCGTCCGGGGGCGACGACCCGGAGCTGGACGCGCTGCTGCTTCGCTTCTTCCTGGAGACCGGTGCCAGGCGCGGCGGTGCTCTAGGGCTACGCCTGCGTGACGTCAACACCGACCGGCAGCAGGTGCGGCTGTTCGAGAAGGGCGACACGCAGCGCTGGCAGCCGATCTCGGCGACGCTGCTCGACGCGCTGCTGGCGCACGCCCATCACCGCGGCGCACGGGACCCCGACGAGTCGGTGTTCCGTTACCGGGCCAAGGCCGGGGTCGCGGTGGGCCGGCCCCTGACCCGGCGGCGGTTGAACACCCTCGCGGACCGCATTCAGGAAAAGCTGCCCTGGGCCGGTGAGCTGGGCGTGTCGCCGCACTGGTTCCGGCACACGGCGGTGACCGCCATAGAGCGCATCGCTGGGTATGCGGTCGCCCGGGCGTTCGCGGGCCACACCGCCGAGAACGGCGAGGCGACCAACACCTACATCAAGGCGCAGGAGACCGAGGTGGCGCAGGCGGTGCAGACGATGACCGGCGAGAGCCATCCGCTGGCCCGGCAAGCGGAGCCCGATGGCCGACGAACCTGACAACACCGGTAGGCCGACACCTGGTCAGCAGACGTAACAGCAGCACCACGCAGAATCCAGCGGGCGCGGTTCCCTCACGGGGCCGCGCCCGTTGCTGCTGGCACAGCACCGAGTAAACCTCACGTCGAAGAGCTACGATCCAGCGATGCCGCCGGCCTCCTGCTTGAGGCCTGCCGGAGTAGGCCAGAAAATGGCTTCAGCTTGCTGAATCCGCTGGTCAGCGGTCGGTGAGGAGGCTGCTATTCGCAGCTTCGCGGTCTGCGTCGGCTGGCAAGCTGTACGCCCGTGTGGCTTCGAGCCGAGCATGTCCCATGAGCTCGGCGACCAGGACGAAGGTCGTGGCCTTCGCGGACCAGGCGGGTTCCGAATGTGGCGTAGGACGTGGCAGCCGATGAAGTCGGCGGTGAAGTCGGCCTCATCTGCGATGGCGGGCACGATGTCGTGGGCGCCGCGGTCGGAGAGTCGACCGCCGCGCTGGTTGAGCAGCAGCGCGGGGCTGTCGGCGCCGGGCCAGGCTGGTCGTTCGTCGTTGATCCAGAGTTCCAGGTATTCGTGCAGCCTGGTGTGCACGGGGGATCTCTCAGAACTCACGGTTCTTGCCGGCCCGGACGGTGATCACGCCTTTGCGGCGGCCAGTTGCACGTGGTCGAGGTCGAGGTCGACGACTTCGCCTCGTCGAGGTTCCCGCCCCGGTCGGCGCCCACCCGCGTCAAGATCGGAGCGTTGCCTCGGCACCTTTGTTGTCGATCATCGCCATCACCATGAGTAAACACGAGGTGGAGGCGGCGTCACCTCGGCAGTTCGCTCTTTTTGCTTGAGCGGATGCGGGATCAGCAAGTCGACCGAGTGCCGGTGCGGGGTCGCAGGTGCCTGCACCGGCGTTCAGCCCAGGCTCGACGGTTGCCGTCGGGCCGGACTAATGCTGCTACGGCGGATCACCATCTTGAGCGATCCCTGCACGTTCGGTGATCGGAGCGAAGACTGCCGCTTGAGTGTCAGAGGCGCCCGAGCAGCTCGGCCTTCTTCGCCGCGAACTCCTCATCCGTAAGGATGCCGGCGTCGCGCAGCGAGGCCAGCTTCTCAATCTGCCCAACAACATCCGGCTGAGCCGCCGCCAGGGCCGGCGTTCCCTGCGTGCCTCGCTGGATCACAGAGGAGGCGAGGTCCAAGATCTTCTCGGTCACGCCGACCTGCGCCGAAGGCTCCGAAGACTTGGCCTGCGCGGAGGCATCGGTCACGACCTGCCGGCCCTGGAGTAGCACGGAGAAAACCGTGAACAGCTTCTCCGGCAACTCGAGGACGGACTGATTGCCGTCGGCCCAGTTCAGACGGACTACGCGCGGGGGCTTCATAGCAGCCCCGAGGCTTGCACCGACAGCCCTGCCGATCCGCCCGGGCAGAGCAGCCGTCGCGGCAGCCCGGCCCATGGCGCCGACGACACCTTCCTTGCCCGGAAGTTCCTCCCACTCGAGCACGGTTTCGGCGTTGAGCTTGTACCGCTTGAAGGGATTGTACGGGTGTGGGATGGTGAGTCCGCCTTGGCCTGAGAGGGCTATATGTTCGCTTATGGCCGTTTGAGGGCTTGAGTTTTTTGAGGGTTTCGGTGTGGTGTCGCCGCTGGAAGCTATCGAGGTTGTTCGGTGATGTCGCTGATCGCGACCGGTTCGTCGCAGTGGGGGCACAGGCCGCCGCGGTCGAGGCGGGTGCAGGGGGTGTGGCAGTCGTGGCACCACTGCTGGGCGAGGTAGCGGGTGTCGCAGCGCGGGCACTGATAGACGGTGCCGGCTCGTCGGCCGGTGCCCGGCGTGACGGCGGCGGGGACGGGTCGCGGTGGTGGGTGCCGGGCGCGCCAGGCGGCTTGGCGGCAGGCGGGGGTGCAGTAGGTCTGGCGGCGGATCGGGGTGAACGGTTGCCGGCAGGTGGGGCAGGTCGCGGTCCGCTCGGCGGGGATGTCGTTACGGATGTCGTTACGCGACGGTGGCATCGGCGGGCCCGGCCGTGCTCGGGGCCAGGTCGAACAGGCCGGGCCGGTCCTCGGTGAGCACGCCCCGGGTGACCAGGCGTTTGAGTTTCGCGCGCAGGCTTTCGGTGTGGTTGGCAGTGGTGGCGATGCCGAGGGCCAGGCAGATGTCCTTGGCGCGTAACGGGTACTCGGCGGTGCCGAGGACGGCGAGGATCTGCTGGTAGGTGGGGTTCGGCGGCCTGGTATCGGCGTTCTGGGCGCCGTCGTCGGGGTGCCCGCCGAGCCGCAGCAGGGTCGTTCGGGTGGTCGCCAGGTCGGCCAGCTCGCTCTCCAGCACGCTCAACTGCTGCGACAGTGCGCTTATCTGCTCGCGGAGCTGGTCCGCGGCCAGGCCCGCAGTGGCCTCGCGGGCGGTGATCGCCTCCAGGATCGGTGCCGGGATCGGTGCGGGGATCGGTGCCGGGTTCACGTGTCCCGCCAGCTCGCCGTGGCGGTGCCGGTGAGCCGGCGGACCATGTTCGCGGTGGACGCCCACCAGGTGTGTGACTCGCTGGAGGCCTCGCGGATCTCGTACTCGCGCACCAGGCGGCGGTGCAGCATCAGGGTGCCGTTTATCTGCTCGACGATCCACCGCTTGGCGATCGGCACGAACCCGGCCCGGCTGTCGGAGCGTAAGACCTGTTCGACGTCGATCCCGTGCACCGCGCCGTGGATCGCGACGTCGTCCTTGAATCCCGCATCCACCCAGGCTTTGGTCACCGTCGGGGCGTGTGCGACAACCCGGTCGATCAACTTCACGCCGATCTGGTTGTCGGTGGCCGAGGCCGCCATCACGACCACCGCGATGATCAGGCCCAACGCGTCCACGGCCAGGCCCCGTTTCCTACCCGGCACTCGTTTACCCGCGTCTTTTCCCGTCGTGGCGGCCGGGACATGGTTCGCGGCGCGCACCGACTGGGTGTCCAACGCGACCGCGGACGGGTCCTCGGTGCGGCCGGCCTTCTCCCGCACCTGGCACCGCAGCAGATCATGGATCACCTGGTCGGTGCCATCGTCACGCCACAGGGCGAAGTAGTAGTAGACCGCCGAGTACGGCGGCAGGTCATGCGGCAACAGCTTCCACTGGCAGCTGGTCCGGTTCTGGTAGAACAGGGCGTTGATGATCTCCCGCAGGTCATAGCGGCCCTCATGGCCCGACGGGGACGGACGTTTCGCCTTCCACGCCTGCAGGAACGGATCGATCAACGCCCACTGCGCGTCGGTGAGATCAGTCGAGTACGCCTTACGCCCCATGACCAGGACCAACGCGCCACCGGGGCCCGGGTGTCAGCCCACCCACTACGTTCACGACATCGAGCGACGCCGTAACACCCGAAAAAATACTAAAAGACTACTCAATACGTGAGACAGGCATAAGTGCACTTATAGCCCTCTGACTGGAAGGTGGCGCGCCGGGCCCCGCGTTCTGCATACGCTGGCGGAGCCGCACGCAACGCGCGCAATGCCCTACGACTGTCTGCAGAGGCAGCCGGCATTCGAACTTGTTTCGATAGGTACTCGATCGCCGACCACATGGAGTCAGACATGCAACCAAGCTAACTGGCGCCCCGTGTCTTCGCATCAGGCTTTCGTACGCGTCAAGCAGGGGAGGCGGCGTATGCGACTCGCTGCGAGATCAGACCAACTTCGGCAGGAGTTCAGCGATGGCGGCGCTTGTGGCCAAGAGCGACGTCCTCAACGCCGGTGAGAACCTTGTTTCCGTACTCTCGGTCGCCACCTTGCGGCGGTGTAACGAGGGTTCAGCAAGATGGCGCGGACTGCGATGCTTTTGTATGCCCGGGTGTCGATGCGGGCGCATGCCCGGTCGTAGGCAGACGGGCATGGGCATCGGAAGCTGCCTTGAGCCAGCCCGCGCGATCGAGGTGATCCCAGCGTCGGCGACGTATCCGGCGAGGATGTGCTCCACAGCCGGGGCGGTGATCGAGTAATGTTCGTAAACAGCTTGCCCTCGACTCCGCTGGGATTCGGGCGCCGCCCGCCGTCGGCGAGCTGTCAGCGGTAGCGCGGTTCCTCGCCGAGGAAGCATACATAGGCTTCGGACATCGTCAGGTGAACAAGTGGCCGTACGTCCAAGCGAGACCCTTCAAGGCAGTCGATGGCTGGCGAACTTTGCCATCGATGAACGGCGACCAGCAACGTTGTTGATCGACAGCCTCAGGGTAATCTCTTCGTCGGACTTTCGAATAGCTGTGTCGAACGCTTTGGATGCTGCAATCAACGAGCTTCCGAAACCTGTGGGTATTTACCCAGTGCGGGAATTGCCGAACGGTAATTCGAGTCAGCTACTGCCACTAGAACATCCGTACGCCGCGATCCCGGGCAGCGAAGGTATAGTCGGAAACATCATCCGAGAGGCCGCCGGCAGGAGACCTAAATTTAACCGAGCGGCATCCTACGACTCACTGGACAAGTTGCTGCGGCACAAGGTGCGAACTGTACTTCTCGTGGACGACTATAGCGGGACCGGCGACCAGATCGTCAAGTACGTCGGCGAGTGGACGCGCCACCCGACGATCAAGAGCTGGCACTCCTATGGGCTGATAAGGATTCATGTCCTCCTGCTTGCGCCTTCCGCGCATGCGCAAAGGCGCTTAGAAGATCACCGTTATGTCGAAAGTGTTCGGTTCGTGGAACGAGGACTAGGGTTTGATACCGCGCCGTGGACGAAGGAAGAACGGGAATCAGTTGAGGCGCTATGCCGGAGATACGCGTATAGTCCTGGGTTCTCCCTCGGATACGGCAAAACACGTGGCTTGTTGACGTTGCATCACACGGTTCCGAACAATCTTCCGTGCATTCTCTGGCAGACTACGTGCCCAAGAATCAGCGATTGGAAACCGTTGTTCGGAAATCGCAGAATGTCTCCTCAACTACAAACAGAGATTGGCGACTACAGATTGGAAACGGACCCGAGGCGAATTGCCGCGATCATCCGGCAAGAACGTCTCGGTGAAGTTCTCGATGGTTTGTCGAACCCGACTACTCGGAATCTCCTTCTGACCCTCGGCGCTGTTGAGAGCGGACACCGCGATCCGGTGGGACTCAGCGGACTACTTAGCCTCAGCCTCGAAGCCATCCGGCGGATCTTGGAAGCTTGTCAGGATCTGAGGCTGCTGGACTCGACCGGCCGACTGACGGACGAGGGCCGCATGGAACTACGCCGTGCCCGCAATCGCCCTCCGACACCTCGGCCGGAACTGCTAGCTGTAGGTGACCAGGCGCCATATTATCCTCAGAGGCTGAGGGGAGCCATGTGACATCTAGATCCGAGTCGGCCCGTCGGGTCGACCACGGCTGCGGGCAAACCGCGGTGCGCAAGCGGGTCGTGGGTTTACTGCGACTCCGTTCAATCTCGCGTTCGCGTGGGTCGCGAAGGCGCTGCATCCTCGGCGCCTCGGCGCACCTTCGCGACCATGCTGCCGCGCGAGAAAGGAATCCAAAGGTAGATGACGACTGGCTCCCCTCACCTCTACCGGCGTGAAGGCAGGGCGCGTGGCAAGCCCGAGGCCCTGCTCGATGCCGCGCTCACGCAGACTCAATCGGTCGAGGCCAACGGGCTCGCTGCGGTTCTCACGCTTAACCACCTTGCAGTGCGCACAGGTGTTTCCTACAACTATCTACGGGGCATCGTCGAGCGCAAGTGGGACCCTTACGACGATATCGTCCTCAAGCGTCGGAACGGGCGGGGGATGCGTCCGATCTCTGCTCCGCATTCGCCGCTGATGAGAGTCCAACGTTGGATTCTCCATCGAATCGTTGACCGAGTTCCCGTCCACGCCGACAGTTACGCGTACCAGGCCGGCTCATCGATTCGCTCCTGCGCAAGTCGACATGCTGGGGCACGATGGCTGGTCAAGCTGGACATCAGGAACTTCTTCGAGACCATCGACGAACGCAGGGTTTACACAGTTTTTCATAAAGCTGGATACGTCCAGCTTGTGGCACTCGAATTGGCCCGGCTGTGCACTCGCTCGGCAGCACACGCCAGCCACGTCGACAGCCATCGCTTCCTAAGCAATATGAGAGACCGCGTAATCAGCCCATATAGTCAGGCGGTGCTCGGGTTTCTCCCTCAAGGGGCTCCGACCAGCGGCGCTCTAGCGAACCTCATCTTTTATGAATTAGACACCACATTTTCTCGTATCGCGCAGCTCGAGCGGATGGTATATACGCGCTACGCCGACGACCTTACATTCTCGACAATCGAGGAATTTAGTCGCAGCCAGGCAACAAGCCTGATCCGTGAGGTAGGCACGGAACTACGTCGAGCCGGATTCTCCTTGCATGAGAAAAAGACGCGAATAGTGCCGCCAGGCGCTCGCAAGGCCGTACTTGGCTTGCTAGTGGACAACAACAAGGTTCGACTCAACCGCATCGTGCGCGGCAGAATAACCGATAACGTGCGTGGTGTCGAGAAGTTCGGGCTCGCGGCGCACGTCGCTCACCGACGGTTCAGTTCTCTTGACGGATTCGTGCGGCACGTGTCCGGGTTGCTGGCGTTCGCAGCCGACGTTGAACCGGAGTGGGCGCATGCTTTAGGAGAACAGTGGCGCACCGCACTCCACGCGAATAATTGGTCAGAGCCTTCCTTCTGACCTTGGATTCAACGTTTTATTCACAAGATTCTGGCAAGGGCTTACAGCAGGACCGCCAGTTCTCTGGCGACGATCAACGTGTGAATATCCCTCCGGACACGTTAAACCCCACGAGGTTATTCACGTTTCGGCGTGAAGCCGAGTGGGGTTCTCTGTTTCTGGGGCTGAGCAATTAACGAAGTCGGCGGCAGCGACCCGCGACCACGCCGCCGGCCGACCGCCGGGAACGGCAACATCAACTGCACCGGCCCGCTCGGCCCCGGATCTCGCTCCTTCCCCTCCTCGGGTATCGGCGCCAGCGCCAAGCCGTCAAGCTCACCGCTGGTGAGCGGGCCTTCGTCGATGGATGCCGAGAGGGCGGCCTCGATCGCCACGGTGCCCCACCCGCAGACGATGACCAGGTCGCTCGCCCGCAGGAACGCGGCGAGATCGTCGGGCGTCTGCAGGAACGCGAGATCAGTGGTCCAGGCTCGCAACCGGTAGAAGACCTGGCCCTGCGGCCAGTACACCCCCTTCACCCCGACCTCGGACCGCGGATGAGCGCCCGTGCGGCCATGCCGGCAGCGATACGCCGGCTTCTCATGCACCCAATGCGCCACCAGCCTTCGTCCGCACACCCCGCAGATCAACAGGCCGGTGAACGCATACCGCCGCACCGGCCAATCCTGCGGCCTCGCCGCCGCGGTGATCCGCTGCGCCGCCGCGAAATCGTCGTCCGACACCAGCGCCGGATGCGTGCGCTCCACCGACACCACCCAATCCGAGCGTGCATTCCACACCCGCACTGGGCCCGTACTCGATCGCCGGTCCCCCGGTACCGCCTCCCGATGATCGGTGTATTGCCGATTCCATACCTGCCAGCCCGTGTAGCGCGGATTTGCCAGGATCGCCGCCACCGTTCGCACTGACCACACTGTGCGGCGTCGATGCGGATTTCGCGCCTGGTCGTACACGGCCGGCGACGGCACCC